>NZ_CABPRZ010000025.1 GCF_902459695.1 Pandoraea terrae
ACCTCGCAGTGGAGCCACGATACGCGCTCGGGCGTGCTCTCGCGCAGCACCAAAGAGACGCAGCGCGACGCGCATGAGGTGCTCGCGCAGGGCAGCACGGTCTCGGGCAACGCCGTCGAAGTCGGCGCGGCGCGCGACGTGCGCGTCACGGGCTCGAACGTGGTGGGCGAGGGCGACGTCAGCGTGACGGCCGGGCGCAACCTCGAGATCGCGGGTGCCGAGAACCGGCACGCCTCGTCGGAGTACCGGCACGAGACGACCTCCGGGGTGTTCGGCAATGGCGCAGGGAGTGTGACGATCGGCCGGCGCGCGGAGAAAGAGACCACGCGGCGCAGCGAGACCACGCACACCGCCAGCGTGCTCGGCTCGGTGACGGGCGACGTGGCGCTTCACGCGGGCGAGCAGTACCGCCAGGCGGGCAGCCAGGTGGTGGCGCGCGCGGGCGACGTGGATATCGCCGGCAAACGTGTCGCGATCGTCGAGTCGAGGGACAGCGCGCAAAGCGAGCGCGAGTTTGATGTGCGCCAGTCGGGCGTGACGGTCGCGGTGTCGAGCCCGGTGCTGGCCGCCGCGCAGACGGCCGGGCAGATGGCCAAGGCGGCAGGCAAGACCAGTGACGGGCGGCTGCAGGCGCTGGCGGGCGCGACAGTGGGCCTGGCCGGCAAGAACGCCTACGACGCGGTGACGAAGGATCCGAGCGCATTGGGCGGCATCAACATCTCGGTCACGGTGGGCGGCTCGCAGCAGACCAGTCGCGAGACGCAGACAGCATCGAGTGCGCGCGGGTCGTCGGTGGCGGCCGGCGGTGACGTTTCGATCCGGGCCACGGGGGGTGGTGACCGCGGTGGTGACCCATCCGGCGACCAATCGACCTTGACGGTGCGCGGGGGCGACATCGAGGCGGGCGGCGACGTGACGCTTGCCGTCGATGGCGCCATCGAACTGGTGGCGGCCGAGAACATCTCGAGCACGCGCCGCAAGAGCAGTGGCGCAAGCGGCGGCATCGGCGTAGGCGTGAGCATCGGCACGAAAACCTCGGTGGGCGTCACGGCCAACGCGAGCGTCTCGCGCGGCAAGGCCGAGGGCGACGCGCAGACCTGGACCACCACGCATGTCACGGCAGGCAAGCACCTGACGATGGAATCCGGCGGCGACACCACGCTGCGCGGCGCGCAGGCGCGTGGCGAGTCGGTTGCGGCGCGCGTCGGCGGCGACCTGAGGATCGAGAGCCTGCAGGACAAGGACAACTACCACAGCCGCGACCAGTCGCTGGCCGGCAGCGTGACCGTCGGGGTAGGCACGGTATCCGGTGCGATCAACGCGAGCCACCAGCAGATCAACAGCGACTACGCGAGCGTGCAGCAGCAGTCGGGCATTAAGGCGGGCGACGGCGGCTTCGACGTGGAAGTCAAAGGCAACACCGATCTGATGGGCGCGGTGATTGCCTCGACGGATGCGGCGGCCGAGGCGGGCGCAAATCGCCTGAAAACGGGCACCCTGACGCAGCGCGACCTCGAGAACCGGGCCGAGTATGACGCGTTGGGTGTCAGCATCGGCGGCGGCTTCAGTTCGGGCGGCAGCGACGCCAAGCTCGGCACGGATCAGGCCGGGCACGCCACCACCGGCGCGGGCGTGGTGCCGGGACACGAGGCGCCGGCCTCGGGGCGCGCTTCGGGTGGGGTGTCGGTGACCCCGCCGATGATCGTGGCGGCGGCGGGGAGCGCCACCAGCACGACGAGAAGCGGCATCAGCGCCGGCGTGATCGAGATCACCGATGGCGCGAAACAGCAGGCCATCACCGGCAAGACCGCGCGGCAGACCATCGCCGAGACGAACCGCGAGGTGTCCTCGGAGCGCGACGGCAGCAACGCGCTGGCCAAGATCTTTAATGAGCAGGAGATCCGGGCCGGCTTCGAGATCGTGGAGGCGCTGCAGCGCGAAGTGGGCGTGTTCGTGACCAACCGGGCGCAGGAGGCCGATGCGCTGGAAAAAGCGCGCGACCAGGAGACCGACCCGGCAAGACGCGCCGCGCTCGATCAGGAACTGCAAGAAGCGCGCAAGTGGGCTCCGGGCGGCGACTACGGTCGAGTCGTCACGGCGATCACGGCAGCGGCAGGCGGCAACGTGACGGGCGGTATGGGCGATCTGGTCACCAAAGCGACGATCAACTACCTCCAGAGCCTGGGCGTCGAAAAGGTCAAGGCGATTGCCGACGGGCTGAAGAGCGAGACGGCGCGGGCGGCCTTGCAGGGCATCGTGGCGTGTGCTGGTGCGACAGCGTCGGGGGGTGACTGCGGCGCCGGTGCGTTGGGGGGCTCGGCGAGCGTGGTGCTGAACAACCTGCTGGACAAGGCGGGCGGGAAATCGGGTAAAGACCTGAGTGCGGAGGAAAAGCAGGCGCGCACGAATCTTGTGACCAGCATCGTCGCGGGGATTGCCGGCGCGACGGGTTCTGGTGCTGATGTAACGACTGCGACCACCGGCGGCAAGATCGAGACCGAGAACAACGCGGTCTTCATTGCGCCGGTTCTGGTTGCAGCGGGCGAGGCGATCGCGGGTGGGGCGGCCTTCTGCGCGACCCGTATCAACGTTTGCAAGGCGGGGCTGGAGGCTGCCAAGGGGGCGGGCGCCGCATTTGCGGCATGGCTTGCTGTGCAGATGACTCGCAGCGACCCCGAAACGAACGATGGGACCACGGCGACCCCGAACCATGGCCCACGTGGGGGCACGATAATCGGAACGCCCGACACGGGGGAGAAAGGCCCGAATATCATGGCAACGCCTGACCAAGGCGAACGCGGGCCTATAATTACGGCAACACCGGAGGAAGGGCCGAAGGGCCCGACCATCATGGCTACGCCGAATGATGGGCCGAAGGTGTTTGAGCCGATTTTTGCCACAAACGCTGCAGCTGGCGCTGACAATGCGGAAAATGCCGTCAACGGTTTGAACCTCAACAAGTCATTGGCGAGCCAGCAACAGCTTTCGGAACTGGCATCCGGAAATGGAATTAACGTCGCTGGGAATGGGACCAATGTTCCTCTGCGGGATGCTCCTCGCTTGGCATCAGAGTATGGAGGGCAGGCGAGTGAGTGGAGTAAGGTAAGCAGTTCTAGTTACACGGCTGCCGATGGAACGCAGTTTGAAATCCACGCTTACCGCAACGCAGTGACCGGTCGGATCGTAGAGCCGAAATCGATCCCGCTGAAATGAGGGGCAATACACGATGAACGAAGGCGAGATCTTGGAACGAAGCCGTTTGGTGTCGTTAGCCCAAGCGATGTTGGATGGAAAACTATCGTTTTTTGAGGGAGCGGTGCAGGTGCTCGCCATCAAAAATCGGATGGGTCGGATTGCGGGCGGAGATCCTGATTTCGATGCCTTTGTCGCTATCCAGTCCGAAACCGACCACCTGCCTCTCCAAGCCCAATGGTCGCTATGGGCGCCGGAGGCTCTTGCGCGCCTCGAACCGGAGTTCAAGCGTACGGAGGAATGGGCAAGGGCGTTCGCTCCGCAAGCATGTAGGAAATTGATAGCACGATTCAGTAGCCTCTAGTGGCGGCTTGACTGATACGCGGACAATGGAAGAACGAACCCGGCCAAGCGCCGGGTTCGTTGATTTTGGAGGCGTGAAGCATCGCGACGCTGGCGTTTGATTGTGCAATTCGTCGCTGGCCGGGTGCTGGGTGGGTGGAGGTTAGAACAGCCATCGCGCGACGTCCCAGCGGCCGTCCTCGTTGGCATCCATTTCCCTGATTCCGTCGATCGCCCGCTGCAGAAGTGGGCCCGGACGGGCACTGGGAGATGATCGTGAGCGCAATCACGACAGGCATCGACGGCAACGTGATGGGCTCAATGACCCCTGCGCGATCTTCGCACCGGTTGACGTCGTGCCAACATCCTTGCCACCGCATGGCCTATTCGGGATGAGGTCTACAAACACACGTCAGCCACTCAAGCTGGCATGCCCAGACAACGAAAAACACCTCACACCTGTTAAAGTTCGGAATCGTCTGATGGCGCATGCAGTGGGGCTGTCTCACAATTGAACTCACTCACCGAGTGTTCGGTGAGCGGGTGTGGAAGCCCTTGCATTGCTGGATTCCGGCGGCGTTCGCGCGGCCGGTTCGTCGGCCGTTGCCAGATGTCAACGGACGGGCCTCAGTCGGGACACTTACGAGTGTGCCGGATCCAGTGACCGGTCTTCCACCCCGATTGTGTGCCCGTCCACCTCGCGTGGAAGCGAGATGCGGGTTATCTCACAGTAAATCACTGGAGCATCATATGCAGAATTACGTATCCGGCACGCCCACCTTCCGGTTTGCGATTGAAACATTTTCCGATGAGTTGTCAGCGCTAGATCGTCTGCTTCGAGACGCCGTGCTGGCGGAGGAGGGCGTTATCCGCGACATCATGGGCCGATTGAAAGGCATCAACCGCCAGTTGCACGATACGATATCCTCCGCGAATCTCACATTGCTTCAAGTGACGGATGCATTCGACACGCTCTTGGACTTACTCGACGGACACGCAGGCAGGCCTTTGCCGGCGGAGAAACTTCATTGCCTGATTTCGCCGTTAAAATGGCAACTTGACACCGTCTCACGCGAAGTGACCGCACTGGTCTAAGCCTCTGCAGTAGCGATCTCGTTGGATGCCCGCATGGCGTGCATCCAACGACGGCCTTCAGGCTTTTAGCTCCTCAAATTGTTCGCCCCCTTTGCCCGCCCTTCAGTCACAACCTACGCGATGTTCTGCGACGCGACCTTGACGTCGCGCGTCTTGTAAAGGCGTTGGCTGCCGCCGCAGTGGGAATTGCCGGCACGAACGGCTACCTCGGTCTCAAGAAGTAGCCGGACACGTTGGGCAGCGTGAAGTTTCATCATTGGCGCGAGTTCGTCGGCTCGGAACCGCAAAGTTCGGCGATCTGCGATACGTAAACATTGACGGGCGACTCTCACAAGCGTATCTGCGTATGGGTAAATTCCAATAAGTCACTCGAATCGCGATTACCGCGTCCGCCGACACTCGAATTTCCCTATCATGGAGCGGTGACTTCGCAATCAAGCGGGGGCGCAATTTTTGATAGGAAAACTCATGAGTGCTAAACGGCGAAAAGCGGATTTGACCCGGTGGCTCTCGGCAGGCGAACCGGGCGGGCATGAGCAACGGTGCTTGCCGCCGCAGTCGGCGGACTTCGAAGGATTCATCGTCTGGAGCTATACGAAGAATCTCTATCTCGGACAGATACTCGACGAAAGCACAGGGCAACCTGCCGATACCTTTGTGCCAGAGTCAATCTTTTCATTGCAGTTCAATACCTTCGACGAAGCCAGCGAACGGGCATCCAATCTGGACGCGCCGGCGGTGGTTCTGTTCGCCGCCGAGTTCAATGGAGAGGTATTGGTGATCGGGTGACACGTGCGCTGACCACACTTCACGCATGCCGGCATAGCGGGCGTGGCGATGCCTGTGGCGCAATGCGCAGCGCCGCATGGATTCGTGCTCGGCCTCGAGATTGGGGACGTTGTCACGGCCCCCCTCAACCGGAGACACCGCCCCATCGCAGCGGCGGTGTTTCATGACCGAAACACGAACATTCGCACCTGCCATCACAAGCGGGGCTTAAGCCGAACCGTTTCGAACAGTCTGAAACGCTCGTTGCGATCGGCTTGGCGGCTACCCTGCCACAGCGGATTCCCGCTGACGAATGGAGGCGCCTCACGGTCCCGTCCATGTTTGTCCATAATGAGGAGATGACTGCACGTCGGTTCGGAAGGACCTGCCCCGTTTGCAATCGTTGGCACGACACCTACCCAGTAGTGCAGCATCGCCCGTTCTGATTCACCAACGCCGATAGTGTCAAGGCAGGCAACATCTGAAGGGAGCGCCTCGCGAAGCGAAACGAAGGTGACGCGGTAGCCGCGCGCGGCATCGAGCCATGGCAGAAGTAGCGTGTGCAGGATTCCCCATATGAGCGTAACGTTAGCCAGCCATACCCAAGCCCGCGACATGGATCGCCCACGAAACAGGATCCATCCCCACAGACCTGTGACCAGGATTGCCACCGCGAATGCGAAAGGCTGAAAAGGTAACGAGAAGTCGTTCACAGGCAACCACGCTGACACGCCCCACGGCAACACGTGTTCCGGCGCCCAAACCAGCAGTCCCCATTGCAGCCAACCATACCCTCCCACAACGCCAATGCTCACTGCCAGTCCCAGGCGCTTCCCCGCCGACCGAATGGGTATCGATGCAAGGCGGGCCGCGATGAGTGCGAAAGCAGGATAAAGCGGCAGGAGGTACAACTCGCGTATCGATGCAGCCCCGAGTAGCAAGATCGTCACCGAGATCACGTAGATCAGCACAACGCAACGAGCATCAGAAATGGCGTGCCACCACTTCGTGATTCTGACAAGACACCCATATCTCCGCGCGTGTGCGTATCGACTTTCGGCGTCCCGCTCGCTACTACACATCGGAGGGCGCAAAGCCAATCGCTTGACTCGCCGCACCACCATGCCGAGCATCCATGCGAAAACGGGCATCGACAGCGCAAAGAGCACGCCGGCATCTCGCCAATAACTCGCTCGCAATTCCCCGACGTTGCCATGACCGGTGAAGCGACCCACGTTATCGCGCCAAAACCATTCATGGAATTGATCGGGTGCTTCAAGCCACAACAGGACTGGCCATATCATCACCCATGGCGCGCAAGTTCCCGCTGCCCAAACGAGCACACGCCATAATCGGGAACGTTGGCGATTCATGGCTTTGGAGCGAGTCAGGAAAAGCAGCACGACCGCCAATGCCATGGTAGCGGGAATCATCAATCCCTTGGCGAGAAAAGCAATGCCGCCCCCTGTCCCTAGCCATAGTCCGGCGCGTATCGGCGAGACACCGGTGCGTGCTGCCAGCATTGAACCGTCAAGCGCGAATACGGCACCGGTCAACTGCGGAACGTCCGCAGTCGTCTTGTGAATGTGCGTGATGCCGCCAACGATGCCGAGAAACGCGGCGATGGCCGGCAGTGCAAGTCTTCGTCCACCGTAACAAGTCGCACAGCGCGACAGCCCCCATAACGTCAACAACATCCAGCCCAACGTCACACCTTGAACCGCAACCTGTGGTGTCGCCCATCCGTCAAATGCAAGTGCCGCAACGGCACCCGTCCAGTATAGAAGTGGTGGCTTTTCGACAAACGCGGTGTTTCCGACATGAGGCACGATCCAGTGTTGCCCCAGGATCATGTTCAGCGTCATTCCGAATGAATACGGCTCATCGGGTTTCCAGAAATCACGCCCAAACAATTCGATTGCCAGGTAAGCCACGATCCATGCGCACACTAGCCAGCGTGGCGGATTACTGCTTTCCACGGGCCCGCCCCTCGATGATTTGCCAGCGGGTGTACCAGTCCTGCAGCGCCAGGCGGGCGCGGGCATCCCTCGCTTGATCGTCGAGTAGAGAAATATCTGCAGGCGTGCCCGATAGTTTCCCGCTCCCCCTATCGATCCCCAATCGCGACGACGCGGAATCGGTCATTGCAAGTATTGAGCCGGCATCACTCAATAGTGTCTGGAAGTTCATCACCGCATAACGCCTATGCTCCGGCACTACCGTGAACAAGGATTGCCCGAAAGCGGGGACGTGGGCGTCGGATAACGCGAGGTGATGGAGCGTCGGGAATATATCGGCGTGCCCTGAAATTCGTGTGAGATCGACGTTTTCCCCTGGAGGACGATATGCCGCAGGTACGTTCAGATAAGTCATTACCTGCTGTGAAATTAGCGCGTCGTCCGGCATACGATAGCGAAACAAGGTGCGCAGATTGTGATCCCCTGTCGCCGCGACCACCGTCCGGCCAGACAGATTGAGCGCGTCAAGCCGGTCAAGGAAGCGCCCGAGTTGATGAGAACTGTACTGATACGTTTCCAACATTCGCGCCGCACGATCAGGTGATGCGTTCAGTATTGGCAGCGTCGCGTCGACATTGATGGGCGCTGCGCGATAGTCAGCGGGAAGACTATGCGGCGGATGATTTGTTGTCGACAGGAGAAACAACAATACCGGCTTCCCCTGGCGTCGTGCGTCAGACATCAAGTCGCCAGCGAAGCGAAACAGATACTCGTCATACACTCCCCACACCGTGCGCTCAGCCTTGGGGTAACGTGCGAGAATGTCCCCCATGTCGTAGACTTCATCAAATCCCTGGTTCGGCAGCGCACGCCCAATCCCTCGCCAAACGTTGCTGCCACCGTACACAAACACCGTCCGATAACCGTGCTCACGAAACGGTAGGGCCGCCGCCGAGCGTAGGGCAATCCTGCCGTTTTCCCCTTGAGTCAGTGGCGTGAGAGGCGTGTTGAGCAACAAAGCCTCCAGCGTCGGATGCGTTCCGTTCTGCGCGGACACGAAAGCGGGATGCGTGACGCTCCGACTCAAATGTTTTCGAAAAGCCCCGGTGAGATGTGTCTTTTCATCATCAAAGCGCATTGGATGAGCGCCCCACGATTCCATCAGCGCAACAACGACGTGAGGCGGATGGGTTTCCAGCCAGGGGCGTTTCGGTGTGCGCGAAAATGCCAGTGCCTCTAGATCGGAGGGCGCGGCAGACTGTGCTCCCAGCGCGCTGGCCAACGCTGGAAGGTCGAAGAAGCCATACCGACGCAAACCGGCAGTCGCCTCGGTGCTGATATCGATCTGGGCACGCCGGTCCCGCGCTGCGTCGTATAGCGCCTGCCACGGATTTCGGACGAGATCATTGACGAACGCGTTGCTCGATACCGTCGCATTCTGATCGCGGAGGGGAAAGGTATCGAAGCTGCCTCGCGCGGCAACGCCCAAGCCAATCAACACCAGGGTGACGCGCCACGCTCGCCGTCGCGGAGGACCGGATGCGCCGGCGCCACCCGCCCAGCGAAACACCACCCAGCTTTGCAGTGCCGTCAGGCCGATCAACACGAACGACGCACGCAACACCGGATAGTCGGCCCACATCGATGCCAACACACCTGTGGTGTCATCTTCCAGCAAGCCGAACACAATGGGCGAAAAGGGCGAGTGATAGAAGTCGTAGTAATAAAACTGGGCAATCGCCGTCAAATTGACCGCGAACAGCAACAAGGCGACCGAGATGCGCTGCAGCCACGCACTTGCCGTTACGAGGCGCGGCAGGCAGACAAGACCGGCCATCGGCACGAAGCTCAACAAAATGCCATGCGACAACACTTTGAGATCGAACCTCACCCCCATGACGCCAGCGGCGAGCCAGTCGGGCGGGGTCCCGATTCCCTTTTCGGTATCCCCGAACGTCAGCCAGAGGGCCAAACGTAGCAAGCAGAAGCTCAGTGAACCTAGCGCCATCAATGCGATGACAGAACGGGAAAAATGCAGCGACTGGAACATGAACTTTTATCCCGTTCCACTCATGAACACCAAGTCTGGCGCGATGCGATCAAGTGCGCGGGTCACAAATAATGCAGCGGCCTATGATTCCACGATTCGCGTGAGGATTGTTCTGAAAGCGTTATCCCTGAGGAACGCTGCGCCGCGGTTGGAGAAAACGCATCATGCCGATCATGCTTGGCGAGATCGCTTGTTCGACCCAGCAGGATAGGCCTATTCCGAAAATCCTGAATGAGGCTGATTTGGCCCCCAATGTCGCTGTGGGGTGTGATATCTTGAGCGTCTTCGCGTGGCAATGCTCGCAGTAAATTTAGTATACCTACATGTATATGCAACCACGAGTGCGTATGCCCGAATGGTCTGCTGCCTCAGTAGCAATTTCCCAATCCCCAATCCCCCATCCCGCAGTCGAGACTCGTCGCAAGACTGAGTCGATTCTGTATTCGTTAACCCATGACGTTTGGAAGTCAAAAACTTGAATTCAACCAGAACGACCTCGTTGTTTATAGCGGCCATCGTGCTTTCCGGCTTGGCCGGTTGTGCGACCGAGAGCTCTCAGACCGTGGCGGTCCAAAGGGTGGAAAGTGCCGGCAGCGCCTATGCCGGCAAACGTGCGCCCATTGCCATCGGAAAATTCGACAACCGCTCCAGCTATTTGCGCGGCATCTTCTCCGACGGCATCGATCGTCTGGGCGGGCAAGCCAGAACCCTCCTGATGACTCATCTTCGGGAGACGGGCCGGTTCAACGTACTGGACCGGGACAACCTGAACGAGATCAAGCAGGAGGCCGCGATCAAGCAACAGGTACAGACATTGAGGGGCGCCGACTATGTCGTGACCGGTGACGTGACGGCATTCGGCCGCAAGGAAGTCGGCGACCGCCAACTTTTCGGCATTCTCGGCCGCGGAAAAGCCCAAGTCGCCTACGCCAAGGTGAATCTGAACATCGTCAATATCGCCACGTCCGAAGTGGTGTTCTCCAGCCAAGGGGCGGGCGAGTACAGCTTGTCCAGCCGGGAGATCGTGGGATTCGGCGGCACCGCCAGCTACGATTCGACGCTCAACGGCAAGGTCCTGGATCTGGCGATCCGCGAGGCCGTGAACAAGCTCGTCGCCGCCGTCGACACCGGCGCATGGCAGCCAAACCAATCTCAATAACCCGCAGCCCGGAAGACTCATCAACATGACATCCATCCAACGGCATTTTTTGACATTGCTACTGCTTTGCAGCGCATTACTCGCAGGTTGCGCCTCATCTCCCAAGACGCTTTATCAATGGGAGGGCTACGAGCCGCAGGTCTATGAATACTTCAAGGGGGAAAGTACGGAAGCTCAGATCAGCGCGCTTGAGGAGGATCTGCAAAAGATCCGCGCAAGCGGAAACACGCCGCCACCGGGCTATCACGCCCATCTTGGCCTGTTGTACGGAAGCGTTGGCAACGACGATCAGATGACACAGCAGTTTCAGGCAGAGAAAGCGCTATTCCCGGAGTCGTCGGCCTACTTCGATTTTCTCCAGAAAAATTTCAAGAAGTGAGGACACAAGATGTTGAAAAGCGTTCTGAAACTGCTGTCCGCCTTGTCGGTGACGGCGCTCGTTGCCGGGTGCGCCACGCCCGCGGCGCAAATCGACTATGCAGCATTCAAGGAAAGTCGTCCACGCTCAATTCTGGTGCTGCCACCGTTGAACGATTCGCCCGAGGTCGAGGCAACGTACAGCTTCTTGTCGCAGATGACATATCCGCTGGCGGAAAGCGGTTACTACGTGATGCCGGTGACGCTGGTCGAGGAAACGTTCAAACAAAACGGCCTGACCACGGCCGGGGACATTCATGAGGTCGCGCCGGGCAAGCTCAGGGAAATCTTCGGCGCGGATGCCGCACTCTACGTGACGGTACAGGAGTATGGCAGCCGCTATCGGGTGCTCGACAGCGTGGTAGAGGTCACGGCGAACGCGAAATTGGTCGATCTGAAATCCGGCAAGGCCCTATGGACGGGAACGGCGAGCGCCTCGAGCAAGGAAGAACAGCAGAATTCCGGGGGCGGAGGATTGATTGGCATACTGGTGTCAGCAGCCCTGCAGCAGATTGTCAACAACGTTTCCGATGCGGGCCACCGAATTGCAGGCATCACCAGTCGGCGATTGCTGTCTGCCAGTCGTGAAAACGGGATTCTCTACGGTCCGCGTTCGCCTCGGTACGAAACCGACTGATCGATCCAGGTCCACTGACTCACTGAAATTCGACGGCGCGGGTCACGTGAGGCGGGCGGTCTGCGGCGTTGTCCCCCGAGGCGCTTCAATGGGAGGTTGGGGGGGGGCATGATTTGGGCACTTTCCGAATCACCGTTTCACCCCTTCCCAATGGGGTCTCCAGTACGTACTATGAGTTGCGTCACAACGCGTTCATGCACGCACTGGTTGTAGTGACATCCTGCCCCCCAGCTTGAATCGTCTCGACGTTCGCACCATGCGGCGTCGATTCTCTCTGAATCGACTTTTTGGGGTGACCATGGATCCCGATTTTCTCGATGACGACGCGACCGCATTGTTGCGCGCGCTGGAAGCGTCTTCTGATGAATTCGCGCGAGCGATCGAAGTCGTGCAGTCCGGCGTGCCAGGCCCGGATGTTTATCTCGCGCACGCCCTGTGTCGTTACTTCGTCGACGAAGTCTATCGCCTGTCCTCCATGCTAGGCCCGCCACAGGAAGGCGATTCCGAAATCGATATCGAAAATGGGGGGGCAGACGCAGATGCCCCAAGCGCGCCGCTTCCTTTCGCGGCCTCAAGACGCCCCACTCGGTGCGGAGCAAACGCATTCACGCCAAAGGTGCGCCGTCGGAAGTGGCATTAGGCCGCGTCCGACACACTTTCCTCCACCCAGTTATCCCGAGGTTTCGATGAAGTTTTCCAAGGAAGACAATTGGAGTGACCATCCTGCATTGCGTCAAATGCCGGTCCATTGGCTCCCGGTCGGGCGCAACGCGCGCGACATTGCGTTCTCGTCGCAAGTGGAGGGCGTGCTTTGGGAGCTTCGGCTCAACAACTTTCCGGATGAACCGCTGTACACCCTCTTTATCGACGCGAAGGAAATCCTCCACTTCACGATATGGCCCGACGCCTGGGGGCGCCCCGGAGGATACGCGCGGCGCTTCGCCTGAGCCCATGCGAAACGCCGCACAATCGCGTGAATGCGCGGGTTGGGCGAAACATCATCCCGGCAAGACGTCGCACGCGCAGCGCCTCAACACGGCCATGACGACGCTTCGCTCTGGTCGCCGATTTCACGGATCAGGATCGCTTGCGTGACGTGGTCAATGCATTCGCGGTCGATCCATGTCATGCCCTCGCGCTTGACGTGAAACCGGAATTTGCACGATAACCCCGACGCTTCATCGTTGTCGCACTCCACAATCGCCACCGCCGTGCCCAGTCCATCGGGCCAGCGAAGCGCAAATTCGTTCAGAAAACGCACTGCCGTGGACATCGGCGCGCCCTCGCAGTGCGTGTCGATCGCCACCTTGTTACGCGTGGCCTCATACCCCGCAAGATCCACGTAGCGCTGTTGCAATAACTCGGCCGGCGGTAGTTCGTCCGCCGAATGCAACTGGCCGAAAACCACACATTCGCCCACCCGTTTGACGCCGCCGTCGAGAATGCCCTGCAGTACCGGCGGTAACGCGGCAGCAGGCAGTAGTTCGCGGCGCAGCAAGCCGCTCATGAATTCGTTGAGCACTATCATTTCTGACTCCTTTCATGCCCCGGCGGGCAGTTATCGGCACTGATTGCGGCGGCCGCAGCACTGCTCGTGGCGGCGGCCGGTCTGTCGTCGTTGCCTTGAACACGCCGCTCACATCGCGACGCTCAGGCGTGACACCACAATGCCACCGGAAATGCGCGTGAAATTACGCATTTGGACACGCTTTTGAATCGCGCCCGGTGCTGGAATGCCGTGAAACCCTCATGCATAGGCGCTTTCCGATCGGTGGAGCCGGCCGTCCAGCCCATGTCGGCCTGACTCAGGAATCGGAGTTGGCCTATGCGTGCTGTCAACCGCGTGAAGTCAATTGCGAGGCGGCGCCCCGCTGGACGTGGTGCCACAGTGGGCCGCCGCTAATGCCGTGGCCGCCTACGGAGCGTTTGCTAGTCCCATCGGACGATGGCATGCCTACCTCGACTCTCTACGCTTTGGTCAACTCCGGCCCCGCCCAGTGCGGCTAACCGGTTGACAAATAACGGATTCGTTCGAAACAGGATAAGGAGAAGGAGATGAGACTCGCAGGCAAGGTTGCGCTGGTTACCGGCGCTGGACAAGGCATGGGACGCGCCATCGCACGTCTGTTCGCGCAAGAAGGGGCGGCCGTCGTCGCACTGGATTTGAATCTCGCCGCTGCGGAGGAAACGCTCGCCGGCACGCCCGGCGACGGCAGCTTCGCCCGCAGCGTCAATGTTGCCGACAGCGCCGCTGTCAAGGCCGTGTTTGCCGAAGCCGTCGCCAAGCTGGGCCGTGTCGATGTCGTTGTCAACAACGCCGGCATCGGCTCGGTCGATGCGCTCGCTGATACGCCCGACGAGAATTGGGCGCGCGTCATCGGCGTCAATCTGACCGGGACATTCTATTGCCTGCGCGAAGCGGTCCGCACGATGCAGGCGCTCGGCACGAAAGGCAATATCGTCAATCTGGCCAGCACCGCCGCCCTGAACGGTGAGGGCCCGAGCCACTACTGCGCCTCGAAGGCCGGCGTCATGGGGCTGACCCGCAGCGCCGCGCGTGAGCTCGCTGCTACCGGGATTCGCGTCAATACGGTCGTGCCGGGGCCGACCAACACGCCAATGATGCAAGGCATTCCGGATGAATGGAACGACGCGATCGTCAAGGCCGTGCCGATGGGCCGCATGGGCGAACCGGACGAGGTCGCGCGCGTGGCGCTGTTCCTGGCGAGCGACGATGCGTCGTTCATCACCGGCCAGAACATCGCTGTCAATGGCGGTATGGCGTTCATTTAAGGAGATTCCCATGACGAAACGTCTGGAAGGCAAAGTCGCGCTCGTCACTGGTGCCGGCACCGGTATTGGCGCCGCTACCGCGGAATGCTTCGCGCGCGAAGGTGCGACGGTGGTGCTGTGCGGCCGCCGTCAGGGGCCGCTCGACGAGGTCGTCGCGCGCATCAAGGCGTTCGGCGGCCGCGCCGAAGCCGTCTCGTGCGATGTCAGCGACGAAGCAGGTTTCACGCAAGCGATCGAAGCCGCGGCCGAGCGGCACGGCAGTCTCGACATCCTCGTCAACAACGCCATGGCGTTTACGTGGAATGCGATCGAGGCGACCTCCACCGAGGAATGGCATGCGAACTTCGCGACGTCGGTCGACGGCACGTTCTGGGGCACCCGCGCCGCGATGAAGCTCATGAAGGCGCGCGGCGGGTCGATCGTCAATCTGTCGTCGATCTGCGGCTTGCTGGGCACGCCGTATATGGCCGGCTACTCGGCGGCCAAGGCCGCCATCATCAATTTCTCGCGCGCGGCCGCAGCCGAGGGTGCGGCGCAGGGGATTCGCGTCAACGTGGTCATCCCTGCGGTCGTCGAGACCCCGGGCACGGCCGGCATGCTGACGGACCCCGAGGCGCGCCGCAAGACCGAGGCGCTGATTCCGATGAAGCGCGTCGGCCAGCCCGACGAGCTGGCGAAGGCGATCCTGTTCCTCGCCAGTGATGAAGCGTCGTATATCACCGGCGCGGCCCTTCCGGTCGACGGCGGCCGCACCGCCGTGCTGACCACCGCGTTGGAGTGAGGCAACCCATGGCAAACGATACACCTCACGCGGCGTTGTCGGTCGCAGCGCTCGCCGAGCGCCTCGACCGGCTTGAATCGCTGGACGAAATCCGTCAACTCGCCGCCAAATACGCGCTGTCACTGGACATGCGCGACATGGACGCTCACGTTAACCTCTTCGCGCCCGACATCCGCGTCGGACGCGACAAGGTTGGCCGTGAGCATTTCAAGGCATGGCAGACCGACACACTGCGCGAACAGTTCACGGGCACGTCGCATCACCTCGGCCAGCACATCATCGAGTTCAAGGACCGCGACCACGCCACCGGCGTCGTCTATTCCAAGAACGAGCATGAGTGCGGCAACGAGTGGGTCATCATGCAGATGCTCTACTGGGACGACTACGAACGCATCGACGGCCGTTGGCTGTTCCGCCGCCGCCTGCCTTGCTACTGGTATGCCACGGATCTCAACAAGCCGCCGATCGGCGAGATGAAGATGCGCTGGCCCGGCCGTCAGCCGTACTGGGGCACATTCCACGAACTGTTTCCGTCCTATCGCGAATTCTGGGCTGACCGCGCCGACAAGGACGGCTTGCCCGAAGTGACCGCCCCGGCGCCGCTGGAACGGTTTCTCGAGACGATGCGGCGCGGTACGCCCGCGCCGAAGATCCGTGTGCGCTGAGGAGGGGGCATGCACAAGCATTTGTTTACGCCGGTAACGTTCGGCGAACTCCAGTTGGCCAACCGCATCGTCATGGCGCCGATGACGCGCAACCGCGCGCGCGAAGACGGCGTGCCGACGGACCTGATGGTTGGGTACTATGCGGCGCGCGCAGACGCCGGGCTGATCGTGGCCGAAGGCACCTGGCCGCGCGTGACCGGCCAGGCGTACTGCCGGCAGCCGGGCATCGAGACGATGGCGCAGATCGACGGCTGGCGGCGTGTGACGGACGCCGTGCACGCGCGTGGCGGCAAGATCGTCCTGCAGATCATGCATAGCGGGCGTATCGGCAGCCGTTTCATCAAGCCGGCCGGGGTCGAGACCGTCGCGCCGAGCGCATTGCAGGCTGAAGGCGAGATTTTCACCGATGCGGCCGGCATGCAGCCGTACGACACGCCGCGCGCGCTGAGCACCGACGAGGTCCGCGCCGTGGTGCACGAGCATCGCCTCGCGGCGATCCGCGCGCGCGAGGCAGGCTTCGACGGGGTCGAGCTCCACGGCACGAGCGGCTATCTGCCGATGCAGTTCCTGTGCTCAGGCACGAATCTTCGCGACGACGAGTACGGCGGCAACCTGGCCAACCGGGCGCGCTTCATGAGCGAGTGTCTGGCCGCGATGGCCGACGGCATCGGCGCCGGCCGTGTCGGGCTGCGCATGAATCCGGGCAATACCTACAACGGGACGTCCGACGAGGATTCCGCCGCGTCGCATGCCGCAGTCATGCGCCAGGCGGCGGCATTGGGCATCGCCTATCTGCATGTCATGCGCGCGCCGGTACCGGAAATCGACGCTTTTGCGCTCGCCCGCGAGCAGTTCGGCGAGGCGCTGATCCTCAACGACGGGCTCGACGGCGAAGGCGCGGAAGCGCTGTTGACGGCCGGCGAGGGGCAAGCGGTGTCGTTCGCCCGGCATTACATCGGCAATCCCGACCTGGTGGCGCGTTTGCGTGAAGGGGCGGCGCTGGCCCGCTTCGATCGCAAGACGCTCTACACGGCCGGCCCGGCCGGTTACACGGACTACCCGGCGATGGGGGCGTCGGTCGCGCGGTAAGCCTTGTGGTGACTGGCTTGTGGCCCGTTTCGTTAGTCTTTACGGACGATGCGAAACGGGCCGCCAGACCGGAATATGGAGCCTGAAGCCCGGGCTTATGCGGCCCGGCCCCCCAAGCAACCGGAAAAGGCTCAGCAGATGATCGATATTCGCGGACTGGCTTACGTTGTGGCCGAGACCACCGACCTGGCGAAATGGCGCGTGTACGCCGAAGAGGTGCTCGGCGCAATGACGCTGACGGCGCCGGGCGACGGACTATATGTCAAGGTTGACGACCGGCAGTTCCGCATCGCGGTCGTCGCGGGCCAGCGCAACGGTTACGTGGCCTCCGGCTGGGAAGTCATCGATGGCGACGCCTTCGCCGCCGCCGTGCAAGCGCTTGAAGCCGCGGGTGTGGCGCTCGAGAAGGGCGACGCCGCGTTGTGCAAACACCGCCGCGTGCAGCAACTGGTGGCATTCGACGATCCCTCGGGCAACCGTCACGAAGTCGTTTGGGGCTTCCAGTCGGATTTCCTCCATTTCGCCTCGCCGGCCGGCGTGTCCCGGTTCATCACCGGCGATATCGGCATGGGGCATACGGTGCTGCCGGCGCCGAATTTCCAGGCGACGGTCGATTTCTTCCGCAATGTGATGGGCTTCGGCCTGTCGGACATCTACAACTTCAAGCCCGCCGGCGACGACGGCCCCACGATTCCGATCCACTTTCTGCACTGCAGCAACGCCCGCCATCACAGCCTCGCATTTGCGGCGTTCCCGGCGGAATCGAAGTGCGTGCACATCATGCTCGAAGTCGATTCGATGCCCGAAGTCGGCCGTGCCCTCGACCGCCGCGCCGCGCACGACGTGCCGCTGTCGGCCACGCTCGGCCAACACACCAACGACAAGATGATCTCGTTCTACATGAAGTGCCCGTCGAACTTTGACATCGAATACGGCTACGGCGGCGCGATGGTGGACTGGAAGGAGCACATCGTCCACGAGTTCACGCGCGTGAGCCTGTGGGGGCATGATTTTTCGGTTGGGCGCCAGGCGTAACAGCGCACAGCGACCATACGCCGCCGGTCGCACGGCGGCAATCAGGATTTTGCAATCAAGAGGATGGCATGGCAGATAAACGGATGACGGCGGCCCAGGCAGTGGCGCGCATCGAGGACGGGATGACCGTCGGCATCGGCGGCTGGGGCCCGCGCCGCAAGCCGATGGCGCTGGTGCGCGAACTGTTGCGCTCGCCCGCCAAGGATCTTACGGTGGTCGCCTACGGCGGCGCGGATGTCGGCATGCTGTGCGCGGCCGGCAAGGTCAAGAAGCTGGTGTTTGCGTTCGTCTCGCTCGACTTCATCCCGCTGGAGCCGTACTTCCGCGCGGCGCGTCAGGCCGGGGCGCTCGACGTCATGGAAATCGACGAAGGCATGCTGATGCTCGGCCTGAAGGCCGCCGCCATGCGCGTGCCGTTCATTCCGACATCGGTCGGCCTCGGCACGGACGTGCTGCGTCATAACCCATCCATCAAGACAGTCGATTCGCCCTATGACGCCCGCGAGTGGGTCGCCATGCCCGCGCTCGCGCTTGACGTCGCGCTGCTGCACGTCGACCGCGCCGATGCGCGCGGCGTCTGCCAGGTCAAGGGCCCCGATCTTTACATGGACGACCTGTTCGCCCGCGCCGCGCAGACCACACTGGTGAGCTGCGACGAACTCGTCGAGACGTCCCATTTCGCACAGGAAGATGAAGCCCGCTACGTGTTCTGGGAGCGTTCGGAAACCGCAGGCGTGGTGCATCTGCCGGGCGGGGCGCATCCGAGTTCGTGCGCGCCGCTGTATGGCTTCGACACCGCGCACTTCAAGGAATACGCCGCCAGCGCACGCGATCCTCAGGGCTGGGCCCAGTACTTCGAGCGCTACGTCGCATGCGGTGAAGCCGAGTATCAGGCGCGCGTCGGCGGCCTGGACAAGATTCGTCAACTGGCTCTGCCGGTGTTTTGAGGAAGTTGCGACATGAGTGAAATCACTTTGGTGGACCGCGTCATCTGCGCTGCGGCGCGCGCCTGGCAAAACGACGGCGAAGTGCTCGCCACCGGCATCGGCATCGTGCCGCGTCTGGCCGCGTCGCTGTGCATGGCCAGCCTGAACCGCGATCTGATGATGACCGATTCGGAAGCGTGGCTCGTGAGCGAACCCGTGCCGGTCGGCCCGCGTAACGGCTATGCGCCGAAGCGCGAAACGTGGATGGGCTTCGCGCGCATCTTTGACAACGTCTGGGGCGGCAAGCGCCACGCCATGGTCGGACCGACCCAGGTGGACCGTTTCGGCCAGGCCAACATCTCGATGATCGGCAGCGACTACCGTGCGCCGAAGGTCCAGATGCTCGGTGTGCGCGGCTTCCCGGGCAATTCGATTTCGCATGCGAATTCGTTCTTCGTGCCGAATCACAGCCCGAAGGTGTTCGTGGCAGGCGAAGTCGACATGGTCGCCTCCATCGGCCGCAATCCGGCGCGTTTGCCGCGTGGCTGGTCGGCCACCGACATCGACTTGCGGCTTGTCATCACGAATCTTTGCGTGATGGATTTCGCGGGCCCGGGCGGCACGCTGCAACTGCGTTCGCTGCACCCCGGCGTGTCGGTCGGACAGGTGCAGGAAGCGACCGGCTTCCCGGTGCATGTGCCGGCGGAGGTGCCGGCCACCCCCGAGCCGACGGCCGCTGAATTGGCGTTGTTGGCAACCCTCGATCCCCATAACCTGCGCGCGAGCGCCATGGGTGCCTGACGCGCGCGAGCGCACAGGCCTCTGCCCGATTTGAACGACGCAATACCGAGACCGTACGAGCCAGTCATGAATACAAATACACGCCCCGACGACGCTTTCGTCGACCGTCCCGACGACGCTTCGTACGAAACCGAAACGCCGGTCCTCTATGAAGTCAGCAACGGCATCGCCACGCTGACGATGAACCGGCCGTCGTTCAACAACGCGCAGAACTCGCAGATGACGTACGCGCTCGACGCCGCGTTCGCGCGCGCCGTCGACGATGACGCCGTGCGCGTGATCGTGCTGCGCGGTGCGGGCAAGCACTTCTCGGCGGGCCACGACATCGGCACGCCGGGCCGCGATGTCAACAAGTCGTTCGATCGCGCGCATCTCTGGTATGACCACACCAACAAGCCGGGCGCGGAGTTCAACTATGCGCGTGAGCAGGAGGTGTATCTCGGGATGTGCCGCCGCTGGCACGCGATTCCGAAGCCGACGATCGCGATGGTGCAGGGCGCATGCGTGGCCGGCGGCCTGATGCTCGCCTGGGTGTGCGATCTGATCGTGGCCTCGGACGACGCGTTCTTCCAGGACCCGGTCGTGCGCATGGGCATTCCGGGCGTCGAGTACTTCGCACATGCGCATGAACTGAATCCGCGCATTGCGAAGGAATTCCTGTTCCTGGGCGAACGGATGCCGGCGGCCCGGGCGTACCAGATGGGCATGGTCAATCGCATCGTGTCGCGCGACGCGCTCGAGGGCGAAGTCTACGCCATGGCCGAGCGCATCGCCCAGCAACCGCGCCTGGGCCTGGCGCTGACGAAGCAGGTCATCAACGGCGTCGAAGAACTCCAGGGGCTGCGCACGACGATGGACATGGCTTACGGCTATCACCACCTTGCGCATGCGCATGGCCAGCTGCTCGGCAACGGCCACCTTGGCGGCCATGACGCGCGTTCGATGGCATCGGCCAACAAGTCCGGCGCCTCGGCGGCAAACGGCGCGGCAGCGGCCGAAAGCGAGGCGAAATGAACGCCCGCGCCGAAAAATTTCCGGTGACGCCCGCGGCATTGCGAACGCCGCTGACCGAACTGCTCGGCTGCCGTTACCCGATCATCCAGACGGCGATGGGGTGGGTCGCCGGCAGCGAACTCGTGGCGGCAACTTGCAATGCCGGCGGCTTCGGCTTTCTCGCGGGCGCGACGATCGCCGCCGACAAGATCGAGGCCGAGATCGAGAACGTCCGGAAGCTGACAGACGACAAGCCGTTCGGGCTGAATTTCCACATGTTCCAGCCGAATGCGCAACAACTGCTCGATCTTGCCGTGCGCCACAAAATTCGCGCGGTGAGCTACGGCCGCGGCCCGGACAAGAAGACCATCGGCCGGTTGCGCGATGCGGGCATCGTCTGCATGCCGACGGTCGGCGCGCTCAAGCACGCGCAGAAGGCGATTGAACTGGGCGCGAACGTGATTACCGTGCAAGGCGGCGAGGGGGGCGGTCATACCGGTTCCGTGCCGACAACGGTGTTGCTGCCGCAGGTGGTCGATTCGGTCGATGTGCCGGTCGTCGCGGCAGGCGGATTTTACGACGGGCGCGGCTTGCTGGCGGCGCTCGCGTTCGGCGCGCAAGGCATCGCCATGGGCACCCGTTTCCTGATGACGACCGACAACCGCATTCCGCCGCAGACGCTGGCACGCTACGTTGCCGTCAAGGAGACGGACCGGATTCGCGTATCGCATCTCATTGACGGCATGCCGCAACGGATGATCGACAACGAATATCTGGATCGCCTCGCCAAGGCGTCGCCCGCGCGTCGCGTGATGATTGCGCTGCGCTCGGCGCTGGCGTGGAAGCAGCAGACCGGCATGACGACAAGTCATGCGGTGAAGGTGCTGTGGCAGGCCTTGCGCGAGGATTCGTCGACGGTGGCGCAGACGGTCATGGCCGCCAATGCGCCGATGCTGCTGCAGCGCGCCATGATCGACGGCGAACCCGCCGACGGCGTGATGTCGGCCGGGCAGGTCGCGGCCATCATCGACCGGCTCCAGTCGTGCGAGGAAGTGATCGACGGGATCGTCGCGCAAGCGGCGGCGCGCCTGGCCGAGTGGCAGGTGCAAGGCTGACCCGCCCCAGGCACGAACAGACATTTCAGGATTTCACATGGCAGAACAATTTCAGATTCAGATTCATGACAACGGCGTCGCGGAGATCGTGCTCGACCGTCCGCCCGTCAATGCGCTCAATGCCGCAGGCTGGCACGGCCTGGCCGCCGCGATCGATGCTACCGGCAAGCGGCCGGAAGTGCGCGTCATCGTGATTCGTGCGGAGGGCCGCGGGTTCTGCGCCGGCGTGGATATCAAGGAACTGGCCGCCGATCAAGGGTTGATCATCTCGGTCAATGCGGGCAATTACGCCACGTTCAAGGCAGTGCATCGCAATACCGTGCCGGTCATCGCGGCCGTGCACGGTTTCGTGCTCGGCGGCGGCATCGGCATCTGCGGTGCGGCTGACATCGTCATCGCGGCCGATGACGCCCAGTTCGGCCTGCCCGAAGTCGACCGTGGCGCAATGGGCGGTGCGGCCCATCTGCAACGCATGTTCGGCGTGCAGAAGACCCGTTATCTCTTCTTCACGGGCGAAATGATCGGCGCGCAGGCAGCGCTCGAAGCGCGTGCGATCGAACGGGTGGTGCCGCGTGCCGAGTTGCGCGAGACGGCGCTGGCGATCGCTGCGAAGATTGCGGCCAAGAGTCCCGCCATGATTCGTATCGCCAAGGAAGCGCTCAACGGCGTCGAAGACGGCAACCTTGAAGACAAATACCGGTGGGAGCAGGGATTCACACTGCAGGCCTACATGAGTCCCGATTCCGCCGAAACGCGTGATGCGTTCGTCGAGAAGCGCGACGCAAAGTTTTGAAAGTCGCAGTTCAGAAGCAACGGTAAGCGTGGGAGGCGCCCGATGAACCTGAATTACACACCCGAACAACAGGCCTTCCGCGAGGAAGTTCGCCAGTGGCTGGCGGCAAACGTGCCGAAGGAGCCCTTTGGCAGTTACGACACGCGCGAAGGGTTCGAGCAGCATCGCGCATGGGAAGCGGTGCTCGCCGATGCGGGCTGGAGCAGCGTCACATGGCCGAAGTCCCTTGGCGGGCGCGGCAGCGACCTGATCGAATGGCTCATCTTCGAAGAGGAATACTGGGCCGCCGATGCGCCGATGCGTGTCAATCAGAATGGCATTCTGCTGTTGGGGCCGACGCTGATGGAGTTCGGCACGCCCGAACAGAAGGCGCGCTTCCTGCCGCGCATGGCGCGCTGCGACGACATGTGGGCGCAGGGCTGGTCGGAGCCGAATGCCGGGTCGGACATGGCGGCGATCAGCAGCCGGGCGGTCCGCCAGGGCGATCACTACGTGCTCAACGGCCAGAAGACCTGGTCGACGCGTGCACTGTTCGCCAACTGGCTCTTCGGCCTGTTCCGCAGCGAACCCGATTCGCAGCGCCATCACGGATTGACGTATCTGCTCGTGCCGCTCGATTCGCCGGGCATCACGATTCGCCCGATCACGGCGCTCAACGGCAAGCAGGCGTTTGCCGAGGTCTTCTTCGACGACGTGCGCGTGCCGGTCGAGAACCGTCTGGGTGAGCAGGGCCAGGGTTGGCACGTGGCGATGGCGACGGCCGGTTTCGAGCGGGGCTTGCTGCTGCGCTCGCCGGCGCGCTACGAGCGCACGGCGCAAAAGCTGGTCGAGTTGTATCAGGCCAATCGCGCCACGGCGGATCGCGATCCGTCGATTCGTGAAGCGGTGCAACGCGCCTGGATGGGCGCCCAGGCGTACCGCCTGTCGGCCTATCACACGGTCGGACGCCTGCATCGCGGCGCCAAGATCGGCGCGGAGTCGAGCACCAACAAGATCTTCTGGTCGGAGCTCGATCTCGAAATGCACGAGACCGCCATGCGCATCCTCGGCCCGCAGGGCGAGTGGGTGGGCGGCCGCGCCGTCGCCGATGGCGACTGGCTTGAAGGCTTCCTGTTCGCACAGGCCGGGCCGATCTATGCCGGCACGAACGAAATTCAACGCAACATCATCGCCGAGCGCATGCTGGGCTTGCCGAAGGGCTAAGCGGAGACCGTTCATGGACTTTACTTTTACTGACGATCAGACGGCGTTCCGCGATTCGATCAGCCGCTTCCTGATGACGGAAGCCGCGCCGGAAATGCTGCGCGAGATTTGGGAGACGGACGGCGGCCGCTCCCCGAACCTGCGCAATAAAATCGCAGAACAGGGACTGACCGCGTTGTCCGTCTCCGAGGACGAGGGCGGGCTGGGGCAGGGCGACGTCGCTTGGGTGCTGATGACACAGGAACTGGGTTATTACGCCATTCCCGATTCGCTGGCCGATACTGCCTATGTCGGCGCCGGCATGCTCGCCGGTTTGCCGGCGGAACACGCAGTGCGTGTCGAATGGCTGCCGCGCGTGGCCGACGGCAGCTGTCGCATCGCCGTCGGGCATCCCGTCAATCCGCTGATCGCGGACGCGCATCTGGCCGATCTCCTGCTGTTGCCGAACGTGGTCAAGGGCGGCACCGAACTGCACGCGGTACCGCGCGCTGCGGTGGACGTCGTGCCGCAAGGGAGCATCGACGGTTCGCGCCGGCTGGCCGAGGTCCGCTGGACGCCGGGCGCCGCGACGCGGGTGGCCGATGCCGCTGCCGGGCAGCGCCTGTGGGACGAAGCGCTCGATCGCGGCGCGATCAATGTGAGCGGGCAGCTCGTCGGACTGGCGCAGCGCATGCTCGACCTGTCCGTAGATTACGTCGCCCAGCGCAAACAGTTTGGCCGCCCGATCGGCGCGTTCCAGGCGGTCAAGCATCATCTGGCCGACGTGGTCACGAAAATCGAATTCGCCAAGCCGGTGCTGTACCGCGCGGCCTACGCGATCGCGCACAACGAACCGCAACGTGCGTTGCTGGTCTCGCACGCCAAGCTGGTGTGCGCCGACGCTGCATGGACGGCCGCGCGCAAGGGCATTCAGGTGCACGGCGCGATGGGCTACACGTGGGAAGTCGATTTGCAGATGTTCGCCAAGCGCGCATGGGTACTCGACGCCGCCTGGGGCGATCGCGCATTCCACAAATCGCGGATGGGCGACAGCCTGTTCGGCGCCGATGCGCCGCTCGGCCCGTTGGGGCCGGTCGACTCGCCCCGCAACACCCAGGAGGGCCGCTGATCATGGCTCAGGCTTATATCGTCGACGCACTGCGTTCGCCGACCGGCAAGCGCCGCGGCGCGCTCGCCACCATGCACGGCGCGGATCTGGGCGCCCACGTCATCAAGGCCATCGTCGAGCGCAACGGCGTGCCGGCGGAGGATTATGACGATGTGATCTTCGGGTGCGTCGATACCATCGGCGCGCTGGCGGGCGACATCGCGCGCACCGCATGGCTGGCGGCGGGCATGCCGATGTGCGTGCCCGGCACCACCGTCGACCGCCAGTGCGGCTCGTCGCAGCAGGCGATTCATTTCGCTGCGCAGGCGGTCATGAGCGGCACGCAGGACGTAATCCTCGCCGGCGGCGTGCAGACCATGTCGAGCATTCCGATTTCATCGGCGATGCTGGCGGGGCAAGCGCTTGGCTTCACGACTCCGTTTGCCGAAAGCGAAGGGTGGCAGAAGCGCTTCGGCGACGCGCCGGTCAATCAGTTCTACGCAGCGCAGCGCATCGCCGATCACTGGGGGGCGACGCGCGAAGCGATGGAAGCGTTCGCGCTGGAGAGTCATCGCCGCGCGCTGACGGCGATTCGCGAAGGCGTTTTCGATCGCGAAGTCGTGCCGGTCGAAGGACGTCTCGCAATGGACGAGACCGCGCGCGAAAGCACGCTGGAAAAAATGGCGACGCTCGAGCCGGTCGATCCGGCGTATCCGTCGATCACGGCGGCGGTGTCGAGTTCAACGTGCGATGCGTCGGCGGCACTGCTGATCGTCTCGGAAACGGCGCTCAAGCGCTACAACCTGACGCCCCGCGCGCGTATCCATCATTTGTCGGTGCGTGCCGACGATCCCATCTGGCACCTGACCGCGCCGATCCCGGCAACGCAGCATGCCCTCAAGCGTGCCGGCATGTCGCTCGACGACATCGATCTGGTCGAGATCAACGAGGCGTTTGCGTCGGTCGTGATGGCGTGGCTGAAGGAAACGGGCTATCCGCACGAGCGCACCAACGTCAACGGCGGCGCCATCGCGCTGGGTCACCCGTTGGGGGCCTCGGGCGCAAAGCTGATGACGACGCTGCTGCACGAGCTCGAACGCCGCGGCGGCCGCTATGGGCTGCAGACGATGTGCGAGGGCGGCGGGCAGGCGAACGTCACCATCATCGAACGGTTGTAAGGGAATTTGATCATGAGTCTTTGCGAGAATCGTACTGTCATCATTACCGGCGCCGGCGGCGGTCTCGGCCGCGCGTATGCGCTGGCCTACGCGTCCGAAGGTGCGAACGTAGTCGTCAACGACGTCCGCCTGGAAGCGGCAGATGCCGTGGCCGGCGAGATTCGCGAAGCCGGCGGCCGGGCGCTCGCCAACAGCGGCGACATCACGACCATGGCCGGCGCGCAGTCGATCATCGATGCGGCCGTGGCCGAGTTCGGCGAAGTGCACGTGCTGGTCAACAACGCCGGCATTCTGCGCGACCGCATGTTCCTGTCCTTGTCGGAAGACGACTGGGATCAGGTCATGCGAGTGCATCTGAAAGGGCATTTCTGCCTCGCGAATCTGCTCGCGAAACGCTGGCGCGATGCGGCCAAGGCGGGCAACGCCGTCGACGCGCGCATCATCAACACCAGCTCGGGCGCAGGCTTGCAGGGTTCGGTCGGCCAGTCCAACTACGTGGCTGCCAAGGGCGGTATCGCCGCGCTGACGCTGGTGCAGGCGGCCGAACTTGGGCGCTACGGCATTACCGTCAACTGCCTGGCGCCCGCCGCGCGTACGTCGATGACGGAGAGCGCCATGCCCGACATGGTGAAGAAGCCGGAAAACGGTTTCGACGCCTGGGACCCGATGAATGTCGCGTCGATCGTGGTGTGGCTCGGCAGCACCGCGTCGCGCCATGTCACGGGGCGCTGTTTCGAAGCGAAGGGCGGGGAATTGTCAGTGGCCGACGGCTGGCGCACCGGCAGGACCGTGGACAAGGGCGCCCGCTGGAGCCCTGCCGAGCTGACGCCGGTGGTCGACAAACTCATCGCCGAAGCGGTGCCGCCGCAGAAGGTCTACGGCGCCTGATCGCCGCTCATCCGAAGGAAGGTCTCAATCATGAAAGCTGCTCCCGATTACGTCCCGGCGCATGGCCTGCTGCGCGGCAAGTCGGTGCTGGTGACGGCTGCCGCCGGCGCCGGCATCGGCTTTTCCGTGGCACAACGCGCTGCCGAGGAAGGCTGCCGCGCGCTGTTCATCTCCGACGTGCATGAACGCCGTCTGAACGAAGCCGTCGCCGCGATTCGCACCGCCACCGGTCTCGAGGCCGTCTACGGCCAGCTGTGCGACGTCAGCAAGGAAGACCAGGTACAGGCGCTCGTCAGCCAGGCCGAACAACAGATGGACGGCATCGACGTGCTCGTCAACAATGCCGGTCTTGGCACGAGCTGCCGGGTGGTCGACATGAGCGACGACGAATGGCAGCGCGTGCTCGACATTACGCTGACCGGCACGTTCCGCATGACCCGCGCCGCATTGCGTTCGATGCAGCCGCGCGGGCGCGGCGTGATCGTCAACAATGCCTCCGTGCTCGGCTGGCGCGCGCAGGTCGACCAGGCGCATTACGCCGCCGCCAAGGCGGGCGTGATGGCGTTCACCCGGTGTGCCGCAATGGAGGCCGCCGAGTTCGGCGTACGAATCAATGCCGTTGCGCCGTCCATTGCGATTCATGCATTCCTGAAGAAATCCGCTTCCGAGGAATTGCTGGATCAGCTTGCCAGCCGCGAAGCGTTCGGGCGCGGCGCGGAGCCTTGGGAAGTCGCAAACGTCATGGTGTTCCTGGCCAGCGACTACTCGTCGTACATGACGGGCGAAGTCGTGTCCGTCAGTTCGCAGCACGCGTGAGGGCCGCCATGCCGACCACGTTTGCAAGGGCCGCTGATGTGCTCGCCGCCGTGGGCGCCGATCTCGGCGTCACCGAGTGGCTGACGATCGACCAGCGCCGCATCGACCTGTTCGCGGAAGCGACGGGGGACCACCAATGGATCCATGTCGATCCGGTACGCGCCAAGGACGGCCCCTTCGGCACGACGATCGCCCACGGCTATCTGACGATGTCGCTGGCGAACTACTTCCTGCCGGCGCTGGCGCGTTACGACAACCTGAAGATGGGCGTGAACTACGGCGTCGACAAGGTCCGCTTCCCCGCGCCGGTGAAAGTCGGCGCGCGGGTGCGCGGTCATGGTCTCGTACTCGCCGTGCAGGAAGTCGGCGGCGGCGTGCAGGCGACCGTGCGTGTCACGATGCAGGTCGAGGGCGAGGAACGTCCCGGCTGTGTCGTCGACACGATCAGCCGTCTCTTTTTCAACGAATGAGTTTGTAATACCTCCAGGGAGTTCAGCATGCAGGATGCCGTCATCGTATCGACCGCACGTACACCGATCGGACGCGCCTATCGCGGCGCATTCAACGACACCGAAGCACCGGTGCTCGGCGGCCACGTGATTCGTGCCGCGCTGGAAAAAGCCGGCGTGGCCGGAGGCGACGTCGACGACGTCATCCTCGGCATCGCCGCGCAGCAGGGCACGCAGGGCTACAACCTGGGCCGTTTGTGCGCGTACACGGCAGGCTTGCCTGACACGGTCGGCGGCATGGCCATCGACCGCATGTGCGCGTCGGGGCTCCTGGCGATCGCGACAGCCGCGAAGGGGATCGTGACCGGCGAGTATGACGTTGCCGTCGCAGGGGGGCTGGAGTCCATCTCGTTGGTGCAGAACAAGCACAAGAATGCCTATCGCGCCCAGTCGCAAGCGGCAATCGCGGCGCAACCGGCGGCGTACATCCAGATGATCGAGACGGCGGAAGTGGTCTCGACGCGTTACGCAATCCCGCGCGCGGCGCAGGACGAATACTCGCTGCGCAGTCAGCAGCGCACCGCCGCTGCGCAAGCTGCAGGCCTGTTCGACGATGAAATCGTCCCGCTCACGACGAGCAAGCAACTGTTCGACAAAGAGGGCAACGTCACGGGCAACGAAACAGTCACGCTCGCGCGCGACGAAGGCAACCGTCCTGACACCACACTCGAGAGCCTGTCCTCGCTCAAGCCGGTCTGGAAGACGGGTGAGTGGGCCAGGGAAGGCCGCTTCATCACGGCCGGCAACGCCTCGCAGTTGTCGGACGGCGCGTCGGCATCCGTGCTGATGTCGGCCAACGAAGCCAAGCGGCGCGGCTTGCGTCCGCTGGGCGCTTACCGCGGGTTGGCCGTTGGCGGTTGCAAGCCGGAGGAAATGGGCATCGGTCCGGTCGTCGCGATTCCGAAGCTGTTGAAGCGCCATGGCCTGTCAGTGAGCGACATCGGGCTGTGGGAAATCAATGAAGCCTTCGCTTGCCAGGTGATCTACTCGCGCGATCAGCTCGGCATCCCGGACGATCGGCTGAACGTCAACGGCGGCGCGATCTCGATCGGACACCCGTTCGGCATGTCGGGCGCGCGCATGGTCGGTCATGCCCTGCTCGAAGGGCGCCGCCGTGGCGTCAAGTATGTGGTCGTCAGCATGTGCATTGGCGGCGGCATGGGCGCTGCCGGACTCTTCGAAGTCCTGTAACGCACCCCGGACGTCATGGCTCGCCGAACTCATGCCGAGGCGGCGCGCACGCGCGAGCGAATTCTGTGCGCCGCCCGGACCGTGTTCTGCGCGACGGGCTACACGGGCGCGACGCTCGACGACATCGCCGTCGCGGCCGGCGTCACTCGTGGCGCGGTCTACGGACATTTCGCCAACAAGCGCGAGCTGATGGCGGCCGTGTGCGCGTCCGCTGTCCACGCGTTCGAGGCGATCTTCGCGGGCGACGCCTCGGCCGCACCCCTCGAGATGCTGCGCCAGGCGGCCCGGACGTTGTTTGAGCGCGTCGCGAGCGACCCCGAGTTACGCCACGTTGCAGCCCCGCTGTTCAAATGGGGTGAAGCGCATGGCGCCGATATCGTCCGTGCGCAACGCCGGGCGCTGTCCGGCCGTCTTCGTGAATTTGCCAGTGCGTGCCTCGCACGCGCTTGCGTCCCTTCGTCGCATGTGCCGATGGCGGCTATCGCATTCGAGGCCTTCTGTTTCGGGGTCATCGAAAACTGGTTGTTCGAACCGGGATTCGATCTGGGCGGGCAAGCCAGTGCGCTGTCCGCCGGCGCGCTCGCGGTCGTGGCGCCATACGCCCGCGATCCGGTGCCGGGTGCCGTCACGGCCGTTGCGGCGGCCTGTCTGTCGGCTTCCCGCCCCATGGTTTACCAGACCCCGGGGGCCGGGAACGCCGTGCCGCCGGCGGCCTGAATTTTCTCTAGTCCAATTGGACCATGCGGGTGCAACGCACTCCCGCTAGCCTGACCAAAAAACGTATCGGGACATTCGCGCAGTACGCGGCGCGGCATCCACGAGCGCTGGCTGTGGAAGGAGACAATCATGAAGACTATGCTGCGTTCCGCTTTGCGGATTGGGACCTTTGCCGGCATCATTGCCGTGCTCGGCGCTGCCGTGATCAAGAGTACGCACGATGACGGGGACGATTCGCCCGTCATGCGCTATTTCGCGTCGAACGTCGCCGACAGCGCCACCTGCGGCGACCGTTGCGTGCCCGACCGCGGCCACATGATGATGGCCGCCATGCGCTGCCTCGAATCCCGCTGACCCCCGACGGGTCATTCAACGGAAAAGCCCCGCGTGAAGCGGGGCTTTCAAACGGACCCGGGCCCTGAGCCTGGCAGATCCGCCCTCGCGCCGTGCGGCGGAGAACCGCCGTCACGACGCTCAGGTACAGCGTCGCGTGTTGGGTGAAGCTTACACCGGCTGGATGTTGCTGGCCTGACGGCCCTTCGGTCCCATCTTCACGTCAAACGTGACCTTCTGGTTTTCTTGCAGGGACTTGAAGCCCTTCGACTGGATCTCGGAGAAGTGTGCGAAGAGGTCTTCGCCGCCTTCGTCCGGAGTGATGAAGCCGAAACCTTTAGCGTCGTTAAACCACTTGACGGTACCAGTTGCCATTTCGTAAATCCTTAAAGTTTTTCAAATGAGCGAGCGAGAAGCTCAAGGGCGCATGACATCCAAGCTGATCAATGGGACAACCGAGGTGACGCGGCGCGACAAATCAATGAACACGTGACTCGCCATAAAACGTGCATGCAAGCGTTTTTTTACGGGAAAGGGCACATGGTGTCAAGGGAGAAAACCCACGGATCATTGATCTACGCCAGTTCCCGGGCATGAATCGCTGCGTCGCCGCAACACATTGCCATATCCGGCCGTCCGGTCGGCGAATCGTCCAACCGCTGCAACCGGGATGCCGGAAAATGGCAGGAGCCCGATGCAACCGGCCGGCCAGCCCGATTCCGGTATCGCAGACAGGGGGCAATTCCCACCCGTGCCGCCCGGTTTCTCATCGCTATTGTGCGTTGCGGTATGACTTTCCAGCGAGCATCGGTGTTTACCCCGATTTGCCACGCCGCCGCGCCATGAGTATCAAGCTTTGCATTCGCTGAGCGGATGAATGGCCTTCCATCCTTTCGACTGACTCGCCGCACAAAACCCGGTAGACTTTTTTATCCACCGGTTTTGCTCACAGGAATGGGCTGCCGATGAAACAAGAATGACAACGCGCCAAAAAAGGGCAGCGAGGAAAGCGGAATGAAACGTTTGATGTTGATGAGCCGCCCGCGCAAGGCAAACTTTGAATATCCTGCTCACGCCGACGCACAGATTCACCAGGCGCTGCGCGGGCACGCCACGCGAGTACTGTTCGTGCCGGCGTGCTCCCGCAATCCTTGCCGGAGTACACGACGTTCGCGTTGAACGATTGGACCCCTTGTCAGAGAGGGGGGAAGGAAATTCCCGCATAGACCGGCTCATGGCGGGGGCGTGGGGGGCAAGGCCGTGACGGTTTTTTTCAGTATTTTCATAATTGGCCTTAAAATTCGATCGCCCTTGCCGATATTACTAGCCAACGGCAAGCGCTCATCTCAGCCGAGAACCCATCGTGGCCACCCACCAAGCACCGACGCTAGACGGACTACAAACGCTGCTGGCGACCGTGCAGCGCAACGAGCGCGCGCTCAAACGCTTCCAGGACATGGAGCTGGCACTTATCGGCGCGCCAGATTTCGGCCAGTTCCTCGAGGTTGTGCTGAATCGTCTGCGTTTCGACTTCGATTTGGCGGGTGTCCGGCTGATGCTCGCCGAAGTGGACGATACGCTGCGCGATCTGCTCGACTCGGCGGACGGGAGCCGCGCGCTTGGCGGGGGCCTCTGCATCGCCGAGGATGCGGGCACGTTCGAGGCGGTTCGCGGCGACGGCAAGCTCTGGATCGGTACGCCGCGTGAAAGGCACGCTGCCTTGTTCGGCGGGCGTCCGCCGGCCAGCGCGGTGGTGATGCCGCTTGCGCGCAATGGTCGCTGGCTCGGCGTGCTGGCGCTGGGCAGCCGCGATGGCAAGCGCTTCGCGCCAGACATGGCGACCGATTTTCTCGAGCGCTTCGGTGCTGTCGCGGCGGTCTGCCTGGAAAACATGTGGAACCGGGAGCGGCTCAAGCGCATCGGTCTTACGGACCCGCTGACCGGGTTGTCGAACCGCCGCTACTTCGACCAGCGACTGCGCGAGGAGGTCGTACGCGGCAAGCGTTATGGCGCGCCGCTTGTTTGCCTGCTGATCGACATCGATCATTTCAAACGCGTCAACGACACGCACGGCCATGCTACGGGCGATCGCGCTTTGCGTGCGGCCAGCGTCTGCATGCGGCAGCAACTGCGCGTCACGGATACGCTGGCGCGTTATGGCGGCGAGGAATTTGCTGCGCTGCTGGTGCAAACGGAAGAGGGCTGGGCGACGACCGTCGCGGAGCGTGTCCGGCGCGCGGTGGCACGGCTCAATGTCCTTGACGATGCCGGCTTGCGGGTGCCGCTGACCATTTCGATCGGTCTGGCGGGCGTCGATCCCCGCGACTGCGGCGATCTTGACGACTTGCCGGGACGATTGCTCGGTGCTGCGGACCGGGCGCTCTATCAAGCGAAACGGAGTGGGCGCGATCGCGTTGTGGTGACGCCACAAGCGGCGTTGCGCATGACGTTGCCGCTGGAAGACAGGCTCTGAACGGGGGCCGCCGGACGTCGATGCCGCGCGTGTTACGTGGCGTGTTACGTAACGCGCGGAATTTTCATGCGGTAACACGATGTCACGCGGCGTTCAATGCGTGCTGAACCAGGCGATGAGAAGGGAGACAGTGACGACTGAGCCGATCGTCGAGAGCAGGATGGCACGGGAGGCGACGGCGGCCTCGCGTTCGTAGAGCTGCGCGAGCATGAACGGGCCCGTGCCGATCGGCAGGGCGGCCAGCAGCAGCGCGCTGTGCGACCACAAGGCGGGCAGGTCGAACACGCGGAATGCGAGCCATGCGGTGATCGCCGGTTGAAAAATCAACTTCAGACCGACCAGCCGGCCAACGGATTTCGCAATACGCGGCGCTTTCGCGGCACCGGCGCTTTGCGCGAGAAACATGCCGATGGCGATCAGGGCACAGGGGCTGGCGGCCCCCCCGAGCAGTTGCGTGAAGTGCAGGACCGGTTGCGGCAGGGATACGTGTGCGGCGGCCAGCGCCATCCCGGCGAATGGCGATACGACGAGCGGGTTGCGCACGAGCGCACGGGTGACCTTGCCGACGGTCTGCTTCACGTTTGGCGAAGTTTGCTGATCCGTCTCGATGATGGCGATGGAAATCGCAAAGAGGACCGTTGCCGTGAGCAACATTGCCACGACGACAGCCGGCACGCTGTCCGGCCCGAAGGCAACAAGACACAGCGGTAGCCCCATGAATCCCGCGTTGGGGTAAGCGGCGCCCATGCCTTCGATGCTCGCGTCGGTCAGGCGGCCTCGCACCGCGCGATCGAGCACGAAGGAAAGCAGGAAAGTCGCGGCCATGCCGCCGCCGAACGCGCCGAGAAATCCCGGATTGACGAGTTGCGACCATGTCGTCTGCGCCATCGACTGGAACAGGACCGCGGGCAGGGCAAGATAGACGACGAACCGGTTGAGGCTGTCCATGGCCGCCGGACCGAGCCATTGACGGCGTGTGCAGAAATAACCAACGAGAATCAACCCGAAGACCGGCAGGGCGGCGGAGACGACGGCTTGTACGGCGTGCATGGCTTAGGGCCTGTTCACGCTGATATCGGGCTCGCGTTGCCCGGCCAAACGGGCCAGCCGTTGACGGCGGGCGACGCGGCGGGCCGTACTCGGCGGCAGGCTGGGGAACGTCATCGATCCTTGGAATCTTGAATCTTGAATACGGAATTCCGAATTCTATGACGTCACACGGGAATTGGGAAACAGTTCTTTTGACTGACGTGATACGCGGCGCACGCGAACGCCGCTCGGTTCAGGAATCGCTGGGGTCCAGCGCGGGCGGCGCGAGCTGTGATGACGAAGCGCCCATGGCGGCAGGCGTGCGCAGCAGCGCGAGCATGGTGGTTCGGGTGCGCTGGAGTTTGTGCGCGAGCGCCCAGGCATCGGCTTCGTTATCGAACAGACCGACCAGCAGATGGGCCTCGCCAGCGAAGCCGTCGGAGAACAGGCCTACATTCTTGGCGACCATTTCGCCGGCACGTTCGACGGTCACCGTGTAGTTGCGCGGTGAGCGGTAACGGTTGACGACCACTGCGAAGGCGCGTGACAGCGCGTCGGACATGCCGGCCTCCGGTTTGGGAGAAAGGTATCGCTAGATTGTAGGCGAAAGGTTGGCGGCCGTCGCCGTCGTGATGCGCCAGCCCGACAAAATTCGTATGCCCAAAAAAAGACCGCCGAACGGTGTCGGCGGCGCAACAGAGAGGGTAACAGCGCAACCGTGGTTGCCAGAGGAAGACTAGGCGTTGCGCATGAACCTGCGATGACAGCGCGCCATGACCGGACGCCGTCGAACGACGTCTCGGGACTCGACGAAACAAAAGGGGGCAGGGCAACGGCAGCGTCGCCCCATGCGCGGAGGCGTGTGCGGCGCTACACGAGTATCGGTAGCGCTTCGACGACCAGCAGCGCCACCAACGCGCCGATGACCGCGCCGATCGCCCGCAGGCTGTAGCGCGTCGCCCGTGTCGTTACCGGGATGCCGCCGACAAGCAGGGCACCCGCCACCGCCATCGGCAGGAACAAGGTCAGGTCGTAAAGATTGAAGTGAATGGTGGGCATCATTCTTGTCTCCTCGCCTGTATCGCTTCTCCAGTATAAAGACTAGAGACGCTTAAGACGATGCCCAAATTTGGTGCGGCGCAGCAACGCCGGGTAGCCTACGCGTGCGGCTTGGCGGCCGTTTTTAGGGCTACGCCATCGGATCGTTCCCAAACACTTGGCGCGATGCGATCAGTTTTCCTGACGAACGGCATGCATCTTGCGCCGCGTGTTCCAGATGGATTTTTCCGTGCGGCTGGCGGGGCGTTCCACGACGCTCGCCGGGGTCGATGCGCGTGCAGCGGGCATGTCCGCATCGCCCGGCTCGCCACGAGCCTGCACCATCAAGACGACCGTCAACAAAGATGCGGCAAGCGCAAGCAGGATCAGCTTCATAAGGCCCCCGGAGAATGCGGTCAATCTGTTTATCTGGTCGAATGTCAAGCGGGCCGGTCTGGCGCCGGTCCCACGACTGCGGGTGCTGCATCGGCTGGCCTTGAGACGCGCGATGGTCAAGCACGTCGCGCATGATAGCTGCCGAATGTTACAGGTTCGCTTGCCGATCAAAATAAGGCGATGAAATCCGCATGCGAGGCGCCCGACAGGTATGGCCAAGCGCTTGCGATTCGGGCGCATAAGCACATAACGGCCGTCCGATGAAGAAGCTTTAGACGAAATTTGCAGGAATGCTTGCGGTGAAATGCGGCCCTGTCAGGGTGGCGCGGTTTTACCGGGAAGTGGCCGCCAGGACACGCCTTGGCGAGGCGTGCCCCGGCGAAACCGGGCGCGGTGGCGTCAGGGTTGTCCGGCCGCGTCGTGCCACCGCGCGTCGGCCCGTTCGGGCAGGGCCATGGCGATCATGGAGGCCAGCGCGACGCCGGCCTGTGCGATTTCATGGATGAGGTCCGGCTGCGCGCCGATGGCCAACGCCGCGCCGCTCAGCGCGGCCCAGGTGGACGGCTCGCGCAGTCGTTCGAAAAGATAGTGCATCGTGTCTCCTTTGGCCGCTGCCGGTTACTCGCCGGCGTCCGGGCCCTGGTTGCCCGCCACATAGAACGGCGTCATGTCGACCGCGGTCTGCGTGAGCGCATGGCCGAGCCCCTCTCGCGCGGCATTGACGAGCACCCCGTTGTCCATGTCAATCGTCCAGGTGAACAGGCCGCCGAGCCCGTTCTTGCGGACATACTCGCCTTTGGCTTTCACCGTGCGAGGGGTGTCGAGGGACATGAACAGGCCCGTTGCCGCGTTGTAGAGGAAATCGGCGTCGGCAACCGGGTCCGTATAGAGCGTGAATCCGTTGCGCCCGCACTGGTTTTCGAGGTCGAGGTAGTTGTAGATTGTGTCGTACCACTCCGTTGTGCCGGACTCGAACGTGCCGGTGGCGACATCACCATCCGGCGCATACGTTCCCGCCAGCGGCGAGAATTGCGTTACGTTGGCGTTCTGCGCGTTGCGGCTGTACGCGGCATAGCCGATATGCACCTGTTCGAGCGGCACGCCGGTCTGGCGCAGGTAGTCGACCGCGCGGTCGACGCTGAATCCCGACGCCGCAGCGGGATCCACGTCGTGCAGGTTAGTGTGATGGGCCAGCGCAGGGGCCCATGGCGTGCCGAAGAAATCGTAGGTCATCAAATGGATCCCGGTGACACCGGCCGAAATCAATCCCGGCAGATTGGCCTGCCGGAGATCGTTCACATTGGCCGACGCGGCAACAGAAATCGTCACGTCCTCGCGTCCCGCCGCGCGCAATGCCTGCGTCAACGCCGTAATGAGGGCGGCGAAATTCGCGCCGTCCTGGTCGTCGTAGTCGTTGCCGGTATTGCCGGGCGCGCCGGGATATTCCCAATCGAGATCGACTTCGGAGAACATCGGGAAGCGCTCGAACAGATCGACCACGCTGCGGCAGAATACGGCGCGCCGCGCCGGGCTCGCCGCGAGGCCGTGAAAGGCCTGGCTCATGGTCCATCCACCGATTGAGATGGCAAGCTTGAGCGACGGATTCTGCGCTTGCAGTTGGCGCAAGCCGCCGAGCACGCCTTGCGCGCGGGACTGCTGGAACATCGGCACCACGTCGTTGGAGACCCAGCCGTCGAAGCCGCAGTTGCGGTAGCTGAGCACGTCGCCCCAGCTGTCGGCGAACGTCGCCTGATCGGGGGTGCGCCCGAAGTCGGCAGCGGCGCGCGCGATCGTTTGCGCTTTCTCGCCCTGGTCGCCGACGATGCCGGCGAAGCCGATCGCGAGCCGGTCGTACGCGTACGGATCGAGCAGCATCAGGTCGACGCCCCGGCCGGCGGCGCTATTATCAGTGTTGCCGTCGAGCCGGCCGTCATACTGCGACCAATCGGTGTAGTAGCCGGAGACCTGGCAGGCGTTACCGGCCGGCGCCGTGTAACGGTTGTACAGGCGGCGCGCGACGCGTGCAGACGTATACGATAGTTGCGACGTCGCGGTATCCGGCGCGAAGGCGTTGCGTGCGTAGGTGGCCTCGGTCGCGCCGTCGGCCGGATCGGCCGGGTACACGAGTTGGCTGGCTGCATCGGGGGCCTGCGCTTCAGATTGTGGCGTTTTCGTCATGATGTCCTCTCGAAACGTGGATGGAAATGCCGTGGAGGCGCTTTGGGATACGCAGGGCGCCATCGGCATTTGCAGCGTCGGGGGTGGGACGGCCGGTGACCAGTGCAAATGGTGAGTCAAGTGCGCGTGAGGTCCATGACAAAGGCAGCCAGGATGACGAATATGTCCGGCGTCATTGCGGCGGCGAGCGCAACCGACATGGCGCACGTGACCAACAGGACAGCGGCGGCGCGCCGGCGGATCGTGGCGCGCCGGCCGGCGCTGCCGGTTTTCGGGGAGTGGAGTGCGGCTGGCGCGTGCGGCGCACCCTGGAAGCGGTAGCCCACGCGCGGCACGGTAACGATCTGGCGGTGCAGGCCGAGCGGGATCAGTTTTCGCCGTAAGCGCGAGACGACCTGCATCAGATTCGTGTCGTCCTGACCCGGGCGCTCAGGCCATAGCAATGTGATCAGTGTACGTTTGTCATGTACGGCGTGCGGCTGGGCAAGCAGTTGGCGCAGCAGCCGGTATTCGAGTTGTGGCACGCGGACCGTGACGGCCCCGCAGCGGACTTCACCATAGCCTTCGCGCGCGACGCAATGGGCGATCGCGGCGTGGGCCGCTGTGTCGCGCGGCGCGTTGTGCGGGGGTTCGTCCGCTTGCGCCGGCGGCACGTAGCGATAGCCGATGCGCGCGACGGTCACGATGGCGCGGGCGAGTCCGAGCGGGGCCAGCGAGCGGCGCAGGCGCGACACCAGTTGCACGAGGGCGGCGTCGTCCATCCACTCCGCCTTGCGGCCCCAGACTTGGGTCATCAGGTCGTGTTTTCGCAATGCGGCGCCGGGATGATTGCGGAATATCGTGAGCAGCACGGTTTCCTGTGCGGACAGGCGAACTTCGACACCCTGTCGCTTGACCAGAAGAGTCGTTTCGTCGAGCGTGAACGGCGGCGCTTGCATGATAGGTCTCCTCGCAGCTGGTTGGGATGGCCAGCCTAGCCACGCGCCAGCGCCTGTCACAAGCTGCAAGGTGCGCGATGTCGTCCTTTGTCGCGTTGACGCGCCGTGGCCGCTGACCTTCTGACACACGTCGCGAGGCTGCCAACGGGGCTAATTTTTGCTTCGAAAAATCAGCCCCATTACCGGCGTCATGCTTCCGGGATGGCTCGTGCATGCGCGCGCGCCTGATATCGGGCCGGAAGTCGCCAATGGCATGTCCTGACACGAAAGCGCGTCGCTGGCCGCGCGCTATGCTCAAGCGTATCTCAACGTTCGCGCCACGCTGGCACGAACCCGTTCGCCGCCGGAGAACGCTGTCATGCATCATGCCGGGCCATCCGCAACGCTTCCGTCGTCCAACCTGCCGTCATCAATCGGCCAGCCGTCCCGCGAAGATATGCCGGCCCCGCATGGCGGCCGCTCGGCCACGACGCCGGGCGAGATGGGCGCCGCGCTCGCATGCGCGCGACAACAGACGCCGATCGCATCGGTGCCGGACTCTCCCGCCACGCGCGCTGCATCGATCAGGCATGTCGGTTGCCACAGCGACGGCGTGGGCCTAAGGACGTTCGCGATCGACTTCAATGCGCGACGCATCAAGGTCCGATTCGATCTTGAATATGGCGCATGGTTTGCTGCAAGCCGTCAGGCGCTTCAGTATTTTCATGCGGACGCGCAGGGAATGTGGCATGCGCGGTGCCCGCCCGCGAGGCAGGAACGGCTGTCGTTGGACGCGCAGTGCGACCTGCTAACGGCGCTCGGCTACCACCACGCAATTCAGGCGCCCGTTGTGCCGCCGGACGAAGTGCGCCGTGCCATCCCGCGCGTCGTCCACCAGCTATGGATTGATGAGACGGTGCCCGACGGCGTGGTGGAGCGGTTGCGTCACAATGCCTGTCAACTTCGGCAGTCTTCGCCGTCCTATGCGCTGTGCTTTCACGTGCTGTGCGAGAAGGAGAACTTCACCGCGATCGCTCGCAGGATCCGCGAGGAGGCGCCGGACGTCGTCGTGCGCTGTGTGCGACGGTCACAGTGGTTCAAGGCGTTCGTCAGCGGCCAAGGCTGGCACCAGTTTCTGGAGGCGAAGCGGTGGGCGCCGCGCTTCGTGCAGTACGACGTTCTCCGGTACCCGCTGCTGCTTCGCCACGGCGGCATTCTTCTCGATATTACGGATCCGTTGCGCCCGGGCGGGGTGACGCTGCCCGAACGAATGGCGCAGGGCGATGTTTTCTTCAGCCGCATGGTGGACCCATTTCGCGCCGGCCAACACGCCGATATGGACGTCGGCTGCATGGCGTCGCTGCCCGGCAATCCGACCGTCGGCAGGGTCATCGAATCCAGCTTCCAGAATTGGCGCAATCTCGGATATCACCCCAATATCTCCCAAGCGCTGGCAGAATCGCCGGGCGATGTGACACCCGTCTACCAAGAGCATCTGTCGGCAATCTCCGGACCACGGATGGTGACGAACGCTGTGTGCGAGGCGCGCGCCACGCTGCGTATCATCCTCGATCTTTACGAGGCGGCAGAGGACGGCATCGTCCTGTCGGAGTCCTGGAAGGCACGTTTTGCCGACGCCATGCAGTACTACTTTCCATTCGACGGCGTGCTTCAGGCGCACGTGTCCGCAAACATGCGCCGTGAGGTGACGCCCGGCCAGGCCCGCACGAGGCCGGAAACGCGCCCACCTGTGTGAGTGCGAGGCAATTCGGGAATTCGACGCGGCATACCGTGATCGCACTTTAGTGGCGCGGATTGACGAGTCGCGTCCACGCCGTTTTCTTCGTAGACCTTCGAGGACTGCAAGTGAGAGCCAATTCGTCGAAGCGGAACAGCTACGTCAACCTCGGGGCCCGCGTCTCGATTGTTGATCACCGGCGCCGGGTGGGCCGGTTCGCGCCGCATGATTTTCGCGGTGCGCATAACCAGCGTGCCCGCGCGGCCACAAACGGGGGGCCGTTGTGGGACGATCTTCGTATCCCCGGCGGAGATTCGTGGCGCTCGTGCGGCCGGCGGGGACGGACCGCACCCGCGCTGAAGTTGAGTTCCCTCGTCGGCGCGATGACCGGCGTGCTGTTGTTGACGACGCTCGTCAGCGGCGTCGAGGAGCCAGCGGATGGCGCTGCCGGTCCGACGGCGGACGACGCCGCACCGGCAGCGGGGCCCTCGCTACCGGCAGCACCTTTCGCACAAGCTTCGGCTGACTGGCTGGAATACCTCGATATTGGCGCCGCCCTGCCGGGCATTACCGATTACCTGCATGAATGCGGAGCGCTGCGACACGAGAGCCCGACACCGGCGCATCGGCTGCGCGCCCTTCATGCGTGCCTTGGTCCGACGTCCGGCGGCATGCAGGCGCCCAACGCGCCTGAAAGGTTCGACCAGGAAGGTTTCGCCGGTCTGATGACACGGTTGCAGGGCGCGCTCGGATTTCGCTTCCCGGCGGGCGTTGAAGTCGATCCGGAGTTCCGGCTAATGCTGTTCAACCGGCTGTTTCTGGTACTGCTCGACCCGAGCGACGTGTACGGCCACGGCGCAAAAGCCGTCCGCCGGCTCAGGCATCACCTTCTCGACTTGTCGCACGGCATCCTCAGGCCTTCGCCAGTGCAGTGCCAGTCCCCGGCGCGCACCGCCATGACCTTTCAGGCGTTGGAAAAGGGCGTGGCGGGCGCGGTGTTTTCGCTGGAAGAACGCCGCGTGTTGGGCGGCGCCCGGGCATGGGTCTACGACTGCCTGATGGCGCTGTTCGAGCCGACGCTGGCAAGGCACGATTTATCGCCTGCCATTCGATTTGGGAACCTGCGATGGCTGTTGCTGCGTATGGGGGCGGATATGGTGGGAACGCATGCCTGGCGCACGCCGCCCGACGCCCTGATCACCTTGGCGGCCGCCGCACTTCCGCAAGCGAACGAAACAGCGGCAAGTGATGCGTTCTACGCGGCCCATCTGCCCGCGATCCTGTTGTCGGCGCATGCCCAGGGCACCATCGATCTGCGCAATGCCGACCCGGTCACCGAAACGACCTTCCATGAAGCGCTCACGCATTTCATCGAGGAAACGCATCTCGAATTCGGCAGGATAGGCGCGCTTGCATCGCTCGAAGCCGGCCTTCCAACGCGCGCGGATATCTACCGGCGCGTGATGGAGGCCGCACACATCTGGGCGGATCGCCCGATTGAGGTCGGACATCGGCATTCGCGGCGTCTCAAGCACATGGGTTTTCATTGCATGGGCCGCGAAGGCGTGTATCGTCTGATTGATATCGCCATGGCGAATTGTCTTTCGGACGTTCGTGGCATGGACGGATGGTTGCGCCAGCAAATGGCGAACAAGGTCGCCTCGCCAGATGATCTGAACAAGCGGTTCGACGCGGAGTTCGGCGAAGCCGTGAAAAACCTGATGCGTTCGCATATCGTTCCGCTGATTCGCGACCAGATCGACATGATGGATGCCACAGACGCGCATTTCTGGCATTGCGGTGCGTGGAAGATCCGGCGCCCGATCATGATCAGGTACACATGGCGCTGCGGTGGGATGGCGCTGGGCGTATCGCCTCGGTGCGTGCGGGTCTCTTCGTCGGAAACCGGCATCATCATCGATATCACGGCGAAAGAATACGGTCGCTTTGCAACGCGTCATTATTGGATAACCCACGGCAACTTCATTCTTGCGCGCTTCGACGGCGACGTCGCGAAACTGGTGCGCGCCGATGTCAAAGCGTTCTTTCAAGCGAATGAAGCGTTATCGATGGGCGATATTGAGAGGCGGCTTGCCGCTTATCCTTCCGATGTCGCGGAGCCCGTGCATGACTTGGGCCGCCATGCGAATGCCGTGGAAGCGGTGGTGCAATTTCTGGGCACGGCATTGGAGAGCTTTCGCGAGACGGCGCGCCACGAGACCGACGAAGAACGGCGCCGGCAAACATGGCACGACTTCCTCCTGCGGCTGATCCCGTTCGTTGGCTGCGAAAAAGACGTGGAAGCGGCATCGCCCTGGGCGACGCCCGAATGCCTGCTTGACGGTCTCAGCGTGATCCCGGTGGCGCGTGCGGGCATCGCGCTCGGGCATGCTGGTGTGACGTTGGCTGAAGCGGGCACGCGCCTGGCTGCGACCGTGGGCGGGGCCGAATGGAAGTCGCTCGCGGCGCGGCTCGCCGCGCAAGGCGGGGCCGCTGCCGGGGCATCCGAGCTGTCGGGCTTGATGGATGCGCTGACGCAGGTCGGCCGGCAATCGAAGTCCTTCTTGCGCGAATCCGTGTTGATGTTCGATCCCGGTTTTCAACTGGCCCACGACGCGTCTCGCCTGCTCAATTCCGGCATCGCGGCAATGAGGCAGGCGCTGGCGGGAAAGCGGTCACTCAAGCCGCTGCTCGACGTGTTGGAACGCCGTCACCGCTACCGGGAAATCTTCGAGGCGCAGGCGGGTCTTTGGCGCGTGCGGCCGGGCGCGAACATTGCCAGGATGAACAGCCACACGATTGATGTTGATGGCCGAAGGCTTGCGCTCGCCGATGTCGGCGGGTATCGGGACGTCGTCGTCTGGCGCGACGGGCAAAGGGTCTATCCTGCCAATCCCGCCAGTGGGCGGCCCTACGGCAGAGCCCTCATGTACGAAGCGAAGGTGCCCGGCACTCGCGAATTGACCGAAGTGCCGATTCCGGAAGACGCCACGCATGCGTCGGACGCGCGCCTGTGCCGGCGCAAGCGCGCCGGCCGGTCCGGCGGCACATGTGTCTTGGCCGGCAATGGCCCCGAATATCGTTATCGTCTTTGGGACGAGCATCTCGCCAACCGGTTGCCGATCCACCAGTACCGCCCCGGTACAGGATTTACCATGATTGCTGCTTCCACGGGGCGCATGGACAGCGTGGTCGTGAACGAGCCATTGCCATATCAGGGGACTGTCAGGCGGGAGTATTTCGTGCGGGACGGGAGGGTGCTACGGCGCGATATCCCCCAGGGCCCGGCGTTGGCCCGGGATGTTCCGCTCTCGTCCAGCGGGCCGCTGGCCGTGACCCCCCAACTGCATGCGAGGCTGGACGCTTCCGGCCGTCTCGTCAACGTCGCGCTCCCGATCGTTACCGAAAGCGGTATGCATCGCAATTTCGTGATCAGTTCGCCGTATGGGACCTATGCCACGTTGGATGACCGATGCATGGGGATGATCGAAGCCGATGGCCGCCACTACGATTTTGAAATCCCGGACGGGTGGAACAAGCCCTTTGTACCTCTGGGCAAATTTCTCGTGACGCGGGCCGATGAGCGCGCTGTGGCGCTGTATCAGCGGTTTCGGGAAATACGGTCTGCTGAGCCTCGCGGGATTGTGGCAACCGCGGGAAACGGCCATATGAGGTTGTCGTACGTCCGGGACTTCGATGCCGGTACGCGGCAGAAATTCGATGCCACTTTCACGCGCGTGCAGACCGTTCTCGACGACGCTTGCCGGACACTGATCGACCCGGCGACCGAGAGTCAAGTCAACGACTTGCTCGCACGGCTTGCGCCTGGCGACGCACTGAAGCAATCGGACTTGCGTTTGGCACTTGGCGTGCTGCTGCATGACCTGCGCGATGGCTTCCCGGAATTCAGTAAGCAAAGAGAGGATGCTGTGGCGCTTGCTACGTTCGAGGGGAATCCACCGCCGGGCGTCGCCGACCTCGCAACAACCGGGCTTGCCATTTCCGGCGCGTTCGAGTTTCCGATTCCGGTCAAGCGCCTGGGGATGCCGATCATTTATCTGAGGCGAGACTGCTTTGTGTTGACACCGACCGACGATTTGGTAGCCGATCTGATTCACGAATTCTCCCATGCGAAGCTCAAGACACTTGATACGCTGGGCGCCGGCAACGCCGATGGACTTTACGCCGATCTGTCGGGTGACGGAATCCACCTCGAAGGCCTGCTTCCCTCTGTCAACGGCGCGTCGCTCGATGCGATCGTGAACCATGCGCCAACCCTTGAGCACGTGACCATGATCCTGGCTTACATGCCGCATCCGGAGCACGAACGGTTGATCGGCGACTTCCTGCAAGGCGCGTCGGATCGTTACCGGCGCCTGTGAGACCCATGGCAGGGTTGCATTGGCCGGACGACGGCTTCCCACCGCGGCGACGTGTCCGTAAAAAAAGAAAGGGGTGCGAGCGCACCCCTTCCTGACGTCGGGTCTGCGGTTGCCTCGCTACTTGCCCTTGGCGCTGATGATCGCCTCGGAGACGTTGCGCGGCGCCTCGGCGTAGTGCTTGAACTCCATCGTGTACGTGGCGCGCCCCTGGGTGAGCGAGCGCAGGCCTGTCGAGTAGCCGAACATCTCGGCCAGCGGCACTTCGGCGCGCACGATCTTGCCGCCGCCGATGATGTCGTCCATGCCCTGCATGATGCCGCGCCGACCCGACAGGTCACCCATCACATTGCCCATGAACTCTTCGGGCGTTTCCACCTCGACGGCCATCATCGGCTCGAGCAGCACCGGATCGGCGCGGCGCATGCCTTCCTTGAACGCCATCGAACCGGCCATCCGGAACGCGTTTTCGTTCGAATCGACGTCATGGTACGAACCGAAGAACAAGGTCGCCTTGACGTCGACGACCGGATAGCCGGCCAGCACGCCCGCGTTCAAGGTCTCGCGAATGCCTTTGTCGACGGCCGGGATGTATTCGCGCGGCACGACGCCGCCCTTGATGGCGTCGATGAATTCGTAGCCCTTGCCGGGCGCTTGCGGCTCGAGTTTGAGCACGACGTGACCGTATTGCCCGCGGCCGCCCGACTGCTTGACGAACTTGCCTTCGACTTCGTCGCAGGTCTTGCGAATGGTCTCCCGATAGGCCACCTGCGGCTTGCCGACAGTCGCTTCCACGCCGAATTCGCGCCGCATGCGGTCCACGAGAATCTCAAGGTGCAACTCGCCCATGCCCGAGATGATCGTCTGGCCGGATTCTTCATCGGTCTTGACGCGGAATGACGGATCCTCTTGCGCGAGACGATTCAGCGCGAGGCCCATCTTTTCCTGATCGGCCTTGGTCTTGGGCTCGACGGCCTGGGAGATCACCGGCTCCGGAAACTCCATGCGCTCCAGAATGATGACCGCTTCCGGATCGCACAGGGTGTCGCCGGTGGTCGCTTCCTTGAGGCCGACTGCGGCAGCGATGTCGCCCGCGCGCACTTCCTTGATCTCAAGCCGCTGGTTGGCGTGCATCTGCAGGATCCGGCCGAGCCGTTCCTTCTTGGTCTTGACCGAGTTGTACACGGTGTCGCCCGATTGGACCACGCCGGAATACACGCGGAAGAAAATCAGTTGCCCGACGAAGGGGTCCGTCATGATCTTGAACGCGAGCGCCGAGAACGGCTCCTCGTCCGACGGATGACGCTCGATGATTTTGTCGTCCTCGTCATGACCTTCGATGGCGGGTACGTCGATGGGCGAGGGCAGGTAATCGATCACCGCATCGAGCATGGCCTGCACGCCCTTGTTCTTGAAGGCAGTGCCGCACAGCATCGGCACGATCTCGCCGGCAACCGTGCGCTTGCGCAGACCGCGGCGGATTTCGTCTTCGGACAAGCCGTCGCCGCCGAGATACTTCTCGAGCAAGGTTTCGTCGGCCTCGGCGGCGGCTTCGATCATCTTCTCGCGCCACGCTTCGGCCGTCGCCTGCAGGTTGGCCGGGATGTCGACGTACTCGAATTTCACACCCTTGGACTCTTCGTCCCAGACAATGCCTTTCATCTTGACGAGATCGACCACGCCCTGGAAGTTGTCTTCCGCGCCAATGGGGATCTGGATGGGCACGGCGTTGCCGCGCAACCGCTCGTGGATCTGCTTGTGCACGCGAAAGAAGTCCGCGCCGATGCGGTCCATCTTGTTGACGAACGCGATGCGCGGCACGCGGTATTTGTTGGCCTGGCGCCAGACCGTCTCGGATTGCGGCTGCACGCCGCCAACCGAATCGTAGACCATGCAGGCGCCGTCGAGCACACGCATGGAACGCTCGACTTCAATCGTGAAGTCGACGTGCCCCGGCGTGTCGATGATATTGACGCGATGTTCGGGATAATTGCCGGCCATGCCGCGCCAGAAACAGGTGGTGGCGGCCGAGGTAATCGTGATGCCGCGCTCCTGCTCCTGCTCCATCCAGTCCATGGTGGCGGCACCCTCGTGGACTTCGCCAAGCTTGTGGTTGACGCCCGTGTAGAACAGGATCCGCTCGGTCGTCGTTGTCTTGCCTGCGTCAATGTGGGCGCTGATCCCGATGTTGCGATAGCGCTCGATAGGGGTTTTTCGGGCCACGGTACACCTCGGTCAAGGTGAGGGAGAAATGAGCAAAAGTCATCATACTCCAATGTCGATTCCCCGGTCACGACGGCCACGCCGACATCATCTGCCGGCGTGGCCGAGGCAAGCCGGGCGCAAGCCACCGGCCTGATTGGGCGCTGCAGTTCAACGCCCGCGTTCGGCGTATCGGTGAAATGCCTTGAGTCGCGGCCCCGGCAATCAGCGGCCCGCGCGGCTTTGCGAGAACTGGAGTACCGGCGCACGCGGCATATCGGGCGCCACGGCGGCGGCGTCCAGCGGCGCCGCCAGCAGATCGTGCGCATTTCCCGCGATGTGGAAGATCGCGACGGCCTCACGCAAGCGGCGCGACTGTTCCTCGAGCGATCCGGCCGCCGCGGCCGCTTCCTCGACCAACGCGGCATTCTGCTGCGTCACCTGGTCCATTTGCGAGACCGCGGTGTTGACCTGCTCGATGCCGCCGCTTTGCTCGCTCGATGCGGCCGAAATCTCTCCCATGATGTCTGTGACACGCTGCACGGCCTGCACGATCTCGTCCATGGTGCGGCCGGCGTCGCGTACCTGCCGCGAGCCCTCCGTGACTTGCTGCGCCGACGATTCAATCAGGGTCTTGATCTCCTTGGCGGCCGCCGCGCTGCGCTGCGCAAGGGTTCGCACTTCGCCGGCCACGACGGCGAATCCTCGGCCTTGCTCGCCGGCGCGCGCTGCTTCGACGGCGGCGTTCAGTGCGAGGATGTTGGTCTGGAATGCAATGCCGTCGATGACGCCGATGATGTCGCCGATCTTGCCCGAACTTGCCGCAATGCCTTGCATCGTGCCTACCACGTCGCCGACCACTTGGCCGCCGCGTGCAGCGATCTCGGAGGCGTTGACGGCCAGTTGGCTCGCCTGGCGGGCATTGTCGGCGTTCTGCTTGACGGTGGCCGTCAGCTGTTCCATCGACGATGCGGTTTCTTCAAGCGATGCGGCCTGTTCTTCGGTACGCGCCGACAGGTCGGTGTTGCCCGCAAGCAACTGACCCGATGCCGAGCAATACCGCTGCCGCCCCGATGCCGGACATCAGCATTTTCGCGAAGGCGATATCGTCACGCGTCTGTGCGCCGCTTTTTTCGACGATGGCGCGTTGCAGCGCGACCAGTTCCAGTGCTTCGCTTTGCATGACATCCAGTGTGGGCAGGGCGTCGCGCCGGGCGATGTCGAGGGCAACATCGCGCTGATTGCCAGCCAGCGCCTTGATGATCGCGTCATTGGCAAGGATGAACGCATCGTTTTGCTGGCGCAGCTTGGCGATCAGGGCATGACCTTCGCTGGTGGTCACGTACTTGTCGAGCACGTCCTGTGCCAGTTGGATGCTGGCCAGGTTCCTCGCGATGCGCTCGGCGTCGACCTTGCGCTGCGCGGGGTCATCCGTTGTGAAATATTCCAGGGTTCGGCGCGCGTTGCCCCGCACCATCGAACTGATGGTGTGCGCGGCATCCGCCTTGGCCCACGAGCGGGTGACCAGGATGTCGTTAGATTGTTCAATGGCGATGAATCTCGCCAACGCGATGGCCAGCAACGCCAGCAGCATCACGATGAGGGTGCCGAAGCCCAGTCCAAGCCGTGTCCTGATTTTCAAATCTGCGATTCGCATGTGTGGTAACTCCAATGGATTTATTAGTAGTGTTGAGCATACGCCGTGAAGACCGGCGCATGTTGTGCTGCGGAGCTCGGAAGTGCACGAGACCGAGGCGCGTCAGAAAAAGGCGCGCCTCATATAGGTAAACGACGGCGTACGAACGTCCTTGAATGGTGGGCTAGGCAAACCGGACGACATAGATCGGCGGAAAGTGCGCCGATACGCAATGCCAATGATCGCCGCCGTCCGGGCTGGTCCATAGTCCGCCGGTCGTCGACCCCATCGCCAGGCGTCGCCCGCCGCTGTCGATGGACAGGCCGTGGCGATAGATAAGGTCGAAGGCGGGTTCGGCGGGCAGTCCGTCGGTCAGGGCCGTGAATGTCTCGCCGCCATCGCGCGTGCGGTTGACGATGAGGCGGCCGTCAACGGGCATGCGGCACTCGTCCTTGACGGCCGGTACGAACCACGCGAGGTCGGGATCGTCAGGATGTACCGCGACGGCAAAGCCGAAACTCGACGGCTGCGCCTGGATGCGGCGCCAGTGGTTGCCGCCGTCCACCGTGCGGAAGATGCCGTTGTGGTGCTGCGCCCAGAAAGCGTCGGGCGCGCCCGCGCATTGCACGAGCCGATGCACGTCCTGCACGTTCGGATCGAGCCGCCGTTCGGGCGGCATGTAGTCGGCTTCCATGCCGGCCGCCGCAAGCCGCCATGTCGCGCCACTGTCGCGGGTCGTCCAGACACCCCCGGTGGACACGCCGATTGTTACATGCGCACTCGTGCGCGGATCGATGCAAATGCTGTGGATGCCCGGGTGATCATAGCCGCCGCCCATCCACTCCGAGCGCTCGGGAAGATTCCAGAGCGTGTCGACCAACGTCCACGTGTCGCCGCGATCGTGCGAACGAAACAGGCCGCCCGGGATCGTGCCGGCCCAGAGTTCGCCCGGCGCGTCCGCGCCTGACGCTTCAAGACACCATATCTGCTCGACGGACGGCGCGTCGCTGTCTGCGACGCCGCCACCTTCTCCGCCTTCGCCACTCCCGGCATCGTCGTTGCCCACGGCAGGGAACGCGGGCGCGGCGCAGGCCGTCCACTCGGTGTCGCCGGGCGTACGCCGCCACAATTTGACGCCGAAATGTCCCAGATTGAGGGCCACGTACAGCACATCGTCACGCGGGTCCTGCAGCACCATGCTGACGGGCTCCCCGCGGAATTCGGGCGTGGATGACACGGCGGACCAATGTTCACCTTCGCGGCGCAGCGTAAACAGGCCTTTGCGGGTGCCGACGTAAAGCGTCTCGTCCATGGAATGTCTCCAGTACGGTTGTGCGCGGGTTCAGCCGCCCGACAATGCCTGCACCACGTAGACCCGACTCGTGGCCTGTAGCCGGTCGGACAGGGCGCGCCGGTCGCGAATCATGGTGCCGTCGATAAAGATGGTGACGTGCGGGCGCAGGCGTCCCTGGTCGTCGAACAGGTAGGCTTGCAGGCCGGGCGCCTGGCGCAGGCAGTCATGGAGCGCAGCGGCGACGGTTTCGCCGCCGACATCGAGCGGCGGCACGGCCACGTGCCGCTGGATCGCGGGCGCAAAAGTCACTTGCGGCATGATCGAAATCGAAATACCAGGGTGACGGTCGTTACAGTGTAGGCCATTGGCCAATTTGCAGGGCCGGCCGTACTCGGCATGGCCATTGGCCTGTGGCTGCGCAGCACGGACCGGGTGCGGCGCCAGGCATTGCGAGGTTGTCAGCCTGCGGCCGGCGTCGGCACGACGGGGGGCTGGCGTGACAGCTCGCCGCCGCCATTGTCGGTGGCGCCGTGCCGGCTGGCGTTCCATTGCGCCAGCCACGGCTCCAGGTCGTGGGGCGCGAGCGCCGGTGAGAACAAATACCCCTGAGCGACACGGTAGCCTTGCGAGACCAGGACCGCACGCTGGTCTTCGTTTTCCACACCTTCGGCGACGACCGTCAGATGCAGGCTGTGGCCGATGCTGATGATGGCGCTGGTCAGCGCGCGTACGGTTTCGTCGCGCGCGACATCATGGACAAAGCTCCGGTCGAGCTTCAATTCCGAGACCGGCAGGCGGCGCAGGTAGCCAAGGCTCGAGTAGCCCGTGCCGAAATCGTCCATCGACAGACGCACGCCCAGCGCATGCACCCGGTCGATGATCCGCAAGGTGTTCGGATTATTGTCCATCAGCACGCTTTCCGTGATTTCGATCGACAGGTTGGACGGCGAGAGGCCGAATTCGAGCAGGGTTTCGGCAATCTTGTGGGGCAGTTCATGATCGTGAAAATTGGTCGGCGACAGATTGACGGCCACGGTGGAGATGCCGATGCCCCGGTCGCGCCAGTCCGCCAACTGGCGGCACGATTCGCGCAATGTCCAGGTGCCGAGTTCGCCGATCAGGCCGCATTCTTCCGCCAGTGCGATGAACCGGCTCGGCGCAATTTCGCCCAGCTCCGGGTGCATCCAGCGTGTCAGCGCCTCGACGCCGCATACGTGTTCGTCGAGCAGATTCACCTGCGGCTGATAGTGCAGCCGCAGCGTGCCTTGGCGCAGGGCGTCGCGCATCGCCGTTTCCAACTCGAGCCGTTCCTGCGCCCGTGCATCGAGATCGTCGCTGAAGAAGCACACGTTGCCCCGGTTGGTCAGCTTCGCCTGATACATCGCCATGTCGGCGCGTTGCAGCAGGGTATCGAAGTCGCGGCCGTCGGCCGGGTACAGCGAGACGCCGATGCTGCCGCTCGGGATCAGCGTCACGCGGCCGATCTTGCACGGCGCGGACAGGGCCGTTTGCAGCCGGTTGATGGCGACATTGACGCTTTCCCGGTTGCACTCGGTGAGGACAACGACGAATTCGTCGCCCGAGAGCCGCGCGACGATATCCGCGCCTCGCAATTCACGTCGCAGGCGCTCTCCAACCGTGCGCAGCAGCGTGTCGCCGGCCTGGTGGCCCAGCGAGTCGTTGACTTGCTTGAAACGGTCGAGGTCAATGAACAGCACGGCCAACGATGCTTCGAGCCCTTGCGCGCTGGCGACTGCCTGCACGGCGCGCGCATGCAGCATGCTGCGGTTGGGCAGGCCTGTCAGGCTGTCGGAAAAGGCGAGCTGGCGGATGCGGGCGCGCGATTCATCGCGCTCGAAAGCGAGCTTGCACAGATGCACGCAAACGTCGAGCAGCTGCTCGTGAAGGGCGTCGGGGCCGCGCTTCGTACGGTAATAGAACGCCAGCGTGCCGCACACCCGTCCGTCGTTTGCAACGATCGGCATGGACCACGACGCCGCGAGGCCGAACTGCTTCACGACGAAGCGGAAATTGGCCCACAACGGATCCGTCTCCATGTCCGTGACGATCACCGGCCGGGCGAAATACGCTGCCGTGCCGCATGTGCCGGCATACGGGCCGATCGCCAGGCCGTCGACGGCTTCGTGGTACTCCGGCGGCAGGCTGGGGCCGGCAAGGGTGTGCAAATGGCCGGTTTCGTCGACGCGCAGGATCGACGCGAGCACCTCCGGCGCGATGGTTTCAAGTTCGCGGCAGATCAGCGTCATCACTTCCACGAGCGGCGCGTCGCGCACCATCGCGGCCAGCGCCTTGTGCTGGAGGACTTCCTGGATTTTCGACTGGGTAATGTCGGTAAACAGGCTGACGATGTGGATCAGCTCGCCGGCTTCGTCGAAGATCGGGTTGGAAACGAGCGAGACCCACAATGGCTGGCGCAGCTTGTCGAGTACGAGGACTTCGGTGTGGCAGCCCTGGCCCTCGCGCACGGCCATGAGGCTTTCGCGAAATGCCTGGCGCAGGGCCGGCTGCTCGCCGAACGGTTCGCTTGCCAGGCGCCCGACGATATCGTCGGCCGTATAGCCGAACATGCGTGTGAAGCCGGCGTTGACATAGCGCGCGCGGCCAATCTTGTCACTGATGAGCACCGCATTGTCAGTGGCGTCGACACCCAGCGAGAGGAGGTGCAGGCGTTCGTCGTCGGCCAGTTCGCGGGTGACGCGCGCGGTCACGTCGGCGCCCAGTTTGATGACCTCGACCAGGTGCCCCTGGTCGTCGAGCACCGGGTTGTAGGTCGCCTCGAACCAGACCGGGGTGCCGTCGCGCGCGCGTCTGCGAACGAGGGCGGTCACGGGCTTTCCCGCGCGCAACTGGCGCCAGAGTTCGTCGGTATCGGTCGGCTGCGACGGGTCGCTCAGGATGCTGTGGGGCTGGCCGATCAGGTCACTGCGGGCGTAGCCGACGGCGGCCAGCAGATTGTCGTTGACATCGGCAATGCGGCCGTCCGGTCCGAGCGTAAGCATCGCCAAAGACCGGTCGAGCGCGGCCAGAAGCGCATCCTGACCGGCGGCAGAGCCAGGCGCGCCTGGCGGCGATTGGCGGGACTCGACCATCGCAAAAGCTTCCCCTGAGGCTTGCGGTTGACGGCCACTAGCCGCCTGTTCGTTTCGTTGGACCGACGCGTACGGGTTTTCGAGGCGGCCGCGCCACGGTACGCAGCTTTCCCGGCTAGTATAACGTTCGGCGTGTGACACTCCGTGCTCGACTCGTCGGAAATACCCGGAATTCGTCGAGGCAGGGTTTGGAACACACGTTTGATTGTGGGCTACCGGAAGGCGCCGCGCATCCTCGCTTCTCCCTAGGCGGCGATCACGCGGATGCGCACCCCGGTCAGCGACACTGTCTGGCCGGCGCGGATCTTGCACGTCTTGCGGGTTTCCATCTTCCCGTCGACGGACACGTTGCCGCTGGCAACGAGCGCTTTGCCGGCGCCGCCGGAATCGACTACGCCGGCGAGTTTGAGGAGGTCGTTGAGGGCGACGAACTCGCCGGTCAACTGAAATTCAAGGTTTTGCATGACGGACTTCGATTAGGTCACGCCCGTTCGGTGCGGGGCGTGCAAGGCGGGCATTGTCGCCCGTCCGGGCCCGCCTGCCAAGTGGGGCAGACGGGGCGGGCCGCGCCGGCGCGGCCTCTGCCCCGCGTGTCAACGCTCGATCACGTGCTCGATGCGACGGTCCGGGATCAGCCAGACCAACGCCACGATCGCGTAAATCGCGAGCGATACCGCCGGAAGGACAAACGAGAGCGCGATGGCAAACAGGTATGCCACTACCGACAGCTTGCCCTTGACGTCGCGCCCGAGCGCGGCGGCCAGCTTGGCGTTTTCGCCGTGCTGCGCGAGCAGCGCCCGGGTCAGCAGATAGTAGGCGATGGCCGCCATGGCGAGCACGACGCCATACAACGCCGTGGGCCATGGCGTGAAGTGGTTCTCGCCCATCCAGCGGGTCACGAACGGCACGAGCGACAGCCAGAACAGCAAGTGAAGGTTCGCCCACAGGACACTGCCCCCGATGCGCTGGACCACATGAAAGAGGTGGTGGTGATTGTTCCAGTACACCCCGACGTAGATGAAACTGAGGATGTAGGTCAGGAACGTCGGGGCGAGCGGCAGCAGATCGTCCAGTTCACTGCCGTGCGGGGCCCTCAGTTCCAGCACCATGATCGTGATGATGATGGCGACAACGCCATCGCTGAACGCTTCGATGCGCGTCTTTCCCATGGCTAATTGGCTGCCACGCGGTTGCGTCCGGCATGCTTGGCCGAGTAGAGCGCCTGGTCGGCACGCCGCAGCAGCATGCTGAACTGGCTGTCGTCGGCGGCGATGCCGCCGATGCCGATGCTGACGGTAAAGCGCACCTGGCCGGCAGGGCCCGGCACCTGGGCGGCGCCGATGGCCTTGAGCAGGCGCTCGGCCGCGTGACCGGCGCCGACAGCGTCCGTATCGGGCAGCAGCACGGCGAATTCTTCGCCGCCGAGGCGTCCGACGTGGGTGCCTTTGCGCAGCACGCTGCGGGCGATCAAATAGAGTTCCGTAATCACCCGGTCACCGGTGTCGTGTCCCCAGCGGTCATTGATCGCCTTGAACTGATCGATATCGAGCACCAGGGTGCTCAGGTTTCGCGGCTCGTTGCGCGCGCGGGCGAACGCGCGGTCGGCTTCCTGCAGGAACGCCCGGCGATTGAGTGCGCCCGTGAGCGGGTCCGTCGTCGCCATCGCGTGGAGCGCGCGGTTGACGCGGCGCAGTTCGAGTTCGTTGACGACCAACGCGGACAGGTCTGCCAGCAGGCCGCGTTTTTCCGCGTCGAGCGTGCGCGGATGATGGTCGATGACGCATAGCGTGCCGAGCGGGTGGCCTTCCGGCGTACGCAGCGGCGCCCCGGCGTAGAAGCGGATATGCGGCGCGCCGCTGACGAGCGGGTTGTCGGCAAAGCGGCGATCGCTCTGCGCGTCCTGGACGACGAAAACCTCATCGCTCGTGATCGCGTGGGCGCAGAATGATACGGAGCGCGGGGTTTGCGCCGCGTCGAGACCTTGGCGCGCCTTGAACCATTGGCGCGACTCGTCGACCAGCGAGATCAACGAGATCGGCGCGCCCAGCATATGCGTCGCGAGCCGCACGATGCGGTCGAACTCTGGTTCCGGCGGGGTGTCGAGGACATCATAGCGGCGCAGTGCCGCGAGGCGGGCGGCCTCGTTGATCAGCAACGTCTCGGACGCAGAAGCGGTCATGAGCGTAGTCTTGGGAGAGGGACGCGTTGATTGGCATGGCGGCCGATGTACCGGCACGCCGAATTGGCGATCATTGTGCCGCGCGAGGCGCGGCTTGGCAATTCCGGAGGTGGGCATGGCGCAGCTTCGCATCGGCACGGCATCCTGGACAGACAAATCCCTGATTGCCTGCAAACGCTTCTACCCCCGTGGCGCGAGTACGCCGGCGGCGCGGCTGGCCTACTACGCGAGTCAGTTCGCGGCCGTCGAGGTCGACAGCAGCTATTACGCGATGCCGAGCGCCTACAACGCGCAACAGTGGGTCGAGCGCACGCCGGCGGATTTCGTTTTCCATATCAAGGCGTTCCGGGCACTCACGCACCACCAGACGCCACGCGTGGCATTGCCGCCCGCGGTGCGCGAAGCCTTGCCCGGGGAAACGCCGAACGTGTATTACAAGGACATGCCGGCCGAAGTCGTCGACGCGTTGTGGGCGGATTATCGTCGCGGCATTGCGCCGTTGCGCGCCGCCGGACGCCTGGGTGCGGTCCATTTTCAGTTTGCGCCGTGGGTGACGTTCGGGCCGCCCGCGTTCGCGCACATTGAGGCGTGCATCGGGCAGTTGCCGGACGTGACGCTGTCAGTCGAGTTCCGGCACCGGTCGTGGTTCGCGCCCGGGCATCACGAGGCGACCTTGCGGTTCCTGTCCGATCACGGGCTGGTCCATACGGTTGTGGATGAGCCGCAAGGCTTCGCCAACAGCGTGCCGGCGGTCTGGGCGATAACGAATCCGTCGCTGGCCGTGGTGCGTTTTCATGGGCGTAATACCGTCACCTGGAACCAGAAGGGGCACGCGAGCTCCGGCGACCGATTCAACTACGACTATAGTGACGAGGAGCTGCGTGAACTTGCTGAACAGATGCGCCGGCATCTGGCAGGCGCGCAGAACGTCGCGGCATTCTTCAACAACAACTACGAGGATCAGGGGCAGCGCAACGCGCGCACGCTGATGGAAATCTTCGGGGTGCCGAGACCGGCTGACCGGCTGGCATAGCGGGAAATGAACGCATCTTCGCGCGCATGACGTCCGTCGATCGACGTTCTTTATCGGAGCGCCTTGGTGTGCCGACAGGCGCATGCTAGGATGCCCGAGGCGGCCATCAGCGTAGGGGGGACAAGAAGCGCAACGGCTAGCCGCACATGATTGCCAATCGACAGGAGACACGTATGAGCGTTTTTGCCATCAATGGCGTTCGCCTGAATGATGATACGGGCCGCGTTACCCATGTGCGATGGGCTCGCGTCGACACGGATACCAACACGTGGGCAGCGGAGCCGGCGGTCGATCCGGTCATCGACGTGGTTGAGGTCATCATGGGCGGGGATCACGTCTTCACGGTCTTCCGTGACGGTGCGAATACGATCCCCGGCCCGAGAGTCCGAATCGACATACTTCCCGGCGGGGTCGAGACATTGGCACTCGAAAACGCAGGGAAGCATCAGACCTTCCAGAATTTACCCCGGATCTAGATTCGTTCGATAAGACAGGGCGAGCCCGCACCGCCTCAGCGCGAGTGCGAGCTCGATGCCCGGCGGCGCTTGCGCGGCCGGCGGCGATCGGCTAGATTTGTCCAGCGACGAGTATTCGAGGCAGTCCGGCGGCGTTGTGTCGGGGATGATAGCTCGGGGTGGAGAATGGCGAAAGTCGAAGGCTACGCATCGTCGGCGCATGAATACGCTCCGTCGTTGCGCAATCGGTACGCCCTGGCTTGGACGTTGGCGTGCTCGCGCCTCGAGCACGTTGCTTCACTTCGGTATTGCCGACCCTGGTACGGCTGAAGACGTCTCGCACTTCTACGCGTTGCGAAGCGGGACAGTGAGTGTTCTCGATCCACTGCAGGGCTTGATGTCTTTCCCGTCGTTTCACACGATAACTGCGGTACTTTGCGCGTACGCGGTACGCAGCGTACAACCCGTTTTTCCTCTGGCGGTTGTACTGAACGTGGTGATGGTGTGCTCGACGCCCACACAGGGCGGTCACTACCTTTCCGACGTTTTGGCCGGACTGGCCGTCGCCGTCGTCGCCATTCTCGCCGTCCGGATCTGCATGAGCCGTGGCGCCGAGTGGTATCCCGTCAATTCATTGACGCAACCAGGGCAAATTGCACTTCGTGACGCAAGTTCGCCAGAAGCACAACGCCGGTGAGGAAGAAAACCAGGCGGTTGAAGTGTGCAGCGACCGGTAGCGTGGTTTTGGTGATCAGTGCTTGCGTCTGATAATCATTCCTGAGCTGCCTTAGACGACGGGCCACGAACTTCCGATACGCCATCTCCCCGATAGAGAAAGTCACTTGTTGGTGAAATACCTGGCCGTCAGGAAGCCTTCGCTTTATTTCGTACGTAATGATGTCGTCGCTCAGTATCTTTCTGTTTTTCAGGAACATTGATGTTTTTGCGTGTGCACTAAAATTTTCATCTGGTCGCTAACTACCGGCGCGCAGAAAGCGCATCTGAGTTGCGCCTGGCGTCCCGAACGCAGACCGAAGCATGTCGTTTCTGGCCGTGAGTGGCAGGGGATGAAACCAACATACTCGCTGGTCGGGCCGATGGGAATACTGCAAATGCGGTATTGAAATGCGCGGATTTTCAAGATTGCACGACGCCTCCACCGGCGCGCTTGTGCGGCGCCGTCGGTGGCTGACCGGGGAATCCCAGCGGATACTGGATGAGGCGCGCATTGCCAATGCGCCGATGCGCTTGCCACTCCGGGCGGCTGCCCGCGCGGGCCCCGCCCACGATGGCGGCCATGGCTTCCCTGTCGAGATCCACGCTTTCCGGCAAATCCTTGATGACGATCACTGCCATGACTTCCTCCAGAACGCGAGTGCCACGCCGGGTAGTCCGCCGCTTGTGCGCCGGGTAGCGTCCGGCCGGGCAACGGCTTGCTTCAGTATAGGCGAGCGGCAAATGCCGCGCGATGAAGTCTCCGGCGTGCCGCCGACGATGGCGGCAGCTGCTTGCGCCGCCACCGGCTCATCAGGCTGCGGCAAAGTTGCCGCCCCATTGCGCGGGATTGACATTGATGCGCACCGCCCCGAACCCGGGGCCGATACTGCCGACGTTGTTGAGCGTATTCACGTTGATGCTCTGCAACTGCGCGATGTTCTGGTTGATGTTGACGGTGACATTGGCGAGCGGGCCCACGTTCGGAACGCCCTGGCTCAGCCAGCTGTTGCCGCCGCGCACGGCGGACAGGGCGTGACGATCGAGTTCCTTGCTCAGGGCGAGGTCGCGGACGATGATGGATGACATGATGTGCTCCTTTGTGCCGGGAGCCGGGGCCGGCGGGGATCCGTGGATCCCCGCAGCCACGGCCGTATCAACCATAGATATTGTTGGTGGCGTTCTGGTTGGTGTTGACGTTCGACTTGACGTGGTCGAGGAACGCTGAGTCGTTGCCGTTCAGGTTGGTCACGCTTTGCATCTGCGCGATCTGCTGGCTGGCGTCGATGTGCGAGTCGAAGGAAAGCTTGATCGGCGTATACACCACGGGGAAGGGTAAATAGCCGCCGCGTACGGCGCGCATGGCGTTGCCGTCGAGGGTTTCGGTGTTGGACAGGTCCTTGATGGTCAGGGTGCTCATGGCTGTGCTCCGGATAAATGTCAGGTAAGGGAAAATTCGGCCAGCGCGGCGTCGGTCTAGCGGAAGATGTTGTTGGTGGCGTTCTGGTTGGTGTTGACGTTTGACGTGACGTGGTCGAGGAACGCCGAGCCGTTGCCGTTCATGTTGGTCACGCTTTGCATCTGGGCGATCTCCTGCGTGGCATCGATATGCGAGTCAAAGGAAAGCTTGATCGGCGAATAAACCACGGGGAAGGGCAAATAGCCGCCGCGTACGGCGCGCATGGTCTTGCCGTCAAGGGTTTCGGCGTTGGACAGGTCTTTGATGGTCAGGGTACTCATGGCTGTGCTCCTAAAAGGATGTGAAGCTTCGGTCGGGTGAGCATCGGTGTCGCGCTCGACAGGGATAACGCATGGACCGTGCCAGGGCCGGCAAATCCCTGCGAGATGTTTGTTATGTTGTTGAGAATAAAGGGATTTTTTATTTTCTATTCGTGGGGTGCCGTCGTCGGCAGGTGGCCGGCGCGATGTCGCTGATGGCCGTGGGCCAACACAACGGCGGGGAGTGTTGGCGTGCGGGCGACAGGCGCCGAGGCGGCAGGCCGGGCGGGGCGCCGATGCCGCCGCAGGGCGTTGGTGCGCCGCACGACGGATTTGCGAATGCCATACGCTCGGACTACTATCGTGGGCAGGGACATAGCGTTGGGCGGCACGTTGGCGCTCAGCGCATAACCACCGCGAGGCGGCACCGATGGCTAGCCTGTCAGACCTGATTCATCACTTTCAGAGCGGTGGTCTCTCGCATGACGAGTTCCTTGCGTCCGTCGACCTGGCCCTGGATTCCGATCCGACCAGCCCGACGCAACTGGCGACGATGCTCAGCGAAGAGAACACCCGTTTTCCGCTGCCTCCCGGTGTCTACGAAGAACTGATGCGGCGCATAGCGTTTCGCGTCGCCACCCGCTTCGAGCCAGGGAACCAGGAAACGCGCGTGCTGGCTGGCGCGGGGGAAAGCGCCGCACCCTCCGCCGAGCCCGGCGATCCGACCATCATCGGGACCTTGTCGGCCAAAGGCGTCGGCGACACCCTCAATAGCCGCTTCGTCCTTCAGGAGTGTCTCGGCGTCGGCGGCATGGGCACCGTCTACAAGGCGCTCGATCTGCGCAAGCAGGAGGCGTCCGACCGCAATCCCTACATCGCCATCAAGGTGCTCAATCTACAGTTCAGCGGCCATCCCAAATCGCTGATCGCATTGCAGCGTGAAGCGCGCAAGGCGCAGACCCTGGCGCACCGGAACATCGTGACCGTGTACGACTTCGATCGAGATGGCCCGGTGGTCTACCTGACCATGGAGTACCTGTCGGGCAAGTCGCTCAACCGTATCCTGCGCGCCCCGGAATTCGCCGGCATGCCTTACGCCCAGGCGTTGCCGATCATCACCGGCATGGGCCGAGCCCTGGCCTATGCGCACGAACGTGGCTTCGTGCATTGCGATTTCAAGCCCGCCAACGTGTTCCTGACCGACAGCGGCGAAGTCAAGGTCATCGACTTCGGTATTGCACGCGTCTTTCAACAACCGGCCGGCGACACCGATCCCACCGTTTTCGATCCGGGTACGCTCGGCGCGATGACGCCGGCCTACGCGAGCCTCGAGATGTTCGAGCACCGGGAGCCTGATCCACGTGACGACATCTACGGGCTTGCCTGCGTCACTTATGAATTGCTGACTGGCCGGCATCCGTACGATCGGCTGTCGGCGAACCAGGCGCGGGGCAAGGGGCTCAGGCCGATTCGGCCCAAGAACCTGAGCCGTGGCCAGTGGAAGGCGCTGTGCCATGCCCTGTCTTTTGATCGCGCGACCCGCACACAGACCGTGACGCGCTTTCTCGAGGCGCTGGGAGCGGAACCTCGCCGATCGGCGCCGTTGGCGCCGATCGCGGGGGGCATGTTGGCCGCCGTGCTACTCGCGGGCGGGCTTGCTTATTACCTATGGCGCCCGGGGGCCACACCCGCGGGCCGTGTCGAGGTGCCGGCCCCCGCCGCGCCGCGTGCAGGCCCGACGATGGCCGGGGAGGTGCCGACGCCGGCCGCCAAGCCGGCACCGGCACCGGCGCCGGAGCCTGTGCTGTCGGCGCAAGCGGTCGCGCCGGTGCTGGCCGGGTTGCCGTGTTCGCTATTGGCAGCGTCAGTTCAGGACCATGCGCTACAAGTGCGCGGCTATGTGCCGGAGCGGTTCGGTATCGCGCGCCTGCGCGACGCACTCGGCGCCATCCCGGGCGTGAAGACGCTGAGCCTGGATGCGCAACTCGTGGGCGAGGACAAATGCGACATCATCAAGCTGTTGGCACCGTACTGGTCGGGCACACGACCCGGCGGCGCGGCCGCGTCTATCCACGCGCGCTCGCCAGGCGCACAATTCACCGAGGGCACGCCGTTGGTCGTGGATATTACGACACCGGCCCATGAGTCCTACGTCTACGTGGACTACTACGTGGTCGACGGTAAAGTCGCCCATCTCGTGCCGAGCCGCCGGATCAAGGGCAACCAGGCGCCTGCCGGTTACAGCGCGACGATCGGCGACGGCGGCGACTGGGTGATCTCCAAGCCGTTCGGTACCGAATGGATCGTTTTGCTGAGCACACCCGCACCGCTGTTCGACGGCCCCCGGCCGGAGTTCGAGTCGCGACAGGACTACCTGCAGGCGCTCGACAAACAACTGGCCCGGATTGCGGCCAAATACGGCCAGGAGCGCATTAGCGCTGATCTCGTACAGATTTCCACCCGGGCACGCTAGGCAAATCTCGGGCTCACTTGAGGTCGCGCACGACGCGGAATCCATTTTGCGATTGCCGCACCGAAGCGTTGTATTTGAATCGCGTCGACGACGCCATATAGCTTGCACCCTCGCGCCATGAGCCGCCGCGAATCACGCGCATGCTGCAGTTGGGCTCATTCCAGGCGCGGCCGTCGGCTGGCGCATTCTTGTAGGAGTTGTGCCAGCAGTCGCCCACCCATTCCCAGACACTGCCGTTCACGTCGTGCAAGCCGAACGGATTGGCCGCGAACGAACCGACGTCATCGGGCGCCTCAAAGCGCCAGGGATCGCCGCAGTCCTTGCAGTTCGCCATACCCTTGCGCATTTGGTCACCCCACCAGAACAGCGTGGTGGTGCCGCCCCGCGCCGCGTATTCCCACTCGGCCTCGGTCGGCAGACGGTAGGTCTTGCCGCTTGTCTTGCTCAGCCAGGCGACATACTGTTGGGCGTCGTCCCAGCTGATATCGCGCGCCGGTGCGTTCCGCGCGTTGGCGGCGTTGGTCGCGATGCGCTGGCAGCCGCCGGCGTCGGCACACGCGTTCCATTGCTCGACCGTCACTTCGTATTTGCCGATGGCGAAGGCTTGGGCGATCGTGACCGGGTGGGGTGGTTTCTCGGTAGGATCGCTCACGTTACTGCCCATCGTGAAACTGCCTCGCGGCAAGCTGATCAGGACGGGGCACGCCGGACAATCGCGGAATTCGCTGCTTGAGCGCCCCGCGCTGGCGGCGGCGCCCGTGCCGGCAGCCGCGGGGTGCGCCGGTGCAGTTGCAGGTGCAGGGAGTGTGGCGGGCGCAGGTTTCGCAGGCGCGGATGGCGCGGCGCCCGGTGCCGGCATGGGGGCGGGGTGTGCGTTTCCGGTCGGCGGCTCGCCGGCCTTGGGCGTCGCCGAGCGCAACCGTTCGATGCGCGCCCGAGCTAGCGGCGCAAAGCGGCCGTTCGGGTACGCCTTCAGGTAGGCTTCGTAGTCGCTCGCGTAGTTGCTGTTCTTGATCGATTCCCAGAACTCCAACTCATACGCTTCGTCGCTGTTCTTCGGCAGGATGCCGCGGCTGCGCGACTGCGGCGCGACACCGTCGGACGCAGCCAGGCTGGCCACCGGTTGGCTGTGTGGTGCGGCGAGCAGGGGCAATGGAGCGGACAGGGACGACAATAGCGACGGCACCTGACGTTGCTGCGTTCGCAGACTCACGACCGCCGCGGCGCGTCGAATCGCCGTCTCGACATCGAGGCCCGGCGTTGCGAACGCATCGAGCAAGGCCGCGGTGAACACGCCGTGGTGCGTTCCGTCGCCGGAAAGCGATCCCGGCGATGTGCCGTAAGCAATCAATGTTTGCTCGGGCGCTGCCGCCGGCGGCTGCGTGCCGCTGCGATACGGGTTGTTCAGGCAGGTATCCAGTATCACCAGATTGACCTTGCCGGGGCGCGCGGCCGGCATGCTTGCGAGCACCGTTTGCAGGTCGATGCCGGCCGTCAGCAGCCGACTCGGCGCGGCGCCCGTGGCGTCAATCGGGATCAGTACGGTGCCGGCGCCGACCTGCATGCCGTGGCCGGCATAGTAGAAAAGCCCGACGCCGCCAGGTTCGAGGCGCCGCCGAAATTCGGCCAGCGCGCTTGCCATGCCGTCTTGCGTGACGTTTTCCCGCAGCATGACGTCGAAACCGAGCGCGGTCAGTTCGCTGCCGATGGCGCGCGCGTCGGCCGGGGCGTTGGGGAGCGGTGCGTCAGTGTAACGGGCATTGCCGATCACGAGGGCCACGCGCTGCGCCGGGGCCGGCTGTACGGTAGGCGCCACGGTGTCGCCGGCGGGAAATGCAACGCCTTCGGCCTCGGCCGGCAGGATCGACGTCATCCCCAACATCGACACGACAAGAAGTTTCCGCCACATAGTGAGACCTTGTTGGTCATGCGCAGGATTGCCTCGTGCAGCGCAGCCGGACCGCCCGCATGCGGATCGCTTACCGGCCGCCGACTTTCTCAAAGATAGCACAGCGCTCGGGCCGAGTATCTTTTTGCAATGTTCTGTCCTAAGCTGAAACACGCATGGCATCGCATTGGCTCGGGCGCACCCGGCGCCACGCTCGCGAGGCGGCGCGATGGCGTGCAGCTCACCGGATCTTCGCGCATGCGGCGCATCCGCATCTGTTCGAATCCAGGAGGCGCCGCGTATGCCCCGACGATTCATGCTTCGCGCCCTGGCGGCCATGATGCTGACGGCGGTGCCGTCCCTGTGGGCGCGCAGCCCGTCGCCGCCGAATGCCGAGGCCTATATCATCTGGCCGCGCGACGGCGCCGTGATCACCGGTGGCAAGTTCTGGGTGCGCATGGGGCTGCGCAACATGGGGGTGTGCCCCAAGGGGATCGATATCCCCAATGTGGGACACCACCATCTCCTGATTGACGCCGACCTGCCGCCGCTCGACAAGGAAATTCCCTCGGACAAGAATCACCTGCATTTCGGTGCCGGCGAAACCGATGCGCGAATCGAACTTCCGCCGGGCAAGCACACGCTGCAATTGCTGGTCGGCGACCACGATCACGTCCCGCACGACCCCGCTGTGTATTCAAAGAAGATCACCATCACGGTGCGATAGGTGATGGTGCGCGCTACGCACGGCAGGCAACGAACAGTGGCTCGCAAGGGCAATGCGATTCGGGAGATCATCGATGCATAAGCTACTCACCGCGGTTGCGCTCATGGCCTGCCTGCTGCTGGACACCGCTGGTGCAGGCACCACGCCTGCCCCGGCCAATGCCTATGTATATATCGGCTGGCCGAACGACGGCCAGACGCTGCCGGCAGGGCGCCCATTTCGCGTTTGGTTCGGCTTGAGAAATTTTGGTGTTGCTCCGCGTGGCGTCAAATTTCCCAACACTGGCCATCACCATCTGCTGATCGACGTTGACCTGCCGCCGATGGACCAGGAAATTCCCAACGATCGTAACCATTTGCATTTTGGCGCGGGTGAGACCGAGACCATGCTGGAACTGCCGCCGGGCAAGCACACGTTGCAGTTGTTGATGGGGGATGACAAGCATATCCCGCACAATCCACCGGTCTACTCCCGGAAGATCACCATCTACGTCAAGTGAGTCGCTGCGCCGCGGGCCAGGGCCTGTTCGCCGTAGTGTCGTTCGCGCCCCGACACTGACGTCGATTCTGTTGGCCGCAGCCCGTCGCTGTCGCATTCGCGATAGCGGCGCGGCGTGTCGCATTAAACACCTCCAGCGCAAAAATCCATTTTCCGTCAATGAGTTGCAGGGGCGCGTCGAGCGACGCGGCGGTCGTGGCATGGTCTATGCGTGATCCTCGTTGAGCGCGACACCGATGCTTTCTCGACTGAATCTTCGGTCAAGATGGCGGGCGCCGCGACCGGTTGCCCGCCGAGGCCCACCTTCGATCCAAGGATGAAATCGTGTTACAAGCCACATGCCCGTTGTCCCTGTTCCGATTGCGCCGCCGCGCCCGCGCCTGTCTGACGGCGGCGGCCTGCGCGGCGCTCCTGGGCGCCTGTGCCGATTTTCGCCCGCCCGAGTACCATCGGCCCGAACTGCCAGCCAAGGCGTCGTGGGCGCGCCAAGGTTCGATCACGGTGTCGCCGGCGGAAACGATCGTGCCGAACTGGTGGGAGGGGTTCAAGGACCCCTATCTCGACGCGTTGATTCAGCAGGCGCTTGCCGGCAATTACGATATCAAGATACTCGCGACGCGCATCAAGGTGGCCGGCGCCCAGATTGCGGAAGCCAGGGCGGGTGCCCTGCCGACGGCGGACCTGGGCGCCGGCGTCAGCTTGCAGAAAAGCACGGGCCAGCCGGCCACTCACCAGTACAACTTGGCAACCCAGGTCAACTGGGATATCGACATTTGGGGCAAGGTCGAGAAAGGCGTGCAGGCGCAGACGGCGGAATTCAGGGCCACCGAGGCTGACTGGCGGGCGGGTTACCTGACGCTGGTTGCCAACGTGTCGACGACATACTTCCAGATACTGCAGTTCGACGAGCAGATCGACCAGCAGGCCAGCACGTTGAGCCGGAACGGGCAGATCCTCGCCACCTACCAAGCCATGGTGCAGCATGGCTTGCTCCCCAAGATCCGCGCGATGCAGCAACAGGCCGAGATCAATCGCCTGACCAAGGACCTGATCGAACTGCGCCGTGCGCGCGATGTCTCCGAGAATGCGCTCGCCACCCTCGTGGGGGTTCCGGCAGGCAACTTCCACGTCCCGAAAGGCCATTTGCAGGCAAAGGTGCAGTTGCCGGTGGTGCCGGCAGGACTGCCGTCCGAACTGCTGGCGCGCCGCCCCGACGTGGTCGCCTCGGAATATCGCTTGCTGGAGGCGTACAACGTGGTCGGGCAGGCCCGGTTGGCGCAGTTGCCGACCATCGGCCTGACCGGCCAGGGCGGCACCGCCAGTTTCGCACTGACCGACCTGCTGAAGTCATTCACGTTCGGCCTCATGCCGAGCATCAATTTGCCGATGCTTGATCCGGGCGTACGGGCCAGGGTGAAGACGACAGAGGCGCAGGTCAAGGTGGCCGAGAACGAGTACGGACGCACCGTCATCACGGCCTTCGAGGAGGTTGAGACGGCGCTCGTCAATATCGACGCCCACAAGCAGCAACACGTGGAATTGCAGCAGCAGGTCGAGCAATTGCGGGTGGTTTCTGCGCAGATCGAGGCACAGGTCAAGGAGGGCGTTGCGTCGCAACTCGAGGTGTTCGAAACGGAGCGCTCGCTGTTGGCCGCGCAACTCGCATTGTTGGCCAACCACCAACAGATCCTGGCCGACACCGTCACTTTGTACAAGGTGCTGGGCGGCGGTTGGCCGGGCACGGAAGTGCGCAACGAAGCAAAAATTGCAGTGCAATAGCGGTCCGCCGGCGATGTCGCGAATGCCACGCCGCCTTCGCGGGTGGCGCTGCGACGGCCGCAGGACCGCAGTGTGCCCGATTGACTTCCGCCAAGCATGGCCTACTATTTTCATAGTCAATACACGCCCATCCTGCCGTAGACTTCCGGTCTGCTGACATGGCAATCGGCTTGCCAAGGGGGCCTGCGCGCCGACCGGCACGCGCTGTTGGGTTTTTTGAGACATGGCTCCTGACAAAGCTCTGATTGTAGAAATGCAGGTGAGCGCGGGTCATGCCTTCGACATCGCGCTTGTCCCTGTCTCTCATCCGGCGATCGGCGAGATCCGCATCGGCGATGACCTGTTCGCGGTAGGTCGCGCCGAGGTTCCGTTCTCCGCTTACCCTCCGGACGTGGTCGCAACCTTGTCGCGTCGTCATGCGCGCATCTTTGCCGAGCACGGCGCCGTCTATGTCGCCGACATGGGCAGCAAGAACGGCACGCGCGTCAATGGCGTTATCGTTGCAGCGCAAGCCGCCAGGCTGCGCGATGGCGACGAACTGAGCTTCGGCACGGCGCTGACATATCGGGTGCAGCTGCATGAGCGCGCTGCGGCGCGCGCCGCGCCGGTACTGAACCTGACACTGACACTGACTCCCGAGCGCGACGATCTCGGCTTGCAGCCGATCGTGGTCAGCGCGTTTCCGTTCCTGGTCAGCAAGGCCGATGACACCTTCGCGCGCTATCGCGACGACTATCCACATCAAGTGGCCTACCTGTCCCGCCGCCACGCACATATTCATCTGAAGGGCGGGCGCCCGTATGTCGAGGATCTCGGCAGCACCAACGGCACTTATGTCGCCGGCAAGCGTATCGGTGATCAGGCAGTGGCGTTGGAGGATGGCGACCTTGTTGCCTTTGGCGGCAATCATTTCGTCTACAAGGTTGGGATTGCGTGCGCGGCGCACGACGATGCCACTGTCCTGCCCGGGTACTCGGGCAATGCAGGTGAGGCAGCCGCACCTGCACTCGTCGGGACGTCCGCCGATCCTACGCTGTCCGCCTCGCCCGGGCGGACAGCCGAACCCGAGCCGGCAGCCGTGCAGGCCGCCGAGGCCTTGCCCGTCGAGGAGGCCGACAAGACCACCTTCGTGGCAGCGGCCGGATCGTTCCTCGACATCTTTTGCGTCGATTATGATGCCCAGGGCGAGGACGAGGTCAACCCGGAGCCCGAGCAGCGGCCGCCAGGGGCGGCCAATGCGCACGAAAAGGGCCACAAGCGTAGCCGGGGCGCGCTGATGCTGGCGGAAGTCGCCAAAAGCGCCGGCGTTGCCGATCGCATCAGTCTCAAGCGGGCCGGCCCGTGGGGCGGTGCGCTGCTGGCGGGGCTGGCTGTCCTGTTCGCTGTGCTGTACTGGCGTGGCGCGCCCGAGCGCGAGATGAAGGCATTGCAAGCCAACGGCAACGACGCACAGGCTGCTGTCGTGGCCGACGCATATTTGGCGCGGCACCCGGACAACGCGCAGTTCCAGGTCATGGGCACCCAGGCCCTGTTGCGCGCGCAGGTGCCGGCTTGGGTGGCCAAGCTGACTGCGCACGATTTCCGCGGCGCCGAGACCGTGTTGGCCGACATGAAGGGACTGGGCCGGCACAACGCCGATGTCGGACCCCTGCTCGAAGAACTCGCCTGGATCGGCCGGCTCGATCGCTTCATGGTGGAGCGCGGTGGTCTCGAGGCACCGATCCGCATCTACGTCGACGATTTGAAGATCCGCGATGTGCTCGCGCGCTGGAGCCAGGACGAGGCGACACACCAGCGTTTGCTCGAGCGAATCGCCGCGTACGTGCCGACGTTTCGCGATACCTACGCACAAGCGCTCAGTTATGTGCGTAAGCTGCAAAGCGACGACGCTGTTTACCTGGCCGCAATCGATCGCCTGAACACCGCGATTGCCACCGAGTTGGGCCGCGATCAGCCGGAGGCGTTGCAGCCGATGCTGGCTGACTACTCGACAAAGTACCCCCGGCTCGCGGGACTGGACCGGGTGCAGGAGGACCTGCGCCAATACACCCAACTGATCAACGCGCTGCGCGCACGTGCGCTGGGGCCGCTGATGGCGCAAGTGGGAAAGTCGAGCTTTTCGACGCCGGCGTTCCAGGAACAATTCCGCAAACTGGCCGCCAGCCGCTTGCCCGCCCCCGACGTGGTGCGGCAGTACGAGGCCGTGGCTCGGGCATGGCAGAAAGGCGACAGCGCCACGGCCACCAGTGAGCTTGCGCAGCTCAACGCCGGGCCGTGGGCAGGCGATCAGGCGAAGGACCTCGCGCACAAGCAGGCGGTCGCGGCCAAATACGCCGCTGTGCAGAAGGCACGCGGCACTGCCGGTTATGACGACCTGCTGCTCGACTTCTACGCTTTGCTCGAACCGGCGCAGGACAGCTACTTTGCCGCTGCCGTCGACGCCGACCTCGGCGCCATTCGGGGTACCGCACTCAAGCGCGCCCAGGCGCAGATGAACCGGGCGCTGGTGGCGTGGCGGCAGTATCGCAACAATGGTGCGATCGGGAGCGAAGCAAGGCTCGAGTCGGGCATCTCGGCAAAATTCCGTGCCCAGGCGCACCTGCTGTCCGAGGCGCGAGACGACGCGCAGCAAGGCATGCGCATCTACGCGCAGTTGAAATCGGGCGACGCCGAGCAGTGGCGCAATGTCGAGGACGAGATCAAGGCTGAAGTCGAACTGCAGCGGCGCTCGCTGCTCGAGTTGCGCAGTGTGCTCGAACCGGGCGTGCTCACGGCCAAGCTGGCACTGATCGGTACCGCGCAGCAGACGGCCGGCGACGGAGGAAAGCAGCCATGATGGACAACGGTCGCGACGATCGCCTGAAGCCACTGGCCGATGCGCTGGAAGATCACAGCGCCGAAGGCATCGCCATTCTCAGCGCCGAACCGTGGCGTCTCATGCTGCTCACGGTCGTGACGATCGGGGCGCTGGTGCTCGCCGGGCTCGTATGGTCCTTCGTCGGGCGTGCCGATGTCATCGTGACGGCCGAAGGCGCGCTCGCGCCGGAATCGGAAGTGCGGCGCTTCTATGCGCCCGTAGATGGCGAGCTTGCCGATATTTACGTGGCCGAAGGCCAGCCGGTGTCCAAGGATGACGTATTGGCTCGGCTCAATGCGCGGGGCGCGATCGAAGCGGCCACCAATGCGTTGGAAGCGCAACTGAAGCTCGAGGATTCCGAGCGCGAATGGAAGCAGTTCCCCGAAAAAAAAGTGCTGATGGAGCGCAAGGTGGCGGCGCTCAGGCAGCAGATCGAGGTGGCCGAACGTTTGCATGAAAACCGAGCGTCCGAGGGCACTACCCGGCTTGCGGAGCAACAGCGGGCGCAGTTGCAGGAGGCCCGGAGCAACCTCGACTCGGCGCGCCAGACGCGCGAATTCGCGCATCAGGAACTGGACCGTTACGCGCGCCTGTTCGCGCTGCCGGGCGGCGGCGGCGTGTCGCAGTCGCAGGTCGATGCCAAGCGCAGCGCCGCGCTCGAAGCCGACAACGCGCTGCGCGTCGCCCAATCGCGCCTGGCCGAACTCGACGCGCGGCTGAGCCAGGAGTTCACCCAGGCCAACGCACAACTCGAGGGAAGCAGCCAGGAGCTCATCAGCCTGCGCATCCAGTATGATGCGGCCGCCCGCGAGATCGCCAATACCGAGGACAAGCTGCGCCTGCAGGTGCAGACCGCCCGCCTGGTGGCCGAGGCCGCCGCGCGCATCCGCTTCGAGAATATCGACAAGGACAATTTCCTTTTGATCCTTGCCCCGGTTTCGGGCGTGATCACCGACGTCACCTCGACTCAGCGCGGCGACAAGGTCCAGGCCAATACGCCGCTTGGCGGCATCGCGCCGAAGGATGCCCGCCCGGTGCTCAAGATCGAGATCGCGGAACGCGACCGCGCCTTCTTGCATGAGGGGCAGCCGGTCAAGCTCAAATTCAATGCGTTTCCGTACCAGCGCTACGGTCTGATCGACGGCACGCTCGAATTCATTTCGCCGGCCACCAAGCCGTCGGCGCAGAGCAAGCAGCCGATGTACGAGGGCCGGGTTCGCCTGGCGCGCGACTATTACGTGGTCGCCGATACAAAGTACCCGTTGCGCTACGGCATGACCGCGACCGCCGAGATCGTGGTGCGAGAACGACGTCTGATTGATCTCGGCATCGATCCATTCCGTCAGATGGCAGGATAAGCCCGCCATCGACGCGGCGCATCGCACGGCATGGCAGCGGGACCGAAGAATACGGCACATGGGCCGATGCAAGGAGCTGACAATATGACAGGCATTGTGCGTATCGACGACGAGGTCATCGGCGTCGACGAATTTGTCAGGGTGCTCAAGCTGACGGGCCAATTCGAAGGTCTGGTCGAGCAACTCGTCCGGGACAAGCTGACGGTGCACGCGGCCAGGAAGCAGGGCATGGTGCTCACAACCGACGAGATCCAGGCGCGCGCCGACCAGTTCCGGCGTGTGCAAGGCCTGCATCGGGCGACTGACATGAATCACTACCTGGACGCGCTTGGCGTGAGCCTCGACGAGTTCGAAGCCTTCATCACCGACAGCCTGTACCGCGAGAAGATGATGGCCGTGATTTGCAGCGACGAGGAAGTGCAGGCGTATTTCAAGCTGAATTCGCCGAAGTTCGACAGCATCGAGGTCAGCCATATCGTGGTGGACACCGAGGGCAAGGCCAAGGAACTGATCTCGCTCCTGCAGGACGATCCCGACAGCTTCACCGAGATGGCGCGGGAGCACTCGATCGCCGATACACGGGAGCAGGGCGGCGCGATCGGCAAAGTGCTGCGGGGTTCACTCAAGACCGACATCGAGGCGAAGGTGTTCAATGCCGCGGTCGGCGACCTGATCGGGCCGTTTCCGGCAGCCGACCGTTCCTTCTTCGAGATTTTCCTGGTGACCGCGAAGCACACGGCCACCCTCGATGACGAGGTGACGCTCGAGGTACGCCGGCTGTTGCGGGAGGAGTGGCTAATGGCCAGGGCACAGGAGCACATCATTGAAGCCCGGTAGCGATCCGGCCGGAGGGCCGATGCCAGCGGGCCCGGCCCCAGGGCCGGAACCGCAATCGCTGGCCGACTTTCTCGCCGGCGTGGAGATCCTTTCGCCACTCAAGCGCGAAGACATCGAGCAGCTTGCCGCGCACGCGCAGTCGTTCTTCTTCGGCTTTGGCGATACCGTGTGCAATGCCGGCGAGCAGGCCAATGGGCTGTTCGTGATCAAGACGGGATCGGTGCGTATCTTCAACGAGGAGCACGGCAAGGAAATCAGCATGGGGGTGCGCCGTGCGGGCGAGGTGTTCGCAGATATCGCCATGCTGCGCGATTACCGTCACGAATCGTCGGTACGTTCCGCAGGCAAGACCGAGTTGCTGTTCATACCGCGCAGCGTGACGGCGCCGATGGTCACGCGCGATCCGGCGGCGCTGACGTTCATCACCAGCTACGTCGCGATCAGTTCCGCCGGCGGGTTCGTGACACGCCTGTTCGACCTGCGCGGCAAGTTCGACAAGCAAGAGCTGGAAGACGCCGTGCGCAGCGTGGGCGTCAAGCGGGTGGCGGCCGGCAGGGAGATATTGAAGCAGGGCGCGCGCGAAGACCGCCGGCTGTACGTGGTGCGCCAGGGCACAGTGCGCATCGTACGTACCGAGGAGGGCACCGAATATCCGCTGGCGACGCTGAACCAGGGGGACATCTTTGGCGAGCGCGCCTGCGTAATGCGGCAGGAGCAAATTGCCTCGGCGATTGCCGGTACCGATACACGCCTGCTTGTCATTCCCGAGAAGACCGTGCAGTTGATCCTCGAGCGCAACCCCAAGTTGCGCGAGGTATTGGAGGAGCGCATTCGCTTTGTCGACCGCGAACTGCATCGGCAGAAAAAGCTGGCCGAGCGGCGCAGGCATGCGGTACTGCTCGATTTGCACTCCAGACCGGAGTTCGGCGAGCGCCTGATCCGCCGCTTCGCACTGGTGGAGCAGGCCGAAGAGATGGACTGTGGCGCCGCCTGCCTGGCCATGATCTGCAAGCACTACGGCATTCCAATGACGCTGGGCAAGTTGCGCGAGCTGGCCAATGTGACCACGCAGGGCGCCACGCTTGACAGTCTGGCGCGCGCCGGTGAGTCACTTGGTTTCACAACGCGCGGCATCCAGTGCACACACGACTCGCTACTCGGTTTCGAGTTGCCCTTCATTGTGCACTGGGAGGGCTATCACTATGTGGTGGTCTACGGAATCTCCGCGCGTGGCGTATGGGTCGCGGACCCGGCCATCGGCTTTCGCAAGATGAGCCTCGAAGCGTTCGAACGGGGCTGGAGCGGCACCTGTCTGCTGTTCACGCCGGGCGAGCACATGACCGAGCAGTCGGTGGCGCGCTCGCCGTGGCTGCGCTTCATCGCCTACCTCGCGCCTTACCAGAAGATTCTGGCGCACCTGTTTGTGGCGACCTTCGTGATCCAGGTACTGGGGGTGGTGCCGCCGTTGATCATCCAGAACATTCTGGACAGTGTTGTGGTGCATCAGAATGTCGGCCTGTTGCACCTGCTCATCGTCGGCCTGATCATCTCCAATGTGTTTTCCCAGTTGATGAGCACCATCCGTGCTTATCTGGCCAACTTCATGGTGCGCAATATGGATTTCGCCATGATGTCGCAGTTCTTCAGGCACACGCTGTCGTTGCCGCTGGCTTTTTTCGCCAAGCGCAAGACGGGCGACATCTTCGCCCGCTTTCAGGAGAACCAGACCATCCGCGCATTCCTCACCGAGTCGACGGTGACCACCGCGCTGAACGTGCTGATGGTGTTCATCTATTTCGCCATCATGTTTTTCTACAACGTCAGGCTGACGCTGGTGTTGATCGCCTTCGTGATCCCGATCGCCGCCTTGACCATCGTCGTCACGCCGCGCGTCAAGACCTACGCGCGCGAGGTGTTCACCGCGTCCACCGACGCGAAGGCATATCTGATGGAGACCCTCGGCGGCGCAGAGACCGTCAAGGGCATGGGCATCGAGCGGCCGGTCCGGCTGAAATGGGAGCGGAAGTACGCCAAAGCGCTCGAGAAGCAATACCAGGCGCAGTCGTTCCACATTCTGGTGGGGTTGGCCAGCCAGATCCTTCATGCGGCCACCACGATCACCGTGCTTTGGCTCGGGGCCTCCCTGGTGTTGCAGCGCGAACTGACCATCGGCCAGTTGATCGCCTTCAACGCGTTCATGGGCAGTGTGCTGTCGCCGGTGATGGGCCTGGTCGCCCTGTGGGGACAACTCAACGATGCCGGTGTGGCGATGGAACGGTTGGGCGACGTGCTCGATCTGGAGCCGGAACAGAAGCCGCAGGACTTGCCCTCGCGCGTGGTGCTGCCGGACTTGCAGGGTGAAATAATGTTCGACGGTATCTATTTTCGCTACGACAGCGACTCGCCCTATGTGCTCGAGAATATCAGCTTCAGCATCAAGGCCGGCGAGACGATCGCCATCGTCGGGCGCAGCGGATCCGGCAAGACAACGCTGGCCAAGCTGCTGGTCGGCTTCTATTCGCCGACGGACGGCACCTTGACCGTGGACGGCTTCGAGCTCGGCGCGATCGACAAGGAATACTACCGCGCCCAGGTCGGCTATGTGATGCAAACCAACCTGCTGTTCTCCGGCACCATTGCGGAAAATATCGCGTGCGGCGACGACAGCCCGGACCGGCGCCGCATCGAAGAAGTGGCGAAGATGGCCGACGCCCACGCTTTCATCTGCAAGCTGCCACTTGGCTACGAGCAGGTGGTCGGTGAGCGCGGCATCGGGCTCTCGGGCGGGCAGATCCAGCGCTTGTGCATCGCCCGCGCTTTGTACCACGACCCCCGCCTGCTGGTCTTCGACGAAGCGACGTCGGCGCTCGACACGCAGTCGGAAAGCAATATTCTCGCGAACATGCAGGAGATCCTGCACGGCCGTACCGCCGTGATCATCGCCCATCGTCTGAGCACCATCATGCGGGCCGACAAGATCCTCGTGCTTTACGAGGGCGCGATCGTCGAGCAGGGCCGGCACGAGGAGCTGGTCGAACGCAAGGGCATGTATTTCCAGCTGATCCAGAAGCAGTTGAGCGCGTCATGAAGCTATTCAGCCAGGGCGGCCCCGTTGCGTCCGCCATCTCCTACGCCGGACTGATCGAGAAGATCGAGATCCTGCGCTCTACACTGCGATGGTCGTCGAAGCTTGACCGGCCCGAGATCGATCGCTTGCTCAAGCAGGCGACCACGCTGCGCGACGAGGTCATGCAACTGTCGCACAAGGAGCGCTTCGTACAGGCCGCCGCGGCTGAAACGGAGCCGCTAGAGCAATCACCGCGCCAACGCCGTGAGGCGTTGCTCAAGCGGAGCTTTATCTTCGAGGGCACGTTCGGTGACAATCCCAAGCTGCTCGAAGCGTTGGAGATCGCGGAGAAAGCAGCGCCGACCGATCTGCCGGTGCTGATTGACGGCGAGAGCGGGACCGGCAAGGAATTGATGGCCAAGGTCATCCATGCCAACGGTGCGAGGACGGACAAGCCGTTCATCTCGGTGAACTGCGGCGCGATCCCCGACAATCTGATCGAATCCGAGCTGTTCGGGCACAAGCGGGGCGCCTTCACGGGGGCAAGTAACGACCGCAAGGGCAAATTCGAAAGTGCGCATACCGGCACTATCTTTCTTGACGAGATCGGTGAGTTGCCGCTGCCGGGCCAGGTGAAACTGTTGCGCGTGCTCGAGGCGCACGAAATCCAGCGCGTCGGCTCGGACGAAGCCATCGGGGTGGATACCCGCATTGTGGCAGCGACCAACAAGGACCTGCGGCGCATGAGTCGGGAAGGCACGTTTCGCGAGGATCTGTTCTATCGGCTCAGCGTCATTCATGTGACGCTCCCGCCGCTTCGTGAGCGGCGTGACGAAATTGCGTTGCTGGTGGCCTATTTCAGCGACGAGGCCGCCGGCGCGCTCAAGCGCCGACCGGTCACCCTGACGCCGCGCCTGCGCGATTTTCTGATGACCTATGCGTTTCCCGGCAATATCCGCGAGTTGCGCAACCTGATATACCGCGTCTCGTGCCTGGCCGGCGACACGGCGGATCTCATTCATTTGCCGCAAGATATCCGGCCGCGGCCGGCGGGTCCGGTAGTGGTCGCCGGCGAGGCCGCTGTCACAGGGGCGGCGAGCCCGGCGTCGCTGAGTGAAGCCAAGCGGGCGGCCAGCGACGAGGCCGAGCGGGCGTTCCTCGAACGGGGCCTGCAGGAAGTGGGCGGCACCGTGGCCGAGCTGGCGCGGCGCTGCGACATGAACCGGTCCCACCTGCAGATGCTGCTCAAGAAGCACGGCATCCACTCGAAGGATTTCCGCGTGCACCATTCGGCCGAGGTCGTCAAGGAACCCTGATTCGCGTCGCGTCGGGGCCCGAATGGCGGATGGGCTCACACTACGGGGTTCAAGAGCGTTTTGTCGCCACCATCCAGTGTTTGGGCGCGTACCACCACCACCGAGATATTGTCATGGCCACCACGATCGAGTGCTAATTGCACCAGCGAATGCGCGACCTGGTCGCAATCGTCACCGGCCAGCGCGCCCGCGATGGCAGCGTCTGACACCTCGTGGTTCAGACCGTCGCTACACAGCAGGAAGGTATCGCCGTCGCTGACTTCCGCCACGAGTTGGTCCAATTCCAGCGTCGCCGCGGCGCCGACCGCGCGCGTGATCATATGTTGGGCGGGGTGATGCAAGGCCTCTTCGGCGGTGATCAGGCCACGCGCCTTGAGCATCTCGACCTGGCTGTGGTCGTGCGTCAATTGCGTGAGCTCGCTGGCGCGATATCGATAAAGCCGACTGTCGCCGGCCCACAGGCAGCCGACATGCCGCCCGCACGCAAGGAGCGCGACCACGGTGCTGCCGACACAGCGCACTTGCCAGCGCGCCGCCTGCGCCACCAAGTGACGATTGGCGTCGCCCAGGGCCGCACGCGCATCTTCGAGCATTTCATCGAGGGTGCCTGACGGCGCCAATTCGGACAAGGCCTGCACCACCCGCTGGCTGGCGTACTCGCCCTCGGCGTGTCCTCCCATGCCGTCGGCCACGGCCCATACGCCTCGCTCGGGTTGGGCAAGGCAAGCATCCTCATTGCGTTCCCTCAGGCATCCGACGTCCGAGCAGATCGCGCAGGTCCAACGGAACTGCGACGCATAGGTCACGATCGTCTCCGCGGAGTTTGGCGCATAGGCGCATACGTTGCATCGGTTCGCGATCGGGCGGGCGCGTACGCCGGGCGCCGGACCGTCATGCTGCCGTCCACTCAGGCCCGGCGGCCGTTCTTGGCCCCCTGATCCGCGCTAACGTTGATATTCGTGTTCGGTGCCGTGTTTCGGATATCGATGTTCTGGAACTGGTTGACCATTTGGTCAGCATAGAAGTTGTTGGTGGTCTCGTAAAGGTTAACGACCGTGCCGGCGCCAGACACGTCATCCGAGTAGGGGCGGATCCAGCCGAACACCCACGGGGCGGCGCCGCCGCGGATCCGCGACATGCTGATGGCGTCGAGCGGGTGCTCGTTATCGAGGTCTTTGATGGTGAGCGTGGCCATGGTCAGTCTCCAAAGGGGGATTGGGGGCCCGGCGAGGGCCTGCGCGGGATGGGCCGCATTCCGCTGCTTCATGAATGAGCAATCGGCGTGCCAAGCCGGGGAGGGGACGAGGTCATTTTGTTTAACCCATTGATTTCACATCGTTTGCCGTGGCTCCGGCGTGTAGGGTGCGGTGTGATAAGGCAGGCCAGCGGGCGAAAATGAGCGCGGCGGACCAACACAATACTCGCGAAACTGTTGGCGTGGCCCCGACGATTGATGACCTCAGGCCTGCCATGTCTTTCCGGAAACCCTTGTCGATACGCGGGGTGGGGTGGTTGGCACGGTTGATGCGTGGTACATGGCAAGGAAGCCGTCATGACGGCGACTCACCAACACAGCAGAGGCAAGCCATGAGCCACCAAGACCAACGAGCGCATGACCGCCAGGCCTGTCCGGCAGCGGCAGCCGACGATTTCCCGCTGGGTGCGCATCTCGTTACCGAACGGCATGGCTACGAACACCACGGCATCTACGTCGGCGAAGGCAAGGTGATCCACTATGCCGGCTTCGCACATTCCTTGCACCCGGCCCCGGTCGAGGAAAGTTCCCTCGAACGCTTCGCCGCCGGTCATGGCATCAGCGTCAAGCGGGCTCCCTGCGCCAAGTACGTTGGCATGGAAGCCGTGCGCCGTGCACGCTCCCGCCTTGGCGAAAATGAATACCGCCTGCTGACCAACAATTGCGAACACTTCTGCTCATGGTGCCTGTTCGGTGAAAGCCGTAGCGAACAAGTGGAAGCATGCCTGAGCCATCCGCGCATCGCTGTACACGCGGTTATCAACATGCTGAAGACCTTTCTCGAAACAGAATGGAAAGGCCGGCAACCGGGTCTGCGCATCGCGTGACCGTGGCGTCCCTCGCCGGGACACGAAGGAGCTGACATGTCATGCCTGATCGATTGGGAAAGCCGCAGGGTGTTATGCGGGCGAGTGCGCTTGCGGGGATGCGGGGCCGGTATGGCGACGCGCGGGCGTGGGAGTGAGCATGGGCGGCATGGCCGTCCGCGCCGGGCAAAGTGCCGGCCGGCGCGATCGGCACGCCATTTGCAGGCCGCCCAACCAAGGCAAGTCGGCCGGGGCGATGGATATTGCTGCGGGGATTGACCTTGGGCAGATTCTCGGTGCTCACGTCAGCCACGCTGGATCGCGCAGCGCCTCGGTGACGTGCCGCACGGCCGTGGCACAGGCCGGATTGTCGTTCTGTGTCCGCCATGCGAGCAACAGGTCCGCCGTCACTTCATCCACGCCGATCAGTGGTTTGAACACGACGTCCGCGAAGCGCACGCGCTCGGCTGAGCGCGGCACGAGCGCGACACCCAATCCCGCGCCGACGAGTGCGAGGATCGAATGGGTTTGCGTAATGTGCTGTGTTTCCGCGACGGTCACGCCCATTGCCTGAAGCAGCCCGGTAATCAAGCCGTGGAAATACACGCCTTCGACGGGTGGATACGTGATGAAGTTTTCGCCCGCGAGATCCTGTAGCGCGATCGCCTCGCGCCCGGCTAAAGGATGCGCGTCAGGCAATACCGCGCACAGCGGCTCACGATAAACCCGCATCGACGCGACGCCCGGCTGAATGATCGGCGGGCGCGACAGACCCATGTCAATCTGTTCGTCGCGCAATGCAAGCAGTTGCTGGGGCGAACTCATCTCTCGCAGTGTCAGCGATACCTCGGGCATCGCCTTGCGCAGCAGCGCGACGAATCGCGGCAGAAACACATAGCTCGAAGCAGCCGTGAATGCGACCGTCAGCGAGCCTGTATCGCCGGCGGCAATGCGTTGAGCGTCGAGCACCGCATCGCCCGTTTGCGCGAGGATGCGGCGTGCCGAGCGCGCGAATGCCGCACCTGCGGGCGTCAGACGTATTGCGCGAGCACGACGGTCGAAAAGCGCCGCGCCAACCGCGTGCTCGAGCGCCTGAATCTGCCGCGTGAGCGGCGGCTGCGTCATGTTCAGGCGCTCTGCGGCGCGCCGGTAGTTCATTTCCCCGACGACGGCGAGAAAGCAGCGAAGCTGGGCAAGCGTGACCATTGATGCAGTATAAGTATCAACTGATGCGCATACAAGCCTTTCAGGTATCGGTTGCGGGCGATACGCTAGTTCCGACCGTCACAGCCTTCGCGCGTGACATTGACGCCTTCGACTCACGGGCCGCGCTGCCGGCCTGACCTGGAGACCCTGTTTCAATGAACCTGACTGAACTTCCCGTCACCATCCGACGCCCGCATCAAGCGCTTGCGACCTTCGCGACACGCCTTTTCACTGCCGCGGGCATGGATGCCGACAAGGCCGCATGCGTCGCGGACCTGCTGGTGCTGACCGACATGATGGGCCGCCCGACGCACGGCCTCGCGCAATGCCCCGCGTACCTCGACGAACTGGTCAACGGCCGCATGACGGCTAGCGGCTCGCCCGAAACGGTGCGCGATACCGGCGCCACCGTCGTCTGGGACGGTGGCTATCTACCGGGATTGTGGCTGATGGAGCAGGCGTTGACGCTCGGCTTCGAACGTCTGCCCGAGCACGGCGTGTTCACATTTTCGATGCGCCGCAGCCATCACATCGGTTGTCTCGCGGCGCTCGCGAAGCAGGCCACCGACCGAGGCTATTACGCGTTGATCGCGTCGTCCGGTCCGCATACCAAAGTGGTCGCGCCGTTTGGCGGCAAGGAAGGGCTCTTTAGTCCCAATCCGTTTGCATTCGCTTTCCCGACCACCGGCTTCCCGGTGCTGGTCGATACCTGCGCATCGCTCACGACGGTATCGATGACGCGCCAGCGAGCCGCAGCCGGCGTGCCATTCGATCATGCGTGGCTGCTCGACGCCGACGGCCGGCCGACGCGCGAGCCTGCAGTGATGGAGCGCAGCGATGACCGCGGCAGTCTGATGCTGCTCGGTGGCGAGGAGGCGGGACACAAGGGCTTCGGTCTTGCTCTGATGGTCGAAGCGCTCACGCAGGGCCTTTCGGGCTTTGGCCGCCGAGACGCCCCGACGCGCTGGGGCGCGAACGTTTACCTGCAACTGATGGATCCCGCAGCGTTCGCCGGCACTGCGGAATCGATCGCGCAGATGGACTTTCTCGCGCAGCGCTGCCACGCGAACTCGCCCGTCGATCCCGCGCGTCCCGTGCGCCTGCCCGGCGAACAGGCGACGCGCAACATCGAGCAGCACCTGCGCGACGGTATTGCGCTCTCGCCCCCGACGGTCGCCGCGTTGCACAACTGGGCGCAGCGCCTGAACGTGGACGACGTCGCGCTGCCCTGACACGGCAGCTGCGCGGCTTCGCAGCGACGCATCACCAGGCAAACAATTGCACAGACAATCCGGAGACAAACGATGGAAAACGATCTGGCGGCCGACGCCATGCCGCCGCGTAATCTCGCGCTCGCGCATCGCCGCACCAACGCGCGCTGGTTCATGCTGGGGCTGGTTTTCATCGGCACCATCATCAACTATCTGGACCGCACCAACATGTCGGTCGTCGCGCCGCTCATCTCCAAGGAATTCGCGGTCAGCCCGGTCGCGATGGGCGTGCTCTTCTCGGCGTTTTCCTGGGCGTTTGCAATCGCGACGCTGCCGGGTGGCTATCTGCTCGACCGCTTCGGCACGAAGGTGACGTACGGCCTATGCCTTGCCGCATGGTCGCTGATGACGACGCTGCAAACGTTCGCGGGCGGCTTCGCGTCGCTGTTCGGATTGCGCTTTGGCGTCGGCGCGGCGGAAGCGCCCGCTTTCCCTGCCAACAACAAGCTGGCGACCGCGTGGTTTCCGCAGCGTGAGCGCGGTGTCGCCGGAAGCGTGTGCTCGATGGGCGTGTACGTCGGCACGGCATTTCTGACGCCTGTCGAGTTCTACATCGCGTCGAACTACGGGTGGCGCGGCGTGTTCATGGTTTCCGGGCTGATGGGCCTCGTCTGGGCGGCCGTATGGTTTGCCGCTTACCGCGAGCCCGCGCAAAGCCGGTTTGCGAACGACGCTGAACTCGACTATATCCGCGACGGCGGCGGTATCGTCGAGCACCCCGGTAAGGCCGGGCGCTTCCGTTGGGATCATTGCTGGCAACTGTTGCGCTTTCGCCAGATCTGGGGTGTGTGCATCGGCAAGCTCGCCGCGACGACTACGCTGTATTTCTTTCTGACCTGGTTTCCGACCTATCTGATGCAGGCGCGCGGCATGAGCATGTTGCATGCGGGGACGGCGGCCATTGGTCCGTACCTGTCGGCGGCGGCTGGCGTCATGTTCGGCGGCTGGTGGGGTGACTGGATGATCCGGCGCGGCATCTGCGTCAGCACGGCGCGCAAGACGCCGATGGTGGTCGGGCTGCTGTTGACAGGATCGATCGTGCTGGCCAACTTTACGAGCTCAAACGCCATCGTGATCGCCGTCCTGTGCGTGGCGTTCTTCGCGCAGGGCATGTCGTCGACGACATGGGTCGTCGTTTCGGAGATTGCGCCGCGTGACCTGGTCGGCATGACAGGCAGCATTGCGAGCTTCGCGAGCAACCTTGCCGGCATCATCACGCCGATCACGATCGGCTTCATCGTGCAGAAGACAGGTTCATTCGAATGGGCACTTGGCTTCTGCGCAATCGTCGCCTTGGTGGGCGTGCTGTCTTACACGATAGTGCTCGGTCGGATCGAACGTCTGAAAATTGAGTGACATCAATATGACAACTTGTCGCGCGGTCCCGCAATGCCGAAATGCGTTGCAAGCGTATCGACGACGTTTTCCGCCATGCTCCGGCGCGTTTCCTCGGTTGCCGAACCGATATGGGGTGTCAGGACCACTCTGCGGTCCCGGATCAGCGCTTGCGGAACCGCCGGTTCATGCTCGAAAACATCGAGAGCTGCACCTGCGATTCTGTTCGCGGCAAACGCAGCAATCAGTGCCGTTTCATCCACCACGGGACCGCGTGAAATGTTCACGATAAAGCCGCGAGGACCGAGCGCATCGATCACAGCTGCATTCACCAAATGATGTGTGGCAGGAGAAAGCGGGCATGTCAGGATCAGCATGTCGCAATCGTGCGCGAGCCGCACCACATTGTCGTAATAGGGGATATCGACGGGTTTGCGGGTAGGGCCGAAATAGGCGACCTTCGAGCCGAAGGCGTGCAGGCGCTTCGCGATGGCCGAGCCGATTGTGCCAAGACCGACAATCCCGACGTTCATGCGTGAGATTGAACGGCCCAGCGGATACTGTCCCTGTTCAGGCCAGACGCCGGAGCGGACAAAGGCGTCCGCGTACACGAAGTCGCGGGTTACCGCGAGTGCTAGTCCGACAGCGGCGTTTGCCACGTCTTCGGCAAGAATGTGAGAGGTATTCTCGATCCTGATGCCGCGCGCCTTTGCGGCCTCTACATCCAGGTTATCAAGGCCAGCGCTGTAGCTTGAAATGATCTCAAGCGAAGGAACGGCATCGAGGAATGCTGCGTCGATCTTCGTTTTGCGTAATGCAATGCCACGAATGGCCGGACCGTGCTCTTTGAGAAACGAGGTAGCGGCCGCCGGGTTCCTGGGGAGGTCAAGAACGGTGAAAAGCGCTTTGAGCTCTGCATTTGTCCATTCCGGCAAATCTGCCGCATTCAGGACGATCGGCTTGACCGTATCCGCTGTTTGCATGTTTTGGTTTCCATAAATGAGTGCCCGGACTCTGCATTTGGACGCCGGGCTTGCTGCAGATGAGTGATGTCAAATCGATTGGCGCATGGGCCGAAGCCTGTCTTCGCAAGGGCGCGTCAGCGCATTTCGACGCGCTCGATCTTGCCCATGAACAGCAGGTAGATCACGGCAGCGACCAGGCAGTGCGCGGCGACAAAATAAAGGCCGACGGTATAACGGCCCGTTGTCTGGACAATGTACCCGAAGACGATCGGGGTCACGATGCCGCCGATATTGCCCACACAATTGAAGATTGCGCCAGCAAGACCAACGGCCTCGCGCGGCGCCGTATCGCTGACGATGGCCCAGGTGCCGGCACCCGAAGCGGCCCCTTTGCCGAAGAACGCCACCGTCATCAGAAGCACGATCACGGTGTTGCTTTCAGTGAAAGCTGAGAGAACGAGGCTGCAGCCCACTGCCATGCCGACGATATACGGCGTTTTCCGTGCCCAGGAAACGCTCCAGCCGCGTCGAATAAGCATGTCCGAGATGGCACCGCCAGCAATTCCACCAAGAAAGCCGGAAATGGCCGGAACCATGGTCGCAAAGCCGGCCTCCATGACGTTCATGCCACGCGCCTGAACAAGGTATATCGGGAACCAGGTGATGAAGAAGTAGCTCAACGCGATGGTGCAATACTGGCCGACATAGGCGCACCAAAGCATCCGGTTTCCGAGCAGCATGCGCACCACTGCCCACGACACGGTCGGGCGCGCGAGCAATTCGTGGCTGGCGTCAATGTCGACCATCGCGCCGCCAGCGACGATGTGGTCGAGTTCGCCTTTCGATACACGGGGATGGTTGCGCGGCTCGTACATGACCACTGCCCACAGGCCAGCCGCTGCGATGCCGATCAGGCCGAGTGCAAAGAACGGTGCGGGCCAGCCGAACTTCGCCACGAGCCAGCCTGCGAAAGGAGAGAAGATCGCTACCGCGAAATATGAGGCCGATGCGAAAAGTGACGTGGCAAGACCGCGCTCGTCCTTCGGAAACCACATGACCACGACGCGGCCGTTGGCAGGGAAACTCGGGGCTTCAATCAGGCCAAGCGCGAAGCGCAGGGAGAAGAGCAGACCGAGCGCAACGGAAACGTCGGAGGTGAACTTGCCGATAAAGCCGACCAGAATGGTCGCGATCGACCACAGGACAAGCGTCGCACCGTACATCGTTTTGGTGCCGAAGCGGTCGAGCAGAAGGCCGCCAGGAATTTGGCCGATCACATATGCCCAACTGAAAGCCGAAAGAATATAGCCCAGCTGAACGTGGTTCAGGCCAAATTCCTTCGAAATGCCGGGCCCTGCGATCGACAGGATGGCGCGATCGGCATAGGCAACCGTGGCCAGCAGCAGGATCGCCGTGAGGATTGTGAAGCGCGTGTGGGTCACTCGATCCGATTTGGTCGATATATACTGGGTCGTTCCGTCTGGTGCCATCGATGTCTCCTCGCAAATGTCCCTGAACTCATCGCAAGAACTGGATCCCGGCTGCCGTTGCGAGAAGCCGCGACGGATGAAGTGCGAATGACATGCGACTCGCGAAAATGCTTCCGTCAACACGCCCGGCCCGGTTCTTTGTTGGGTGGTTTTTGTTTTGCATTAGACCCATGCCATCAATGACCGTCAATCTTGATTGAGACAATCAACGTGAAGAACTGGATGACCCAGGAGGAGGCGTGTGAGGCCCTGGGTGTGCGCAAGCAGACGCTGTACGCCTATGTCAGCCGTGGCCAGATTGAAGTGTGCTGGGATCCTGCGCATTCCAGCCGGAAGCTCTATCGCGGTTCGGATATTTCGGTGCTCCTGAAGAAGCGCAATCTGGGGCGGGCACGAAAGAATATTGCGGCGAGCACGATGGCGTGGGGCGAGCCGATTATCAACACGCGAATTTCCACAATCGTTCGGGGACGGCTGTATTACCGGGGTAGGGACGCAGTCCGGCTTGCCGCCACGGCAACGCTGGAGGAGGCCGCGAAGCTTCTTTGGGATTCAGCGGAACTGCCTCGCTTTCCAGCATTCGAGCCGGTTTCGATTCGCGGGCCGATCAGGGCGCGCGCCTATGCGGCAATGGGTATCGCTGCGGCCGTCGGAGCTTCGGGCCGTGCGCCCGTCCATGCCAACAGCATGTGCAATGTGGCCGCGGAACTGGTCGGTCGCCTTGCCAGCAGTTTTGTCGAGCTTCATTCAGACGAAGGCCCGCTGCATTTGCGTATCGCCCGGGCCTGGAACGCTGAGCGACACGCGGAACTTCTCCGCCGCGTATTGGTGCTGCTTGCCGATCAGGAGCTGACCAGTTCGGCCTTTGCCGCGCGCGTCACGGCTTCTACGGGGGCGTCCCTCGGAGCATGCGTGCTGGCAGGTCTCGCAGCCTTTTCCGGCCCGTTGCACGGCGATGCAATTGTGCGGGTGGAAGCACTCCTCGATGATGCACAACGGTTGGGAACCGAGCTTGCCGTACGGCACTGGATGTCTGGCACCAAGTCGTTGCCCGGTTTCGGACATGAGCTATATCCACAGGGTGATCCACGGGCGGCTGACCTTCTGTCAGCGTTTCGGGCGTCTGAAGGGACCCGCGCGCTGATCGACTGCGTCGACAGGCTCACTGGCATGAAGCCAACCATCGATGTGGCGCTTGCCGCGCTAGTGGAGTACTGTCAGTTGCCCGAGGGGGCGGCGTTTGCGCTGTTCGCCATCGCACGAAGTGTTGGCTGGATGGCGCATTCGATCGAACAGATCATGAGTGGCAGTCTTTTGCGCCCCCGCGCCCACTACGTGGGGCCGGAGATTGCCGGGGCCGAAAACCTTTAAGTCGCGTCATGCTACGATTTCCCCACATCGTTGGAGGTCGGTATGGTCACGGATCAGGATTGGCTGGCTGATGTCGTTGGCGACGAGTTCCCCGAGGGCGCGATATTCACACCCGGGGACGGTCCTCAACTGACGGTCGTGTGGTGGGACGGTCAGACCCAGTGGGACGGCACGCCCATGTCGAAGATACTGATCGACCTCGATCCCGAACTGCGGGCGCAATGGGAACGGGGCGACAAGCCGCGGCGCGCGAACATCGAGGACGTGATGCAGGGCGTCGTGGACAATCGGCTCGACGAATACGAAGACCATGCTGCGTCTGACGGGCCGTTCGTGATTCGGCTGGAGCACCAGCCGTAACGGGCGTGCTACGATTCCTCAAAGCGACAGGAGGCGGACATGGCTGAGCACACGCTTTATGACGTCAATGGCTATCTGTTTTGGGTGACGGCGATACAGCTTCCCAATGGCAAATGGGAGGGCTATGCCTTCTTCGAGCGAAAGGCGCATCACGCGAATGCAGAAGTTCCAGGCGTCAGGTATCGACTTCTTAGTGAGTTCGACACGTGGGACGAGGCGGTGGCTGCAGTCCAGGCCCACGCCGAGGAGCTTGCCCGAAACGATGAGGTCAATTTTTAACATCTCGCTTCAGTCAATGACGCGGTCGGCGTGTTTCAGCACCTCGGCCGGGATGGTCAATCCGAGTTCGCGAGCAGTCTTGAGGTTGATCACGAATTCGCGGCGCGAGATGACTTCAAATGGCACGTCCGCAGGTTTGGCGCCCTTGAGTATCCGGTCAACATAGATCGGCATGCGCGGATACGTATCAGTGAAAGTTGTGCCGTAGGCCATCAGACCTCCCGCGTCCGACGCTCCGCCCCAATACATTGTCGGTATGCGATGCGCCGCTGCCAATTCTGCAATGCGTTTGCGATTGCGGAATGGGGCGGGAACTTCCAGTACAAGCAGCACTTCGGCGCGCTCGGCGACCATGGCGTTGAAAGCCGTGTCGAAATCAGGTGTCGGGCCGTGCACTTTCAGCACTTGGGGCGCGATGCCAACGGCTCGTGCCGCGGTCACGTTTGCGCGTTCGATCGGCGCTAATCCGCTGGCGTCGGCACCGGGGATGTCTGAATCGCTGAGGATCGCGACACGGGCGAGTTTCGGAAACAGCGCCTTTAGTATGCCAAGTTGCCTACTGGCAAGTTCAGGGTCGTTGTTGGTAATACCGGTGACGTTTCCCCCCGGCCGCTCCAGCGTGGCCGCGACGCCGATCGCCACTGGATCGGCAACCAAGGCCGCCACGATCGGGATCGTCGTGCTTGCCTTTCGTGCTGCGATAGTTGCCGGGCCGCCGTAGGTGGCAATGACATCGACGCCCTTATTGACCAATTCCGCAGCAAATCCAGGCAGCCGATCCAGTTGCCCTTCGGCAAAACGAGCTTCGAAGACAACGTTGGTGCCCTCGACATATCCGAGCCGCGCAAGCTCCTTTCGAAGTGTTTCGAAGGCCACATCGGGTTTCCCGTTGAAAAGAGCGCCAACCCGGTAAACTTTGCTCGTCTGCTGTGCCCCCGCAGTGCGGCAGGTCAAGAGGAGTACGAAGGCGGCAATGGCCGCGAGAATAAATTTCGTGAGGTTCACGGCCCGTTTCCTCGCAATTTCGATGGACGAGCACCATTGCGCCTATCGATGGTTAACGCACTGCCGAATTCCAGTCAAGCATTTCGTGCGGCCTGAAAATACTTTAGTACACGCGATGATCACGTATCGGGAAATTTCTACTTCTGACCGGTACTAATTCGGGTGTAGGGGCACTTTGTTGGGACGCCACCCCGGCGACCTGCATGGGTGCCCGATCTACGGGAAAATACTTGGCCGCAAGCCAATATTTTGCAATACTAATGCAAGTCGGATTGAAAATTCCCCTGCCGGCGTAATTCGTCTCGCCTGTTCTATGTACGGGCGAGATACGTATCGCATATACTGCTAAGCTTAAAATATAAAAAAACGGGGTTTCGGGTGCCGCCCAACCAGTTCCACTTTATATCTGGCTTGCCCAGGTCGGGGTCAACGCTTTTGTCCGCGCTACTGCTGCAGAATCCCCGCTTTCATGCAGGGATGACCAGCCCGGTGGGGACGCTATTCAATGCTGTCCTGGCGCAATGCAGCGCCGGCAGCGAGTTCGGGCCCGTGATCGACCAGGACCAGCGCCGTCGGCTGCTGCGTGGCCTGTTCGACAACTACTATGCGGACAAAGCCGGCAAGGGCGTGGTGTTCGACACCAATCGCAACTGGTGCGCCCGCATGCCTGCTCTCCATGATCTGTTTCCCAGTGCCAAGGTGATCGCCTGCGTGCGCAATGTCGCCTGGGTCATGGACAGCCTTGAACGCTTGTATCGCGCCAATCCGTATGAGAACACCAAGCTGTTTTCCGACGACGCCGAGCGCAGCACCGTCTATAGCCGGGTCGATACCCTGGCGCAGCGCAATCGCCTGGTTGGCTTTGCGTGGGCTGCGCTCAAGGAAGCGTATTACGGTGAGAATGCCGGTTCCCTGTTGCTGGTCGACTACGATTTGCTCAGCCAGGCGCCCGACAAGGTAATGCGCCTGGTCTACGACTTTATCGACGAGCCCTGGTTCGAGCACGATTTCAATAACGTGCAGTACGACGCGCCGGAGTTCGACCAGGCCCTGGGCGTCTCCGGCTTACATCAAGTGAAATCCAAAGTGACCTGGCAAGCACGGCGCAGCATCCTGCCGCCGGACCTGTTCGAGCAATACGCCGCGTTGTCGTTCTGGGCGGACGGCAGCAAGAGCGCGGCCAATGTCATTCGCGCAAAACTCGACTAGCTCGGTCAGATCGATTGGCGCGACAACGCAGGGCCGGCGGCTCGCCGGACGATTCGGAAAGCCGAATAGTGGATTCCAGCCCGCCGTGCGCTCCCTGAGCAGTGCACGGTGCGGATGCGCGAGGAGAGCAATATGTGGTGGACCCGGAAGCAGAAGGTAGACGACGCAGTTGCAATGCCCGCCCGGCCCGCAAAGCCGGCAAGCCCGCTGTCGTCGTCGCTGATCATGGCGCTGGAGCCACGCATCATGTTCGACGGCGCCGCAGTTGCCACGGCCGCAGCGACCCACCCGGCAGCCGATAACCACAGTGCGCCGGCGGATGGCCACGCACCTGACAGCCAGCCGGCGGATAGTCATGTGGCGCCCGCCGCCGCGCCAGCGTCTGCCCAGTCAGCGGATACAGCCAGTCATGCTCCCGCGCCCGCCGAAGCCGGCGCGCCGGCCCCGGCGCCATCCGGTCACAACGTGCTGTTCGTGGATAGCCGGGTGGAGGACAGCGCCAGCTTGCTGGCCGGCGTCGCGCCCGGTACGGAAATCGTCTACCTCAACCGCAACGCGGACGGCTTGGCCCAGATGGCCGACTACCTGTCCGCCCACCCCGGCGCCAAGTCCGTCCAGATCATTGCGCACGGCGAGGCTGGCGACCTGTGGCTTGGCAATACCTATCTGTCAGGCGACAACGTCGGCAACTACGCCAGCAGCCTGGCCAGGATCGGTAGCGGCATCCAGAGCGGTGGCGACATCCTGATCTATGCCTGCAGTACCGCGCAAGGCGCGGCCGGTCTGTCGTTCATCGACTCGCTGGCGGCGCTGACGGGCCACGATATTGCCGCCTCGGACAACCGCACCGGCGCGGGCGGCGACTGGACCCTGGAAATCACCACCGGCCAGATCGAAGCCACCTCGGTACTGTCGACCAGCGCGGAAACCGCTTACGCGCACGACCTGTCCCTGATTACCGTGACGAACTCCGGAGATTCCGGTGCCGGCACTTTGCGCAACGCGATCGCCTCGGCGCTAGCGGGTGACACCATCACCTTCAGCACCAGCATGACGATCAACCTGTCGACCATCACGTCGGGCAATTCGCTGCTGGTCATCAGCAAGAACCTCACCATCGATGGCGATATCAATCACGACGGCATCGCCGACGTCACGCTCGATGGGCACTACAAAGGCCGTGTGCTGGAAATCACCTCTGGCTCGACCGTCGGGCTGGAGGGGCTGGTGATTGAACATGGCCTGGTTTCGGGCAAGGGCGGGGCCGCCGGGGTAGATGCAACCGCCGCGCAAGGTGGCGGCATCTACAACGCCGGGACGCTGACGCTGACCGATGTCACCGTCACGGCCAATGCGGCTGCCGGTGGCGGCGGTGGCGGTGGTGTTACCGCCCCCTATGTTGGCGGCGCTGTTGGCGGCGGTGGCGGCGGCGGTGGCGGCATGTCCGGCACTGGCGGTGGAGCGGGGGGCTCGTCTGGCTTCGGAACAGGTGTCTATGCCGGTACGTCGGGCAATGCCGGCGTTGGCGGCAACGGAGGTGCTTACACCCCGAACTACATGGGAGGTCGTGGCGGCTCTGCCAACGGCGGTGCAGGGGGCATCGGCGCTGCAAACTATTCGAGCGGCGGCAACGGGGGGACTGCCAACAATGGCACCATCTCGATTGGCGGCGGCGGTGGCGGCAGTGGCTGGGATCGCCCCGGGCGCGCCGGTGGCGGTGCGGCGGGCGGCATCTTCAACGCGACTGGCGCAACCCTCAATGTGGCTGGCAACTCGATCATCAGCAACAACCTGGGCGCAGGCGGTGGCGGCGGCGGCGGGGGCGGATTGGGAGGCAGCAACTCAAACGGCGGTGCGGGTGGCCTGGGCGTGGGTGCCATCTGGAACCAGGGCACTGTGCACATCACGGCTTCGGCCTATGCGGCGATAGCCGGCAACGCAGGCGCAAGCGGGGCAGGTGGCCCGGCACTCGGCGGAGGGACTACCGGTATCAGCCCAACGGCCGTTGGCAAGATATACAACGACACCGGCGGTATCCTCGACAAGACCTACAACCCGGACGCCGCCCCCGTTGCTACCACTAGCGGCGGCACGACCCCGTTCACCGAAGGCAACAACGTCGCCAGCACGCCGGTGGTGGTCGATAGCGGCGTCACGTTCAGCGATTCGGACAACACCACGCTCGCCAGCGGCAAGGTGGCGATCAGCGGCAACTTCCAGAGTGGCGAGGACGTGCTGGCGTTCACCAACGACGGCGCCACCATGGGTAACATCACGGCGAGCTACAACAGCACGACCGGGGTGCTGAGCCTGACCTCGTCCGGCGCGAGCGCGACGATAGCCCAATGGCAAGCCGCGCTGCGCTCGGTCACCTACACCGACAGCTCGGACGCGCCGAACACCAGCAACCGCACCATCAGCTTCACCGTGAATGACGGCACGTCCGATAGCAATGCCGCGACCAAGACGGTCAGCGTCACCGCGGTCGATGACTCGCCCATCGCGACGTCCAGCGGCGGCAC
>NZ_CABPRZ010000026.1 GCF_902459695.1 Pandoraea terrae
TACTAATTGCCCGTGAGGCTTGATCCTATAACCAGTGTGTTTTTTTACGGCCAGTGTTAGCGCTTGAGCTGTCGGCTTGAGTTAGTGCTTCAGCACTTACTCCGGCCCCATGCAGAGCACTTACTCTGGGCCAATGCAAAGCACGGCTGGTGTGTATCGTGAATATGCCGATACAAGCACAACCCGATTGTTGTACTACGACTTCTTCTGAATTGGTTTCGTAGCCCCAAAAGGCTGCGAGACATACAAGTTATGCCTGATGACCATAGCGAGTTGGAACCACCCCTTCCCATCCCGAACAGGACCGTGAAACGACTCCACGCCGATGATAGTGCGGATTGCCCGTGTGAAAGTAGGTAATCGTCAGGCTCCCCTAAAAACCCTTCAGTGCATGCGTACTGAAGGGTTTTTGCTTTTGCGGCAGCGGTTTCTTGCAGGCAAAACTGTTGCACAAATGCGGCTACGAGCGAAATCCCTATAGCGTGTATCTTCGGTGATCGCTTAGGATGCCCTTCACGGGGATATTGCAGGCAGCACAATCGGGGTTATCAAGTGGTCGTACGGAAGAAGGGAAGTCGTTTGGCGCGACATTTTGCGCTTACGCGGCGTACAGTGCGCAGCGTTACCATGATCACCTGTGTCGCAGGGGCATTTGTCATGGGCTTGAGCGGTTGTGCGCTCACCCGTTCAACATCGCAATCGGCCAGCGCGTCACCGCCATCGGCCGCGTCTCTCGTGTCCATCACGCCATTCTCCGATCCCGCTGAAGCTGGCGTTCTGCCTGCGCCTTGGGAACCGTACATCGTCACCCGCAACAAGCGCCCCACCGAATACCGACAAGTACCGGATACCGACGGCATTCCGGTCATCGAAGCTCGCGTGGACAATTCCGCATCAGGCTTCGCGCAAAAACTTGATATTCCTGTCATTGCAGGTTCGAAACTCAGTTGGCGCTGGCGCGCCGATGCGATGCCTGTGGACGCCGATATCCGCACCAGGCGTGGTGACGATGCTCCCGTCCGGATTGCTCTCGCGTTCGATGGCGATAGCGACAAGTTGAGCGGAAAGGACCATCTCCATCGCGAGCTCGCACGCTTGGTGAGCGGGCGTGATATGCCCTATGCAACATTGATGTATGTTTGGGGCAGTAGCGATATGAAGCGCGACGAAGTCATTCCGAGTCCTTATACCGGACGCATTCGTGCGATTGCCGTGGAACGGGGAGATGTGCACCTCGGCACCTGGCAAACCTATGTCCGCGATATCGCCGCAGACTACGAGAGGGCTTTCGGCGAGCCGCCCGGGCGTCTTGTCGGTATCGCAATCATGAGCGACGGCGATAATACGCAATCACGCTTCACCGCGTGGTATGGCGACATCCGACTCATTAAGGGTGACGAAATCCGCACGCAAACGGCAGCCAACTAACGCGACCCAGCGAAGGCTCCGTGAAAGCCAAAAGCCGGCATGTGCCGGCTTTTTTGCCTATGCCCCCGTCGCGCATCTTCTTCGCAAATCGGGACGTGCCGCGAACTACGTGCGTGAAAAGTACGATTCCACCAATTTCACCCAGTAGGTTCCGCCCAGCGGCAGAAGCTCATCGTTAAAATCGTAGCTGGCATTGTGCAGATTGCACGGTCCAAGACCGTGGCCGCTGTCCCGGTGATCGCCTTCGCCGTTGCCGATGAATACGTATGCGCCCGGCTTCTCCAGCAACATGAACGAGAAGTCCTCCGCACCCATCGTCGGCTCGACTTTTGCATTGACGTTTTTCTCGCCAACGATACCGCGCATCACGCCTGCACACAATTCGGCCATCGCCGGATCGTTGATCGTCGGTGGATAATTCCGATGGAAGCTGACCTCAGCGCTGCAACCAAAGCCCTTGGACACGTATTCCGATAGCTCGCGTAGGCGTGTTTCGATCAGATCGAGCACCTCCACGGAGAATGTGCGGATCGTGCCGCCAAGCCAGGCCGTATCCGGAACGACATTGGTCGCGTCGCCGGCATGAATCTGCGTGATCGACAGCACTGCCGCATCGATCGGGCGCTTGTTGCGGGTCAAAATGCTTTGCAGCGCCTGGGCCAGACTGGCGGCCGCAATCACCGGATCAATACCCGCATGCGGTATGCCAGCGTGGGTGCCCTTGCCCGTCAACGTGATCTTGAATTCGTTGCTCGACGCCATGATCGGGCCCGGCGTCAGCGCAAACGTGCCCACTGGCACGCCCGGCCAGTTATGCATGCCGAATACCGCTTCCATCGGGAAGCGCTCGAACAGCCCGTCCTTGATCATCTCGCGCGCGCCGCCACCTCCTTCTTCCGCCGGCTGGAAAATCAGGTACACGGTGCCGTCGAACGGGCGATGTTTCTGCAAGTACTGGGCGGCGGCCAACAACATCGCCGTGTGCCCGTCGTGTCCGCACGCATGCATCTTGCCCTCATGTTTCGATGCGTGCGAAAACGTGTTGGCTTCGTGGATCGGCAAGGCATCCATATCGGCCCGAAGGCCGATGGCACGGTCGCTGGTACCGTTCTTCAAGATACCCACGACGCCCGTAGTACCCAAGCCGCGGTGAATCGGAATACCCCATTCCGTCAGTTTTTCCGCCACGACGTCGGACGTGCGCCTTTCCTCGAAACACAATTCGGGATGTGCGTGGATGTCTCGCCGCAGTGTCTGGATCTCGGCGCGCGCCGCGTCGATTTCGGAGATGAGCTTCATGACGTGTTCCTGCAGGTCGCAATTGACCCATCTTACCCCGTCTGACCGTTTCCCGCACCCGCCCGGAAGGGGTAGAAGTACACGGCCAGGCGTGCCGCCACGCAGCAAGAACGTACCGCTTTCCGGCAATTTTGGGGGGCGGATGGCGGGAGGAAGACGTAATACAATAGCGCCATACGCGACGCCGGAGAGGGCGCCGCTTTCCGGTAGAAAGGAGTGGATTCATGACGTCAGGCACGCACGTCGTACGGGCCGCCTGCCCGCACGATTGCCCTGATACGTGCGCACTGCACGTGACAGTGGAAAATGGCGTAGCGATCAAGGTGCAAGGCGATCCCGAGCATCCGACGACAAAAGGCGTGCTTTGTACGAAAGTCGCCCGCTATACGGAGCGGACTTACCATCCGGATCGCCTGCTTCACCCCCTCAAACGCATCGGCGCGAAAGGCGAAGGTCGCTTCAAGCCGATCAGTTGGGAAGAAGCACTCGACGAAATCGCCGCGCGGCTCGGCGAGATCTCCGCAAGAGACCCGCAGGCAATCGTGCCGTACAGCTATGCCGGCACCATGGGACTCGTGCAGGGCGAGAGCATGGCCGCCCGTTTCTTCCACAAGCTTGGCGCCTCGCTGCTCGACCGCACGATCTGCGCGAGCGCTGGCGCGACCGGACTGCGCTACACCTACGGCGCAAGTGTCGGTATGCAGGTTGAACACTTCGTCGACAGCAAGTTGATCCTGATTTGGGGCAGCAACCCGATTACCTCGAGCGTCCACTTCTGGGCGATCGCCCAGGAAGCAAAGCGCCGCGGCGCAAAACTGGTCGCCATCGACCCTTATCGTTCGCTCACTGCGGAAAAGTGTCATCAACACATTGCGTTGCTTCCGGGGACCGATGCTGCGCTGGCGCTCGCCATGATGCACGTGTTGATCAACGAGGATCTCGTCGATCACGAATACATCGCGCGCCATACGGTCGGCTTCGCGCAACTCAAAGAGAGGGCGCAGCGCTATTCACCTGCCCGGGCGGCCGAAATCTGCGGCATTCCGGCGCAGACCATTATCGCGCTTGCGCGGGAGTATGGCGCCACGCGTCAATCAGCCATCCGCCTGAATTACGGCATGCAACGCGCCAAGGGCGGCGGGCAGGCCACCCGTGCGGTCGCCTGTCTGCCGGCGCTGACGGGCGCGTGGCGTGATCCGGCCGGGGGGCTGCTGATGTCGACATCGGGCTTCGCGCCGGTCGACAACGCCGCGTTGGGCCGTCCCGATCTGTTGCCGGGCTGGCCGCAACGCCTGCCGCGGACGATTAATATGAGCACCATCGGGGATGCGCTTTGCCACCCCGGAGACGCTGAGTTTGGTCCGAAGGTTGAGGCGGTCGTCGTCTACAACAGCAATCCGGTGGCCGTCGCGCCGGAGTCGGGCAAAGTGGCAAAGGGATTCGGCCGCGAAGATCTGTTCACTGTGGTTCTCGAGCATTTCCAGACCGATACGGCGGATTATGCGGACATCGTGCTGCCCGCCACCACGCAACTCGAACATCTTGATATTCACAAGGCATACGGTCACACGTATCTTCTCGCGAACAATCCGGCGATCGCCCCGATGGGCGAGGCGAAACCCAATGCGGAGATTTTCCGCCTCCTCGCCGATCGCATGGGCTGGCAAGAGGCATGCTTCAAGGACAGCGACGACCAACTGGCCGAACAGGCTGTCCGTTGGGATGATTCGCGCGCGGCCGGCGGCAGCTGGGCGCAACTGAAGCAGGATGGCTGGAAGGCGCTGAATCTACCGGATGCCCCGTTCGCGCAAGGCAATTTCCCCACGCCATCGGGCAAATGCGAGTTCTACTCCGAGCGTATGGCGCAAGCCGGCCTGGATCCGTTGCCGGATTGGGTGCCGCCGTATGAGTCCGTGGCGAGTAACCCGGTGTTGGCGGAGCGGTTTCCCTTGGCCATGATTTCGCCGCCGGCGCGCAATTTCCTGAATTCGAGTTTCGTCAACGTGGACAGCCTGCGGAAGTCAGTCGGCGAGCCAACGCTCGATATTCATCCGGACGACGCGCGCATGCGCGGCATCGCCGAGGGGCAGATGGTGCGCGTGTTCAACGAGCGCGGCACGCTGAACGCCAAGGCGCATGTCACCGACAAGGCGCGCGAAGGCGTTGTCGTGGGGCTCTCGCTGTGGTGGAAAAAGCTTGCGCCGGATGGCAAGAACGCCAATGAAGTCACCAGCCAGCGCTTGACCGATCTCGGCAACGCGCCGACGTTCTACGATTGCCTTGTCGAGGTCGCCGCGCTTTGAGCGCGATTCAGGGGGTGCGCAAATGACGGTCGAATCGATCTCACGTGCGCTTCGCCTGACTGGGTGTGCCACGGCAGCGGGGGGCGCGATCGCCCTTTCCGCTTGCGGCCAGATCGGTTATTACGCCCAATCGATCAACGGACACTTTACGGTGCTGCACGAGGCGCACCCCGTCAGCGAATTGCTTGCGGACCCCGCGCTCAACCCGCGCCTTCGTGCGCGGCTCATCGACGCCGAACAGATGCGTGCGTATGCGGTCAGCGCGCTTGGCCTGCCCGACAACGGCAGCTATCGCAGCTATGCCGATCTGAAGCGCCCGTTTGTCGTGTACAACGTGTTCGCTGCGCCCGCGCTTTCGTTGAAGCTGCACGAATCGTGTCTACTGGTTGTCGGTTGCGTGGAGTATCGCGGCTATTACTCCCGCGAATCGGCGGAAGCGTACGCCGCAGATTTGCATCGCGATGGTTGGGAGACGTTCGTCGCCGGTATTCCCGCCTATTCGACGCTCGGGTATTTCGATGACCCGCTTCTGAATACGTTTATCTACCTGCCGCGCGGCGAACTTGCCCGCATGATTTTTCACGAACTCGCGCACCAGGTGCTGTATGTGCGGGGCGATACCACTTTCAACGAATCGTTCGCCGTGACGGTCGAATCCGTTGGTGTTCAGCGCTGGATCGATGCACACCCGGATGCCGCGCCGGAATATGCGCAATACAGTACGCAACGAAAGCAATTCCGGGGGCTGGTCGAGGGTTACCGCAAGCGGCTGCAAGCAGTCTACGAGGGGGCGGGTGATGATTCGCGCAAGGCGGCGGAGAAGATGCGACTTTTCTCGGCCATGCGTGATGATTATCAACAGCTACGCGCGCAATGGGGCGGGTACGCCGGATTCGACCGATGGTTTGCGTCAGACCTCAATAATGCGAAGATCGGCGCATTTGCCACCTATAACCAATGGGTGCCGGCGTTTGCGGCCCTTCTGGCACAGGAAGGTGGCGATTTGCCGAGCTTTTACAGGGCGGTGAAGGCGCTGTCGAAACGGCCGGAAAGTGAGCGGAATGCGGTGCTCGCGCAATTGAGCCGGACACCGGCTGCCATGGCCGTTCGAGACAGGGACTTGGAGACCCCGGGCGAGGGGCGCGCCGATGTGCTTGTGCCGCCCGCGCCTGTCGGACAAAGCCGGCGGGCGCCGTAGTCTCGCGTCATCCGCCGATCGCAGCCTTCAAGCTGCCGAGCAGGCTGTACAACTGTTGTTGTTCCTTTTCAGGCATCTGACGCATCAGCGTTTCGACCCACGCTTCGTGTGCGCGAGCCATGCTGGCGAATGCCTTCTTGCCGCGCGGCGTCAGCTTGATCAGAAAAGCACGGCGATCATTCGCCACGGTCTCCCGGGTTACCCAGCCTTCCTTCTCCAACTGATCTGTGATGCCGGTGACATTGCCGCCCGTCACCATCATGCGTTTGGAGAGCTCGCCCATCTTCAACCCTTCGGGATGCCGGTCCAATTGCGCAAGCAAGTCGAAGCGCGGCAGCGTGCAGTCGAATTCCTGCCGAAGCCGCGAGCGGATGTCGGTCTCGATCAGGTTGGTGCAGGTCAGCAGGCGCAGCCAAAGACGCAGGGCGTCGTGCTCGTGATCGCTGGCGCGCGTTTCGAGATCGAGTGAGGCAGTGTCGGCGAGGCTCATGGCGCGAGAGCGAAAAATTTGCGATGTGGAAATTTTAGGTTTGAAATAATCGCCCGGTCAAGCGCTTAAGTGGTGTGTCGCCACAGATGTGATTGGCTGGCACCATAAAAAAGGGCACCCGAAGGTGCCCTTTCCAAGCTAAGTGACGAGAATCGTCAGCTTAGAACTTGTGGCGAACGCCAGCCGTCACAGCGAACTGGTTCTTGTTAGCCGAGAACGGTTGGCCGTTCAGCTGAGCTTGACCAGCGTCGTTGTTGGCGTGTTGCCACAGGCCAACCAGGTACGTGTCCGTACGCTTCGACAGCCAGTAGTCCAGGCCCAGGTTGACTTGGTGGTACTTCGGCGAGAGGCTGCCAGCCGGGAGCACGACGCCGTTCGAGGTAGCCTTCGACCACGTGTACGTGTACGCAGCACCCAGTTGCAGCGCCGGGGTCAGCATGTACTTGGCGTTGATTTCGGCGTTGTCGAACTTGAAGCTGCCGGCGTTCGCAACGAAGTCATACTTCGAGTGGCTGTAGACCAGGCCAACCGTCGCAGGACCGAAGGCGTACGAACCGCCAGCCGCCACGATCTGTGCCTTGTCGGTCGCCGTGATGCCATTGAGGTTGGTCGCGAAGCTGCCGAAGTCGTTGCCAGCAGCGCCGGTGTTGTTAGCACCCGGCGTACCCAGGTACAGGTAGCCGACGCCCAAGGTCAGCGGACCGTTGGCGTAGCCAGCACCCAGCGACCAGGCGCGGTTGTTGGCGAAGCCCGTGCCGCCGCCCGTGTTGGCTTGATTGCTGAAGCCGTACAGTGCGCTGGCGCTGAAGCCGCTGTAGTTGGCGGTCGTGTACTTGACCGAGTTGTTGATACGGAACGAGTTGTTCAGGTTGTCGTTATCGAACGGGTGCGCGCCCGAGAACGTTGCCCATTGGCTACCCGAAGCGAGCGGACCGACGAAGTCGACGACGGAGTCATACTGACGGCCGAGGGTCAGCGTGCCAGCCGTGGCGCTGCTCAGGCCGACGTAGGCTTGACGACCGAATTCACGGCCGCCTTGGGCCAGGTTGCCGTCACCAATGCGGAAGCCGTTTTCCAGCACGAAGATCGCCTTCAGACCGCCGCCCAGATCTTCCGCACCCTTCAGGCCCCAACGGTTACCTTGTTGGTTGCCGTTGCTGAACTTGATGTTCTTGCTGCCGGTGGTGCCGCCGGGGGTGCTCTCGTTGTTGACGTAGGTGATACCAGCGTCGAGGATACCGTACAGGGTCACGCTGCTTTGTGCGTTAGCAGCACCAGCGAAGGCACCGAGCACGCCCAGAGCGAGAAGCGACTTTTTCATTGAGTGATCTCCAAAAGATTGTGAGATTTGTTTAACAAGGTCACTAGTGATAACGTCCTTGCTAATCAACTTCGCGAGAAGTTGGACGTAATGTAACAAATTCACAATGACGGGCAAAGGAAAAGGGGCGTTTTACGGGGGATTCCTGGCCGTGTTGTTTCGTTTACGCAACAACGCCGGGATCCGCTTTCCACGGGCTTTCGGCGGGCTTGCGCCCGCGAAAGGCGCGCCGGCTCAGGGCGCGTATCATGACCCCGGCGGCAATTTTGCCGATACCGCATTCCATATCGTGAAGTATAGAAGTCAGGAAGCAGATGATGTTGTCAGACCGCTGGATTACCGAAATTGACCGTGGCTTGCGCGCCATTGCAGGCGTGACCCGTGCGTCACGCCCGACGCCGGAACCCGCGAATCTCGATGCCGGGGAAGACGATGCGCTGTCGGCCCATGAGAAGCGGCACGTCGCTGGATTGATGCGGGTCAATCACGTCGGCGAGGTGTGTGCACAAGCGCTGTACCAGTCGCAGAAGCTCGCCACGAAGAGCGCCGGCCTGCGCGAAGCCTTTGCCCATGCGGGGCAGGAAGAGGAAGACCATCTGGCCTGGACAGCCCAGCGCCTGTCGGAGCTTGGCTCGCGCCCGAGCCTGCTCAATCCGCTGTGGTACGCCGGCGCCTTTGCGATCGGCTACACGGCCGGGCGCGTCGGCGACAAGGTCAGTCTTGGCTTCATGGCGGAAACGGAGCGGCAGGTCGAACACCATCTCGACGGCCACCTCGACCGGCTGCCGCCGCAGGACCAGCGCTCGCGAGCGATCGTTGACCAGATGCGCCGCGACGAGGCCGCGCACGGCCAGGCCGCGCGCGATGCCGGCGGCATCGATCTGCCGGTGCCGGTGCAGCGCCTGATGCGCGCTTGCGCCAAGGTCATGACGACAACGGCCTACTATATATAGAGGCGTTTCGACGCACGTTTTTTTCGGACGATTCTGCCTCGTTTGAGGTAGAGTCCGACGAATTGCGTGGCGTAAGTGCGCACTCCGTTGCTGTGTCAGTGCTGACGGGGGCTGCCGCCGAGGATGGTTAGATTTTGAAGTTCCACTTTCAATATCCGGCTTATCTCTTTAATTTTTCAACAAAAACTGCCGTCGGGCGCTTGAAGAAAGTGCGCTAAGTCATTGTTCTGGCTCGTAAATCTCCCGTCTAAAAGCGGCAAAACGCTTGACCGCCCCAACACGTTCCTCTAAAGTGGGAAATAGTGTGAGAAAGTGTATTTTTGTGTGCTGTACGAAGTGTTTCCGGGCACACTCCTTTCTCTCTCGGCATGACGGGTTTGCGGTTGGAAAATCACGGGAGCGCGCGTGTTTCAGGGAGCCTCGGCACTTTCACTGGATGCAAAGGGACGGATGTCGATTCCGGCCCGGCATCGTGACGTGCTCGTGGGCGAGGCGGAAGGCAAGGTGACCATCACCAAGCACCCCGACGGTTGCCTGCTCCTGTTCCCGCGTCCTGAATGGGAAATCTTCCGCGGCAAGATCGCCGCACTGCCGATGGACGCGCACTGGTGGCGCCGCATTTTCCTTGGTAACGCCGCCGACGTCGACATGGACTCGGCGGGCCGGGTGCTGGTGGCGCCGGAATTGCGCGCTGCGGCCGGGCTCGACAAGGAAGTCATGCTGCTGGGCATGGGCAGTCATTTCGAACTCTGGGATGCCGCGACATATGCCGCCAAGGAGCAGGCGGCGATGGCGCAAGGCATGCCCGAGGCACTGAAGAATTTCACTTTCTGATTGATCAGGTGGTCCGACGAGCATGGCGCACGCGGTGGATACGGAAATGCAGCACCGCACGGTTCTGCTGGACGAGGCCGTGGATGCCCTGCTGTGGCGGGACGACGGCGTATACGTCGACGGCACGTTCGGCCGCGGCGGGCACAGCCGCAGGTTATTGGAGCGATTGAGCGACAAGGGGAGACTGCTCGCGTTCGACAAGGATCCCCAAGCGATCGCGGAGGCGGCAACGATTGCCGATCCGCGATTTTCGATTGAGCACGACAGCTTCGCACAACTGCGCGAGGTGCTGGCTCGCCGCGGTATTGCACGCGTGGCCGGCGTCCTGCTGGACCTGGGTGTGTCGTCGCCGCAGTTCGACGACCCCACGCGCGGTTTCAGTTTTCGCTTCGACGGGCCGCTCGACATGCGCATGGATCCCACGCGCGGTGAGTCGGCCGCCGAGTGGCTGGCCCGGGCAACGCTGGAAGAAATTACGGAGGTCATCAGGGACTATGGGGAAGAACGGTTTGCTTTTCAGATTGCAAAGGCGCTTGTTGCTCGCCGGGCAAGCACCGATCGCCTCGGTCCACTCGCCAGCACTGGCGAGCTTGCCGCGATCGTGGCGGGCGCCGTCAAGACCCGTGAAAAGGGCCAGAACCCGGCAACACGTACCTTTCAGGCTATACGGATTCACGTCAATCAAGAGCTTGCGGACCTGCAGATAGCACTCGATGTCGCGGCCGATGTCCTCGAAACGGGGGGGAAACTCGTGGTGATCAGCTTTCATTCGCTGGAGGACCGCATCGTCAAGCGCTTCATGCAAGCGAAGACGAGCGTTCCCGCGGTCGATCGCCGCGTGCCCCTGCGCGCCCACGAATTGCCGACGCCGCCGTACAAACTCGTGCGCAAGGTCAAGCCCTCGGACGAAGAGGTGGCGGCCAACCCGCGCGCACGTTCGGCGATCATGCGCATCGCGCAACGGGTGGCGCCATGAGCCGGCTCAACGTCCTGCTCCTGGTCGTCCTGATCGGCAGCTCGCTCTCGCTCATCAATGCCCAGTACCAGGCCCGCGGCACGTTCGTCGAACTGAACCGCGAGCAGGCGCTCGAACACCAGCTGCTGCAGGACTGGGATCGCCTCCAATACGAACAGAGCGCGCAAAGCAAGAGCGCGCGCGTCGAAGCGGTCGCGCGTAACGACCTGAAGATGCAGGCTGTCTCGCCCGGCCGCACGCAATACCTGTCCGCACCGGGCGGCGCATCGGGCGCCGCCGTCCCCGTGCCGATGCCGGCCGCCCCCGCTTCGCCCGCCGGAGCCTCGCGATGAGCCGCCGCCAGGACGCCAAAACCAAATCCAAGGACGTTCAGTTCTCGGCGAGTCCCGTATTGTCGGTGCGCTTGCCGATGTGGCGTTCCAAGTTGGTGGTGTTCCTGGTGTTTACTGCATTCGCGGCGCTGGCCGCCCGCGCGTTCTGGATTCAAGGGCCGGGCAACGATTTCTATCAACGTCAAGGCGAATCGCGCTACGAGCGCACGCTGGAAATGTCCGCCACGCGCGGCAAGGTGTTCGACCGCAATGGCCAGGTGCTCGCCACCAGCCTGCCGGTGCGCGCGATCTGGGCCATTCCCGAAGACGTTCCGGAAGATCTGTCCGCCGCCAAGTTGCGCCAGCTCGCCAAGCTGCTCGACATGAGCGAAGCCGAGCTGCGCCGCAAATTCAACCAGGACAAGAGCTTCGTCTATGTGAAGCGTCAGGTCCTGCCGGAGGTGGCCAGGCAGGTCGCCGACCTGGAGATTCCGGGCGTCTACCAGCGCAAGGAGTACAAGCGATTCTATCCGGAAGGCGAGATCGCCGCCCATATCGTCGGCTTCACGAACGTCGAAGACATCGGCCAGGAGGGTGTCGAGCTGTCGATGCAGAAGTCGCTCGCTGCCACGTCGGGCAGCCGGCGCGTCATCAAGGATCGCCTCGGCCGGATCGTCGAGGACATCGACATCCTCGCGCAGCCGCGTGACGGCAACGACATCACGTTGTCGATCGACGGCAAGATCCAGTTCCTCGCGTTCAGCGAACTCAAGGCGGCCCTCGAACGCACTGGCGCGAAGGCCGGCAGCGCAGTCGTGCTCGACGTGCGCACCGGCGAAGTGCTCGCACTCGTCAATTTGCCGACGTACAACCCGAACAACCGCACCAACCTCACCGGCGCGCAATTGCGCAATCGTGTGTTGACGGACACCTTCGAGCCGGGTTCGATCATGAAGCCGCTGACGATCGCCACGGCCATCGAGAACCGCCACGTCACGCCGAATTCGCTGGTGCAGACGACCGGCCGCTGGACGCTCAATGGCGCCACGATCACCGATACCCATGACTACGGCACGCTGACGGTCGCCGGCGTCATCCAGAAGTCGAGCAACATCGGCACCGCCAAGCTTGCGTTGCAGATGAAGCCGCAGGAAATGTGGGACATGTTCACCAGCGTCGGGCTCGGACAGGCGCCCAAGATCGGCTTTCCCGGCGCGGTCGCGGGCCGCCTGCGTCCCGCCAAGAGCTGGCGCCCGATCGAGCAGGCGACGATGGGATACGGCTACGGTCTGTCCGCCTCGCTGATTCAATTGGCGCGGGCTTACACGGTCTTTGCCCACGACGGCGAGCTGCTGCCGATCTCGATCTACAAGACGGATGGTTCGGTCGTGCGCGGCGAGCCCGTGATTTCGCCGGCAACGGCACGCGAAGTCCGCACGATGCTCGAAATGGTCACCTCGCCGGGCGGCACCGCCACGATGGCGCAGGTGATCGGCTATCGCGTCGGCGGCAAGACCGGCACCGCTTACAAGCAGTCGGGCCGCGGCTATGACAAGAGCAAGTATCGCGCGTCGTTCGTCGGCATGGCGCCGATGTCCGAGCCGCGCATCATCGTGGCCGTCACGCTCGACGAGCCGAGCCGTGGGTCGCATTTCGGCGGCGTCGCCGCCGGCCCGGTGTTCGCCTCGATCGTCGGCGGCACGCTGCGCGCGCTCAGCGTGCCACCCGATTCCCCCGTCACGCAACTGGTTGTGAGCGAAAAAGTCGAGGAGAGCGAGCCATGGGCGCCGTGATGTCGATGCTCACCGACAAGAAGCAACGAAAGGCGCTGCAGGACGCCTGCGACTGGCTGCGCGCGACTGTGCCGGCCGGCGCCACGCTGCATGCCGACAGCCGCCGGGTGCAGGCCGGCGATGTTTTCGTGGCGTATGCCGTCGAAGGCGCCGACAGCCGCGGTTTCATCGCGGACGCCGTCGAACGCGGCGCGGCAGCCGTGGTGTGGCAGACGGATGGCTTTCATTGGCCGGACGGACTGGATGACGTCGCCGCGTTTGGCGTGGCGCATCTCGATCAACTGGCGGGGCCATTGGCCGCACTCTGGTATGGCGAGCCGAGCGATACGCTGCTCACGCTCGGCGTGACCGGCACCAATGGCAAGACGTCGTGCAGTCAGTGGCTCGCGCAACTGCTGTCGAAGTGCGGCATGCGCAGCGCCGTCATCGGCACCCTGGGCAGCGGCTTCCCCGGGCATCTGACCGTCACCGGATTCACGACCCCCGACGCCGTGCAATTGCAGCGCAGTCTTTCCGACCTGCGCGCACAGGGCGCCGCCGCCGTCGCGATGGAGGTGTCGTCGCACGGACTCTATCAGGGCCGTGTGGCGGGGGTTGCGTTCGACGTGGCCGTCTTCACGAACCTGACGCAGGATCATCTCGACTATCACGGCACGATGGCCGCCTACGAGGCTGCCAAGACACGTCTGTTCGATTGGCCTGGTTTGAAGGCCGCCGTGATCAATCGTGATGATGCGATGGGCCAGCGATTGCTGGCGCGCCTCGCGGGCAAGCCACAGGTGATCGAGTACGGCATCGGCGGGGCTGCGCAATCGGGCCACGGCCACCGTGTGCTGCGCGCTGAAGACGTGCGTGCCACGTCCGCCGGCACCAGCTTCACGCTGCATCTCGACGGCGCCTCCCATTCACTGAGTGTGCCGCTCGTCGGCGAGTTCAACGTCAGCAACGTGCTCGCCGTGCTTGGCGCGGCGCTTGCCGGCGGCGTGCCGGCCGCTCGTGCGTTGGCGGCGCTGCCGTCGCTCGCGCCGGTCTCCGGGCGCATGGAGCAAATCGGGCAGGCCGGTCAGCCGCTCGTGGTCATCGACTACGCGCACACGCCCGATGCGCTCGAGAAAACGCTCGCCGCGCTGCGCCCGGTGGCGCAAGCCCGCGCCGGCGCACTTGTGTGTGTCTTTGGCTGCGGCGGCGATCGCGACAACGGCAAACGGCCGTTGATGGGGGCGGTGGCCGAACGGCTGGCCGATGCGGTGGTGCTGACGAGCGACAACCCGCGCACGGAAGCGCCCGCAACGATTCTCGAACAGATCGCCGCCGGTTTGCAGGCCCCTGAGCGTGCGCGCCTTATCGAGGACCGCGCCAGCGCGATCCTGCAGGCGATTCGCGGCGCGAACGCGTCCGACGTCGTGCTGATCGCCGGCAAGGGTCACGAAAACACACAGGAGACCATGGGCAAGAAACGCCCGTTCTCCGATCAGGAACATGCCCAACTGGCGCTTGCCGCCCGGGCTACGACATCGCGTGGAGGTGGTGAATGAGCATGTGGCGCTTGCAGGATGCCCAAGGCGCGCTGTCGAATGCGGCGCTTCATGGACGCGGCAACGTCGCGTTCGAGCGCATCGTCACGGATAGCCGCGCCGTACAGCCGGGCGATCTGTTCGTGGCGATCAAGGGCGAGCGCTTCGACGCACACGATTTTCTGGCGGACGTCGCCGCCGCCGGCGCCACCGCCGTGCTGGCTTCGCGGGTGCCGGAAGGTTTCGAGACACCCGCGCTGATCGTGCCCGACACGCGCCTCGCGCTGGGCGAGCTTGCGACGGCATGGCGCCGCCGCTTTGCGATTCCCGTCGTGGCCGTGACCGGCAGCAACGGCAAGACGACCGTCAAGGAAATGATCGCCGCGATTTTCGCGCAGGCCGTGGGCGAGAACGCCCGCCTGTCGACCGCCGGCAACTTCAACAACGATATCGGTCTGCCGCTGACGGTGTTTCGCCTGAACGCATCGCATCGCCTCGCGGTGCTTGAACTCGGCATGAACCACCCGGGCGAGACGGGGTATCTGGCGAATATCGCGCAGCCGACCGTCGCGGTCATCAACAATGCGCAGCGCGAGCATCAGGAATTCATGGTGAGCGTCGAGGCCGTCGCGCAGGAACATGCGGCCGTGCTGGCCGCGCTGCCGCAAGACGGCGTGGCCGTATTCCCCGGTGACAGCGATTTCACGCCGCTGTGGCGCGACGTCGCAGGCAGCCGGCGCATTCTCGATTTCGCGCTCGACAAGCGCGCTGCGGTTTCCGGCCGCTACGACAGTGCCACGCGCGTGCTGCGTGTGGCCACGCCGTCGGGCGACTTCTCCCTCCGGTTGCCCGTGCTCGGTGAGCACAATGCCCGCAACGCGTTGGCCGCGATTGCCGTGGCGATCGGCGCGCATGTCGACATTGTTTCGATCGTGCGGGCACTCGAAGCGTTCGCGCCCGTCAAAGGCCGTCTGCAAGTGTCAACGCTTTCGCGCGGACCGCTCGCCGGCATCACGCTGATCGACGACACCTATAATGCGAACCCCGATTCGGTGCGCGCGGCCATCGATGTGCTGGCTTCGACACCGTCGTCATGCGTGCTGGTGCTCGGCGACATGGGTGAAGTCGGCGATTCCGGACCCGAGGTTCATCGGGAAGTCGGGGCCTACGCGGCGGAGCGCGGCGTCGAGCGGTTGCTTGGCCTGGGCGAGTTGACGCGCCATGCCTGCGAAGCGTTCGGCGCGGGTGCGGAACATTTCGCGGATGTGGGCGCGCTCACCGAAGCGCTGATCAAGGGCGTGAGCGCACCGGCCACCGTGCTGGTGAAGGGTTCGCGCTTCATGAAGATGGAACGCGTGTTGCACGCGTTGAATGAAACTGGGGGCGGCAACGCCCCGGCAAATAAGGATTGATGGAATGTTTTTGACGTTGGCGCAATGGCTGCAGGCGGATGCGAGCTTCTTGCGCGTGTTCAACTACCTGACCTTCCGGGCGGTGATGGCCAGCCTCACCGCGCTGATGATCGGTCTTGCCTTTGGCCCGGCCGTGATTCGCAAACTGGCGGAGATGAAGGTCGGCCAGGCGGTGCGCACGGATGGCCCGCAGACGCACCTCGTCAAATCGGGCACGCCGACCATGGGGGGCGTGCTGATCCTCATCGCGATCACGATCGCCACGTTGCTGTGGGCCGACCTGTCGAACCGCTTTGTGTGGATTGTGCTCGCGGTAACGCTCGGCTTCGGCATCATCGGCTGGATCGACGACTACCGGAAGGTCGTCTACAAGGACCCGCGCGGCATGTCGTCGCGCGAGAAGTATTTCTGGCAGTCGATTATCGGATTGTTCGCAGCGATCTACCTGGCGTTCAGCGTGTCTGAAACGAGCAATCTCAAGGTGTTCGAGCTGTTCATCAGCTGGGTGCGCCACGGCCTGCCGCTCGATTTGCCGCCGAAAGCGGACTTCATCGTGCCGTTCTTCAAGACGATGACTTATCCGCTCGGCGTGTTCGGCTTCATCGCGCTCACCTATTTTGTCATCGTGGGTTCGAGCAATGCCGTTAACCTCACCGACGGTCTCGACGGGCTCGTCATCATGCCGGTGGTGCTGGTCGGCAGCGCGCTGGGCGTGTTCGCGTACGTCATGGGCAACGTCGTCTACGCGAAGTACCTGCTGTTTCCGCACATCCCGGGCGCGGGCGAGCTGCTCGTGTTCTGCGCGGCGATGTCCGGCGCGGGGCTCGCGTTCCTGTGGTTCAACACGCATCCGGCGCAAGTGTTCATGGGCGACGTGGGCGCGTTGGCGCTCGGCGGCGCGCTCGGCACAGTGGCCGTGATCGTGCGTCAGGAGGTGGTGTTGTTCGTGATGGGCGGCGTGTTCGTCGTCGAAACGATCTCCGTGATGCTGCAGGTTACGTGGTTCAAGTATACGAAGCGCAAGTACGGGGAAGGGCGGCGCATCTTCAAGATGGCGCCGCTGCATCACCACTTCGAATTGTCGGGCTGGAAGGAAACGCAGGTGGTCGTGCGCTTCTGGATTGTGACGTTGATGCTGGTCCTGATCGGGCTGTCGACGTTGAAGTTGCGCTAAAGGATGCGCCGCCGACGCCGATAGTCGGAGGTCGGCCGAGTAGATGCCGTTGGGCTGGCGATGCATCCGCAGGTGGTTGGAATCGATTGAATAAGGAAATAGCGACGTGTTTGGCGAGAAGTTTGGCGAATCCTGGCAACCGCGTGTCCTGATCCTGGGCTTGGGAGAATCCGGCCTGGCGATGGCGCGTTGGTGCGCGCGTTACGGCTGCAGTGTGCGTGCGGCCGATACGCGCAATGCGCCGGCCAATCTCGCCGTGCTGCAAGCCGATGCGCCGCAGGCCGAGTTCGTTGGCGGCCCGTTCGCCACCGCGTTGCTGGAAGACATCGAACTGGTCGGCATCAGCCCGGGCCTGTCGCCGCTGTCGGCCGACGTCGCGCCGTTGCTGGCCGCCGCCGCCGAAGCGGGCATTCCCGTCTGGGGCGAGATCGAGTTCTTCGCGCAGGCGCTGCAGCACATGGCGGCCACCAGCGGCTACGCGCCGAAGGTGCTGGCCATCACGGGCACCAACGGCAAGACCACGACCACGAGCTTGACCGGCCTGCTTTGCCGCCGCGCCGGCAAACGCACTGCCGTGGCGGGCAACATCAGCCCGTGCGCACTTGACCGTCTGTCCGAATGCATCGCCGAGGCGGCGCTGCCGGACGTCTGGGTGCTGGAGCTGTCGAGCTTCCAGCTGGAGACGACGCATTCCCTCGCGCCCGATGCGGCAGCGATCCTCAATATCACGCAGGACCACCTCGACTGGCACGGCAGCATGGATGCCTACGCCGCAGCCAAGGCGCGCATTTTCGGGCCCGAAACGGTCCGCGTGCTCAATCGCGACGACGCCCGCGTGATCGCGCTGGCCGCGCCCCAAGCGCATGTCGTGACCTTCGGCACGTCGGCGCCCGACGCGCTCGGCGATCTCGGACTGCAGCTCGAGAGCGGCATGTGGTGGCTCGTCGAGGCGATCACGCGCGACGACGCGCCGCCCGCGCCATCGGCGCGCCGCCGCAAGGCCGCCGATGCGGCCGCCGCACCGGTCGAAGTGTCGATGAAACGCCTGATGCCCGCCGACGCGCTGCGCATCCGCGGCGCGCACAACGCCGCGAATGCGCTGGCCGCGCTCGCACTCGCGTGCGCGATCGATTTGCCATTGGCCAAACTGCTGCACGGCCTGCGCGAATACCCGGGCGAACCGCACCGCGTGCAGCTGATCGGCACGATCAACGACGTCGAGTATTACGACGACAGCAAGGGGACGAACGTCGGCGCCACGGTCGCCGCGATCACCGGCTTGCAGAAACGTATCGTGCTGATCGCCGGCGGCGACGGCAAGGGCCAGGATTTCTCGCCGCTGGCCGATCCGGTGGCGCATCACGCGCGCGCCGTGGTGCTGATCGGCCGCGACGCCGCCCGGATTCGCGCCGCGCTGGCCGACACGAACGTGCCGCTCGTCGACATGGATACGCTTGAAGCCGCCACGCGTGAGGCTGCCAAGCTGGCGCATGTGGGCGACGCCGTGCTGTTGTCGCCGGCGTGCGCCAGTCTGGACATGTTTCGCAACTACGCGCACCGGGCCGACGTGTTCCGGGAAGCCGTGGTCGACCTGGCCGCTGACGCGGGGGTGATGCTATGAACCGGCTCAAGACGTTCTTCAGCAAGAAGCGCCAGGCAGGCTTCGCCGGTACCGGGGCCTCGGCGCCGGCATCGACTGCCTCGGCCGGCACGCTCGGCAGCATCAAGCCGACGCGCTCGCGCATGCTCGATTATGACCATGCGCTGGTGTGGGTCGTCATCACGCTGCTCTCGCTCGGCCTGATCATGGTCTATTCCGCGTCGGTCGCCTTGCCCGATTCGCCCAAGTACAACGGCTATTCGACGTACCACTTCCTCGGTCGCCACATCGTGTCGCTGACGATGGGCCTCACCGCGGCGTTCATCACCTTCCGCATCCCGGTCAAGACGCTCGACAAGCTTGCGCCCAAGCTGTTCCTGCTGGCGCTGATCCTTTTGATCATCGTGCTGATCCCGCACGTCGGCAAAGGTGTCAACGGCTCGAAGCGCTGGATTCCGTTCGGCATCCTGAACCTGCAGCCGTCCGAAGTGATGAAACTCGCGGTCACGCTGTACGCGGCGAACTATACGGTCCGCAAGCAGGAGTTCATGCAGAGCTTCCGCAAGGGCTTCCTGCCGATGGGGATTGCGGTCGTGTTCGTCGGCATGTTGCTGCTGCTCGAACCGGACATGGGCGCGTTCATGGTGGTCGCGGCCATTGCGATGGGGATCCTGTTTCTCGGGGGCGTGAACGGCAAGCTGTTCGGCGGCCTCGCGCTGACGGCGGTCGGGACCTTCGCGATGCTGATCTGGCTGTCGCCATGGCGCCGCGAGCGGATTTTCGCGTATCTGGACCCGTGGCGCGAAGACTATGCGCTGGGCAAGGCCTATCAGCTGACGCACTCGCTGATCGCGTTTGGCCGTGGCGAATGGACGGGCGTCGGACTCGGGGGCAGCATCGAAAAATTGCACTACCTGCCTGAAGCGCATACCGACTTCATCCTCGCCGTGATTGGCGAGGAATTCGGCTTCATCGGCGTGCTGTGCGTGATCCTGCTGTTTTATTGGCTGGTGCGCCGTGCGTTCGAGATCGGCCGTCAGGCGCTCGCGCTCGAACGCACTTTCGCCGGACTGCTGGCCAAGGGCGTCGGCGTGTGGCTCGGCGCCCAGACCTTCATCAACATGGGCGTGAATCTCGGCTTGCTGCCGACCAAGGGCTTGACGTTGCCGCTTGTGAGCTACGGCGGCTCCGGCATTTTGCTGAACTGCATCGCCATCGCGGTGCTGCTGCGCGTCGATTACGAGAACCGGGTGCTGATGCGAGGAGGAAAGGTATGACCGACCGGCTGACGGCCGTGCCGTCTCCCGAAACCGAAACCCGTACGCTGCTGGTCATGGCCGGCGGAACGGGCGGTCACGTCTTTCCCGGACTCGCGGTGGCCAACTTCCTGCGCGTGCAGGGCTGGCAGGTGGTCTGGCTCGGCAATCCCGACGGCATGGAAGCCACGCTCGTGCCGAAGTATGACTTCCCGATGGCGTACGTGAAGTTTGGCGGCTTACGCGGCAAGGGGCTGGTGACAAAACTCGTGCTGCCGATCATGCTGTTGCGCGCGTTCTGGCAAAGCGTGCGCGCGATCCGGCGCGTGAGGCCGAACGTCGTGCTCGGCATGGGCGGCTACATCACATTCCCGGCGGGCATGATGGCCTCGCTGCTCGGCCGCCCGCTTGTCCTGCACGAACAGAATTCCGTGGCCGGGCTGGCCAATCGGGTGCTTGCGCGCGTGGCCGACAAGGTCCTGCTCGCGTTTCCCGATACGCTGCCGGGCGGCGAGTGGGTCGGCAATCCGATCCGGGCCGATTTCGATGGTCTGGCCGACCCCGCCGACCGCTACGGCACGCGCAACGGGCCGTTGCGCGTGCTCGTCGTGGGCGGCAGCCTCGGTGCGGCGGTATTGAACGAAATCGTGCCGAAGGCGCTGGCCAAGTTGCCGCGCGACGTGCGCCCGCAAGTCGTCCATCAAGCCGGCGTGAAGCACATCGGCACATTGCAGGCCAACTACGCGGCGGCCGGCGTGGCCGTGGAGGCGGTGCCGTTCATCGACGACATGGTCAAGGCCTATGCCGATGCCGATCTGGTCATCTGCCGCGCCGGCGCGATGACGGTTGCCGAAGTGGCTGCCGCGGGCGTGGCGGCGCTGTTCGTGCCGTTCCCGCATGCCGTGGACGACCATCAGACCGGCAACGCGCGTTTCCTCGCCGACAAGGGCGCGGCAACGCTGATCGATCAGCGTGAGTTGTCGGTCGACATTCTGGCCGAGTGGCTGCGCCGTCAAACGCGCGAAACGCTGCTGGCCACCGCACAGAAAGCCAAGGCGCTCGCGAAGCCGGACGCCACCGAACAAGTGGCGCGCATCTGCGTGGCCTTGGCCAAGGATTGAAATGAAGCACATCGTCAAACACATTCACTTCGTAGGTATCGGCGGCGCCGGCATGAGCGGCATCGCCGAGGTCCTGCTGAACCTCGGGTACCAGGTCAGCGGCTCCGATCTCGGCGACAACGCCGTGACGCAGCGCCTGACGCGGCTCGGTGCGCGCGTGATCCAGGGTCATGCTGCCCGGAACGTGGAGACGGCCGACGCCATCGTGGTCTCGACGGCGATTACCGCCGATAACCCCGAAGTGCTGGCCGGCCGCGCCAAGCAGATTCCTATCGTGCCGCGCGCGCTGATGCTCGCGGAGCTGATGCGCCTGAAGCAGGGCATCGCGATCGCCGGCACGCATGGCAAGACGACCACGACCAGCCTTGTCGCGAGCGTCCTTGCGCAGGGCGGTCTCGATCCGACGTTCGTGATCGGGGGACGCCTGAACAGCGCCGGCGCGAACGCGAAGCTCGGCACGGGCGACTTCATTGTCGTCGAAGCGGACGAGTCGGATGCGTCGTTCCTGAACCTGAATCCGGTCATCGAAGTCATCACGAATATCGATGCCGACCATATGGACACCTATGGTCACGACTTCGCACGGCTCAAGCAGGCGTTCGTCGCCTTCACGCAGCGCCTGCCGTTCTACGGCATTGCCGTGCTGTGCGTCGACGATCCGAATGTGCGCGAGATCCTGCCGTTCGTCTCGAAGCCGATCGTCCGTTATGGTCTCTCGGAAGACGCCCAGGTGCGCGCGATCGATGTGCGTGCTGACGGCGGCCGCATGCAATTCACGGTGCTGCGCACGTACGGCGAAGGCGCGGCGCCGCTCGACGTCACGCTGAACCTGCCGGGCAACCATAACGTGCTCAACGCGCTGGCCGCGATCGCGATTGCGACGGAACTCGAAGTGCCGGACGACGCGATTCGTCAGGCGTTGGCCGAATTCCACGGTGTGGGCCGGCGCTTTCAACGATATGGCGAGATCGCGCTGCCCAAGGGCAGCGGCGGCGGCACATTCACGCTGATCGACGACTACGGGCACCATCCCGTCGAAATGGCCGCGACGCTGGCCGCGGCACGCGGCGCGTTCCCGGGCCGCCGCATCCTGCTGGCGTTCCAGCCACATCGCTATACGCGCACGCGCGACTGCTTCGAGGACTTTGTGAAAGTGCTGTCGGAAGCCGACGCGCTGGTGCTCGGCGAAGTGTATTCGGCCGGCGAAGCGCCAATCGTCGCGGCGGACGGCCGCGCCCTGTCGCGTGCGCTGCGCGTGGCGGGCAAGGTCGAGCCGGTGTTTGTCGAAGACGTGGCCGCGTTGGCCGACACCGTGTTGAAGGTGGCGCGCGCGGGCGACGTCGTGATTACCATGGGCGCCGGCTCGATTGGCGCGGTGCCCGGCAAGTTGCAAGAACAGCAAGGAGTTTGAAGTGAGCGCATTCGATCCGAAACGATTCGGCAAGGTGGGCGTCCTGATGGGCGGCCGTTCTGCCGAGCGCCAGATCTCGCTGATCTCGGGCAAGGGCGTGCTCGACGCGCTGCGTTCGCGCGGCGTTGACGCCCATGGCTTCGATACCGGCATGCACGACCTGAGCGCGCTTGCCGCGCAGAAGTTCGATCGTGTCTTCATCGCGCTACACGGCCGCTACGGCGAAGACGGCACGATGCAGGGCGTACTCGAACATCTGGGCATCCCCTACACCGGCAGCGGCGTGCTGGCCTCGTCGCTCGCGATGGACAAGGAAATGACGAAACGGGTCTGGCTGCATGAAGGGCTGCCGACGCCGCGTTTCACAATGCTCAAGGCCAACAGCGACTGGGACGCCGTGGCGCGCGACCTCGGTTTGCCGATCATCGTCAAACCGTCGCGCGAAGGCTCGACCATCGGTCTGACCAAGGTCACGGAAGTCTCGCAACTGCAGGCCGCCTATGAAAAGGCTGCGCGCCTGGACCCGGATGTCCTGGCCGAAGAGTTCATCGACGGCGACGAGTTGACGGTGCCGGTGCTCGGCATCGGCACGCAGGGCGCGGCGGCCGCACGCTCGCTGCCGGTCATCCGCATCGTCGCGCCGGAAGCGAACTACGACTACCAGAACAAGTATTTCAAGGACGACACGCGCTACGAGTGTCCGCCGCCGTTGCCGGTGTCGCTGCAGGAGGAAGTGCAGCGCCTCGTGCTGCGCGCTTACCTCGTGCTGGGTTGCCGCGGCTGGGCCCGCGCCGACGTGATGTTGAGAAAGCGCGACAACAAGCCGTATCTGCTGGAGATCAACACCTCGCCAGGCATGACCGGGCATTCGTTGGTGCCGATCTCGGCACGTGCAACCGGTTTGTCGTACGAAGATCTCGTGCTGGAAATCCTCAGCACGGCCACGCTCGATCTGCATCCGAACGAGCAGTGGAAACCTGAATAACGGAAACGAAGGAAACCCATCGCCATGTGGCACAACGTCCGCCTGCTCAACGCCGTCGCCAGCGTGCTTGTCGCGCTGTGCGTGCTGGCGGCGCTCGCGGCCGGCGCACGCTGGTTGATCCAGCGGCCGCTGTTTACCCTGAAGGCGGTCCAGATCGACGGCGACGTCGAGCATATCAACGGCCCGACGCTGCGCGCGAATGCGGTGTCGCGGCTGCGCGGCAATTTCTTCACGATCGACCTCGACGCCACACGCGCGGCGTTCGAAGCCGTGCCCTGGGTGCGTCACGCGAGCGTGCGGCGCGTGTGGCCGAATCGCCTGGCGATCACGATCGAGGAATTCAAGCCGCTTGCGACGTGGGCTGACGGGCGGTTGGTGAGCGTGGACGGCGAACTGTTTGCGGCCAATCTGGCCGAAGCGGAAGAGCACGGGAAATTGCCGGAGTTTGCCGGGCCGGCGGGCAGCGAGAGAGACGTGACGGCGCGCTACTACGACTTCGTCAAATGGTTCTCGCCCTTGGGCATGAAGCCGGAAGCGGTCAGCCTGTCGGCACGCTACGCCTGGGGCGTGCGTCTGTCGGGTGGCGTGCAGTTGGCGCTGGGCCGGGAACGCAATGCCGAAACGCTGGTGTCGCGCAGCCGGCGTTTCGTGCAGGCATATCCGCAAGTGGCGGCGCGTTGGGGCAGCCAGATCGAATACGCCGATCTGCGCTATCCGAACGGGTTTGCGGTGCGTGCCGCCGGCATGCGGTTTTTGAGTGAAGCGGAATCGAAAAAGTTGGAAACCCGGGTGCAGCAGCCGCAGCCGCAGCGGCCGCAGGCGGCGAAACGGGATGCGCAAAAACCGGGTTTGCAGAAGCGAAGCCAGTGAGACTTCAGGACTTACACACGCTATGAGTAAAGATTACAAGGATCTGTTGGTCGCCCTCGATATCGGCACGACGAAAGTCGTGGCGGTAGTGGCCGAACTGCGCCCTGAAGGCCGCTACGAAGTCATTGGCCTCGGCCAGAGCGAATCGCGCGGACTCAAGAAGGGCGTCGTGGTCAACATCGAGGCCACGGTCCAGTCGATCCAGCGCGCGCTCGAAGAAGCGGAGCTGATGGCCGACTGCAAAATCACGAACGTGTTCACCGGCATTGCCGGCAGCCACATCCGCAGCTTCAACTCGAGCGGGATGGTGGCGATCAAGGACAAGGAAGTGACGCAGGCGGATGTGGCTCGCGTGATCGAAACCGCCAAGGCGATCAACATTCCCACGGACCAGCAGGTGCTGCACATCCTGACGCAGGAATTCATCATCGACGGCCAGGAAGACGTTCGCGAGCCGATCGGCATGAGCGGCATCCGTCTCGAAGTGAAGGTGCATATCGTGACGGGCGCTGTGTCGGCGGCACAGAACATCGTCAAGTGCGTGCGCCGCTGCGGCCTGGAAGTCAACGACCTGATCCTGCAGCCGCTCGCGTCGAGCATCTCGGTGCTGACGGAAGACGAAAAGGAATTGGGTGTGGTGCTGATCGACATCGGCGGCGGCACGACCGACATCGCGATCTTCAGCGAAGGCGCGATCCGTCACACGGCGGTGATTCCGATCGCCGGCGACCAGATCACGAGCGACATTGCGATGGCGGTGCGCACGCCGACGCCGGACGCGGAAGACATCAAGATCCAGCACGGCATCGCCAAGCAGTCGCTGGCCGATCCGGACGAAATGATCGAAGTGCCGGGCCTCGGCGAGCGCGGTCCGCGCACGTTGTCGCGCCAGGCGCTGGCGGCCGTTATCGAGCCGCGCGTGGAAGAGTTGTTCTCGCTTGTGCAACAGGTTGTGCGCGAGTCGGGGTACGAAGAATTGCTGTCGTCAGGCATCGTGCTGACGGGCGGCGCGGCAATGATGCCGGGCATGGTCGAACTGGGCGAGGACATTTTCCTGAAGCCCGTGCGTATCGGCGTGCCCGAGTATGCCGGCGGCCTGGCCGATGTCGTGCGCAGCCCTCGCTATGCAACGGCCATGGGGCTGCTGCTCGAAGGGCGTTCGCAACGCATGCGCGGGCGCAAGGTGGCGGTGCAGTCGGGACAGGCGAATCAGGTGTGGACCCGGATGCGCGATTGGTTTTTCAGCAATTTTTAAATGCTTTTTTGAGGGTGTGGAAAAGACAGACGGTCAGGCGGCGCAATACCCGAGTCGCCGTTTGATACCGGAGGTCGAATCCGCTTTTTTTCACTGGAGGCGTTATGAACTTTGAAATGTTGGAAACGGAAACCAACGGCACCATCATCAAGGTGGTGGGCGTTGGTGGCGCGGGCGGCAATGCCGTTCAGCACATGATCAACCGCGGCGTGCAGGGCGTGGAATTCATCGCCATGAACACCGACGCGCAAGCGCTTGGCCGTTCGCAAGCGAGCATCACGATCCAGCTCGGCAAGACCGGCTTGGGTGCGGGCGCGCGTCCGGAGATGGGCCGTTCGGCCGCCGAAGAGGCGCGTGAGCGCGTGGCCGATGCGCTGCGCGGCGCGCACATGGTGTTCATCACGGCAGGCATGGGCGGTGGCACCGGTACCGGTGCTGCGCCCGTCGTCGCGCAAATCGCCAAGGAAATGGGCATCCTGACCGTCGGCGTCGTGTCGAAGCCTTTCGAGTTCGAAGGCGGCAAGCGCATGCGTGTGGCCGAGAACGGCGCGCAGGAACTGGAAGACAACGTCGACTCGCTGATCGTCGTGCTCAATGACAAGTTGTTCGAAGTCATGGGCGACGATGCCGAGATGGACAAATGCTTCCAGTGCGCTGACGACGTGCTGCATAACGCCGTGGCCGGTATTGCGGAAATCATCAACGTGGACGGTCTCGTCAACGTCGACTTCGAAGACGTGAAGACGGTGATGGGCGAGCAGGGCAAGGCGATGATGGGCACGGCGACGGTCGCCGGTGTCGATCGCGCCCGTCTGGCGGCGGAACAGGCCGTGGCGAGCCCGCTGCTCGAAGGCGTCGATCTGTCGGGCGCGCGCGGCGTGCTGGTCAACATCACGGCCTCGCGTTCGCTGCGCCTGTCGGAAACGCGTGAAGTGATGAACACCATCAAGAGCTATGCCGCTGAAGACGCGACCGTGATTTTCGGTACCGTCTATGACGACAAGATGGGCGATGCACTGCGCGTGACGGTGGTTGCAACGGGCCTCGGCCGCGCTGCGTCGAAGAAGCAAGCTGCACCGATGACGCTGCTCAAGACCGGTACGGACAACCTGCCGATCGCGGCGGGTCACGTTCCGGTGATGCAGACGTCCGGCACGGATTACGGCGCGCTCGAGACGCCGGCCGTGTGGCGCAGCTCGCGTGAAACCGCGGCGTCGCATGTGGCTGCGCTGCAGGAAAAGGGTGTCGACACGTACGACATTCCGGCATTCCTGCGCAAGCAAGCCGACTGATAGGGCGCGCGCGGACCGGGTTGCCAGTGTCCGGTTCGCCGCACCCTGCGACGGCATGAGGCCGGCGCGAAAGCGCACAGGACGGTGAGCGACGTTACGGGTAAGCGTCGCACGCCTTTGACCTGGCCGCATGCCGTCGGGCGCATGCACGAAATCTCGCGACCGCCGCAAGGCGGGCGCGGCAGAAGTGTCCGCGCTTTGGAAGGAAACGTCCGGGCGACGCGAAAGCGCGCCGGGGCGGTAGTCGATGCAGCTCCCCGGGAGGCCGGGCGGCAGCGCGTGCGTGATGGTTTGACGTGCGCAATGTCGCTCGATCCCGGTGCCTGCCCCGGCCGCAACGACATGCCTCCGTCGTTGTGGCCGGGCAGCCTTCTCGTCGTGAACGTGGTGTGCGTTCAAACGCTCGGTTGTGGAAACTAGCAAGACGAAAGGCACCCCAAAGGGGCAAAATGATTGGTAACGATTCGTTGCTATTGGTAAACCACGACCTGGCTAGCGATCTGTTATAATTGACTCTATGAAAATCGGCACTTAATAGTTTCCATAAATAGCATGCTGAAGCAGCGCACTCTCAAATCCATCGCCAAGACAGTTGGCATCGGCTTGCACTCCGGTCGCAAGGTCGAGCTGACGTTGCGTCCCGCGCCGCCCGATACCGGCATCGTGTTTTGCCGTATCGACCTGCCTACGCCGGTCGACATTCCGGCGTCGGCGCTGAGCGTTGGCGACACGCGCATGGCGTCCGTTCTCCAGAAGGACGGTGCACGCGTGTCGACGGTGGAGCATTTGATGTCCGCATGCGCAGGGCTTGGCATCGACAACCTGTATGTCGACGTCACGGCCGAGGAAATTCCGATCATGGACGGCAGCGCCGCGACGTTCGTCTTCCTGATCCAGTCCGCCGGTATCGAAGAGCAGAACGCGGCGAAGAAGTTCATCCGTGTCACGCGTCCGGTCGAGGTGCGTGAAGGCGACAAGTTCGCGCGCATGGAGCCGTACAACGGTTTCAAGCTCAAGTTCACCATCGATTTCCGTCACCCGGCCGTGGATCGTACCGGCCAGGCGCTCGAGGTCGATTTTGCCGAGACGTCGTACGCGAAGGAAATCGCGCGTGCGCGCACGTTCGGTTTTGCCCACGAAGTGGAAATGCTGCGCGAGCTGGGTCTGGCGCGCGGCGGCAGCATGGACAACGCGATCGTCCTCGACGAATACCGCATCCTGAACAACGACGGCTTGCGCTACGACGACGAATTCGTGAAGCACAAGATGCTCGATGCGATTGGCGACCTGTATGTCATCGGCCACCCGCTGCTGGCGTCGTACACCGCCTACAAGTCGGGTCACGGGCTGAACAACGCCCTCCTGCGCGAATTGCTCGCGCAGCAAGCCTATGAAGTGGTGACCTTCGAACGTGCAGAAGATGCGCCGCGCGGGTTCCAGTTCGAGCCGCAAACGGCATTTGCCTGAAGCACGATTCAGGTGGGTCTTTTACGCAAAACGCGCCGACAGGATTCGGCGCGTTTTTGTTTGGCGGGCAGGCGCCCAGGGTCAGTCCTTGCGTGTGCCGCCGTGCGAGTGGCGGGCGACGAGCCGCGCGAGGGCGTCGCGCAACGGCGACGGTTCGAGCTGGTCGCGCAGGTCGCGCAGACTCACGAGCCCCTGGCGCGACAGGCGCGCCTCTTTGGGGGCCTTCGCCGGTTCCGGTGCGGCGATGCTGACGCGAATCCGGATATTGCGGATGAGCCAGCCGCGCCTGGCAAGCCCTTCGATCAGCGACGGCGTCTGCTGGCGCAGGCGGGCGGCCACGGCGTTGTTGGTCACGAGGAAGACGAGCGCCCCCTCCCGTGGTGGCGCGAGCCGCACCGTGCCGGCCAGCGGCGCAGGCAACAGTGCGCGGACGTCCGTTTCAAGCCGGCCCAGTTGTTCCGCGGCGACGAGCAAAGACCCCGCGCCGTCGGCGGAGGACAACAGGTCGGTCAACGGGCGGGCCACACGCGGACGCGCCTTGCGGGGCGATTTCAGGAATTTCATATCTGGGCCATGGTCAGACGCTATTGTACCGGTCAAGGTGCCCGGGCCACTGCGCCGCACCATGCTAGAATCCCTTTTTTAGAATACGTGCCGAACCTGCGCGCGGCGTCCCTGCCAAACACCGGTTCGCCGCAAGGCATTCGAACGGGTACGCGGGTTTCGCGTCCGGGCGGCGTCAGGCTTTTTGCCTGCGCCGCCGGGCCGGCGCCCGCGGACAACATTTGCCGCCCTAACCAGTGATCCGATGATTCCCGGTCTTCTCAAAAAAGTATTTGGCAGCCGCAACCAGCGGCTCATCAAGCAGTACCAGAAAACCGTCGCGTCCATCAACGCGCTCGAGCCGCAGATCGCCGCCCTTTCCGACGACGAACTGCGCGGCAAGACCGAGGAATTCAAGCAGCGCATCGCGCAAGGTGCGAGTGTCGACTCGTTGCTGGTCGAAGCGTTCGCCGTCTGCCGGGAAGCCGGCAAGCGCGTGCTGAAAATGCGTCACTTCGACGTTCAGCTGATCGGCGGCATGGTGCTGCACTACGGCAAGATCGCAGAAATGCGTACCGGCGAGGGCAAGACGCTCGTCGCCACGCTGCCGGCCTACCTGAACGCGCTCGCCGGCAACGGCGTGCACGTCATTACCGTCAACGATTACCTGGCGCAGCGCGATGCGGAATGGATGGCGCGCCTGTACAACTTCCTCGGCATGTCGGTCGGCATCAATCTGTCGCAGATGCCGCACGAACAGAAGCAGGAAGCATACGCCGCCGACATCACCTACGGCACCAACAACGAGTTCGGTTTCGATTACCTGCGCGACAACATGGTCTATGAGACCTCGCAGCGCGTGCAGCGAAGCCTGAACTACGCCATCGTCGACGAAGTGGACTCGATCCTGATCGACGAAGCGCGCACACCGCTGATCATCTCGGGGCAGGCCGAAGACCACACCGAGCTGTACGTCAAGATGAACGCCCTGCCGGCATTGCTCGAACGCCAGATCGGCGAAGAGAAGGCCGACGGCACCGGTGTCGAGAAGCCGGGCGACTACACGCTCGACGAGAAGGCGCGTCAGGTGTTCCTGACCGAACGCGGTCACGAGAAGGCCGAGCAGGTGCTGACCGATTGGGGCATGATCGCCGAGGGCGACAGCCTGTACTCGCCGCAGAACATCACGTTGATGCACCATGTGTATGCCGCCCTGCGCGCGCATACGCTGTTCCATCGCGATCAGCATTACGTCGTGCAGAACGACGAGATCGTGATCGTCGACGAGTTTACCGGCCGCCTGATGGCCGGCCGCCGCTGGTCCGAGGGGCTGCACCAGGCCGTCGAAGCGAAGGAGCGCGTGAGCATCCAGCACGAAAACCAGACGCTTGCCTCGATCACCTTCCAGAACTACTTCCGCATGTACGCCAAGTTGTCCGGCATGACCGGCACGGCTGACACGGAAGCGTACGAATTCAACGAGATCTATCGTCTCGAGACGGTCGTCATCCCGACCAACCGCCCGAATCAGCGGCTGGATCGTCAGGATCAGATCTACAAGACGGCGAAAGAGAAGTACGACGCCGTCATCAAGGACATCCGCGATTGCGTCGATCGCAGCCAGCCGGTGCTGGTAGGCACGACCTCGATCGAAACGTCCGAGTACCTTTCGCAACTGCTCACGCACGAAAAGCTTCCGCATCAGGTGCTCAATGCCAAGCAACATGCGCGCGAAGCCGAGATCGTGGCGCAGGCGGGCCGTCCGGGTGTGATCACGATCGCGACCAACATGGCTGGCCGTGGCACCGACATCGTGCTCGGCGGCAACGTCGAGAAGCAGGCGGCGCTGGTCGAGGCCGATGCCGCCCTCGACGACGCCGAGAAGGCGCGCCGCGTGCAACAGCTGAACGACGAATGGCAAGGTCTTCACGAGCAGGTCAAAGCCGCCGGGGGGCTGCATATCGTCGGCACCGAACGTCACGAATCGCGCCGTATCGACAATCAGCTGCGCGGCCGTTCGGGCCGTCAGGGCGACCCGGGTTCGTCGCGCTTCTACCTGTCGCTGGAAGATCCGCTGCTGCGCATTTTTGCGGGCGACCGCGTGCGCGCCATCATGGATCGCCTGAAGATGCCGGAAGGCGAGGCGATCGAGGCCGGCATCGTGTCGCGTTCGATCGAATCGGCGCAGCGCAAGGTCGAAGCGCGCAACTTTGACGTGCGCAAGCAACTGCTCGAATACGACGATGTGTCGAACGACCAGCGCAAGGTGATCTACCAGCAGCGCAACGAACTGCTCGAAGCCACCGATGTGTCGGACACGATCGCCGGCATGCGCCAAAGCGTGTTCGACGATGTCGTGCGTGCGGACGTGCCCGCGGGCAGCGTCGAGGAACAGTGGGACCTGCCGGCGCTCGAGACCAAGCTGCGCGAGGAATGGCAGCTCGATCTGGCGCTCGCCGCCCAGCTCGATGTTGCGGAAGATCTCGACGACGAGGACATCCTCAAGCAGGTGCAGGACGCCGCGCTGGTGTCGTACCAGGCAAAGGTCGACCTGGTCGGCCGCGAGTCGTTCTCGGGTTTCGAGCGTTCCGTCATGCTGCAAAGCGTGGACACGCACTGGCGCGAACATCTGGCGGCGCTCGATCATCTGCGTCAAGGGATCCATCTGCGCGGCTATGCGCAGAAGAATCCGAAGCAGGAATACAAGCGCGAAGCCTTTGAACTGTTCGCCCAGTTGCTCGAGACCATCAAGCTGGAAGTCTCGCGCGTCATCATGAACGTGCGCATCCAGTCGCCGGAAGAACTCGAGCAGGCTTCCGAGCAATATGAAGAGAGCGTAAGCCATCTGTCGAACGTCGAATTCCAGCACGCGGAACTGGAAACGGTCGGCGCCGAAGAAGAGGCGCAAGCCTCGTCGCGCGGCGTAGCGGCGGCGGCATTTGCCGCACCGACGACGGCGCCGGAAGACGACCGGGTTCTGCAGCCGAAGGTTGGCCGCAACGATCCGTGTCCGTGTGGCAGCGGCAAGAAATACAAGCACTGCCACGGCAAGCTGGCTTAAGATGTGAAGTATGCGGCGCCGAAGATCGGCGCCGCGTTGTTTTGAGTGCCGATTTCGCTTTGACGCCGAATCGCTGACGCACTGCCGCCAGGCTGCCCCGACGCCGGCTGCGGCGCGACGGCTCCCGCCGCCCCGCCATCGCCACAGGGCCCGCCAATGCCGGTCAGGCCGATGCCTGTCGTTCGTCACAGCCCCTTTTTTCTGAACTCCTTCTCGCGGGCGAACCCCTATGGCCGTCAATTTCCCCTCGATCGATCCTGCTCAACTGCATGCCGTTCCCGGCGTCGAACTGGGCTGGGCCGAAGCGCATATCCGTAAACCGAACCGCAAGGATGTGCTCGTGATGCGCTTCGCGCCCGGTAGTACGGTGTCGGGGGTGTTTACGACGAACCGTTTCTGCGCCGCGCCGGTCACGGTCTGCAAGGCGCACCTCGCCGCCGCCGCCGGCATTCGCGCGCTGGTCGTCAACACCGGCAATGCCAACGCCGGCACGGGCGAGCCGGGCATGCTGGCCACGCGCCAAACATGCGACGCGCTCGCCAAGCTGCTCGACGTCGCGCCGAACCAGATCCTGCCGTTCTCGACCGGGGTGATTCTCGAGCCGCTGCCGGTCGACCGGCTCGTGGCCGGTTTGCCCCAGGCCATCGGCAATCTCAAGGCGGCGCACTGGTTCGAAGCCGCGCAATCGATCATGACGACCGACACGCTGCCGAAGGCCGCGTCGCGCCAGGTCACGATCGACGGCAAGACGATCACGATGACCGGCGTCAGCAAGGGCGCCGGCATGATTCGTCCGAACATGGCGACAATGCTGGGCTTTGTCGGCACCAACGCCCGCGTGGCGCAGCCGGTGCTCGATGAACTCGTGAAGTTCGTGGCCGATCGTTCGTTCAACGCGATCACGATCGACGGCGATACGTCGACGAACGACTCGTTCATCGTCGCCGCCACGGGCCAGACCGACCTGCCGGAAATCGCAAGCACAGATACGCCGGCCTATGGCGCGTTGCGCGATGCGTTGCTGTCGCTGTCGCAGGAACTGGCGCAGTTGATCGTGCGTGACGGCGAGGGCGCCACCAAGTTCATCACCGTGACGGTCGAGGGCGGGCGCGATATCGCCGAATGCCGTCAGATCGCTTACGCCATCGGCCATTCGCCGCTCGTGAAGACGGCCTTCTTTGCGTCGGACCCCAACCTCGGCCGGATTCTGGCCGCGATCGGCTACGCGGGCGTGACGGATCTCGACGTCAGCAAGATCGATCTGTATCTCGACGATGTGTGGGTCGCACGCGCCGGCGGCCGCAATCCCGATTACCGCGAGGAAGACGGCCAGCGCGTCATGAAGCAGGCCGAGATCGGCGTGCGCGTGGTGCTGGGCCGTGGCGACGCGCAGGCAACGGTCTGGACCTGCGATCTGTCGCACGACTACGTCAGCATCAACGCCGATTACCGTTCTTGATCATCTAACCGGAAGCGCCCGCCAGTGGCGCGTGGGGACTGTCGCATCATGGATAAGCTTGAACAATTTCTGACGCGCGCCGAAGGCGTGCTGGCCCGTCTCGAAGCGATGCTGCCGCCGGCCGCGCCCGCGATCGACTGGCGCGCCGCGCTGGCGTTCCGCTGGCGCAAGAAGCAGGGCCGCGGTTTCCTGCATCCGGTCGCGCACGTGTCGACGATTCGTCTGGACGATCTGAAGAACATCGAGCGCCAGAAGGCGGCGATCGAGCAGAACACGCGCCAGTTCGTACAGGGCGAGCCCGCCAACAACGTGTTGCTCACGGGCGCACGCGGCACGGGCAAGTCGTCGCTGATCAAGGCTTGCCTGAATGCCTACGCCGGACAGGGTCTGCGCCTGATCGAAGTCGACAAGGACGATCTGGCGGACCTGGGCGACATCGTGGAGCTTGTGTCGGCACGCCCCGAGCGATTCGTGGTGTTCTGCGACGACCTGTCGTTCGAGGAAGGCGAGTCGGGCTACAAGGCGCTCAAGGTCGCGCTTGACGGTTCCATCGCCGCGCAATCGGACAATGTGCTCATTTATGCGACGTCGAACCGCCGCCATTTGCTCCCGGAGTACATGCGCGACAACGAAACTTACCGTCATACCGACGACGGCGAAATTCATCCGGGCGAAGTCGTCGAGGAAAAGATTTCGCTATCCGAACGTTTCGGCTTGTGGGTCAGCTTCTATCCGTTCAAGCAGGACGACTACCTGACGATCGTCGCCCATTGGCTGGGGCATTTCGGCGTGCCGGAGGGCGAGTTCGAGGCCGCGCGCCACGAAGCGCTGATCTGGGCGCTCGAGCGAGGTTCGCGCTCGGGCCGCGTGGCGTTCCAGTTCGCGCGCGACTGGGCCGGCAAGCATCGCGGCGCAGCGCATTGATTCACCGTTTTTTTGCCTGAAACCGATACGACAATGACCGCAGTTGCCGATGCCGCGCCCGACGGGCGCCCCGTTACCGAAGTTGCCGTGGGCGTGATGGTCCAGCCTGATGGCGCAGTGCTGCTTGGCCAGCGTCCTGCCGGCAAGCCGTACGCCGGGTACTGGGAATTTCCGGGCGGCAAGCTGGAGGCCGGAGAAACGGTCGAGGCGGCGTTGGCGCGCGAGTTGCACGAGGAACTGGGCGTAACGGTCGAGCGCTGCGAGCGATGGCATGTGCTCGAACACGACTATCCGCACGCGTATGTGCGCCTGCATTTCTGCAAGGTGACGGTCTGGAAGGGCGAGCCGCACGGGCGCGAAGGACAGGCGTTGGCGTGGCGGCGCCCGCCGGTCGATGTTGCGCCGCTGTTGCCCGCCGCGTTGCCGCCGCTCAAGTGGTTGGAAGAGGAATTGGCGCGGTAAGCGGTTGGCAAGGGCGGGGGGCGGGGGCAGCAGCAATGATGCAGCCCCGCGAGGCCGGCGAGCGGATCGCCGGCCTTTTTGTTTCCGGAGCGCTGGGCGCTTACCGTTCGGTGGGATCGAGCGGGGCCGAACTCGACGGATCTTCGGGCGCCTCTGACGGGATCGTGTACTTCTCGGCGGCCCAGGCGCCCATGTCGATCTGCTTGCAACGCTCGGAGCAGAAGGGACGGAAACGCGCTTGGGGGCCCCACACGACTTTCTTGCCGCAGGTCGGACAATTGACGACGGTCGTCATGATACTTACAGATTACAGAGGGTCAGCAAAAACGGCACATCGCTATCGACGGGCCGGGGCTTCAGGTCGCCGTCCTGCGTGGTGAAGCGCACCCACAGCATGTACTTATTGGCGCTGGCTTCGGGAATCACGCGCAGATCGGTGGCGACGCGCACTTGCATGAGTTGATAGACGCGCCCGGTGAGCATCTGCTGATAGCTGCCTTGCTGCGCCATCGCCTTGCTCGCATGACCGGCCTCGCGAGCCAGGCCAAGCACGATCGTGATGGCATCGCGCAGCGGCACCAGCGGTGCGACCCACTTGTCGATGTCCTGACGGCGCTGCTCGGCGACGTTATGACGCCACGCATAGTACGACGGCAGATCGAAGCGGCAGGTGCCGCCCGGAATTACCGAACGGCTGCGAATGCTCGACAGCCATTCGTTTTCGTTAAGATGTTGGCCGGGTTTGCCGGGAATCTGGTTCAACGCGGACAGCGCACGTTCGACTTCGTCGATGAATGCTTCGAGAGCATCCGTCGCAATATCGGGATTGCCGCGATAGGTCTGGAGCGTCTGGCGCTGCCGATCGAGTTCCTTGATCAGATCGGCCTTCAGATCCGAGCGGCCCGCGATGTCAGCGATCTCGAATAGCGTAATGAGCGCCGCATGGTGATCGAGCGGCTGGTCCTGGCCGACGAAGAAGGCAAAGCGCCCGAACAGCTCCTCCAGCCGCAGCAGGGTGCGAATGCGTTCGTTGAGCGGATATTCGTACAGGATCAAGCGCGTCGGCCCAGGGAGTTGACGCAGTAGCTGCGTATTGGCGACATTCTAATGCGCAAATCCGGCGCGTGGCAATGCGCGATGGCTCGCATCATGCTGTGATTTCACCGTGATTTCCCGTGATTTTCGAAGCTTTGCCGAATTCAGGGGGAATGTCGCCGGTCATTTTCCGGTCCTTCGGGCGATGGCAAGGCCTCGCCGGCCAGTTGCAGATAGCGCACGTGCAACTGATCGACCTGCGTGACGAGCGGCGTCGCGTCGATGTTGTTGTCGATGAGGTCGTCGGCGACGGCTTGCCGTTCGCTGCGCCCGGCCTGATGCGCCATGATGGCGAGGACCTGTTCACGTGTGAATTGATTGCGTGCCATGACGCGCGCGATCTGCGTTTCTTCTGCGCAGTCGACGACGAGAATGCGTTGCACGCGCGCGCGCCATTGGCCGGACTCCACAAGCAGTGGCACGACGTACATCAGATAGGGCCCACGCGCAGCGGCTGCGGCGCGGTCGCATTCGGTGCGGATCAACGGATGCGTGATGGCTTCGAGACGTCCCTTCGCCTCGGCGTCGTGGAACACCAGTTCGCGCATGCGGGCGCGATCGAGCGCGCCGTCCGGCGCGACGAACTCGGCCCCGAAGGCCGCGCGAATCGGCGCCATGGCCGCGCCGCCCGGCGCGGTAATGCCATGGGCAATGGCGTCCGTGTCGATGATCGGCACGCCGTGCGCGGCGAACAAGTTGGCTACGGTCGTCTTGCCGCTGCCGATGCCGCCGGTCAGGCCGATGGCGTAAGTCATGATGCGCTCCCCAACCAGAATATGAAGCCGTTGCCGCACAGCAGCGTAACGAGCCCGGCCGCCGCGAGGAACGGGCCGAAGGCAAACGCCTGATTACGCGGCAGGCGACCGCTCGCCCACGCCGTGCCGGCCACCACCAGGGCCAGAAGCGACGCGATCGTAAAGATCTGCAGCAGGGCTGTCCATCCGAACCACGCACCGAGCGCGGCGGCGAGCTTGAAGTCGCCGAATCCCATGCCTTCCTGCCCCCGCCACAGGCGATGCATCCAGTAAAGCAGCCAAAGGCTGAGATAGCCGGCCATCGCGCCGATCACTGCGGCGGGCAACGCGGCGAACCAGTGCCCGAGATTGAAGAGCAGGCCAGCCCACAGCAACGGCAGCGTCAGCATGTCGGGCAGCAGTTGGGTATCCGCGTCGATCAACGCGAGTGCGACGAGCGTGTAGGCCAGTCCGAGCGCGCCGAGGCTTTGCCACGTCGGACCAAAACGCCACGCGACCAGTGCGCCAAGGGTGATCGCCGCAAACAGCACGGAAAGCCGGCGCGTTCGTCCAGGCGGCGCCGGCAGGCAGCTCGGCGCAGGGAGTGGCGGGGTGCTCGCGAGTGATGCGGGCTTGGCCGGCGTGCCGGCATGGGGGGCGGCGTCCGGCTCCAGCGGCAGATAGCCGTCTTGTGCGGCGGCAAGCTCGGCTTGCCATGCGCGTTCGATGATCACCGGCACGCGCCGCACGATGGCGTTGACGACGATGCCCGCGAAGAGGCCAAGGGCCGCGAACAGGCCGATACGCACTGCGGGCGCCAGGCGGGCCAGCACGTCGATGAGCAGCGGTGCGGCGAACCCGCCGGAGGTTGCGATCGAATCGAGACTCATGATGCAGCGTGGCCGAGCTGGAACATCGGCAAGTACATGGCCATCACGATGCCACCGACGACGAGGCCGAGGAATGTGATCATCATCGGTTCGAGAATCCCCGAAAGGGCGGTCAGCCGTTGCGTCACGTCCTCATCGAGCAAATCGGCGGCCTTGTTGAGCATGCGCCCGAGTGTACCCGATTCCTCCCCGACTGCCGCCATCTGGGCCACGAGTCCCGGAAATGTGGCGTCCGCGCGCAGCGCGGCGCCCAGCGTCGCACCTTGCGTGACGGCAAGGTGCACGCCGAGGGCGGCCTGGCGCATCGCAAGATTGCCGCAGACCGCCGCGGCCGCGTCCATGGCGTCGGTGAGCGGTATGCCTGCGTGGGCAAGTGTGCCGAGCGTGCGTGCCCACCGAACGGCGGCCGCCTGGCGTATCACGCGCCCGGCGAAAGGCAGGCGCAGCATTGCCCGGTCCGCCGCCCTGCGCGCGGCGGTAGTGCGGCGTACCCAGGCGGCGAGCAGTGCCCCAATCCCGGCGCTCGCGGCCAGCGCGCCCGGGCCGGCGGCAAGCGCCGTACGCGAGGCGCTGATGACCGCCCTGGTAACAACTGGCAGTGGCGCGCCCATGCCGGCAAACAGGCGCTCGAACTCGGGCACGACCCACGCGAGAAGCGCCGCGATCACGAGAAGCGCAACGCCGGTCACCGCGCACGGGTACGCAAGCGCGGCGCGCAGTGTGTCGCGCAACTTGCGCGCGCGTTCGCGGTGCTCGGCCAACCGGGCCAGTTGCAACGCGAGGGTGCCGCTCAGTTCGCCGGCGTCAACGAGGCGGCAATACACGCCGTCGATGCCCGACAGGTGGGCCGATGCACCCGGTGCGTTTGCCTGCCGGGAAATCGCGGCGGCAAACGCATGTCCCGCACGAACGTCAGCAGCGAGGCCGCGCGCGAGCGTCGCCATGCCGCCACCGTCGCTCGCATGCGAGAGGACGTCAAGGGCGGCCACAAGCGGTACGCCGGCATCGAGCAATGTGGCCAATTGTCGGGTGAATGCAGTGATGTCGTGCGAGCTCACGGGCGCCGGGCGCCGCGAACGCGAGGGTGCGATGCGGTCGACCTGAACGTGCCGCTCGCGCAGCAGCAGACGCGCCGCTGCCTCGCCCGGTGCACTGACGATGCCCGTGGTGAGTGCGCCTGCGGCATCGTGCCCGTGCCAGCGCCACGATGTTTCGGTCACTTTGGGTGCCATGGTATTGCGCGGTGTCATGACAGGGTGGCGGCCAGGACATCGTCGCGCCACACTTCGCCGCGCGCGCTGCGCGCCAGCCCGGCTTCGCGCAAGGTCAACACACCGTCGGCCGCCGCCTGTGCCGCAATGTCCTGGGTCGGCCTCGCCGCTGCGATCAGGCGCGCCACGGCTTCGCTGACCGGCATGACCTGATAAATGCCGGTGCGCCCGCTTGCGCCGCTGCCGTCGCAGTACCCGCATGGCGTGACGGCTTCTCCCGGCACGCATCGCGCCGGGCAGCGGCGCCGCACGAGGCGTTGCGCGCTGACAAGCCGCAGGCATGCGCCAAGATTGAAGGGAGCGACGCCGAGATCGAACAAGCGGGCGATCGTCGACGGGGCATCGTTGGCGTGCACGGTCGCCAACACGAGATGCCCGGTCTGCGCGGCCTGTACGGCAATCGCGGCGGTCTCGCCGTCGCGGATCTCGCCGATCATCAATACATCGGGGTCCTGCCGAAGGAAGGCGCGCAGTGCCACGGCGAACGTGAGTCCGGTGCGCGCGTTGACGTTGACCTGATTGACGCCCGGCAAGCGGATCTCGACTGGGTCCTCGACGGTCGCGATATTGCGCGACACGGTGTTCAGGCACCGCAAGCAGCTATAGAGGGACACGGATTTGCCGCTGCCGGTCGGTCCGGTGACAAGCACCAGGCCATAGGGGTGCGCGATGGCATTGGCAAGCGCGGTGCGCTGCGTCGGCAGGTAGCCGAGCGCGGACAGGTCGAGCGGCACCTTTGCCGCGTCGAGCAGCCGGATGACCAGCTTCTCGCCGTGCAGCGTGGGCAGCGAGCTGACCCGGCATTCCACCGCCTGATCGCCCTGTCGCCAGAGCATCTGGCCGTCCTGCGGCAGCCGCCTTTCCGCAATGTCGAGATTTGCGAGCACCTTGAGGCGCGTAGGCAGCATGTCGCGCAATGCGGCAGGCACGTCGGCACGTTCGCGGAGCTGCCCGTCGATGCGCAGACGGACGCGGAACCGGTGTTCAAAGGGCTCGAGGTGGATGTCGGATGCGCCGGCGGTCAGCGCGTCATGCAGGATGCGGTCGAGCAGGGCGCCGATCGAAGGCGTGTCGTGCACGCCTGCGTCCGCCTCGAATTGCCCCACGACGGGTGCGGCACGCGCCGGGGCGGACGCCGATTCGCGAACGGGCATGCGGGTGGAGCGGTTTGGGAAGGGATGGGCGGACATGGACGGCTCGCGATGCAGTGAGGCGTCCAGTGTCGCGTCGCGGCGGCAAGCCGGCAATCGGACACGGCCTAAATTTCGTCAGCGGTGCGCGTTGGCGGATTTCGGCGAAACCGGGCGAAACAGGCGCACGGTCTTGATCGCCTGATTGTCGATCTGCACGACCTCCATGCGGCAGCCGTCGATTTCCAGGCTGACGGAGGCTTCCGGAATTTCGCGCAAGGTTTCGAGGACAAGTCCGTTGAGCGTCTTGGGGCCGTCGGTCGACAGATGCAGGCCCAGGCGGCGATTGAGGTCGCGCAGCGTCACTGCACCGCTCACCAGGCAGTCGCCCTCGGCGGTCCAGCCCGAGCGGCTGCCGCCGGCGCCGGGCACGCTCGTGGTGAACTCGCCGATCAATTCTTCGATGATGTCCTCGGTCGTCAGGAGTCCTTCCACTTCGCCGTATTCGTTGACGACCAGTCCCACGCGCCGGTGATTTTCCTGAAAGTACTGCAACTGGCGCAGCGCCGGCGTATCGCTCGGAATGAAGTAGGGGTCGACCAGCAGCGCGCGCAAGGTGTCGACGGTCAACTCGTCGGGGTGGCGCAGGGCCGAGAGGGTACGGCGCACGGGCAGGATGCCGACGATGCGGTCAATGTCGCCATCATAGACCGGGAGCTTGTTGTGATAGCAGGTCTCGAGTTGCTGCAGGATCGATTCGAGCGGCGCCGAGATATCGAGCGCTTCGATGCGCGAGCGCGGCACCATGACGTCGTCGACGGCGATGTTCTCCAGGTCGAGCAGGTTGAGCAGCACGCTGCGCGGTTTCGTCGGCATGTAGTTGCCGGCCTCGAGCACGATGGTGCGCAGCTCCTCGGTAGTCATGCGGGGTTCGGCGGCGCCCTCGCGGGTGTCGATGCGCAAGATTCGCAGCAAGCCGCGCACGAGCGTGTTGAGCACCCAGACGATCGGCGTGGACACGCGCAGCAACGGACGAAGGATGAACGCCGCCGGCAGGGCGATGCGTTCGGGGAATCTCGCGCCGACGATTTTCGGGCCGATCTCGGCAAACACGATGATGAGCAGCGCGATGATGGCCGTGGCGATGGACAGGGTCAGCGCGTCGTTGCCGAAATAGCGCAGCGCAATCGACGTGGTCAACACCGGCACGACGGTATTGATGACGTTGTTGCCGACGAGGATCGTCGACAGCAGTTCTTCAGTGCGTTGCAGCAGTCCCTGCGTGGTGCGCGCGCCGCGTACGTTCATGCGCACGAGATGCTTCAGGCGATGGCGGTTGAGCGCCATCATGCTGGTCTCGGAGATCGAGAAGAATCCGGAACAGAAGATCAACAGGGCGATGGCGCAAAGTTGCGCCCATAAGGGCAGGGATTCCAAGCGATTGGGGCGCGAAAGCGCAGGGGTGTCGATGAGTCGCCACTATAGCAGACGCGTTATTGCTGGTAGCATCGCACAAGCGGCGTCTGCAGGTCTGCCGCCCCAACCCCGGTTCGGGTCTCTGAACCGTCACTTCCGCAGGAGAGCGTTCCATGGATGTCCAGCAACTCGTTTCTGAATTTCTTGCTTCCGAGCATGGGAGCCAGGCTGCCCAGGCACTGACGGCTCAGGGCATCGGTGCGGATGATGCACAGCAAATGCTGAGCCAGGTGGCAGAGACAGCGCATGACCACGTTGAAGAACAGAATGCCGGCCTGATGGGCGAACATCCGGGCAAGAGCTTTTTTGCGGCATTCGCAGCGGGCTTGGTCAGGGGCGATGGCTTTTTCAAGTCGGTGGTGGAGGGCGGGGAGGGTATCCTGACCGGCCGTGTGGCTGAGTCGCTTGCAGCGAAAATGGGCATTGACCCGTCGACTGCGTCGACTGTTGCCGCAGCCGCTACCCCCTACGTCGTGGCTTTCCTGAAGGAAAAGCTGGGCTGAGAGGGCCTATGCCGGGTCCCGACGGCCCAACGGCCGCGGTGCTCGGTGTTGGTTATGCTTAGGTTTCCGAAAAATTTAAACCCGTCCGGCATCGCGTTTTTATTTTGCGGGTAATGGGCACGAATAGGGTTGGTCGCGGTACAGATGTGGCACAGGGGCCCGCCGGAAATGCGCTGAAAATGGGCCGGAAATGAAAAACGCCCAGCGGACTGGGCGTTTTCGGCCTTGATGGACAAGGCATATGTCTTGGTCGGGGTGAGAGGATTCGAACCTCCGGCCTCTACGTCCCGAACGTAGCGCTCTACCAGGCTAAGCTACACCCCGCTTCGATCGTTGCTGCCGTCACTCAGTGCTTCAAGTGCGCCGCGTTATCGAGTAAGAACACAATTGTAGCAGGCTTTCTTTGTAAGTGGAACTAGGCAACGTCGAAATTATTTTCGCGGCCGCATTGGCCTCGGCTTCGGCGCGTGCCAACGTGTAGTCGAGTGCCCCTGTGCGCGTGATCGCGGCGAGGATCGGCTCGAATTTTTCGGTGCCGCCATTCTCGATCGCTTCGCGCACGAGTTGCTGTTCCACCGGTGTGCCGTGACGCAGGACATGAATCAGCGGCAACGTCGGCTTGCCTTCGCGCAAGTCGTCGCCCGCATTCTTGCCCATGGCGGCGCTGTCGCCGGCGTAATCGAGCCAGTCGTCCATCAACTGGAAGGCAGTCCCCAGCCGTCCGCCATATTCCGTGACGGCCGCTTCGGTGGCGGCATCCGCGCCGGCCAGCACTGCGGCGAGTTGCGTCGCCGCTTCGAACAGCGTGGCTGTCTTGTATTGAATGACCTGCAGATAGCGCGCTTCGTCCACATCGGGATCGTGCATGTTGAGCAACTGCAGCACCTCACCTTCGGCGATCACGTTCGTCGCACGGGCCAGGATCTGCATCACGCGCATATTGTCTACGCTGACCATCATCTGGAACGAGCGTGAGTACAGGAAATCGCCGACGAGCACGGAGGCCGCGTTGCCGAACAACGCGTTGGCGGTCTTCTTGCCGCGGCGCAGGTCGGATTCATCGACCACGTCGTCGTGCAGCAGCGTCGAGGTGTGGATGAACTCCACCACGGCGGCCAATTCATGTCGGGCCGCCGATTTGACGCCGAGCGCGCCCGCCACGAGCAGCAGCAGGGCGGGACGAAGCCGTTTGCCGCCGGCACCGATGATGTACTCCGAGATCTGGTTGATCAACACCACCTCGGAGGCCAACCGGTCGCGGATGAGCTGGTCGACCTGACGCATGTCGTCGGCGATCGCAGCCAGCAAGTTCTGGGAAGAGGTCGAAGCAGTCAAGACGAGACTCGGGTGAGCAAAAAAACGCCCAAATTATATAGTGGGCGCGGCTTGCGCGGCGAATTCGCGGTCACGAACTTGCGTTTGATGGAAGTCTTTGACGCAAAAGGGGAAAGTCTGTATAATCCCCGGTTTTCGTGCGCGTACTTGCGCCGAAGGCCAGCTTTGTTCTCGCCGAAGGCCCGGTTTGCCAGATTTAATGCTCGTTAATGCATTGTTAATGGCTCGGCATTGGCCAGGCTTCACGCGGTGGTTTCGCGGTGGCTTGCCGTATTGCGCATGATCGGCAAACAGGTGGCGCGGGTTGGTCCGGCAGGCAAGACGCTGCGGAAATTCTAATGTTTATGAGTGAGGTTCAACCATGTACGCGGTCATAAAAACCGGCGGCAAGCAATATAAGGTTGCTGCTGGCGAAAAACTTAAAGTAGAACAGATACCGGCTGACATTGGCGCTGAAATCACCATCGACCAAGTACTCGCCGTTGGCGAGGGTGAATCGATCAAGTTCGGTGCACCGTTGGTCAGTGGGGCTTCCGTCAAGGCTACCGTTGTCGCCCAGGGTCGTCACCCCAAGGTGAAGATTTTCAAGATGCGCCGTCGCAAGCACTACCAGAAGCGTCAAGGCCATCGCCAAAACTACACCGAGCTGCGCATCGACAGCATCGTCGGCTAATCGCGCGCAAGGTAAGGAGTAAACCATGGCACACAAAAAAGCAGGCGGCTCTTCCCGTAACGGCCGCGATTCCGAGTCGAAACGACTCGGCGTGAAGGTGTATGGCGGCCAGGCGATTCTCGCCGGCGGCATCATCGTCCGCCAACGTGGTACGCGCATGCATGCCGGCGAAAACGTCGGTATCGGCAAGGACCACACGCTGTATGCACTGACTGACGGTCACGTGCAGTTCGCCGTCAAGGGCGCAGCGAAGAAGCAATTCGTCAACGTGGTGCCGGCAGCGTAAGACCCGCCTTTTGCCACCAAAAGGCCTCGCACTTATGCGGGGCCTTTTTTGTTTGCCCGACCGGATTTTGCGTGCCCATGCAGGCGCGCGCGGACGGGCGCCGCACAGTGTAGGATCGTCGTGTGACGATCGGATGGACAGGACGGATTCATGAAATTCATTGACGAAGCGCGTATTGAAGTTATCGCCGGCAATGGCGGCAACGGCTCGGCGTCAATGCGCCGTGAAAAGTTCGTGCCGTTCGGCGGCCCCGACGGCGGCGACGGCGGCCGTGGCGGCAGTGTGTATGCCATCGCCGACCGCAATATCAACACGCTGATCGATTTCCGCTACGCCAAGAAGCATCTGGCGCGTAACGGGGAGAGCGGCCGCGGCGCGGATTGCTATGGCAAGGGCGGCGAAGACATCACGCTGCGCATGCCCGTCGGCACCATCATCATGGACATGGAGACCGGCGAGACAATCGCCGACCTGACCGAACATGGCCAGGTCGTAACGCTTGCCAAGGGCGGCGACGGCGGCCTCGGCAACCTCCACTTCAAATCGAGCACGAACCGCGCGCCGCGCCAGAAGACCGACGGCAAGCCGGGCGAGCGGCGCATGCTTCAGCTCGAACTCAAGGTGCTGGCCGACGTGGGCCTGCTCGGCATGCCCAACGCGGGCAAGTCCACGTTCATTGCTTCGGTGTCGAACGCGCGCCCGAAAGTGGCCGATTATCCGTTTACTACGCTCCATCCGAATCTCGGTGTTGTGCGCACGGCGGCGGGCAAGAGCTTTGTCATTGCCGACATTCCCGGCCTGATCGAAGGCGCCGCCGAAGGCGCCGGCCTGGGGCACCGTTTCCTGCGGCATTTGCAGCGCACCGGGTTGCTGCTGCACATTGTGGACGTGGCGCCGTTCGACGAGAACGCCGATCCGGTGGCCGACGCGCGCGCGATCGTCGACGAGCTCAAGAAGTACGACGAGGCGCTGTTCGAGAAGGAACGTTGGCTCGTGCTCAACAAGGTCGACATGTTGTCGCCGGACGAACGCGAAGCGCGTATCGCGGATTTCCTGAAGCGGTTTGCGTGGGACGGTCCGGTCTTCGAGATCTCCGCGCTGACCGGCGAAGGATGCGAAAATCTTTGCTACGCGATTCAGGATGACCTGTACGCCAAGCGCGGCGCCATCGACGAAGCCCTCGAAGACGCGGCGCAAGACCCGCGCTTTCGCGACGCGCTGAATGCGTCGCAAAATGCAGCGGCGTCAGTGGCCTCGCCGGAAGGCGACGATGGCGCGTCCGGCGCCGAATCCCGTTAATTCCAATATTCCGAAGCGACATCGATCGCAGGAGAAGCAAGCGCCATGCGTTCTGTCATCGCTGATGCCAAGCGAATCGTGGTGAAAGTGGGTTCCAGCCTCGTGACCAACGATGGCCGGGGGTTGGACGATATCGCGATCGCGCGCTGGGCGCAGCAGATCGCGGCTTTGCGCCAAGGCGCCGACGGCATGCCGGGCAAGGAGGTCGTGCTGGTCAGCTCGGGCGCGATCGCCGAAGGCATGCAGCGCCTGGGCTGGACGCGCCGTCCGAAGGAAATCCACGAACTGCAGGCGGCCGCGGCCGTCGGGCAGATGGGACTCGCGCAGGTCTACGAGACGCGTTTCGCCGAGCACGGCGTGCGCACCGCGCAAATTCTGCTCACGCACGCCGATCTGGCCGATCGCGAGCGCTATCTGAATGCGCGATCGACGCTGCTGACGCTGTTGCGCCTGGGCGTCGTGCCGATCATCAACGAGAACGACACGGTCGTTACCGACGAAATCAAGTTCGGCGACAACGACACGCTCGGCGCACTCGTGGCGAATCTCATCGATGGCGACGCGGTCGTCATTCTCACCGATCAATCAGGGTTGTACACGGCCGACCCGCGCAAACATCCCGATGCGACTTTCGTTCATGAAGCGAACGCCGGCGACGAAGCGCTCGAGGCGATGGCCGGCGGCGCCGGTTCCAGCATCGGCCGCGGCGGCATGCTGACGAAAATCCTGGCCGCCAAGCGCGCGGCGACGAGCGGGGCGCATACCGTGATTGCCTCGGGCCGCGAGGCCGACGTGCTGGTGCGTTTGGCCAAGGGCGAGGCGATCGGCACCCAGCTCGTCGCCAAGACGGCGCTGCTGACTGCCCGCAAGCAATGGATGGCCGATCATCTGCAGGTGCGCGGACGGGTGCGTATCGATGCGGGGGCGCGCAAGAAGCTGGTGGAAGAGGGCAAGAGCCTGCTGCCGATCGGCGTGACCGACGTAGAGGGCAATTTCGCGCGTGGCGAAGTGATCGTTTGTCTGGACGACGCAGGCGTCGAAGTGGCGCGCGGCCTGTCGAATTACAGCAGCTCGGAAGCCCGACTGATCCGCCGGCGTCCGAGCAGCGACATCGAGGCGGTGCTCGGGTTCGTCAACGAACCCGAACTGATTCACCGCGACAATCTGGTGCTGCGCTGACCGTTTGCCGGGTGTTGGCGATCAGCGGATATTGTCGAGCGCCTTGGGGTACTTGAGACCCTGGATGATCACCTTGGGCGACCCCAGCGGCCCCTTGTCGCGGCAGAAGTAGTCCCGATACAGCACCCCTTGGTAGCCGGTCGGTCCGTACGGGCGAATCGGCTGCCATTCGCTGACGCGCGCAGGCGCCCACTTGCCGTCCGGCCTTCCGGTCGCGTACAGGCGGTATTCGAACGTTTCGCAGCGCACGCCCTCGAACGTGACGTTTCGCGCGCCCTGATTGCTGCGGATGACGGAGACGTAGCGCACGACGCCTTCTGGCGTCACGGAGATGGACTTCGCGTCGATGGCGTAGTTGAGCGTCGCGTTTGCCGACGTCGGGTAGCTGACGAGATCGGCATCCTGCGGCGCAGCCGGCAGCGTGAAGGCGCTTTCGGTGAACTTCTTTGCCTGCTCCTGTTGCTGCAGGTATTCGGTGAGATCGTCTTCCGGGCTGGCGATCGCGTGCGTGGCAATGGCGGCGCCTGCCAACAGGCAGAGCGAGACGAGGCGAGGCGCGCGACGAAGGAGGTGTCGGGTCATGAATGAAGGTTGGGAACGATGCGGGCGGTCGGGCCCGCATCCGGTGGTTGATGGACCGTAAGGTCCGTCCTCAGTTCTCCTGCGGCGTCTTGGGAGACGCTTGCGGGACGGCATCCGGCACGTTTTCGGCCCCCGGCGGCAGCTTGGCGCCGGCGCGCGGAAACCGCCGCCGGTCATGTGGCAGACGGGCGGGATTGCGGCGCAGATAGCGCGACAGCTCATTGAGCGCCAGTTGATAAACCTCGCGCTTGAACTCGATGACGGCATCGAGCGGAACCCAATAATCATTCCAGCGCCAGGCATCGAACTCCGGATGATCGGTCGCGCGCAGGCAGATGTCGCAATCGCGACCGACCATGCGCAGCAGGAACCAGATTTGTTTCTGGCCCCGGTAATGTCCGCGCACTTCGCGCTTGATGAACTTGTCCGGCACCTCGTAACGCAACCAGTCGCGCGTGCGACCGATGATTTTGATGTGCTCTGGCTTCAGGCCGGTTTCTTCGTGCAGCTCGCGATACATGGCCTGTTCCGGCGTCTCGCCGTACTTGATGCCGCCTTGCGGAAACTGCCAGGAATGCTCGCCCAGCCGCTTGCCCCAGAACACCTCATTATGTGCGTTTAAGAGGATGATGCCGACGTTCGGGCGAAAGCCTTCACGGTCAAGCATACAACCACCCTTGAATCCTTTAAAATTGCTTCGATTATAAACAGATAATCGCCACCGCGGGCCGGTGGCCCTATCTCTCCTGGATAAAGCATGAAAGCCTCTCGTTTCTTCATCGGCACTCTGAAAGAAGCCCCTGCCGACGCCGAAATCGTCAGCCACAAGCTGATGATGCGCGCCGGCATGATCCGCCGCGTGGCCGGCGGCATCTATAACTACCTGCCGATCGGCCTGCGTTCGATTCGCAAGGTCGAAGCGATCGTACGTGAGGAAATGAACCGCGCCGGGGCCGTCGAGCTCCTGATGCCGGCCGTGCAGCCGGCCGAACTGTGGGAGGAATCGGGCCGCTGGGAGAAATATGGGCCGGAACTGCTGCGCCTGAAGGACCGTAACGACCGCGATTTCGTCGTCGGCCCGACCCACGAGGAGGTCGTGACGGACATTGCGCGCCGCGAAATCAAGAGCTATCGCCAGTTGCCGGTCAATTTCTATCAGATCCAGACGAAGTTCCGCGACGAGATTCGCCCGCGTTTCGGCGTGATGCGCGGCCGCGAGTTCATCATGAAGGATGCCTATTCCTTCGATAAGGACCGTGCGGGCCTGGAAGTCTCGTACCAGAAGATGTTCGATGCGTACGTGCGCATCTTCACGCGCCTGGGCCTCGAATTCCGCGCCGTCATCGCCGACAACGGCTCAATCGGCGGTTCGGGCTCACATGAATTCCACGTGATTGCCGACACCGGCGAGGACGCCATCGCCTATTGCCCGACGTCCGACTACGCGGCCAACGTCGAGAAGGCCGACGCCGTCGCGCTGGGCAACGGCCGTGCCGCCCCCGCCGAGGCGCTGGCCAAGGCCTCTACGCCGGGCATGGCCAAGTGCGAGGCCGTGGCCGAACACCTGAATATTCCACTCGAACGTACCGTCAAGTCGGTCGTGCTGGCCACCGACGGCGAGGCCGGCGTGCAGGTCTGGCTGCTGATGCTGCGCGGCGATCACGAGCTCAATGAGATCAAGGCGAGCAAGATCCCGGGGCTCGGTGAGTTCCGTTTTGCCACGGAAGCCGAGATCGTCGAATGGTTCGGCACGCGGCCGGGCTATCTCGGCCCGATCGGCACGAAGAAGCCGGTCAAGCTGGTCGCTGACCGGACCGTCGCCGACATGAGCGACTTCGTCGTCGGCGCCAACGACGCCGATTTCCACATGACCGGCGTGAACTGGGGGCGTGATCTGCCGGAACCGGAGGTCTACGACATCCGCAATATCGTTGCGGGCGACCCGTCGCCGGACGGGAAGGGTGAGATCGCGCTGTGCCGCGGCATCGAAGTCGGTCACGTGTTCCAGCTGGGCACCAAGTACTCGGAAGCGATGAGTGCGACGTTCCTCGGCGAGAACGGCAAGCCGCAGCCGATGGAGATGGGCTGCTACGGCATCGGCGTGACGCGGATTCTCGGCGCGGCGATCGAGCAGAATTTCGACGACCGCGGCATCATCTGGCCCGAGGCGATCGCGCCGTTCGAAGTTGTGCTGTGCCCGATGGGCTACGATCGCAGCGATGCGGTGCGCGCCGCCGCAGACAAGCTGTACGAAGCGCTGCTCGCTGCCGGCGTCGACGTGATCTTCGACGATCGCGGCGAGCGTCCGGGCGTGATGTTCGCCGACTGGGAACTGATCGGCGTGCCGCATCGCCTGGTCATTGGCGACCGCGGCCTCAAGGAAGGCAAGATCGAGTATCAGGGCCGCCGCGATGCCGAAGCGCAACTGCTCGATGCCGATACAGCCGCCGAGTTCGTCACGGGCAAGGTCCGCGCGGCAAAGGTCGTCTGACCGAACGCCGCCTGCGTTAGCGTCGAATGACAAACGGCCGTCGTGTGCGTGAACGACGGCCGTTGTCTTTTGGCGCGTGAAACGTCCGAAAACCTACTTGGCGGAATGCAGCGCCCGGATCGACGGCAGATTGCGCCAGTAGCCGCGTGCGTCCATGCCGCAGCCGAAGACGTAGCGGTCGGGCACGGTGAAGCCGCAGAAATCGGGATGCGACGGCTTCGCTTTGTTGAGCAGTTTCTCGCACAGCACGGCGCTGTAGAAGTGGGACGCGCCCATCTCCAGGATACGGTCACGAATGGCCGCCATGGTGGCGCCCTCGTCGAGAATGTCGTCAAGCACCAGCACCACGCGGCCACGCACCGAGTCGCGCGGCGCCACGCGCCACTGCATCGCGCCGCCCGTCGTGGTGTTGTTGTAGCGGGACAGATGGATGTAGTCGAATTCCAGCGGAAAATCGAGGCGGGGCAGCAACATGCCCGTGAAGACGGCGGCGCCGCCCATGACGGACAGCACCATCGGGAACGTGTCGCCGATGGCGCTCTTGATAGCGCCGGCCATGCGGTCGACGGAGGCATTGACCTCCTGCGGCGTGACGATCTCTTCGGAATTGCGGAATACTTCGAGGGCTTCTTCGCGGTTCATATGGGCGACCCTTGGCGAGTGCGAGGATTCAGTTCAGTGCGGCCGGCAGTATAACGCCGGATGGTCCGCGACTAGCGCATGCCGGGCATCATGCCCTTCATGCTGCGCATCATCTTCATCATGCCGCCGCCTTTCAGTTTCTTCATCATTGTGCGCATCTGGTCGTACTGCGCCAGCATGCGGTTGACTTCCTGCACCTGCACACCGGCGCCCGCGGCGATACGGCGCTTGCGGCTGGCCTTGATCAGGTCCGGCTTGGCGCGCTCGCCGGGCGTCATCGAATTGATGATGCCTTCCATGCGGCGCACCGATTTCTCGGCCTGATCCATATTGGTCTGGCTCGCCGCGGCCTGGAATTGCGCCGGCAGCTTGTCCATCAGGGTCGACAGACCGCCCATCTTCTTCATCTGGCCGATCTGTGCCTTGAAGTCGTTGAGGTCGAAGTCGCCGCCTTTCTTGACCTTCTCGGCGAGCTTTTGCGCGGCCTGAACGTCGACCCCGCGTTGCGCTTCCTCGACGAGGGCGAGAATATCGCCCATGCCGAGAATCCGGTTGGCCATGCGGTCCGGATAGAAGACCTCGAGGCCGTCGAGCTTTTCGCCGACACCGACGAACTTGATGGGGCGGCCCGTGACGTGACGCACGGACAGTGCCGCACCGCCGCGCGAATCACCGTCGAGCTTGGTGAGGATAACGCCGGTCAGCGGCAGCGCGTCGTTGAACGCGCGCGCGGTGTTCACGGCATCCTGGCCCAGCATCGCGTCGACGACGAACAGGGTTTCGATCGGGTTCAACGCGGCGTGCAGCGCGCTGATTTCCGACATCATCGCTTCGTCGATGCCGAGACGGCCGGCGGTGTCGACCAGCAGGACGTCGTGGTGATGCTTGCGTGCCCAATCGATCGCGGCGCCCGCGATGTCGACCGGCTTCTGGTCAGGCTGCGAGGGGAAGAAATCCGCGCCGACCTGTTCCGTCACTGTCTGCAGCTGTGCGATGGCGGCGGGGCGGTACACGTCGACGGAAACCGTCAGCACTTTCTTCTTCTGGCCGCGCAGAAGCTTGGCCAGTTTCCCGACGGTGGTGGTTTTCCCGGCGCCTTGCAAGCCGGCCATCAGGATAATGGCGGGGGGCGTCGTGGCAAGATTGAGTTCGGCGGCGCGGCCTTCGTAATCGCCGCCCATCAGCGCGGTCAGCTCGCGCTGGACCACGCCGACGAGGGCCTGGCCCGGCGAGAGGCTCGCCAGCACTTCCTCGCCGAGGGCTTTTTCCTTGACCTTGGCGATGAATTCGCGCACGACTGGCAGCGCCACGTCGGCCTCCAGCAGGGCCAAACGCACCTCGCGCAGCATTTCCTGCGTGTTGGCTTCCGTCAGCCGGGCTTCGCCGCGCAGCGTCTTGACGACCTTCGCCAGACGCGTAGTGAGATTGTCGAGCATGAAACGTTTCCTGTGACTGCGAGTCCCAGGCCGCGGCGGTTGCCGTATGGCAGCGCGCCCGTCAAGGGGTAGTGTAAACTTCGAACATGACTATTTTACTGTATGCGATGACCGCCATCCTCTATGCCGGATTGGCGGTGGCCTCATGGCAGGGATACCGGCGCGATGCCGCCCTCGTTATCGATGGTGCGGGCGGCGCCCGCATGCCTGCCGGCGCGGGTTCGAACGCCTTGCACTGGCCCCTGCAGGGTGTGCTGCTGGTCGCGCTCGTGGTGCATGGCGTGCTGTTGCATCAGACGATCTTCCGTGCAGACAGCATGTATTTCGGATTTGCCTATGCGCTGTCCGCGATGCTGTGGCTGTCCGTCGGGATCTACTGGATCGAGAGCTTCTTCTTCCCGCTCGACAGCCTGCGCATTCTCGTCATGCCGACGGCGTCGCTGGCCTGCCTGATGCCGCTGCTCTTCGCCGACAACCGCATCCTGAGCTTTGCCGCGAACCCGGTGTTCAAGCTGCACTTCATCATCGCGAACATGGCCTATGGCCTTTTCGCGCTGGCGGCGCTGCATGCGATGCTGATGCTTTATGCGGAGCGGCAACTGCATCCCGCACGTGCGGGTGAGCGCTCGGGCGGCTGGCTGACGCGCTGGCTCGATACGCTGCCGCCGCTGCTCACGCTGGAGAAGCTGCTGTTTCGCCTGATCGGCGCAGGATTCGTTCTGCTGACATTGACGCTGGTCTCGGGCGTGATGTTTTCCGAAACCCTGTTCGGCCGCGCGGTGCGCATCGACCACAAGACAGTGTTCGCCGTCATTTCGTGGGTGATGTTCGGCGCGGTGCTGGTCGGACGGCAATTGTACGGGTGGCGCGGCAAGGTCGCGCTGCGTTGGGTGCTGGCGTCCTTCGTGACGCTTTTGCTGGCGTATGTCGGCAGCCGCTTCGTGCTCGAGGTGGTGCTGCATCGCATGACGGAGAGGTAGGGCGCGATGCGCAATATTCTGTTGTTGCTGCTGTTACTGGTGGCGGGTACCTGGTGGATGCGGCGCAAGGAGCGGCGCGATCAGGCCGAGCGTGTGCGGACCTCCGGCGCGCAACGCGGCGTGCCGCCGCAACGCGACGCGCTGCCGCCGGCCGAGCGTATGGTGCGTTGCGCGCAATGCGGCACTTATCTTCCGGAGAGCGAGGCGCTTGCCGGCGCCGACGACGCGCACTTCTGCAGCGCCGCGCATCAGCAGGCCTTTCTCGCCCGCCCGCGCTAATACCGCGCTCGCATAGCCCCTGCCAGGGGCTGTCCAAGCATCAAACGTGCCCGCCCACCCGGCGCGGGGCGCCTTGCGCTCACCGTTCCCATGCACTAAAACTCAGTAAACACAAAGATCGCACAAAGATCGCCAACGGATCGGCTAAGAAGCGAATCATTCGGGACAGGAGGACACGTTATGCTGATGCGCAGACGAATGTATTTCCTGCTCCCCGATCTCGCCAGCGCACAACGCACGATGAGTGACTTGTTGCTGGCCCGCGTCGAGGAGCGTCACATCCATTTCATGGCCCGCGAGGATATGGAATTGGAGGGACTGCACGAAGCCAATCTGCTGCAAACATCCGATATCGTGCACGGCGCGGAAGCCGGGCTCGTGATCGGCGGTTTCTGCGGGCTGGCTGTCGGCGCAGTCGCCGCGTTTTTCCCCATCGTGGGTACGAAACCCCAGTGGGAACTGATGATCATCACGGCGCCGCTCGGCTCGCTGTTCGGCGCGTGGGTCTCCAGCATGATCGGTTGCTCGGTGCCGAATTCGCGCCTGAAACCGTTCAAGGACGCGGTCGAACGCGGCATGATTCTCCTCATGATCGACGTGCGCGACGGCCGCGTCGAGGAAATTCGTGAGCTGTTGCGCGAGCATCATCCGGAAGCGCACATGGAAGGCGTCGAATCCGCCATCCCGGCGTTCCCTTGAGCATTGCGAGGGCTTGACGATTTGCGAAGTCTTGCGGCCATTCGTGGCCACCTTGCGCCGCACCTGTGAGCGGCGCGGGACGGATCTTCCGCCGGTGCAGCCGGCGCGGATGCCGTCCCAGGGCGTAGCGGCGCCCAAGGAAGCCTCCCGGCATGGGTTTGCGGGAGGCTTCTGCCATTTTGCGCGCAGCGCTACGCCACACCACCGGCAAGTGCGCGCAGGCGCCGGATTGGGAAAGCCGTCAGCGTCGGCCGCCGGTCTGGGCTACAATGGCGCCCCCCTGCGTCAGGAATTCGCCATGATCCTGTCTTTGTCGTCCGTCATCGTTCGCTTCGGCAGCAACGCCGCGCGCGTGGGCGCGCGTACGCGCATCGTGCGGAGGTGGGCGTCATGACGAACACCGCGCTCACGATCGGTGACGACGGCTGGGTCGTGCAGGCTGAACGGATCGCGTCGCCGAATTTCGACGCGCGGCCCGAGGGCATGCCGGTCGACCTGCTGGTGGTGCACAACATCAGTCTGCCGCCGGGGCAGTTCGGCGGCGGCGAGATCGCACGCTTTTTCTGCAACCGGCTCGATCATGACGCGCATCCGTTCTTCGACGAAATCCGCGGCGTGCAGGTGTCGGCGCATTTTTTGGTATGCAGGGATGGTGTGTTGCAGCAATTCGTGTCCTGCGACGCGCGCGCCTGGCATGCGGGGGCCTCCGCGTTTCTCGGGCGCACGCGCTGCAACGATTTCTCGATCGGCGTAGAGTTGGAGGGAAGCGACGACACGCCGTTCGAGGCGGCGCAGTACGCGACCCTGGCGGCCCTGACGCGGGCGATTCTCGCGCGTTATCCGATTCAAGCCATCGCCGGACATGCCGATATTGCACCGGAGCGCAAAACGGATCCCGGTCCGTGCTTCGAGTGGCGAAAGTTCCGGCAGATGGCGGATCTTCCGCCCGAAATGTTGCCGTTTCAAGGGACCGCATAAACGATGCCGCATGCTTGGGACGACACCGGTGCCGAAGCGGCGCCGGGGCCGGGCACGTGCATCGCTTACCCCCATGCGGCGGTCGGATTTGCTTGACATGGACGTCCTGCGGGCGTCTGCGGGAACAAAAAATTTATGTTTTGCGGCTGGCGGCTTCTCCACTATACTTAGTGCGAATTCGGGTGTTGACCACTATATATAGTGGTTTGACCCTAAATCTTTCGAATCAGTCAAGCGTGTGTTGCGTCCCGCGACGGGGCACTCGCCAAGCACCAAGCCGTGGTAGCGGGCGCTTTGAGGTACTGGCCGCCCGCCGGTGTCCACGGTGTCATTCGCCGCTTACCGCGGCGCCCCCAGGGCGCTTCGTCGCCGGCACCACGTCAGTGAAGAAGCGTTTAGCACCACTCAATCGGAACGGGAGTTTTTTACATGCAAATCAACGAAAACCTCACCCGCCAGAATCCCTCGTCGAGCGCCCAGCCGGGCGATGCCGCGAGTGCATCGGCGCCCCAGACGACGGGCGCGTTTCAGCCGGCGACGAACGCCGACTTCAAGGTGATTCGACGTAACGGCGCGGTGGTGGGTTTCGAGCCGTCGAAGATCGCGATCGCCGTGACCAAGGCCTTCCTGGCTGTCAACGGCGGATCGGGCGCGGCTTCGGCGCGGATTCGCGAGCTGGTCGAAGAATTGACCGGCAACGTCGTGCGCGCGCTGGTGCGCAGCCGGCCCAACGGCGGCACCTTTCATATCGAAGACATCCAGGATCAGGTCGAACTGGCCCTGATGCGCGCCGGCGAACACAACACCGCCCGCGCATACGTGCTGTATCGCGAAAAGCGTTCGCAAGAGCGCGCCCATGCCGTCGAGGCGGCGTCCGCCGCGCAGCCGGCTGCCCCGGGCTTGCATGTCACTGACGCAGGCGTAACCCGTCCGCTGGACATGCAGGCGCTGCGCAACGTCATCCAGTCCGCCTGTGACGGTCTTGGCGCCGGTGTCGATGCCGAGCCGATCCTGACCGAGACGGTCAAGAACCTGTATGACGGCGTGCCGCTGTCGCAGGTCTACGACTCGGCGATCCTGGCCTCGCGCACGCTGATCGAAAAGGATCCTGACTACAGCCTGGTCACGGCGCGCATCCTGATGCACACGATCCGCCGCGAAATCCTCGGCGAAGAAGTGCCGCAGGGCGAAATGGCCGAGCGCTATGTCGAATACTTCCCGCGCTTTATCAAGCGCGGCATCGAAGCCGAACTGCTCGACGAGAAGCTGATGCAGTTCGACCTGGTGAAGCTTGGCGCGGCGCTCGACGCTTCGCGCGACCTCCAGTTCAACTACCTCGGCCTGCAGACGCTGTACGACCGCTACTTCCTGCACGTCGACGGCGCGCGCATCGAAATGCCGCAGGCATTCTTCATGCGCGTCGCGATGGGCCTGGCGCTCGGCGAAGTCGAGCGTGAAGCGCGTGCGATCGAGTTCTACCAGATCCTGTCGAGCTTCGATTTCATGAGCTCGACGCCGACGCTGTTCAACTCGGGCACGCGCCGCTCGCAACTGTCGTCGTGCTACCTGACGACCGTGTCGGACGACCTCGAAGGCATCTATGAAGCGCTGAAGGAAAATGCGCTGCTGTCGAAGTTCGCCGGCGGTCTGGGCAACGACTGGACGCAAGTGCGCGCACTCGGCTCGCACATCAAGGGCACGAACGGCAAGAGCCAGGGCGTCGTGCCGTTCCTGAAGGTCGTCAACGACACGGCCGTGGCCGTGAACCAGGGCGGCAAGCGCAAGGGCGCGGTCTGCGCCTATCTTGAAACGTGGCACCTGGACATCGAGGAATTCCTCGAACTTCGCAAGAACACGGGCGACGATCGCCGCCGTACGCACGACATGAACACGGCCAACTGGATTCCGGACCTGTTCATGAAGCGCGTGATGGAAGGCGGCGAGTGGACGCTGTTCTCGCCGTCGACCTGCCCTGACCTGCACGACAAGTACGGCAAGGCCTTCGAGACGGCCTACGTCGCCTATGAAGAGAAGGCGGCGCGCGGCGAACTGAAGCTGTTCAAGAAGGTGCCGGCCCAAGCCCTGTGGCGCAAGATGCTGGGCATGCTGTTCGAAACCGGTCATCCGTGGATTACCTTCAAGGATCCTTGCAACATTCGCTCGCCGCAGCAGCACGTGGGCGTGGTGCATTCGTCGAACCTGTGCACGGAAATCACGCTCAACACGAGCGAGACCGAAATCGCCGTCTGCAACCTCGGCTCGGTGAACCTGGTGGCGCACATGAAGCGCACGGCCAACGGCGGCTATGAACTCGATCACGAAAAGTTGCAGCGCACCGTCCGGGTGGCGATGCGCATGCTCGACAACGTGATCGACATCAATTACTACGCCGTGGCCAAGGCGCGGAATTCGAACCTGCATCATCGTCCGGTCGGCATGGGCATCATGGGCTTCCAGGACTGCCTGCATCTGCTGCGCACGCCGTACGCATCGGATGCCGCAGTCGAGTTCGCGGATCGTTCGATGGAAGCGGTTTGCTACTACGCCTACTGGGCATCGACCGAACTGGCTGCCGAGCGCGGCAAGTATTCGTCGTACCCGGGCTCGCTGTGGGATCGTGGCATCCTGCCGCAGGACTCGCTGCGTCTGCTCGCCGAAGAACGTGGCGGCTACGTCGACGTCGACCTGTCGGCAACGCTGGACTGGGATAGCCTGCGCGCGCATATCGCCGCGCACGGCATGCGCAACTCGAACTGCGTGGCGATCGCCCCGACCGCGACGATCTCGAACATCATCGGCGTTTCGGCCTGTATCGAGCCGACGTTCCAGAACCTCTACGTGAAGTCGAACCTGTCGGGCGAATTCACGGTCGTCAACGAGTACCTGGTGCGTGATCTGAAGGAACGCGGCCTGTGGGATGAAGTGATGGTCGCCGACCTGAAGTATTTCGACGGCTCGCTGGCCCGCATTGACCGCGTGCCGAGCGACCTGCGCGACATCTACGCCACGGCGTTCGAAGTCGAGCCGAAGTGGCTGGTCGAAGCGGCCTCGCGCCGCCAGAAGTGGATCGACCAAGCCCAGTCGCTCAATATCTATATGGCAGGCGCCTCGGGCAAGAAGCTCGACGAAACCTACAAGCTGGCCTGGACCCGTGCCCTGAAGACGACGTATTACCTGCGCACGATGGCAGCGACACACGTCGAGAAGTCGACGGTCAGCCGCGGCTCGCTCAACGCGGTGTCGTCGGGCGGCATAAGCGGCGGACTGGATGCAGCGCCGGAAGCCTCGGTCTCGCCGCTGGCGCAGCCGATGCCGGAAGCCGAAGGCGCCGTGTGCACGATGCGCCCGGGCGACCCCGGCTTCGAAGAGTGCGAAGCCTGCCAGTAAGCCGGGCACACCTGTTGCACCTCCGGCGGCGAGCCCGTTCGCGCGTCTCGCCGCCGCTCAACATTGAATGGACATAGACCCCTATGCTGAATTGGGAAGAAGAGACCAAGGCCGCACAACCGGTTCAACCGGTTACCGCCGCACCGATCGCCGACGAGCCGTCGCTCGCCTTCGGCACGAACATCCTTGGCACCGACCACGGGGATAACCCGAATGCCATCGCGTCGCAATCGAAGCGCCGTGTCAACGCCGCAGACAAGCGCGTGATCAACGGCTCGACCGACGTCAACCAACTTGTGCCGTTCAAGTACAAGTGGGCTTGGGAGAAGTATCTGGCCGGTTGCGCGAACCACTGGATGCCGCAGGAAATCAATATGTCGCGCGACATCGCGCTGTGGAAGGATCCGAACGGCTTGACGGAAGACGAGCGGCGCGTGGTCAAGCGCAACCTCGGCTTCTTCGTGACGGCCGATTCGCTCGCCGCGAACAACATCGTGCTGGGCACGTACCGTCACATCACCGCGCCGGAGTGCCGCCAGTTCCTGTTGCGTCAGGCGTTCGAAGAGGCGATCCACACGCACGCTTATCAGTACATCGTGGAGAGCCTGGGCCTGGACGAAGGTGAAATCTTCAACGCGTACCACGAAGTGCCGTCGATTCGCGCGAAGGACGAGTTCCTGATCCCGTTCATCGACATCCTGACGGACCCGGCCTTCAAGACCGGCACGCTCGAGACCGATCAGCAGTTGCTGCGTTCGCTGATCGTGTTCGCCTGCATCATGGAAGGTCTGTTCTTCTACGTCGGGTTTACGCAAATCCTCGCGCTCGGCCGTCAGAACAAAATGACCGGCGCCGCCGAGCAATATCAGTACATCCTGCGTGACGAGTCGATGCACTGCAACTTCGGTATCGACCTGATCAACCAGGTGAAGCTGGAGAACCCGCACCTGTGGACGCCGGCGTTCCGCGACGAGATTCGCGAGCTGTTCAAGAAGGCCGTCGATCTTGAATATCGTTATGCCGAAGACACGATGCCGCGCGGCGTGCTGGGCCTGAACGCGGGCATGTTCAAGGGTTACCTGCGCTTCATCGCGAACCGCCGCTGCACGCAGATCGGCCTCGAGCCGCTCTTCGCGAACGAAGAAAATCCGTTCCCCTGGATGAGCGAGATGATCGACTTGAAGAAGGAACGCAACTTCTTCGAGACGCGCGTGATCGAGTATCAAACCGGTGGCGCGCTGAGCTGGGACTGAGATGTTTGGCGACGCGCGTGAGCAACTCACGCGCGCTTCGATATCGCATCGAAGCCATGTTGTCGCCACATCGATGAAGCGATCGCGGTGTGTTGTGTGCATCAAATACAACAAATTGCGATCGCGATGTTGAGCCATGTACGCTTTTTTATGTACAAAGTATTAACATCGCATCACAAAAGAATTATTATTCGCTCAAATGAATTGCAGTCTCAGTAGTCTCGATGAACACACGAAAGCGTTTCGCTTTCATCCCGCGACAGAGAGCTGGTAGTTACGGAGCGTAAAAACCTTGGTGCATAGCAAGCAGTATCGCTTATCCGCTATCGCAATCTCCTCCATCCCGATGACGGGACAGGCAAGCTACCCCCCCAAGAAACTGGCGACTTTCCAATCTCACGACAATCGAATTGCCGGCGGCAGTGTCGCTGGCAATTTTTTTGCGCGCGCGAATCGCACCGAGCAGGTTCGCACGCGCAGCGCCGAATTCATTAGCGTAAGCAGCCGATGTCCGATGCGTACGCCGATGAATAGCCCGCTCGCCGCCCACGTACCACGCGGCGGTCGGGTTTCCTTCTCAGGTGGTTTGTTTGAACGATTCACACGTTCAGGAGATAAATGATGGCTACTACTGCTAAGAAAAAACCCGCAGTCAAGAAAGTTGCTGCCGCCAAGAAACCGGTAGCGAAGAAGGCGGTTGCCGCCAAGAAGCCGGTCGCCAAGAAGGCAGCTGCCGCCAAGAAGCCGGTCGCCGCCAAGAAGGCGCCGGCCAAGAAGGCAGCAGTGAAGAAGGTCGCAGCGAAGAAGGCTGCACCGGCCAAGAAGGCAGCAGTGAAGAAGGTCGCAGCGAAGAAGGCTCCGGCCAAGAAAGCTGCAGTGAAGAAGGTTGCCGCCAAGAAGGCGCCGGCCAAGAAAGCCGCAGTGAAGAAAGTCGCCGCCAAGAAGGCCCCGGCCAAGAAAGCCGCGGTCAAGAAGGTAGCAGCGAAGAAGGCGCCGGCGAAGAAGGCCGCCGCTGCCAAGAAGCCGGCTGCTGCGAAGAAGCCTGCCGCTGCGAAGAAGCCGGCCGCTGCGAAGAAGCCTGCTGCTGCGAAGAAGCCGGCTGCTGCGAAGAAGCCGGCTGCCAAGAAGGCCAAGGCTGCTGCACCTGCTGCGCCTGCCGCGACGCCGGCAGCTGCTGCTCCGGCGGCAAAGACGGTGTTGAGCCCGGCGGCGGCATGGCCGTTCCCGACCGGCAGCCGTCCGTAAGTCGAAGGCTGATGCAGGAACCTGGACACTTCGGTGTCTTTTGATCGCGTAGTGTCTACGCGATCCGAAACCCGCTGCGGCGCACGTCGTCGCAGCGGGTTTTTTCTTGCCCGGACGATTTACGCACAAGAAAAAACGCGCACGGCGATGGCCATGCGCGTTTCAGATGAAGCCCACCGGCGCGACCGCCGGCATGTGACGCCCAGGGCCTGTTCGCGCTAGTGGGTCACGCGGGTGACGCCGCCGCTTGACAGCAGGCGCACGCGTTCGCCCGGACGGAAGCCTTCGTCGGCATCCTGGGTGATCGCACGCAACTCGCCGTTGTCGAGACGCACGGTAATTTCGAGACCGGCTTTCTGGCTCATGCGGTTTTCAATCGCCTGACCGGCGACCGCGCCGCCGATGGCGCCGAGAATGCCGGTGACGATCGAGCCGCGGCCACCGCCGATGGCGCTGCCGCCCACTGCACCGAGCGCACCGCCGCCGAGGACGCCGAGCGCGCCGGGTTGTCCGTTGCTCGCGTCGATCGTGACCGGGCGCACCGATTCGACGGTTCCCATGCGCACGACCTGCTCGCGCTGAGCCTGGCCGCCGCGATAGACACTCGCCGAGTTGCTGGGACCGATGGCGGTACAGGCCGAGAGGCCGAGCGTTGCCGCGACGGTGACGAAGAGTAGCGGTGTGGTGAGTCGTGCCATGTCAGATCTCGCGAATAAGCGATGAATTATTCCAGGCCATAGCCGAATTCGGCGGCAAAGCGATTCAGAATTTCCGCGCGGGTGGGGGCGTACGTCTGCGGACCCTGTTCGGCAATCTTGAGCGAGCCCATCAGGCTCGCCAGGCGGCCGGTCGTCGGCCAGTCCAGGCCTTTCTCGATGCCATACAGCAGGCCGCCACGGAAGGCGTCGCCGCACCCGGTCGGATCGACGACGCGCGTGGCCGTGACTACCGGAATGTCGTGTCGCCGACCGTCAGCGTAAATGGTGGACCCGTGCTCGCCGCGTGTGACGATGAGCGCCTTGACGCGCGAATTGAGATCGTCGAGCGTCCAGCCGGTCTTCGTGCAAAGCAGTTTGGCCTCGTAGTCGTTGACCGCGAGATAGCTGGCGAGTTCCACCATGCGGCGAAGCGCTGCGCCATCGAGAATCGGCAGGCCCTGGCCCGGATCAAAAAGGAACGGAATGCCGGCGGCGGCAAAGCCCTCGACATGCTCGCGCATGGCGTCGGGGCCGTCCGGCGCGACGATGCCGAGGGCAATCCCACGGGCGTCGGCCACCTTGTTTTGCGACGAGAACATCATCGCGCCCGGGTGGAAGGCAGTGATCTGGTTATTGTCCAGATCGGTGGTGATCATCGCGTTGGCCGTCAGCGAACCGGCTACCACGCGAACGTGGCGTGTCGACATGCCGAGCTCGCGCATGCGCGCGAGATACGGCTCGCCATCCTCTCCCACCGTGGCCATGACTTCCGGCGAGCCGCCGAGCAGGTGCAGGCTGTAGCCGATATTGCCCGCGCAGCCGCCGAAGTTGCGTCGCAGGGTCGGCACCAGGAAGCTGACGTTCAGGATATGCACCTGGTCCGGCAGGATGTGCTCGCTGAAGCGGCCCTCGAAGTTCATGATGTTGTCGAAAGCGAGTGAGCCGCAGATCAGGGTGGTCACGGAGGGAGTCCTTTGTGTTCTGGCAATGGAGGATACGGATGGCGATGGTGCAGCCTATGACTTACGAAAGGACGGCGAGCGCTGCATCGTAGTTCGGCTCGTTCTTGATTTCGGGCACGAGTTCGGCATGCAGGACCTTGTCGTTTTCATCGAGCACGACAACGGCGCGCGCGGTCACGCCGGCGAGCGGGCCGGTGGCGATGTCGACGCCGTAGTTCTTCTTGAACTCGGCGCCGCGCATCGTCGACAGCGAGATCACGTTCGTCAGGCCTTCGGTGGCGCAGAACCGGTTCATGGCGAACGGCAGATCGGCGGACACCACGAGCACGACGGTGTTGCTCAGCTTGCCGGCGGCTTCGTTGAACTTGCGCGTCGACGTCGCGCACGTCGGCGTGTCGAGGCTCGGCACAATGTTGAGTACCTTGCGCTTGCCGGCGAAATCGGCCAGCGTGACGTCCTTCAGATCCTTGCCGACCAGCGAAAACGCCGGTGCGGACTGGCCCTTCTGCAGAAAGGCGCCGCCAACTTCGATGGGGTTGCCCCCGAGTGTGACTTGAGACATCGATTTCTCCTCTATGAATGGGGTGCAGCGCGGTGTTACGGATAGAACGCAAGTACACGATAGTTGCTTGCGGCCGCCGCTTGGTCCGGCTGTGCAGTCAATCGTAACCGAATCGTGCGCTCGCTGCGCGCCGGCAGACCCTCGGATCGGACATGCGCGTCGGGCAGATACTCGTCGGCCGAAAAAACGCGGCGCGCCACAGGCTTCGCTTCGGTATCGGATAGTGTAAGTTCAAGCGACGGGTACGCGATCGCGTGATCTGCCTTGTTGCGCAGGAAGACCGTCAGCGTCAGCCCCGTATCGTCACTCGCAGTGGGGCCCGAAGGGGCGGACTTGTCCGTGGCCTCGCCGGTGCCTGCCGTTGCCGTGGCGCCGCTGGCCGCCGCGTCGGCGTCGGTTTGCAGCGTCACGTTTTCGATGCTCAAGGCCTCGCGCTGATGCGGCAAGGCGACGTCGCCGTGCGTGATCGCGGCCCACTGCGCGAGCGGTGCGCGCAGCGCGGGCCAGCGGTCGACCAGCGCTTCCCGGTCGAGCCAGGCCCACTGGCCGATGAGCGCGAGCACGGCAATGCCGATGCCGGCGCGCCACGCGATGCGACGACGAGGGCGGGAAGCCGGTGCAATGGGGGCGGGCGGCGTCTCGCCCGGCACATCGCCCCACACCTGTGCGGCAAACGGAGTGGGTTCCGCGACGGTTGCGTCCTCCGCGCGCAGCAGCGCAAATGGCGGGGACGGCACTTCGGCGCAGGGCGCAGGAACGGCGCCCGATTCGGCCGTGTCAGGTCCATCGAAAAGACGTGGAATCGCGGATGTGTCGATGCCGGTGCCTGTTGCTCGCGCATCCGCGCGGGATTCGGGCGCAACGGAGTCTTCCGCTGCCTCGCCGGGTGGCTCGCACAGATGCGCGCGGCCGTCGAAGACATGGCGGCATTGGCCGCAACGAACGAGACCGTCACGCAGCTTGAGCTGATCGGCGACGACGCGAAAGACGGTGTGACAGTTGGGACAGCAGGTAGCGAGAACGCGATTGGCGTGCACCATGGGCGTCTGCGAGTCAGGGAGCCAGGCGATATTTTACCCGGCTTCACCGTGCAGACAGACCCAGCCGTCCTGCGCGCGCCAGACCGACATCTTCATATAGGGCGCATACGCCGCGATGACTTCGTCGGCTTGCCGCTCGAGCACGCCCGACAGTGCCAGGCGTCCGCCCGGCGCAACGCGGCCGCACAGCATCGACGCGAGCAGCTTGAGCGGATTCGAGAGGATGTTGGCGACGACGATATCGAACTGGCCCTCGTGCAAGTCGGCCGGCAGGCCGTAGCTCACCGGCGCATGATTCCGTTCGCTGTTGTAGCGGGCCGATTCCACGGCTTGCAAATCGATGTCGATGCCGATCACCGGTTGGGCGCCGCACTTCTGCGCAAGGATGGCGAGAATGCCGGAGCCGCAGCCATAGTCGAGCAGCGACTTGCCCGCCTGCACATGTTTTTCCAGCCATTCCATGCAAAGACGCGTGGTCGGATGGCTGCCCGTGCCGAAGGCCAGACCGGGATCCAGTTCGAGCACGAGCGCGTCGGGATCGGGGGCGTCATGCCACGACGGCACGACCCAGATCCGCTCGCCGATCTGCATCGGCTCGAACTGCGACTGGGTCAGGCGCACCCAGTCCTGATCCGCAACGTCGCGCAACGTGTACGAGGGCGCATCCGCCAACCCGATGGCGTTGCCGGCTGCAGCGAGCAGCACGGCCGGGTCCTGATCGTCGGCTACCAGCGCGACGACACGCGAATGCTGCCACGCGGTGTCGGGCGGCGTCAGGCCGGGCTCGCCGAACATCGGTTGTTCGTCGGGCGTGTCGGCGTCGGCGTCTTCCACCGAAACCGACAACGCGCCCAGGTCGAGCAGGGCGTCTGACAATGCCTCGGCCTGCGCCCGGGCGACTTCCACGACGAGTTCGCGATACATGATGTTCCTGACTCAGTTGCTGCCGACGGCAGTCTTCTGCGCCAGCTTTTGCTCGAGATAGTGAATGCTCGTGCCGCCTTCAACAAACTTCGCGTCGAGCATCAGTTCGCGGTGCAGCGGGATGTTCGTCTGGATGCCTTCGATCACGATCTCCGACAACGCGACGCGCATGCGCTTGATGGCCTGCTCGCGTGTGGCGCCGTAGGCGATCAGCTTGCCGATCATCGAATCGTAGTTGGGCGGCACGAAATAGCCGTTATAAGCGTGCGAATCGACTCGGATGCCGGGACCGCCGGGCATGTGCCAGGCAGTGATGCGGCCCGGCGACGGCGTGAATTTGTACGGATCCTCGGCGTTGATGCGGCATTCGATCGCATGACCGCGAAACTCGATGTCGCGCTGGCGCAGTGCCATCTTCTCGCCGGCGGCGATGCGAATCTGCTCCTGCACGATGTCGACACCTGTGATCATTTCCGTGACCGGATGCTCGACCTGCACGCGCGTGTTCATCTCAATGAAATAGAACTCGCCGTTCTCGAACAGGAATTCGAACGTGCCCGCGCCAACATAGCCCATCTTCTTGCAAGCGTCCGCGCAACGGTCGCCGATGCGCTCGATCAGGCGGCGCGGGATCAGCGGCGCGGTCGCTTCTTCGATCACCTTCTGGTGGCGGCGCTGCATCGAACAGTCGCGCTCACCGAGCCAGATGGCGTTCTTGTGCTTGTCGGAGAGCACCTGGATTTCAATATGGCGCGGGTTCTCGAGGAACTTCTCCATATAGACTTCCGGGTTGCCGAAGGCGCGGCCGGCTTCTTCGCGCGTCATGTTGACCGCGTTGACGAGCGCCGCTTCCGTATGGACCACGCGCATGCCGCGGCCGCCCCCGCCGCCGGCGGCCTTGATGATGACCGGATAGCCGACCTGACGCGCAATACGCACGATTTCCTTCGGATCGTCCGGCAACGCGCCTTCCGAACCCGGCACGCACGGCACGCCGGTCTTGATCATTGTCTGCTTGGCCGACACCTTGTCGCCCATCAGGCGAATCGTGTCAGGGCGTGGGCCGATGAACGTGAAGCCGGATTGCTCGACGCGCTCGGCGAAATCGGCATTTTCCGAGAGGAAGCCATACCCGGGGTGAATCGCCTGGGCGTCGGTGACTTCCGCGGCGCTGATCAGCGCCGGCATGTTCAGGTAGCTATGGGCGGAAGGCGCCGGGCCGATACAGACGGCTTCATCGGCCAACTTCACGTATTTGGCTTCCTTGTCGGCGGTCGAATAGACCACGACGGTCTTGATGCCCAACTCACGGCACGCACGCTGGATACGCAATGCGATTTCGCCACGGTTGGCAATTAGAATTTTTTCGAACATTGTGTGCAGTCCTGCCCGTAGGGGAGAGGATCGGGTGGGCGCCTGCATAGGCGCCGTACGCCCGTAGTGCGGTGTCGCGGCTTAGCCGATCACGAACAGCGGTTGGCCGAATTCGACGGCCTGGCCGTTTTCGCCGAGGATTTCCTTGATGACGCCCGCCTTGTCGGCTTCGATCTCGTTGAGCAGCTTCATGGCTTCGATGATGCACAGCGTCTGGCCTTCCTTGACCGTATCGCCCACCTGGACGAACGGATCTGCGCCCGGCGACGGGGCGCGGTAGAAGGTGCCGACCATCGGCGACGTGACGACATGGCCTTGCGGCACGACCGGTGCGGGCGCGGCGGCCGGCGCGGCGGCAGCGGCGGGGGCATAGGCTTGCGGCGCGGCGAGTTGCGGCATGGCCATCTGCATCGGGGCGGCGATCACTTGGGGCGGCGCCTTGACGATGCGGACCTTGCCTTCGCCTTCGGTGACTTCCAGTTCGGAGATACCCGATTCGGCCACGAGGTCGATCAACGTCTTGAGTTTGCGCAAATCCATGAAGGAAGCTCCTTGATTCTGTGTCCCGCGGGCGAGCCCGCGCATAGGGGATAAATAACGGGTCTACCCGCCGGCGAGCCGGTGCAGGGCGAAATCGAGTGCGTAGGTGTAACCGCGCCAGCCCAGGCCGCAAATCACGCCTTCCGCGAGATCGGAGAAATACGAATGATGTCGGAACGCTTCACGTTTGTGGACGTTCGACAGGTGCACCTCGATGAACGGGATGCCGACCCCGGCGATTGCATCGCGGATGGCGACGCTCGTATGCGTATACGCGGCCGGGTTGATGACGATGAAATCCGTCTGTTCGCCCGCCGCCGCCTGGATGCGATCGACCAGGGCACCCTCGTGGTTGCTCTGGAAGCACGTCAGTTCGACGCCAGCCGCCAACGCTTGCGTGTGCAGCGCCTGGTCGATATCGGCCAGCGTCGTGCGGCCATAGACCTGCGGCTCGCGTGTGCCGAGCAGATTCAGGTTGGGGCCGTGCAGCACAAGGATGCGGTGAGGCATTGGGTGTTCGATATTTCGCGAAATTGGGCGCAATTAAACGCCAGTTGCCGAATTTTGTCCAGTGGGGCGAAAAGCGCCCCCGCCGGCAGGGCCGCAGAGCGGGGGCTCTATTATATAGGCGTTCGGATCGGGCCTTTGCGCCGACCCGGGCCGGAGGTCTCCGGAATACTGCCCGCGAGAAACGTCAAAGGCCTTTCAGGGCGGTGCGGAGTTCGTCTGGCGCGATACGGCCGAGCTTCTGGATGCGCACCTTTCCGGCGCCGTCGATCACCACTGTAAACGGCAAACCGCCGGCCGTATTGCCGAACGCGCGGGCCAGATCCGTGCCCGCGTAGCCGGCAACGAGCAGCGGATAGTCAACCTTGACCTTCTGTTCGAAGGCGATCATGTTCTGCGCCGAGTCGATGCCGATGCCGACAAATTGAACGTCCTTGCCCGAAAATTCGTGAGAAAGCGTGCCGAGATCGGGCATTTCCTCAACACAGGGGCCGCACCACGGGGCCCAGAAGTTGACGACCAGCGTTTTTCCATGCCACTGCGCGATCGGTTGTTCCGCACCCTTGAGGTCGGGCAGTTTCGTGGCGAACAACTGCTGGACGGCTGCGTCGGCGGCCGGATCGGGGGCGTGTTTGCGCGTGCCGAAATAGAAACCGGCTGCTGCGGCGGCCACCGCCAGGACCAGCAGGATCAGGATACGTTTTGCCATGAGTGTCGCAGGTTCTGTGGGTTGAATCGGGGATGGGCGATGCGCGGGTGTCCGGCGGCGTCAGGCCGACGCCGGGGCCGTGGACGTTGCGCCGGCGGCGATCAATGCGCGCAGGCCATCGGCATCGGTGCGCGCCGGCCGTCCGTTGGCATCGGAGATTTTCAGGGCGCCGCGCAGATCGTCGAGCGAGTACAGGGCCAGATGCACGCCGACCGGAGCGCCGGCGGCGCGATGGGTGCGCCACAGGAAACTCAACGTTTCGATCATGGCGCCCCGGCCGTTGAAGTGGCGCGTCTCGGAAACCTCGTAATCGATGCCGCGATTGAGCAGGTCGATGGCGACGTCCTTCGGGTTGTCGCAAAACGCCTGAAGATAAACGTCGGAATGTGCTGTGGCAGTGCCGTTGAATACCGCGCCGGTCAGGTAAGGGCGATAGCGCGCGAGGCTGTCCATGACCGCGAGTGCCGAGGCGCGTAAATGCGCAAGCTCGGCGGGCTGCGTATCCGACAGGAACGTCTCCACGTACTGACGCACTTCCGATTCGATCTGATCGTTATCGGGCAGCAATTCACCCGCAACCCGGTTCTCGCCCGTGATTTGCCGTGCAGCCTTGCGCTTGGCGGCGGCGTAGTCCATCCCTTCCTCGGCGATGAGGCGGGCGGCGGCAATCGCGATTTCTTCGCGAAGCCGTTGGGAATCTAACCAGGGTCTGCGAGTCATGCGGGCCATGATACTCCAAATCGCGGCGGCGCCCGGTGCCGCGAATCTGCCGAAAACCGGGCTTCTCCGGGCTTTTCCCCGCACGGGCTCGGGTACAATGGAGGCCACGCATCCCCATCTGCGGGCGCAGGCAGGCACCAGGCGCGCCCCTCACTTCATGCACATTCATATTCTCGGCATCTGCGGCACCTTCATGGGCGGTCTGGCTGTGCTTGCGCGGCAGGCCGGCCACACCGTCACCGGCTGCGACGCTAACGTCTACCCGCCGATGAGCACGCAGCTCGAGGCGCAGGGCATCAAGCTGATCGAAGGCTTCGACGCCGATCAGGTCTCGCTTGCGCCCGACCTGTTCGTGATCGGCAACGTCGTTTCGCGCGGCAATCCGTTGATGGAGGAAATCCTGAACCGGAACCTGCCCTATATGTCCGGCCCGCAGTGGCTTGGCGAACATGTGCTCGACAAGAAGTGGGTGCTGGCCGTCGCCGGGACGCACGGCAAGACCACGACCACGTCGATGTTGAGCTGGATTCTCGAGGACGCCGGCTACAACCCGGGCTTTCTCGTCGGCGGCGTGCCCGTCAACTTCGGCATCTCGGCACGGCTGACCGACAGCAACTTCTTCGTGATCGAGGCGGATGAATACGATACGGCCTTCTTCGACAAGCGCTCGAAGTTTGTGCACTACCGGCCGCGTACGGCCATCCTGAACAATCTCGAATACGATCACGCCGATATTTTTCCCGATCTGGCAGCCATCGAGACACAATTCCATCATCTCGTGCGCACCGTGCCCGGCCAGGGCCGGCTGGTCGTGAATGGCCGCGAACCTGCGCTCGACCGTGTGCTCGAGCGCGGGTGCTGGAGCGAGGTCGAACGTTTCGGTGTCGCCAGCGGCTGGCATGTCGCTGACGCCGTGGAAGCGATCGAGCCGGGACACGAGGCCTTCTGGGTGCGCCACGGCGCGCAGCAGGCGGGCGAGGTGAAGTGGCGTTTGCAGGGTGAACACAATCGTCAGAACGCGTTGGCCGCGATTGCGGCGGCGCGGCATGTCGGCGTGTCGCCCGAACAGGCGGCGGCATCGCTGGGCCGGTTCCAGAACGTGAAGCGGCGAATGGAAGTGCGCGGCACGGCGGGCGGCGTCACTGTCTACGACGATTTTGCGCATCACCCCACGGCCATTCGCACGACGCTGGCCGGTTTGCGCAAACGCGTGGGCGCCGCACGCATCCTCGCCGTGCTGGAGCCGCGCTCGAACACGATGAAGCTGGGCGTCATGAAAGCGCAACTGCCGGCGAGCCTGACCGATGCCGACCTGGTGTTCGGCTACGGGGCGCCGTCCGGCAAGGACGTCCTCGGCTGGAACCTGGCCGAGGCGCTCGCCCCGTTGGGCGCCCGCGGGCAGGCCTACAGCGACATTGACGGGCTGGTTCGCGCCGTGTCGTCGGCCGCGCAACCCGGCGACCAGATTGTGGTGATGAGCAACGGCGGCTTCGGCGGCATCCATCAGAAACTGCTCGATGCCCTTGCGGCACAGGCATGAGTGGGCGTTCCATGATCCTGTATCTTCACGGCTTCCGTTCTTCGCCGCGCTCGTTCAAGGCGCAGTTGATGGCGGCGCACATGCATGCGATGGGCCGGGGCCAGGATTGGGCCTGCCCGCAACTGCCGATCTCGCCGACGGCGACCATTGTCGATGCCCAGCGGCTGTTGGTCGGCATTGCGCCCGAGGACCTGACGATCGTCGGCAGTTCGCTTGGCGGCTATTACGCCACCTATCTGGCGGAGCGGCTTGGTTGCCGCGCCGTCTTGCTCAATCCGGCGACGAGACCCTATCTCGATCTCCACAAGTGGCTCGGCGAGCATCCGCTGTGGCACGGTGGCGGCACGGTGGTGGTCGAGCCGTATCATCTCGACGAGTTGCGCGCGCTTGAAGTCCCGGCCGTTACCCGGCCGGAGCGCTATTATCTCGTCGCGGCAACGGGCGACGAGACGCTCGACTATCGCGACATGCTGGCCAAGTACCCGGGCGCGAAACTCACGCTCATCGAGGGCAGCGACCACGGAATTTCCGATTTCCCCAAGTATCTGGACGACGTTTTGAGGTTTGCCGGCATCGACGATTCGGCGCCCGCGGCAGCCGTTTGAGAATTCGAGGCGCAATACCGGCGCAGCCGCCCGGTTTACAATGTCGCCTCTTGCGGACTATGGCAGTTTCATGAACATTTTTTTTGAGGAATCCGGCAGCTTCAAGGCGGGTACGATCCTGTCCCAACAGGGCGAGTCGTATCAGGTGGAGTTGCCGGGCGGACGGCGCAGCAAGATCAAGGGGCGCGACGTGTTGTTGCGTTTTGAATCCCCGAGCCCTGCCGAGTTGATCAAGCAGGCGGATGCGCTGTCGCAGGAAATCGATATGAGTTTCCTGTGGGAATGTGCACCGGCTGAGGAATTTCCCTTTGCAACGCTGGCCGGCGAATATTTCGGCGAGGGCGCGAGCGTGCCGCAGCAGGCCGCGCTGGCGTTGGCGCTGCAAGGATCGCCGGTGTATTTCCGCCGCAAGGGCCGCGGGCAGTATCAGCGTGCGCCGCAGGAACAGCTGCAGGCGGCACTGGCCGGCCTCGCGCGCAAGCAGCAGCAAGCCGCGCTGCAAGCCGAATATGCCGAGCAACTGGTTGCGGGCCACCTGCCTGACGCGTTGAAGGGCAAGGAACTGCAACTGCTCTTCAAGCCGGACAAGAACACCATCGAATGGAAGGCGCTCGATGCCGCTTCGATGACCACCGGCAAGACGCAAGCTGAGATCATGCTGGCCTGTGGCGGGATTTCGTCGCCACGCGCCTATCATGAGGCGGGCTTCCTGTACGAATACTTCCCGCGCGGTACCGGCTTCCCCGACGTGGGGCCCGCCCACGTGCCGACCGGCGATCTGCCGCTCGCGGACGTGCAGGCTTTCTCGATCGACGATATCACCACGACGGAAATCGACGACGCGCTGTCGATCCAGGAGTTGCCTGACGGCCTCTTGCGCGTGGGCATTCACATCGCCGCGCCGGCGCTCGGCATCGAGCGTGGCGACGCGATCGACGAAATTGCCCGCACGCGCATGTCGACCGTCTATTCGCCGGGCGACAAGATCACGATGCTGCCCGACGCTATCGTGGATGCGTACACGCTGAAGGAGGGGGCGGCGCGTCCGGCCTTGTCGCTGTACGTGATCGTCAAGGCCGACAACTACGACCTGGTGGCGACTGAGACCCGCGCGGAAATGGTGCCGATCTCAGCTAACCTGCGGCACAACGAACTCGATGCGACGATCACGGCCGAAGCGTTGGCTGACGGCAGCGGCGAGTACCCGCACAAGCGGGAGCTTCGCCTTCTGTGGCCATTTGCGCAGGCCATGTTCGCGAAGCGCCAAGCCGCCCGTCTGGGCTATGGCCTGCGCCCGGAAGTCCATAACAGGACCGACTTCAATTTTTACATCGACGGCGATCACGTCACGATTTCGCCCCGTATGCGCGGCGCACCGCTTGACCTGATCGTCGCGGAGATGGCGATTCTCGCCAACAGCACGTGGGGCAAGCTGCTCGCCGAGTGCGGCGTGCCGGGCATCTATCGCGCCCAGCGCGCGTATGGCGTCAATCGCACGCGCATGCAGACGTCCGCGGCGCCGCACGAAGGGCTGGGCGTGGAGCAATACGCGTGGAGCACTTCGCCACTGCGCCGTTACGTCGATCTCGTCAACCAGTGGCAGTTGCTCGCGTGCGCGCGGCACGGCATCACGGCGAAGCTGGCCGCGCCGTTCAAGCCGAAGGATGCGGACCTGTATGCGGCCGTGTCGAGCTTCGAGGCGGCCTATGCGGCTTACGCCGAGCACCAGAGCCGCATGGAGCGCTACTGGTGTCTGCGTTGGCTGTTGCAGGAGAACAAGCGCCAGGTGCAGGCGAGTGTTCTGAAGGGCGACACCGTGCGCTTGAACGAGGCCCCGTTGACGGTTATTGCGCCAGGGCTTGGCGCCCACGCGCGCGGCACGCAGATTCTGCTCGACGTGTTGTCGGTCGATGTCGTGACACTCACCGTGTCGCTGCGCGTAGCGCAGGTGCTGGGCGCAGGCGCTGGCGCGCTTGCCGAGGTCGACGACAGTGACGATGACGGCGGCGAGGGCGGCGAGGGCGGCGAGAACAACGAAGGCGGCGGGAACGGCGAGGGCGGTGACGGCCCCGAAGCCGGGGGCGACGACTCGACCGATGCGCAAGACGGCTCGGCATCGGCCGCGCCTGAAACCGGCGGCGACGATGTGCCCGGAACGGCGCCTCTGGCGGCCACCGCGTCCGCTTCCGGCGCCGAGACGGCCGCGAGTCAGACGGCGTGTTGAAACCGGCAATGCCGAACGGATCGTTCGTGTCCCGCCAGGGACGCGCCTGGGCGCTGGTGCGCCGGCATCCGCTCGGCACGGGGCTCGCCATCTCGGCGGTCGTCCACCTGCTGGCGCTGGGCATTCACTTCGTCGCGCCGGACACGTTCCAACTGCATAGTGCGGACACCCCGCTCGACGTAGTGCTGGTCAATGCCAAGTCGGCGCGCGCGCCCGACAAGCCGTCGGCGCTGGCGCAGGCGAATCTGGTGGGCGGCGGCGAAACCGACGGTGAGCGTGCGTCCACGCCATTGCCGGCGCAAGCCGTCGCGCGGCCAGGGGAGGCGATCGCGCAAACGCAGCGCGACGTCAGCGATCTCGAGGCCCTGCAGCAACGACTGCTGGCGCAGGTACGGAGTCAGTACGCGGCGGCGCCCGATGCCGCAACGCAACGCGGCGCGGCGTCAAAACGCGGCACGGGCCGCGACGATCAGACGGTCGATCAGGAAATCGCGCGTCTTCAGGCCGAGATCGATCGGCAAGTGCACGCCTACCAATCGCGCCCGAAGCGCGGGCAAGTCACCGCCAACACGCGCGAGGTCGCGTACGCGCGTTTTTTCGACAGCTTGCGCCATCGTGTCGAACGATTCGGCACCGAGCATTTCCCGGAAGCGGGGGGGCAGCGGCTTTATGGCGAGATGATTGTGACGATCAACGTCAATCAGCGAGGCGGCCTCGGCTATCACAAGGGCAGCTGGAACGTGGCGGGCGTGGAAGTCACGCGTAGCTCCGGCAATCGCGAACTCGATCGGCGCGCGGTGGCGATCGTGCAGGCGAGCGCGCCGTTCGGCGACTTTTCGGCGCCGATGAAACAGCGTTATGACATTCTTGAAGTCGTCACGCGCATGACCTTCTCGCGTCACGGCGTGCAAGCCGAGACCGTTGCCGTGCCGCCCTCGTGAGCGTTTTGCCGGCATACACGGGCGATTTTTCAAAAAATCTTATAATTGTCCGGTTTTGCAACTGGGATCCCTGCTATGAAATGGGTTGTTCTGGCGATCATCGCCGCGTGCGCCGCTTACGTGCACTTGCGGGGCAAGGTGCGTCACGGCTTTTGGCGGCAACTTTCCGACCATTCGACGTTCCTCTCCCCGATCAACGTCTTCATGTACGCCTTCTCGCGCGTGCCGACCACGCCGTATCTCAAGGAGGAGAATTTCCCTGAGCTGGATCCGTTGCGCGAGAACTGGACCGAGATTCGTGCGGAGGCGAATCGTCTGCTCGAGGCGAGTCGCATCAAGGCGTCGGACCAGTTCAACGACGTCGGCTTCAATTCCTTCTTCAAGAGCGGCTGGAAGCGCTTCTATCTGAAGTGGTATGACGAAAGCCATCCGTCGGCGAACGAACTTTGCCCGCGCACGACGGAACTCGTGAAAAGCATTCCGTCCATCAAGGCGGCGATGTTTGCCGAGTTGCCGCATGGCAGCCGGCTGGTGCGCCACCGCGATCCGTTCGCGGGCTCCTTGCGCTATCACCTGGGGCTTGTGACGCCGAACGACGACCGGTGCTATATCGATGTCGACGGTCAAAAATACAGCTGGCGTGACGGCAAGGGTGTCGTGTTCGACGAAACCTACATCCACTACGCCGAGAACCAGAGCGGCGAGAACCGGATCATTCTGTTTTGCGATATCGAGCGGCCGATGAGATTTCGTTGGGCGCAGGTGGTGAACCACTGGATCGGCGCGGGTTTGCTGCGCGCCGCCGCGTCGCCCAATGAAGCAGGCGACCGTACCGGCGGCATCAACAAGATCTTCAAGTATCTGTACGCAATTCGCCGTGTCGGCAAGCGTTTGAAGGCGTGGAACCGTTACGTCTACTACGCGGTCAAGTGGGCATTGTTCGGCGGTCTTGCACTGTGGATCTTCTGGTGAGCCGCGCGAAGGACACTGCCGCCGATCGTTATGCCGTGATCGGTCATCCGGTCGAGCATAGCCAATCGCCATTCATCCATGGCGAGTTCGCGCGTGCGACAGGACAATCGCTGAGTTACGAGCGCCTTTTGGCGCCGCTCGACGGCTTCGCCGCGACCGTGCACGCTTTTATTGCGGCGGGCGCACGCGGTGCAAACGTCACCGTGCCGTTCAAGCTCGAAGCGCATGCCCTGGCGACGCGGTTGACCGAGCGCGCCGAAGCGGCGGGCGCGGTCAATACCTTGCAGTTCACCGGCGGCGAGATCATTGGCGACAACACCGACGGCGTCGGTTTGGTGACCGACATCGAGCACAACCTTGGCGTGCCGCTCATGGCGCGCCGCGTGTTGTTGCTGGGGGCAGGGGGCGCGGCGCGCGGGGCGGTGCTGCCGCTTCTGGCGGCACGGCCGGCGGCGCTGTTCATCGCCAACCGGACGCCGGCGCGCGCGCAGGAACTGGTTGAGCGCTTTGCGGCGGCGGCGGTTCAGCACGGCGTGCACTTGGCGTGCGGCGGGTGGCACGACGTGCCGGCCGGTTTCGACGTCGTGATCAATGCGACGGCCAGCAGCCTGAAGGGCGACGTGCCGCCATTGGCGGCCGCCACCTATACGCCCGGCGCACTCGCGTACGACATGATGTATGGCGCGCAGCCGACGGTATTCATGACGCATGCGCAGGCTCACGGCGCACGTGTCGCGGACGGTCTGGGGATGCTCGTCGAGCAGGCAGCCGAGGCATTCGCCTTGTGGCGGGGTGTACGTCCCGACACGGCGCTCGTGCTGGCCGCGCTGCGCGCGCGTCTCGCGGCGAAGTAAGCGGCGCCGCCCCGTCCGATGGCGCGTTCCCGCGGCAACCCCCGTCATCCCCGCAGCCGGCGCTGGGGGGCATGGCATTGGTGCGGATACGTGCTGGTGCTGTTCGTCGCGGGCATCTTTGCGACGCAACTCTACTATTTTCTTCAGATCGGGTGGTGGACGCGCTTCAACCCCGAATCGACGGCCTTCATGCGCGCCGCGCAATCACGTTTGCGTGAGACGGACCCCAACGCGACGCTCAAGCACACCTGGGTGGCGTACGGCGACATCTCCCGGAATCTGAAGCGCGGCATCATTGCGAGCGAAGACGCGAACTTCGCCAATCACGACGGGTTCGAGATCGATGCAATGCTGGGGGCTTGGGAGAAGAACAAGAAGAAGGGGCGCATCGTTGCGGGCGGATCGACGATCTCGCAGCAACTGGCGAAGAACCTGTTTCTGTCGAGCGAGCGCAGCTATATCCGGAAGGCCGAGGAAGTCAGCATCACGTGGATGCTCGAATTCTGGATGGACAAGCAGCGGATATTCGAGATTTACCTGAATTCGGTTGAGTGGGGCGAGGGCGTCTTCGGCGCGGAGGCGGCGGCGCGCTATTACTATCATGTCCCGGCATCGAAATTGACGCCGTGGCAAGCCGCGCGCCTCGCGGTGATGTTGCCTCGGCCTCGCTATTTCGACCAGCATCGCGGTTCCGCCTATCTGAGCCAACGGGCCGGTGTCATCGCGCGCCGTATGGGGGCTGCGGAATTGCCGCAGTAAGTTGTTTTCCTGACCCCGCGCTCAGTGCCGAGTCTCCGACGCGGGCTCGCCTGCCGGGGCTTGCACGATCACGCGTGTCGGATACGGCAGCGAACAACCTACGCCCTCGACGACTTCCTTCACGCCGCGTTGCAGATCCCAATACATGCTCCAGTAATCGCTCGAACCCGCCCAGCAGCGTACGTTGATGATGATCGCGCTGTCGCTGTTCTGCTTGACCATGATTTCGGGGGCCGGTTCGTCGAGCACACGCGTGTCGGTCGTCACGAAATCCCGCAGTGCGGACATGGCGGCGTCGACGTCGTCGTCGAGTGCGATGCCGACCGTTACCTCCATGCGGCGTTTCGGGTTGCGGCTGTAATTCGTGACCGGCTGCCCCCAGATCTGGTTGTTGGGCACGAAGACGAATATCCCGTCGGCGTTCGTCAGCGTGGTCGTGAACAGGCCGACTTCCTCGACGGTGCCTGCGACATTCGATCCGGCGGTGATGTAGTCGCCGATGCGAAATGGCCGCAGGACGAGCAGCATGGTGCCGGCCGCGATATTCTGCAACGTACCTTGCAATGCGAGACCGATGGCGAGACCTGCGGCGCCAAGCACGGCGATGATGCTGGCGGTCTGCACGCCGAACTGCGCCAGCACCGCGATGGCCGTGACAATCCGCATCGACCACAGCACGATCGATGCGATCAGCGGCTTGAGCGTGGCATCGAAATGGGGCGAGTGGTCGAGCGCCCTGCGCACGAAACGTGTGAGCCGACCGCCGAGCCAGAACCCGATCAGCAAGATCAGGACGGCTTGGATCAACGTCAGCCCGTAGTGAATGACGTTGGCCGTCAGATAGCCCAGAACGGCGTCGAATGACGCGAGTGGTGTGGTGGGTTCCGTCATGAGGTTCCTTTCTCCCTATAGATGGATGGCGCCTGACGGCGCCGAAAAACAGAGTGACCGGCCCGGGCGCGATTGGTTCGCGCCATGCAGGAATCGGCTGACCGTGCCGAAGCAGGTAAAATGACGGTCTTGCTACGGAATCCCGTCATGACCTTCATTGCCCAACTGAACGCCGCCTGGACGCGCAACAACTCGCTGTTGTGTGTCGGCCTCGATCCCGAACCGGCCAAGCTGCCGGCCCATCTGCAAGGCCGCGACGGCGCCACCTTCGAATTCTGCCGTGAGATCGTCGACGCGACGGCCGCGTACGCCAGTGCCTTCAAGCCGCAGATTGCGTATTTTGCCGCCAATCGCGCCGAAGACCAGCTCGAGCAGTTGATCGCGCACATCCACGCGGCCCATCCGGGGCTGCCGGTCATTCTCGATGCGAAGCGCGGCGATATCGGCAGCACCGCCGAACAATACGCACGCGAAGCGTTCGAGCGATATCGCGCGGACGCCGTCACGGTCAATCCCTACATGGGCTTCGATTCCCTCGAACCGTATCTCGCATACCCCGACAAGGGGGTGATCGTGCTGTGCCGCACGTCGAACCCGGGCGGCAGCGATCTGCAGTTTCTCGACGTGAACGGTCATCCCTTGTATCAGACGGTCGCGCGTCTTGCCGCCGGCCCCTGGAATACGAGTGGCCAGATCGGGCTGGTCGTCGGCGCCACGTTCCCGGCGGAAATCGCCGCGGTGCGCGGCATCGTCGGCGATATGCCACTGCTTGTGCCCGGCATCGGTGCGCAGGGCGGCGATGTGGAAGCGACGGTCAGGGCCGGGCGCACCGCCGACGGCGCCGGCATGATGATCAACTCGTCGCGCGCCATCATCTATGCAGGCGGCGACGAACAGTTCGCCGCGGCCGCCGCAGCGGCCGCCATGAAGACGCGCGATACGATCAATCTTTATCGCTGATCCGCAGGCGTTTTGTCGCCCCGGGAACTCACGGCGCCGCATCGGCGCCGTTGTTGTTTGTCACGGCAGTCACGCGCGGCAGGGCCGTTCAACGCTCGGCGGTCTCGAGTAGTTCGAGCAGGCCGCGCAATGCGTATTGGGCCGCCTGGCTGCGGACCTGAGCGCGATCGCCCTTGAATTGCTTCGTCTCGACGCGCGTGGCGATCCGGTTGCTCCAGCCGAAGCAGACCATGCCGACCGGCTTGTCTGCCGTGCCGCCGCCAGGGCCGGCCACGCCTGTCACCGACAGCGCCACCTGGGCGCGGCTGTTGATCAATGCCCCTTCGGCCATCGCGCGCGCCACGGGTTCGCTGACCGCGCCATGGCGGTCGATCAGGTCGGCGGGCACGCCGATCATCTCGGTCTTCGCCTGGTTGGAGTACGTGATGAACCCACGCTCGAACCAATTGCTGCTGCCGGAAATGTCGGTGACGGCGGCGGCGACCATGCCGCCCGTGCATGACTCGGCCGTTGCCAGCAGCAGACGCTCCTCGCGCAGACGGTTGCCGACCTTGACGGCCAATTGGTGCAGTAGATTTTGCTGAGTGACCACGACAGCCTCGATGTCAGGCGAAGGCGCGCAGCTGCGCGCGCGCCGGCCGTTTGATGATTAGATGGAGCGCCACAGGGCGATGACGAGCAGCGTGCAGAATGCGGCAACGAGATCGTCGAGCATGATGCCCAGGCCGCCCTTGAACGTGCGGTCGAAGTAGCGGATCGGCGGCGGCTTGACCGCGTCGAAGAAGCGGAAAATGACAAAGGCGACGAACTGTGCGCCAAATCCTGTCGGCGTAATCAGCAGCAGCACGATCCAGAAGGCGACGATTTCGTCCCATACGACGGCGCCCGGATCGCTGTCGCCAAGCTTCCTGGACGTGAAGCCGCACAGCCAGATGCCGCCGAGCACGCCTGCGCAGATCAGCACGGCCCAGCCGGTGACCGTCAGGTAGAGGTTGAGCACGAGATACGACGCCCAGCCGAACAAGGTGCCGACGGTGCCCGGGGCGAACGACGACAGGCCCGTGCCGAAGCCGAGCGAGAAGAGATGGGCCGGATGCGACAGCATGAAGCGCGCGTCAGGCCTGCGGGGGCCGGCGCCGCCTGCGGCGGTGGCCGGTTGATCGGTACTCATTGGAAGTGGTCGAAGCTCTTGAAGTCGATGTCGACGGACGTGCCCCTGCGGTCGTGAAGGTCGACGCGGGCGCGGTGCGTGTCGCGAAGCGTTATTGTACCGATACGCGTGACGGGCAGGCCCAGTTTTGCAGCGATATTGCCGATATCGTCCCGCGCAGACGGGTCCGCGCAGAAACAGAGTTCGTAATCGTCGCCGCCAGTCAGCGAGCAACGCCGCGCGATTGCCTCGGGTTGCGCGGCAAGCAGCGCGGAGCGGGGCACGGCGTCTACGTCGACGCGCGCGGCGAGGCCGGAACGTTCGAGAATATGACCGAGGTCGCCGAGCAGTCCGTCGGAGATATCGAGCGCTGCGCGCGCCACGCCGCGCAAGGCGATGCCCAACGCAACGCGCGGTTCCGGCCACTCGAGCGCGCGTCGCGCTTGCACCAGATCGTCTTCCGTCAACGGCCATTCGCCGCGCAGCGCGCCGAGGGCCAGTCGGGCGTCGCCGACGGTGCCCGATACCCAGATGTCGTCGCCCGCCTGTGCGGCGTCGCGGCGCAATGCATGGGCGCCCGGCACGGCGCCGAATACCGTGACGCAAAGATTGCGCGGCCCACGCGTGGTGTCGCCGCCGATTAGCGGGCAATCATGACGATCGGCCAATGCCGCGAGTCCGTGCGCGAACGGCGCAAGCCAGGCGGGATCGCTGTCCGGCAAGGCGAGCGCCAGGGTAAAGCCGAGCGGTTTTGCGCCCATGGCGGCGAGATCGGACAGGTTGACGGCCAGGGTCTTGTGACCGAGCGCGCGCGGATCGACATTCGGGAAGAAATGACGGCCCTCGACCAGCATGTCGGTCGAAATCGCCAGTTGTTCGCCCGCTGGCGGGCGCAGGAGGGCGCAGTCGTCGCCTATGCCGAGCGCGACATGCTCCCCGGGTCGGGTCGCGTGGGCAAAGAAGCGTTCGATCAGGGAAAATTCAGAAAGGGCGGGCGTCGGCACGGGCATTCGCTCTCGATGCAGCATCAGGAAAGGTTCGTGTTCGCCGTCGGCTGGCCGGCCTTGGCGAACGTCGTTCGGGTTCGATGATGCACCGCGATGGCGCGGCAATGTCGTCGTCCCTGACGGTATTGTACGGTGCGCCGACAGGCGGACCCAAGCATCGCAATGGCGCGCGGGACGCTGTTTCACAGCAGGTCGGGAAACCCTGCGGATGTTGCGGTGCAGCGTTGAATATTCAGGCCTTTTGGGTGTCGATTCGAGTGCGAAAAGTTGGGAGCCTTATTCGTTTTTTGCATAAATCCCGCGGATAAATGGGGATACAATTTATGCGGAAATTTATCAGTTTGTTCACGAGCCTCTCCCCCATGCCTACGCCGATCGATCCGAAGTTGCGCGAAGCCGCGCTCGAGTACCACGAATTCCCCACCCCCGGCAAAATCGCCATCGCGCCGACCAAGCAGTTGCTGAACCAGCGGGATCTGGCGCTGGCCTATTCGCCGGGCGTTGCGGCGGCGTGCGAGGAGATCGTGGTCGATGCGCTCAACGCCTCGCGCTACACGGCGCGCGGCAACCTCGTTGGCGTGATCACGAACGGCACGGCCGTGCTGGGTCTGGGCGACATCGGCCCGCTGGCCTCGAAGCCGGTCATGGAAGGCAAGGGCGTGCTGTTCAAGAAGTTCGCGAACATCGACGTCTTCGACATTGAAGTCGACGAGAAAGACCCCGAGAAGCTCGTCGATATCATTGCCGCGCTCGAACCCACCTTCGGTGCGATCAATCTGGAAGACATCAAGGCGCCGGAGTGCTTCATCGTCGAACGCAAGCTGCGCGAGCGCATGAAGATTCCGGTTTTCCACGACGATCAGCACGGTACCGCGATCGTCGTGGCGGCCGCCATCATCAACGGCCTGAAGGTCGTAGGCAAGAAGATCAACGAAGTGAAGCTGGTCACGTCGGGCGCCGGTGCGGCCGCGCTCGCTTGCCTGGATCTGCTCGTCGACATGGGCCTGCCCGTCGGGAACATCTGGGTGACGGACCTCGCCGGCGTGGTCTACGAAGGCCGTACCGAACTGATGGACCCGGAAAAGAGCCGTTTCACGCAAAAGACCGACGCGCGTGGCCTGGCTGACGTGATCGTCGGCGCCGACATCTTCCTGGGCCTGTCCGCTGCTGGCGTGCTGAAGCCGGAAATGGCCAAGCAGATGGCCGACAAGCCGCTGATCTTCGCACTTGCGAATCCGAATCCGGAAATCACGCCGGAGCTGGCGAAGGAAGTGCGCCCGGATTGCGTGATGGCCACCGGCCGTACCGACTATCCGAACCAGGTCAACAACGTCCTGTGCTTCCCGTTCATTTTCCGCGGCGCGCTCGACGTCGGCGCGACCACGATCACGCGCTCGATGGAAATCGCCGCCGTGAACGCGCTGGCCGAACTGGCCCGTCAGGAACAAAGCGATATCGTCGCTTCGGCCTACGGCATCAAGAATCTGTCGTTCGGCCCGGAATACCTGATCCCGAAGCCTTTCGATCCGCGTCTCATCGTGAAGATGGCAGTCGCTGTCGCGACGGCCGCGATGGAAGCCGGCGTGGCCACGCGCCCGTTGGCCGACGTCGACGCCTATGCGCAGTCGCTGCAGCAGTTCGTCTACCACAGCGGCGGCCTGATGAAGCCGCTGTTCAGCGTGGCGCGTAGCGTGCCCGCCAACCAGAAGCGCATCGTCTTTGCCGAAGGTGAAGAAGAACGCGTGCTGCGCGCGGTGCAAGTGCTCGTCGATGAACGTGTCGCGACGCCGATCCTGGTCGGCCGTCCCGCCGTCATCGCGCATCGCATCGAGCAATTCGGCCTGCGTCTGACCCCCGGCACCGATTTCACGGTCGTCAACCCGGAGCACGACGAGCGTTATCGCGATTATTGGGAAAGCTACCATCGCCTGACGGCACGCAAGGGCGTGACCGCATCGTACGCCCGCGTTGAAATGCGCCGCCGTACGACGCTGATCGCCGCGATGATGGTCGACAAGGGCGAAGCCGACGGCATGATCTGCGGCACGGTCAGCACGCCGGGCCGCCACCTGCACTTCATCGATCGCGTGATCGGCAAACGTCCTGGCGGCCATGTCTACGCCGCCATGAACGCGCTGATCCTCCCGAATCGCCAGATCTTCCTGGTCGACACGCACATCAATCAGGATCCGACGGCCGAGGAGCTGGCCGAGATCACACTGATGGCCGCCGAGGAAATCCGCCGCTTCGGCATCCAGCCGAAGGTCGCGCTGCTGTCGCACTCGAATTTCGGCACCAGCGACGCGAACTGCGCGAAGAAGATGCGCGAAACGCTCGCAATTCTGCAGGAGCGTGCGCCAGATCTGGAAGTCGATGGCGAAATGCACGGGGATTGCGCGCTCGACCCGGCGTTGCGCGCGCGCATCATGCCGGATTCGACGCTGACCGGCGCCGCGAATCTGCTGGTGATGCCGAATATCGATTCGGCGAACATCTCGTACAACCTGCTGAAGACTGCCGCCGGCAACAACGTGGCCATCGGGCCGATCCTGCTCGGTGCGGCCAAGCCGGTCCATATCCTGACCGAATCGGCCACCGTGCGCCGCATCATCAACATGGCTGCGCTCGTCGTGGCCGATGCCGCAGCACAGATGGGGAAGAACGCCTGAGCGTGTGCGCGTAACGATTGACCGTAGTGCCGCCGCGGCGACGTCCGGTTTCCCCCGGCACCCGCGGCCTCACGCCGACTCCTCGCGGGGCCGGCGTGTTTCATTTTCCCGGACCGGAATCCGCTTTTTGAAGCGGGGCGGCCTGTTCGAGTGTGGGAAAAATCCACGTTTGTGAGTGCTTGCTACTGGCTTGTGCCTTGTCAATTGGCGCGATGCCGTAGGCGATTGGTTGCAAAATGTAAGTCGACATTGCTTCCGGGAAGCAATAGCGATAACCTTACGACTTCACCCACTCGATCGGGCTCGCGGCCATGATCCGCAGGCTCATGTCTTGCTATGACAATGGGGCGCTGGCTACACCGGGGCATCGTGGCGCTGACGGCCGCAAGCGGGCTGTTTCTGGGTGGGACCGACGGCATGGCGCGTACGCACGAGCCGTTGCTGACCGACACATCGGCGGCGGTCTCCGTGGCCGATTTGCCGCGCGAAGCGCAGCGCACGCTGACGCTGATTGCACAGGGTGGGCCGTTCCCGTACGCCAAGGATGGCGTGGTGTTCGGCAATTTCGAGAAACGTCTGCCCAAAATGCCGCGCGGCTATTACCATGAATACACGGTGCCGACGCCGGGCGCTCGCAACCGCGGCGCGCGGCGCATCATTTGCGGCGGCGACCAACGTGCGGCAAATGAATGTTTTTACACCCAAGACCACTACAACAGCTTTAGACGAATAAGGGAATGACAGCAGTATGAGTGAGCCGGTTTTCGCACAGAAACGCGGGAAAGATCTTATGGCAGATCCATTCGGTGCGGGCGAGGGCAACTTGTTCAAGCAGGTGCTGGGCCTGCACGCTGCCGGACGGCGTGCGGGCGGCCGTCATACCTTGTCGGAAGAGGGAGATATGAGTCTTTTCAAGACCGTCAGGCCGAATATTGTGCAGTCGATCCGGGCATTCCGCGTGCCGGACCTGGCCGCCGAGGCTGAAAGGCTTGGCCAGCATTTCCTGTACGCCAACTGTGCGCATGCACAGACCAAGGCGGAAGTGCTCGAGGTGATCGCCACGAACTTCTTGTTCCCGAAGCATTTTGGCAAGAATTTCGACGCGCTGCACGACTGTCTGACCGATCTGGTCCATCGTGCCGGCCCGCAACCGGGTTTCGTGGTGGTGCTGGAGGGCTTGCCCACGGTCCAGAAGTTTGACAAGGATGCGCGCGAGACCCTGCTGGACGTTTTCCGCGAGGCCGCCGAATTCTGGGCTGAGCGCCGCGTCAGTTTCCGCGTTTTCTATTCGTTTGCCTGAGGCTGGTCGAACGCGTCGGCACCTGCGCTTGCACTGAGCCGTACCCAGGAAAAAGTCCGCCAAGGCGGACTTTTTTTATGCTGTGCCCCGCCGGTACGGGAGCGGCAGGTTCTGCACATCATGACTTGGCGGCGCCGCCGAGGAATTGCTGCGCAAGGCTGGCAAGGTCAAGCGGGCCTGGGGGCACGTCGCCACCCGGGGTCAGGTGATTGACCACCTCCGGCAGAAGCCCCGTCAGTTGCTGCGCAGCTTCGTCCGGGGTGACGCCGGCGGTATCGGCCAGTTGCTGAAGCTGTCCCCCCGGGCCCAGCGCTTGCGTGATCTGGTCGGCGGAGACAGGCTGATTGGCGCCGGTGCCGATCCACGATTGCACGGCATCGCCCAGGCCGCCGCCCTGCAGTACTTGGGCGAGGCCGCCCAGGCCGCCCAACGAGCCAAGCAGATCGGTGACCGCCGGCCCGCCGGCCGGTGAGCCTTGGGTGCCAGGGGCTGCCTGGCCGCCGCCGAGCACGCCGGCGAGCAAGCCGCCGAGGCCGCCGGCCGCG
>NZ_CABPRZ010000027.1 GCF_902459695.1 Pandoraea terrae
AGTACGCAGACCGAGACTTCACGGCCCGCCTCCTGCGCCAGCTGCTTCAGGCGGATCGCCGCGGCCAGGCCGGCCGGGCCACCGCCCACCACAACGACGTCGTACTCCATCGATTCTCTCGGGCCGTATTGCTCGAGCAGATTCGGATCCATTGAAACTCCTGTTATAACGTTAGAATTCGTGGGTGGAGCCATTTTCCGGGAATGGCGATGACCTCGCAACCGCATATTAATAGCACGATCGTTCGGTTGTGTGGGGCGTTCGCGCTAAAGCCAGCCGCGCACAGGAGGCGACGATGGGCCGTTCGGTGAACTTGGAAGGCAAGGTGGCGATGGTGACAGGGGCGTCGAGCGGGCTCGGCATGCAGTTCGCCTGCGTGCTCGCACAGGCCGGTGCCAAGGTGATTCTGGCGAGCCGGCGAGTGGAGCGTCTCAAGGAGTTGCGCGCTGAAATTGAATCGCAGGGCGGCGCCGCGCATGTCGTGCCGCTCGACGTCACCGACTACGACGCGATTCGCGCCGCCGTTGCCCACGCGGAGACCGAAGCCGGGCCGATCGACATTCTCGTCAACAATTCGGGTGTCTCCACCACGGAGAAGCTCACGGACGTCACCCCGCAAGACTACGATTTCGTCTTCAATACGAATACACGCGGCGCCTTCTTCGTGGCGCAGGAAGTCGCAAAGCGCATGATCCGGCGCGCGAAAGGCGATCCGTCGCGTCAGCATCGCATCATCAACGTCGCCTCGATCGCGGGGACGCGCGCGTTCTCGCAACTTGGCATCTACTGCATGAGCAAGGCGGCGGTCGTCCACATGACACGCGCCATGGCGCTCGAATGGGGCCGTTACAACATCAACGTCAACGCCCTGTGTCCCGGTTACATCGATACCGAGATCAATCATCACCACTGGGAAACCGAAGCCGGACGCAAGCTGATCGAGATGCTGCCACGCCGTCGAGTCGGTGAGCCACGCGATCTCGATGGGCTCATTCTCTTGTTGGCATCGGATGAGTCTCATTTCATCAACGGGGCGATCATGGCGGCCGACGATGGCATGAGCGTCGCCTGAGGCCTGCCGGGCTTGCCGGGCGTGCCGGGTTCGCCTGGCGATACGGAAATTGCGCAGGGCACGGACAAAGCGGCAATCGGGGATTGTCCGGGGGAGTCGCCGGTATTTGTGCGGCGCATAATCGAGCGAAACGGACGGGGTTGACGTCGGATCCCGAATCATCTCGAGGACAAAATGCGTATTTCCGGCTGGCGGCGGCTCGTGGTGGCCGTGCTTGCCCTCATTGTGACGATCACGCCGGCGACGGCGCAAACCTACAAGGCAGAATACTCGCTGTCGATGATGCCCGACACGGAATCGCCGTGGGGCAGGGGGTGCGTCTTGTGGGCGGATCTCGTGCGTGAACGTACGCAAGGGCGTATCAATATCAAGCTCCATCCGGGCGCTTCGCTGGTCGGCGGGGATCAGACACGCGAATTCAATGCCTTGCGGCAGGGCGTGATCGATATTGCGGTCGGCTCGACGATCAACTGGTCGTCCGCGATCCCCGAGTTCAATCTGTTCTCGTTGCCGTTCATGCTGCGCGATTACCGGTCGCTCGATCGTCTCACGCAAGGCGATATCGGCCGCGAGTTGTTCCGGCGTGTCGAGGAGCAAGGCGTCGTGCCGCTCGCGTGGGGCGAGAACGGATTCCGTCAGCTCAGCAATTCGCGCCGGCCGATCCGGTCCCCCGACGACATGCGCGGACTGCGGTTCCGGGTCGTCGGATCGCTGTTGTTCAACGATATCTTTACCGCGCTCGGCGCGTATCCGACGCAGATGAACTGGAACGACGCGTACCGTGCGCTGCGCATGCGCAAGGTCGACGGCCAGGAGAATCCCATTGCGATCTTCAACAATACGCGACTCGACAAGCTGGGGCAGCGGTACGTGACGATCTGGGACTACGTCGCCGATCCGCTCGTGTTCGTGGTGAATCGCCAGGTGTGGGACAGTTGGTCCGTACAGGATCGAGAGACCGTACGCGAGGCCGCCGTTGAAGCCGCCCGCTTCGAAGTGACGCTGGCGAGGCAGGATCTGCTGGCTTCCAGTCAGTCCATGTGGGACGACCTGGAAGGCCGCGGGGTCAAGGTCACGCGTCTCACGGCCGACGAACGCCAACGTTTCATCGACGCTACGCGGCCCGTGTACCTGAAATGGAAGGCGTTGGTCGGCCGCGACCTGGTCGACAGGGCCGAAACCGCGATCGCCAAGCCGGCGAAACTTGGCAGCCGTGAACCGCCCCCGGGGAAGGGGGCGGGCCGCCGTCTTGGCGGTTGACGTCCTGTGCCAGCTGCGCTATCCCGGCGTTCGCGTCAGTTGCCGAGCAGGCGCTGTACCAGTTCCGTGGCGGTGCCGGCGCCGTATTTCTGCATCAGGCGCGCCCGGTAAATATCGACCGTGCGCGGGCTGATTTCCAGCACCTTTCCGATCTGCTTGCTCGTTTTGCCTTGCACAAGCTGGGCGGCGATTTCGCGCTCGCGCGCCGTCAGGGCGACCGCCACGCGGCGCGTCGCCGAAATATCCTCGAACGTCCACAGTCCCGCCGCATGCGGATCGCTCACGTCGAGCGACCGGCCGGTTACGTGACACCAGAAGAGCTCGCCGCTTGCGCGGCGCATGATCCGTTCGTCCGAATAACTTCCCTGGGCCGTCATGATCGGCGGGATCCGCTCGCCAATCCGCTCGAATTCCTTTGGCGACGGATATAACACTTGAAACGACTGTCCTATCAGGACTTCGGGGCGGTATCCGAAAATTTCCCCGAGTTGCCGGTTGCAGTCCTCGATGATCCGCTGGCGCGAGATCACGAGACCGATGGGGGCGATATGAAAGGCGGTCTGATAGTCGAACGTCGGCATGGCGGGCAATGGATGGCGGGCGGGCACCCGGGCAAAGCCGGCGCTGCGGGGCGTTTTGGCGCCATGCGCGCGGCAGGATATGTAATTTCACGTATTGTGCCTGATTGGTGCGGCACCGTAAGCTTTATGATCGCATGACGGGCGCCGCCGTCCGCGGGCAGTCGTCGGCCCGCGACGGGAATTTCGCGCGCGGCACGCGGCATAATTCGATTTCCAACCGAGGTTAAAGGGACGAGAGGGACAACACGATGAACAAGGTATACGCAAGCGCCAAAGAGGCGCTCGCCGGCGTCGTCGCGGATGGTCAGACGTTGGCCGTCGGCGGCTTCGGCCTGTGCGGCATTCCGGAGGCCCTGATCGCCGCCCTGCGCGACTCGGGTGTCAAGCAACTGACCTGCATCAGCAATAACGCCGGCGTTGACGGCTTCGGTCTCGGCCTGTTGCTGGAAACGCGTCAGATCAAGAAGATGATTTCGTCGTACGTCGGCGAAAACAAGGAGTTCGAGCGCCAGTATCTCTCCGGCGAGCTTGAACTCGAATTCACGCCGCAAGGCACGCTCGCGGAGAAACTGCGTGCCGGTGGCGCGGGCATTCCGGCGTTCTTCACGAAGACGGGCGTGGGTACCGTCGTGGCCGAAGGCAAGGACGTTCGCGAGTTCGACGGCGAAACATACGTCATGGAACGCTCGCTGCGCGCCGATGTTGCCCTCGTCAAGGCCTGGAAGGCCGACCGCTCCGGCAACCTGGTGTTCCGTCGCACTGCCCGCAACTTTAATCCGATGGCCGCGATGGCCGGCAAGATTACGATCGCAGAAGTCGAGGAACTGGTCGACACCGGCACCCTCGATCCGGACGCAGTTCACTTGCCCGGCATTTTCGTGCAACGCATCGTCCTCAATGCGAACCCCGAAAAGCGCATCGAACAACGCACGGTACGTGCCAAATAAGCGGCGAGAACCAGGAGATAACCATGGCATGGAATCGTGAAGAAATGGCCGCGCGCGCCGCGCGCGAGCTGCAGGACGGCTTTTACGTCAATCTGGGCATCGGCTTGCCAACGCTTGTCGCCAACCATGTGCCAGACGGCATGGAGGTCTGGTTGCAATCCGAAAACGGCCTGCTGGGCATTGGCCCGTTCCCGACCGAAGACGAAGTCGATGCCGACATGATCAACGCAGGCAAGCAGACGGTAACGACGTTGCCAGGTTCGTCGATCTTTTCATCAGCGGATTCGTTCGCGATGATTCGCGGGGGGCACATCAATCTGGCGATCCTCGGCGCGATGCAGGTCAGCGAAAAGGGTGACCTGGCGAACTGGATGATCCCGGGCAAGATGATCAAGGGCATGGGCGGTGCGATGGACCTCGTCGCCGGCGTCAAGCGTGTGGTCGTGCTGATGGAGCACGTGGCGAAGGGCGATGCACACAAAATCCTGAAGTCGTGCGATCTGCCGTTGACGGGCGTGGGCGTGGTCAATCGCATCATCACCGACCTCGGCGTGATCGATGTGACGCCGAACGGCTTGAAGCTGGTCGAACTGGCGTCGGGCGTGACGAAGGAAGAGATTCAGCAGAAAACCGGTGCGCCGCTCGACGTGAGCGGCGTCTGACTGCGCAAGGCAAGGCGTCGGCGGGCTTGCTGAGGGTGCCGCGGGAACGTTGAGCCCGCGGCACTGTGGAAGGCGAAACGGGCGGGGATTTCCCCGCCCGTTTTGTATTGCCGCGGTGCGCTGCCGCGACGTTGCCGGCAAAGCGGCGGGCATTGGCGAGTTTTGATTGAGGAATACCCAACCCGTCAGGCGCGGTAGAATTCGGTCTGAGCCCACCACTTTTTCCGCGTTGCGGAAGACACCCTATGCCCACGACCTCGCCCCGCCTGTCCAGCGTTCAGTGCCTGAGTCCATCGGGCTTGCACCGCGTGGCCTATGCTGAGTGGGGCGATCCCGCCAACCCGCGCGTGCTTGTGTGCGTGCATGGCCTCACCCGCAGCGGCCGCGATTTCGACATTCTGGCGCAAGCCTTTGCCGACGAATACCGCGTGGTGTGTCCCGACATTGTCGGCCGCGGTCAGTCGGACTGGCTGCGCAATCCCGCCGGTTATGCCATCCCGCAATATGTGGCCGACATGGTGTCACTGCTCGCACGCCTGGATGTGGAGACCGTCGACTGGTTCGGCACGTCGATGGGCGGGCTGATCGGTCTTGGCCTGGCGGGGCTGCCGGACTCGCCGATTCGCAAATTGCTGCTCAACGACGTGGGGCCGAGACTGGATGCAGCGGCCTTGGGGCGCATCGCAGAGTATCTCGGCCAGCCGGCGGCTTTTGCGACGGATGCCGAAGCGCTCGACTATCTCTGGTCGATTTCGTCGTCATTCGGTCCGCATACGCCGGAAGAATGGCGTGCGCTGAATATGCCGCTGCTGCGCCGCGATGGCGACGCGTGGACCTTGCGCTACGACCCGGCGATCGCCGTGCCGTTCACGGCGGTGACAGCCGAGACGGCCGCTGCGGGCGAAGCCATGCTGTGGTCGGCGCTGGAGGCGTTCCCCGGCGAGATCATGGTGGTGCGTGGCGAGCACTCGGACCTGCTGTCCAGTGAGACGGCGGCCGAAATGGTGCAGCGGGGCCAACACGTGCGCAGCGTCGAAATCCAGGGCGTGGGGCATGCGCCGACCTTCGTGCGCCCTGGACAAATTCGCGTCGCGCGAGAATTTTTTGACGATCAAGCCGTCTGACAAGGCTTTTTCGAGGAGTCCTATATCATGGCAGTACAACGTTTTTATGTAGAGCGCCGCTGGTCCGACATGGCCGTGCACAATGGCACCGTCTATCTGGCTGGCCAGGTCTCCGAGGACCGCACGCAGGACATCACCGGCCAGACGCGCGAGGTGCTCGGCCACATCGACCGGCTGCTGGCTGAGGCCAACAGCGATAAATCGCTGATCCTGACGTGCCAGATCTACATCGCCGACATGAAATATTTTGGCGAAATGAATCAGGTATGGGACGAGTGGGTGCCCGCCGGCAATGCGCCGCCGCGCGCCACTGTACAGGCATTGCTGGCTGATCCGGCAATGCTGATCGAGATCGTGGTGACGGCGGCGCAACGCGACCGCTGACCGCCTGCAGGTTTTTCGGGGCTTCGCGGCTTCGTATTCAGACATGACGAATTTCCCTTCGCCCGCCGCGCCGCATTCGCCGGCTGCGGCGCCATTGCCCGCGACGCTCGACGACGCGCTCGCCTTCGCGGAAGCTTTGGCGGGCGATGCCACGCTGTCCTCGGGCGAGCCGGTCATGGCGCACGCGCGCGGCATGCTGGCCATTCTCGACACGCTACGTGTCGACGAAGCGACCCATCAGGCGGCCGCCCTGTTTTCGGCAGCGGAGTATCTGCCGAACGCCGAGGAGACGCTGACGCAGAAATTCGGCGCCGAAGTCGCGGCGCTGGTGGTCGACGTGCGCAAGCTGCAGCGCTTGTCGGGCGCCGGTTCGCGCGCGGCGCAGGCCATGCCGCAAGGTGGCCGGGACCGCGACGGCATTGCCGAGCGCAAGGCGCAGGTCGAGGCGTTGCGCAAGATGTTGCTCGCCTTCGCGCAGGACATCCGGGTGGTGATGATCCGGCTGGCCTCGCGCCTGCGCACCTTGCGCTGGTATGCGGCGGAAAAGCGCGAGCCGCCTGCCGACGTGCCGCACGAAGTGCTCGAGATCTACGCACCGCTGGCGAACCGGCTCGGCATCTGGCAGCTCAAGTGGGAGCTCGAAGACCTCGCTTTCCGCTTCCAGCAGCCGGTGACTTACAAGCGCATCGCCAAGCTGCTCGACGAAAAGCGCGTCGAACGTCAGACATACATTCATGGGGCTATCGGCCGCCTGCAGCGGGAACTCGAACGCGCGGGCGTGAAGGCCGAGGTGTCGGGGCGCCCGAAGCATATCTACAGCATCTGGCGCAAGATGCGCGGCAAGGAGGTCGACTTCGCGGAACTGTACGACGTGCGCGCGTTTCGCGTCATCGTCGACGACGTGAAGGATTGCTATACGGTGCTGGGCATCGTCCATAACCTCTGGCAGCCGATTCCGAAAGAGTTCGACGATTACATCTCGCGTCCGAAGCCGAACGGCTACAAGTCGCTGCATACCGTGGTCATCGGCGACGACGGCCGGGCGTTCGAAGTGCAGATCCGGACGCACGAGATGCATCATTTCGCCGAATATGGTATTGCGGCGCACTGGCGCTACAAGGAAGCCGGGCAGCGCGGCTATGGCGGCACATTTGCCGCGAACGAAGCGTATGACGAGAAAATCGCGTGGTTGCGCCAATTGCTGGCGTGGAAGGACGACGTCTCCGACACCGTCGGTGGCGAAGCGGCCGCCCAGCCGTGGGAGCAACTCAAGCGCGCCACGATCGACGACCACATCTACGTTCTCACACCGCAGGCGCGCGTGATCGCGCTGCCGCAGGGGGCGACGCCGATCGATTTTGCGTACCACCTGCACTCGGAACTGGGGCATCGCTGCCGGGGCGCGCGCGTCGACGGCGCCATGGTGCCGCTGAACACGCCACTGCAGAACGGGCAAACCGTCGAAATCGTGGCGGTGAAACAGGGCGGCCCGTCGCGGGATTGGCTTAACCCGCAACTCGGGTATCTGCAAAGCCATCGCGCCCGCCAGAAGGTGCGGGCGTGGTTCAATGCGATCGATCTCGAAGAGACTATCGCGCACGGCCGCACGCTGATCGACAAGACCTTGCAGCGCGAGGGCAAGACGTCCGTCAATCTTGAGGAATTGGCGGCGCGCCTGGGCTTCAAGACGCCGGATGAACTGTATGCGTCGGTCGCCAAGGACGAATTCAGCCTGCGTCACGTGGAGCAGGCGCTGACGGGCAACGGCCCGGCGAGCGATGCGCGCGACGAGGATACCGTCGTCGCCAAGAAGAGTCTCGAAACGAGCGTGGCCCAGGGGGCAAAGAGCGGTGTGCTGGTCGTCGGCGTCGGCGCCTTGCTGACGCAGTTGGCCAAATGCTGCCGGCCGGCGCCGCCGGACCTGATCGTCGGGTTCGTTACGCGCGGCAAGGGTGTGTCGATTCACCGGCAGGACTGCCCGAGCTTTGCGTCGATGCAGGCGCGGGCGCCCGAGCGCGTGATCAACACGGCGTGGTCGGGGGATGTCCTGGAGGGACGGGGCGAGGCGGCGTATCCGGTCGACATCCAGATCGAGGCGAGCGACCGCCAAGGGCTGCTGCGCGATATCTCGGAAGTATTCTCGCGCGAAAAGCTCAACGTAACGGGCGTCAACACCCAGTCGCGCGCGTCGCAGGCGTTCATGCAATTTACGGTGGAAGTGCGCGACGCCGGGCAATTGCAGCGTGCGCTGTCGCAATTGACGAATGTCAACGGCGTCGTCTCGGCGCGGCGAAAGTAGGGGGCGAACCCATTCGGCCGGTGCCTGCGCGTCCACAGCGCAATAACCCCTTGGCGGTTGCCCAAAATCTTGTTACAATCGCGTTCTCTTGAAATAGGCTCGTAGCTCAGCTGGTTAGAGCACCACCTTGACATGGTGGGGGTCGTTGGTTCGAGTCCAATCGAGCCTACCAACGAATTGGATGCATTGCAGTCCACAAGACACACAGACGAAGAGGCAGATACGCTCATGACCACCCGAACTTTCACAGCAGTGAAAGGGCGACGCTAGTCGAGGGTGTTTTTCGTCTGAAAGCAAGTAGTGAAGACGGCCTCGACGACAAGTCGAGGCCGTTTTTTTTCGTCGCTTTGCTCTTGTCTGGACTGGGATATTGCCGCGCGGCATGCGTCGCGCGTGACGTTTTAGCGCATGGGAGTGCGAGATGATTTCGGTACGATTGCCTGACGGTTCGCAACGCCAGTTTGAAGCGCCGCTGACGGTGGCGCAGGTTGCCGCGTCGATCGGCGCCGGTTTGGCCAAGGCGGCCTTGGCCGGCAAGGTTGACGGCCAGCTCGTCGACACGTCTTACCTGATCGATCACGATATCGATCTGGCCATCGTCACCGACCGCGATGCGGAGGGCCTCGAGGTCATCCGCCATTCGACGGCGCACTTGCTGGCCTATGCCGTCAAGGAGCTGTTTCCCGAGGCGCAAGTGACGATCGGCCCGGTGATCGAGAACGGCTTCTACTACGATTTCTCGTTCCATCGCCCGTTCACGCCGGAAGATCTCGAAGCCATCGAGAAGAAGATGCACGAGCTCGCCAAGAAAGACGAGCCGGTCACGCGCGAAGTCCTGAACCGCGACGAGGCGGTCGCGCTGTTTCAGTCGATGGGCGAGAAGTACAAGGCTGAAATCATCGAGTCGATCCCCGTGGATCAGGAAATCGGGCTGTATCGCGAAGGCAGGTTCATCGACCTGTGCCGGGGCCCGCACGTTCCGTCCACCGGCAAGCTCAAGGTCTTCAAGCTCATGAAGGTGGCCGGCGCCTACTGGCGCGGCGACTCGAGCAACGAGCAACTGCAGCGCATTTACGGCACGGCCTGGACCCGCAAGGAAGACCAGGAAGCCTATCTGCACATGCTCGAAGAGGCCGAGAAGCGCGATCACCGCAAACTCGGCCGCTCGCTCGACCTGTTCCATATGCAGGAAGAGGCGCCGGGGCTGGTGTTCTGGCACCCGAAGGGCTGGACCCTGTGGCAGCAGATCGAGCAGTACATGCGCCGCATCTATCGCGACAACGGGTATCAGGAAGTGAAGGGCCCGCAGATTCTCGACCGCACGTTGTGGGAGAAGTCGGGCCACTGGCAGAACTACAAGGACAATATGTTCACGACGGAATCGGAGAATCGCCACTACGCGATCAAGCCGATGAACTGTCCGGGGCATATCCAGATCTTCAATTCGTCGCTCCATAGCTATCGCGACCTGCCGCTGCGCTACGGCGAATTCGGCCAGTGCCACCGCAATGAGCCCTCTGGCGCGCTGCATGGCCTGATGCGCGTGCGCGGCTTCACGCAGGACGACGGCCACATTTTCTGTACGGAAGACCAGATCCTGGAAGAGTGCGTGAACTACACGGCGCTGCTTCAGGCGGTTTATCGCGATTTCGGCTTCACAGACATCATTTACAAGGTCGCGACGCGCCCGCCCAATCGCGTCGGCACCGACGAGGGCTGGGACAAGGCCGAGTTCGCGCTGATGGAATCGCTGCGCCGTTCGGGTTGTGAGTTCGTGATCTCCGAGGGCGACGGGGCGTTCTACGGTCCGAAGATCGAGTACACGCTCAAGGATGCGTTGGGTCGCCAGTGGCAGTGCGGTACCATGCAGGTCGATTTCTCGATGCCGGAGCGGCTGGACGCCGAGTACGTGGCGGAGGACAACAGCCGCAAGCGTCCCGTCATGCTGCACCGGGCGATCCTCGGCTCGCTCGAACGCTTCATCGGCATCTTGATTGAGCACCATGCTGGTGCATTGCCGACGTGGCTCGCGCCGGAGCAGGTTTTCGTGCTCAATATCGCCGAAAGTCAGGCCGATTACGCGCACAATGTTGCCCAAATGTTGAAAAAACAAGGGTTTAGGGCGAGGGCGGATTTGCGCAACGAGAAAATTAGCTATAAAATACGCGAGCACACGTTGCAAAAAGTTCCCTATCTTTTGGTAGTGGGCGATAAAGAGCGTGAGGCCAATACGGTAGCCGTGCGTGCTCGTGGCGGCGTGGATCTGGGCGTCATGTCCGTTGAAACGCTTCAGGAACGTCTTGCGCAGGAATGCGCGTCGTTCCAATAATCGCCACCGGTCAGCGCGGCTTAATTTTTGAATTTTTAGAGGATACGCAACATCGCTACCGAGAAGTCGCATCGCCTCAACGGCGAAATAACTGCGCCGGAAGTGCGTCTGGTTGGGGTCGACGGTGAGCCGATCGGCATCGTGAAACTGGCCGAGGCCTTCAAGTTGTCCGAAGAGCAGGACGTCGATCTCGTGGAAATTGCGCCGCAGGCGCAACCGCCGGTCTGCCGCCTGATGGACTACGGCAAGTTCAAATATCAGGAACAGAAGAAGGCGCACGAGGCCAAGCTCAAGCAAAAGATCGTTCAGATCAAGGAAGTCAAATTCCGGCCTGGCACCGACGACGGCGACTACAACGTCAAGTTGCGTAACGCGAAACGATTCCTGATGGAAGACGGAGATAAGGTGAAAATCACCCTGCGTTTCCGTGGTCGCGAAATGGCCCACCAGGAAATCGGCATGCGCATGCTGGAGCGTCTGCGTGTTGATCTGGAAGAAGCCGCCCAGGTTGAGCAGATGCCGAAGATGGAAGGGCGCCAGATGATCATGGTGCTCTCGCCGAAGCGAAAGTAATCATTGTGTGATCCGTTCTGACGGCGCCGTGTGGCGGCGTCAGGGCAGCAAGTTTGCTTCGGCCGCTTCTTGAGGGCGGCCGTCGTAAAAAAAACAGGGTGCGGTACAGACCCTGATTCCAAGTGGCCACAGGTCCAACAAGGGACGCAATCTTTTCTTGCGTCACACCTGTGCTCATATAAAACCGGAGTTTTTCATGCCCAAGATGAAAACCAAGAGCGGTGCCAAGAAGCGCTTTCGCGTGCGTCCTGGCGGTACCGTCAAGCGTGGTCAGGCTTTCAAGCGTCACATTCTGACGAAGAAAACCACCAAGAATAAGCGTCACCTGCGCGGTGCCGTCGGCGTTCATGATTCCGATCTGAACTCCGTACGCGCAATGCTGCCCTTCGCTTAAACCCCGACTTTTAGGAGAGAAACATGCCTCGAGTCAAACGTGGGGTCACCGCACGGGCCCGTCATAAGAAAGTCATCGCTCAAGCCAAGGGTTTCCGCGGCCGCCGCAATAACGTCTTCCGCATCGCCAAGCAAGCGGTCATGCGCGCCGGGCAATACGCCTATCGCGATCGCCGCAACAAGAAGCGCGTGTTCCGCGCCTTGTGGATTGCGCGTATCAACGCAGGTGTGCGTCAGCACGGCATGACCTACAGCGTGTTCATCGCTGGTCTGAAGAAGGCCTCGATCGAGCTCGACCGTAAGGTGCTGTCCGACATGGCCATCAACGACAAGCCGGCATTTGCCGCAGTTGTCGCCCAGGTGAAAGCCGCCGTCGCAGCCTGAAGCTGTACCGTTAGCGTTTAGCGCGTAAGCGCCAATCGCCATGAGGGGGCTCTCATCGAGCCCCCTTTTGTTTTCAGCCTGTCCTTGCGGCTTTGAGGCCGCGCAACTTGAGCCTGTAGCTTATGGATCTGGAACCCATTGTCAGCGAAGCGCAGCGTGCGTTCGCCGCCGCTTCCGACGCCGCCGCGCTGGAAAACGAGAAAGCGCGTTTCCTCGGCAAGACCGGACAACTGACCGAACTGCTCAAAGGGCTGGGCAAGCTCGATCCCGAGGCCCGCAAGAGCGAAGGCGCCCGGATCAACGCCGCCAAGCAACAGATCGAAGCCGCGCTGCAAGCGCGCCGTCAGGCGTTGAACGACGCGTTGCTGAACGCGCGTCTGGCCGCCGAAGCCATCGATGTTACGCTGCCTGGCCGCGGTCCTTCGCGCGGCAGCCTGCACCCGGTGTTGACCACCTGGGAGCGCGTCGAGCAAATCTTCCGTTCAATCGGTTTCGACGTGGCCGACGGCCCCGAAATCGAAACGGACTGGTTCAATTTCACCGCGTTGAATAGCCCGGAGAATCATCCGGCCCGTTCGATGCAGGACACCTTCTACGTCGAGGGCAACGACGATGACGGCAAGCCGCTGCTGCTGCGCACGCACACGAGCCCGATGCAGGTGCGCTACGCGCGCATGAACAAGCCGCCCATCAAGGTGATCGCGCCGGGCCGCACGTATCGCGTTGACTCCGATGCAACCCACTCGCCGATGTTCCATCAGGTCGAAGGCCTGTGGATCGCCGAGGACATCAGCTTTGCCGACCTGAAGGGCGTCTATACCGATTTCCTGCGCAAGTTCTTCGAGCGCGATGACATCCAGGTGCGTTTCCGTCCGTCGTACTTCCCGTTTACGGAACCGTCGGCCGAGATCGACATGGCGTTCGAAAGCGGCAAGAACGCTGGCAAGTGGCTCGAAATCTCGGGCTCGGGCCAGGTGCATCCGTCGGTCGTGCGCAACATGGGACTCGATCCGGAACGCTACATCGGCTTCGCGTTCGGCTCCGGCCTGGAGCGCCTGGCGATGTTGCGCTACGGTGTACAGGACTTGCGCCTGTTCTACGAGAACGATCTGCGCTTCCTGCGCCAATTCATGTAACGCATGTCGTGGCCTCGGCCTGGCGCGCCTCTCCGCTGCCGGCCGGGAAAGACATTGAAGACTTTATTGCGAGCGAACTGATCCATGCAATTCTCTGAATCGTGGCTGCGTACCCTGGTTGACCCGGACCTGTCGACCGACGCGCTGGCGCATGCCCTGACCATGTCCGGCCTCGAAGTCGAGGAGACCGAACCGGTCGCGCCGCCGTTCTCCGGCGTCGTCGTGGCCAAAGTGCTCGAGGTCGCCAAACATCCCAACGCCGACCGCTTGAACGTGTGTCAGGTGGACGCCGGCACCGGTACGCCGCTGACCATCGTTTGCGGTGCGCCGAATGTAGCCGCCGGAATCAAGGTGCCGTGCGCCATGGTCGGCGCCGAGCTGCCGCCATCCGAGCCGGGTGGTGCGCCGTTCGCGATCAAGGTCGGCAAGCTGCGCGGCGTGGAAAGCAGCGGCATGCTGTGCTCGGCCCGTGAACTGAAGCTGTCGGAAGATCATGGCGGCCTGCTGATCCTGCCGGAAGACGCCCCCGTGGGCACCAACATCCGCGCGTATCTCGATCTCGACGATACCGTGTTTACCGTCAAGCTGACACCGAACAAGGCCGACTGCCTGTCGGTGCTGGGTGTTGCGCGCGAGGTCGCCGCGATCACCGGCGCGCCATTGGCCGCGTTGCCGGGGCAGGGCACGGTGCCCAAGGCGGCCATCGCCGATACGTTCCCGGTGCGCATCAGTGCGCCCGATGGCTGCGGCCGTTTCGGCGGACGCATCATCCGCAACGTCAACGCTGCTGCGCCCTCGCCGCGCTGGATGGTCGAACGCCTCGAGCGTGCTGGCCAGCGCAGCATTTCGGCACTCGTTGACATTACCAATTACGTCATGCTCGAGTTGGGTCAGCCGTTGCACGTGTATGACCTGAATCGTCTGCAGGGCGGCATCGACGTACGCTTCGGCCGTGCCGGCGAAACCCTCAAGCTGCTCAATGAACAGACCGTCAGCCTTGATGAATCCGTGCTCGCCATTACCGATGCGAGCGGGCCGATCGGCCTTGCCGGCATCATGGGCGGCGATTCGACGAAAGCCGGGCTCGACACGCAGAACATCTTCCTGGAAGGCGCGTTCTTCTATCCGCAAGCCATTCAGGGCCGTGCCCGCAAGTTCAATTTCGGGAGCGACGCGTCGCACCGTTTCGAACGCGGCGTCGATTTCGACATGAACGTGCGCGCGCTCGAACGCGCGACGCAACTCGTGCTTGATATCTGCGGCGGCCAGGCCGGCCCGCTCGAAGATCTGGTCGCCAAGCTGCCGGAACGCAAACCGGTGCAGATGCGCGTGGCGCGTGCCGTCAAGATTCTTGGCGTGCCGGTCACGGAAGCGGAGATGGCCGAAATCTTCACGCGCCTCGGCCTGTCGTTCGTGCTGCGCGACGGTGTGTTCGACGTCACGCCGCCGTCGTATCGCTTCGACATCGAGATCGAGGAAGACCTGATCGAGGAAGTCGCACGGATCTATGGCTTCGACCGCATTCCGGCCAATCCGCCGGTGGCGGCCAGCGCCATGCGCTCGACCCAGGAAGGCCGCCGCTCGCAACACGTGCTGCGTCACGCCATCGCCGCGCGCGACTATCAGGAAACAGTGGGCTTCAGTTTTGTCGACGCCGAGTGGGAAGCCGACTTCGGCGGCAATGCGAATCCGATTCGTCTGCTCAATCCGATCGCGAATCAGCTGGCCGTGATGCGTTCGACGCTCATCGGCAGCCTCGTGAGCGCGGCGCGCTACAACCTGAACCGCAAGGCCACGCGCGTGCGTGTCTTCGAGATCGGCCGCACTTATCATCGCGACGACGCAGTGAAGTCGGGCGAACTCACGGTTGGCGGCTATCGCCAGCCGCTGACGGTCACCGCCCTGGCTTACGGTCCGGTGGCGGAGGAGCAGTGGGGCTTGCCGACGCGTCAGATCGACTTCTTCGACGTGAAGGGCGATCTCGAGGCGCTGCTCGCGCCGCGCGCCGCACGTTTCGTCAAGGGTGAACACCCGGCACTGCACCCGGGCCGCAGTGCCGCGATCGAGATCGACGGCAAGCGCGTCGGCTGGATTGGCGAGCTGCATCCGCGCTGGCTGCAAAAGTACGACCTGCCGCATGCGCCGGTCGTGTTCGAGATCGAAGCCGAAGCGCTGTTTGATCGCGACGTGCCGACCTACCGGGAAATTTCGAAGTTCCCGCCGGTCGCCCGCGATATCGCGCTCGTCGTCCCGCAGGACCAGGCGGTGCAGCCGCTGATTGACGCGATGCTCGCCGCACGTGCCGATGACCTGGCTTGCCGCGTCGTTCAGGACGTGGCGCTGTTCGACGAATTCCGTCCGAAAGCCGGTTCCACAGGCACTTCCGGGGGGCTCGGCGCACAGGACAAAAGCCTGGCGTTTCGTGTTACCCTGCAAGACACCGCCGGTACCTTGCAGGACGAGACCGTCGACCGCGCCATCGCAGCGCTGGTTCAGCGGGTTGGGGACGCGTTCGGCGCACGGTTGCGTGCGTAAGCGTTGTAGAGTCTGGTCGCGAGGAATAATTCGCACTGTCATCGCCACCGCGTGGGACGTATGAACGAAATGAATCCGGGTGAATTTGAAGCCATGCTGGCCGCGCAACGTATTGCGCTGGGGCGCAACGACGTTGCCGATGTACCGCTCGATGCGCCTACGTTGACGAAGGCCGAATTGGCCGAGTTGTTGTTCGAGCATGTCGGACTCAACAAGCGTGAAGCCAAGGATATGGTCGAAGCGTTTTTTGAGTCGATTCGCGATGCGCTCGAGAGCGGCGACAGCGTCAAGCTGTCCGGTTTCGGCAACTTCCAGTTGCGCGACAAACCGCAACGTCCGGGCCGCAATCCGAAGACCGGCGAGGCGATTCCCATCGCCGCGCGCCGCGTTGTCACCTTCCATGCCAGCCAGAAGCTGAAATCGATGGTGGAGACCGGCGAACTGAGCAAGTAAGCCACCTCGGCCGCCATCCTCCGGCGGCCGTCAAACCCAAACATCCTCCGAGAGCGCTGACGCTGCGATGGATCACGTTGCCCTGCCGCCGATTCCCGCCAAGCGTTACTTCACCATCGGTGAGGTGAGCGAATTGTGTGGCGTCAAGCCGCACGTATTGCGTTACTGGGAGCAGGAATTCACGCAGTTGCGCCCGGTGAAGCGGCGCGGCAACCGCCGTTACTATCAGCACCATGAAGTGCTGCTCATCCGCCGCATCCGCGAACTGCTCTACGAGCAAGGCTTCACGATCAATGGTGCGCGCAACCGGCTCGAAGCCGACTCGCCCCGCAGCGGCCGTGCGCCCGCCGGGCCCGCCGTGACCGGCGACGATACGTTGAGCATGCCGGAACTGCGCGTGCGCCTGCAGGACGTTCTCGATCTTCTCAAAACCTGAAATTGGGGATTGTCCGGATATGGCGGTACCCGAAACGTCCGTAATCCGGAGCAGGCACGCCGAACGGCGGGACAGCATTCGTCCGCGCGGTGTTGTTCCCACGTGAACTTGTTAGCACTCCCGCGCCTATTGGCGTAAACTCCGAACATCATCATATCTGAGCGGCGTCCGGGCGTCGGCGGACGGCGGCGGCCGAGAGGAATTCGACCTATGGCGGAACCGAATACGACGGGAGGACGGCGAGCGTGGTTTGGCGCGTCGTATCGCTCCATCGCCGCCATTCTGGTGTTCGGGTTCGTGATTCTGATGCTTGTTTGGTCAGGGGTGCTCTGGCGCCTAGAATCCGAACGCACCATCCGCATGCGCGACACGGCGGCGTCCGCCTCCACTGTCGCCGCGGCGCTCGAGCAGCAAACGCTGCGCGGCATCCGTCAGGTTGACCAGATTACCCGCTTCGTCAAATACGAGTTCGAGCGCGACCGCGACTCGTTCAATCTCGAGCGCGCCATGCGTGCCGGGATCGTCCCCGACCGTCACATGATCCTCGTCTCGATCGCGAACGAGCACGGGGACATCACTGCGGCGACCCTGCCGAGTGTCGGTCAACGTGTCAACATCAACGATCGTGAGCATTTTCGTGTGCATGTCGACGATCGGAGCGATGACCTTTTCATCAGTCATCCGGTGTTCGGCCGGCTTTCACGCAAATGGACGCTGCAGTTCACGCGCCGGCTCAATCATCCGGACGGAAGCTTCGCCGGCGTCGTCGTCGTTTCGCAGGAGCCCAGTTACTTCACCAGCGACTTCTACACGAATGCCATCCTCGGACGATTCGGCCAGATCGCCGTAATTGCGGACGACGGCATGCTGCTCGCGCGAAGCACGGGCTCCGATGTCGCAGCAACGGGCACCGGCGAATTGCCGCTGTTCCCCGCCGGCCAGCGAGCCTCCGGCATACAGCGCGATCCGGTCGACGGCGTGGAACGAGTGGTGGCGTACCGTCACCTGGACGATTACCCCCTCGCCGTACAGGTCGGCCTGTCCCTCGATGAAGAATTGGCCGAGTATCGTCACGTGCAGCGTGTCTACCTGACGATGGCGACGTTCATCTCCGTCGCGCTCGTCGTGTTCTTCGCCATGATCGCGTACCTGATGCAACGGTTGCTCGGACGCGATCAGCAATTGAGCCGCTTGATCGAATTCGACACGCTGACCGGGTTGCCCAACCGCTATTCACTGATGCAGGCCCTGCGCGGCGCGTTGTCCGCTCAGGAGAACGTCGGCCGCGTGGCACTGCTGCATATCGATCTCGATAACTTCAAAAGCGTCAATGACACGTTGGGCCATGGGCAGGGCGATGACATTATCCGGCAGATTGCGGAACGCTTCGGTGCGGTGCTCGGCGACCGGGGCGTGCTGGCGCGGTTCGCCGGCGACGAGTTTATTGTTCTGCTGCGGGGGGACGGCGTGGCGGCGCTGGCGCAGCCCCTGGCCGATGAGCTGCTTGCCGCGCTCAAGGCGCCGATGGTGGCGGGCGGCACGTCGTTTCTGCTGCATGCCAGCATCGGGGTGACTTTCTGGTCGGATGCCCAGGAAACCGAGACCGATCTCATCAAGAAGGCCGACCTGGCGATGTACAGCGCGAAGGAGGCGGGCAAGGGCTGCGTTCGGGTGTTCACCCAGCACATGTCCTTTCAGGCGCATCAACTGGTGGTCTGGGAGCGTCAGATCGAACAGGCGCTGGCCAATGGCGAATTCTTCCTCGCGTATCAGCCGATCATTTCGCTCGGTGCGGACTGCGTCAGCGGATTCGAAGCTTTGATTCGCTGGCGGCATCCCGAGCGAGGCATTGTCGCGGCAGGCGAATTCATCCCGATAGCGGAAACCACCGGGCAGATTGTGGCCATCGGCGAGTATGCGCTGCGCGCGGCATGCAGGCAACTGGCCGCCTGGCGCGACACACCGATGAGCGTAATGAGGTTGGCCGTCAATGTGTCCTCGGTGCAATTCTGGCGCGGCGACATCTGTGAACTGGTCGAGCGGTGTGTCCATGAATATGACATTACGCCGTCGAAGCTCGAGCTGGAAATCACCGAGTCCGTGATGGTCAAGAATCCGGCCCTCGTCGAAGGCAAGATCAATCTGCTTAAACAAGTCGGCGTGCGCATTGCGCTCGACGATTTCGGTACCGGGTATTCGTCATTGTCCTATTTGTCGCGATTTGCCGTCGATACCCTGAAAGTGGACCGTTCTTTCGTCGAGTCAATTCCCGATTCTTCCAAATCGTGCCTGATGATTTCGAATATCGTCAATATTGCAAGATCGCTTGGTATTGAATTGATTGTCGAGGGCGTGGAGAACGAAAGGCAATTGGATTGGCTTCGGCAATTCATGCCGCTGCGCGCGCAAGGATATTTGTTCGCAAGACCCGTCGAGGTCGGTCAGGTGCCGGCGTTGATCGAACGTTTCGGCATATGTGATTAATAAACTAAATATCGAGTGAAAACATTATCCGACCATGCTCTTTTTGCTCTGGCTGGACCGTCGGAGTGCTATAGAATTACCGGGTGAAAGCGCGCTAAAGGCGCGAAGACCAGAATTGGCAAGGCCTTCGAGCAGGGAAATCCTGGCCGCCGCGTACTGTCCGGGGAAGACAGTGCGGGGAATGGTCCCGAGTGCCGGCCCTGGCCTGCGGTATCAATATTAGAACGAGCGTTTGACTTCGGATGAGGATAAGGCTTTGGCTTTACACCGCATGCGCGGCGGCGGGTGTGTTGCTCATCTGCTGGGTGGCGGCTGACCGGACGGCGACCTCGCTCGTCGGGGACAAGCTGGCACAGACCCTGACGTCGGAGCAGACCGTGGCGGACCGGGTCGCCGACGGCATGATCCACGCCATCACGACGGATCTGGCGATGGTGCGCGCGATTCCGTCGACGTTGGCGGAGGTCGATCTGGTGCGCAATGCCTTACGGGGGCAGGACGGCGAGGCCGGCGCGATCACACGCACCAATGGATTTCTTCGAAGCGTGCAGGGGTATTTCGGCGTGGACATGCTGTGGGTGATCAATGCCCAGGGCATTTGCGTGGCGGCGAGCAATGACAACGATCGTCCGTCGCCCGTCGGGCAGTCGGTCGCTGACAAGCCATACTTCAAGAGCGCCATTCTCGGCGCGCGCTTCGAGCGTTATGCCGCAGGCTGGGGAAGTCAGACGCCGGGCTTGTATTTCAGCGCCCCGGTGTATCGCGAGGGCGTCCTGATTGGCGTCGTGATGACGAAAATCGGACTGTCGCGGTTGCGTCATTGGGTGGGTAGCGGTGAATCGTTCATTACCGACGGTAACGGTGTCGTCATTCTCGCCAACGATCCTGCTTATGAAAACCGTTTCATGCATGGCGGCACGATCGGCAGCATGGATCTCGCGCAGCGGGAGGCGCTCTATCACCAGTCCGAGTTTCAGCCCATGCCGATCGCGCCGTTCAGGCGTGCGCCCGGGCGTTCGAATGCGTGGGTGCCGCAGGATATTCTCGATCGCATGTCGGAATTCGGCACGCATGAGATACCGTTCGTCATCGCGTCGCGGGACAGCAGCAGCAACGACCTGACGATCTATGCCGTCGAGGACGTCGATACATGGGAAGGACTGACGCGTCAGCACGGCAAGGATGTTGCACTTTTCTTCCTGTTGTACCTTGGCGGCTTCGTGATCGCAGGATTGGCCGGCTTGACCTATCTGCGCGAGCGCTCGCTGCACAGGAAAACGCGCCAGTCGAACGCGGAGCTGCGTGCAGCGAACAACCAGCTCGCCTTCGAGGCCAGCTACGATGAGCTGACGGGAAGTCTCACGCGCCGGTATTTCTTTCATCGTTTCGATCAATTGCTCGCCGATGCCCACCGAAAGGATGAGCCCTTGAGCCTGATTCTGGCTGATCTCGATTACTTCAAGTCCATCAACGATACCTACGGGCATGCCATCGGCGACCAGGTGCTGTGCCGTTTCGTGCTGGTGTGTTCGTCCGTGCTGCGTGGCGACGACCTGATCGGCCGCATCGGCGGCGAGGAGTTTGCGATTCTGTTGCCGGGGGCAAGTGAGCGCGACGCGCTGCGCGTGGCTGACCGGATTCGCGAGCGCTGCAAGCGCGAGTCGCTGGAAGGCAGTGAGCCGCCCCTGCGGTTCTCCGCAAGTTTCGGCATTACCGAATGGCAGGACGAGGATTCGCCAATGAACATGGTCGAACGCGCAGACATGGCGTTGTATCGCGCCAAACGCGCGGGACGCGACCGGTGCTGGGTGTTCTGATGCCGCCATGAAGCGTGTTGCGCCGTATTACAACTGACACATCTCGTAACCAATTACGCCGGCACTTCCGGCGTAATTTTCATTGCGGCGATGTCGAAGCAGGTAATGGCAACCGGATTGCCGACCTGCATGAGGCGACATCGTGAAACGCATTCTCTTGGTGACTGCCGGCGCCACATTGCTGACCGCCCTGGGCGGCTGCGTGGCCGTGCCTTATGGCCCGCCGGCCTACGGCTACAGTGACTACGACTATTACGGCTACGCGCCGGGCTACTACGGTTATGCCCCGGGCTACTACGTCGGTCCGTCCATCACGTTCGACTACCGCAGCGGTTTCGGCCGCCGGGGCCGAGGCTGGGGCCGCGGCGACGGCAGCTGGCACCACTGATACCGGGCCGGAACCGGGTTGTCAGAATTCGTTCATTGCGAATTCGACTTTCGTGACGTGGCATTCCGGGCACAGCCAGTCGTCGGGCACATCTGCCCAGCGGGTGCCGGGGGCGAGTCCGTCATTCGGTGCGCCTTCGGCTTCGTTGTAGATCCAGCCGCAAATCAGGCAGATGTAGCTTTTGAAATCGGCGGACGCGTCGAGCATGGTGGTCATATTGCGGGGCGGCCCACATCCGGGCCGGAAATCGGGGAAAGTGTAAGCGGCAAAATGTATGTGGCAAAACGGCGGCAGCCGCCGTCGATTCGCCGATGCCGCCCGCATTGTAAGCGACTTGGCCGGCATGCTTCCAGCCACGGGCGCGAAAATTCGCGCCCGTCTTGATCTGGATCACTCCCTGCGCGCCCCGGGAGCGAGCTTACCAGTGAATCTGATTGAGCAGGATCGGCGCCATCTGGGCGAGCGAATTGAGCAGCGACATGGCGGTGTCGACGCCGGAGACTTCGCGCCACAGCCGGCTCTTCTCCACCACGCGCTTGCGATCGTCGTCCGTTTGGACCTCCGGCGCGCGTAATTGCTTGATCAGGTCGATCACAGCCGTGCGGTCGACGGTTGCCGACACGTTATGGCGGGCGAGAAATTCGTCGAGGTGGATGCGTCCGCGGGTTTTCGACGGCGTGTCGTCGTGCTTTTCAGGTTGTGTCATACAGCGGCATCTCCCAAAAATTGCGTGGGACCGCAAGGCGGCCTGACTCCATCATAGGCCGATTCCCGGGCGCTGCGAACCTGCCCGGCAAGACCCAGAGAGTCGGCACATCGTCAAGCTCAATAAATTCGCAGGATGCTGACGCCGAAATGGGCAACCCTCTTGACAGCCCCGCCGGGCGGTAACTTTGCTGAGGGTGGCTCAGGTTATCCAGCGGGTTATCCACAGAAGTTGTGGGTAACTCCGTGTGGGTTGCGCTGCCGGAAGTCCGCGGTACAACCGCGTGGCGTCCGGGCTATCGGAACAACGGACGCAACATCAACAGGGCGAAAAATAGCGCGACGCCAACGGGCAGCAGTCCGGTGAAGAAGGCGGGCCAGGCCGGCTTGCCGCGGCGGCGGGCGCCGAACGCGGCGATCAGGCCGGCGCACAGGCACAGGATGCCGACCGCAAGCGTCGGATGGGCGCCCTTGAGAACGTATGCGATGGATGCCAGCAGACCGAGCCAGGCGCCGGGTAACGCGCCCGGGGGCGGCGGATTCGCTGGCGGCACGCTTGTCGACGGCCGGGGCGTTGCAACAGCCGGTGTGGCGGGTTGGGCGGCGACAGGCTTACCGCAATGGGGGCAGGGCGTGTCGACGGTGATTTCGGCCGGCAGCGAGCCGCCACAGTGTGTACAAAGCATCAATTCTCCATGAGCGGCCGATCATGCAAGCCGCGGCAAAACCGCAGCATAGCGTGTCATGCCGTCACGTGGCTAGCCACGGCCGAACGCGGTCGGGCGCGTACACGGCCATGGGGTCGCGAACATACCAGACGTCGACCGGATCCACATCGACTGTCGTCGGCGACAGATGCCGGGCGCATCGATCGACCAGTTCGACAGGCACCATGTGCCAACGGCCCGCCGCCTTGCGTGCGGCACTGTCGGCGACGGCAATGCATGGCTGGTAGTAGGGATCCGTGCTTGTCTCTTGTCCGTGCGAGTGCATCGCGTGGGTGGCCAGCACCAGATAGATGAGGGCGATTCGCCACGGCCTGGCGCGCGCGTCGAAATCGGGGAACGGACGGCTCGGCATAGCGGACTCCGGCGGTTTCGGTTGGCGGACGGACTCGCGGGCGTTGCCCGGGCGATTGTGTTTCGATTGTGTTACGAGCGAGAGCCAGAATCGTGCCTGATGCATCAATGCATTGAATTCATTGATATTTGCGCCGGGCCATCGCGTGGGCGTGCTTGCCGATCAGGCATTCCTGTTGCAGTTCCGAAACACTGCCGCCAGAATCGGAAGAACACGGTAACAGGCATTGGATTGACGAAGGCCCCGCGAAGGCTTGGCAAAGCGCTGGCAAGCGGGCGGCGAGTGCGCTACACTACTGTATATCCATACAGTAAATTCACCCGAACGGCGAACCGACACCGATGAAAGCCAACTACTCCATCGCCGAAATCGAACAGGCGATCAATTATTGGACCCGCCGGCAGGCGGCCGACAGCCATTGGGCGCTGTGCCCGGCGGCGCGGGCGCTGGCCAATGTCTACGGCGAAATGATTTTCCGGCACGACACGAGCGTCGCGGCCGAGACGCTCGACGCCGAGCAAAGCCGCGCCATCGAAACCGCGCTGCAGCAAATGGATCTCGGTCTTACGCCTTGATTGTGTGATCGGGGCGCCCGCCACCGCCCGCGGCGATCCGAAATCCTTGCCGCCGCGCGCGGGAGTGCATTGCTTGTTGCGGTGCACACGCGATTCGGACTACGCCGATTTTGTTCTTGTTCCGGTTACCTCACCATTGAGTGCATGTGCCTCATGTTGTGGGCACGCACTTGGAAGAGGAGCAATTATGGAACGCAGGGCGAAGGCTTCGGGGATATCGTGCTGGTTTGCGGGGGCGGTCGAACGCTGCCGCCGTTTTCATCGTGGCGACGTGGCGGGCGCGACGTTGAACATTCGTCCGCCGGAGATTGCAACGTTCGACGGTTTCGTGGTGTGGTGCGCGAGAACGGGGAAGTATCTGGCAGCGCCGGAGCGGAAAAACACCCGCAATTCCCGGTTCGTTGAAAGCGGCTCGGAGGCGTGGCGCTTCGAGACATTCGAAGCGGCGCAGGCACAAGCGGTGCGCGCCGGATCGTCAGCCATTACGATCTACGCGTTCGAATGCGCCGGGCCGGTGTTTGTGTCCGGGTGCGCGAGGGCACCAAATGACAAGTTGAAGTCGCTGTCCAAATCGGATTGGAAGCCAAGCCCATTACAGACGGCCGCGGTCGAAAAGTTGCTATCGACATCGGGGGTGGTTGTCGCTGCGGGCGGCGTTCGGGTTGACTGACGACTGACGGGTGAATGTGCGAAGTGTGAGACCGTGTGTGGTGGTGCGCGGGCACGTCGATCCCATCGGCAGGCCTTTCACTACCGCACTCAGGAGCGTTCCCGATTGAGCGCCGACGGTGATAGCGGCGCTTAACGAGTATGGCGCGGATTCTGGCAAGCAATTAGCGTCCTCATCTACGAATGGGGCCTACAAAATTAGTCAGTCTGCTTCGCGAACCGATTCTGGTCCCACAGATCGGTCGTTTGCGTTGTCAAGGCCAATACCACCGTCCTATCGCAGATTCTCTGCCCCGCAGCCTCACATGAACCCGTACACCTCCGCTGAGGGAGACTACTTGCGCGACACGGTTGTTAGTGCGACACGCGGGCGTCCCAATGAAAAACCAGAACTTTCCTCATTGCCTCCGGTTAAGCCTGATTTCATACTGTTGGTCATGGGACATTGCTGCAACCAGACGGACGTCGGTCATTGACACGTCCTCAGTGGGTGCTGTGGAGTACACAAGTCAGGCAAGGATTGCGGACGAACGGCATCGCCCGTGAGGTTTGAAAAAAACGCGCATTTATGAGCACATTCTGCGTCGGTTTGAAAAGAAAATTGGCGGATCTTGCCGAATCCTTGGTCTTGCGCCATCGCCAGGGTTTGTTGTTTCATCGCGAGTCACCGCGTTCGTTGTCGATTCCGTCCATTACGCTCGGCAACCAATCTCGGTTACTTATTTGGCGTTGCCTTAAATGAGCGTTGACCTGTACATGAAATCTGGGCAGGATCAATACCGCAATATCATGTAATCCTATCTTTATCTTTTGTCAGGTCGGGGCTGTAGCTCAGTTGGGAGAGCGCGTTGCCACCAGCAACGAGGTCAAGGGTTCGAGTCCCTCTCAGCTCCTCCAGTCGGCACAGGCGCTCTCAATAGGAAGTTTATGCATCAGATCCGAGCGAGTGAAAAAATCGTCTTTTCCGAAGAGGAGCTCTTGGACGAGCTTCGTGGATCTATGCACGACGACAACTTCAATGAGGTCGTCATCATGGCTGGGCACTTCATGCTGTTCTTTGACGCTGCTACAAAGCGACTCGTGCCTGGGATCTTCGAGGACATCGAGAACGAGGTTCTCAAAGAACAGGTCAGGGAGCGCGTTGGCATTTTCCCGACCTACACGTGGGACCTCGGCGTGTTGCTCGGCGATCACTACCGCCTTCAGCACAACAAGTCGGCAAAACTGCTTCTATTGGTGAATGACTGGCAATATGTGCCGGACAGCGGCAGCGCCGGTGATTACCGAAGCGCATTCTACGAGACATTCAACGCGCTTCCTCCGAACTATTTGTCGCGCCTCAGTGTATCCAATCAGCTTTCCGAGAAAGACATTCTTCCGAGCCGCCGGCACACGCTGACGTTTCCCGAAACCTGGCTTAGATACCGTTTTCAGAACGCTGCCACCCGGTTGGTCAAAGCGGGCAAGCTGCAAAAGCGCTTTCTCGCGGACAAGCCCGGAAAGTCTGAAATATCATTCACCGACGAATCCGGCAGTTCCCTTCCACTTATCAGTTGCGGTATCACAGGTTGTGCAGGGGAAATCACCGAGATGATCTCGGAGGTACACAGGGCGGCCGGTCGCTATCTTGTGATTCTGGCCCCTGCCGAATGTCAAACACCGATTCGCACCGGCATAGAAATCGCTTTATCAGTTTATGATCTGCGCGGCATGAAAGTCCTGGTCACCGACCCGGGCGGAAGCGGCGAAATGAGCCGCGAAGAGATATACGGCAGGGGTGTCAGTCTGGCCTCGTATCAAGTTTGAGGAACGACCATGTCAGCCGTAAGCAACCAATCTATCATCTACTTCGACGCCGCCGCGACGACTCGATGCACGGATGCAGTGACAGCCGCAATGGTTGAGTTCAGCGAAGATAATTTTGCTAATCCGTCTTCGCCACATAGCATGGGCCGCTCTGCCAAGCTGGCTGTTGACCAAGCGACCGCCAGCATTGCACGACTACTAGGGTGCTCCTATGACGAGTTGACCCTGACCTCGGGGGCAACGGAAAGTAACAACATCGTCGTGTTAGGTAGCGCTCGTCCGGAAAGCAGCGACAACATTGTCATTTGTCCAATCGATCACAAATCCACGCTTTCGGCAGCAAGCGAGATGGAGAGACGCGGCGTAGAGGTTCGCCGCATGACGGTAGATGCGAACGGTCGCATTGATCTTGATCATTTGGCCCGCATTGTGGATGCAGACACTGCACTCGTCACCCTCGCCTATGTGAATTCTGAGATTGGCACGCTTCAAGATGTCCCCGCAATTAGTGCCTTGCTGGAGGGCAAGGAGACGCTGTTCCACATCGATGCGAGTCAGGCCGCCGGCAAAGTTGATATCAATGTTCAACACACGCGCGTCGACTGCGTCTCAATCTCGGCACACAAGATCTGCGGCCCAAAGGGGATAGGCGCACTTTACGTCTCATCGGATGCAACTTTTCGGCTACGTCCCCTGACCTTTGGAGGTGGGCAGTACCGGTTGCGAAGCGGCACGCTCCCCGTCCCGCTCATCGTTGGCTTCGGGATCGCAGCGGAGCGAATCAGCAAGGCTGATCTTGCGAGCTGGTGGGAAGCGGCAAACTACCGACGGCAGGTGATCCTCGAAACCCTGCACGGGCACGATGTCAGATACCAACTGAACTCCCCAACGGAGAACGCCGTGCCACACATCCTGAACCTATCATTTCCAGGGGTGCGCTCAGAAACGATCATAAAGGGCCTGCCCACCGTATGCATCGCATCTGGTTCAGCCTGCAATTCTAAGAGCATTGCGCCCTCCTATGTCCTCACTGAGGTCGGGCACGAGGATGCTCGCGCAAACAGCGCCATCCGGCTCTCATTCACTGCGGACGTGGAAATTGAGAAGGTTGGCCTTGGCGCCGAGCTGCTTGCGAGAAAAGTGTGCAGCCTGCAAAAGCTCATAACCAGGGAGGAAATCGGTGCCTAAAGAACGAATCGCCATCATCACCGGCGGGGACTCGTCGGAACGGGAAGTCGCCCTGCAAACCGCCGAGTCCGTTGCGCAATCCTTCGAACGGGGGGATATCAATTATGAGGTTTTGGATGTCCCCAGCTACCGTCATTTCATCGACCTGCCACTCGGTGGCTTTACGCGGGTGTTTCTCGCGCTGCATGGTGGTTTCGGTGAGAACGGCATGGCGCAAGCCTATCTCAAGGGGCTCGGCATTCCGCATAACGGCCCTTCGCCGCAGTCCAGTGCCATCTGCATGGACAAACTGCTTACCAAGCATGTCGCCAGGGGGTTGGGGATACGGGTGCCGGATTATCTTTTCTTCCCGGATGAGAAGACCGTCTCCTTCGAGGCTGCCAAGGAGCGTTTCGGAAGTCACTTTATCGTCAAGCCGAACGGAGAGGGTTGCAGCATCGGCGTCTCACTGGTTCAAGGCGAGTTCGATGAGTTCGAGCAAGCAGTGAAGGCAGCATCGTCCTTCGGCCATGGCCTACTGATTGAGGAATTCATCGCCGGACAGGAATTGTCGGCCTGCTATTTTTACGATGGCATGCTGCCAACGCTCGCCGTCGGCTACACGACGGGCTTTTTCTCCTTCGAGGCGAAATTCGAATCCGACGAGACGCAATCCTGGTTCATCGATCTAGGTGAGGACATACGACAGGAAATAGAAAGAGACGGTTCGGCTTTCGCCAAGTCGCTCGGGCTGGATTATTATCGGGCAGATGTAATTATCAGCAACGGGCACCCCTATCTTATCGAAGTCAATACGCTACCAGGTCTGACCTCGCACAGTCTTTTCCCGAAAGCATGCCGCAAAAAGGGTATCGGGTTTGATGAAATGGTTTTGATGTTGAATGGTATTGAGCCTGTTTGCACTGCATTGGATATTGAAATCCCGGATGATTTTGCGGCCACTCGGGATAATTATCCGCATTCTTAACAATCTCCCGTCTAACTATCGATGCACACGAATTGAAATGCAGCCGTGTTTTAAAACACCTTATGTTGCATAAATCAAATTTTTTTATCCATCCGGGATTTTTTTAGAGAAGTTGCTCACAGGTGTGGCGACTTTTAGCTAATTCGCCCGTAGCGTTGGTATGATTTTTTTATACAACAGGGCCTTCCCCTTCGTCAGGGAACATCCTGGCAGTCGAGTGCGGCAGAGTTGGGGGGTGGGAAACTGCAGCTTGGTAGAAACAAATATTATTGAATCGAGATAGTAGTGAATTTCGTCACGGCCAAGCGGCCTGAATCCACGACAGTAAGGCATGGCGTAGCATTGATGACCGCCGCGGCGTTGTTGACACCGATACCCGATGCCTTAGCAAAGATTCTGGGAGAGAACTACGGTGTGCCGGTGGCTGTTATTGCGCTAGCGCGATTCATCTTTCAGATGTTCTCTGTGCTCCCGCTCCTTCTGGCCTTTGGAGGCTGGACTGTTCTCCGTGTGCAAAATCTTGGGCTACATCTGTTGCGGGGTGTGCTGTTAGCAGCTGCAAGTATTTTTTTTTTCGCGGCACTGAAAGCTATGCCGCTCGCAGATGCGATCGCTATATTTTTCATCCAACCGATGACAGTAACTATTCTCGCCGTCGTATTTCTCCAAGAAGCGCCTGATCTGCGACGCATCGCAGCGGTTTTAGCCGGATTCGGTGGTGCGCTCATGGTGATCCGACCGAATTTCGTCATGCTCGGACCTGTGGCAACACTTCCGCTCATTTGCGCAATCCTGTTCGCGATCTATCTCGTGCTCGGTCGCCATCTCTCAAAAGTAGACTCCACCCTCGCCATGCATTTCTATACCGGCCTCGGTGGTACCGTTTCCCTTGGGGCAATTCTCGCCATCGGCTCCCTGGCGAACATCATGGATTTTCATTTGATCAAGCCAGTTGACTCTTCCGTCTGGACGCTTCTCGTGGTGATGAGTCTCTTCGCAAGCCTAATCCATCTCATGTACATCCAAGCCTATCGTTTGGCACCAGCGGGACTACTGGCACCCTTCAGCTATATAGAGATTGTATCGGCGATTGGGCTCGGTCTTCTGTTGTTCGCAGAATTTCCGGATCCATTGAAAGGGCTGGGAATGGCAATCATTATCGGATCGGGTCTCAGTCTTAGATGGACGGATCGGTCGATCACACAACAAAACTCGGCACCAATAGCATGACATGCTACCGCAAGGAATAGTCGTTTGTTAATCACCAAAATAGGTGAGACTTATCTCGACTCTGGTGTACGGGCGCGTCCGGCGGGGATGAGGAAGGCTGACTGAGAATGCTGCTTCCTCTGGGTAACAAACCAGCAACCGAGCTCTACCGCTATGGCGCGAAACCTACGCAGGAAGCGAACAACAGTCAAGCTCAGCAGCCGTTTGCCTCCTGATCATACTTGTGCTCGCGCATACACCACTCTCGACATTAACTTGGAAAGAAGAGATGAGCCTCATTTTTTCCTTTTCTTGGGGCCAGTGCATACACGGCCTGCTGGAAGGCGAAATTTCAAGGGGAGCTCAGTAGGGTTGTTGTCTGCGGAAGGAAAACAATGGATCTGATAGCCAGCCATGCACAAGCAGCATCGGGAATTGCGCCAGAAGCAGTGCCGGCACGGCCCCTCCCGTTGCACAAAATTAGGGCAATCGCAGTTTCCGCTCCCGATTGGATCAGTGGTGTCAAATCTGAGAACGCACTCAACAGCACTGACCCGGCTAGCCTCTTCAATGCATGCCGATACGCCGCCGATCTCGCGCGGAGAAAAGTCGGAGCATGGGGCCACAGCAATTGGGCCACCCCTAATTCGGCAGTGAGAGAACATTTCCTCCTGATGTATTCCCTTGAGGATATGGACAGGTTCAAGTCGCTCATCACGTCGCAACGGCCGAATCTCTTGCTACTCGGAGCTATGACGCTTTGCATGCCTGGTGCGGTGGAATGCGCCAAACTTGCAAAGGACTTGCTAGGAGATGAAATACTGATCGTGTTCGGAGGACGACATGTCACCGAAACGATCTACCTCCAGAACGAACGCGTTCGGCTACCGTCCACTGTTTGTCATCACTACGGGTCTCCAAGCCGACTGATGAGAACTTGCGAGATACCGCCCATCTTTGACATTGTGATATCGGGCGAGGCAGAGCATATCGTCGCCGAAATCGGCTCTGCCTTGAGCAGTTTGCCGCCCGGGGAACTAACCTCCATCGCCAACCGTTTGCAGCCGAACATTCCGGGGTACTGGATAGCAGATTTCCCCAGTATCAACCGGACGATCGTGAGCAAAGGCATCCCTATCTGCTATGACGACATACCTTCAAGTGCAAGCATTTTCGGCGTCTCCGCATCCTTTAGCGTCTTCGACGGGAGGATGACAGCCCATGTGTTCAGCGATACCGGACGCGGCTGCGTTTACGATTGCACCTTTTGCAGCGAGCGGCGAACCGTCACCGGCGGCATACAGAACATTAAGGGTGCTCCGCGTAGGCTGTACCGCCAGTTGAAGGAGGCTGCGTTCGTCATGGCCAGGGATTATCCCGGCCGGGGAGCGAGCGCCTTTGTCGAGGACTCAATTTTTCTCAGCGGTAGCCCGGCGGCGATCAGTCAGTTCTGTGAGCTGGTTGAGCATGAGCCGATCGATATCATTTTCGGTGGCCAGTTCACTATCGATCAGATTCTACGTCGGAAGAAATTGATTGAGCGACTTGGCCGAAATGGCTTGCGCTACGTGTTCGTTGGACTGGAAACCTTCGAGCCAGAAGAGATCGGTGGCATGAGCAAGGATCTCGACAACAAAACGTGCTCCTGGCAAGACCGGTTCGCGGAAGTGCTCAGGACCTTGGGCGAAGCCGGCATTTCCTGCGGATGCGCGCTTCTGTTCGGCTTGGGCGAGCGGCATGCCAGTCGAGTTGCCTTACTTAATGTACTAATCGACTATCTTGGAAGAACCGGGCAGCCAGTGGTCTTGAGCGCGAACTGGGCTGTGCAACATCCCCTAAGGAACACTCCTGAAAGCGCCGACGAAGACTATTTGCGATGGGGCACGCCGAAGGGGCCGCTGCTGGACGCTTTTCACCGATTCGGCGAGGCTTCTCTAGAGTATCCGCTTGCAGGAGTTGCCCCACCTGTTTTGTCCGAGGTAAAGGACATCGTCGCCTTGCTTGATAAATTCGAAGCGATCAATGCAAAAATCAAATTCAACCGACCTCGCTCAGATCGGTCTTTTCCCCTTGGGAAACGTTCATTCACCGTTAACACCTGCCATCAACGCCACGACATTCGTCGTGAACAACTTTGAGGAGTTGTCCCCGATCGCCAATGCCAGCTTGACTGAGGGAAGCGATGAGACGTTCACCGGTCTCTACTATGGCGGCATCGATACTCCGACCACCCGTCATCTGGCTAATCGGATTGCCAGGATAGAGAAGGGTAGGTTCACGGTGCTGGCTCCGTCCGGCCAGAGCGCAATTCACTTGCTTCTTACAACTACCACGAAACCGGGCGATCACCTCCTCGTTTGCGATACGATAACCTACACAACTCGATGGTTGTTGGATCAGCATTTTCAGGCGTTAGGTGTCGATGTTGAATATTTTGAGCCGCAAGATGCCCCCGTGCTTTCCAGTCGTCTCCGGCCCAATACCAAGGTGGTTTTTTGGGAATCACCCGGCGCATTTACCTTCGAACTGGTGGACGGGAAGGCGGTGGTCAGAGCATGCGAGGATCACCCTGCGATCACCGTGATGGATAATACCTGGGCTGCGTCGACCTTCCATCACCCCCTGGAAGTGGGTGTCGACGTCGCCTTGATTTCGATAACCAAGACCCATGCGGCTACGGGGGGCGTATCACTCGGCGCCATCGTCACTAATGATCGGGACCTATTCGAAAGGACCAAATCGATCGCGGCGCTTCTCGGCAGTCATGTTGGGGCGGATGCATGCGCAAGTGCGCTTCAGTCAATGAGCACACTGGCCGCGCGGCTCTCATGCCAGATGGCCACAACGAGCTTGGCAATAGGTGTCTTCATCGGAATGACGGGAGTTAAACGGGTGTTCCATCCCACCCTGCCGAACGGGAACAGCGATCTGTTTGTCCGGGACTATGTCGGTTTCAATAGCCTTGTGTCTGTGGAGTTTGCATGGCCATTGGACGAGACCATCCAGCTCCTCGACCGCCTCAAGGTGATCAAAATAGGCTATGGTTGGGGCGGCACTATCAGCCTTGTGAATCACTTCGATCCGTGCGGCTGGCCCTCAGCGAAACGGGTCGGCCTCAGCGGAAGTTGCGCCCGTTTTTACTTCGGACTGGAAGACGTTCACGACATCGAGCGGGATCTTCGAGGTGCTTTTGGATCCTAAATCTATCTGCCGCCATGGGCCTTGTGTATTACTGGACGCCCCTATGCCTATTGAATTGCCGTGTGCCATCGCCAGTTGTCCGGCGGGCGGCCTGAGCAGCCCCCGGGAGAGCGGGGCTGCCGACTTTTGCTGAAGCGGATGCCGGGCTGAGTACAATAACGCCTTTGTCTCCCCGATTTCAAATCGTCCCATGACCACACTCGGAACCCCGTTGTCGCCGTCCGCGACGAAAGTCATGCTGCTCGGCGCCGGCGAGCTCGGCAAGGAAGTGCTCATCGCGCTGCAGCGCCTCGGTGTCGAGACGATCGCCGTCGACCGTTACGAGAACGCGCCCGGCCAGCAAGTTGCTCACCACGCGCGGACCATCGCCATGAGCGATCCGGCGCAGTTGAAGGCGCTCATTGAAGCCGAGAAGCCCGACCTCGTCGTGCCGGAAATCGAAGCCATCGCCACGCCGATGCTCGAAGCGCTCGAAGCCGCCGGCGTCGTGCGCGTCATTCCGACCGCCCGCGCCGCGCGTCTTACCATGGACCGCGAAGGCATCCGCTTGCTCGCCGCCGAAACGCTCGGTCTGCCGACGAGCCCGTACAAGTTCTGCGACACGCTCGAGGACCTGCAAGCGGCCATCGACGGCGGCATCGGCTACCCGTGTGTCGTCAAGCCCGTCATGAGCAGCTCCGGCAAGGGCCAGAGCAAGATCGACCGCCCCGAAGGCATCAAGGCCGCCTGGGAATACGCCATGGCCGGCGGTCGTGTCAGCCACGGCCGCATCATCGTCGAAGGATTCATCGATTTCGACTACGAAATCACGTTGCTGACCGTGCGCGCGCGCGGTGCCGGTGGCGAGGTCGAGACGCAGTTCTGCGCTCCCATCGGCCACGTGCAGGTCAGCGGCGATTACGTCGAAAGCTGGCAGCCGCATCCCATGCATCCCGCGGCACTCGAGAAGGCCCAGCATATCGCGCGGGCGGTCACCGGCAATCTGGGCGGCCAAGGCATCTTCGGCGTTGAATTGTTCGTGAAGGGCGAGCAAGTGTGGTTCAGCGAGGTCAGCCCGCGCCCGCACGACACCGGCATGGTTACCATGATCACGCAATGGCAGAACGAGTTCGAACTGCACGCGCGGGCCATTCTCGGCCTGCCGGTCAGCACGGCGCTCAAGAGCCCCGGCGCATCGGCCGTCATCTACGGCGGCGTGGATGCGCAAGGCATTGTGTTCGATGGCGTCGACAAGGCGTTGAGCGTGCCGCAAACCGACGTTCGCCTGTTCGGCAAGCCCGAGAGTTTCACGAAGCGCCGCATGGGCGTCGCACTCGCGTTCGACGAGGACGTGGAGGTTGCCCGCAAGCGGGCCAAGGAAGCCGCAAACTACGTGAAGCCGCGTACGGCATGACGCGCTTCACGCCCCGCGCCGGAGGATCATGCCGGCGCGGGCGTCCAGCGCGCCCTTGCCTGCGGCATATATCGGCGACCAGGAAGGGCGGGCGCTGAACTGGTGGCTCGAACAGCTTCGCCAGCCGAGGCTTGCGCAACGGCTGGTCGACGGGTTGGACGAATTCACACGATAGCGAAGCGGCGTTCGGCTACACCGTCCGTCCAATGCGATTGCCGCTGTGCATCGCACCTTCGATATACCCCAACACGGCGCCATCCCCGATGGCGTGCACCGGCACGCCGCATTGGGCCAGTTGCCGGGCGACGCTATCATCGGGTTGGGCGCCGACGGCGAGCACCACGGAATCGGCCGGCGAACGCTGCGTTACGCCGTCGGCATCGACCCAGACGACGTCGCGGCCCGTAATTTCGCGCACGTCCGCCTGGCGATGCAGCGTGCCGTGATCTTCAACGGCTTCGAGCACCCGCCAGCGCCGCACGATCGACAGTTCGCGCCCGGGTTTGTCGGACGCTTCGAGGACCGTCACCGCGCGCCCGCGGGCGAGCAGGAACTCCGCCAACTCCAACCCGACAAGTCCGCCGCCGATGATCACCACACGCTTGCCCAGCGGCATCCACAGCTTCGACAGCCCTTGAATCGCCTCCTTGCTGTTCGTTACCCGCAGCATGCCGCCGGCCTTGAATAGCGCGCGCTCCGCCAGGCTCAGCTTCTCTCGCACGATCGGCTCGGCGTTGTCGTTCGTCATCAGGCGGCGCAGTTCGTCGCCGCTCCACACGTGCGCTTGCGTGGCCCCCGGGATGTTCGGCGCGGCGCGGCGCGCGCCCGTCGCCACGACGATCGCGGTCGGCTGCAACGACGTCACCAGCGCTGGCGTTGCGGCGGTATTCAGGCGCACGTCCACCTTCGACGTTTTCATCTGTTCGACGAGATAGTCGAGCAGGCGGCCGTTTTCCGGATAGGCGAGGGCGGCGAAGAACAACGTGCCGCCGAGCCGTTCGCTGCGCTCGAGCAGCGTCACGCGATGGCCGCGCAAGGTTGCCACGCGCGCGGCTTCCATGCCGGCGGGGCCGCCGCCGACCACGACAACGTGACCGGGTGTCTGCGCGGGCACGATCGGCTGCTCGAACTCATGCCCGGTCGCCGCGTTGACGGCGCATTTGACCCGTTCGTTGATGAAAATCTCGCTCACGCATGCGTAGCAGTAGATGCACGGACGCACATCCTGCGGACGATTCTGTTCCAGCTTGATTGCGATGTCGGGATCGGCCAGCATCTTGCGCGCCATGGCGACGAAATCGTAGTCGCCGCGCGCGATGCCTTGCGCCGCCAACTCCGGCTCGATGCGGCCGACGGCCATCACCGGCACGCCGACGGCGCGTCTGACCGCCGTCGCGTAATCGATGAACGCGCCCGGTTGCTGCACCAGCGGCGCTTCGGTGAAGTCGCTGCCGCGCTTGATCGTTGCGTAGGCCGACATGCTGATTGCATCGACGCCGGCGGCCTCGACCAGCTTCGCCGTCTCGACGGCGTCTTCGAGCGTGATGCCGCCGGGCGTATGCAATTCAGCGCCGTCCAGGCGCACCCAGACCGGGAAGTCCCCGCCGGTGCGTTCGCGTACTGCGCGGATCGTCTCGATGAGTATCCGCGCGCGGTTTTCCAGCGGGCCGCCGTATTCGTCGTCGCGGCGGTTGTAATACGGGGACAGGAAACCGGCGAGGACGTATGAGTGTGCGCCGTGGATTTCCACGCCGTCGAAACCGGCCGCCTTGGCACGCGCGGCGGCCGAGGCGAACCATTCGATCATCTGCGCGATATCGGCACGGTCCATCACGCGAATGCGCGGCTTGCCGCCCACGCTGCTGACGAAGCGCGCCATTTCCTCATGTGTCAGCGCCCCGAAAATGTCGCGCGCGGCAGCGGGCGGCATTGATGGCACCCACAGCTCACGCCCGTCGGCGATATCGCGTACGGCGGTCTTGCCCGCGTGTTGCAGCTGCGCCGCGATCTTGCCCCCGTGGCGATGCACACGTCGCGTCAACTCGGCCAATCCCGGGATGAAGTCGTCGCGCGAAATGCCAACCTGAAACGGTTCCGCGGTACCGCTTGGATACGCGACGGAACACACGCCCATGATCAGCAGGCCCGCACCACCCTTGGCGCGCGCCTCGTAGTAGGCTTGGATACGTTCGGTGCAGAACCCGTCGGCTTCGGCGAAATTGTCGCCCATAGGCGCCATTACGAGGCGGTTCTTGAGTGCGAGCGGGCCGATGCGCGCTGGCGTGAAAAGCACGCTGTAGGGGTTCGTGGCGGTCACGATGTCTCCGTGTTGTACTATTGCGGTCCCTGATTGTTGAGCGGGGCCGCGCAATCACAATCGTCCGTTTGGACGTTTCGCGCGCATTGCCGAAAGCCCGATGCTCCGTGCTGCGGATCGACGTTTCGTCCGCGCTGGACATCGGCAGTGCCGGCCAGCGGCATTTTGGGAGTCAGCGATGGGTATTGTGGCAGTTTCAGGCGCCGCCGGGGGCATGGGCCGCGCATTGCGCGCCGTGCTCGAAGCGTCGGGCGAGCGGGTCGTCGGCATCGATCTCCATGGCGCCGAGATCATCGCCGATCTTGCTACCCCGGCCGGGCGCGCCACCGCCATCGCTGAAGTCGGGCGGCATTGCGGCGGGCGTCTCGATGGACTCGTCTGTGCCGCCGGACTGGGCGGGACTGTCCGGCCGGCCTCGCGCACGGTCGCTGTCAATTACTTTGGCGCCGTCGCGCTGCTCGACGGCCTGTTCCCGTTGCTGAAGGCCGCGCCCCATCCGGCGGCGCTGGCGATTTCCTCCGTTGCCGCGACAAGCGGTCCGTGGCAAGACCATCCGCTCGAACAGACATGCCTGTCCGGCGATGAAGACGCTGCCCAGGCCATGGCGGAAGCCAGCCGGACACCCAACGCGGCATATGGATGCAGCAAGCGGGCGCTCGCCGTGTATGTGCGGCGCCTCGCGAAAGCATGGGGGCAGGCGGGCGTGCGCCTGAACGCCATCGCCCCCGGGCCGACCGATACGGCACTGCACCCGGCAGCCGTCGACGATGAAGTGCCCGGCCCTGCCGCGCACACGTTCGTCCCGCCGCTCGGCTACACCGCCGCCGCAGAGGAGATTGCGCAGACGATTGCGTTCCTGCTCTCGACACGCTCCAGCTTCATTCACGGCAGCGTATTGTTCGTTGACGGCGGCTGCGATGCCGCGTTGCGTCCGGACCGGTTCTGACCGAAGGCCGCGCCAGGCGTCGGTGCGAGACACGGCTGGAACGGGCACAGGTGAGCGGCATCGTCCGTTTGTGGGTCGCTTGTCTGGCGAGACTGCGCCACAGTCAGAGGCGGACTGGGGGGATTGTCCGACGCTTGCCCGCAGGCCCGGTCCGAAATGACGGCGCGAAGCTGTCGTGGACCTTCGCCCCCGTTCCCGACCCGGTTATGCTTACCGGTAACGACATGGTGGCGCCCACTGCCACCCCCGAACACCACAGGAGACATACATGCCCATTACCGCCATTTCAGGCGCCGCGTCCGGTATCGGCGCGGCCACTCGCGCTGCTCTCGAAGCGGCGGGTCATCGCGTCATTGGCATCGACTTGCGCGGCAGCGATATCGCCGCCGACTTGTCGACGCCGGAGGGCCGTGCTGCGGCCATAGCGGCGGTGATCGACGCCTGCGGCGGCACGCTCGATCATCTCGTGCTCTGTGCCGGCGTCGGGCCGCAGGTCGAACCGGCGTCGACCATCGTCGGCGTGAACTACTTCGGCGCGGTGGCATTGCTCGACGGCTTGCTGCCTGCATTGCAGAAGGGCAACACACCGTCCGCCGTGGTGGTGTCGTCGGTGGCGTCGGTGCATTTGCCGTGGGATCAAAACCCGTTGGCGGGGCCGATCACGGCCGGCGATGAAGGCGCAATTAAGCAAATCCTGGAGGCGGCGGGCGAGCGCAGCGGTCAATTGGCGTACGCAGGGTCGAAAAATGCCGTGACCGTGGCGGTCCGACAGCGCGTGAAGATCTGGGGCGATGCCGGCGTGCGCCTGAACACTGTCGCGCCGGGCGCAGTTGCCACGCCTTTGCTTCAGAAGGGGCTGGACGACCCCCGTTATGGCCAACAGATCCGCGATTTCGTTGCACCGATTCCGCGCCATGCCCAGCCGGCGGAGATCGCTTCGCTCATCGCCTATCTGCTTGGCCCGCAAGCGGGCTTCATTCACGGCACCCAAATGTTCATCGATGGCGGCATCGATGCCGCGATGCGTCCGACACAGTTCTGAGCCTGGGAGGTGGCGCGCGGCATTGCCGATCAACGCAGCGCGTAGCCTCCGTATGCCCCCGGGGGCATGACGCCGGTGATACGGGTGATTTTCCGATGAGGAAAATTATCCGTGTCGACGGCCTCCCGAGGCTGGAGAGCGCGCGACCCTTCCCCAACCCACGGCGTACCTACCGCCCCTCGAACGAAGGCTTCCGTTTCTCGATAAACGCCTGCATCCCTTCCTTCTGATCGCGTGTCGCGAACAGCAACTGGTTCGCCTTTCGCTCCAGCATCAATGCTGCTTCGAGCGACGCATCGACACCGGCGAGCACGACTTCCTTGATCTGCATGGCGGCCAGCGGCGGCATTGCCGCAATCCACTTCGCCATGGCGATCGCCTCGGGGATCACCTGATCGTCCGCGACCACCTGACTGACCAGCCCCATCGCCTGTGCCTCTTCGGCGCGAACGGGCTTGCCCGTGAGCAAGATCCGCATCGCGTTGAACTTGCCGACCGCACGCACCAACCGCTGCGTGCCGCCGATGCCCGGCATGATGCCGATGCGGATTTCCGGCTGCGCGAAGCTCGCGTTCGTCCCTGCAATGATGATGTCGCAATGCATCGCCAACTCCGCGCCACCGCCGAACGCGTAACCGCACACGGCCGCCACGATCGGCTTCGGACAGCGTTCGATCGGCGCCCAGACGCGTTCCGTATGACGCCGCATGATGTCGATCGGACCCACGTCCGACATGCTCTTGATGTCGCCGCCGGCCGCGAACACCTGCTCGCCGCCCGTCAGGACGATCGCCCGGATGTCCGGATCGTCCGACAGCGCCGTAAACACCTCCGACAGCCGCGCCTGCAACGATAGCGACAGCGCATTGGTCGCTTCCGGACGATTCAGGCGCACCAGCGCCACCCCGGGCTCCGGCGTCTCCACCCGCACTTCATCGTGCGCACCGCCGTATTCGTTCGTGCTCATCGTCCCACCTCGCAGACCATTATCGTGGGCATGGTGTCGCCGTTGACCGATTCACGCATCGTCCCTTTGGACGTAGGGCAGCGCCGATGCCTTTCCTATAGTGGACCGACGCCGCCGCCAGCGCGGTGCATCAAGACATCCACAGGAGGCGACATGCAGTATTGGGAGGACGTAACCCTCGGCAAGACCGAGGAATCCGCCGAGCGCTATACCTTGACCGCCGACGCGATCAAATCCTTTGCCCACGAATGGGACCCGTTTCCGCCCCATATCGACGAAACCGCTGCCGCCACGTCCGCCGTCGGCCAACTGTTCGCCGCCGGCGTCCATCTGCTGTCCATCACCATTCGCCTGTCGCACACCGTGCCGCACGAGGACACCTCCGCCATCGCCGGGCGCGGCTGGGACAGCGTGCGATTCCATCGTCCCGGACTGGCCGGCATGGTGCTGCGCGCCCGCGTGACACATCTCGAACGCAAGCCTGGCAGCCGGCCCGAGCGCGGCGTGCTCGTGTCGCGCTTCGAGCTCGTCGACCAGGACGGACAGGTCGTCGCCAGCTTCCTCAATAACGTCGTCATGCTGCGCCGCACGCCAGCCGATGCGTAGGCCTCGTTTACCCGGTATGCACGCATATCGTCCTTTTGGACGTATTTGCCCCCTGTCTTATCCCATAAATTGAATTTAGCACCACCACAAAAACCACAGAGACAAGCAGGACGATATGCCGCAGGACTCCGAATTCAACGACCGCGTCGTGCTCGTCACGGGCGGCACCAAGGGCATCGGGCGGGGCATTGCCGAAGCGTTTCTCGCTGCCGGCGCTCGCGTCATCGTATGCGCCCGCAGTGTTCCCGACACCTTGCCGCGTCACGGTGAGGCCCAGGCGCAGTTCATTGCGTGCGACGTGCGCGAAGCCGACGCCCTGCGCGCCCTCGTCGCCGACATCGTCACCCGCCATGGCCGGCTCGACGTGCTCATCAATAACGCCGGGGGCAGTCCGCCCGTCGATGCCGCGACGGTGTCGCCGCGCTTTCATGAAGGCGTGATGCGCCTGAATCTTCTCGCGCCGCTGCACGCCGCGCAGGCGGCCAATGCCGTGATGCAGACACAGGACACCGGCGGCGTGATCGTATTCATCGGCAGCATCAGCGCGCTGCGCCCGTCGCCCGGCACTGCCGCGTATGGCGCGGCAAAGGCCGCGGTGCTGAGTCTTGCGTCGTCGCTGGCCGTCGAATGGGCCCCAAAGGTCCGCGTCGTCGCGGTCAGCCCCGGGCTTGTGCGCACGGAACAGTCGAACGCGCATTACGGCGACGAAGCCGGCATCGCGGCGGTCGCGGCGACGATCCCCGCGGGCCGCATGGCCGATCCGGCCGATGTGGCGAATGCCTGCCTGTTCGTTGCGTCGTCCAAAGCCGCTTATGTCAGCGGCACCAATTTGTTGTTGCATGGCGGCGGCGAAACGCCGGCCTTCCTCGGCGCGGCCAAGACGGGCCGCTGAGCCCGTCGCGCGTGCGCCTTCCATGACGAGACCGTAGCAAGGAACAAGGAGCAAGACTTTGGCTGAACATGAATGGATGACCCCCATCCGCGCGTTGGTGGGCAAGGAGTATGGCCGCGTCTACGCCTGGGACAAGGTCAATGCGCCGATGATCCGGCATTGGTGCGAGCAGATGGGCGTCTCGCTGCCCGTGTACACCGACCCGGCCGTTGCCGCCGAGTCGGTGCACGGCGAGCTTGTCGCGCCGCCCACGATGCTTCAGGTGTGGTGCCTGGAAGGCTTGCACATGAACAACTATCCGCCCGGCTCCACCAAGGAGAACCCTTATGAGGCGCTGGTGCTGCTCGAAGCGCAAGGGTTTCCGGCCGTCGTGGCCGTAAACTCCGAACTCGAATTTGATCGCTATCTGAAAGTCGGAGACGATCTCTACTACAGCACGCGCCTCGATTCGATCAGCGAGGAGAAGACCACCGCGCTTGGCACCGGCTACTTCGTGACGTTGAAGATGACGTATTTCGCGAAGGGCCAGCAGGGCGTGCAGGACGAGGAAGTCGGCCGCTTGCTGTTCCGTGTCTTCAAGTTCCGTCCCGCGAATCCGCAACCGGCCTCCAAGCCGGATGCTGCCAGTGCGGACGCTGCCGCCGGCCTGCCGAAAATCCAGCGCCCCGCACCGGGCATCAGCGATGACACACGCTTCTTCTGGGAAGGTGCGCGCGCCGGCAAGCTGCTGATCCAGCGCTGCAAAGCCTGCGAAACGTTGCGCCATCCGCCGGGGCCCAGCTGTCCGTCGTGCCATTCGTTCGAGTGGGATACGAAGACCTCGACGGGACGCGGCACGGTGTACTCGTTCGTCGTCATGCACTACCCGGAAGTGCCGCCGTTCGATCATCCGAACCCGATCGCCCTCATCGAACTGGAAGAGGGCACGCGCCTGATCGCGCAACTGGTTGGCGTGGCGCCGGGCGAAGTGACCATCGGCGAGAAGGTGCAGGTCGAGTTCAACACATTCGACGGCGATCTCGTATTGCCGCAGTTCCGCCCGGTGGCGGCCTGAGGAGGCGCGCATGGATTTCACGCTTACCGACGACCAACGGGCCTTCGCCGACACCGCGCAGAGCCTGTTCGCAGACTTTTGCGACGACGACCGGCTTCGCGCGCATGACGCCTCCGAGGCGCCGTTCATGCAAGACCTGTGGACCCAATGCGTGGCGACCGGTCTGCACAGCATGATCGTGCCGGAAGCCTCGGGCGGCCTGGGACTCGACATGACGGCCTTGTCCGCCGTGCTCGAACAGCAGGGACAGGCGCTCGCGCTCGTGCCGCTGTGGGAGCAGCAACTCACGCTCGCCGCGATCGCCCGTTTCGGCATGCCGTCGCAGCAGGCGCGCTGGCTCGACGCGGGCCTCACCGGGGAAACCTTGCTCACGACGTCGCTCGGCGGTCTCGTTTCACCCGCCGATTTGCTCGATGCCAGCGAGGACGGCGATGGCCTGCGTCTCAATGGTCATGTCGCGGCTGTACCGCTGGCGGCGCAATCGGGGGCGGCGCTGCTTGTCGCGCAAATGAATGGCGTCCCCCGTCTGGTCCTGCTCGATCTGGCGGCGCCGGGCGTGACACGCGTCGCAGGCCGCAGCCAATGCCACCAGGCCGTCGCCGACATCCACTGCGACGGGGTTCGTGTTGGCCACGACGCGTGGCTTGCCGACGACGCATTGCGTTGGTTCGAGCCGCGCGCGATCGCCTGCCTTGCGGCATTGCAGGCCGGTGTCTCGGCGCGGCAGCTCGCGCGCACCGTCGAGTACGTCAGCGAACGACGCCAGTTCGACCGCGTGATCGGTTCGTTTCAACTGGTCGCGGGTCAGATGGCCGACTGTCATATCGCGCTCGAAGCCTTGCGTGCGTCGCTCGCGCAGTTGCTCTACCGCCTCGACGCCGGCCTGGGCGCCTTGCCGCAGGCCTGGGCCACGCGCGTGCTCGCTTGCGAAACGAGCCATCTTGTTGGCCACAAGGCGCAGCACGTGCACGGCGGCATCGGCGTGGACGTCACGTACCCGATTCACCGCTTCCTGTTCTGGAGCCGCGCACTGGGTCTCGCGCTCGGCGGTCCCGAATACAACCTCGCCAAGCTGGGTGACTGGCTGGCCAATCACGATTCCCTGGGCTGGAAATATGACCTCGCTGAAGACCAGACAGTTTGACGACGTGCAGCTGGGCGACGAACTGCCGCCGCTCGCCGTGCCCATCACCGTGACCCTGATCGCCGGCGGCGCCATTGCCACGCGCGATTACTTTCCCGGCCATCACGACCTTGACGCCGCGCGCGCGTTGGGGTCGCCACACATTTTCATGAACATCCTGACGACCAACGGCCTCGTGCAGCGTTACGTCGAGGATTGGGCCGGCGCGCAGGTGCGTCTGTCGTCCGTGAAGATCAAGCTTGGCGCGCCGAACTATCCGGGAGACACGATGACCTTCTCGGGCAGCGTGACCGAACGCAAGCCGGAAGACCGCAGCATCGAAATTACGCTGCGCGGCAAGAACTCGATGGGCAGTCACGTCACCGGCACGGTGCGCGTTCAACTCCCGTAACCCCGCGTCCACGGAGATATCCTTCATGACGAATCCTTCCCTGTCGGGACGCGCGGCCATCGCGGGTCTCGGCGCCACCGAATTCTCCAAAAACTCCGGCCGCACTGAATTGCGGCTGGCCATGGAAGCGACGCTGCAGGCGTTGAACGACGCCGGCATCGATCCCAAGGACGTCGACGGCTTCTGCTCGTACTCCGTCGACAAGGTGCCCGAATATGAAGTCGCGCGCCTGCTCGGCGCCAAGGACGTCAAGTTCTTCTCGCAGATTCCGCACGGCGGCGGCGCAGCCTGCGGGCCGGTGATGCATGCGGCGATGGCCGTGGCCACCGGCGTGGCCAAGACCGTGGTGGTCTACCGCGCAATGAACGAGCGCTCGTGGTACCGCTTCGGCACCGGCAGCTACGGCTTCGGCTCGACGCCCTTGTTCGACAACGTGAACTACGGCTGGTACATGCCCCACGGCTTCCATACGCCGGCCGCATGGGTCGGCATGTTCGCCCGCCGTTACATGCACACCTACGGCGCGACAAGCGAGGACTTCGGTCGCGTCTCGGTGGCCGTGCGCGATTTCGCCGCCACCAATCCCGCCGCGTTTTTCTACGGCAAACCGATCACGCTGGAGGAGCATCAGAAGTCGCGCTGGATCTGCGAGCCGCTGCGCCTGCTCGATTGCTGCCAGGAGTCGGACGGCGCCGTGGCGATGGTCATCACCTCAAGTGAGCGGGCCCGCGACCTGAAGCAGAAGCCGGTGATCATCAAGGGCGCGGCACAGGGCATCTCGGAAGGCCAGCAAAGCATGACCTCGTTCTATCGCGACGACATCACCGGCCTGCCGGAGATGGGGCTCGTGGCGACGCAGTTGTGGGGGCAAAGCGGCCTGAGCCCGGCCGACATCCAAACCGCCGTGATCTATGACCATTTCACGCCGTTCGTGCTGCCGCAACTGGAGGCGTTTGGCTTCGTCGCCCGTGGCGAGGCAAAGGACTTCATCCGCGCCGGCCATCATGCGCGCGGCGGAAAGCTGCCGATCAATACCCACGGCGGCCAATTAGGCGAAGCCTATATCCACGGGATGAACGGCATCGCCGAAGCGGTGCGCCAGGTGCGCGGCAGCGCCGTGAACCAGGTGGCCGACGTACACAACGTGCTGGTGACGGCCGGGACCGGGGTGCCTACGAGCGGCCTGATCCTGGGCGACGCCTGATCCACGCGAGGAGGGGACCATGTTCATCGATCTCACGCCCGAGCAGCACCGCTTGCGCCAGGACGTTCGCGATTATTTCAATGACCTGATGACGCCCGAATTGCGCCTGCGGCTGCGCGGCGCGGAAGGCGGCGACGAATACCGCGATACCATCCGCAAGATGGGTCGCGACGGCTGGCTTGCCGTCGGTTGGCCCAAGGAATTCGGCGGGCAGGGGCTGGCGGCGACGGAGCAACTGATCTTCTTCGAGGAGGCCAACATTGCCGGCGCACCGCTGCCGTTCGTCACCATCAGCACGGTCGGCCCGGCCCTGATGGCGCACGGCACGGCCGCGCAGAAGGCCAAGTTCCTGCCCGGCATCGCGGCGGGCGAGATCATCTTCGCGATCGGCTACTCCGAACCCGACGCCGGGTCGGACCTCGCCACGCTCAAGACACAGGCGACGCCGGTCGACGGCGGGTTCGTCGTCAACGGCAACAAGCTGTGGACGTCCGGGGTGGAAGCCGCCGATTACGTCTGGCTTGCGGCGCGCACGAGCCAGGAACTGCCGCGCCACAAGGGCGTGTCGCTCCTGATCGTCGACACCAAGACACCCGGTTTTGCGCACACCGTCATCAAGACGGTTTCGAACCCGACGGCGGCCACATATTACGACGACGTCAAGGTGCCGGCGGAGATGCTGGTGGGTGAACTGCACGGCGGCTGGAAGCTGATCACCGCGCAGCTCAATCACGAACGGCTTGGCCTCGGCTCGTGGGCAGACAAGGTCGCGGGAACGTTCGGCCGCGTGTTCCGTTGGGCCAAGGCGAAGGACGAACAGGGCCGCCGTGCCGTGGATCGCGATTGGGTGCGTCGCGCGCTCGCCGAATGCTACGCGAAGGTCGAGGCAATGCGGCTCATCAACTTTCGCATGGCCTCGCAGCTCGAAGCCGGCCATCTTGACGTGGCGCTCGCGTCCACGACCAAGGTGTACGGCTCGGAGTCGGTCATCGAAATCCTGCGCCGCCTGTCGGAAGTTGTCGGCAGCGCGGGGCTGGTGCGCGCAGGCTCGGCGGCAGCGCTGCTGCTGGGCGAGCTTGAGTACGAAATTCGTGCGGCGACCACCAACACCTTCGGCGGGGGCACGAACGAGCTGCAGCGCGAGTTGATCGCGCAGTTCGGCCTGAACATGCCGCGTCCGGTGCGTTGACCGGGCGGTGCCGCTGCGGATTTGCACCGATGACTTTGATAACGTTAGAACAGGGAAGACGACAACAATGAACGCGATGGTGCCCCATCCGGCGGTGCCGGCCGAGCCGCCGCGCTGGCCGAGCCGCGAAGCCACGCAAGCGAAACTCGACCGGCGCGCCGCCGCAGCCGCGCGGCATACTGCCTCGCAGCGATTCACCACGGCAGACCGCGTAGAGGAAAGCGCTGCACGCTTTGCCGAGCGGATCTGCCTCTACTACGGCGACGAACGTTATACCTACGCCGAACTCAATGCGGCCATCAATCGGGCTGCGCACGTCTTCCGCGATCTGGGAGTGCGCACTGGCGACGTCGTCGCCATGTGCCTGGAGAATCGGCCAGCGTTTTTCGTCGTCTGGCTCGGTCTGGCCAAGGCGGGGGCGACGGTGGCGTTTCTCAACACCCAGGTCAGCGGCCGCGTGTTGCTGCATGCCCTCGAGTCCACCGGCGCGAAGCGCGTGATCGTCGGTGAGGAGTGTCTGGCGAACTTCGATGCGCCCGGATTGGCCGAGCGTGCCGAATGCTGGCTCTGGCCCGATGCCGAGAAGCCGGCGCCATCGGCGTTGCGTGCGCGCTGCTCGCAGGAGATCGCGTCAGGCATGGCGTGCGCGTCGTCCGACAACCCGCCTGCGGCATGGCGCGACGGGCTGGTCGGCGAGAGCACGGCGCTGTATATCTTCACGTCCGGGACGACCGGATTGCCGAAGGCGGCGTTGCTGAGCCACGCGCGCTGGCTGATGACGGGCGACGTCATGCAGGCCACGATGGATGTGGGGCCGGACGATGTCTTCTATTGCTTCTTGCCGCTGTATCACGGTGCAGCGTCTCTGTCTGCCGGCTCGACGGCCTTCACGTGCGGCGGCAGTCTCGTCGTGCGCCGCAAATTCAGCAAGCGCGAATTCTGGGCCGATGCGCGCAAGTATGGCGTTACCGTCTGCCAGTATGTCGGCGAAATCTGCCGTTATCTGCTGACTGAAGCGCCGCGTCCGGACGACCGCGATCATCGGGTGCGCAAACTGGTCGGCGCGGGCCTGCTGCCCGACGTCTGGGACGCCTTCGTTGCCCGCTTCGGCGAATTCGACATCTACGAAGGCTGGGGCTCGACCGAATCGAACACGAACACCATCAATCTCGACAATCGCCCCGGGTCGTGCGGCCGCGTGCCATTCTGGGAGCGGACCAACTTGCGGATCGTCCGATACGATGTGGCTACGGACACGCATCCACGTGACGCGCACGGCCACCTGATGGTCTGCGAGCCAGGCGAAGTGGGCGAGGGCATTGCCCGGATTCTCGCAATTCCCGATGTGATGGGTGGCCGCTTCGAGGGCTATACCTCGAAGGAAGCGACCGAGAAGAAGATTCTTCGAGGCGCATTTGCCGAGGGCGATCAGTGGTGGTCGTCGGGCGATCTGCTGCGCTTCGACGAGGATGGCTATTGCTACTTCGTCGACCGTATCGGCGATACGTACCGCTGGAAGAGCGAGAACGTCTCGACGATGGAAGTCGCCGATTCGCTGGCCGACTTCCCCGGCCTGGAGACGATCACGGTCTACGGCGTGCAGGTGCCTAATGTCGAGGGACGCGCCGGCATGGCCGCGCTCGTCATGCAGCCCGGGCAGACATTCGATGCGCGCGCGTTCTATCGGCTGACGGAAGCGCGCGTGCCGCGTTACGCCGCGCCGATCTTCCTGAGGCTGGCGGCGGCGGCCGACCTGACGACAACCTTCAAGCTGCGCAAGGTCGATTTGCAGCGCGAGGGGTTCGATCCGGCGGTGGTCAAGGATCCGCTGCTGGTGCGCGACGATGCCGCCGGTACCTATGTTCCGTTGACGCCGGCCGCGGTTGTGCGCGCGATCGGCACTTGAGGCGCCCCATGGATTCCATCGCTGCCCGCAGTACTTCCGGCTTGCCGCGCCGCCCGCGTCCGGTGTCGACGCTGACGTATCCGTTCGAGCCGCCCGCGGCCGACGGCAGTGTGGTCGAAATCGCGCCGGGCATCTTGTGGGCGCGCATGCCGATGCCCATGACCCTCGATCACATCAATGTGTACCTGTTGCGCGACCGCACGGGCTGGGTGATCGTCGACACCGGGCTCAACACGCCGCGCGCCAGGGAGGTTTGGGAGACCATTGCGGCAGACAAGCTCGATGGCCTGCCGATCCAGGCCGTGCTGTGCACGCATTTCCACTACGATCATGCCGGACTGGCGCATTGGTTGACCGAGCGGTTCGATGTGCCGCTGTATATGACGTACGGTGAATACTATGCCATGCGTGTGACGTACACACCGCTACCTGATCCGCTGCCGCCGACGCACCTCGCGCATTTTCATCGCAGCGGATTGTCCGACGAGATGCGAGACGCCATCATCCAGGGGTTGCGCAGGGATCCGTTCACACCGCCGGCGGCCATGTCGTTCTGCCGGTTGGCGCAAGGGCAGATGTTGACGATCGGCCAACGCAAATGGCGGGTGGTGATCGGCAGCGGGCATTCCCCGGAACATGCCTGCCTGTACTGCGAAGAGGAAAAATTGCTGATCGCGGGCGATCAACTGTTGCCGCGCATCAGTTCCAACGTGCAGGTGACAGCGGTCGAGCCCGAGGCGAATCCGCTCGCGGACTGGCTGGCGTCCCTCGACCATCTCGATCAGCTGGACGCGCAGACGCTGGTGCTGCCGTCGCATCAGGGGGTGTTCCATGGACTGCGCACGCGCGTGCAGGAATTGCGCGAGCATCACGCCCAGCAGTTGGGGCAGCTCGGCAAGTTCGTGGCAGAACACCCGGACGCAACGGCCTTTGACGCGATGCGCGAGATGTTCCCGCAGGTGCGTGCGCCGATCGACCATTTGCTGGCCTTGGGGGAAACCATAGCCCACTTGGCGTGGCTGCGGGAAGCGGGCGAAATCGTCCGCGATTTGAACGACAATGGGGTTTATGTCCACCGGATGTCGGGCGTGCGCGCGTCCGCCGGCAAGGGCGCGCCAAGAGGCATAAGACAAAGCAGGACAACAGGGGACACACCGTGACAGAACTCGAACAGTTTCGCGCCGAGACCCGCGATTGGCTTGATGCCAATTGTCCATTGTCGATGCGGGCGCCGCTCACGCCCGACGACATGGTCTGGGCGGGCATGAACATCGTTTTCGGCTCCGAGGACCAGATGCTGTGGTTCGAGCGCATGCGTGCGCGGGGCTGGTTCGCGCCGGGGTGGCCGGTGGAATACGGCGGCGGCGGATTGTCGCCGCGCCAGGCGCGCATTGTCGAGGAGGAGATGGCGCGGCTGAAGTGCCGTCAGCCGCAGTTCAATCTCGGCATGTGGATGCTCGGCCCGGTGCTGCTCGAGTACGGCACCGATGCGCAAAAGGCCGAATTTCTGCGGCCCATCGCCGAGGGGCGGGTCCGTTGGTGCCAGGGCTTCTCCGAGCCGAACGCGGGTTCGGACCTTGCCAGCCTGAAGACATCGGCGCGTCGCGAGGGCGACATGTTCGTCGTCAACGGTTCGAAGATCTGGACATCCTACGGCGACAAGGCCGATTACATGTATGCGCTCGTGCGCACCGATGCCAATGCGCGCAAGCAGGACGGTATCAGTTTCGTGCTGATCGACATGCATTTGCCCGGCGTGACCGTCAAGCCGATCGAGTTGATCAGCGGCAAGTCGAGCTTCTGCGAAGTGTTTTTCGACGACGTGCGCGTTCCGGTGGGCAATCTGATCGGGCAGGAGAACGCGGGCTGGACGGTGGCCAAGTCGCTGTTGCAGCACGAACGTGCGGCGATGTCGAAATTCTCGGAGGGGCAGGCGCCGTCACACGATGCCTTGGCGGTGGCCAAGGCGTATCTGGCCGACGCCGAGCCGGTCTGGCGCGATCGCCTGGCGGCGGTGCTGATGGACGCGCAGGCGTTCGCGCTGACGCATCAGCGTGTCAAGGAGGCCGCGCTCGCGCGCGAGGACGTGAGCGGCCCGGCGTCGATCATGAAGCTGGTGCACAGCGAGCAAGAGGCTGCGAAATATGAACTGTTGATGCAACTCATGGGGCATCGCGGCCTGTCATGGGAGGGGGAGATGTTCACGCAGGACGAACACGACATCTGCCGGCAATGGATGTTGTCGAAGACGTTCACGATCGCGGGCGGGTCCAGCGAAGTGCAGTTGAACATTATCGCCAAGCGTGTGCTTGGCCTGCCGGCGTGAGGACACAGCCATGACGACGATGTTGCTCAATGAAGAACAGCGGCTGCTGCGCGATAGCGCGCAGGAATTCCTGGCCGCGCGCTCACCGGTATCGGCGTTGCGCCGACTGCGCGACACGCGCGACGCGTTGGGTTTCGCGCCGGAACTGTGGGCGGAAATGACGGAAATGGGGTGGCCGGCATCGGTTTTCCCCGAGGCGTATGGTGGGCTCGATTTCGGCTACAAGGGGTTGGGCGCAATTTTCGAGCAGATGGGGCGGACGCTGACGGCATCGCCGCTGTTTGCGACCGTGGTGCTCGGCGGCGGGATATTGCTGGAAGCCGGAAGCGAGGCACAGCGCAGCGAGTGGTTGCCGCGCATTGTGGCCGGCGATGCGCGCTTTGCGTTGGCGGTGGACGAGAAGCCGCGTCACGATCCGCGCGCGATTGCGACGAAGGCTTGGCGCACCGATGCCGGCGGATGGTGCCTGGAAGGCGAGAAGTGGTTCGTGCTCGACGGACATGTGGCGACGCGCCTGATCGTTGTCGCCCGGACGGCGGGGCAACCGGGCGATGTACGGGGCATCAGTCTGTTTCTGGTCGATCCTTCCGCTGGCGGGGTGTCGGTTGAGCGCACGCATATGGTGGACAGCCGCAATGCGGCGCGTGTTCGGTTGCGGGATGTCCACGTGGGCGAGGATGCGTTGATCGGTGTGGCCGATGGTGGCTTCGCGGCATTGGATGCTGTGCTCGATCGCGCGCGCATCTGTCTGGCGGCGGAGACGCTGGGCGTGATTCGTGAGACGTTCGATCAAACGATCGCCTATCTCAAACAGCGCGTGCAGTTTGGCGTGCCGATCGGTTCGTTTCAGGCGTTGCAGCATCGTGCGGCGCGTCTTTACGCGGAGATTGAGCTGTTGCAAAGCTGTGTGGCGGCCGCGCTCTCGGCGGTTGACGAGGGCAGCGGCGATGTGGCGCAACTCGCGAGCCTGGCGAAGGCGCGGGCGGCTGATCTTGGCGAGCGGGTGCTCAATGAGGGGGTGCAGATGCATGGCGGCATTGGCGTGACGGACGAGCTCGACCTTGGGCTGTTTCTCAAGCGGGCGCGCGCGATGCAGGGGACATTCGGCGACGGTGTGTTTCATCGTGCGCGTTATGCCGCGCTGCGCGGCTTCTGAAACTTTGGGTTAGCGAATATGCCGGAAATCATTGCCCAGTTGAAAACCGCCCGTGCGGCGTTGACCGCGCCGGGTGCGCCGTTCGAGATGATCGAGACGGTGGTGGAGGGACGTGCGCAGAAGCGATATCGCCATGCTTTTGCGACATTGCCGGCGTTTCTCGACGCAGGGCGCGCGCATGGCGAGCGCGAGTTCATGGTCTACGAGGGCGATCGCTGGACGTTCGGCCGGTTCTATCGCGCAGCGGATGCGTTGGCCCATGGCCTGCGCGATACGCTTGGCGTGAAGCCGGGCGATCGGGTGGCGATTGCGATGCGTAATCGCCCGGAGTGGGCAGTGGGGTTTGTTGCGGCCGGCCTGATCGGCGCGGTGCCGGCGCCGTTGAACAGCTTTGGTCTCGAGGCGGAGTTGTCGGATGCGCTTCGGACGGTCGATGCGCGCGTCCTGATTTGCGACGTCGATCGATATACGCGGGTGGTGGGGCATTTGGCCGATGTCGATTGCAAGGCGATCGTTGTCGACGGGGATGCGCCGGCGCACGGCGCTGCGCTGGCGCTTGGGGCATTGCTGGAGAATGCGCCGGAGGGTGCGGTGGGCGGTGTGGCTGTCGCGCCTGACGATGCTGCGCTGATTCTCTTTACATCGGGGGCGACGAGCCATCCGAAGGGGGTGCTGTCGACGCATCTGGCATTGTGCCAATCGCTCTACAATCTCGATTTCATTGGGGCGTTGGCGGCGCAGACGTCGCCGAATGTGGTCAAGGCGATGATGGAGCGTGGATTTGCGCCGACGACACTTACGGCGGTGCCGCTGTTTCACGTGAGCGGGTTGCACGCGCAGTTGCTGTTGTCGTTGCGCCATGGCCGGCGCCTGGTGCTGATGCATCGTTGGGATCCGGCACGTGCGATCGATCTGATCAAGGCGGAGCGCATCACGCAGTTCAGCGGTGCGCCGTCGATGTTGTTGCAGGTGCTGGCGGAGCCCGGCTTTAATGATCCGGAAGTGCTGCGCAGTCTCGGGGGGCTTGGCGCGGGCGGCGCAGGGTTGCCGCAGCGGGCGATCGGGCAATTGAATCGTCTGCCTAACATGATGTCGGGCGCGGGCTTCGGCATGACGGAGAGCAACGGGGTCGGCGCAGGTATTTCGGGCGAGGCGTTCTATCGTCAGCCGACCAGCGCTGGCATGGTGTCGCCGCTGATGGAACTGCGGATCGCCGATCTCGACGGCAATCCGCTGGCCGCAGGCGAGCGAGGGGAAATCTGGCTACGCGGGGCGCCGGTGATGCAGGGGTATTGGCGCAATCCGGAGGGTACGGCGCAGGCATTGCAGGACGGCTGGCTGCGTACGGGCGATGTCGGGTACGTGGATGGCGATGGGTGTCTGTTCATCGTCGACCGGATCAAGGATGTGATCAACCGCAATGGAGAAAAGATTGCGGCCGCGGAGGTGGAGTCGTGTCTGCTGCAACATCCGAAAATCATGGAGTCTGCGGTGTTTTCGCTGCCCGACGATGTCGCAGGGGAGCAGGTGGCGGCAGTCGTGGTGCCGAAGCCGTCGTCGTCGCTTACGGTTGCCGAGGTGGATGCGCATGTTCGGGCACTGCTCGCCGCCTACAAGGTGCCTTCGCGTATCTTCGTGCGTCATGAGGCATTGCCACGGAACCCTACGGGTAAGCTCCGCAAGGCGGATTTGAAGCAGCAGTATTCGTCGTGATATCTCTCTACTCCGTTCTCGCGTGGTAAGCAGCGGCTTCGGCTGAGGCGGGACCCGCTTCCCACGCTCGCGCCAGCCGCTTTATCGACCCTCCTTCCGCTCCCGGAGCTCACGTCCGCTGCAGGAGGGTCGATAAAACGGCACCATCGCTACCGTGCCTTTGATTCCCTGTCCGTCGAAGACCCGCTTCACACTCCCCCGCGCGACACTTTGCCCTCCGTAACCGCCGCCAGTGCGGCACTCCCAGCGACGGTCCCTACAGCCAAAGTGTCGTGAGGCCCCGTCGTTCATCGGCCCGAGGGCAGCGTCGCAATCACTGTCAGCGTGGCTTGTCTCACGGGTGCTCCCCTCGATGCATGACGCCGGTAATGGCGTTGGTTTTGCGCAGCAAAAGTAGGGCCGTTGGCGGCCCCGGACGCCGGAAAGAGCCGCCGCCGCATGGGCCCAAACGGTGTTGACGCAACCTCGCAATACGCCAAATAACCGATGGGGGTCAGTGCTTAGTCCTAGTGGACGATGGACGGGGTCGTCTCTCGTCCAACAATGCCCGCATCAGGAGATAAAAAGCGTTGCATCGTAAATGCAATGCGATCGCAGTGGCGCTCGCCTGGTAACGCAAGGCCGACTCAAACATTTTTGGAGACGATGATGAAAAGGACGACGTACGGGACCCCGCTCGCAGTGGCAATGCTGCTGCTTGCCGGCATGGGGCAAGCATATGCCAAGGTAAGTGCCGAAGAGGCCGCCAAGTTGGGTACGGAGCTCACGTGCGTGGGCGCGGAGAAGGCCGGTAACAAGGATGGCACGATTCCGGCCTACACGGGCAAGTGGCTGGGCACGCCCCCCGGCATCGAATACAAGCCGAACGTCGGCCAGAAACCGGTCGACCCGTACGCAAGCGAAAAGCCGTTGTACATCATCACGGCCGAAAACATGTCGCAGCACGCAGAGCATCTGACCGACGGTCAGAAGGCGATGTTTGCCAAGTATCCGAAGACGTTCAAGATCCCCGTCTATCCGGGTCATCGTGATTTCCGTTATGACGACGCGGTGTGCGCCGCCATCAAGAAAAATGCCGTCAATGCCGAATTGATCGACGGGGGCATGGGCATGAAGAACACGGTGTACGGCGCGGTCGCATTCCCGATTCCGAAGAACGGCTACGAAGTTCTGTGGAACCATACGCTGCCCACGCGCGCATCCAGCGAAAGCACTATTCGTGATGCCGCCGTCGTCAATCCGAGCGGCAATGTGGTATGGGGTCGTCAGAATAACCGCAACCTCAGCGTGTTCAATGATCCGAAGCGCATGGGCAAGCCGGTCGACTTGAACGTTCAGGCGTATTCGAGTGTGCTCACGATGCTGCCGGCGCGCGAGAAGGGCGGTGTGTCGGTGTCTCAGGAGCCGATGAATTTCGCCACAGGAAAGCGCTTGGCATGGAGCTATGACCCAGGTACGCGCCGTGTACGCCAAGTGCCGGAATACGGCTTCGATCAGCCGATCGGCGGCACGTCGGGGATGCTGATGATCGATGAGGATCGTCTGTTCAACGGATCGCCGGAACGCTTCAATTTCAAGCTGCTCGGCAAGAAGGAAATTTATATCCCGGCCAATACGTACAAGCTGCACGCCGAAGGTGTGAAGTACGCCGACCTGATCAAGCCGGGTCATGCCAATCCAGATTTCCTGCGCTATGAACTGCGCCGGGTGTGGGTCGTCGAGGCCGATCTCAAAGAGGGGTTCCGTCACCTTTACAAGAAGCGTGTGCTGTTCTTCGATGAGGATACCTGGCACGCGGTGATGGCCGATAACTATGACGCCCGCGGTCAACTGTGGAAGCACGCAGAGCTGAATTACTACTATGCGTTCGACATGCACGCATGGCAGGCCGGTACTTCGTTTTATTATGACCTGAACTCCGGCGGCTACGTCGGCTACAACCTGTTCCAGGAAGCGAAGCTCGGCCCGGTCCTGAACAAGGCCAACCTGACCCCGGAAGATTTCACGCCCGAAGCCGCGCGTGCCATGGGTAACTGAATAATTTTTATCGGGGAGACAGCGTAATGCGCATTCAACAAACCGCCCTGGCGGCCGCAGCAATGGCGTTGGTGAGCACGGCGCCGGCATATGCAGGCGACACCATCGAGTTCGACAACGGCGTGATGCTGGACTGGGCGTTGACAACCACCTACACCGCCGGGATGCGGGTCAAGAATCCCGACGCGATTCTGTCAGGTGCCGCCAACGGTGGGGCGAACGACGGGGATAACAATTTCCGGCGCGGCTCGCTCACGACCAACCGGCTCGCCGGATTGTTCGAAAGCAAGATCTACAAGGGCCAGACCGGCTTCGTGTTCTCGGGCAGTTCGTTCTATGACGATGTTTATCATCGCAGCAACGACAATACGGGCCCGATCAATACGGTCGGGCCGGTCGATCAGTTCACGCGTTCGGCACGCTTTTATCAGGGCGGTTATACGCGTTTGCTTGACGCTTACGCGTATAGCACGTTCGATGTCGGTTCCACTCGCGCGACGGTGCGCGCAGGCCAGCATGTGGTGAATTGGGGCGAAGCGCTGTACTTCCCAAGCATGGGCCTGGCACAAGGCCCGGCCGATGGCACGAAGACCGGCATTCCGGGTACCGAGACCAAGGATCAGTTGTTGCCGGAAGGTCAGGTCTCGACTTCAGTGCAGATGAATTCGCGCTGGACCCTGCTCGGCCAGTTGCAGTTCGACTGGCATCCGACGCTGGCGCCGGCGGTGGGCTCGTTCCTGAGCGGCTCGGATGCGACAGGACCCGGGGCGCAGTGTTTGCAGCCAGTGATCAACGGGGTGTGTACGTTCGGGCGGCGCGGCAGCGATATCGCGCCAAGCAACTTCGGTCAGTGGGGCACAGGTACGCGTTATCGCGTGTCCGATGAAACGGAAGTGGGTTTGTATTACCTGAACTACAAGGACCGTACGCCTTTGCCGGTGATCAATTCGTTCGTGCCGGGCGGAGCGTACAACATCAAGTATTTCGATAACGTTCACTTGATCGGCGCGACCTTCAGCACGCTCGTCGGCAGCAAGACGACGCTTGCCGGCGAAATCACGCAGAAGATCGGTGCGCCGGTATTCGTCGACACGATCGTCAGCCCGGCAACCAAGGCTACGGTGCCGACACCCACGCGCGCCAATATCCTGCAGGCGAACCTGAACGCATTGGTCAACATGGGCCGCACGCCGTTGGCCGACTCGCTGACGCTGATCGGTGAAGTGTCGTACGTGCACGTAAGCAATGTCACGTCGATCAAGGCACCGGGCGTGGAATCGCTGGGCGCGGCGGCGGCGTTCTTCCCGTCCAGCGACTCGTTGAGCATGGCGCGCGATTCGGTAGCGGCGTCGGCCACGGCAAGCTTCAGCTATCCCGGTATCTTCACGGATTGGGATCTGACGGTGCCGATCAGCTATTCGCAACAGCTCGCCGGTGCATCGATCACGGGCGGCGTGGGCGGGGGAAAGGGTGACAAGCGCTATAGCCTGGGGTTGAATTTCACGTTCCGCAACAATCTGCAGATCGCGCTGAATTACCTGGGCTATCTGGGCAGTCCGTCGATCAAGTTGCCCTACACGCGTCAGTTGACCGACCGTGACCAGGTCTCGATTGTCGCGAAGTACAAGTTCTGATCGGACGTCCCCGGCGCAGCGCAACGATGCGCCGGGGGCACGATCGCAGTCTGCGTTTGTGAAATGTTGTTGTGCATGACGCGCCGTCCCTCACCGGACGGCGTTTTTTATTTCGTCGCCTGGGCCGCGGCGTCGATGCGGGCGGCGATCGCCACAGGGATGATGCTTGCATGGCAGTTCAATCGGGCACGGCAGGCGCCCACTGGACGCCGTTGGCATGGCCGCCGCCGTCGACGAATAGCGTGTTGCCGGTGACATAGCGAGCGTCGTGGGTGTACAGGTGCGGGTTGACACCGTTGAGCGAGCACAGATTGATGACGCGGCCGCACGCGTGCCTGCGATGAAAAAAAACGGCGCCGCTCCCCCCAAAGGCGCGGCGCCGGAAAGTGCTGCCGACGGGAGGCTCAGACCCGTTCGGCGGCCAGCTCACTGGTGCGTATCGACTGGCGGGCCGTGCCGACATCGAGCCAGCAGGCCAAGGCGGGGAGCAGGAAGATCGCTCCGAGGACATTGACGAGGAACATGAAGGCCAGCAACACGCCCATGTCGGCCTGGAATTTCAAGGCGGAGAAGGCCCAGGTGCCTACGCCGATCGACATGGTCACCGCCGTGAAAACGGCCGCCGTGCCGCGCTGACGCAACGCTTCGTAGAATCCCTGGCGCAGGGTCGCGCCGTTGTCTTCGATCTCGTGCTGCAGGCGCTCGTAGAGATAGATGCCGTAGTCGACGCCAACGCCGACACCCAGTGCGACCACCGGCAGGGTGGCGACTTTCAGGCCGATGCCGAGGATGGCCATCAGCGCATTGCACAACACCGAGACCACCGCCAGCGGCAGGATGATGCAAAGCACGGCGCGCCAGGAGCGGAACGTCAGGCAACAGGAGAGGACGATCGCGCCGAACAGGGCGGCCAGCATCTCGACTTCGGCATGTTCGACAGCTTCGTTGGTGGCGGCGGCCACGCCCGCATTGCCGCCGGCCAGACGAATGCGTACACCCGGGGTCTTGTCGTTATCGATGAATTTCTTGGCCTCGGCCACCACGTGCTTGAGCGTGGCACCCTGATGGTCCCTCACGAACACGACCATGTTGACGGTCGTGCAGCCCTCGGTATTGAGGCCCAGCTCGGGATTGGCCAGGCGCGCGCCGGTGCGCAGTGCCGAACTGCTGCGCTGCAGGCCGGCCCAATGCGGATTGCCTTCGTTGCTGCTTGCGGTAGCCAACTTGGCGAGTCCTGCCATGGTGCTGACCGACTGCACGCCGTCCACGCCGCGCATATACAGATCGAAGCGTTCCACCGCATTGAGCACCGACCAGTTCAGGCACGCGTCTTCCGGGTCCTTGGTTTCCAGATAGACGGACAACACATCCATGCCGATCGAGTAATTGCGCACCACGGCGTCGTTGTCGCGGTTATAGCGCGAGTCGGCCCGCAATTCGGGTGCGCCCGTACCAATGTCGCCGATCTGCAGATGGCGCGAATACAGGGTGCCGATGGCCAGCAGGCCCAGCGAGACTGCCAGGGTGAGCAGTGCAGGGCGCGGCTGTGCGAGCGCCGACACGGCCCACCATTTCCCGCCGGGTCGGCCGTCGCTTTTCATGCGCACGGCATTGGGGCCAGGGGTCAGCGTCAGGTGCGACAGAATGATCGGCAGCATCATCTTGTTCGTGATGATCATCAGCATCACGCCCAGGCAGGCGGTCAGGCCGAGCTCGTGCACGATCGGGATGTCGATCATCATGATCACCATGAAGCCGAGCGCGTTGGTCAACAAGGCGAGCGTGCCGGGAATGGCGAGCTTGCGGAACGCATTCTCGGCAGCGGTGGGCGACAGCAGGCCGGCATGGACGTCCTGCTTCCAGGCGTTGGTCATCTGCACGGCGTGCGACACGCCGATCGAGAAGATCAGGAACGGCACAAGGATCGACATGGGGTCAATGCCGTAGCCGATGATCGGCAGGATGCCGAGCAGCCATACCACGGGCAGCAGCGCCACCACCAGCGCCACCACGGTCAGCTTGAGCGAGCGCGCGTAGTACCACAGCAAGAGGGCGGTGATCACGAAGGCGATGGCGAAGAACGTGATCACCGTGCTCAGGCCTTCCATCACGTCGCCGATGATCTTCGAGAAGCCGACGATATTGATGTCGACGTCGGCGCCGGCAAACCTGGCACGGATCTGCTCGAGTTTTTTCGACACCGCTGCGTAGTCGAGCGGCTTGCCGGTTTGTGGGTCGGTGTCGAGCAGATCGGCGCGAATCATCGCGGACTTGAGGTCGTTCGACACCAGACTGCCGATCTGGCCGGACTTGGCGACGTTCGAACGCACTTCGGCCAAGCCCGCGGCGTCGGCTTGAAAACGCGACGGGATGACGACTTCGCCGACGAAGCCGTCTTCGGTGACTTCGACGTATTTGACGTTGGGCGTGAACAGCGAATACACCTGGGCACGGTTGACGCCCGGCGTGAAGAAGACCTCGTCGGTGACGCCACGCAAGGCCTTCATGAACTCGGCGTTGTAGATGTCGCCCTGGCCCTTCCAGTGCACGTTGACGAGAATCCGGTTGGCGCCGGAGAACTCGGTCGAGTGTTCCAGGAACGCCTGCATGTATTCGTGCTTGAGCGGGATCAGTTTGTTGAAGCCGGGGTCGAGCCGCGTGCGCATGGCTGACACGCCAAGCGCCAGCGTGAATGCAATGAAGATCATCGCGATCGGCGTACGCCAGGCAATCAGCCGGCGTGCGGCGCCGTCGATGACCCGCATCAGGCGGCTCGGGCCGGCATGGCGGGTGGAGGGGGTTGGAACGGTCATTGCGTGGCTCCGGTGCGCGTTTGTGCGGTCTTGACGGTCGTGGCGGCGGTTGTGCCCGGCGATGGGGCATCGGACATGTCGGCAGCGTAGCGGCGCAAGCCGCCGTCGCCGGCCACGAGCCAGCCGCCCCCGTCGGGGATCAGGTCGATGAGTGCGATGCGTACGCCGCGCCGGACAATCGTGAAATGCTTGCCGCCGTCCTGGCTGCGCAGGACCGTGCCGCCCTGGCCGACCAGCAGGAGGTCGCCGTTGGCCGCGCGCGCGTCGCCGAACAGCGAGACCGGCGCCGACATCTCGACCTTGTCCCACGGGCGGCCGCCGTCCGTACTTTGGTAGACATTGCCGCGCATGCCGTAGACCAGCCAGTTGGCGCCGCCTTGCGACACGGCGCCATAGAACGACCCCTTGTAGAAGGCGGGCACCGTGTTCCAGGATTCGCCGCCGTCGTCGGACAGCAGGATCAGGCCGCGTTCACCGACGATGATCCAGTGGCGTCCGTCGGGCGCGCCGACGATGCGGTTCAGATGGCGGTCTTCCACGCCCTTGATCTGTACCGGCTGCCAGGTTTTGCCGTCGTCGTCCGAGCGCAGTGCGCGGCCGAATGCCCCGACGGTCAGCCAGCGGCCGGGCGCGAGGCGGGCAATGCTCATCAACGGCGCGCCGTTTTCCTTGTCGAAGGCCAATTCCTCCCAATTGCGGCCGCCGTCGCCGGTGCGCAGGATCCAGCCCTCCTGGCCGACCGCCATGCCGTGCTGCGGGTCGACGAAAACGATCTGTTCGATCAACGCCTGGCGCATGCTGGGCACGTGCGCGTCCTGCCAATGGCGGCCTTCGTCCGCGGAGATGAGAAGGTGGCCCAGCTCGCCGCCGGCGACGAGGCCGGCGGCGGAGCGCGCGAGGGTGTTGATCTGCATCCGTGCGACGGGCACTTGCGTGTCCTGCAGGGGTGGGGTGCTGCGGGGGGAAATGGCATAGGCCGCGGCGGCCGCGATGGCGGCTGCCACGGAGATGCCGACCGCAATGCGCATGGTTCGTCTCCAGAAGGAAAAGTAGGGCGCGAAGAATCGCGTCTTTTTTTGCATTCTTTCCGACTGGGGCAGAATGACATCGTCCAAAAGGAGTATCGAGACGGCGGGCGGTGCGATGGCGCCAAATCAGCCCGCGCGCGACGGGAATCCGGGGTGTCGGCGCATCGTCCCATCAGACGATGGCCGCCGTCCGGTGCGGGACAACAATGCACCATCACGGCCCTCGAGCCAGCGAACGAGAAGCGGGAGACGAATCATGGGATTGCAAGGAAACGCCGCGCTGGTGGGCGCGGCGCAATACAAGCCGGAGAAGTACGCCAGCGCGCCGCGGATGTTCCATCTCGCGCAGGTGGCGGAACTGGCCGGCATGGCGCTGGCCGACGCCGGCATGGCGCTGTCGGACATCGACGGCCTGGCCATCGTCGGGCCGCATTTTCACGAAGCGACAACGTTCGTGCCGGCCATGGTCGGCGAGTATCTGGGGGTGCCGCTGAATTACGCGGAAGTCGTCGATCTGGGCGGGGCGAGTTCCGTCGCCATGGTTTGGCGGGCGGCGGCGGCCATTGAACTCGGGCTGTGCAACACGGTCCTGTGCGTGATTCCCGCGCGCATGGCGCCGATGGGCGAGGATCACGATCACGTCGCCGAGGTGATCAAGTCGTCGCGTTTTGGCGGCCATAGCACGCGTTTCGGCGCGCCGGAAGCCGAGATGGACCTGCCGTACGGCCACATGGCGCAGAACACGGGCTACGCGATGATCGCGCAGCGCTATGGCGCTGTGTACGGGTACGATGCGAGCGCGCTGGCGAAACTGGCCGTGGCGCAGCGCTTCAATGCCTGTCACAACCCCCAGGCAATGTTCTACGGCCAGCCGATCACGGTCGATGACGTACTGAATTCACGCATGGTCGCCGAGCCGCTGCGGATGCTGGAAATCGTGATGCCGGTCGCCGGCGGGGCGGCGGTGATCGTGACCCGCATGGACCATGCGCGCGAATGCCGGCATCGTCCGGTGCAGATCGTCGGCGCGGGCGAACATGTGCAGAGCAAGTCGCCGACGTATGCGCGCGACATGCTGTCCACGCCGATCGGCCCGGCTTCCCGCAAGGCGTTTGCGATGGCAGGGCTCGCGCCGCGCGACATGCACATGGCGCAGGTCTACGATTGCTACACGATCACGGCAATGCTCACGCTGGAGGATGCCGGCTTTTGCGAGAAGGGGCAGGGCATGCGCTTCCTGCAGGAACATGACCTGACGTTCAAGGGCGATTTTCCGATGAACACGCACGGCGGCCAGTTGAGTTTCGGCCAGACGGGCAGTGCGGGCGGCATGACACAGGTGATCGAGGCGATTCACCAGATTCAGGGACGTGCCGAGGCGCGTCAGCTGCCGCGTCACGATCTGGCATACGTTTCCGGCACCGGCGGCGTGATGAGCGAGCAGGGTGCGTTGATTTTGAAGGGGGCCTGAGCATGAGCGAGAACCAAACCCACGTCTGGAACAAGCCGCTGCCGCAGCCCACACCGATTTCGCAACCGTTCTGGGACGGTTTGAAGGCGCATCGGGTCCGTCTGCAGCAATGCGACGACTGCGGGCACTGGATCTTCTTTCCGCGCGCGCACTGCCCGCAATGTGCGTCGCAGGCGCTGACGTGGCGGGACGTGAGCGGTCAGGGCACGCTCTACACCTATACGGTCGCGCGTGTGCCGACATTGCCCGAGTTCACCGACGAGATGCCGCAGCAGCTGGCGGTGGTCGAATTCGACGAAGGCCCGCACATCAACACGACGCTGGTCGGCATCGCGCCGGGGGAAGCCAGGATCGGCATGCGTGTGCGGCCGGTGTTCGACACCCGTCCCGGGGCAGTGACGCTGCTGCGCTTTACCGATGCGGCCGGCGCGCATCCGGATGTCATCGAGGGCGACGCGCCGGCCGTTGTGGAGGCGCCGGCGCAGGATACGACGGCCGCCACCGCGCCGCGCCGGCAGATTCTGTACACTGATCTCGACGCGATGCGCTCGCTGGTCTCAAGCGAATTCTCCGGCTGGTCGAACGAATTCCAGGTGACGCAGGCGATCATCGACGCGTTCGCAGCGCTGTCGGGCGACGACTACTGGATTCACACGGACCCGGTGCGCGCCAAGGCCGAAAGCCCGTTCGGCACGACGATCGCCCACGGCGCGCTGGTGCAGGTGCTGATGAGCCGTCTGCAGTTGCCGCTCGACTACGAGATCACCGGGTTCAACAACATGCTGAACTACGGCTCGGACCGAATCCGCTTCGCCAGCCCGGTGCCGTCCGGTTGCCGCATTCACGCGCGGCATCGCGTCAAGGCGGTGGAGGCGGTCAAGCGCGGCGTCCAGATGACGCTCGAGATCAACATCCATGTGGTCGGCCAGGATCGCCCGTCGGTCGTCAACGATCTCGTCATTCTGTATATGTGATGCGTTCGATGTCCCTGCCGTACTGACGCGGTAACGCAAAACGCCATCGGGGTGTTTTTTATGATGCTCGTGTCGGTTGAAGCCTCTTGCCTACTGATGCTCGCGCCGGCCGCAGCATTGGCCCGCTTTCCGCTCCCGACAGAACACACGTACGCGGAAAGCGGGCCAACGCTGCGGCGAACCGTCATCGTTCCGTCGACACACTGCCTCAAGCCCCCCAATGCTTGCCCCAGTCTGACGCGACAGCCGTCTTCACCAGTCGCTCCACGCGGCATGCCGATTCCCGGACTCGCTCACGAGGGACCGGCGTCGACTCCGATAATCGTCATGCCGTGACACCCCAGCGGTCCACACAGCCCCCGCGGCCTCGGGGCCGCAAACCGAACGTGGGTGTACACGTGCCGGCACCGCGCGACGCCCCCCCGTTCGTTGAAACCCTCTGAGTGTTCCGGCCTTTTCGCGAAGGTCTGGGCGGTTATGCATCGATAATCGCCCGGATGACATGGCACCCGGGCAAAGACCCGACGCTGTGGGCGGGGTTACGCGGCAAGAGGCTGCGCACGATCGATGAGGTTGTTCCGCTGCTCGAAGATTTGCGTCGAAAGTTCATGCGCAGTACTCGCGAGTTCTTCGAGTTGCTCAAACAACGCATGCACGAATTCCTCATCCAGCGAATCGATCCCGCCTTGGCCACCAACGATCGACAGCGCGACGATCTTGCCAGTCACATTGCGCAGTTCAACCGCACGTTCGTCCTGCTCCCTACCGCACTGGGCAATCGCTTCGTCTTCCGGGGAAAGTTGACGCTCAACTTCAGACATAACACCTCCAACACAACAAAGTGGAATTGCGCCCGCTCAGCGCTGTCGTGGGAGTGACGTAAAGGATAGCGTTCCGATGACGAATGGGTGGGCGGGCACCAGGCCGGGGTGAGAAACCGTGCAATTCCATCGGGGAAAAACGGTTGACCTTTCGGTCACCCAGCCTGAGCCCGCCCAAAGAAGAGACATGGACAGCCCGCGCACGACGGACCGCGCACAACGCGCGGCACAGGGCATGTACAAGGCGATATGCCGCCAATTCTATCGTTTTGCGCGACTTTCAGAATCGTCCGAGAAAATCATTAGGATAACGTGCCGGTTTTCCGTCTAGTCGCCCCCGGGCACCGCACGGCGCCTTCACGTCGTCGCCGATGAACCGCGTCGTACGATACACAGTGGCGCGCCGGAATCCTCGTTCGGTTTACGGCCCCGAGGCCGGGGGGCTGAGTGGACCGCAGGGGTGTCACGGCATGACGATTATCGGAGCCGACGCCGGTCCCTCGAGAGCGGGTCCGGGAATCGGCATGCCGCGTGGAGCGGCTGGTGGAGACGGCTGTCGCGTCAGACCGGGGCAAGCATTGGGTGGCTTGAGGCAGTGTGTCGACGCGACTTGAGCGGTTCGCCGGAGCGTTGGCCCGCTTTCCGCGTACGTGTGTTCTGTCGGGAGCGGAAAGCGGGCCAATGCTGCGGCCGGCGCGAGCATCAGTAGGCAAGAGAAGCGGTCGAGGCCGGCGCGAGCCTCAATAGGCAAGAGACGAGGCTGCGGCCGGCAAAAGCGTCAATAGCCGTAAAGCGAAAAAAGCCCCGCCGGAGTGACCGATGGCGTTTCGCTATCTGGCGATGACAGACGTCAATCGACGAACTCGACCGCGCAAGTCCCCATGCCGCTGATGCGCATCTCGAAGCGGTCACCGGCTGCGGCCGGCACGAGCGGTGCGAGCGCGCCCGACAGGATCAGTTCGCCACGCTTGAACGGAATGCCGAACGCACCGAGCGTATTGGCCAGCCACGCCACCGCTTCGGCAGGATGCCCCTGAACCGCCGCGCCCAGGCCCGATCCCGAAGGTGCGCCATTCCTGGTCATTGTCATCTCGACGGTCGACAGGTTCAGCGTGTACGGATCGGTGCGCTGTCCACCCACCACGAATACGCCGCACGACGCGTTGTCGGCCACGGTGTCCTGAATACGGATCTTCCAGTCGTCGATGCGCGAATCAACGATCTCGAAGCACGGCGCGACCCACGCCGTTGCCTTCATCACGTCCTCGCGCGTCACGCCGGGGCCTTGCAGATCGTCCTTCAGCATGAACGCGATTTCCGCTTCCGCGCGTGGCTGGATGAGGCCGGCACGGGACAGGCTGACGCGCGCGTCGTCGGGGTACTGCATGACGTCCGTCAGAAACCCGAAATCCGGTTGATGGACGTCGAGCATTTCCTGCACCGCACGCGAGGTCACGCCGATTTTCTTGCCGACGACCTTCTCGCCGGCTGCCTCGCGCCGGCGCAGCATGCGCAGCGAAATGTGATACGCGTCGTCGATCGTGATGCCGGGATGGCGCTGGGTCAGCGGCGTACGCGTGGTGCGCGTGCTCAGGGCGTCGAACAGGTCGTCGCCAAGCGCTTTGATCAGGGCGTGGTCCATGATGTCAGCCGTTCTGCAGGAAGTCGATGCACGACCGGTTGAACAGTTCGCGATGCTCGACCTGCACCCAATGCCCGCACTGATTGAGCAACACGATACGCGCGTTCGGGCAGTTGTCGACGAGCTTCATCGCGCCGCCGACCGGGTTGAACAGATCGTTCACGCCCCAGAAGCCGAAGACCTTGCAGCGCAGTTCGTGCAGTCGCTCGGTCATGTTCGGGATGATGAGAATCGAGCGCGCTGCCTGCGTTTGCAGGGCGGCGATCGGCGCACGTTCGGCAATGATGTCGTCCGTGAGCAGTGCCGGGTCGTACAACTGCTTGATCATGACGGCGCGCATGGCTTCGGCGCCCGTCATCCCGGATTTGTAGACGGCAAACATGTTCGCGATGCCGGGCATGGCCAGGTACGTGTCGAGATCCTCGACGCCGCCCGGGGCCATGAGGATCAGCTTGTCCACTTCGTCGGGATACTTCAGCGCATAGCCGAGCGCGATCGCGCCCCCGAGCGAATTGCCGAGCAGGACGATGTTGCGCAGTTCGAGCGCGTCGACCAGGCCCTTGATGCCGCTGACGAAGAAGTCGAGATCGTACTGTTCGACGTCCGTTTTGCTCGACAGGCCGAAGCCGAGCAGATCCGGGACGATCGCGCGAAAGCCCGCCTTCGCGAAAACCGGGTAATTACCCTTAAAGTTGCTGTAGCCGCTCGCGCCACTGCCGGCGCCGTGCAGGAAGATGACCGGCTGGCCGGTGCCCTGTTCGTGATAGTGGATCTGACGGCCGCCGCCGATATCGGCGTAGCGGCCTTCGGGAATCGCGTGAGGGGTCGTCATAGGGTGTCTCGTGAGAGGGGATTGGCGGGATTTTCCATATGATTGCCCCGCTCGCCCCCCCGCATCATCGTCTGAACAGACGATGATGCGGGCCGTTGGCGATGGGACGATGTGCTCCGACAACAGGATCGTCCGCGCGTCGTATTCGTTACAGGCGCCGCTGGCCGTCCGTCCCGAACAAAACGCACGAGACGCATTGAGACGCAATGGAGGAGCACACATGAGCACGCACCACGACGACTACCTGAGTCCGGAAGCGCTGGACGTCATCAACCGCGCCCGCGCCCTGATCCCGGTACTGGCCGAACGCGCCCAGGCCGCCGAGACCGCCGGCAAGGTGCCTGTGGAGACGGTCCGCGATCTGGCCGAGGCCGGCCTGTTCCGCGTGCTGCAGCCGCGCCGCTGGGGCGGCTTCGAGATGGACCCGCGCGTGTTCTACCGCGTGCAGATGGCGTTGGCCGAAGGCTGTATGTCCACGGCCTGGATCTACGGCGTCATCGCCGTTCACAACTGGCAACTGCCGTTGTTCCCCGATCAGGCGCAGCAGGATGTCTGGGGCAAGGATGCAGGCACGCTGATCGCTTCGACCTATATGCCGACGGGCAAGGCGGAACCGGTCGATGGCGGCTACCGTTTCACGGGCCGCTGGAGCTTTTCGAGCGGCTGCGAACATGCGGAATGGATTTTCCTCGGCGGTCTGCTGCCCAAGCGCGACGGTTCGGGCGGGCTCGAGCACGCCACGTTCCTGCTGCCGAAGGCGGATTTCACGATCGTGAAGAACTGGGATGTGCTCGGGCTGCGCGCCACGGGCAGCCACGACATTGTGGTCGACGGCGTTTTCGTGCCGGAACACCGGACGCAGCGCACCAACGATCATTCGGACGAAGGTTGCCCGGGCCGCGTAGAGAACACCGGCTGGCTGTACCGCATTCCGTTCACGCAGGTGTTCCAGCGTGCCGTGTCGACGGCGTGCATCGGCGCGCTGCAAGGCGCGATCGACAGCTTCCGTACGCGCGCCGCCGCGCACGTCGGCAAGCACGGCGCGAAGACGGCCGAAGATCCGAACGCCCAGGTCGCGGTGACCGAAGCCATGATGGCCGTCGATCAGCTCACGCTCGTGCTGCTGCGCAACTATGCCCGTGTGGTCGATTGCGCGAAGACCGGCGAGCGCATGCCTGTCGAAGAACGTCTGCTGCAACGCGCCCAGGCCGCGCTCGTCCCGAAACTGTGTGCCGAGCGCGCCAACGAACTGCTGCGCGCGAGCGCTGGCTCCGGCATGTATCGCGGCAATGCGGTCGAGCGGATCTTCCGTGACATCCATCAGTCGCGCGGCCATATCGCCAACAACACTGACGCGTACGTGCGGGCTCACGGCGCAGTCGCGCTCGGCCTGCCGAACCTCGATCCGTTCATCTGATCGCTCAAGACAACAAGGGGACACACGTGGAGCAAGCACAGGAATACGATCTGGTCGTGGTCGGCTCGGGCGCAGGCGCACTGTTGGGCGCCGTGGTGGCGCTTGATGCCGGCATGTCGGTGTTGATCGTGGAGAAGACCGAAGTACTCGGCGGCACGTCCGCGACGTCGGGCGGCGGCATCTGGATTCCGGACAACCACGATATGGCCAGCAACGGCCTGCGCGACAGTGTTGACGCGGCGTTCCGCTACGTGAAGGCGTGCGCCAAGGGCCTGTCGAGCGACGACCGTGTGCTCGCCTATGTCGAGACCGCGCGGGAAATGGCGCGCTATCTGAAGACGATCGGCATTCCGTATCGCTCGATGGCGAAATACGCGGATTACTACCCGCACATCGAAGGCTCGATGCCCGGCGGCCGTTCGATGGATCCGGCCGACTACAACGCGGCGAAGCTCGGTGTGGATGGATTGAAGCTGCTGCGTGAGACCAATCCCGGTCAGCTGATCATGGGGCGCATGACCATCAATGCGTTCGACGCGCACGTCGTGCTGGCGCGCGAGAAGGGCGCGAAATGGCTGCTCACGCGCATCATGCTGAAGTATCTGCTCGATTATCCGTGGCGCTTCAAGACGAAGCGCGACCGGCGTCTCACGGGCGGCCAGGCACTTGTCGGCGGGCTGTTGACGGCGCTGCGCAAGCGCCGCAACGTCGATATCTGGGTGAATAGCCCGCTGCAATCCCTGGAGCGCGACGGAAATCGCGTCACGGGCGTCGTTGTGGAACACCAAGGCAAAGCCGTGAAGGTGCGTGCGCGCCGTGCCGTGTTGCTCGGCGCCGGCGGTTTTGAACGCAATCAGGCGATGCGCGAAGCGTATCTGCCGAAGCCGACCGATGTTGAATGGACCGCGACGCCCGTTGGCTGCAATACGGGCGACGCCATTCGCGCGGGCGCTGATGCCGGCGGCCAGTTGCACCTGATGTCGCATGTGTGGGGCGGCCCGACCATGTCCGTGCCGCGCGAAGACAAGTACCGTGCGATCCTCGTGGAACGTTCGCTGCCGGGTTGCATGGCGGTCAATGCCGCGGGCAAGCGGTTTGTCGACGAATCCTGTCCATATCCGGAATTCCAGCAGGCGATGTACGCGAGCCACGCGCGCGGCGAAGCCGCAGTGCCGGCGTGGATCGTGTTCGACGCGCGATTCCGCCAGAACTACCCGATCGGCGCGATGCCGCCCGGGGGCGCCATCCCGGACCACCGGCTGCGCAAGAGCTGGTTGGGCGAGGTGTACTGGAAGGCCGACACCCTGGAACAACTCGCGGCGCAGATTGGTGTCGATCCGGACGGCCTCGTCGCCAGCGCGAAGCGGATGACGGAGTTCGCACGCACCGGAAAGGATCTCGACTTCGATCGCGGCGGCAATGTGTTCGACCGGTACTACGGCGACGCAAGCGTGACGCCGAATCCCAATCTCGCCCCGATCGATCAGGGTCCGTTCTATGCAATTCGTATTTATCCGGGCGAAATCGGCACCAAAGGCGGCTTGTTGACGGACCGCGATGCGCGCGTGCTCGACGACGCCGGCAAGCCGATCGAGGGGCTGTACTGCGTCGGCAACAACTCGGCATCGGTGATGGGCCCGGCGTATCCGGGGGCCGGCTCGACGCTGGGGCCGGCGATGACATTCGCATACCGCGCCATCGCGCATCTGTCAGGCAAGCCGATCGCGCTGCAGCGCACCGATTTGCTCGAAGCGCAGCGCGCGCCGCAACTTGATGAGGCACAGGCATGATTTTCGGGATGGGACTATGACTACCGGCAACGCCCGCTACCACGTACTGCGCGTGCGTGATGTGGTCGAAGAAACCGCCGACGCGAAATCGTTGGTTTTCGATGTACCGCAAGACCTGGCCGATACGTTTCACTATCGCCCCGGGCAATTCCTGACGTTGCGGCTGCCGGTCGAAGGCCGCCACGTCCCGCGTTGTTATTCAATGTCGAGCGCGCCGTCGCTGGATGCCGCGCCGCGCGTCACGATCAAGCGCGTCAACGGCGGACGCGGGTCCAACTGGGTCTGCGACCGCGTGCGCCCGGGCGACACGCTCGAAGTCATGGCGCCGGCCGGCGTCTTCACGCCGCGCTCGCTCGAGGGGGATTTCCTGCTGTTCGCGGGGGGCAGCGGCGTGACGCCGGTGTTTTCGATCCTGCGCTCAGTGCTGGCGAACGCGGCAGGACGCGTCTGCCTCATCTACGCGAACCGCGACGAGCGATCGGTGATCTTTCGCGACACGCTGCGTGCGTTGGCGGCCGAGCATCCCGGCCGTCTGACGGTGATTCATTGGCTTGATTCCGTGCAGGGTGTGCCGACCGTGGCGCAGCTTGCGGCACTGGCGCGTCCGTGGCGCGACGCGCAGGCTTTCATCTGTGGCCCCGCAGCGTTCATGGACGGTGCCGTCGCTGCGCTCGAAGCGGTTGACATGGCGCCGGAGCGCGTACATGTGGAGCGCTTCATGTCGCTGCCCGACGAAGAGACGCTGGCGGAATTGCCGGCCGACACGACGCCGGCGGCCGTGGCCGAGGCGTCCATTGAAGTGACGCTGGACGGCAGCGTGACAACGATTGCCTGCAGTGGCGACGAGACCTTGCTGGCCGCCATGCGACGTGCGGGCCTGAATCCGCCGGCGTCGTGCGAGGCCGGCATGTGCGCGTCGTGCATGTGTCAGGTGACGGACGGCGAGGTGCATCTGCGCCACAACGACGTCCTCGATAACAACGATATTGCGCGCGGCTGGACCTTGGGGTGCCAGGCGGTACCGATGTCTGCGCAAGTGCGTATCAAATTTCCGGAGTGATGTAATTGATGAGCGAGATCCGCAACGAGCCGCCCCAGACGCTGCCACAGGTCATTCGTCGGGCGGCCGTGGAACATGCGGCGCGACTGGCCGTGGTCGATGGCGATGTCCATCTGACCTATGCCGAGTTGTCATATCAGACGGAGCGCGTGGCGCGCAGTCTCCTGGCGTTGGGCGTGCAGGCAGGCGACCGCGTGGCGATCTGGGCGCCGAACGTCCACGAATGGATTCTGGCGGCGTGCGGCATTCACGCGGCGGGCGCGGTGCTGGTGCCTGTCAATACGCGGATGCGTGGCGAGGAAGTGGCCGACATCGTAGGCCGCAGCCGCGCGCGTGTGCTGTTCTGCATCGGCAACTTCCTGGATCGCTATTACCCGGATCTGCTGGAAGGCTTTCGGCCGGCTACGCTGGAACATGTGGTGGTGCTGCGTGAGGCGTCGCCGTCGCATGGCGACATGTCGTGGGAGGATTTCCTGGGGCAGGCCGAGCGTATTCCGGCCGCGCGGGTGGCCGAGCGCGAAGCGGCGCTCGATGGCGACAGTGTCGCGGACGTGATGTTCACGTCGGGCACCACGGGCCGTCCGAAGGGCGTGATGGCCGGGCATCGTGCAACGATCCTGGCGTTCAGCGAATGGGCGAAGGTGATCGGGCTGAACGAAGGCGACCGGTACCTGATCATCAATCCGTTCTTTCATGCGTTTGGCTACAAGGCGGGGTGGATCGCGGCGTTCCTGCGGGGTGCGACGGTCTATCCGCACCTGGTGTTCGATGCGTCGTCGGTGCTGTCGCGCATCGAGGCGGAGCGCATTACCTTCTTGCCGGGGCCGCCCACGTTGTTTCTTTCGATGCTCGCGCATCCGGACTTGGCGACATTCGACATCAGTTCGCTGAGGGCGACGGTCACAGGTGCGGCGACCGTGCCGCCCGTGCTGATCGAGCGCATGCGCAATGAGCTCGGCTTCAGCGTTGTGACGACGGCGTACGGGCTGACGGAGTGCGGCGGTTGCGCGACGTTGTGCGATCCGTCGGACAGTGCCGAAACCGTGGCGATGACCTGCGGCCGTGCGCTGCCGGGCACGGAAGTGCGGTGCGTGGACGCAGAGAATCGCCCGGTGCAGGTGGGCGAAGCGGGCGAGGTTGTACTGCGCGGATTTCATGTCATGAAGGGCTATTTCGAAGACGAGAAGGCCACGCGCGAGACGATCGATGCCGACGGCTGGTTGCATACCGGCGACGTCGGCGTGCTGGATGCGCGCGGCTATCTGCGCATTACGGACCGTCTCAAGGACATGTTCATCGTTGGCGGCTTCAACTGCTATCCGGCGGAGATCGAACGTGTGCTGGCGGAACATCCGGATATCGCGCAGGTGGCGGTGACCGGCGTGCCGGATGAGCGCATGGGCGAAGTGGGGTGTGCCTGCGTGATTCTGCGTCACGGCGCGACGCTCGACGAGGCTGGCATGATCGCCTGGTCGCGCGAGCGCATGGCGAACTACAAGGTGCCCCGCCATATCCTCGCGTTCGACGAGTTTCCGTTGAACGCGTCGAACAAGGTGCTCAAGCGCGATCTCGCGCAGTTGGCTGCCGGCCGCCTGGCCGCCGCGGCGTAATCCTGTCCCTCCGGCGGCGCGGTTGACGCGCCGCCGCGTCTGTACTTTCGTATTCCTTCGTACGTTCCTCCGCGCTTTCTGCGCGCTCCGCGTTCGCTGCGGAATCTGGGATTTGTCCGATCTTCTCGACAGTTTTCTTCCAGTGGGCTCGCTCTTGAGACGATTCCGAAAATTTCGGCTTCGGGCGAAAACCGACAGACACGGCGAATCGGCTCTGCCACAATCCGGCCCCTTGTCATGGCTTGCGCCGCCCCCCGATTGCAGGTCTGACACGTTCGTCAAAAGGGGGATGGCATTTTCAGAGTCACAGCAAGCTTGTCTGGGGCGAGATGCACGTCGGCCGTGATGGCCGGTATGGCGCTCGTAGCGCAGGGGACCTCGGCATACGCACAACCGGCGATGCCGTCGGCGCTTCGGGACGCAGCACGTCAGGGGATTGACGACGAACAACGGGATCGTCAGCGGCGCGACGCGGACGAGCGCACGCGGCAGGCGGATGCGCCGGATGTGCGTCTGGATGGGGCGTCGTTGCCGGGGAGCGTTGCCGTTTCCGATGCAGCGGAAGGCGTTGATACCGTGTTGCCAACCGAGACGCCGTGCTTTGTCGTTCATCGGATCACGTTGCGGCCGGAGTCCGGCGTCGGCTTTCTGCCGTCGGCGCTTCAGCCCTATGTTGGCCAGTGCGTTGGACAGGACGGCATCGGCCGCATCACGGCGCACGCCTCGCGCGTGTTGGTGGAGCATGGTCTGGTCACGCCGCGCGTGCTGGTGCCTACGCAGGATCTGCGCAGCGGCGAACTGACGCTGGAAATCCTGCCCGGCAGGGTCGGTGAAATCCGTTTCTCGGATCCACCGTCGTGGGGCACGTGGCGAAACGCAATGCCGCTGCGTGAGGGCGATTGGCTTGTGCTTGCGGGGTTGGAGCAAGGGGTCGAGCAACTGAAGCGGGTGCCGAGTCAGGATGCTGGCGTGCGCCTCGCGCCAGGCCGGACACCGGGGGAGAGCGACATCGTGATCGACGTCGTGCGGCACCGCCCGTGGCGCGTGATGGCGTCGGTCGACAACGCCGGTGCGCGCGATACCGGCCGGTTGCAGGGCCAACTGGCTGTCGGCGTCGACAGCCCATTGGGGCTGAGCGATCTGCTGGACGTGTCCGTGCAGCACGACCTGTCGCCCGGCGACGATCGCTTCGGCACGAAGGGACTCAGTGCGTCCTATTCGGTGCCATGGGGCTACAACACCGTGTCGGTATTCGGGACCACGCGCAGATACTTCCAGAGGGTCGCCGGCGCGAACCAGACGTTTCTGTCGAGCGGGCGCAGCCAACTGGCCGAAGTCAAGGTGGAGCGGGTGGTGCACCGCGACCGGAACGGCAAGACGTCGCTGGAAGCGCGGTTGAGCCGCCGCTTTGGCCGAAGCCATATTGAAGACTTCGAGATCCAGCAGCAGTATCGCAACAATACGTTTTACCAGTTGGGCGTCGCACATCGGCGCTACGTGGGCGCGGCGCAGTTCGACATTTATCTGGGCTGGCGGCAGGGCGTGCCGTGGTTCGGCGCGCAGCCGGAACTGCGTAACCGGTTTACGGGTGAGGCGCTGCGCCAGACCTACCGGTATCGGATGGCTTTGCTGGATGCGCAGATGAGCGTGCCATTTCGCGTGGGTGGCGTACCACTTCGCTATAGCGCTGTGTTTCATGGGCAGACCACGGCCAGTGCGTTATGGGCGACGGACCAACTGACGATCGGCAGCCGCTTCACCGTACGCGGATTCGACGGCGAGACCATGTTGAGTGCCGAGCGCGGCTTCTTCTTGCGCAACGAACTGCAAGCGCCTGTCGGCGCAACGTCGCACGCCGTCTATGTGGGTGTCGACTATGGGCAAGTCCATGGATTCAGCGCCCGCCATTTGCCGGGCACGCGTCTGGCAGGCGCGGTGATCGGTTTGCGTGGCTATCAGGGCGGGCGGCTTGGCGGATTCCGATACGACGTCTTTGTCGGTACACCGCTTCATAAGCCCGCAGGTTTTCCGACCGGCAAGGTCTGCGCAGGGTTTGCCGTGTCGTATCGGTATTGAGCTTTGCGCTGCGTGCGGCGCAAGTACGAAACTTCTGAGCCGTATCCCCCAGCGGCCGTTCCCTTTCCTGTGTCGTTGCCTTCGTGTGGCGCGACACATGTTGATGTGAGATCGGCATGAACACCCGTTGTTATCGTTTGGTTTTCAATCGTGTTCGCAGCCAGTGGCTGGCGGTGGGGGAATTTGCCTCGTCCGGTCGAACGCCGGGCTGGAGTCGTAGTGGCCGGCGTGCCAGCGGCCGAGGCGCCAACGGCCAACGCCCCAATGGTCCAGGGGCATCAAGGCGCGCAACGGCACTGTGTGCGACGTCGGCGATGCTGTTCATGCCGCACATGGCCATTGGCCAGATCGTGCCGGATGCGGGCGCGGGGGGCTCGGCACCGGGGGTGCACGCCGCGCCCAACGGCGTGCCGCTGGTGGACATCACCGCGCCGACGCCCGGTGGCGTATCGCACAACGCCTACGAACGGTTCGATATCGGCACGCCCGGCGCGATCCTGAACAACGCGCCGACCAGCGTGGAGACGCAGCTTGGCGGCAGGGTGCCAGGCAATTCGAATCTGGGCGGCGGCAGCGCCGCGGTGATCGTCAACGAGGTCACGAGCGCCTTGCCATCGACGCTGAACGGCTATCTCGAAGTGGCCGGCCCGCGCGCCGAGGTGATCGTCGCCAACCCGAACGGCCTGACCTGCAACGGTTGCGGCTTCATCAATACTTCGCGTGGGGTGCTCACCACCGGCGAGCCGGTGTTTGGCGGCACCGGCTCGCTCGAGGCGTTTCGCGTCAGGGACGGCATGCTGCGCATCGAGGGCGCCGGTATCAATGCCGGCAATCTGGATAAGGTCGCATTGCTGGCGCGCGCGATCCAGCTGAACGCCGCGATCCACGCCAAGCGGATCGATCTGGTCACGGGCCTGAACGAGGTGGACGCGCAGACGTTCCTGGTGCGCTCGAGCCTGGCCGGCGCCGACAGCAAGCCGGTCTTCGGGCTCGACATCTCGCATCTGGGCGGCATGTACGCGGGCAAGATTCAACTGATCGGCACGGAGCTGGGCGTGGGCGTCAACGTGGGCGGACAGGTCGCGGCGCAGGAGTTTCACCTGTCGGCATCGGGCCTGCTGACGGTGACGGGCCGGGTGCACGCGACGGAAGCATTGTCGGTCAATGCCGCCGGCGGCATCAGCAACACCGGCACGATCTCCTCAGAGCGCGACATCGAGATCGCGAGCGGCGGCGAGGTGGACAATGCAGGGACGCTGTACGCCGCGCGCGACGTGACGACGCGCATTGGCGGCGTGCTCACGCACAGCGGTGCGTGGGCCGCAGGCCGGCATGTGTCGCTGTCGGCGCAGCGCATCGCCTCGCGCGGCTGGTTTGCGGCGGGTGTCGATGTGAACGGTCAACCGGCTCAACCCGGTCAGTCGGGCCAACCGGGCACGTCGGGAGAGGCCGGCAACCTGCGGCTTTCGGCCGAGGGGGCGCTCGTCGCCACCGGCCGGCATTGGGCGGCAGGCGACGTTGCACTGCTGGGCGCCTCGCTCGACGTCGCGGGCAGCCAGACCGACGCGGGGCGCAACCTGCATTATGCGGCGATGCATGGCCCCTTGATCATGGCGGGCTCCAGGACGCGCGCGAGCGGGCGCGCGCGGCTCGACGCAAGCGGACGTCTTGCGGGCCGCGTCGATGGAAGCGTCGATGGTCACCTGAACGGCCACATCGATCACGACGGCGCAGAAACCGTGGCCGCACATCTTGAGATCGCCGCGGCGTCGCTGTCGAACCGGGGCGGGCGGCTGGCCCAGCACGGCAGCGGCGATGCGCGCTTCAATCTCGCCGGCGCGTTTGACAACACCGGCGGCAAGCTCGAGAGCAACGCCGCGACGCTTACGCTTGCCGCGGGCAGCCTCGACAACACGCGCGGCACGATCACGCATGCCGGCGCCGGGCGGTTCGATCTCACGAGCGGCGTGATGACGAACATCGGCGGGCTGCTGGCGGGCAACGGCGCAGTCGATATCGCGGCGCATGACTTCGTCAATACGCAGGGGCGGGTGACGGCCGGCGGCATGTTGCGCGTCGCATCCCAAGGCACGTTCGCCAACGATGACGGCGAATTGACGGCAGGCGCCGGGGTACATCTCACCGCAGGGCATGGGATCGACAATCGCGGCGGCAAGGTGTCGGCACAGGGTGGCGTCCAGATCACGGCGGGCGGTGCGCTCGACAACCGCGCGGGTAGTATCGAGAGTACAGGGGCGCAGGGAACGATGGCGCTGGCGGCGCAATCGGTGGACAACACCGATGGCCGCATCGTCAATGCCGGCACTGGGCTCACGCGCGTGGTCGCGGACTTTGTGAAGAATGCCGTGACCGATGCCGAGGCGAATGCCGCAACGAACGCGGCAGCGGGGGCCGAGACGCCGGCTTCCAGCCCGGACGCTGGCGACGCTGCGCCCAAGGACACCGTGAAGAACGACGCTGCGGGCTTCATCGGCAGCAATGGCGCGGTGCAGATCGCGGCCGACATGCTTGAAAACGACACCTCGGCGCGCATCCAGTCCGGTGGCGACCTGGTGTTGGCGATCGCCCGGCGCCTCGCCAACGGCGGCACGCTGTTCGCGGGCCACCACCTGTGGCTCGGCACGGTCAGCACGGCCGGCGACCGCGCCACGGCAGCCACCGACTTTCTCTCCCGCTCCTTGGCGGGTTACGCCCCCTTCGCCAACACGTCGCAACTGCTGCTGCATAACCGGGGCCAGATCCAGGGCAAGCGCGATGCATGGATTCATGCCGCAACGCTCACGCACGCCGGCAAGCTCGCCTTCAACGGCAGCCTGGCCCTGCAGGTCGGGGCGCTCGCAGGGGAGGGGGCGATGCGCGCGGGCGGCGACCTGCTTGTCGCGGTCACGGGCGACTACACCCACGCGGCCGGGCGCGACTACCGCGCCGACGGCGACCTGAGCTTCACCGCCGGTGGCGTCTTCACCAACGCCGGCAGTTTGTCGGCGGTCAAGCGCCTGGCGCTCAATGCGGCCTCGATTCACAACACGAGCGGTGGCGCGCTGCGCGGCGGCACGACCACGCTTGCCGCCACCGACGAGATCCGCAACGACGGGCGCATCGACGGCCAGGCGGTGAGCCTGAGCGCGCGGCGCGTGCACAACGCGGCCACGGTGCTGGGCGACCGCATCACTGTTGCCGCCACCGACATCGTCAACCAGGGCAGCCGCGCGGTGATGGCGGCCACCTCGGCGCTCGACCTGTGGGCCAGCGGCGACGTGCTCAACGACGACGGCGCGGTGCTGTATAGCCTCGGGACATTGCGCATTGGCGCGGGCGCCGAGCGCGACGCGCAAGGGTACCTGGCGCGCCAGACGGCGAGCCTCACCAACCGCTCGGCCACCCTCGAGGCTGGCGGCGATCTGGATATCGCCACCCGCAAGCTGGTCAACGAGCGCAGCTTCATCCATATCGAGAAGGCGGTGCCGCAAGGCACCAGGACGTACAGCCGCCGCGTCTGGGTGGCGGGGTACCACGTCGACATCCGGCCGGGCGACGCGCAGGACCTGAACACCAACCTGCCGACCACGCACCGCAGCCATAGCCTGGCGGTCAACGGCGAGCCGGCGTTCATCCTGCAGGAGATCGAAGTCCAGGGCGAGAGCGGTGAGCCACCCCGGCGCGTGAAGGTCACCAAGCCGAACCCCAGGAATCAGTCATTCACCCAATGGACCTGGCACGAGGCCAAGGCGGCGTTGTCCGAGGAGAAGCTGCAGGCAGTCGCCGCCCCGGTGCGGGTGGTGATCCCGAAGTCGGGCGTGCGCGCGCTCGACGCCAACGGCAAGACCTTCCGCCTCGCGCATCCGATCGAAGAGGTGTATCAGACCCGCGCTGACTTGCGACCCGCCGGCGCAGCGGAATTCCAGAAGCGCACCATTACGCACAACGCGGTTCAGCATTTCGAGCGACTGACGGACGACGGCCAGGGCAACTACGTCATCGAGTTCTATCCGGATTTCGATCCCGGGACGCACCTGCGCCCGGGCGTGGTCGACGAGGCCGGCGGCCACCTCACGGGCGCGGCGGACGAGGGCGTGCGCATCCTGCGCTATCGGCCGGGCATGCGCGACGGGCGCGACTACAACGAGGTGCGGCGCGAGTTCCGCGAGAGCGCCACGGTCGACCGCCTGATCGGCGCGGCCGCGGCGGCGAGCATTGCGTCGCAACGGGCCATGCGCATCAATGTCGATGGCGGCGAGGCACTCAATGACGCCTCGACCATCGCCGCGGGCGGCAACCTGAATGTACGGGGCAACGGCGGTGCGATCACGGCCAGGGGCATCGAGCTCGAGCGGCGCGTGAACCAGACGCAGACCAGCTGGGTCTACTGGCACGAGAAGCGCGGCAACAGTGCCCGTGAGGTGCGCCCGCATGACTTCTCGGTGGCGCAGCGCCGCGAGGTCGTCGATGCCTTGCCGGCGATCGTGTCGTCGAACCAGCGCGTGAGTATCGCCGGGCGCGACGTGGATGTGACCACCGTCAACCCGGACGGCGAGACCGTGGCCGGCACGCGCGTCATCTCCGACAGCACCGGCAGCACCGATGCGTCCGGTGAGGTGGATGCGGTCGCCGTGCCGGCGCCGGCGCTGCCGGACCTGAAGCTGCCGAGCATCGGCCTGTTCGCAATCGTCGCCGCGCCCGCGCACCCCTATCTGGTGGTGACCGATCCGCGGTTCACCGACTACGGCAACTTCGTGTCGAGCGATTACCTGCTGGCGTTGCTCGGGCTGGACCCGGCGCGGGTGGACAAGCGCATCGGCGACGGCTTCTATGAGGCCCGCCTGCTGCGCGAGCAGGTACTGACGGCAACGGGCCGCACCTTCCTCGCAGAACATACGCAAGCGGATGAAGAGTTCAAGGCGCTGATGGCCTCGGGCGCAAGGTATGCGCGCGAGTTCCAGTTGCGCGTGGGCGTGGCACTGACCGCAGCGCAGATGCAGGCGCTCACCAGCGACATCGTCTGGCTGGTCCGGCAGACGGTGACGCTGGCCGATGGCAGCACGCAGGGGGTGCTGGTGCCCAGGCTCTATCTCGCGCACGGAACCCGGGTGCGGCTCGAGGCGAGCGGCGCGGTGACGGGGGGCGCGATGATAAACGGCCGCGACGTGCTGATCGAGGCGCAGGACACACTGAGCAACAGCGGCCGGATCGTGGGCGATGCGGAGGTGCACGTCGCCGCGCGTGATGTGGTGAACACGGGCGCGATCGCGTCCGTGGGCTCGTTAGGATCGTTGGGCTCCTTGGCTCCCGTGGGCTCGGTGGGTTCCGCGAGTTCAGCGGGCGGGCAAGACACCCGGGGCAACGTGGTGGTGCGCGCCGAGCGGGACGTGGTGAACCTCGGCGGCGAGATCGCGGGCGGAGGCGTGGACATCCGCGCGGGGCGGGACGTGGTGGTCGGCTCAAAGACGCGCCGCATCGGGCAGGCATCCGGGCGTGCAGGGCAGACCAATGCCGTGTCGAACACGCTCGTCGACGGGCCAGGGGCGATCCACGCGGACGAAGCGTTGCGCGTCGTGGCGCAGCGCGACGCGAAGCTCGAGGGCGCGCGGGTGAGCGCCGGCGGCGACGCGCAAATGGCGGCGGGCCGGGATGCGGCGATCGGCGCCACGGCGCTGGAGCACACGTTCGGCAGCCGTGGCAAGGACGTAGGTGGTGCCACCGGCTGGACCGAGCGCCGCGAGCATCGGGGCACGTCGATCGACGCGCAGGGCAGCGTGACGGTGGTGGCGGGCCGCGATGCGGCGCTGCTGGGCTCGACGATCGCGTCGGAGGGCGACACCACCGTCGCGGCGGCGCGCGACGTCACGGTCGGCGCGGTGAAGGACACGCACCGCTTCGAGGGCAAGTCGTTCGGCGGCACGCTCAAACACACCACCGACGCGTATCACGAAACGGTGCGCGGCAGCGAGGTGCAGGCGGGCGGAGATATTACCTTCGGCGCGGGCCAGGGGCAGGCCGTCGCGCAGGTGCTCGACACGCTGGGCGTGACCGCCTACGTGGATGGCGAGACTCCGACACGACACGGCGAGCTCAAGGTGCAGGGCTCGTACGTCAACGCCGGCCGGCAGGCAGGCGCGGCCGATGCGCAGCGCCGCGACGGTGCTGGCACTGTGACGGCTGCCGCGGCTGGCTCGGCCGTGCGCAACCACGCGACGGGCCACGCTGCCGGCAACGATGCCGGCAACCCCGCCGGCAACAACGCGGGGTCAGGCACGGTGCGCCTGATCGCCTCGGGCGACGTGCGTGTCGAAGGCGTCGAGGAGCGTCACGACACGGCGCAGTGGAGCCACGATACGCGCTCGGGCGTGCTGTCGCGCAGCACCAAAGAGATGCGGCGCGACGCGCATGACGTGCTCGCGCAGGGCAGCACGGTCTCGGGCAACGCCGCCGAAGTCGGCGCGGCGCGCGACGTGCTTGTGACCGGCGCGAACGTGGTGGGCGAGGGCGACGTTACGGTCAAAGCGGGACGCAACCTCGAGATCACGGGCGCGCAGAACCGGCACGCCTCGTCGGAGTACCGCCGCGAGACGACCTCCGGGGTGTTCGGCAACGGCGGCGCG
>NZ_CABPRZ010000028.1 GCF_902459695.1 Pandoraea terrae
ATGGTCATGCCGGGTGACAACGTGTCGATCACGGTCAAGCTGATCCACCCGATCGCCATGGAAGAAGGTCTGCGTTTCGCAATCCGCGAAGGTGGCCGTACCGTCGGCGCCGGCGTGGTTGCCAAGATCATCGCCTGATAGCGAATGAACGGGCAGGGCGGCACTTCGGTGCCGCCCTTCTCGAAATCTGTTGCTCTTTGTGAAGTACCCTGGCGCCCGAACGAGGGTTGCCGCGCTCTTTGGAGAAATCTCATGCAAAACCAGAAAATCCGCATTCGCCTGAAGGCTTTCGACTACCGCCTGATCGACCAATCGGCAGCTGAAATCGTCGAAACCGCAAAGCGCACGGGCGCAATCGTCAAGGGTCCGGTGCCCCTGCCGACGCGTATCGAGCGTTTCGACATCCTGCGTTCGCCGCACGTCAACAAGACGTCGCGCGATCAGCTGGAAATCCGCACGCACCAACGCCTGATGGACATCGTCGATCCGACGGACAAGACTGTCGACGCGCTGATGAAGCTGGACCTGCCGGCTGGCGTGGACGTCGAAATCAAGCTGCAGTAAGGCCTGGCACCCCGCTTAGGGTGTTGTATCTAAGCGAATTGCTGGACCTTGTCAAGCGCAAAGAGCTCGTCTATAATCGTGGGCTCAGTTGTAGTTTGAAGAGATGGATCACGCCCGTGATCCATCCTTTTGTCATTTAGCCCCGGCCAATCGTAGTCGGGAATGGAGAAAATCATGAGCCTTGGACTTGTCGGTCGCAAGGTTGGCATGACGCGTATTTTCACGGAAGACGGCGATTCGATCCCCGTTACCGTGGTGGATGTGTCTGACAACCGCGTGACGCAAATCAAGACGGATGAAACGGACGGCTACACGGCTGTTCAAGTTACTTTCGGCGCCCGTCGCGCCTCGCGCGTGACCAAAGCCATCGCTGGCCACCTCGCGAAAGCGGGCGTTGAAGCCGGTGAAATCCTGAAGGAATTCCGCGTTGACGCCGCCAAAGCTGCTGAACTGCAGCCGGGTTCGGTCGTCGGCGTTGATCTGTTCGAAGTGGGCCAGAAGATTGACGTGCAAGGCGTGTCGATCGGTAAGGGCTACGCCGGTACGATCAAGCGTTACAACTTCGCTTCGGGCCGTGCTTCCCACGGTAACTCCCGTTCGCACAATGTGCCGGGTTCGATCGGTATGGCGCAGGATCCGGGTCGTGTTTTCCCGGGTAAGCGCATGACTGGTCACCTCGGTGACGTCACGAAGACGGTGCAGAACCTCGTAATCGCGCGCATTGACGCCGATCGCAAACTCTTGTTCATCAAGGGTGCCGTTCCCGGCGCCAAGGAAGGCAAGGTTTTCGTGACGCCGGCAGTCAAGGCCAAACTCGCGAAGGGAGCGTAACAATGGAACTGAAGCTCCTGAATGAGCAAGGTCAGGAAGGCGCAGGCGTGTCCGCGTCGGACGTCGTGTTCGGCCGTGACTACAACGAAGCGTTGATCCACCAAGTGGTTGTGGCTTATCAAGCCAACGCCCGCAGCGGCAATCGTGCGCAGAAAGACCGTGAACAGGTCAAGCACACGACCAAGAAGCCGTGGCGTCAGAAGGGTACGGGCCGTGCTCGTGCCGGTATGTCGTCCAGCCCGTTGTGGCGTGGCGGTGGCCGTATCTTCCCGAATTCGCCGGAAGAAAACTTCAGCCACAAAGTCAACAAGAAGATGTACCGCGCTGGTGTTTGCTCGATTCTGTCGCAGCTCGCCCGTGAAGGTCGTCTGTCGGTGGTCGAAGAGATCAAGCTCGAAGCCCCGAAGACCAAACTGCTCGCAGAAAAGATCAAGGCCATGGGTCTTGAGTCGGTGCTGGTGATTACGGATACCGTGGACGAGAACCTGTTCCTCGCCTCGCGCAACCTGCCCAACATCGCTGTGACCGAGCCGCGTTTCGCAGACCCGCTGTCGCTGATCTACTTCAAGAAGATCCTGGTGACCAAGGGTGCGATCGCCAAAATCGAGGAGATGCTGGGATGAGCGACGTTCGCAAAAATGACCATCGTCTGATGCAAGTTCTGCTCTCGCCCGTGATCTCCGAAAAGGCGACCATGGTGGCGGACAAGAACGAGCAAGTCGTATTCCAAGTTGCGCGTGACGCGAACAAGCAAGAAGTGAAAGCTGCTGTCGAGCTGCTCTTCAAGGTTGAAGTCGAGTCGGTGCAGATCCTGAACCGCAAGGGCAAGCAAAAGCGCTTTGGCCGCTTCATGGGTCGTCGTGACCACGAGAAGAAGGCCTACGTGAGCCTGAAGCCGGGTCAGGAAATCAATTTTGAAGCGGAGGCCAAGTAATCATGGCACTCGTCAAAACGAAACCGACGTCGCCGGGCCGTCGCTCGATGGTCAAGGTCGTCAACAAAGACCTGCACAAGGGCAAGCCGTACGCCCCGCTGCTCGACGTCAAGAGCAAGACCGCCGGCCGTAACAACAACGGTCACATCACCACCCGTCATATGGGTGGCGGTCACAAGCAGCACTATCGTGTGATCGACTTCCGTCGCAACAAGGACGGCGTGCCGGCCAAGGTTGAGCGTCTGGAATACGATCCGAACCGTAGCGCGAACATCGCACTGCTGTGCTACCTGGATGGCGAACGCCGTTACATCATTGCACCGCGCGGCATGACCGTCGGCCAGCAAGTGTTGAGCGGTTCGGAAGCGCCGATCCGGTCGGGTAACACGCTGCCGATTCGCAACATTCCGGTCGGTACCACGATCCACTGCATCGAAATGCTGCCGGGCAAGGGTGCGCAAATCGCACGTGCCGCTGGCGCCTCGGCGATGCTGCTGGCCCGTGAAGGCACCTACGCTCAAGTGCGTCTGCGTTCGGGTGAAATCCGTCGCGTGCACATCGAGTGCCGTGCCACGATCGGTGAAGTCGGTAACGAAGAGCATAGCCTGCGTCAAATCGGCAAGGCCGGTGCAACGCGTTGGCGTGGTATTCGTCCGACGGTTCGCGGTGTCGCAATGAACCCGGTCGATCACCCGCACGGTGGTGGTGAAGGTCGTACTGCAGCTGGCCGTCATCCGGTTAGCCCGTGGGGCCTGAAGACCAAGGGCAAGCGTACTCGCAGCACGAAGCGCACGGGCAGCATGATCGTCCAGCGCCGCAACAAGCGATAAGGAGCTAGCAAATGGCACGTTCTGTTAAAAAAGGTCCGTTCTGCGACGCTCACTTGCTGAAGAAAGTTGAAGCGGCGCAAGCAACGCGTGACAAGAAGCCGATCAAGACCTGGTCGCGTCGTTCGACCGTTCTGCCCGATTTCATCGGACTGACGATCGCCGTTCATAACGGCCGTCAACACGTTCCGGTGTATGTGTCGGAAAACATGGTCGGCCACAAGCTGGGTGAGTTCGCGCTCACTCGTACCTTCAAAGGCCATGCGGCCGACAAGAAGGCGAAGAAATAAGGGGCGATCATGGAAGTGAAAGCAATTCATAAAGGTGCTCGCATCTCGGCGCAGAAGACGCGTCTGGTCGCCGACCAGATCCGCGGCCTGCCGCTCGAACGTGCACTGAACGTCCTGACGTTCTCGCCGAAGAAGGCTGCCGTCATTCTGAAGAAAGTGGTCGAGTCGGCAATCGCCAACGCCGAGCACAATGAAGGCGCTGATATCGACGAGCTGCGTGTCAAGGGCGTGTACGTCGACAAGGGTACCTCGCTCAAGCGTTTCACGGCGCGTGCAAAAGGCCGTGGTAACAAGATCGAGAAGCAAACCTGTCACATTACTGTGACGCTGGGCAACTAAGGGGTCACGATGGGACAGAAAATTCATCCGACTGGCTTCCGTCTGGCTGTCAGTCGTAACTGGGCTTCGCGTTGGTACGCGAACAACCAGAACTTCGCACAAATGCTGAAGGAAGATATCGGCGTTCGCGAATACCTGAAGAAGAAGCTGAAAAACGCTTCGGTTGGCCGCGTGATCATCGAGCGTCCTGCAAAGAACGCACGTATCACGATCTTCAGCTCGCGTCCTGGTGTCGTGATCGGCAAGAAGGGCGAGGATATCGAAATCCTGAAGACGGAGCTGCAAAAGCGCATGGGCGTGCCCGTGCACGTCAACATCGAGGAAATCCGCAAGCCGGAAACCGATGCGCAGCTGATCGCCGACTCGATCGCTCAGCAGCTTGAGCGCCGTATCATGTTCCGCCGCGCAATGAAGCGCGCGATGCAGAACGCGATGCGTCTGGGTGCCCAAGGCATCAAGATCATGAGCTCGGGCCGTCTGAACGGTATCGAAATCGCCCGTACCGAATGGTATCGCGAAGGCCGTGTGCCCCTGCACACCCTGCGCGCCGACATCGACTACGCGACCGCGGAAGCGCAGACGACCTACGGCATCATCGGTATCAAGGTGTGGGTCTACAAGGGTGACACGCTGGGCCGCAACGACGCGCCGGTGGCTGAAGAGCCGACGGAAGAAAAGCGTCCGCGCCGCAACGCGCGTCCGGGTGACCGTCGCGGCCGTCGCGACGACGCTGGTGGCGACAAGCCCGGCGTCAAGCGCGGTGGCCCGCGCCGCCCGGCTGGTGCGCCTAACGGCGACGCCAAGACTGGAGAATAAACATGCTGCAACCGAAGCGTAGAAAATACCGCAAGGAACAGAAGGGCCGTAACACCGGCGTCGCCACCCGTGGCAACGCAGTGTCATTCGGTGACTTCGGTCTGAAGGCGGTCGGTCGTGGTCGCCTGACGGCTCGCCAGATCGAAGCGGCACGTCGTGCCATGACCCGTCACATCAAGCGTGGTGGCCGTATCTGGATTCGTATCTTCCCGGATAAGCCGATCTCGCAAAAGCCGGCAGAAGTGCGTATGGGTAACGGTAAGGGTAACCCGGAGTACTACGTCGCCGAGATTCAACCGGGCAAGATGCTGTACGAAATGGACGGTGTGGACGTCACGCTGGCTCGTGAGGCTTTCCGCCTCGCGGCTGCCAAGCTGCCGATCCAGACGGTGTTCGTTGAACGTCAGCTCGGCGCTTGAGTGGAGAGAATTTGAAATGAAAGCATCCGAACTTCGCGACAAGGATCAGGACGCCCTGAACAAGGAACTGTCCGATCTGCTGAAGGCCCAATTCGGTCTGCGCATGCAGGCGGGCACCCAGCAGCTCAGCAACACGAGCCAGCTGAAGAAGGTCCGCCGCGACATCGCGCGCGTGCGTACCGTGTTGAACGAGAAGGCGAGCCAGAAATGAACGATACCGCTAAGACTGCGCTGAAGCGTACCCTGGTGGGTACGGTTGTCAGCAGCAAGATGGACAAGACGGTGACGGTGCTGGTCGAGCGTCAGGAGAAGCACCCGCTGTACGGCAAGTACATCGTGCGTTCGAAGAAGTACCACGCGCACGACGAGACGAACCAATTCAAGGAAGGCGACAAGGTCGAGATTCAAGAAACTCGTCCGCTGTCGAAGACCAAGGCTTGGACCGTTTCCCGTCTGCTGGAAGCCGCCCGCATCATCTAAGGCGTCTTTACAAGCAAGCTTGCAAGTCCGGAATTATCAGGTTATAATTCCGGACTTTCCGCTTCTTTCGCCAAAACCGGTCTTTGGTTTCGGTAAGAGGTGGATGGCCGCCCCCAGGTGAAATGTGCTTCAGTGCAATGACTGAGTGCAGCGATCCAGGCGGCAAAGTTGTCCACTTTGAACGACTCAACCCAAACAGTGCCGTTGGCGCTGACGGGGCCAAGACTGACCGACGCCTAGCGCCGGATTAAGTTGGGAAGATAACACCATGATTCAGACAGAAACCCGGCTCGACGTAGCCGACAATACCGGTGCGCGCGAAGTCATGTGCATTAAGGTGTTGGGTGGATCCAAGCGCCGTTATGCCGGCATTGGCGACATCATCAAAGTCAGCGTGAAAGATGCTGCGCCGCGTGGTCGCGTCAAGAAAGGCGAGATCTACAACGCAGTGGTCGTGCGTACCGCCAAGGGCGTGCGCCGCCAAGACGGTTCGCTGGTGAAGTTCGACGGCAATGCAGCCGTCCTGCTCAATGCCAAGCTCGAGCCGATCGGCACGCGTATCTTCGGACCGGTCACGCGTGAACTGCGTACCGAGAAGTTCATGAAGATCGTGTCGCTGGCCCCGGAAGTGCTGTAAGGAGCCAATATGAACAAGATTCGCAAGGGTGACCAGGTCATCGTTCTGACCGGCAAAGACAAGGCCAAGCGCGGTACCGTGCTGGCAGTCGACGGCGACAAGGTGGTCGTCGAGGGCGTCAACGTTGCCAAGAAGCACGTCAAGCCGAACCCGATGAAGGGTACGCAAGGCGGTGTGGTTGACAAGACGATGCCCATTCACATCTCGAACATTGCGCTGGTGGATGCCGAAGGCAAGCCGTCGCGCGTGGGCATCAAGGTGGAAGATGGCAAGAAAGTCCGCTTCCTCAAGACGACCGGTGCGGTCGTCGCCGGTGCCTGAGCAAGGAGTTTAGAGAATGGCTCGTTTGCAACAACTCTATAAAGACAAGATTGTCGCGGAACTGATGACTCAGTTCGGTTACAAGTCTGTCATGGAAGTGCCGCGCATCACCAAGATCACCCTGAACATGGGTCTTGGTCAAGCCGTCGCTGACAAGAAGATCATCGATAACGCCACGGGCGACCTGGTGAAGATCGCCGGTCAAAAGCCGGTGACGACCAAGGCACGCAAGGCAATCGCAGGTTTCAAGATCCGCGAAGGCTACCCCATCGGTACGATGGTGACGCTGCGCGGTGAGCGTATGTTCGAATTCCTGGATCGTTTCATCACCGTGGCCCTGCCGCGCGTGCGTGACTTCCGTGGTATTTCGGGCCGCGCGTTCGATGGTCGTGGTAACTACAACGTCGGTGTGAAAGAGCAGATCATTTTCCCCGAAATCGAGTACGACAAAATCGACGCACTGCGTGGTCTGAACATCAGCATCACGACGACTGCGAAGACTGACGAAGAAGCCAAGGCTCTTCTGTCGGCGTTCAAATTCCCGTTCCGTAACTGAGGTAATCGTGGCTAAACTGGCACTTATCGAACGCGAAAAGAAACGCGCACGTCTGGCTGAGAAGTTCGCTGCCAAGCGCGCCGCCCTCAAAGCGACCATCGAAGACACGAGCAAGTCGGAAGAAGAGCGTTATGAAGCGCGCCTGGCACTGCAACAGCTGCCGCGCAACGCAAACCCGACGCGTCAACGCAATCGTTGCGACCTGACCGGTCGTCCCCGCGGCACGTTCCGCAAATTCGGTCTGGCACGTAGCAAGATCCGTGAAATCGCCTTCCGTGGCGAAATCCCGGGTGTGACCAAAGCCAGCTGGTAATAGGAGAAGCACTATGAGCATGAGCGATCCTATCGCCGATATGCTGACCCGTATCCGCAATGCGCAAATGGTCGAGAAGGCAAACGTAGCAATGCCCTCGTCCAAGCTGAAGGTCTCGATCGCCAAGGTCCTCAAGGACGAAGGCTATATCGACGACTACGCGGTTAAGGAAGAAAACGCAAAGTCGGTGCTGAACATTGCACTGAAGTACTACGCTGGCCGTCCGGTCATCGAGCGCCTCGAACGCGTTTCGCGCCCGGGTCTGCGTGTGTACAAGAGCCGCAACGACATTCCGCAGGTCATGAACGGCCTCGGCGTTGCCATCGTCTCGACCCCGCAGGGCGTGATGACCGATCGCAAGGCACGCGCCACCGGCGTGGGCGGCGAAGTCATCTGCTACGTCGCTTAACCGCCCGAGGAGAAGAACATGTCTCGAGTAGGTAAAAGCCCGATCGCCCTGGCCAAGGGTATCGAAGCGTCGCTGGCCGGCAACGTGCTGACCGTCAAGGGCCCGCTGGGTTCGCTGACGCGCGGCGTGAATGTCCTGGTCAACGTAAAGATTGAAAACGACACCATCACCTTCGCCCCGGCTGACGAAAGCCGTGAAGCGAATGCGTTGTATGGTACGGAGCGCGCACTCGTCAACAACATGGTGACGGGTGTCAGCAAGGGCTTCGAGAAGAAGCTTCAGCTGGTTGGCGTGGGTTATCGTGCCAAGGCAGAAGGCACGTCGTTGAAGCTGGAACTCGGCTTCTCGCACGACGTCGTCTATTCGCTGCCGGAAGGCGTGAAGGCCGAAACGCCGACGCAGACGGAGATCATCATCAAGGGCGTTGACAAGCAACGCATCGGACAAGTGGCTGCGGAAGTTCGCGGTTACCGTCCGCCCGAGCCCTACAAGGGCAAGGGCGTCCGCTATGCGGACGAGGTGGTGATCCTCAAAGAAACCAAGAAGAAGTAAGGGTGCGAAACATGGACAAGAAACAATCCCGTTTGCGCCGTTCCCGCCAGACCCGTATCAAGCTGGCCGAACTCAAGGTGCATCGCCTTTCCGTGCATCGCACCAACCTGCACATCTACGCGCAAGTGTTTTCGGCAGACGGTACGCAAGTCCTGGCAAGCGCCTCGACCCTCGAAGCCGAAGTGCGCAAGGAACTGGGCGACAAGGAAGGCAAGGGTGGCAATGCTGCCGCCGCTGCGTTGATCGGCCGTCGTATCGCCGAAAAGGCGAAGGCTGCCGGCGTTGAAAGCGTTGCTTTCGACCGCGCAGGCTTCCGCTATCACGGTCGCGTGAAGGCCCTGGCCGACGCAGCCCGTGAAGCTGGCCTCAAGTTCTAAGGATATCCGTCATGGCAAAGATGCAAGCGAAAGTTCAGGCTGACGAACGCGACGACGGCCTTCGGGAGAAGATGATCTCGGTCAACCGCGTCACGAAGGTTGTGAAGGGTGGCCGTATTCTCGGTTTTGCCGCGTTGACCGTGGTTGGTGACGGCGATGGCCGCATCGGCATGGGCAAGGGCAAGGCGAAGGAAGTGCCGGTTGCCGTTCAGAAGGCAATGGAGCAAGCCCGCCGCAACATGGTCAAGGTTCCGTTGAAGAACGGCACCCTGCAACACTCCGTTTTTGGCCAGCATGGCGCATCGAAAGTGATGATGTCGCCGGCCAAGGATGGTACCGGTGTTATCGCCGGTGGCCCGATGCGCGCGGTGTTCGAAGTGATGGGCGTGACCAACGTGGTGACGAAGAGCCTTGGCTCGACGAACCCGTACAACCTGGTCCGCGCCACGCTCGACGGCCTGAAGAAACAATCGACTCCTGCCGATATCGCCGCCAAGCGTGGCAAGTCGGTGGAAGAGATCCTCGGCTAAGGGTGATCAATATGTCGCAGCAAACTGTAAAAGTTAAGTTGGTCAAGAGCTTGATCGGCACGCGTGAAGACCATCGCGCGACCGTCAAGGGTCTGGGCCTGCGCCGCCTCAATTCGGTCAGCGAGTTGCAGGATACGCCCGCAGTGCGGGGCATGATCAACAAGGTCTCGTACCTTGTGAAGATCGTCGACTGAGCGAGGTCATCATGGAATTGAACAACCTCAAGCCGGCAGAAGGCGCCAAGCACGCCAAGCGCCGCGTTGGCCGTGGTATCGGTTCGGGTCTGGGTAAGACCGCCGGCCGTGGTCACAAGGGTCAGAAGTCGCGTTCGGGCGGCTTCCACAAGGTCGGTTTTGAAGGCGGTCAAATGCCGCTGCAACGCCGTCTGCCGAAGCGCGGCTTCAAGTCGCTGACGCGCCGCTTCGTGGGTGAAGTGCGCCTGTCGGACTTGCAAGGCCTGCCGGTCGACGAGATCGATCTGTTGGTACTCAAGCAAGCTGGCCTGATCAGCGAGCTGTCGCTGTCCGCGAAGGTTATCGCCACTGGCGAACTGTCGCGCAAGGTCACTCTGAAGGGCGTTGGCGCCACGAAGGGTGCACGTGCAGCGATCGAAGCGGCCGGCGGTTCGGTCGCTGACGTCGCCTGACGGTAACGGTTAGAGCACGCGGAGCCGTCATTGGCCAAGTCTCCTAATCTCGCTAAGCCTGGTACGCAGGGCCCGAAGTATGCGGATCTGCGCCGGCGGCTGGTTTTCCTGCTGCTGGCGTTGATCGTCTACCGAACTGGTGCGCATATCCCGGTGCCGGGCATCGACCCCGATCATCTGGCGCAGCTGTTCCAGCGCCAGTCGGGCGGGATCCTGGGCATGTTCAACATGTTCTCGGGTGGTGCGTTGTCGCGGTTCACGATCTTCGCATTGGGGATCATGCCGTACATCTCGTCGTCGATCATCATGCAGCTGCTGGCGATGGTTTCGCCGCAACTGGAAGCATTGCGCAAGGAAGGTCAGTCCGGACAGCGCAAGATCACGCAGTACACCCGGTATTTCACGGTGTTGCTCGCGCTCTTCCAGGCATTGGCGATCGCAGTGACGCTCGAGAGTGAGCCGGGCCTTGTGATCGATCCAGGCATGCTGTTCCGCCTGACGACGGTCATTACCCTGGTCACCGGTACGATGTTCCTGATGTGGCTGGGTGAGCAGATCACCGAGCGTGGTCTGGGCAACGGTATTTCGATCATCATTTTCGGCGGGATTGCTGCAGGTCTTCCGAACGCGGTGGGCGGTCTGTTCGAGCTGGTCAATACCGGCGCGATCGGCTACTTCTCGGCGATCATTATCTGCGCGCTCGTGGTGCTGGTGACGTACTTCGTGGTGTTCGTCGAACGGGGTCAACGCAAGATCCTGGTCAACTACGCCAAGCGTCAGGTCGGTAACAAGGTGTACGGCGGTCAGGCTTCGCACCTGCCGTTGAAGCTGAACATGGCAGGCGTGATTCCGCCGATCTTTGCATCGTCGATCATCCTGTTCCCGGCAACGATCGCGAACTGGTTCGGCGCAGGCGAAAGCACGCGTTGGCTCAAGGATATCGCGAGCAAGTTGTCGCCGGGTCAGCCGATCTACGTGATGCTGTACGCACTGGCCATCGTGTTTTTCTGCTTTTTCTACACCGCACTGGTGTTTAACAGCAAGGAAACCGCGGACAACCTGAAGAAGAGCGGGGCGTTCGTGCCGGGGATTCGCCCGGGCGACCAGACGGCACGGTACATCGACAAGATCCTGATGCGCCTGACGCTGGCCGGTGCCGCTTACGTGACGTTGGTCTGCTTGCTGCCAGAGTTCCTGGTGCTGCGCTGGAATGTGCCGTTCTATTTCGGTGGCACATCCCTGTTGATCATCGTGGTCGTCACGATGGACTTCATGGCGCAAGTGCAGTCGTATGTGATGTCGCAACAATATGAGTCGCTGCTCCGCAAGGCGAATTTCAAGGGCGGCAATAACATGACGCTTCGCTAAGCTTGGCTTTTGACCATGTCGAAGGACGACGTTATTCAAATGCAGGGTGAGGTTGTTGAAAACCTCCCCAACGCCACCTTCCGGGTAAAGCTGGAAAATGGCCATGTAGTACTCGGACATATCTCCGGAAAAATGCGGATGCATTACATCCGCATCCTTCCCGGGGATAAGGTGACGGTAGAGTTGACGCCCTACGATCTGTCGCGTGCGCGGATCGTCTTCCGGGCGAAGTGATTAGAGAGAGAGGGATTGTCATGAAAGTAATGGCTTCGGTTAAGCGCATGTGCCGCAATTGCAAAATTGTGAAGCGTAATGGCGTCGTGCGTGTGATTTGCAGCTCGGATCAGCGTCACAAGCAACGTCAGGGCTGATCGCATTTAACGCTATTTAGTTGGGGAATAACGAATGGCTCGTATCGCAGGGGTTAACATCCCGAATCACCAACATACCGAAATCGGCCTGACGGCCATTTACGGTGTTGGCCGCACGCGCGCTCGTCAGATCTGTGAAGCTGCCGGTGTGCCGTTCTCGAAGAAGGTCAAGGACCTCGACGACAACGATCTGGAAAAACTGCGTGACCAGGTTGGTCAGCTGACGGTCGAAGGCGACCTGCGTCGTGAAACCACGATGAGCATCAAGCGCCTGATGGACCTCGGTTGCTATCGTGGTCTGCGTCACCGCAAGGGCCTGCCGGTCCGTGGTCAGCGTACCCGTACGAACGCGCGTACCCGCAAGGGACCGCGTAAGGCCGGCGTTTCGCTGAAGAAGTAACCAGAGGATAGGAACTCATGGCTAAGCAACAGAACAACGCCGCTTCGCAGCGCGTTCGCAAGAAGGTCAAGAAGAACGTTGCCGAAGGCGTCGTCCACGTCCACGCTTCGTTCAACAACACGATCATCACGATCACCGATCGCCAAGGCAATGCACTGGCATGGGCGACGTCGGGTGGCCAAGGCTTCAAGGGCTCGCGTAAGTCGACGCCGTTTGCTGCCCAGGTCGCTGCTGAGTCGGCCGGCCGTGTTGCGCTGGAATACGGCGTGAAGAACCTCGAAGTTCGCATCAAGGGCCCGGGTCCGGGTCGCGAATCCGCGGTTCGCGCGCTGAACGCGCTCGGTATCAAGATCACGGCGATTTCGGACGTGACGCCGGTGCCGCACAACGGCTGCCGTCCGCCGAAGCGTCGTCGTATCTAATCCTGCTATAATCGCAGGCTGCACTTCGGCGCGCATGATTTTGCGCCCCGGAGTGCTTGATGTTCATAAGACCACCGTCCGGCACACCGGTGCCGGACTTGCGCAGTGGAACAACCGCTGCGTCAGTTATTGAAAAAAGGAAAGCAACGTGGCACGTTATATCGGCCCGAAGGCCAAACTCTCCCGTCGTGAAGGTACCGACCTCTTCCTGAAGAGCGCCCGCCGCTCGCTGGCAGACAAGTGCAAGCTGGATAGCAAGCCTGGTCAACACGGCCGCACCTCGGGTGCCCGTACGTCGGACTACGGCAACCAGCTGCGTGAAAAGCAGAAAGTCAAGCGCATCTACGGCGTGCTTGAGCGTCAATTCCGCCGTTATTTCGCGGAAGCCGATCGCCGCCGTGGCAACACGGGTGAACAGCTGCTGCAACTGCTCGAATCGCGTCTGGACAATGTCGTTTACCGCATGGGCTTTGGCTCGACCCGCGCTGAAGCGCGCCAGTTGGTCGGCCACAAGGCGATCGTGATCAACGGTCAGGTTGCCAACATCCCGTCGCTGCAAGTCAAGGCTGGCGACGTGATCGCCATCCGTGAAAAGGCCAGGAAGCAAGTGCGCATTCAAGAATCGCTGTCGCTGGCCGAGCAAGTTGGATTCCCGATCTGGGTTTCGGTAGATGCCAAGAAGATGGAAGGTACCTTCAAACAGCTGCCGGAACGTAGCGATATCGCGGGCGACATCAACGAAAGCTTGATCGTCGAACTTTACTCGCGTTAATTCGTTCGCATGACGCGCCGGCACGGCGCGTTTTTGCGTTCCCGTGCAGGTTGTCACCCGTCAGCCTTATCGGTGTAACGAGCCGAGGGTATTGAAAAGGAAACCTATGCAAACCAGTTTGTTGAAGCCCAAGATCATTGCGGTTGAACCCGTTGGCGAGCACCACGCAAAAGTGGTGATGGAGCCGTTCGAGCGCGGTTATGGCCACACCTTGGGCAACGCATTGCGCCGTGTGCTGCTGTCGTCGATGGTCGGCTATGCCCCGACCGAAGTGACGATCGCCGGCGTCGTGCATGAATACTCCACCATCGACGGTGTCCAGGAAGATGTTGTCAACTTCCTGTTGAACATGAAGGGTGTTGTGTTCAAGCTGCATAACCGCGACGAAGTCACGGTGACGCTGCGCAAGGATGGTGAAGGTGTGGTGCGCGCTTCGGATATCGAAGTGCCGCATGATGTAGAACTGATCAACCCCGATCACGTGATTGCGCATCTGGCCAAGGGCGGCAAGCTCGATGTCCAGCTCAAGATCGAGAAGGGCCGTGGCTATGTGCCGGGCAATGTCCGCCGTTACGGCGACGACAACGCCAAGGTGATCGGCCGCATCGTTCTCGATGCGTCGTTCTCGCCGGTCAAGCGTGTTTCGTATGCGGTCGAATCGGCCCGTGTGGAACAGCGTACCGACCTGGACAAGCTGGTCATGAACATCGAAACCAACGGTGTGGTTTCGCCGGAAGAAGCGATCCGTCAATCGGCGCGCATTCTGGTGGATCAACTGTCGGTGTTCGCTGCCCTGGAAGGCACGGAAGCTGCCAGCGAAGCGCCGTCGCGCGCGCCGCAGATCGATCCGATCCTGCTGCGTCCGGTGGACGACCTGGAGTTGACGGTGCGTTCGGCCAACTGCTTGAAGGCCGAAAACATCTACTACATCGGCGACCTGATCCAACGTACCGAGAACGAATTGCTCAAGACCCCGAATCTGGGTCGCAAGTCGCTCAACGAGATCAAGGAAGTGCTTGCCTCGCGTGGTCTCACGCTCGGCATGAAGCTCGAAAACTGGCCGCCGGCTGGTCTCGAGAAGTAAGTTGTGAAGGCATGGCCGCCCCTGGGGCGGCCGTGTCGTTACCTGGGCCAACGTGCGGTATCGCCGTGTGTTGCCCGATTGAACCGATACCGGCCCGCGGCGTTGTTGCCGATAGAAGAGCTGGTCGAAAACTCTGTTTAAAGGAAAGTTGAAATGCGTCACCGTCATGGTTTGCGTAAACTGAACCGTACCAGCAGCCACCGTCTGGCCATGCTGCGTAACATGTCGAACTCGCTGATCGAACACGAAGCGATCAAGACCACGCTGCCGAAGGCCAAGGAACTGCGCAAGGTCGTCGAGCCCCTGATCACGCTGGGCAAGAAGCCGTCGCTGGCCAACCGCCGTCTGGCATTCAACCGCCTGCGCGACCGTGATTCCGTCGCCAAGCTGTTCGACGTGCTGGGCCCGCGTTTTGCCAACCGTCCGGGTGGCTACCTGCGTATCCTGAAGATGGGTTTCCGTGTCGGCGATAACGCCCCGATGGCGTTCGTCGAACTGCTGGACCGTCCGGAAGTTGCAGAAGAAGCCGTGGAAATCGCCGAGTAAGTCATTGCTCGACGATAGCCGCCTAGCGGATTCGTGAGAAAGCCAGGTCTTTGACCTGGCTTTTTCCATTTTGGTGCGCCGGCCTCACGCAGTGCTGCGGGCCGGTGTAAAGTGAACGTTTGATGCCATTCCGAGTCTTTCACACCATGGACGCCTTGCTCATCGTCATGACGACGTTTCCCGACGAGGCCAGCGCCGAAGCGGCCACCGACGGCATGCTGGCCGCACGGCTCGCCGCCTGCGTGCAGCAGTTGCCGACGGTGCGCTCGAGCTATCGCTGGGAGGGGAAGCGGGAGACGTCCGAGGAGGTGCCGTTGTTGATCAAGACAATGGCCGCGCGCTATTCGGCGCTGGAACAATTCATCAAGGATCATCATCCGTACGACGTGCCCGAGATCGTTGCCTGGCCTGCCAGTGCGGCGTTGCCGGCGTACGCGCGTTGGGTCGAAGCGGAAACCCGGGGGGAGTTGCATGTCTGAGGGGCGGCTGGGAATGGCCAGTGGCGTGCGCCAGCGGGGCGTGCGTTCACAAGGTGTCGGCGCGGCATTCGTGTGGCTGATATTGGCCGCGTTGCTGTTCGGCTGGATGGCGCCTGCGGCGCGTGCCGCTGACGAATTCCTCGATCCCGACGTCGCGTTCAAGGTGTCCGCGAGCGAGACGCCGGGCGCGGTCGTACTGCATTTCGATGTCGCGAAAGGCTACTACCTGTACCGCGAACGCATGGCATTTGCCGTCGGGAGCGGCTTGGCGCAATTGGGCGCGCCGCAGTTTCCCAAGGGCGAGGTGAAGCACGACGAGACCTTCGGCAAGGACATGGAGGTCTATCACGAACCGATCGACGTGCGTTTGCCTGTCACCGGTATCGTCGCGCCGTTCACGCTCAATGTGACGATGCAGGGCTGCGCCGAGAAAGGGATCTGTTATCCCCCGATGGAAAAGCCGCTGAAGATCTCGGCGGCGGTGGGCGCGAAGGCGTCTTCCTCGGCAGGCGGTGCGGCGATGTCCGTCGCGCCGGCAGGGGTGATGACGGCTGCGCCTGCGGCCGGTGCGCGCGATGGGACCCGTGCGATCGGCGCGGATGCGGGCGGCTGGCTTGCGGCACGCGACGATTTCGGCCAATTGGAACGCGTGCTTGCCGGCGGGAATTTCATGACGGCGCTGGCCATCTTCTTCGGGCTTGGCGTGCTGCTGGCGTTCACGCCGTGCGTACTGCCGATGGTGCCGATTCTGTCATCGATCGTGGTCGGGCAAGGCGCCGGCCGTGGCCGCGCCGTGGGCTTGTCAGTCGCGTATGTACTCGGCATGGCCGTCGTCAATACGGCCATTGGCGTGGCTGCCGGGCTGCTGGGACAAGGGCTAACGGCTGCGCTGCAGGCGCCTTGGGTGCTGGTGCTCTTTGCGCTCCTGATGGTGGCCCTGTCGCTTTCGATGTTCGGGTTCTACGAACTGCAACTGCCCGCCGCCCTGCGCGAGCGCATCGACGACGCGGCCCGCCGGCAGGCGTCGGGCCAGTGGGTTGGCGCGGCGGTCATGGGCGTGCTCTCGGGGCTGATCGTCAGCCCGTGCGTGACCGCGCCGCTGGCGGCTGCCTTGGCGTTCATTGCAAAAACCGGCGACGCGGTCTTCGGCGGGGCGACGCTGTTCGCGCTGTCGCTCGGCATGGGGGTGCCGCTTGTCATCGTCGCCGCCGGCGAGGGCGCCTTGTTGCCCAAGGCGGGCGCCTGGATGGAAGGCGTCAAGCGTTTCTTCGGAGTGGTGCTGCTTGGCGTGGCGTTGTGGATCGTTCGCCCGCTCGTGTCGACGCCGGTGCTGCTGCTGGGCTGGGGTGTCCTGTTGCTCGTGTGCGCGAGCTTCCTGCGGGTGTTCGACAGCCTGCCGGATGGCGCCAGCGGCTTCAGGCGGCTGCTGAAGGGGCTCGGCGTGGTGGTAGCAATGTTGGGTGCCGTAGCGCTCGTCGGCGCCGCCTCGGGGGCGCGTGACCCCTTGCAGCCGCTTGCAGGACTGACAGGGAGTGTGGCGGGCGCAGGTGCGCAAGCGGCATCCGACACGCACGCATTGCCCGTCACGCGTGTGCGTGATCTGGCCGATCTGGAGCGGCAGGTCGCCGCCGCCGGCAAGCCGGTGATGTTCGATTTCTATGCCGACTGGTGCATCAGTTGCAAGGAAATGGAGCGTTTCACCTTCACCGATCCGCGCGTGCGGGCCCGCCTGGGCCAAATGCTGATCCTGCAGGCCGATGTGACCGCCAACTCCGCCGACGACCAGGCATTGCTCAAGCGTTTTGGCCTGTTCGGGCCGCCCGGCATCATCTTCTTCGACGCATCGGGCAAGGAAGTGGCGGGCGGCCGCGTGATCGGCTTCCAATCGGCCGATCAGTTCCTGCGCAGCCTCGACAAGGCGTTGGGGGCGGCGGCGACGTAATCGTTCGGTAGTGGCGCCGCCCGTAAAAAAGCGGCCGCACCCTGTTCGGGGCGGCCGCTTTTTCGTTTCGCGTGTAATCAGCCCCGGGCCTTGATCAGGCGGGCTGCGTCGAGCGCGAAATATGTCAGCACGCCATCGGCGCCGGCGCGTTTGAACGCCAACAGCGATTCGAGCACCACCTTGTCGTGGTCGAGCCAGCCGTTCTGTACAGCAGCCTTGATCATCGCGTACTCGCCGCTGACCTGGTAGGCATACGTCGGGTAATGGAATTGGTCCTTCACGCGGCGCACGATATCCAGATACGGCATGCCCGGCTTGACCATCACCATGTCGGCGCCTTCCTCGATATCGAGCGCGACTTCGCGCAGCGCTTCGTCCGAATTGGCGGGGTCCATCTGGTACGACATCTTGTTGCCCTTGCCGAGGCTCGCGGCCGAGCCGACGGCGTCGCGGAACGGGCCGTAGAACGCGGACGCATACTTCGCGGCGTAAGCCATGATGCGCGTATGGATGAAATCGTGCTCCTCGAGCGCGACGCGGACAGCGCCGATGCGGCCGTCCATCATGTCGGACGGGGCAACGATGTCCACGCCCGCTTCCGCCTGCACCAGCGCCTGCTGAACCAGGATCGTGGTGGTCGCCTCGTTGATCACGTAGCCTTCTTCGTCGAGCACGCCGTCCTGGCCGTGGCTCGTGTACGGATCCAGCGCGACGTCGGTCAACACGCCAAGCTCGGGGAAGCTGCGCTTCAGTTCGCGTACGGCACGCGGAATCAGGCCCGCCGGGTCCGTGGCGGCCATGCCGTCCGGCGTCTTCAGCGACGGCTCGATGTTCGGAAACAGGGCGATCACCGGCACGCCCAGCGTGACGCAGGTGTCGGCCACGCGCAGCAGTTCATCGACCGACAGGCGCTCGACGCCGGGCATCGAATCGACGGACTCACGGCGGTTTTGTCCTTCGACGACAAAGACCGGGTAAATCAGGTCGTCGGTCGTCAGCCGGTTTTCGCGCATCAGGCGGCGGGAGAAATCATCGCGGCGCATGCGGCGCGGGCGAAGCAGGGGAAATGTGCTCATGCGATCGGACCTCTGGCTGGGGGAGTGCGTGGTGTGAGCGTCGTGCAGACCGGCAGTCGCTTGCCGGTTTGCGCCGTCCAGCGTACGGGCAAAACGGCGCAAAAAAACGATGGACTCCGGGAAACTTTCGAACGCATGGTATATCATACCAACCGGATGCATGCACTGCGTGCAGTGTCCCCCGCTTCTCCTCCCTGAGCGGGCGCCTGTCGTTCTACGATTAGGCTTATTTAAACCCGCCGTGCCTACACGGCGGTTTTTTTATGTGCGCAATTTCCGCATGTTCGTGCGTTTTCCCGCGCGGGGTTACCGGGGTTACTTTACCGCCGGCTTTGCCGGTTGGGGGCGTTCCGGAATTTCGAGCCAGGCTTCGAGTTGACGCTGCGCGGAATCCACGCCGGTGCGATTCAACGAGGAAAACAACTGGGCCGTGAATTGCGGCGGGGTGGCGGGATCGTCCGGCGGCAGACCGTCGGTGCGCGGATAGCGGCCGAAGACCTGCTTCGCATTGCGCAGGGCGTTCGTGGCTTCCTGGCGCGACAGCTTGTCGGCTTTGGTCAGCAGCGCGTGGATCGGGCGTCCGGTCGGCAGGAACCACTCGACCAGCCTGAGATCGAGCTCGGTGAACGGGCGGCGCGAATCCATCACGAGTACCAGCCCGCGCAGTTGCGGCCGTTGCACCAGGTAATCGCCGAGCAGCTGCTGCCAGTGCAGCTTCGCGCCTCCCGACACCTGGGCGTAGCCGTAGCCCGGCAAGTCGACCAGATAGCCGTAGGTATGCTCGGCCTTCGCATTGGCGATTTCGAAATAGTTGATGTGCTGCGTGCGCCCGGGCGTCTTGCTGGCGAACGCGAGGCGCTTCTGGTTGCACAGGATGTTCATCGCGCTGGACTTGCCGGCGTTCGAGCGTCCGGCAAACGCGACTTCCGGGACCGCCGTGGGCGGCAGGTCGCGCAGATGATTGACGGTGGTGAAGAATTTGGCTTGATGGAGTAGGGACATGGGCTGGGAGCGCGGCGCGCAAACGGATCCGACGCGCGCTTCAAGGCGCTCAGGAGGGCCCCGTACTGCGACATCTACATGGAAACCCCGTAATCCGGGGCGAGTCTTTATTGTACAATATGAAAGTTAACCTGGGTCCGCCCCAGGCGTTAGCCGAATGTCTCGCGCGTCGTGATGTGGAGGAGGAATACGGCGCCGGACTGTATGGCCAGTACCACTGATTTCCCGACAAAAACGATACAAGGTGTGCGAATGAACCGAGTTTGGACGTCTCTCGCAGCAACACCATTTGCCCTGGCGATTTTCGCCGCAAGCAGTGTGGCCCACGCCGCGGACGCCCCGGCGCCGGTCAAGCCGGACCTGAACCGGGGGCAAGCCATCGCAAGCCAGGTCTGCGCGTCGTGTCATGGCGCCGACGGCAATAGCAGCGGTGGTGCTTATCCGAAATTGGCCGGCCAACACGCCGACTATCTTTACAAGCAGCTCGCGGATTTCAAGGTGCAGTCGGGCGCGAAAGCCCCTGCGCGGAACAACGCGATCATGGCCGGCATGGTCGGTGCGCTGAACGACCAGGACATGCGCAACGTCGCGGCTTTCTTCGAATCGCAGAAGGAAAAGCCGGGTTTTGCACGCAACAAGGATTCGGTCGCGCTAGGTCAGAAGATTTTCCGCGGCGGCCTGGCCGACAAGGGCGTGCCGGCGTGCGCGGCCTGCCACGGCCCGGCGGGCGCGGGGATGCCGGCGCAATATCCGCGTCTGGGCGGCCAGTGGGCCGACTACACGCAAGCGCAGCTCGTGGCCTTCCGCGACGAAACACGTACCAACAACGCACCGATGCATGCCGTGGCCTCGCGCCTCTCCGACAAGGAGATCAAGGCCGTGGCAGACTATATTGCCGGCCTGCGGTAAGACATATTCGGTTGCTTATAACAAAATCGGGCGAGTCGCATCGATGCGGCCGACCTCAAGTGGTTTAGCATAGGGTGGCTGGCGCGAGGGCGCCGTCCACCCTTTTTTGTTGTCGGGTCTGGAAAAGAATCGGGATGAGCGTCAGTACATCAGGTATGCAGGTCAAGGGGACTCAGCGCTGGTTTCGCGACAGCGTCGAACTGTTCAGTTCGATGCGTTTCGCCATCAGCCTGCTCACGGTGCTCGCCATCGCCAGCATCGTCGGCACCGTGCTCAAGCAGGGCGACCCCTACCCCAACTACGTCAATCAGTTCGGACCGTTCTGGGCAGATATCTTCCGCGCGCTGGGCTTGTTCGCCGTCTACAGCTCGTGGTGGTTCCTGACGATCCTGGGGTTCCTGATGATCTCGACGTCGCTGTGCGTCATCCGGAACGCCCCCAAGATGATCGCCGATATCCGCAGCTGGCGCGATCATGTGCGCGAAGGCAGCCTGCGCGCCTTCGGGCACAAGGCCGAATACAAGGGGCCGTCGCCGCGCGCCGAAATGCTCGCGCGCCTGACGCAGTATGTCGGGCGCCGCGGCTATCGCCTGGTCGTGCGCGAGCGCGACGGTGCGACGCTCATCGCCGCCAAGGCCGGCGCGGTCAACAAGATCGGCTACATCTTCGCCCACAGCGCGATCGTCATCATCTGTCTGGGCGGGCTCGTCGACAGCGATTTGCTGATCCGCTTCCAAATGCATCTCTTTGGCAAGTCGCCGCTGCAAGGCAATGCGGTGATTGCGCAAATTCCGGAAGACCACCGCTTGTCGTCCGGAAATCCGGCGTTTCGCGGGTATTCGTTCATTCCGGAAGGCAGCAAGTCTTCGACGGCGATCCTCAATTTTCAGGATGGGTCGCTGGTGCAGGACCTGCCGTTCTCGATTGAATTGAAGAAGTTTCACGTCGATTATTACTCGACGGGCATGCCCAAGCTGTTTGCGAGCGACATCGTCGTCACGGACCCCGATAACGGCAAGACGATGAATGCGACGGTCAAGGTGAACGAGCCGTTCATCTACAAGGGCGTGGCGATCTACCAGTCGAGCTTCGAAGATGGCGGCAGCAAGCTCAAGCTGACCGGCTATCCGATGACCGGCTCGGGGAGTGCGCCGTTCGACTTCTCGGGCGAGGTCGGCGGCAAGACCGCGCTCAAGGCCGGCGCACCCGGCAAGGGCGACTACACGATCGAGTTCAGCGATTTCCGGGCAATCAACGTCGAAAACATCAGCAACGGCAGCGGCGAGCGCGACGTGCGCGGCGTGGCGAGGCGGTCGCTGAGCGAAGACCTGAGCAAGCATCTCGGCTCCGGGGCGCCGTCTGCCGTCGACAAGAATCTGCGCAATGTCGGGCCGTCCGTGCAGTACAAGGTGCGCGACACGGCCGGGCAGGCGAAGGAGTATCGTAACTACATGCTGCCCATTCGGGTCGAGGGCGGCGAACGGGTGTTCATGACCGGCGTGCGCGATACGCCGGATGGCCCGTTCCAGTATCTGCGCATTCCCGCCGACGCCGACGGTTCCGTCAAACAGTGGATGATGCTGCGCGCGGCGCTGTTCGACGCTGGCGCGCGCGCCGAAGCGGCCCGCCGGTTCGCCGCGCAATCGTTGCCGGCGGGTTCCGCGCCCGAGTTGCGTGCGCAATTGCAGGAAAGCGCGAAGCGCGGGCTCGACCTGTTTGCCGCCGCGACCCCTGTAGTCGCGGGGCGTGAGCCGACGGGCGGCTTGCAGGCCATCGCGGAGTTGGTCGGCGAGCGCGTGCCGCAGGATCAGCAGTCGAGCGCGGCCGAAATGTTCAGGCGTATTCTGGACGGGACGGTCTGGCAATTGTGGCAAATAGCGCGCGAGCGCAGCGGTTTGCCGGTAGCGGCCTCCACGCCCGAGAACGATCGCTTCACGCACACGGCTGTCAACGCGCTGTCGGACAACTTCCTTTACGGCGCGCCGGTGTTCCTGCAGCTTGATTCGTTCGATCAGATCCAGGCGAGCGTCTTCCAGTTGACGCGCTCGCCGGGCAAGAAGATCGTGTATCTTGGCAGCTTGCTGCTGGTGCTCGGTATTTTTTCGATGTTCTATGTGCGGGAGCGCCGCCTGTGGCTCTGGCTGAAGGATACGGACGACGGCGGCAGCTCAGTGCTGATGGCCGCGTCGACGACGCGCCGCACGATGGACTTCGACAAGGAATTCGACCGTATGAAAGCGGACATTGAAACGCTGGTCGCAAAACGATGAAGGTGACGAATATGGAGCTCTCCCAAGGCTATTCCGAGGTCTCGTGGCTGCGGCGGCGAACGTGGGCCGACTGGCTGTTTGCGGCAGCGCTGCTCGCGGGCGCGCTGTTCGCGCTGAACCGCTATGGCCATTTCATGGATTATTACGAGAATGCCATCCTGATCGGCGCCGTGCCGGTGTTTGCGTTGCTCGGCTGGCATTGGCGCGCATCACGCGTGCTGATGGCCGGCATCGCCTTCTTCGCGCTGTCGGGCATTTCGCTTTATCACGGCGATCTCGCACGCGCCAATCAGGCGTTCTTCCTCAAGTATTTCCTGTCGAGCCAGTCGGCCATCCTGTGGATGAGCGCGCTGTTCTTCCTCGCCACGATCTTCTACTGGGGCGGGCTGATCGCGCGCTCGCCGGTCGGTTCCAGCCTCGGCTCGACGCTGTGCTGGGCTGCCGTGCTGCTCGGTTTTACGGGCATGATGGTGCGCTGGTACGAGTCGTATCTGGTCGGCGTAGACGTCGGCCATATTCCGATTTCGAACCTGTATGAAGTGTTTGTGCTGTTCTGCATGATCACCGCGCTGTTCTACCTGTATTACGAACAGCGCTATGAGACGCGCGCCCTCGGGCCGTTCGTCTTGCTCGTGATCAGCGCGGCGGTCGGTTTCCTGCTTTGGTACAGCGTGGCGCGCGGCGCGTTTGAAATCCAGCCGCTGGTGCCTGCACTGCAAAGCTGGTGGATGAAGATCCACGTGCCGGCGAACTTCATCGGCTATGGCACGTTTGCCCTCGCAGCGATGGTCGCCGTCGCGTATCTGCTCAAGGCGCGCGAACAGAAGAAGCTTGCCATTGCCGGCGCGCCGCTCGGTACCGGCTTTTTCTCGTCGCGCCTGCCGTCGCTCGAACTGCTCGATGACTTGATGTACAAGGCGATCGCCGTCGGCTTTGCCTTCTTCACGATCGCCACGATTCTCGGCGCACTGTGGGCGGCCGACGCCTGGGGCGGCTACTGGAGCTGGGACCCGAAAGAAACGTGGGCGCTGATCGTCTGGCTCAATTACGCGGCATGGCTGCACATGCGTCTCATGAAGGGCCTGCGCGGTGCCGTCGCCGCGTGGTGGGCGCTCACCGGCCTGCTCGTCACGACGTTCGCGTTCCTGGGGGTCAACATGTTCCTGTCGGGGCTGCATAGCTACGGCCAGCTCTGACGCCCGCAGGTGGTTGTCACGATAAAGCAAAGCCGCCGGGGGGCCTCCCGGCGGCTTTTTTTGCTATCGCTGGATCAGCCGTTTGTTGGCAGCAGGCGCTCGCCGGCAAACAGTGACTCGACCGTTTCCCGTTCGCGCACCAGATGCGCCACGTCGCCGTCGACCATGACCTCGGCGGCGCGCGGACGCGTGTTGTAGTTCGAGCTCATGGTGAAGCCGTAAGCACCGGCCGAATGAATGGCGAGCAGGTCGCCCGCTTCGACGTTCAGCGCGCGATCGCGGCCCAGCCAATCGCCGCTTTCACACACCGGGCCGACGACGTCATATACGGTACTGTCACCGCTGTCGCGTTGCGTGACCGGGACGATGCCGTGGTACGCCTCGTACATGGCGGGACGCGCCAGATCGTTCATGGCCGCATCGACAATCGCGAAGTTTTTCGTTTCGCCCGGCTTCAGGAACTCGACCTGCGTGAGCAACACGCCGGCATTGCCGACCAGCGAGCGGCCCGGCTCGAACAGCACCTGGCGATGACCGTGGCCGCGCCGGGCGACGTGGTCGAGCAGTTGCGTGGCGAACGCGGTGATATCGGGCGGCGTTTCGTCGGTATAGGTGATGCCCAGACCGCCGCCGACGTCGATGTGATGAATCTTGATGTTCTCGGCGTCAAGGCGTTCGACGAGATCAAGCACTTTGTCCAGCGCGTCGAGATACGGCGACACTTCCGTGATCTGCGAGCCGATATGGCAGTCGATGCCGACCACTTCGAGGTGCGGCAGTTGCGACGCCTCACGGTAGGCGGCGAGCGCTTCCTCGTAGGCCACGCCAAACTTGTTGCCGCGCAGGCCGGTGGAAATGTACGGATGCGTCTTGGCGTCGACGTCGGGATTCACGCGCAGCGAGACGCGTGCACGGCGCCCCATGCTGCCGGCAACGTCGTTCAGGCGCGCCAGTTCGGGGCGTGATTCGACATTGAAGCAAAAGACATCTTTTTCGAGCGCGAAGCGCATTTCGTCGGCATGTTTGCCGACGCCCGAGAACACGACACGGCGAGGATCGCCCCCGGCGGCGATCACGCGTGCGAGCTCGCCGGCCGACACGATGTCGAAGCCCGCGCCCAGCTTGGCGAACACGCCGAGCACCGCGAGGTTGGAATTCGCTTTTGCCGCGTAATGTACGGCCGCGTTGCGCCCCTCGCATGCCTTGGCGTAGGCGCCGTATGCTTGCGTCAGCGCGGCCTTCGAATAGACATACAGCGGCGTGCCGAAACGTGCGGCAAGGGTGGACAACGAGACCGATTCAGCGTGCAGCACGCCGTCACGGTAAGCGAAAAAGGCATCGGTCATAGCGAAACTCGGACAAAAACACGCGAAACTCGGATAAAACTCAGGGACACAACCCGCCGGGGCGTTATTCCGGTTTGGCGGCCGGTTTGGAGGCGGCTGGCGGCACTTCGACGGACGGGCCGCGTGCGGGCGCGGGCACCACGGCGGGCGGCGCGAGCGGCTCGCCCGGCGGTGCGGTCGGACGCGGCGGTTTGGCCGGCAGGTACAGCGGGCCGGCCTGACCGCAGCCGGCCAACGCGCTCAGGATCGCAATCGACGCTACAATCGCGCTGGTTCGAATAGGTGCAGTCATGGGGTAGAAACCGCACGGGGCGGTGTGTATACAGTGACGCAAACCGTGGAGTTTAGCATGACGGAAAGTGAATTCCTGGCCATCGCCGAGGCGGTTCTGGCGCAGGTGGAGGCGGCTGTCGAGGACAGCGGCGCGGATATGGATTGCGAGCGCAGCGGCAACGTGCTGACGCTTGAATTCGACGATGGCAGCAAGATCATCGTCAATCTGCAAACGCCGATGAGCGAAATCTGGGTGGCGGCGCGTTCGGGTGGCTTCCATTACCGCCTGCAGGGCGATCAGTGGCGCGATACGCGCGACAACAGCGAACTCTTTGAGGCGCTGTCCCGTTTCGCCACGCAACAAGCCGGCGAACCGGTCACGTTGCGCGCGGCGTAAGCCGCATCAGTCCTCGCCACACTGATGCGAGGGCGCGGCCGGCGGCTGCCGGCCGTGGTCGCCCGGCGCTGCGGCCGCCGCAGCAATTTATGGCTGCTTGAACAGGTCGAGGATGCGCTGGCGTTCCTGCGTTTCGACCGGCCCGGACGGCTGATTCGGCAGCAAAGCGCCGTCCCCCGATGTGTCCTGCGTCAACCCCACCGTACTGACGGCCTTGCCCGGCGGATAGTCGTCGAAGAAATAGTCTCCGTTGGCCTGAATCACGCCATCGGGCACGGGGCGCGTCTGCTCAGGCACGCCGCGCAAGGCTTTCTGCATATAGTCGATCCAGATCGGCAGGGCGAGGCCGCCGCCTGTTTCGCGATCGCCGAGATTGCGCGGCTGGTCGAAGCCGATCCAGGCAACCCCCACCAGTTGCGCCTGATAGCCGGCAAACCAGGCATCGTGCGAATCGTTGGTGGTGCCGGTCTTGCCCGCCAGGTCGCTGCGCTTGAGCATGTTCGTCTTGGCGGCCGTGCCGCGCGTGGCGACGTCGTGCAGCATGGAATTCATGATGAACGCATTGCGCGTGGAAATGGCGCGAATCGATTCGTCGCCGGCCACGACCGGCTTTTCTTCCATGAGGGTGTTGCCCTTCGAGTCGGTGATGCGCGCGACAAGGAACGGGTTCACGCGGAAGCCGCCATTGGCGAAGACCGCGTACGCGCCGGCCATCTGCAGTGGTGTCACGACGCCGGCACCTAGCGCCATTGGCAGGTACGCCGGGTGCTTGTCCGCCTCGAAACCGAAGCGCCCGATGTACTGCTGCGCGTAGGCCGGCGTAATACTCTGCAGAATGCGGATCGATACGAGGTTGCGTGACTTCATCAGCGCGACACGCATGGGCATCGGTCCGTCAAAGCCGCCGCCGTAGTTCTTCGGCTCCCATGGCTGCCCGCCTGTTTGCGCCGCCGAGAACGACAGCGGGCCGTCGTTGATGATCGTGGCAGGGGCAAAGCCCTTTTCCAGGGCCGCCGAATAGATGAACGGCTTGAAGCTCGAGCCCGGTTGACGCCACGCCTGGGTCACGTGATTGAACTTGTTGCGGTTGAAGTCGAATCCGCCGACGAGCGAACGGATTGCGCCATTCTGCGGATCGAGCGAAATGAATGCGGCTTCGATATCCGGCATCTGCGAAATTCGCCAGTTGCCTTTGGCATCCTTGTTGACGCGAATGACCGAGCCGTCGCGGATTTTCTGCTTCGGCTGCGCACGGGCGTTGAGCCCGGCCGCGGCGAAGCGCAAACCGTCGCCCGTGATATTCAGCTCGTCGCCATTGAGCAGCACGGCCTTGACCTTCTGCGGCGACGCCGAGAGTACGACGGCAGCCACCAGGTCGCCGCTGTCCGGATGCTCGACGAGCGTGTCGTCTATCAGTTGCTCGCGTTCGTCCGCGTCGGCCGGCAGGTCGATGTTGGCTTCCGGGCCGCGGTAACCGTGCCGCAGTTCGTAGCTCATGACGCCGGCGCGTAACGCCTCATAGGCGGCTTCCTGGTCGGCCGAGTTGATCGTGGTGTAGACGTTGAAGCCGCGCGTGTAGATTTCGTCCTTGAATTGCGCATACAGCAACTGGCGCACCATTTCCGCGACATAGCCGGCATGCACGCTGAACTCGCTGCCCAGTCCGCGCACCGCGAGTTCCTGTGAAACTGCCGTTTCGTACTGATCCTTGCTGATGTAGCCCAGGTCAAACATGCGCTTCAGGATGTATTCCTGGCGAACGCGCGCCCGCTTGTAGTTCACGATCGGGTTGTACGCGGACGGGGCTTTCGGCAGACCTGCCAACATCGCGGCCTCGGCGAGCGTGATGTCCTTCAGATCCTTCCCGAAGTACACCCGCGCGGCACTCGCGAAACCGTAGGCGCGCTCGCCAAGATAGATCTGATTCATGTACAGCTCGAGAATCTGATCCTTCGACAGACGCGATTCGATCTTGTACGCCAGCAGCGCCTCATAGATCTTGCGGGTATAGGTCTTCTCGCTCGACAGGAAGAAGTTGCGCGCGACCTGCATGGTGATCGTGCTGGCGCCCTGCGACGCGCCGCCCTTGACGACGTTCATGACCCCGGCGCGGAAAATGCCGACGAAGTCGACGCCGCCGTGCTGGTAGAAACGGTCGTCCTCGATCGCGAGCACGGCCTTCTTCATCACCTCGGGAATGTCATTGATGCGAACAAGGTTCCGGCGTTCCTCGCCGAATTCACCGATCTGGATCTCGTCCGCCGTATAGATGCGCAGCGGAATCTTCGGCCGGTAGTCGACGATGGTGTCGAGCGACGGCAGTTGCGGCGTCATCACCACCAGCACGTACCCGGCAAGCAACGCGCCGCACACGAACATGGCGGCAATCAGGCCGGCGAACCACAGAACAAGCCGGAGCCAGAGCGGGCGGCGTGCGGGGGGCGGGCGGCGGTCGCGCGAGGTATCGGTTTCGGGAGTGCTTGCCATGGGGGAGCGGGAGTCAACGTTGGCCCGATTATAGCGTCCGCTCCCGGCGAGCCATCCGGGGGGCACAGAATTGCGGCTTTTTCCGATGTCTTTGCTCGGAACGTCGGCAGTTGCGTTCGGACGTCATGCCGTTTTTCCGCATCGCCGGCAGAGGCCGCCAGGAATAGGAATCCGCCGATTGGGGCCGGCCGGCTGCGTGGCTAGCATGTCCTTCCATCGACAGGATTCATATGACTGGGAGTGGTGCAATGGTCACAGAGTTTCTCCGCCGGGCAACGCGCATCGCGAAATCGGCGGCATTTCGCGCGGACGCGGGCGTTTCCGCCGGCGACAGCGGCGGGTGCGGTGTCTATTTCGATGATGTCGCAGTGCAGGTCGTGCGGCTGACGCGTATTCCCGGGCCTGCGCGCGCCCGGCTCACGGCGTGCGGGGGCGCGGCATTGCCGGAGGGGGCGGTCCGTGCGGGGCGCGTCAGGAAGCCCGAAGCCGTTGCGCGGACATTGGCCGAGGTTTGCGAGCGGCTGGGGCTGTCGGCCACCGACGTCCGGCGTCGCGATACCGCGGTGATTGCCGTGCCTGCCTATACGCTCGTGACGGAAACGGTTGTCTGTCCACGCGAGATGGCGCCGCGTGCCGCGCGTGCATGGGGCGAGCGCTTTGCTGCGGCGCTGCTCAACGACGACGGCGGACGCCGGCGCGTGGGCGCCACTTGGGCAGGGGCCGGCAGGCGGTCGCTGCGGGTCTTCGCGTGCGCGGGCGAGACCGTCGACGACCGGCTCGCCATCATGGAAATGGCAGGCTTGCCGGTCCATGCGGTCGATGCCGCGCCGCTCGCGGTCCGGCGCGCGTACTTATGGGGGAGCGATGGGCCAACGCATGCGGAAACATGCGACGCGACGCGACTACACGGACTCGTACAGATCGACGAACATGGCGTCGACGTCGGCGTGTTCGACGCCGCCGAGTGCCTATCGGAAAGGCGCGTCCCGGTGGCCGCCGAAGGCGCGACGCCGATGCGGCTCGCCGATGCCGTGCATCATATTTGCCGAGAATTGCCCGTGGCGCCGCAGCGCTTGCACGTGTCGCCCGGCAGTCTGCCTCAGCAGACGGCAAATGCCTTCTGCGACGCGGTGTCGGAGACATTGTCCGTGCCGGTACATACATTTGACCCACTCGCCGGCCTCGACACCGTCGGCGCGGTGGGGCGAGTCCGCAACACCCTTGCGCAGCGCGCCGCACTTGCCACCGCGTGCGGACTGGCATTGCGTGGATTGGCCCAGCGCGGCATGCCCTTGCGATGAATCACCTGGACCTGCTGCCAACCTGCGGCCAACGTTTGCGCGCGGCGTATCTTCGGCTCGCTCGCGCCATGGCGGTGTTTTCCTTCGCGGGACTCGTGATTGCAGGCGGCCTCATCCTGTCCGGCGAGCGCGCACTGACGGCGCGAGCGTCCCGCGTGAAGGCGGCCGGCGTGATCAGCCATGCCATGCAGGAGGATCTGCGCGAATGGGAGGCGCTGACACGGAGGCTGGCTCAAGCGCGGTCGCACCGGTTGGCGGCCATTGCGATTCACGAACAGCGTTGGAAATCGCCCGCCGCACTGATTGATCTCGCGAAACTTGTGCCGTTCGGCATGCGTCTCGACCAAATTTCCGGGCATCCCGGTGAACTGCGCGTGGAAGGCGTCACGTCTGCGCAGGCGCGCGTCAAGGAGTATCAGCGCGCGCTGCGCACCCTGCCGTGGGTCCGGCGCGTTACGGTTGTCGATATGCGCATGACGCCAGTGTCAGCGGGCAGTGCAGGCGGGATGTCCCGCTTACAAGGCATTCGTCGGTTCACGCTGAAACTTGACGCCGTGCACGACGGAGCACAGAACCCCGATCAGGACGTCGGGGGCGCCGCATGAGCGCCGACCATTCGGGGAGCGGCTCGCCCCGGGACGGGACCGCAACGACGGCGGTGCGTCGGCGCCTGCTATCGCTGCTGACTGCATTTTTCAACACTTTCCGGGCAATGTCGCCGGAAGAGTGGCCTCGACCTTGGCATGCGGGGTTGTCGATGTTGGTCGTCGCGATGTCTGCGTTTCTCGGGTACGGGGCGTGGCATGTGGTCCGTTCGCCAGCGCGGGCGGCGCTGGTCCAGAAGGAGGCGGAATGGCGTCAGGCGCGCGAGGCAGACGCGGTACGCGTGGCCGATTTGCCGCAACTGCGGGCGCTTGATCGGGAAGGGATGGCGGCCGCGGCGGCGCTGAATGCGCGGTTGCCGGCGGCAAGCGTCGACGACATCCCATCGCCTCAGGCTTGGCTCGCGGATGTCGACGGACTCGCAGGGCACTACGGACTCGCGTTCGATGCCGTGCAACCGGCAGGTGAAAAGTCGACGCCCCACGGCACGCGCCATCGCGCAAGTTGGCGCCTGCGAGGCGCATTCGCAGATGTGGTGCGGTTCCTGGGGGCCGTTGAGCGACTGCCGCGTCTCATTTCCATCGAACAGTTGACGCTTGAAGCCCCACCACACGTGGGGATCCCGGACTCGGCGCCCGGTGCCGCGTCAAACGTTCTGCAACTGACGCTGGTGTTGGCAACCCATACCTGGCGCAACGATGCGCGGCACCGGCCGGACGACGAGGGCAGCGTGGATGAAACGGCGCAACGTACAACGGATGACTTGGCGACGTTGCCCGATCTTCCTGAATCCAGCCCGCCGCTAGACGTGCCGTCTGAAATGACGGACCCGTTCGTGATGCCGCTGGGCATCCGCAGCCGCCCGGCCGAGCGTGCGGCAACGGCAGCGAAGGGGAGTGATGCGTCGCCCTCGGCGTCCGGCTGGCTCGGGGTGATGCACTACGGCGACCGGGCGCTGGCCCTGACAGGCACGGGCGAAGTCACGGCGGCAACGGATCGCACGTCATGGCCAGCGTTGATGCGCATGCCGTCGCCGCCGGCCGGCGCCGTGTCGCTGCACGTGGCCGGTGCCGATATCCCCCATGTCCTGCGGGCGTTTGCGAAGCTGACCGGGACCAACCTCGTCATCGGCGAGCGTGTGAAAGGGCGACTCGATATTTCACTCGACGGTCTCGCGCCGGCACAAGCGCTCGACGTGCTGGTGCGCGCGGCCGGTCTGGAGCAACGTCGGTTGGACGGGGTCGTATGGATCGCGCCGCGTGCCGACGTGGTGGCAGATGAGCGGCAACAGTTGGAAGCCCGGGCGAAACGCGATGCGTTGATGCCGCTCGCCAGCCAACGATTCGCACTCAATTACCAACGGGCGGCGGATTTACGGAAAGTCCTGATGGGGGAGGCAGGACATCGCCTGCTGTCGACACGCGGCAACCTGATTGCGGATCCTCGGACGAACCAGCTGTTCGTTTCCGACCTGCCAGAGAAACTCGACGAGGTGGCTGCGCTGATTGCCCGCATCGATGTTCCTGTACGGCAGGTCCTGATCGAAGCGCGCATCGTCGAAGCCGACGACCGCTTCAGCCGCAACCTCGGCGTCCGGCTGGCCGGGCGGCTGGGAAGCGAAAGCAGGGAAGAACGGGGTCCGTCCGGCCATGCCGCATCGACGGACAGCGCTGCGGCCCCCTCGCCGGACGCCTCCCGGGACACGCGCCCAGGCGGGCAGGCCGCCCGGATCGCGCTGCCGGCCGGCGATTTGAGCGGCTTTGTGGCGCCCTCGTTGGCGATCACCCTGTTCGGGCGCGCGGCAAGCCACATGCTGCAATTCGAGTTGTCCGCGCTGGAGGCGGCGGGCCGCGGACGTGTGGTGTCGCGCCCGCGGGTGGTGACCGCCGACAAGGTGCAGGCCATCATCGAGCAGGGTACGGAATTGCCGTATTCGCAGCGTGGCGGGCGCCGGAACACGTCTTCCGTTCAGTTTCGCAAGGCAAGCCTGCGCCTGGAAGTCACCCCGCAAATTACGCCGGATGGCCGCGTCATTCTCGATGTCGACGTCAGCAAGGACAGCGTCGGCCAGGAAACCGCCAACGGTTTCGCGATTGATACGAAGCATGTGAAAACGCAGGTTCAGGTCGAAAGTGGCGGCACCGTCGCAATTGGCGGCATTTACCAGCAGGAGCGGCGCGGCGCGACGGCGCAGGTGCCCGGACTCGGGGATCTGCCGTTGCTCGGGAATTTGTTCCGCAATCGGTCGGCCAACGACCGGCGTACGGAATTGTTGGTGTTTCTCACCCCGAGCATCGTTCCGGACGCCGGCGCCGACGTTCCGTGGCCTGTCCGGGCGGGCGCCGACCGGTTGCCGGCCGTCCTTGACGGGCGCCCGGCCGATGCTGCGCCGGATACGCGCGAAGGCGCCCCCAACGGCGTCCCGGAGGATCCGGAACCGTACGAAAATCCGCCCGCTCGCCGGTCGCCATGGACACGATCGGAGCGCCCGCGACGCCGATGTGGTCCGCACATGCGTGACATATCCCGGTATGATCTTGAAATCGAACCTAATTTGCAGCGATTTATGCTGGAAAACGTATTTTTCGTCGGTCTCATGGGCGCCGGAAAGACGACCGTGGGCCGCGCCGTTGCGCGCCGGCTGGGACGGCCGTTCTTCGACTCCGACCATGAAATCGAAGCCCGCACCGGTGTCCGTATCCCGATCATCTTCGAACACGAAGGCGAGGACGGCTTTCGTCTGCGTGAAATGCAGACGATCGACGAGCTGACGCAACGCAGCGGCGTGGTGATCGCCACGGGCGGCGGCGCTGTCTTGCGCGCCGAGAATCGCGCATACCTGAAGGAGCGCGGCACGGTCGTGTATTTGCGTGCCAACCCGCACGATTTGTGGCTGCGCACGCGCCGGGACAAGAATCGGCCCCTGTTGCAGACCGCTGACCCGCGCGGACGCCTCGAGCAACTGTTCCAGGAGCGCGACCCGCTGTATCGCGAATGCGCCACGTTCGTGATCGAAACGGGGCGGCCGAGCGTCACCGCGCTGGTCAACATGGTACTCATGCAGCTCGAAGTCGCCGGCATCGTGCCGCCTGCCGCGCCGGTGGACGAACCGTCGGCGGCATCCAGCTGAACGGCGAGACTGGCCCGGCGGCAGCGCGATGGCGGGCCGCGGCGCCCAAACACGGCATAATATCGCCCATGATCACGCTAAAACTCGACCTCGGGGAACGCGGTTACCCCATCCACATCGGCAGCGGCCTGCTCGCGCAAGCCGACCTGTTTGCGCCACATGTCCGTGGCCGCCACGCGGTCATTGTCACCAATACGACCGTGGCGCCGCTCTACGCCGAGCACGTCGCGCAGTCGCTTGCGAGCCTGGGCAAGCAGGTCGTGACCGTCACGCTGCCTGACGGCGAGGCGTACAAGAACTGGCAAACGCTGAACCTGATCTTCGATCAACTGCTCGGTGCACAAGCCGATCGCAAGACCACGCTGGTTGCGCTGGGCGGCGGTGTCGTCGGCGACATGACCGGATTCGCGGCTGCGTCCTATATGCGTGGCGTGCCGTTCGTTCAGGTACCGACGACGCTGCTTGCCCAAGTCGATTCTTCGGTGGGCGGGAAGACGGGCATCAATCATCCCCTGGGCAAGAACATGATCGGCGCCTTCTGGCAGCCCAGCGCTGTGCTCGCGGATATCGGCACCCTGCAGACGTTGCCGGAGCGCGAACTGGCAGCGGGACTCGCAGAGGTCATCAAGCATGGCGCCATTGCCGACGCCGAATTCTTCACGTGGATCGAGGCGAACATCGACAAGCTCAATGCTCGCGACCCGCAGGCGCTGACGTGGGCTGTCCAGCGTTCGTGCGAAATCAAGGCGCACGTGGTGGCGAGCGACGAACGTGAGCAGGGGCTGCGCGCCACGCTCAATTTCGGCCATACGTTTGGCCACGCCATCGAAGCCGGGCTCGGTTACGGTGAGTGGCTGCACGGCGAGGCAGTCGGTTGCGGCATGGTGATGGCAACGGATCTCTCCGCTCGCCTCGGCTTTGTCGAACCGGCGTTGACCGCGCGCGTGCGTGCGCTGGTGGCTGCCGCGCGGTTGCCCGTCAAGGGCCCGGCGCTCGGAGAGGATCGCTATGTCGATCTCATGCGCGTCGATAAAAAGGCCGAAGGCGGCGATATCCGCTTCGTGCTGCTCAACCGGCTTGGCCAAGCGTTCATGACGAGCGTGCCCGACGACGACTTGCGCGCGACGCTGCGCGCGGGCGTTTAGCGGACCGGGGGCGCAGGCGATGATCGATTACGAAGCTTCCCTGGCCCCTTTCGCGGCACGCTCCGCTGACAGCAGGGGGCGCCGATATCCTGAGCCTGAACCGCCCACGCGCAGCGAGTTTCAGCGCGATCGCGACAGGATTATCCACTCGACGGCATTTCGCCGCCTCGAGTACAAGACGCAAGTCTTCGTGAACCACGAGGGGGATCTGTTCCGCACGCGGCTAACGCACAGTCTCGAAGTGGCGCAGATCGCACGTGCCATCGCCCGAAACCTGCGGGTTAACGAAGACCTCGTCGAAGCGGTATCGCTCGCGCACGACCTCGGCCATACGCCGTTCGGGCATGCGGGACAGGACGCGCTGAACGCGTGCATGCGCGAGTACGGCGGTTTCGAGCACAATCTGCAAAGCTTGACGGTGGTCGACGAGCTTGAAGAGCATTACGGCGGATTCAATGGCCTGAACCTCTGCTTCGAGACCCGCGAGGGCATCCTGAAGCATTGCTCGCGGGCCAACGCGACCAAGCTCGGGGAGTTGGGGCAGCGTTTCCTGCGCGGACATCAGCCGGGGATCGAGGCGCAGATCGCCAATCTCGCCGACGAAATCGCCTACAACAATCACGATATCGATGACGGTCTCCGTTCCGGCCTGCTCACGCTCGAACAGCTCGACGAGGTGGCGCTGTGGCGGCACTTCTGCGATGAAGCGCGCCTCGCGTGGCCGGGGATCACCGGGCGCAGGCTGGTACATGAGACCACGCGACGCATCATCAACGCGTTGATCGTGGACCTGATCGCCACGACACGCCAGCATATTTCTGATGCGTCGCCCAGTTCGCCCGATGATGTGCGCCTGCTTGGGCCGCTCGTCGCGTTCAGCGCGAAGATGCGGGAGGACGCCACGCAACTCAAGTGCTTCCTGTTCGACAACCTCTACCGTCACTACGTCGTCATGCGCATGACAGGCAAGGCCGGACGCATTGTCAGCGAGTTGTTTTCCGCATTTCTCGACGATCCGCGCCTGCTGCCGCCATCGTATCGGCCGGGCGATGCCGCGGACCAGCCTCGCTGGATCTCGCATTACATCGCCGGCATGACCGACCGTTACGCGATCAAGGAATATCGGCGTCTGTTCACGATCGAGCCGGTGCTGTAACAGCAGCCGGGCGTTCAGGCGTCGTCAAAGTTACATGTATTTCGAGCACAAAAGAAAAGCGCCGCACACGGCGGCGCCTTCTGTCGGAAGTGTCTGACGCTTAGAACGTGTAGCCCAGCGACAGGAACGTGATGACCGGGTTCAGACGCACCTTGGATTGGCTGACGGTCGCGGCGCCGTTGGGCAGCGACGTGGTCAGTGTGGCGGTGGTGCTCACCGGGACGTACGACACGGAGAAAGCCATGCTCCAGTGCTTGTCGATGTTGTAGTTGATACCTGCATTGAACACCGGCGCCCACGAATTCTTCAGCTTGGCCGTCGTAAATGCCGTCGGCTGGCCGCCGCCCAAGGACTGGGCTGCCATCGCCTGCAGGTTCGAATGGATGTTGATGTTCGAGTAAAAGAAGTAGCTCGCGCCCAAGCCCACGAACGGACGCCACGTGTCGGCTGCCTGCCCAAAATAGTATTTCACCAGCACGGCCGGGCTCCACTGCGTGGCGGACGCCAGCGGCTGGCCATCGGGGGCGGTAAGCGCGCCGGTACCCGTCAGGTTGAACTTCGGCGCAACGCCGAGCACCACTTCCGCAGAGATGTTGTCGGTAAAGAAGTGCATGAATGTGAGGCCGGCGGTATCCGCATCGTCGACCCTGGCGCCGGAGTTTTGCAGACGCTGGTTCACGGCCCCCTGGAAGGCCGGCGGCAGAATCGTGCTGCCGGTAATCTGCAGCGGATCGCTGGAATCTTGCGGCGTGAAGTGGAACCACCCCACGTTGACGACGTTATCACCTGCCTTTTGTGCGAGTGCGGTGCCCGATGCCGTCAGCATGGCCAGAGCGGCGATGGTCAGATACTTCAACTTCATTGAGTTGTCTCCTGCTCAAGATTCTTTGTTGTCGAGAATTCCGAAACTTGAAATTCCAAGCCATTATGCCGACCGGTTGAAGGCCGAGGTAGCGTCAGTATGGAGGTTGGGCTCTAAAGTTGTTGTTTTCCTGCATCGTCGCACAGGTCCCCTAAGGGAAAAAAGGTGTGGACAAAATAAAACGCGCGGCCCTATGGCCGCGCGTTTCGGGCGGATTGCCGTGCCGCCGGGGGGGGGCAGTCCCGCGTGCTGGCTTTAGAACTTGTAGCCGAGCGAAACGAACGTCACAATCGGATTAAGCCTAATCTCCGCGTCCGACGAGGACAGGACAGTGCCGTCAGCCGCCTTGATTTTGATGTTCGCCGTGGTCTTCAGCGGCACGTAGGAGACCGATGCGGTTGCAATCCAGTGCTTGTCGAACGTGTAGCCGACGCCGGCGTTGAGCACCGGCTGCCATGACGACGACGATTTCGCTTCCACGCGCGTGGGGCCGTTGTGGCCGGAGGTCGAGGCAAGCACGTCGCCAAAATTGCGGTTCAATTGCGCTTCGAAGTTCGGATTCAGCTTAACGTCCGTGAAGAACGTATAGCTGACGCCGAGACCGAGAAACGGGCGAAGACTGGCGTCGGCGTCGCGGAAATAGTACTGAAAGACGAGCGCCGGGCTCCATTGGCGCACGCTTTGCACGATCGGATTGTTCGCGGGCGCGCCGAGGTCGATACTGGTCAGCGCGCCGGCGATGCCTGGCGGGGCGATGACGCCCTGGCCATTGAGCTTGAACTTCGCGGGCACGCCGGCGACCGTCTGCATGGCGATGTTGTCGGTCAGGAAGTGGGTAAACACCAGGCCGAGCGTATCGGAGTTGCTCACCTTCGCGCCCGAGCCCGGTGATGTGAAGCTCGGCGGGATAATCAGCGGATTGATAAAGTCCTGATTGACGTGCGTCGTCATCGGCTTGCTGGAGTCCTGCGGCGCAATATGGAACCAGCCGGTACTGATGACGCTGTCGCCTGCATGCTGGGCGAACGCGCCGGTCGCAGTGAAGGTGCAAAGGCCGAGCGCGCAAAGGCGCGCCACGGACGATAAAGTCCGAGTTGTCATTGTCCATCCTCCCAAGATTATTAGTTTGATTTTTCGGAGCATTATGCGCTTGCGTTCCGGCAACGCAACACGCGACTCTAGAGCTTTTGTACGAATGTGGCTAAATACGCTAGGTGTCCGTATTTAAAGGCTTTTCGATTGGCTGAATTGCCTCGAAAAGTGAAATGTTCAGTTTTAAAGGTTCATCTTCGTTCGCATGGCCCGACTACCGCGTCTTTTCATTCCCCGTCAGCCGCAGCATGTGATTCTGCGCGGTAATAACCGGCAAGCGATTTTTGCCGACGACGAAGACCGTCGCACTTTTCACGACCGCCTGCGAGAGGCGGCGCGCGCGCACGGGCTCGCGATCCACGCGTATGCCCTGATGCCGAACCATCTGCATTTGCTGGCAACGCCTGCGGACGAACGCAGCCTGCCGGCGACGCTGCAATCGGTCGGCCGTCACTACGTGCTGTACTTCAACCGCCGCCACCAGCGCACGGGCACGCTTTGGGAAGGACGCTACCGTGCGACCGTCATCGAGGCCGAGCGGTATCTGCTGTTGTGCAGCCGGTATATCGAACTCAATCCGGTGCGCACCGGGCTGACCGACGCGCCCGGGAATTTTCTCTGGTCGAGCTACAACCACCACGTCGGTGTGACGGTGGATAGTCTTGTCACCGACCATGCCCTTTATTGGGCGCTCGGCAACACGCCGTTCGAACGGCAGCGCAGCTACGCAGAGGCGTTCGCGCAGCCGATTTCCGCCGCCGATCTCGACGCATTGCGTACAGCTACGCAAAAGGGGTGGTTGCTCGGCAGCCCCGAATATCAGGCGCGGATGACCCTCGCGGCCAACCGCCGGATCAGCCCGTTGACGCGCGGACGCCCGCGCCGAACTCCCGCGTCGTCATCCTGATCATGACGCCGGCCGGTTGCGGCCAGACGCTGGATTCGTAGGTAACCCGTTGTTACAGTGGAGGAAAGCCGACCTGGAAACATGCCCCAAAATAATCCGACCCTAATTAATGAGGGCCTCCTTTTGGTGCTGTTTTTAATTGGTGTCTGACCCTAATTAAAGTCTTTGTAATTCTGAAAACCATCGCGTATATTCCAAACTTCGGTCGATGGTGCGATGCGCAAAATAGCGTGCGCGTGCGTCGGACGGGCCCCGGTGCGTACTGATGAGTGATCCGCAGAGCGATCCAGCGTACGGTCCGGTGTTCGACGCGGGCAGGCGCCTGTGTCCGGCAACCCCACTTAACCCGGCTGTCAGCGGCGTTTTCGCTGGCGGCCTCGCCTAAAGACGGTGTAACTCGTGGAAATGAAACAGCAACCGATGGCAACGGCAGACACGCAACTGTCGGGCGAGGTGTTTGGTGCGCCCGAGGCGCAGGGCATGTATGACCCGAGCAACGAACACGATGCGTGCGGCGTCGGTTTCGTCGCCCATATCAAGGGCATCAAGAGCCACGCCATCGTCGAGCAGGGTCTGAAGATCCTCGAGAATCTCGATCACCGCGGCGCCGTTGGCGCCGATCCTTTGATGGGCGACGGCGCAGGCATCCTGCTGCAGATCCCCGATCAGTTCTACCGCGAAGAAATGGCCAAGCAGGGCGTGACCCTGCCGCCGGCCGGCGAATATGGCGTCGGCATGATCTTCCTGCCGAAGGAGCATGCGTCGCGCCTTGCGTGCGAGCAGGAACTCGAGCGTACGGTCAAGGCGGAAGGCCAGGTCGTGCTCGGCTGGCGCGATGTCGCCATCGACCACGACATGCCGATGTCACCCGCGGTGAAGGCAACCGAGCCGGTCATCCGCCAGATCTTCATCGGCCGCGGCCAGGACATCATGGTGACGGACGCGCTCGAGCGCAAGCTGTACGTCATCCGCAAGACGGCAAGCCACCGCATCCAGGCCCTCAAGCTCAAGCACGGCAAGGAATACTTCGTGCCGTCGATGTCGGCGCGTACCATCGTATACAAGGGCCTGCTGCTGTGCGATCAGGTTGGCCGCTACTACCGCGACCTGTCCGACGCCCGCACGGTCTCGGCGCTGGCGCTCGTGCACCAGCGCTTCTCCACGAACACGTTCCCGGCCTGGGAACTCGCCCACCCGTACCGCATGGTCGCCCACAACGGCGAAATCAACACGGTCAAGGGCAACGTCAACTGGCTCAATGCACGTACCGGCGCGATCTCGTCGGCCGTGCTCGGCACCGATCTTCAAAAGCTGTGGCCGCTGATCTATCCGGGCCAGTCGGACACTGCGTCGTTCGATAACTGTCTCGAACTGTTGACGATGGCTGGCTACCCGCTCGTGCACGCCGTGATGATGATGATCCCGGAAGCCTGGGAGCAGCACACGCTGATGGACGACAACCGCCGCGCGTTCTACGAATACCACGCCGCGATGATGGAGCCGTGGGACGGCCCCGCGGCAATCGCGTTCACCGACGGCCGCCAGATCGGCGCGACGCTCGACCGTAACGGTCTGCGTCCGGCACGTTATTGCATCACCGACGACGACATGGTCATCCTGGCCTCGGAATCCGGCGTCCTGCCGGTGCCGGAGTCGAAGATCGTCAAGAAGTGGCGTCTTCAGCCGGGCAAGATGTTCCTGATCGACATGGAACAGGGCCGCATCATCGACGACAAGGAACTGAAGGACAACCTCGCCAACGCCAAGCCGTACAAGAGCTGGATCGATGCCGTGCGCATCAAGCTCGATGAAATCGAGCCGAAGGTCGAGGAAGTCGTCGCGCATCACGACACGGCCACGCCGCTGCTCGACCTGCAGCAGGCGTTCGGCTACACGCAGGAAGAAGTGAAGATGCTGATGACGCCGATGGCGATCGCCGGCGAAGAGGCGGTCGGCTCGATGGGCAACGATAGCCCACTGGCCGTCATGAGCAACAAGAACAAGACGCTCTATCATTACTTCCGTCAGTTGTTCGCGCAGGTCACGAACCCGCCGATCGATCCGATCCGCGAAAACCTGGTGATGTCGCTTGTCTCGTTCATCGGCCCGAAGCCGAACCTGCTCGATACGAACAACATCAACCCGCCGATGCGTCTCGAAGTGTCCCAGCCCGTGCTGGACTTCAAGGACATCGCCAAGATCCGTCACATCGACAAGTACACGGGCGGCAAATTCCGTTCGTACGAACTGAACATCTGCTATCCGGCCGCCTGGGGCAAGGAAGGCATCGAGGCGCGTCTGGCCTCGTTGTGCGCCGAAGCCATCGATGCGGTCAAGTCGGGCTACAACATCCTGATCGTCTCGGATCGCCTGACCAACCGCGATCAGGTCGCGATCCCGGCACTGCTCGCCACATCGGCCGTTCACCAGCATCTGGTGGCGCAAGGGCTGCGCACGAGCACGGGTCTCGTCGTCGAGACGGGTTCGGCGCGTGAAGTGCATCATTTCGCGCTGCTGGCCGGTTACGGCGCGGAAGCGGTGCATCCGTACCTCGCCATGGAAACGCTGGCGTCGATCGCCAAGAAGCAGGGCGGCGACCTGAGCCCGGAAAAGGCGGTCAAGCATTTCGTGAAGGCGGTCGGCAAGGGCCTGCACAAGGTCATGTCGAAGATGGGCATCTCGACGTACATGTCGTACACGGGCGCGCAGATCTTCGAAGCCATCGGCCTGTCGCCTGAACTGGTCAACAAGTACTTCCAGGGCACGGCGTCGAACGTCGGCGGCATCGGCATCTTCGAAGTGGCCGAGGAAGCGGTGCGTCTGCATCGCGACGCCTTCGGCGACGATCCGGTGCTCTCGAACATGCTCGACACCGGCGGCGAATATGCGTATCGCATCCGCGGCGAAGACCATATGTGGACGCCGGACGCGATTGCGAAGCTGCAACACTCGACCCGTTCGAATTCGTACCAGACGTACAAGGAATACGCGAACCTCATCAACGACCAGAGCAAGCGCCAGATGACGCTGCGCGGTCTGTTCGAGTTCCGCGTTGATCCGCAGCGCGCGATTGCGCTGGACCAGGTGGAATCGGCGAAGGAAATCGTCAAGCGTTTCGCCACCGGCGCGATGTCGCTCGGCTCGATCTCGACCGAAGCGCACGCCACGCTGGCCGTCGCCATGAACCGGATCGGCGGCAAGTCGAATACCGGTGAGGGCGGCGAAGACGCACGCCGTTACCGCAACGAACTCAAGGGCATTCCCATCAAGAAGGGCGAGACGCTCGCGGGCATCGTCGGTGAAGATGTGATCGAAGCGGACATCGAACTGCAGGAAGGCGATTCGCTGCGTTCGAAGATCAAGCAGGTCGCCTCGGGCCGGTTCGGCGTGACCGCCGATTACCTCGTGTCGGCCGACCAGATCCAGATCAAGATGGCGCAAGGCGCGAAGCCCGGCGAGGGCGGTCAGTTGCCCGGCCACAAGGTCACGGAATACATTGGCAAGCTGCGTTACGCCGTGCCGGGTGTCGGCTTGATCTCGCCGCCGCCGCACCACGACATCTACTCGATCGAAGATCTGGCGCAGCTGATCCACGATCTGAAGAACGTCAACAGCGCGTCGTCGATTTCGGTCAAGTTGGTGTCGGAAGTCGGCGTCGGCACGGTTGCCGCCGGTGTCGCCAAGGCCAAGGCCGATCACGTCGTGATCGCCGGTCATGACGGCGGCACGGGCGCTTCGCCGCTGTCGTCGGTCAAGTACGCCGGTTCGCCGTGGGAGCTGGGTCTCGCCGAAACGCAACAGACGCTGGTGCTGAACCGTCTGCGCGGCCGTATCCGCGTGCAGGCCGACGGCCAGATGAAAACGGGCCGCGACGTCGTGATCGGCGCACTGCTTGGTGCGGACGAGTTCGGTTTCGCGACCGCGCCGCTCGTCGTCGAGGGCTGCATCATGATGCGCAAGTGCCATCTGAACACCTGCCCGGTCGGCGTCGCGACGCAAGATCCGGTGCTGCGCAAGAAATTCCAGGGCAAGCCGGAACACGTCGTCAATTACTTCTTCTTCGTGGCCGAAGAAGTGCGTGAAATCATGGCGCAACTCGGCATCTCGAAGTTCGACGACCTGATCGGCCGCGCGGACCTTCTGAACACGAAGTCGGGTGTCGATCACTGGAAGGCCAAGGGCCTCGACTTCTCGCGCATTTTCCATCTGCCGGAAGTCGAAGACGCGGTGCCGCGCCTGCACGTGGAGAATCAGGATCACGGTCTGTCGCATGCGCTCGACCACACGTTGATCGAGAAGGCGCTGCCGGCGCTGGAAAAGGGCGAACACGTGTCGTTCATCCAGCCGGTGCGCAACCGTAACCGTACGGTCGGCGCGATGCTGTCGGGCGAAGTCGCCAAGCGCTACGGTCACGACGGTCTGCCGGACGACACGATTCACGTTCAGTTGAAGGGCACGGCCGGCCAGAGCTTCGGTGCGTTCCTCGCGAAGGGCATCACGCTCGATCTGGTCGGCGACGGTAACGACTACGTTGGCAAGGGGCTGTCCGGCGGCCGCATCATCGTGCGTCCGACCAACGATTTCCGCGGCGACGCCGAAGACAACATCATCGTCGGCAATACGGTGATGATCGGCGCGATCGAAGGCGAAGCGTTCTTCAACGGCGTGGCCGGCGAACGCTTCTGCGTGCGCAACTCGGGCGCCACGGCGGTCGTGGAAGGCACGGGCGATCACGGCTGCGAATACATGACGGGCGGCACGGTGGTCGTGCTCGGCGAGACGGGCCGCAACTTCTCCGCCGGCATGTCGGGCGGCGTCGCCTATGTCTATGACGCAGACGGCACGTTCAACGCCAAGTGCAACACGGCGATGGTCGCGCTGGATCCGGTGCTGCCGCACGGCGAGCAGGAGCGCACGGTCGATACGGGCCTGTGGCATCGCGGCCAGACCGACGAAGCCTTGCTGCGCGACCTGATCGAGCGCCACTTCCAGTACACCGGTTCGTCGCGCGCGAAGGCGTTGCTCGAAGACTGGGACAGCGCACGCCGCAAATTCGTCAAGGTGTTCCCGAACGAGTACAAGCGGGCCCTGGGCGACATGGCGAAATCCACGCAAAAGCAAGCACTGGCGGCCTGAGACCGCAAGCGCGGCGCGGCGACGGGGTGAGGGCCCCGGCGCCGGCCGCGCCGGCTCAGACATGAGTTAATACGAATCTATCGATAGAAGAGACATGGGCAAGGTCACAGGTTTTCTCGAATTCGAGCGCCAGCATGAGTCCTACGAAGCGCCGCTCGCACGCGTCAAGCATTACAAGGAGTTCGTGCTCGCATTGTCGGACGAACAGGCCAAGCTGCAAGGCGCACGCTGCATGGACTGCGGCATTCCGTTCTGCAACAACGGTTGCCCGGTGAACAACATCATTCCCGACTTCAACGACCTGGTGTATCGCCAGGACTGGAAGACGGCGATCCAGGTGCTGCACTCGACCAACAACTTTCCCGAGTTTACGGGCCGCATCTGCCCGGCGCCCTGCGAAGCGGCGTGCACGCTGAACATCAACAGCGACGCGGTCGGCATCAAGTCGATCGAACATGCGATCATCGACAAGGCCTGGAGCGAGGGTTGGGTCGAGCCGCAATTGCCGAAGCACAAGACCGGCAAGACGGTCGCCGTCGTCGGTTCGGGCCCTGCCGGCATGGCGGTCGCCCAGCAACTGGCGCGCGCCGGTCATGACGTGACCGTGTTCGAGAAGAACGATCGTGTCGGCGGCCTGCTGCGTTATGGCATTCCCGACTTCAAGCTGGAGAAGTGGCTGATCGACCGCCGCATGCGCCAGATGGAAGCCGAAGGCGTGACGTTCCGCACCGGTGTCTACATCGGCCGCGAAGCGCCCGACGCGTTCATCAACAACTTCTCGAAAGAGACAATCTCGCCGGAGCAGCTTCAGGCGCAATTCGACGCCGTGGTGCTCGCCGGTGGCGCCGAGCAGCCGCGCGACCTGCCGGTGCCGGGCCGCGAGCTCGCAGGCGTCCATTACGCGATGGAATTCCTGCCGCAGCAGAACAAGGTCAACGCCGGCGACAAGCTGCCGAACCAGATGCTCGCGACGGGCAAGCACGTCATCGTGATCGGTGGCGGCGACACGGGGTCGGATTGCGTGGGCACGTCGAACCGCCATGGCGCGAAGAGCATCACGCAGTTCGAGCTGCTGCCGCAGCCGCCCGAAGAAGAGAACAAGCCGATGGTCTGGCCGTACTGGCCGATCAAGCTGCGCACCTCGTCGAGCCATGACGAAGGTTGCGAGCGCGATTGGGCGGTCGCCACGAAGCGTCTGGAAGGCAAGAACGGCAAAGTTGAGAAGCTGATCGCCGTGCGCGTCGAATGGAAGGATGGCAAGATGCAGGAAGTGCCGGGCTCGGAGTTCGAGCTCAAGGCTGACCTGGTACTGCTGGCCATGGGTTTCGTTTCGCCGATCCAGACGATGCTCGATGCCTTCGGTGTCGAGAAGGACGCACGCGGCAATGCGCGCGCCGCCACGGAAGGCGACCGCGCTTACGCAACCAGCGTACCGAAGGTCTTCGCCGCCGGCGACGTGCGGCGCGGTCAATCGCTCGTGGTATGGGCGATCCGCGAAGGCCGTCAGTGCGCACGCACGGTCGACGCGTTCCTGATGGGACACTCGGAGCTGCCGCGCTGATCGTCGAGTGAGGACAGGTTGAGAGGAGGAGGGTGCGGCGGTAGGCTGCCACACCACGGAGAACCGCCCGGACGGCAACGTTCCGGGCGGTTTTTTTGTCCGGCGCTTGCGGACTTCCTTGGCTGGCGTAAGCGGGGGGCATCAGCCCTGGGCGGCCTCGGCGGTCGTCAGCACCTTGCCGCGTGTTTCTTGATTCTGAAGTTATTTAATTCGGAACGGCGACCAGATCCGCTTCGTCGGCGATGGCTGTCTTGCCCAACGTGACCGTGTGGTCATGAAAAGCCGCCAGCGTCTCGCGATGGGCGACGCTGACGATCGTCGACCTGGGCAGCCGGTCGCGCAGCGTTTCGTAGATGTGCTGTTCGGTCTCCGTATCGAGTGCGCTCGTGGCTTCGTCGAGGAACAGGTAATCCGGCTGTTGCAGCAACGCGCGCGCCGCCGCGAGCCGTTGTTGCTCGCCGCCGGAGAGCCGTCGCGCCCAATGCGCCTCGGTGTGAAGTTGCGAGGCATACGGGGCGAGGCGCACGGCGTCAAGCACGTCGAGACAGGCGGCGTCATCGAAAGCCTCGGGCTCCGACGGATACGCCAGCGCCATTTTCAGCGAACCGATCGGCAGATAGCTTTGTTGCGGCAGGAACAGCAGCCGTGCATCGGCGGGCACGCGGATACGGCCGCTGCCGAAGGGCCAAAGCCCGGCCATCGCCCGCAGCAACGTGCTCTTGCCGCATCCGGACGGCCCGCGAATCAGCCATCGCGCACCGGCCGGAATGATCATCGAGCCCACCGAAGACAAGGGCGCACCATCCGGCAACGACAGCCGCAGGTTGTTCGTGGCGAGGGCGTGACCCGTCTCGCGCACGATGCCGCCATCCACCGGCGGCGCTTCGACGACGCGCGTGAATTCGCGCAGCCGGTTGACCGTCGCCTTCCATTCCGCCAGCGTCGCGAAACTGTTGATGAACCACGAGAACGCCTCGCTGACCTGGCCGAAGGCGTCCGTCACGCGCATCAACACACCGAACGTAAAGGCGCCGGCGAAATAACGGGGCGCGGCAGCCACCAGCGGGAAGATGATCGCCGCCTGCGTATATACGGAGTTGGACAGCATCAGCCGCTTCGTGTAGCGCATGATGTTCCACCAGTTCTCGCGCACCATGTCGAACGCGCCCCACAAACGGTGACGCTCCGCATCTTCGCCGCGGTACAGCGCGACTTGCTCCGCGCTCTCGCGCAATCGCACAAGCAGGAAACGGAAATCGGCTTCGACCTGTTGCTGGCGATAGCTCAAGCCAACGAGCGGCCGGCCGACGCGAAAGATGATGAACGAGCCGACGATGGCGTACACCGCGGCGACCCACACCATATAGCCGGGGATTGTCACGCCCATGCCGTCAAGCGTGAACGACACGGCGCCCGAGAGCGTCCAGAGAATGGTGACGAACGACAGCAGCGTGACGAACGTCGACAACAAATCGACAGACAGCGCGAGCGAGGTCGATGTCAACGAGCGCAGATCCTCGGAAATCCGCTGGTCGGGGTTGTCCGCAAGGTGATCGCGCTCGATGCGGTAGTACGCGCGGCGCGCGAACCATTTGCGCAGGTTCACGTCGGTGAGCCACTGCCGCCACTTGATTTCCAGCATCTGCCGGAAGTAGATGCGGAACGTCGCAAGGAAGACGAACGTGAACGCGAGAATCGTGAATTCGATGATCGATGACTTGAACACAGGCCAGTTCCGATTCTCGAGCGCGTTATAGAAGTTGGTGTTCCACGCGTTGATGCGGACGTTGATAAAGACGATGCCGAGGTTCAGCGCGATCACGAGCGCCAGCAGGCCGCGGCCTTGCCAGCGTTGTTCGGAGACCCAGTACGGGCGGATCAGCTGCCAGGTGGTCGGGTAGGAACGAGCCATAGTGTGCTTGGAGACGACAGGCAAGCCCGCGAACGGGCGGGGGGCAGACTTCACAGCGCATTGTGAACCATGGCCCCGATGTTCGCGGGACAATGGCGCAACGATCCGTTGGACCGGCGCGGCGATGCTGCGTTGCATTATGGGTTTCCCGGACGGGAAATGTCAGCGTTTGTCGTTTACCACGTGTTACATGCCCGGCAGGACGCAAGCGCCCGCAATAAGGGAAACATTGAAAAACGGGACGTTTGTGCACTGCGATGCGGGCCCCGTCCGTATTGCACGCCCAACGGCGTTTATGTTGTAATGACTCCGGGCGAAACAGGGGTGCTTCGTGCGAAGCGGTGTCGGCAGACACGCCGCGCGGGGCTGAGAGAGACCCTTTGCACCCGACCCGGGTAATACCGGCGTGGGAAGTTTCCGACTCCTCCAATGGGGTAAGGTGGCCATCACCGTTTCGTCCTTTTTGCGAACAGGCATAAAGGTTCCCCATGCAATCCCTCGAACTTCATAGCGCCAACGCGTCCCGTCCGGACGTCGCCATTCTCGGCGGCGGGCTGTCGGGCCGCCTCGTCGCGTGGCAACTCGTGCGCGCGGGGCTGCGCGTCGCGCTTTACGAGCGCGGCGGCGCCGACGGTTCGGCCGCCGCCGGCTGGGTCGCCGCCGCGATGCTCGCGCCGCTGGCCGAAGCCGCCGTCGCCGAGCCAAGTATCGTCGCCATGGGGGCTGCCGGGCTCGAGCAATGGCCGTTCCTCCTCGAGGGGCTGCCCGATCCGGTCTTCTTTCAACGCAACGGCACGCTCGTCGTCTGGCATCAGCCGGATCGTTCCGAGGCGGTCATGTTCGACCGCCGCATGCGCGCGAACGCGCCCCCGGAACTGCTGCGTGGCGGAGTCGAACGCTTGTCCGGCCAACAACTGGGCAACGTGGAACCGGCGTTGGCCGGACGCTTCCAGGAAGGCTGGCTGTTGCCGAACGAAGGGCAACTCGATAACCGTCAACTGCTGAAGTCGCTCGGGGCCGGGCTGCAGAAGGCCGGTGCCGAGCTGCATTGGCATACCGCGATCGACGAGGGGAATGTGCCCGACGCCGGGCTCGTCATCGATTGCCGGGGGCTCGGGGCGCGTCCCGTGATGCCGTCGTTGCGCGGCGTGCGCGGCGAAGTGGTGCGGATTCATGCGCCGGGCATCGGGCTACGCCGGCCGGTGCGGCTGCTGCATCCGCGCTACCCGATCTACATCGCGCCGAAAGAAAACGACCTGTACGTGATCGGGGCCACGGAACTCGAGTCGGAGGACATGTCGCCGATGACTGTACGTTCAGCACTCGAGTTGCTGTCGGCGGCCTTTTCGCTGCATCCGGCGTTCGGCGAGGCGCGCATCCTCGAATTGAACGTCAACTGCCGGCCAGCGCTGCCGGACCATCTGCCGCGCGTGCAGTGGGACGGCAAGCGTACGCTGCGCGTGAACGGCCTGTACCGCCACGGCTACCTGCTGGCCCCGGCGGTGACGGGCGAAGCGTGCGCGCTGGCGCAGGCGCTGCTGGGCGGCGCGACCGCCGGGCGCACGCTGGATTGGGACACATGGAGAGCAGGACGGCCGTGGCCGGACCTGTTCCGTCAGACGGAGGCATGAGCAAGACGATGGACATCCAGATCAATCAAGACACCCTGACCGTAGCCGATTCGGCTACGCTCGCCGAGGCGCTGAGCGCCTACGGCGCCAAACCGCCGTTCGCGGCGGCCATCAATGGGCTGTTCGTGCCGAAGAGCCAATATGCCGCGCACGCACTCGCCCAGGGTGACAAGATCGACGTTGTGCAACCGGTCGCGGGAGGCTGAAATGAGCGCGCAAACGATGCAAAAGACGAACCCGAACACGGGATCGCATGCCGATGCCGCCGGCAGTTTTGGCGTGAACGGCCCGCGCGACGCATTCACGCTCTACGACACCCGCTTCGCAAGCCGCTTCCTGCTTGGCACGGCGCGGTATCCGTCGTTGCAGACACTGGGCGATGCGATCGACGCGGCGCGTCCGGGCATGGTGACCGTGGCGCTTCGCCGGCAGCTGTCGGGCCAGGACGCGCAGTCGACGGGCGGCCATTTCTGGGACACGCTGCGCCGTCTCGACGTGCCCGTGTTGCCGAACACCGCCGGCTGCCATTCCGTGCAGGAAGCCGTGACTACGGCGCATATGGCGCGCGAAGTGTTCGAAACGGACTGGATCAAGCTGGAACTGATCGGCGACGACTACACGCTGCAGCCCGATCCGTTTGGCCTGGTGGCCGCGGCCGAGCAGCTGATCCAGGCCGGCTTCAAGGTGCTGCCGTATTGCACCGAAGACCTGGTGCTGTGCCGCCGCCTGCTCGACGTCGGCTGTCAGGCGCTGATGCCGTGGGGCGCGCCGATCGGCACCGGCAAGGGCGTCATCAATCCCTACGGCCTGCGCCTGTTGCGCGATCGCCTGCCCGACACGCCCTTGATCGTCGATGCGGGTCTCGGCCTGCCGTCGCATGCGTGTCAGGTGATGGAGTGGGGGTTCGACGGCGTGCTGCTCAACACCGCCGTGGCGCAGTCGGCCCAGCCGGTGGAGATGGCCGGCGCATTCGCCGCTGCAATTCGTGCCGGACGTGCGGCGTGGCTGGCCGGTCCGATGGCCGAGCGCGACAGTGCCCAGGCAAGCACGCCAGTCGTGGGTGTGCCGTTCTGGCATCAGGCGGGCGCGTGAACCCGGCCGCCGCATCCACCTTTGGCGCCGTATCGCCTGACGCAGCGCGCAAGGCGTTGGCGAATGTCACCTTTGCGCCGGCCGGCGATGATGTTTCGCGCGCAAGGCAGGCCGAGGCCGAGGCGATTCGCGCCCGGCTCGCCCCTTGGCCGGATGCTGCCGAAGCACCCGCATGGCGCGTGCATGCCGGTATGCCGGTGCGCGCCGGCAAGGGCGATTTGATCTGGCCGCCGAGCGTCCCCGAAGGGGCCGATGCGCGCGCGCAGGTCGCGGCGTGGTGTGAAGCGGGGGCGGCCGTGCTGCTTTCGCGTCCCGCCGAGGGCGGTGAAGTGGCCGACGAATTGCATCTCGATGGCGTGGTGTACCGCCTGGCGGGCGCCGGCGATCCGGCCTTTCTCCCGGCGATGGCGGCGTTCCTCGACTGCGGGTTTGCCGCCCAGGATGCGTTGGCGTTGGGCCGCGCGTGGCGCAGCGATGGCAGCCACGCCGAACCCGGCAACGGCTTGGGCGACTGGCCCGTCAAGCTGCAGACGTTCCCGCGCGTGACCGGACTCAAGCCGGGCCCGGGGCGCTTTCCGGGCTGTGCCCCGGCACTCGGCCTGTACCCGGTGCTGCCCGATGCCGGATGGTGCGAGCGGATGGCCGACTATGGGGTGAGGACGGCGCAGTTGCGTATCAAAGACGGCGCAACCCCCGGTCTCGTGGCGCAAATCGCGCGAACGGTCGAGGCCGGGTTACGTGCGGGCGGCCAATATTTCATCAACGACCACTGGCGCCAGGCGGCGCAAGCGCGGGCCTACGGGGTGCATCTCGGGCAGGAAGACATGGAGGCGCTCTCGGCGGACGACGTGGCGGCGCTGCACGCGTCCGGCATGCGGCTCGGCATCAGCACCCACGGCTACTATGAAATCCTCGCGGCACACCATTTCATGCCGAGCTACCTGGCGGTTGGCGCCGTATTTCCGACGACCACCAAGGTGATCGCCACGGCCCCCCAGGGGCTGGCCAAGCTGGCGCGATTCGTCCGTCTGATTCAGCCGCATTACCCGCTCGTGGCCATTGGCGGGATCGATGCGGGAAACCTGGCGGACGTGCTGGCGACCGGCGTCGGCAGTGCGGCCGTCGTGCGGGCCGTCACCGAAGCGGCAGATCCGGAGCGCGCGGTCAACGGACTCCAGGCGACCTTTGCGAATCGCGATTAGGGCACTCGCTTAGGGCATCTTTTTGGGGATTCGCCCAAACATCGGAAAGCCGGCCGTATTGTCATGTGGATCAATACTGTATTGCGAACTTCGGCATATTGTAGCAATTTCGCAACAATATCGCGTTCGTCCGGTTGACGGTCTGTGCGCCGGTCCGGCCAAGGCGGGCGCGGGGCGGCGCGCCATGCCTTGCCCGGGCGATTCAGCTGGCAGGCTCTCCAAAAGTGTTTCACCCTTGAATCGGGCGCGCCGCCGTTCGGCGCATGGAAGCGCATTCCCCCCTATAATTGCCGTTTTGCGCTGCACTATAGAATCCGACAACGTGCCTATCCCAGCTTCCGAAAATTTGCTCGAATTGCGCGACGTCAGCTTTGGTTATAACGAGCGGCTCGTGCTTTCCGGCTTGAACATGCGGTTTGGCCGCGGCAAGGTGGTAGCGGTAATGGGCGGTTCCGGCTGTGGCAAGACCACCGTCCTGAAACTGATCGGCGGCCTGGTGCACGCGAACAGCGGGGCCGTGGCGTTCGAGGGCCGCGACATCGGCGGGCTCGATCGGGACGGGCTGTATGCCCTGCGCCGCCGCATGGGCATGCTGTTTCAGTTCGGCGCGCTGTTTACCGACATGACGGTATTCGACAATGTGGCGTTTCCGTTGCGCGAGCATACGCGTCTGCCCGAAACGATGATCCGCGACCTGGTGCTGATGAAGCTCAACGCCGTGGGTCTGCGCGGCGCGCGCGACCTGAAGCCGGCCGAGATTTCCGGCGGCATGGCGCGGCGCGTGGCGCTGGCGCGAGCCATCGCGCTCGATCCGTCGCTGATCATGTACGACGAGCCGTTCGCCGGCCTCGATCCGATTTCGATGGGGATTACCGCCAACTTGATCCGCAAGCTCAATGACGCCCTCGGGGCCACGTCGATTCTCGTGACGCACGATGTCCCGGAATCGTTTGCGATTGCCGACTACGTGTACTTCATCGCGGCAGGCCAGATTGCCGCCGAGGGTACGCCGTCGGAATTGCGCGCCTCGAGCGACCCGGGCGTGCGCCAGTTCATCGACGCGCAGCCCGACGGCCCGGTCAAATTTCATTACGGCGCAGCGCCGCTGGCCGAGGACTTCGGTATCGGGGGGCGGGCATGATCACGGCACTCGGGCGCCTGGTCCGTACCCAGGTCGAAAGCGCCGGCTACGCGGCGCGCATGTTCCTGCGGGTATTGGGCGTCAGCCGGGGCTTGTTGCGCCGGCCGCGGCTGGTGACGGACCAGGTCCATTTCGTCGGCAATTATTCGTTCGTCATCATTGTCGTGTCAGGTTTGTTCGTCGGCTTCGTGCTCGGCCTGCAGGGCTATTACACGCTCAACAAATACGGTTCGGAACAGGCGCTCGGTTTGCTGGTGGCGCTTTCGCTCGTGCGCGAACTGGGGCCGGTCGTGACGGCGCTGCTGTTTGCCGGGCGCGCCGGCACGTCGCTGACTGCCGAGATCGGACTGATGAAGGCCGGCGAGCAACTGACGGCCATGGAAATGATGGCGATCGATCCGCTCTCGCGTGTGGTTGCGCCGCGGTTCTGGGCCGGCGTGATCGCGATGCCGTTTCTGGCGGCGATGTTCTCGGCCGTGGGTATCATGGGCGGTTATCTGGTCGGCGTGCAGCTGATTGGCGTCGATGCCGGTGCGTTCTGGTCGCAGATGCAGGGCGGCGTCGATGTCTGGGCCGACGTGGCGAACGGCGTGCTCAAGAGCGTGGTGTTCGGCATTGCAGTGACTTTCATCGCGCTCTATCAAGGCTATGAAACCCAGCCGACGCCGGAAGGCGTGGCTCGCGCGACGACGCGCACGGTCGTGTATGCGTCGCTGGCCGTGCTCGGCCTCGACTTCCTCCTGACCGCGCTGATGTTCGGTAACTGATTCGTTTGACGACTGATAATGAAAAAACACGCTCTCGACTTCTGGGTAGGCCTCTTCGTGGTACTGGGTTTCGCTGCGCTGCTGTTTCTTGCGCTGAAGGCCGGCAATATGAGTGCGCTGTCGTTCAACAGCACCTACCCGGTCAAGGTTCGTTTTGACAACATCGGCGGCTTGAAGCCGCGCGCGCCGGTCAAGAGCGCCGGCGTCGTGGTGGGCCGCGTCGCCTCGATCAACTTCGACGACAAGCGGTACATCGCCGAAGTCACGCTGAACCTCGATGCGCAATACCACTTTCCGAAGGATTCGTCGGCCAAGATCCTGACGTCGGGTCTGCTGGGAGAACAATATATTGGTTTGGAGCCGGGCGGCGACGACCAGATGCTCAAAGCCAACGATACGATTACGATGACACAATCTGCCATCGTGCTCGAAAACCTGATCGGCCAGTTCCTGTATAACAAGGCCGCCGATGCAGGTGGCGCCCAGAACGGTACGCCGGCATCCGCCGTGCCTGCCGTGCCGGGCGCGACGGCACCTCAGGAAAATAAAAAATGACCAGTCTCCGAACCTCTGCCGCGCTTGCGGCGGGTGCCGTGACCCTCGCCGGGTGTGCGACGGTCACCAACCCCAATCCGGCGGACCCGATTGAAGGGTTCAACCGGACGATGTACCAGATCAACGACACGGTGGACCGCGCCGTGCTGACGCCGGTGGCCAAGGGCTACCGGTTTGTGTTGCCTCAACCGGCGCGCGATTCGGTCACCAACTTCTTCTCGAACATCGGCGACGTGTACAACGTTGTCAACAATCTGCTGCAACTCGAGATCACGGCGGCCGCGCAGGATCTGATGCGTCTGACGATCAACACGGTGTTCGGTGTCGGCGGCCTGGTCGATTTCGCCACGCCGGCGGGCCTGCCGAAGCACAGCCAGGATTTCGGCGTGACGCTCGGCAAGTGGGGCGTGCCGCCGGGTCCGTATCTGGTGCTGCCGATCCTGGGCCCGAGCACAATTCGCGATACCGCCGGCCTGGTCGGCAACATGTACATCGATCCCACGACCTACGTGAACCCGGCTTGGGTCAGCTACACGCTGTACGGCGTGCGTGTCGTGAACACCCGCGCCAACCTGCTCGACGCCTCCGACCTGTTGGCGGCGGCTGCGCTGGATCCGTATTCGTTCACGCGCGACGCCTATCTGCAGCGGCGCCGTTACCTGATTAGCGGCGGGGCGGCAGGCAAGGCTGCATTGCCGAATTACGAAGACGAAACCCCGGGCGGCAAGCCGGCGCTGCCGAACTATGAAGAGGAGGCGCCGGCCTCCGGGGCATCTGCGGCACCCATGCCGGCGTCGGGGGCGGCCGCAGCGCCGCAGGCACCGGCTTCCGGGGACATGACGTCCGCGCCGACGCCGGCGTCGGCGCCTGCTGCAGCGCCGCAAGGCGCGCCGTTGCCGTTGCACGTCCCAATTCCCGGCAGCTTGCCGTTCAAGCACTGACCGGCGAACGGTTTTCGTCCCGCGCTGCGGCGCGGGCAACAGTTTGTTACAAGGCGCGCGCCGCGAAAACGAAACTCACGGCGCGCCACGGGTTCAAACCCGTCAACATGCACTAGGACAAGGACACGCAAGATGAAGAAATTCTGGCTTATTCCCGTTATGGCGTTCATGACGTTCGCCGCCGGCTCGGCGCTCGCGCAGGATGCGCAGGCACCGGACGTGCTGGTCAAGGAAACCGTTGGCGAAGTCATGGCTGCGGCCAAGTCGGACCCGGCGATCTCCAAGGGTGACCTGCAGCACATCACTTCGCTGGTTGAGCAGAAGATCATGCCGCACGCCGATTTCCAGCGCACCACGCGTCTGGCGATGGGCCGCAACTGGCAAAGTGCGAATCCGCAACAGCAGCAACTGATTGCCGAGCAGTTCAAGCAACTGCTGCTGCGCACGTATTCGGGCGCCATCGCGCAGATCCGCGACCAACAAGTGACGTTCAAGCCGTATCGCGGCCAACCGTCGGACACTGACGCCGTCATCTACACGGAAGTCATCAACAATGGCCAGCCGGTCCAGATCGACTACCGCCTGATCAAGACGCCGGCCGGCTGGAAGGTCTACGACATCAACGTGCTGGGCGCATGGCTGATCGAAGCCTATCGTGGCCAGTTCACCGAGCAGATCAGCCGCGGCGGCGTCGACGGCCTGATCAAATTCCTGACGGAACGCAATCGCCAGCTTGCAAGCAGTGGTAAGTAAGCCCATGTTGGCGCTGCAAACCGAACTGACTGTCGATACCGCCGGTGCGGTGCTGTCCGATGCTATCGGCCGCATCGATGCCGGCGAGACCCAAGTTGACTGTGCCGGCCTGACGCATTTCGATTCGTCGGCGTTAGCCGTCTTGCTGGCGTTGCGCCGGCACGCCGGCCGGCGCGGTGTACCGCTGGCCTTCACCAATATGCCGAACGGTCTGGCGAGCCTCGCCACGGTCTACGGCGTCGATCATCTGTTGGCCGGGTGAGGGCCGGCTGTTCCCGGACAGCTGCCTCGCCCGATAAACGCCGTCCTTGCGACGGCGTTTTTATTTGGCGCGCTGGCGCAACCGCGTGGCGAGCGCCCACTTTGGGTGGATGCGCCGCAGGGCGCGAAGCCGGGACGAATGCGTGCCAATATATCCGGGCGGCACGGGCACCATTGCGTTCCTTTATAATCGGGGGTTTTCTGCGGTTTCGGCCGTAGCCTCCCATTTTTGGGCGAACGATCCGCCCGCAGCCCATGGCCGCCATCGAAATCCGTAACGTCAAGAAACGCTATGACGCGCTGCAGGCGCTCAAAGGCGTCAGTTTCTCGATCGAAGAAGGGGAATTCTTCGGTCTGCTCGGCCCCAACGGCGCCGGCAAGACAACCCTGATCAGTATCCTCGCGGGCCTGGCCCGCGCCGACGCCGGCGGCGTCAGCGTGCTGGGCCACGATGTCGTGCGCGACTACCGCGAAGCGCGCCGCAAGCTCGGCGTCGTGCCTCAGGAGCTGGTTTTCGACCCGTTCTTCTCGGTACGTGAGACGCTGCGCATCCAGTCGGGCTATTTCGGCCTGACACGCAACGACGACTGGATCGACGAGGTCATGGCCAATCTCGACCTGACGGACAAGGCCAATGCCAACATGCGCCAGCTCTCGGGCGGCATGAAGCGCCGTGTGCTGGTGGCGCAGGCGCTCGTGCATCGTCCACCCGTCATCGTGCTCGACGAGCCGACCGCGGGCGTTGACGTCGAACTGCGTCAAACGCTCTGGAAATTCATCGCGCGTTTGAATCGCGAAGGCCACACCATCGTGCTGACTACGCACTATCTCGAAGAGGCGGAGACGCTGTGCGACCGCATCGCCATGCTCAAGCGCGGCGAAGTTGTCGCGCTTGAGCGCACGAGCAGCCTGCTGCAGCGTTTCGCGGGCACGCGCCTCGTGTTGCGCTTCAAGCAGGGCACGCTCCCCGACGCCCTGCGTCCGCTGATGATCGACGGCGACGACGCCAACGGCCGCCAGTTCGCGCTGCGCCTGGCCGGTGCCGATGAAGTCGAATCGATTCTCGCCACGTGCCGCGCGGGCGGTTGTCTCATCGAGGACATTGAAATCCAGCGGGCCGATCTCGAGGACGTTTTCGTCCAGATCATGAACGGCGCAAAAAGGGATGGCGCGAGGGCAGGTCTGGAGGTGGCGGCATGATCGGCTTTCGCACCCTGCTGTACAAGGAAGTGCTGCGCTTCTGGAAAGTCAGCTTCCAGACGGTCGCCGCCCCGGTGCTCACCGCGCTGTTGTATCTGATGATCTTCGGCCATGTGCTTGAAGACCGCGTGAAAGTCTACGATCAGATCACGTACACGTCGTTTCTCGTGCCGGGCCTGGTCATGATGAGCGTGCTGCAGAATGCGTTCGCGAACAGTTCGTCGTCGCTGATCCAGTCGAAGATTACCGGTAACCTCGTGTTCGTGCTGTTGCCGCCGCTGTCCCATTGGGAGATGTTTGGCGCTTACGTGCTGGCCGCCGTGGTGCGCGGTTTGGCCGTGGGCACCGGCGTGTTCGTCGTGACGGCGGGTTTTGCCCACCTGTCGTTCGCGGCGCCGCTCTGGATCCTGATGTTCGCCTTCCTCGGTGCGGCGATCCTTGGCACGCTCGGGCTGATCGCCGGCATCTGGGCCGAGAAATTCGACCAGCTCGCGGCGTTCCAGAACTTCCTGATCATGCCGGCAACGTTCCTGGCCGGCGTGTTCTATTCGATCCATTCCCTGCCGCCACTATGGCAGGCCGTGTCGCACGTGAATCCGTTCTTCTACATGATCGACGGCTTCCGCTACGGGTTCTTCGGCGTCTCGGACGTCGCCCCCGGCACGAGCCTGACGGTTGTCGGCATCACGTTTGCCGTGCTGGCGGCAGTGGCGATATCGCTATTGCGCCGCGGCTATAAACTGCGTCACTGAACATCTGAGGATTGGCAATGTTGCCCACCCCCGAACAAATCAAGCAGTACATCGAGGCCGGCCTGGCCTGCGAGCACGTCGCCGTGGAAGGCGACGGACAGCATTTCTTCGCCACGATCGTGAGCGCCCAGTTCGAAGGCAAGCGTCTGATCCAGCGCCATCAGCTGGTGTACGGCGCGCTCGGCGACCGCATGAAAGCCGAGATTCACGCCTTGTCGATGAAGACGCTTACGCCGGCGGAGTATCAGGCGCTATGAGGATGACCCAGGAAGGCGCCGGCGCGGCCGGCAGTGGGGACGTGGCCGGCGAGCGTGTTGCCGCCGACCATCTGGTGGTGGAAGGCGGCGAAAGGCTGGCGGGCGAGATCACGGTGTCGGGCGCGAAGAACGCGGCGCTGCCGATCCTTTGCGCCAGTTTGCTCACGACCGACCCGCTGACGCTGCACAACGTGCCCGATCTGCATGACGTGCGCACCATGCTCAAGCTGCTCGGCCAGATGGGCGTGAAAGTCGCGCGCGACGGCGAATCGGTTACGCTCGATGCGTCCGACATCACGCATCCGTCGGCGCCGTACGATCTGGTCAAGACCATGCGGGCGTCGATTCTCGTGCTGGGTCCGCTGCTTGCGCGCTGCGGCGAAGCGCGCGTATCGCTGCCGGGCGGGTGCGCCATCGGCGCGCGGCCTGTCGACCAGCACGTGAAAGGCTTGCAGCAGATGGGCGCGGAAATCACGCTGAGCCACGGCGATATCTTGGCGAAGTCGCCGCGCCTGCGAGGCGGTGCGACGATCGTCACGGACATGATCACCGTGACCGGCACGGAAAATCTGCTGATGGCTGCGGTGCTGGCCGACGGCGAGACCGTGTTGGCGAATGCGGCGCGTGAGCCGGAAGTCACGGATCTGGCGCGGCTGCTCGTCAAGATGGGCGCGCAGATCGACGGCATCGGCACCGAGCGCCTCGTGGTGCGCGGCGTGTCCCGCCTGCATGGCGCGACGCACAACGTCGTGCCCGACCGTATCGAAGCTGGCACGTTCCTTTGCGCTGCGGCCGCCACGCGCGGCGACATCGTGCTGCGCCGCGTGGCCCCGGCCACGCTCGACGCCGTCATCGACAAGCTGCGCGAAACGGGCGCGGACGTGACGACCGGCGACGACTGGATTCGCGTGGCGATGGCCGGGCGCGTGAAGGCTGTGAGCTTCCGTACGTCCGAGTACCCGGCGTTTCCGACGGACATGCAGGCGCAGTTCATGGCGTTGAACTGCATTGCCGATGGTGCAGCGCAGGTCGTCGAGACGATCTTCGAGAACCGCTTCATGCATGTGCAGGAATTGCAGCGCCTGGGCGCCGATATCGGCATCGAGGGCAATACCGCGATGATCCGCGGCGTGACGCGCCTGTCGGGCGCGCATGTCATGGCGACCGATCTGCGCGCCTCCGCCAGTCTGGTGCTGGCGGGCCTGGTGGCCGAAGGCGAGACGCGGGTCGACCGCATTCATCACCTCGATCGCGGCTATCATCGTATCGAAAACAAGTTGCGCGCCGTGGGCGCGCGTATCCGGCGCGTCGACGCGCGCCAGGGAGAGATTGCATGAGTACGCCCAAGTCCGCGCCTGCCACGCTGCCGGCGGCCCACGTGAGCGCCAGGCCGCTTGCGCAGCCGCTCACCCTGGCCTTGTCGAAAGGGCGTATCTTTACGGAAACGCTGCCGTTGCTCGCCGCTGCCGGCATCGAGGTGACGGAAGACCCGGAAACCTCGCGCAAGCTCATTCTGCCGACGACGGATCCGAATCTGCGCGTCATCATCGTGCGCGCGACAGATGTGCCCACGTACGTGCAATACGGCGCCGCCGACTTTGGCGTGGCCGGCAAGGACGTGCTGATCGAGCACGGCGGCGGCGGTCTGTACCAGCCGATCGATTTGAACATTGCCCGCTGCCGCATGTCTGTTGCTGTGCATAAGGGCTTTGATTATCAGAACGCAGTGCGCCAGGGGGCGCGTCTGCGCGTGGCGACGAAATACGTCCAGACGGCGCGCGAGCATTTCGCGGCCAAGGGTGTGCACGTCGACCTGATCAAGCTTTACGGCTCGATGGAGCTCGGGCCGCTCGTGGGCCTGGCCGATGCGATCGTCGACCTCGTCAGCACCGGCGGCACGCTGCGGGCCAACAATCTGGTGGAAGTGGAAGAGATCATGGAAATCTCCTCCCGCCTTGTCGTCAACCAGGCTGCGCTCAAGCTCAAGCGCGAATCGCTGCAGCCGATCCTCGAAGCTTTCGAACGTGCTTCGGGGGCCAATGCATGACACTTGACGCATGAAACTCGACATCCGCAAACTCGATTCCACGGCTGACGGCTTTGCCGCCCGGCTGAACGACGTGCTGGCGTTCGAGGCCAGCGAAGACGCGGCCATCGACCGCGCCGCCGCCGAGATCCTCGCCGACGTGAAAGCCCGCGGTGACGCCGCCGTGCTTGAATACACCCATCGTTTCGACCGCCTGAGCGCCACCCGCATGGATGCGCTGGAGCTGCCCGCGAGCGCGCTCGAAGCGGCGCTCGATGGACTGGAACCCAAGCGCCGCGCGGCGCTCGAAGCCGCCGCCGCGCGCGTGCGCGCCTACCACGAGAAGCAGCGCATCGAATGCGGCACGCATAGCTGGCAGTACGCCGAAGCCGACGGCACGGTGCTCGGCCAGAAGGTCACGCCGCTCGACCGCGTCGGCATTTACGTGCCGGGCGGCAAGGCCGCGTATCCGTCGTCCGTGCTGATGAACGCGATTCCGGCCCGCGTAGCCGGCGTCAAGGAAATCATCATGGTCGTGCCGACGCCGGACAGCGTGCAGAACCCGCTCGTCCTGGCCGCCGCGCACATTGCGGGCGTCGACCGTGTCTTCACGATCGGCGGTGCACAGGCTGTCGGCGCCCTGGCCTACGGCACGCAAACCGTGCCTGCCGTGGACAAAATCGTCGGTCCGGGCAATGCATTCGTCGCTGCCGCCAAGCGCCGCGTATTCGGCACCGTCGGCATCGACATGATCGCGGGGCCGTCGGAAATCCTCGTGATCTGCGACGGTACGACCGACGCCGACTGGGTGGCGATGGACCTGTTTTCGCAAGCCGAACACGACGAACTCGCGCAATCGATCCTGTTGTCGCCGGACGCCGCCTTCATCGAGAAGGTGCACGCGTCGCTGGAGCGCCAGATCGGGGACATGCCTCGCCGCGATGTTATCGCGGCATCGCTGCAGGGCCGTGGCGCACTGATCAAGGTGCGCGACATGGCCGAAGCGTGCGATATCGCCAACCAGATCGCGCCGGAGCATCTCGAAATTTCCGCGACCGATGCGCAGCAATGGGCGGACAAGATCCGTCACGCGGGGGCGATGTTCCTGGGACGTTTCACGAGCGAAAGCCTCGGCGACTACTGCGCCGGACCGAACCACGTGCTGCCGACGTCGCGCACGGCCCGGTTCTCGTCGCCACTGGGCGTGTACGACTTCATCAAGCGTTCCAGCATGATCGAAGTGAGCGAGCAGGGCGCACAGATGCTCGGCGAGATCGCTGCCGAGCTCGCGTACGGCGAAGGCTTGCAGGCGCATGCCAGGAGCGCCGAATACCGCTTGCGCGGGAGGTCCTGAGAGGGATGCCGGAATGCCCTCCGGCACCCGGCCGCCATTCCGATTTTCTGACCGAGCGAAGTGATTCCGACATGTCTGTCGCGCGTGTGATTCGTCCTGACGTGCTCGCCATGAGCGCCTATCCCGTGCCTGACGACACGGGCTTCATCAAGCTGGATGCGATGGAGAATCCCTACGGCTTGCCCGATGCCCTGCGCGAAGCGCTCGGCCGGCGGCTGGCCGACGTGGCGCTGAACCGCTATCCGGCGCCGCGCCCCAAGGGGCTGCTCGACACGCTCGCGCGGGTCATGGGCGTGCCGGCCGGCGCATCGCTATTGCTCGGCAACGGTTCCGACGAGATCATCAGCATGATTTCGGTGGCCTGCGCCCGGCCTGGCGCCAAGGTTCTCGCGCCGACGCCCGGGTTCGTCATGTATGAAGTGTCGGCGCGGCTGGCGGGGCTGGATTTTGTCGGCGTGCCGCTGCAGGCCGATTTCACGCTCGATATGCCGGGCATGCTGAACGCGATCGCGGCGCACCGCCCGTCGGTCATTTATCTGGCGTATCCGAACAATCCGACCGGCAATCTTTTCGAGGATGCGCAGATCGAGACGCTGATCCGCACGGCGGGCGATGCCCTCGTGGTCGTCGACGAGGCGTATCAGCCCTTCGCGCGCAAGACCTGGATGGGCCGTGTGCCCGAATTTCCGAACCTGATCGTGATGCGCACGGTCTCCAAGCTCGGTCTGGCGGGCATTCGGCTCGGCTACGCGGCGGGAAGCGCTGCGTGGATGAACGAACTGGACAAGGTCCGCCCGCCGTACAACATCAATGTGCTGACGCAGGCGTGCGCCGAATTCCTGCTCGATCACGTCGATGTCCTCGACGCGCAGGCCGCTCAGTTGCGGGCCGCGCGCACGACGCTGGCGGCGGCCGTGGCGGCGCTGCCGGGCGTGACGGTCTATCCGAGCGACGCGAATTTCCTGCTTGTGCGGGTGCCCGACGGCGCCAAAACCCATGCCGGCCTGCTGGCGCGCAAGGTTTTGGTCAAAAACGTGGGTAAAATGCACGTATTGCTGGCCAATTGCCTTCGGCTGACGGTCGGCACCCCCACAGAGAACGCGGCGCTGGTCGAAGCACTGGCCGCCGCACTCTAAACGATATCGAAGAGAATAGTCACCATGCGCATTGCGGAAGTCGTTCGCGATACCAGCGAAACGCAAATTCGCGTCAAGATTGACCTGGACGGCACCGGCCGCAAGCAACTCGACACCGGCGTGCCGTTCCTGGACCACATGCTCGATCAGATCGCGCGTCATGGCCTGATCGACATGGAAGTCACCGCGAAGGGCGATACGCATATCGACGACCACCACACGGTGGAGGACGTCGGCATCACGCTCGGCATGGCGGTCGCGAAGGCGGTCGGCGACAAGAAGGGCCTCGTGCGCTACGGCCACAGCTATGTGCCGCTCGACGAAGCCCTGTCGCGCGTCGTCATCGATTTTTCCGGCCGTCCGGGCCTCGAATTCCACGTGCCATTCACGCGTGCCCGCGTCGGCACGTTCGACGTTGACCTGCTCATCGAATTCTTCCGCGGCTTCGTCAATCATGCCGGCATCACGCTGCACGTCGACAACCTGCGCGGCCTCAATGCGCACCACCAGTGCGAAACGGTGTTCAAGGCGTTTGGCCGGGCACTGCGCATGGCGGTCGAAATCGATCCGCGTGCGGCAGGCGTTGTGCCGTCGACCAAGGGAAGCCTCTGATCACCCGATCGCAAGCCCTCGTGATGCAGTCCGCGTGAGACGACCGTGACCCTGGACGCCTTCAAGTTTTTCATTTCGCTGCTGGCGTTGATCAACCCGCTCGGTGCGATCCCGCTGTTCATCAGTCTGACGGATCAACAGACGCCGGTGGAGAAGCGGCATACGATCAAGATCGCCGCGATCTCGGTGGCGCTGGTGGTGGCGATTTCGGGCCTGTTCGGCGAGTCCATCATCCGCTTCTTCGGCATTTCGATCGCGTCGCTCGAGGTTGGTGGCGGCATCATCATGCTGTTGATGGCCGTGAACATGCTGAACGCCCAGGTCGGCAACACGCGGGCGACACGGGAAGAGCAGCACGAAGCGGAAGCGCGGCCCAATATCGCCGTGGTGCCGCTCGCGATCCCGCTGTTGACGGGGCCGGGCACGATCAGCACGGTCATCATTTACTCCGGCCGCGCGCAGCACTGGACGCAGGTGGCGTCGCTGGTGGCCATCGGCGCCGCGCTGGGTGCGGTATGCTGGCTGGCATTGCGCCTGGCCGGGCGTATCGAAGGCTGGCTGGGCCGCACGGGCATCAACATCGGCACGCGCCTGATGGGGCTGATCCTGTCGGCGCTGGCCGTGGAATTCATTGTCGATGGTTTGAAAATATTGCTGCCGAGTTTGAAATGACGAAGATTGCGATTGTCGATTACGGGATGGGCAACCTGCGCTCGGTTTATCAGGCGCTGCGCGCCGCCGCGCCGGAAGCCGACGTGAGCATCAGCAGTGAAGCCGCCGAGATCCGTGCCGCTGACCGTGTGGTGCTGCCGGGCCAAGGCGCAATGCGCGACTGCATGGGGTGCCTTAATGCCTCTGGCTTGCGCGATGCGGTCGTCGAGGCGGCTGCGGCCAAGCCCATGCTGGGCGTGTGCGTGGGCGAACAGATGCTGTTCGACATCAGCGAAGAGGGCAACACGCCGGCGCTGGGCCTGATGCCGGGCCGCGTGGTGCGTTTCGACCTCGATGGCCAGTTGCAGGACGACGGTTCCCGCTTCAAGGTGCCGCAAATGGGTTGGAACCGTGTGCGCCAGACGATCAGCCACCCGCTCTGGGCGGGCATTCCGGACGAGGCGTACTTCTATTTCGTGCACAGTTATTACGTCGTGCCGGCGAATCCGGCATTGACCGCGGGCGAGACGACCTATGGCGTGCCCTTTACCTGCGCGGTGGCGCGGGATAATATCTTCGCGACACAGTTTCACCCTGAGAAGAGCGCGGCGTTCGGCCTCGCGCTCTACCGCAATTTCGTGCACTGGAATCCCTGACCCGAGCGCCCGCGCGGCGTGTCAATGCCCGGCCCCAGCCATGTGCCAGCTATACTGTTTCAAGTTGTACTAATATGAACCCGATCCCGGACCGCCAGCGCCCCGCTCGGCACGGGGCGGGTTTGCGCCGCGTCTGGCGCCTTTTTTCCTCTTCCCACTAGCGACGTTTCACGATTGCCTATGCTGCTCATTCCGGCCATCGACCTTAAAGACGGTCAATGTGTTCGCCTTAAACAGGGCGACATGGATCAAGCCACTGTATTCTCGGAGGACCCCGCTGCCATGGCCCGTCATTGGGTCGAGCAGGGCGCCCGCCGGCTGCATCTGGTGGACTTGAACGGCGCGTTCGCCGGCAAGCCGCGCAACGAGGCGGCCATTCGCGCGATCATCAAGGAAGTCGGCGAGGATATCCCCGTCCAGCTGGGCGGCGGCATCCGCGATCTGAACACGATCGAGCGCTACCTCGACGACGGCCTGTCCTACGTCATCATCGGCACCGCCGCGGTCAAGAACCCCGGCTTCCTGCAGGAAGCCTGCAGCGCCTTCGGCGGCCACATCATCGTCGGGCTCGACGCCCGCGATGGCAAGGTTGCCACCGACGGCTGGAGCAAGTTGACCGGCCACGAAGTGGTCGATCTGGCCCGCAAATTCGAGGATTACGGCGTCGAGTCGATCATTTACACGGATATCGGCCGCGACGGCATGCTGCAGGGCATCAATATCGACGCGACCGTGCGCCTGGCGCAAGCGGTTACGGTGCCGGTGATCGCCAGCGGTGGCCTGTCGAACCTCGCCGACATCGACGCCCTGTGCGCGGTCGAGCGCGAAGGCGTCGAGGGTGTGATCTGCGGCCGGGCGATCTATTCGGGCGATCTGGTCTTCGCCGACGCGCAATCGCGCGCGGACGCGCTTTCCGAAGGAGAGGCGTAAGCGGCCACGGCGGCCGTCTCGCGCTCGCAACATGGCTCTCGCTAAACGCATCATTCCCTGCCTGGACGTTACCGCCGGGCGGGTGGTCAAGGGTGTCAACTTCGTCGAACTGCGCGACGCGGGCGACCCCGTCGAAATCGCGCGCCGCTACGACGAACAGGGCGCCGACGAACTGACCTTTCTCGATATCACTGCGACCTCCGACGGGCGCGACCTGATCCTGCCGATTATCGAATCGGTGGCGGCGCAGGTTTTCATTCCGCTGACGGTCGGCGGCGGCGTGCGCGAAGTCGCCGACGTGCGCCGGCTGCTCAACGCCGGCGCCGACAAGGTCAGCATGAACTCGTCGGCCGTCGCCAATCCGCAACTGGTGGCGGACGCGGCCGGCAAGTACGGCTCGCAATGCATTGTCGTCGCGATTGACGCCAAGCGCGTGTCCGCCGATGGCGAGCCGCTGCGCTGGGAAGTGTTCACGCACGGCGGCCGCAAGGGCACAGGCCTGGATTGCATCGAATGGGCCAAACGCATCGAGGCGCTCGGCGCCGGCGAAATCCTGCTGACCAGCATGGACCGCGACGGCACCAAGAGCGGCTTCGATCTGGCGCTTACGCGGGCGGTGTCCGATGCGGTCACCATCCCGGTGATCGCTTCGGGCGGCGTGGGCTCGCTGGCCGATCTGGCCAACGGTGTGACGCAAGGCCATGCCGATGCGGTGCTCGCGGCGAGCATTTTCCACTACGGCGAGCATACCGTCGGCGAGGCCAAGCGCTTCATGGCCGAACAGGGCATCTCGGTGAGGCTGTAGATCATGACGCAAGACTGGTTGGACCACGTGAAATGGGACGAACGGGGCCTGGCGCCCGCGATCGCCCAGGAGGTCGGCACGGGCGACGTGCTGATGGTGGCGTGGATGAATCGCGATGCGCTCAAGCGCACGGTGGAAACCGGAGAAGCCGTCTATTGGTCGCGCTCGCGCAACCGCCTGTGGCACAAGGGCGAGGAGTCGGGTCACGTGCAGAAAGTGCACGACCTGCGCATCGACTGCGACGAGGACGTGATTCTCCTGAAAGTCGAGCAAATCGACGGCATCGCCTGTCACACGGGCCGCCATTCGTGCTTTTTCCAGAAGTTCGAGGGGACGGCTGACGATGGCCGCTGGACCACTGTCGAGCCGGTCCTGAAAGACCCGCACAAGATTTACAAATGAGCCAGATGAACGACACTCTGCAGCGCGTGGCCGAGGTCATCGAATCGCGCAAGGGCGGCGATCCCGACAAATCCTACGTATCGCGCCTGTTCCACAAGGGCGACGACGCCATCCTCAAGAAAATCGGCGAGGAAGCCACGGAAGTGGTGCTGGCGGCCAAGGACATCCGCATCGGCGGCAATGGCGACATGCATCAGAAGCTCGTCAACGAGACCGCTGACCTGTGGTTCCATAGCCTTGTGCTGCTCGCGCACCATGGCCTGTCCCCGGCGGATGTGCTGAACGAGCTGGCGCGTCGCGAAGGCCTGTCCGGACTCGTCGAAAAGGCGCAGCGCAAGACGCGCGGCGAGCACGAAGACTGAGATCCGACGCGCCGGCGCTCGCCTGAACGCCGCCGTTTTTCCTCTTTGGCGCGTGAATTCCACGGAGACCGATGCCGATGACCGACACTCAGACGTTCCAGCCGCCCGCGCCGAGCGAACAGGAGCGCAGCCTGCGCAAGCTCACGCACGTGCTTTACGCCCTCTACGCGTTGTCCTGGCTGATGGGCGTCACGGCGATCGTCGCCATCATCATCAACTACGTGAAGCGCGACGATGCGCAGGGCACGCTGTATGCGTCCCACTTCACCTGGCAGATCCGCACTTTCTGGTGGTCGGTGGCGTGGGGGGCTCTCGGCTGGGCCCTGATGTTCGTGCTGGTGGGTGTCGTGGTCCTGTGGGCGCTGTGCATCTGGACCCTCTACCGCATCGTAAAAGGTTGGCTGTATCTGAACGACAACAAGCCGATGTACGTCAGCCCCGCATGAACGGCGGCAAGACGGGGAACGGCAGAGGCAGACAAAGGATCGAATTCGCATGAGTCACGACAACTGCATTTTCTGCAAGATCGTCGCCGGGCAGATCCCGAGCGCGCAGGTCTATGCCGACGACGACGTGATCGTCTTCAAGGACATCAATCCGGCCGCCGAATTGCACCTGCTGGTGGTGCCGCGCCGGCACATCCCGACCTTGCAGGACTGCTCCGTCGAGGATCAGGGACTGCTGGGCAGAATGCTGCTGCTGGCGCCGAAGCTGGCCCGGGATGCCGGCTTTGCCTTCGAAGCCGGATCGCACCGGGAAGCCAACGGGTTTCGCGTGGTGATGAACACGGGCCCGGGCGGCGGGCAGGAGGTTTATCATATTCACATGCACGTGCTGGCCGGGCCGCGCCCGTGGAAGCGCATGTGACGACGCGCGCGGGTGCTTGCTGATGCAACATTTATTTCTATCCGCGCGCATCCGCGGGTACGATGCAGGACGTAGTCAATACAAGCCGGCGGCACAGCCCCGGGAACGCTAGGAGAGTGGTCATGGGTTCGATAAGTATTTGGCACTGGCTGATCGTGCTGGTGATTGTGATGATGGTGTTCGGGACCAAGAAGCTGCGCAATATCGGCAGCGACCTGGGCGGCGCCGTCAAGGGCTTCAAGGACGGCATGAAGGAGGGCGACAACGGCGCTCCGAAGGCCGATAACCCGGCAGCCGCCAAGGAACTGCGCGACACGACGACGATCGACGTGCAAGCCAAGGACGCCAGCAACAACAAGCAAGGCTAACGTCCGACATGATCGATCTTGGTCTGTCCAAGCTGATGCTGATCGGCGTGGTTGCGCTGGTCGTCGTCGGTCCGGAACGCCTGCCCAAGGTGGCGCGCACGGCCGGCGCGCTGTTCGGCCGCGCGCAGCGCTACATCAATGACGTGAAGGCGGAAGTGAGCCGCGAGATGGAACTCGACGAATTGCGCAATATGCGCACCGAGTTCGAAAACGCGGCGCGTAACGCCGAGAGCACCATCCAGAAGAACCTGCACGAGCAGGAAGCGTCGCTCAACGAGGCCTGGACAGGCGTCACGAGCGACAGTCCCTCGACGGACACGTCCTCGACATATGACGGCGGCTACACTGGCGAGCCGGTGATTACGTCGAGCATTGGTGCGCAAGCCGCAAAACGCCGCAACTGGCGTGTGCGGCGCGGGGCGACACCCGTCTGGTTCCGTCAGGCCAGCGGCACGCGTACGCGCGTGCAATCGGGCGCGGCGCGCGTGGCGCGGCATACGCCGCCCAACCTGCGCCGTCCGATCAAGTTCTTCTAAGGCCCTCGGGGAATCGACGCGGCCAGAGCCATTATTCCAAGAAGGTCGATGTGAGCGACGAACAGCAAACCCCGGAAGGGGGCACCGAAGAATCCTTTATCTCGCATCTGATCGAGTTGCGCAATCGCATCATTCGCGCCGGCGCAGCGGTGATCGTGGTGTTCGTGAGCCTTGTGTATTGGGCGCCGGACATTTTCCGCATCCTGTCGCGCCCGCTGATGCAGGCGCTGCCCGCCGGCGGCAAGATGATCGTGACGGACATCACCGGTTCGTTTTTCGTGCCGATGAAAGTGACCATGATGGTCGCGTTCGTGATCGCTTTGCCGATCGTGTTGTACCAGGCCTGGGCATTTGTCGCGCCGGGGCTTTACCAGCACGAGAAGAAGCTCGTGCTGCCGCTCGTCATCAGCAGCTATTCGCTGTTCCTGCTCGGCATGGCGTTCGCGTACTTCCTCGTGTTCCCGACGGTCTTCCACTTCATGGCGCACTACAACGCGCCATTGGGTGCGGAGATGAACACCGACATCGACAACTACCTGAGCTTTGTCCTGACGATGTTCCTGTGCTTCGGGGTGACGTTCGAGGTGCCGGTGGTGGTGGTGGTCCTGGCGCGCATGGGGATCGTCAGCATTGAAAAGCTCAAGCAGATCCGTCCGTACGTGGTTGTCGGCGCATTCGTGATCGCCGCCGTGGTCACGCCGCCCGATGTCCTGTCGCAACTGATGCTTGCGGTCCCGCTGGTCATTCTCTATGAACTGGGCGTGATCGCTGCGCGCCTGTTCGTGAAGCAGGGGCAGGACGACGCGAAGAAGGAAGAGGAGCGGGAAGCAGCGTCGCACTGAGGGCGTCGCACTCAGGGTGTTGCGCTGAGGCACCTGACGCCCGCCCGCCTATCGGCGCATGATCCCGTCCGGCAGGGCGGGCATGCGCCGATTGTTTTTCGGGTTCAGTCCCCGCCGCTGTCGCTTTCGTCGCCTTCGTCGATGGGCCGCTTGGGCGGCGGCGGCCGTTTGCCGATGGTGACTTGCAGGTCGACTTGCTTCTTCTTGCGGGTGACGTGGATCGGGGTCCCCGCGCCCGGCTTCAACTGGGCGATCACGTTGAGCAATTCGGTCGTGTCGCGGATCGACGCGTCACCGACCTTCGTCAGGATGTCGCCCGGCTGGATGCCTGCCTTGTCGGCCGGACCGCCCTGTACGACACCGGCGATGATCACGCCGGAATCCTGCTGCAAACCGAACGATTCGGCGATGTCGGACGTGATGTCCTGCGGCTCGACGCCAATCCAGCCGCGCGTGACGGTGCCGGTCGTGATGATCGACTCCAGCACCGTACGGGCCGTCGACACGGGGATGGCGAAGCCGATGCCCATATTGCCGCCGCTGCGCGAGTAGATCGCAGTGTTGATGCCGAGCAGGTTGCCTTGCACATCGACGAGCGCGCCGCCCGAGTTGCCCGGGTTGATGGCGGCGTCCGTCTGGATGAAGTTCTCGAACGTGCTGATATCGAGGTGATTCCGGCCGAGCGCACTGACGATCCCCATCGTGACCGTCTGGCCGACGCCGAACGGATTGCCGATGGCGAGCACGACGTCGCCCACACGCACCTGGTCCATGCGCCCGAGCGTGATGGCGGGCAGGTTGTCGAGGGTAATCTTGAGGACGGCGAGGTCCGTTTCCGGATCGCTGCCGACCAGCTTCGCCCGGGACTTGCGGCCGTCCGCGAGGGCGACTTCGATCTCGTCGGCGCCCTCCACCACATGGTGATTCGTGAGAATATAACCTTCGCTGCTGACGATTACGCCGGAACCGAGGCTCGACACGGGGTCCTGACGCACCGTGCCGCCGCCGTCGCCGAAGAAGTAGCGGAACAGCGGGTCATCGAGGCGCGGATCGCGCTTGGCCTTGCTTTCCTTGCTGGAGAAGATGCTGACCACTGCCGGCATTGCCTTCTGGGCGCCGTCGGCATACGAGCTCAGCGACGGCTTCTCCGACAGGCTCGGCGCGACTTCCTGCAGCGCAATGATCGGGTTGGCCAACTGGCGGCCCAACGAACCCTGGCGTTGCAACCACTGCGGTTTGAGCGTGGCGATGATGAACAGCAGCGCGAGCAGCACGGTGACCGCTTGCGCGAACAGGAGCCAGAAGCGTCTGAGCATGAAAGAGGGAAGCGCCTTGATAGAACGAGTCAATTTGGAATTGTATCTGAACGATACCCTGCAAACCGCGCAATTTCGCGATTACTGCCCGAACGGCCTGCAGGTCGAGGGCCGGCCGGAGATCCGGAGGCTGGCCAGCGGCGTCACGGCGAGCCAGGCCTTGCTCGAGGCGGCGCGGGACTGGGGCGCCGATGCCCTACTTGTCCATCACGGCTACTTCTGGAAAAACGAAGACGCCCGGGTGGTCGGCATCAAGCGCAAACGGCTGGGCCTGTTGATCACCAACGACATCAGTCTGTTCGCCTACCACCTGCCTCTGGATGCCCATCCCGAGTTCGGCAATAACGCGCAATTGGGCCGTTTGCTCGGATTCGCGGGCGACGGCCGCTTCGGTCCCGATCAGTTGGGATGGCTGGGCGCCCCGGCACAGCCGACGACGCTGGGCGAGCTGGCGGCGCTCGTGGAAGCGCAACTGGGGCGCACGCCGCTCCTGCTCGGCGACCCGGATCGCCAGGTAAAAAGGGTGGCGTGGTGCACGGGCGGCGCACAAGGCTTTTTCGAGGCTGCGATCACCGCAGGCGCAGATGTGTACCTGACGGGCGAAGTGTCGGAGCAAAACACCCATCTGGCGCTCGAGAGCGGCGTCGGCTTCCTGGCCGCAGGCCACCATGCGACCGAACGTTGGGGCGCAAAGGCGCTGGGCGAGCACGTGGCCGAGGTGTTCGGCCTCGAGCACTGCTTCTTCGATATCCCGAATCCGGTCTGATACCGGGCAGGCAGGTGAGGGGCCATGGGAGCCATGGCCGCAGTATGGGCTTACTTCTTGAGGCTGTCGCGGATTTCGCGGAGCAGCACGACATCTTCGGGCGTTGCCGCCGGCGCTTCCGGTGCGGCCGGCTCCGTGCGTTTCAAGCGATTGATCTGCTTGACCATGATGAAGATGATGAACGCCAGGATCAGGAAGTTGAGCGCGACGGTGATGAAGTTGCCGTAGCCGAAAACCGCGACGCCGGCCTTGGTCAGGTCGGCGTACGAGGCGGGGTTGCCCTTGAAGTCGGCCGGAATGGCGCCGAGCAGAATGAATTTGCTGGAAAAATCGAGCCCGCCGAAGATCGCGCCGACGACCGGCATGATGAGGTCCTTGACGACCGAGTCGACAATCTTGCCGAAGGCGCCGCCGATGATCACACCGACCGCGAGGTCGATCACGTTGCCTTTGACGGCAAATTCCTTGAATTCCTGCATCATGCTCATGCCATTTCCTCCGCTGGTTATGGCCCCCCTTTGGGGGATTTCTGTTCTTGCGCAAAAGGGGTCCGATGGGCATCGACAGGGTAGCCGTGTCGGCGATGCCGAGGTCGTACTCGGAAAATGATGACCAAATGTCGTGCACGCGTCAACGAAAGCGGCGATCATAGCGGTTCTCGTGCAGCATCCCGAAATGGCGTCGCGAGACCGTTTCAGCATGACACCGAACGGTTCCGCGTCCCCGGAGCCCGGCAATGCGGATCGTGCATGAAGGGTCTCTAATCCTTTGAAAATACGCAAAAACCACTACTTGGAGGCAGTCTTTTGCCGTTGTTTTGGGCAGGGTCGGTGGCGTATGATTTAAGGTTGACGGAAAATATCAATTCAACCGTGTGGGGCTTGTGTGATGAGTGACAATCAAGAAAAGACCGTCGACAGTAGCCGCCGGAATTGGCTGATTGCGACGTCCGTAGCTGGAGGCGTGGGCGGCGTTGCAACCCTTGTTCCTTTCGTCAGTTCGCTGGAGCCATCGGAGCGTGCCAAGGCAGGCGGCGCGCCCGTGGAGGCCGACATCAGCAACCTGAAGCCCGGTGAGAAGATGACCGTGAGCTGGCGGGGCTTGCCGGTGTGGATCGTACGGCGTACACCGGACGAAATGGCGTCGTTGGAGAAGGTGAAATCCGAGTTGGCCGATCCGGACTCCAAGGAGACCTTCAGCTATTCGATGCCCGAGTATTGCCAGAATGCCTTCCGCGCCCGCGCGGAGCACAAGGATGTGCTGGTGGTGGTCGGTATCTGCACCCACCTCGGCTGCATTCCTTCGGGCCCCTACACGGCCAACGCCAATGCGGCGCTGGGCGCCGAGCCGGGTTTCCTGTGCCCGTGCCATGGTTCCACCTATGACATGTCCGGCCGCGTGTTCAAGAACAAGCCCGCGCCGAAGAATCTGGACGTTCCCCGTTTCATGTTCGTAAACGACACGAAGATCGTGATCGGCAAAGACGAAAAAGGAGAGGCGTAACCATGGCAGCCGAAAAACAGGTCGACACGACGGGCTTGCTGGGCTGGATCGACCGTCGCTTTCCGTTGACCCAGCTCTGGAAGGAGCACGCTTCCGAGTACTACGCACCGAAGAACTTCAACTTCTGGTACTTCTTCGGATCGCTGGCGATGCTGGTGCTGGTGATCCAGATCGTCACCGGCATTTTCCTGGTGATGAACTACAAGCCCGACGCCAGTCTCGCATTCGCGTCCGTCGAATACATCATGCGCGAGGTGCCGTGGGGCTGGCTGATCCGCTACATGCACTCGACCGGCGCCTCGATGTTCTTCGTCGTGGTTTATCTGCATATGTTCCGCGGGCTTCTGTACGGTTCCTACCGCAAGCCGCGTGAGTTGGTGTGGGTGTTCGGTTGCCTGATTTTCCTGAGCCTGATGGCCGAGGCATTCTTTGGCTATCTGCTGCCATGGGGCCAGATGTCCTACTGGGGCGCGCAGGTGATCGTGAACCTGTTCTCCGCGATTCCGTTCATCGGCCCGGACCTGTCGCTGTGGATTCGCGGCGACTACGTGGTGTCCGATGCCACGCTGAACCGCTTCTTCGCGTTCCACGTGATCGCGATTCCGCTGGTGCTGATCGGCCTGATCGTCGCGCACATCATGGCGCTGCACGAAGTGGGCTCGAACAACCCGGACGGTGTGGAAATCAAGGCGACGAAAGACGCGAACGGCAAGCCGCTCGACGGCATTCCCTTCCACCCGTACTACACGGTGCACGACATCATGGGCGTGGGCGTGTTCCTGCTGGTGTTCTCCACGATCGTGTTCTTCGCGCCGACGGTGGGCGGGTACTTCCTCGAAGCGAACAACTTCATTCCGGCCGATTCGCTGAAGACCCCCCCGCATATTGCGCCGGTGTGGTACTTCACGCCGTTCTACTCGATGCTGCGCGCCACGACCGACGATTTCAAGCATGTGCTGATGGGCCTGGCCGTGCTGATCACCGCGGTGTGGTGGGTGAAGGGCAAGGCTGCGGCGACGACCAAGGTGGCCGGTTCGGGCGCGGTGGTGCTGCTGCTGTTGGCGATGTGGCTCACGGAAGCGAAGTTCTGGGGCGTGGTGGTGATGGGCGGCGCAGTGGTCACGCTGTTCTTCCTGCCCTGGCTGGACCAGAGCCCGGTGAAGTCGATTCGTTACCGTCCGGGCTTCCACAAGACCTTGCTGGGTATCCTCGTTGTCATCTTTGCGGTACTGGGCTATTTGGGGATTCAGGAGCCGACGCCGGTGAAGACGGCGATGTCGCAGGTCGGCGCCCTGTATTACTTCGGCTTTTTCTGGCTGATGCCGATCTGGAGCAAGCGGGGCACGTTCAAGCCGGTGCCGGATCGGGTCACGTTCCACGCCCATTGAACCATTGAGACGACTAGGGAATTCAAGATGAAAAAACTGTTTCTCATCCTGGCGCTCTTGGGGAGTTTTGTTGCGCCGGCCATGGCGGAAGAGGGGGGCAACCTGGACACGGCGCCGAATCGGATCGACGATCTGGCGTCGTTGCAACGGGGCGCCAAGTTGTTCGTCAACTACTGCCTGAACTGTCATTCGGCGTCGTCGATGCGATATTCGCGCCTGCAGGACTTGGGATTGTCGGAAAAGGAGATCAAGGACAATCTGCTTTTCGCGACGGACAAGATTGGCGAGACGATGACGGTGGCAATGCGGGCGACGGACGCCAAGGACTGGTTCGGCTCCCAGCCGCCGGACCTGTCCGTGGAGGCGCGGGCACGCGGTACGGACTGGTTGTACACGTATCTGCGGACCTTCTACCGCGACGACTCGCGGCCGACAGGGTGGAACAACGTGGTGTATCCGAATGTGGGGATGCCGAATCCGTTCTGGGAAATGCAGGGCCAGCGGGGGTTGGACCACAGCAAGATGACGGAAGGCGAGCATGGTGCGCCGGCCTTTACGCAACTGACGCCGGGGACGCTGAAGCCGGTGGATTTTGATAATGCGGTGGCTGATCTGGTATCTTATTTGGATTGGATGTCGGAGCCGGCCCAGCGGACGCGGCGACAGCTTGGCGTCTGGGTATTGTTGTCCCTGGGACTGTTCACGTTGCTGGCCTGGCGCCTGAATGCGGCCTATTGGAAGGACGTGAAGTAAAATAACGTCTGTACGTCGGGGCCAGGGCATGGGAAATACCGATTTCCCGCTCTGGCCCCGTCGGTTTTTAAGGAAGACGCGCTATGATGGTTTTGTATTCGGGCACGACGTGCCCTTTTTCCCAGCGTTGCCGACTGGTCTTGTTCGAAAAGGGCATGGATTTCGAAATCCGTGACGTTGACCTGTTCAATAAGCCGGAAGACATTGCTGTGATGAATCCGTACGGTCAGGTGCCGATCCTGGTCGAGCGCGATCTGATTCTGTACGAATCGAACATCATCAATGAGTACATTGATGAGCGATTCCCGCATCCGCAGCTGATGCCGGCGGATCCCGTGCAACGTGCGCGTGCGCGTCTGTTCCTGTTCAATTTCGAGAAAGAGTTGTTCGTGCATGTGAGCACGCTCGAGAACGACAAGGGCCGTGCGGCCGAGAAAGCGCACGAGAAGGCACGTTTGGCGATTCGCGACCGTCTGGCCCAGTTGGCGCCGATTTTCGTGAAGAACAAGTACATGTTGGGCGAGGAATTCTCGATGCTCGACGTGGCGATCGCGCCGTTGCTGTGGCGTCTGGATCACTACGGCATCGAGCTGTCAAAGAACGCCGCCCCGTTGTTGAAGTATGCCGAGCGGATTTTCAGCCGTCCGGCGTATATTGAAGCACTGACGCCGTCCGAAAAGGTCATGCGTCGTTAATACCCTCAGCGCGCGCCGGCGGGGTGGGCAATGCTCCACCCGCTTGGCGAACGCGAGGACAGAACCAATGCCAGAAACTTCGACTAAGCCCTATTTGTTGCGCGCGCTGTACGAGTGGTGTACCGATAACGGTTACACCCCGTATCTGGCGGTGCATGTCGATGCCCGCACGAAGGTGCCGCGCGAGTTCGTGAAAGATGGCGAGATCGTGCTGAATATCAGCTTCGACGCCACGAGCGGCTTGCAGATGGGCAACGACTGGATTGAATTCAGCGCCCGCTTTGGCGGCATCTCGCAGAAGGTTGAGGTGCAGGTGCCGAACGTGTTGGCGATTTACGCACGCGAGAACGGCCAGGGCATGGCGTTCCCGGTGGACAAGCAGGCGCCGGTGGAAGCCGTGCCGGAGCTGGTGTCGGCCACGACGACGCTGGCGCCGGGCGAGGAAGAACCGGATCCGACGCGGCCTGCGGGCGGCAATGGCGCTGCGGGCGGTAACGCCGGGCGCGGTGGTCACTTGAAGGTCGTGAAGTAAGGATTTCCTGCTCCCGACCATGGCGGTGAGCGGGGCGCTTGGCGTGCCGCTCGTCGCAAGCCGTTTTTGTCGCTGGGGGAATGGCCTGAAAAGCCCTCGAATCCGTAGGATTCTTGGCGCGAAACAGTCACGCTTCGGTTACAATACGTGCCTTCGCCGGCTTAGCTCATCTGGTAGAGCAGTTGATTTGTAATCATCAGGTGGCGGGTTCGAGTCCTGCAGCCGGCACCAGTACCCACGGGCCTTTGCGGTCAATTGACGCAAAGGCCCGACGTTTCCAAAGCGTCTCTGACGTTTCCAATTTTCCCTTAGCGTGACGGTTTCACAGGGCGAGCGCCCCGTGAATAGTGCGCTGTCATCGTCGGCGTCGTGTGGTCGGCGAGGCGTTGGGCCTCCTCCAATCCTTCTGCGATCGCCTTTCGGGTGACGCTGCGTGCACGCAGATCGCGGAACTGGAACTCAGCTTTGTTGATCTTGGCCTTCTCCCTGGCGTTATCGAAGCGAGACCGGAGTTGGCCTTTTGACAAGGGGTGCCCTTTCTCGTCGCGCACCAGGTATGGCGAAACGTCGACGTCGGTGCCGCGCCAGGCGAGCAGCTCGTCGACCAACTTCTTGAGTTCCCCGATAATCTCGATCACAACCGGTGCCCCAGTTTTTCCCTGGCGGAACACCAGGCGTCCGTCGACGATGTTGGTACGCTTGAACGACAACACGTCACTTGGCCGTTGGCCGGTGAGATCCGCCAGTGCCATCGCGTTTCGCAGCGGCCCGTCCGCGTGCTTCAATACGGCGAAATACTGCTCGTCCGACACCAGGACGGCCTTTCTCCCTGATTCCTTCTTGCCGCGCACTCCCACGCAAGGGTTGGCCTGGGCCATCAGGCCCCACTGACGCGCCTGGTTCAGCACCGCCGACAGGACGGCCTTCGTCCGGTTCGCGGTCACCATGCCGCGCTTTTCGGCCGAGCTCTGCCAGATCTCAGCGACCTGGGCAGGCCTGATATCGTCAAGGGCGCGATCGCCAATAACGCCCTGTAGGCGCCCGAGGATGATGTCGTACAGCCGGCGGGTCGCCGGCGCCTTCGACGGCAGTTCCCTCCGTCGGTACTCGGTCACTAGGGTGCCAAAGTGGGGGCGCGCGTCGACGGCCGTCGGGAGCCGCTTTCCCTCAAGCTCCGCCCACCGCAGGAGTGCTGTTTGGCGGTCGCTACCGAGCGGCTCCAGCGATCGACGGCCGGCCACGATGCCGTGGTCATAGTAGTAGCGCAGCGTCCCGTCGTCGTTCTTCCGTGTTCTGAGCCGTGGAATGGCACCGGAGGCTGAAGGTTTGCGTCCCATTTAAATCGCCGAGAGATTCAGTGGTGGTTGCACAGCCGGAAGCGACTCCAAGGCCGGTGCCGAGCTGATGATTCCCATTCGTTTGTCATGATAGGCGCGAGCGACGAGCACGCGGCCCCGAGTGTCGACTGCGTGAGGCCATCCGTTTGTGGCAAGCCAGCGCAGCTGTCGAAGCCGAATCGGCGTGCCCGTGAGTGCGCGCAGCTCGTTCCGCGAGAGGTATTGTGTCATGACTGCTCCCTCGTGAAGATCCAGCACTTGATCGTGGTGCCGTCGTTTGGCGTCTGTCGATCGCGCTCCATAATTGCGCTGTTGACGGCACGATAGTCCACGAACCGACGTATCTTGCTGGTACGCAGTGCCTGCTTGAGATCGCGCAACAACGGAATTTGTTGCTTTCGTTCGGCGGCGAGCTGGACGAAGTGATTCAGGTTTACGGCGATCAACTGCTCGTCGCGTGAGTGGTTGAGCCGGGGGAAGTCTTGTCCGTCGAGGTAGTCGAACGCCTCCCAAAACTCCCGCACGACGGGGTGGTCATCGTTAATAGCTTCCTGACGCTCGACGGCCATCCCGATGACCTGGTTGCGCAACGCTGCGCGCTGTTCGTCGGTGAGCGCGACAACATGCCCGAGCGCATCCGCCAACGCCATGAGCTGGCCGTGGTTTTTCGCGATACGTGTGGACTTGATCTTAGGGTGATCGAGAAGGTCACGCTCGTGCATCGGGGCCCCTTCCTCGACGGTCTTGATGATCGCCGCCTCGAGCTTCGTCGCCTTGAGCATGAATCCGGACACGGCCTCCGTCGCCATGCTTTCGAGCGCGATCGCGGCCTCGCGCGTCTTCGGCGTTTGCCCTGCGGTGTCGAAATGCAGGTGCACGATCCGCTGCAGAATAGGCGCCGACGCATTCACAGTCGCGTTCTGGCTGATCACGATCGCGCCGCGAAACGGCGGTTCGTAGGTTTCATTGCCGCCGGTCGCCATGCCGCGCGCGCGGTCATGACCCCGCCACGCCTGCCCGATTGATCGAATGGTTTTTATGCGCTTGCACGCACCATGCCGAGGCCCGCGCCGCAAGGCGATGCGGAACGCGGACGGAGCGCAGGAAACTTGCGCTTTCATGCACCATAGCGATGCAGTCGAACATCATTCGCGAGTGGCCAGTCGCGATCGTCGCCCGCGACGCCTAAGGTAGCCTCCAGGTCGCGCAAAATGACACCTGAGCAATCGATAGATGGGGTGCGGCTGCAGATTCGTGGGGGTGCCTCAACCTGACGCCAATGCGGACACCAATGCCGTTAGACAATGGGCGTGCTGATGGCAGTGCAAAGGCCGTAGAGATTCGCAATCCGTTGTTTTGCTTGTCTCGGAATAAAAAACAACGGTGTATCATCCCCAAAGATGATGTTGTTGCTCTGCAGGTCGAGTAAATTTCCATAGGTAGCTGGGTGTCGTGATTTTTTCAAGTGGAACGCTCACATCAAGGGGGGAACATGGACGATAGTTTGAAAAAGTCGGATAGCTGCGTAGAGGCATTGTCGGTCACTGAAGTAACAACTAATGAAAGGCCAGAAGAACGCAATTCCATACTGGGAGAAGTGGTGGGGGCGTTATTTTCATTGCCTTCCAGCGCAGAGGCCGAATCCAAGACATTTGGCTTTAAAATCGATCCATTTAATATCAAGGGGGCGCAAGGTCAGCTATTTTTTCGCTTAGAACAGCTGAGGTTTACAATTGTGCGTGCCAATTTGGAAAATGGCGGAAAGAGATGCTTTATGACTATGTCTTGGTTGACAACTACCTTTGGTTGGACAACCCAGCACGGCCCCACCCCATTAGCGAACTTTGATATGAATGTTCTGAATTCGGCCGGCGGCGTCCTGATGCCATGGACATTTTCAAGGCATTTTCTGTGCCGTACAGAACAAGAGCCATGGACCTTTGTGTATGAAAAGATAGATCCGCAGTTCTATGAAATTATCGCGGGCGCCAATTTCCGAAATCAAAGTGCAACCGTATATAAATGCTGATGCGGGGGGGCAGTAAATACTGCTCCGCAAAAGTCGACTGGACAGCTTGGTCTCTAGCTTCAAGTGCAACACCTTGAATCATGTGAGCAGTTAAGTATCACAGGCACTCGCTTCTTTTTGGCTGCTTCCGGCGGCAGGTGCTTGGCGAGGATGTCGGGGTAGTCGTCAAGTGCCTGCATCAAACGTTGAGTTGCAGCGAGTTCGACCGGGTTTCCAAGTCGAAGTAGTGCATCTGAATTGGGTTGCCATGCGGCGATGAGCGATTCTTGCATTCGAGGACGAAGAGGTAGTCACCCCACGGGAGAACCACGTCGTACTCGGCACCGTTTCGGGACTTCTTGATCGCGTAAGCGTTGAGACCCACCGCCGCCAACATTTTCCGAACCGTAGTCTCGAAGGACTTTGTAGTGGTCTAATGAACCCGGACACTGATTTAGGCGAGAATACTCGCCATGAAGAGGTGTCTGATGACCAAG
>NZ_CABPRZ010000029.1 GCF_902459695.1 Pandoraea terrae
AGGCAACAAGCGTCTTGATCATGGCTGAATCTCTGTAATGGTGCTCGCGGGCATCAGTGGCTGAGCAGGCCCGGCGCACGCGCCGGCTGACGGCGCGGGAACCAGCGCTCGAGGCACGATGCCAAGGCGGGCAATGCGGTCATGGCCATCAAAAGATTGACGAGGAACATGAAGGCGAGCAGCTTGCCCATGTCGGCCTGGAACTTCAGTGCCGAGAAGCTCCACGTCACCACGCCGACCGCCAGCGTGATCGCCGTGAAGATCGTGGCCACGCACTCGAACTCGAGCGCGCGCTCCATCGCCTTGAGGATCGGATCGCCTTCGGCCAAATGCCTCTGCAGTCGGTTGTAGATGTACAGCGCGTAGTCCACGCCGATGCCCACCGCCAGCACCATGACCGGCAGCGTTGCCACCGTCAGCCCGATATTCAATTCCTTCATGAACCAGTAGCCGATGAAGGTCGCCACCGACAGCGGCACACAGCAGGCCAGCATCGCACGCCAGTCGCGGTACGCGAGGAACACAAGGATCAGGATCGCCGCGTACACGTACAGCATCATCGGCAGCTCGCTCTTCTCCACCTCGTCATTGGTGGCGGCGAGCACGCCCGCGTTGCCCGCTGCAAGGCGGATGTTGATACCGGGGAACGGGTGCGACGCGCGGTATTGCTTCACGTCAGCCACAATCCGGTTGATCGTCGTCGCCTTGTGATCGGTCAGGAACAGGTGCACGGCAGTCATGCTGCAGTCGGCTTTCATGAAGCCCTTGATACGCCCGACGTCGACCGAAACGGCGCCATAGTTTTCCGGCGAGATCGGCACGACATTCATTTTCGGATAGTCTTCGTTGTACCCCGCGTTGTAGGTACGCAGCATCGCCGAATACGACTGCACCGATACCACGCCCGGCTCGGTCCGCATGGCAGCCGCGAAGTCGTCCTCGTACAACCCGAGCGCCGGGTTGTCGCAGGCCTTACCGCTCGATTCGATCGCGACCGAGAGCCAGTCGAGACCCATGTCATAGCTGCTCGCGATCGACGTCGCATCGAGATTGAACCGTGCGTGCTCACGCAACTCCGGTGCCCCCGGCTGCAGCGTGCCGATCACGCGGTCGCGGCTCTGCCAGGCGGAGAGTGCAAAGACCACACAGGTCAAGGCGACCGTGACCCCCGCATACTTCGGTTGGGCAACCTTCGCCAGCGGACGCAGCAACGCCGAGCGCCAAGCGCCACGCTTGAGTGCGCTTTCGGCGTATGCCTTCGAGAAGTTGAAGCACGATGCGGCGACCGGCAGCAGGATCAGGTTCGTCACGATCTTGTAGGCCACACCCAGCGAGGCGGTGATCGCCAGTTCGCGCACCATCGGGATCGGGATCAGCAGCAGCGTGATGAACGACACGAAGGCGGTGACAAGGGCCAGCACGCCCGGGATCAGCAGGCCGCTGAAGCTGTGCCGTGCCGCATCGAATGAGCTATGCCCACGCGCGATCTCGCGCACGATGAAGTTGACCTGCTGCACGCCGTGCGACACACCGATGGCGAACACCAGGAACGGCACCAGCACGGCCAGCGGATCGAGCCCGAAGCCCAGCAGCTTCAACGTCCCGAACTGCCAGACGAGCGAGGTCAGCGAGCAGACGATCAGCAGCACCGTGAAGCGCACCGAATGGCAGTACCAGTACACGGCCAGCGCAGTCAGCAACAGTGCGATCGCGCAGAAGCCGAGCACGGCGGTGGCCCCATCGGCGATGTCGCCAATCTGCTTGGCGAAGCCGATGATCTGGATTTCATAGCCTGCATCCTCGAACGGCTTGCGAATCTGGGCTTCGAGCAGATGGTTGAACGCCACGTAATCGAGCACCTTGCCAGTGCGATCCCGCTCGTTCAGTTCGGCCGTGATCATCGCGCTATCTTCGTTATGCGAGACGAGCGTGCCGACATAGCCGCCAAGCGTTGTCGAGCGACGAATGTTTGCGACGATCCCGGGCGTCAACTGGTCGGGCGTGATCGTGCCCGCAATGATTGGCTCCGCGCGAAACCCTTCATCGGTAATCTCATTGACGAACGCGTTCGGCGTCCACAGCGACCGAACACCGATTCGATCGACGTTCGGCAGGTACGTGACCGCCTGGGTCACCTTGTACAGCCGCGTCAACCCCTCCGTCGTCCAGATGGAACCCTTGCGCGCCCGCACGACAACGGTGATCCGGTTCGCACCGAGCAGATCAGACCGGTATTTCTGGAACGTCTGGATGTATTCATGGCCGATCGGCATCTGCTTCTCGAAGCCGGCATCCATGCGCAACTGCACTGCGAACACCGCCATGAGGGCAGTAAACAAGCCGATGACAGCGAGCACGATCACACGGTGACCGAAGAAGCCTCTTTCCAGACCGCTGACTAGACGATTTAACACGGCATTATCCCTTCAAGTATTTCAATGGCGCATGACGTGCGCCATTTCCCACAGGTTCACCCGTCAGAAGTTCCGAGTGGCAAACACCCCGATGAAATTTCGATCTGAGAATGGCTGACCCACCGTCTGGTGCCCTCCGAAGAACATCGTGAAATTGATGCCCGCCTGCCAGACAGTCGGATTCTGATTGAACAGTACGTAGAAATTCAGCGACTTCGCGCCTTGCAGGTAGTTCGCCGTGAGCGTCGGCGTATAGCCATAGAGCGCGTCGGAGAAGGTCACGCCGGGCGTCACCTGCCAGCCACGGATCAAGGTGCCGTCATAAGTCCAGTTGAAATCGATGGTCGCGCCCACGGAACTCGACGTACCCTGCGCCATCGCGATCGGATAGCCCAGGCCCGAGTTCTGGTTCAGCCAGGGCAGATACCCGGCTTGGGGCACCTGCGTGACCGTTTGTCCGTTGATCGTGCGGGTGACGCCGCTCGAACTCAGGCCGGGGTACTTGATCCACGTCACTTCCCACGTCAGCGCCGCCGCATCCGCGCCGATCAGCTTGATGAACGGATGCTTGCTAGGCGTCAGCGCCAGGATGCCGTTGATGTCGAGTTGGAATTTTTTCTTGTCGACCCATTGCTTGCAGTCGATGCCGGCCACGCCGTTCGTGTTCACGTCGAGCGGACCGCCGGGACCAAAGCAACCCGAGAGCGCCACGGCGTCGCGCGGGCGATACGACAGCTCGGCGCCGATCGCCCAGTCGCCCAGCCCGAAATTCGTACTGACGCCAAAGAGGTGCCGGTTCTCGGGATACGAAAACTGTGCCGTGCCGTTGGCCAATGACGTAATCACCGGGGACTTGTCGACATAGTTTTCGTAATAAAATCCGAAGTTCGCGTCAACGAAACTCGGCGCATAGTTGAACTTCACGCCGAACTGCGGCTTGTACTTCGACGGCAACTTCGTCGAGACGGGAACGCCGATATCGAAGAAGGGCGATCCGGCGAAGTCCCCATTGACGAGGCCAGCATTGATGTTATTGATCGCCGCCTGATTGTGGCTGTTCGGCCCGGCGATCGTGCCCGCGCTGGGGCCGGCCACGTTGAAATTGTTCGTGTTGACCGTGAGCGGTTCCGCGCCGCGGCCAAAAGCATTCGTGGTCGACCAGAACGTTCCGACCGGCGGGTAGCGGTTCCCGTTCCACTGCCACTGGTAGTAAGCCTCGGTGCTGACCCCGTGGGAAAGGTCCGCGGCGAAGCTCAGCATCGGCGCCGGGAGCAGCGCTTGCTTGAGCTGCGTGCCCGGAATCAGCAGCTTCTGGATGTCGAGCGAGTTGGTCGCATTGATGCCACTCTGTGCGAATATGCTCTCGCCCCAGTTGATCACCTGGTTGCCGATTCGCACATGTGCCTGCCGCCCGGAAACCGTGAAATCCTTCTCGCCCCACAGGTCGAGCAATTGCGCGTTGTAGACGACCTGCGCTGACGCGGTGCTCGATAGCGGCGTTCTCTCCGTGTTCTTGGCCATGAAGTCGTACATGCCAGTGCCGCGGGCCATGAACTTGAGGCCCTCGCTCGGCATCGTCAACAGCAATTCGCTGGTCGCACTCAGGTAGGTGGTGAACGGCTTTCCTCTACGGTAATTCAAGTCGCCGTTGTCACCGAACCCCCATTGGTCGACGTTGGCCGCCGCGCCGCAGCCGTTCGCGTTAGGATCGCCGGTGAGCGAGCAACTCGGATTCTTGGTCCGAATCCCCGCGCCCGCTGTGATGTTGCTCACCCACGAAGCCTTGATGCCGTCGTCCGGCCCCATCGTGAACTCATAGCCGTATGCGCTTGACGTTGCCGCGCCAAAAATCACGAACGAAACAGTAGTACACCTACCTATAATTTTGCTTTTCATTGTCCCCTCACCCAGCAGTGGCATTCAATGTCGACGTGCGCCGTAGGTGCACGTCGGCCCTCTTATCCGCGCAAAAGTTCTCAGCGCTCGCTGACCGACCTCAGCGTCTCTGCAGTGTAGAAATCGGACTTGAATCGCGGATCGCTGATCTGCTGGAACCAGTGAAGATCTTTGCCCTGGCCGATAGACGATTGATCAGTTACGTAACGCCCGTTGATTAGGTCGTACTGCACGAACGGCTGGTTGTCGCAGGCGCCGCCCAGCTCCCACACCGGGATCGGGTAGCTTTCCCGCGCCTTCCACAGCTTGCCCTGCGCGTCGTAGTCCTCGCCTGTGAGTGCCAGCCAGCTGTCCTCGTCCAGATAGAAGACCTTCTTCGACGCGACGTGCCGTGCAGAGGGCTTGAGCGTCGCCTCGACGACCCAGACGCGGTGCACCTCGTAGCGCCGGTTTTCGCCAGCGATGCCGTCAGGCCTGAAGACGTCATGCAGCTTGCTCTTGAACTTGTACATGCCGAAGGCGTTGTACGGAACGATCATTTCGCGCTTGCCCACGAGCTTCCAGTTGAACCGGTCGAGGGAACCGTAGAACATATTGGCTTCATCGATCAAGTACTGATTCTCGAAGCCGATAGCCGGCGCATCGTGCGTATAGGCCGGCATGCGCCTCACGCGCCGCTGCCCGGGGAAGTAGTAGAAGGTTTCCGCATCCTTGTTGAAAAATTGACGCTGCACAAAAGCCTGCCCGGCCAGCGCCGGCGGCGTATTCATCTGAAAATAGGCGCCCTGAGCAAGTTGATCAACGTCCTTCGGCGTGTTCTTGCCCAATTTGCCCGACGGGAAATACTCAGTCGCCACGCTGATTACATCGATCCATTCGCTGCTACCCGGACGTGGGGAAACAGAAGTCACCACCTGCGGCCATTCCAGGCCTTCGCCTCGGTACCGCATTAAGTAGTTCAGAATCGCTTCGGCTCCATTTTTCGGTTGCGGAAACGGCACCCCGGGGAAAATGGCGGTCTGCACCATTTCACCGTTCGAATCGAGCTTCGCCGCCGTGAGATTCGCCTTCGAGTTCTGTGCAACGGCGTCCGGCAACTGGCATTCGCGGTGCGACGGATAGACGTCCATCCGATAGCCCTTCTTCTGCTTGACCAGCTGAATCTGGCCGGGCGAAAGTTGCTCCGCATACTTGTCGACGTTCGATGCATCGATCGAATAGAGCGGTTTCTCGTTCCGGTGCTTCCAGAAATCACCGCGGTACTTCCCATACTCCCAGCCGGGCTCGGGCGACTGCTTCCCGGCATAGGCCGGCACGGCGCCGTCCTTGCTCGCGGCGCGGTCGGCGCCCTCAGGGGTGAGGTCGTCTGCCGCGACGGCAGTCACACCCACAAGCAATAAAGCGGCCGCGATAGCAGATACGGCTCCAATGCTGCACTTCTTCATGATGATTCCCCTTCCGACTACGCCTACCCACACAGGTTACGCCCCTCACGGGCGGAATACGATCCCTCGGATACGATCATCCGCTAGTCGACTACCCCGCACCCGGCCACCGCTACCGCCCGAATCTCAATGCACAACTCAGGAAGCGCCAACTGCGTCACCCCAACCGCCGTCCACGACGGATACCGGTTCGGAAAGTACTCGTCCTTTACAGGCGCAAAGGACTCCATTTCGCCCCTAAGGTCCGTGTGAAAGGTCGTCAGTTCGGCGACGTCGGCAAGACTCGCGCCCGCGGCCTCGACAACCATTTTCAAGGACTCGAAGGCGATCCGGGCCTGCGCCTGCATACCTTCGCCGGGTTTTCCATCCGCGCCGATCCCGACCTGGCCGGACACCCAGATCGTGTCTCCCACGCGAGTGGCCGGAGAGAAATGGTAGGCGTCGTACCACGCCTGGAACGGCGGCGGAATGATCGATTGTCGATTGGTAGTTGTTGCCATGACGAATAAGCACCTTTGTTTAAACGAGAACGAGCCGACAGAAGCGGAATGGAGGCCCCCAAAAGTTAGACTTATTGAGCGCCCACAAAAACGGGGTAACTCGAATCCGGACGGTCAAGGTTGGCTGCAAGGACGCTCACGGAATCAAGCCGACTTCCTTGAAGCTCTCCAGCTTCAGGAGTTCGAGCGGCGAAACACTCCGGCCATTGCGTTCAATCCAGCCGGCGTACGTTTCCCCCATGGACCAGCCCAAAAGCCGCTGGAATTCCTCGGGGAAAGTTTTCATCTTCTCGATCGGAATGGAGAGGTAATGATTCTCTTCCTGCCTTAGGAACTGCAGGATGTAGGGCATCACGATGCCGGTACGGGGAGCATCCGTAACGTTCTCGCCGCCGCCGTGGTACGTCGACCCGAGCCACAGCAGAGCATCACCCGCGCTCATCTCCGCAGAAACCGTCTCCTCTACTTTCGGCATGCGTTCGTCATCCCACTTGTGGCTGCCGGGAATGACCCGCGTTGCACCGTTCTCGTGCGTAAACTCGGTCAGCGCCACCATGATGTTCACGGTAGAGTCTCGCTGATAGGTCGGATGGCGCCAGAGGTAGACGGTGTCATCGCGGTGCAGCGGCTGCCCGCCTTGCCCGGGCCAGATCTGAATGATCTGCGTCGCGCTGACCTGGATGTCGGGCACAACTTCCATCTGCTGATCACCGAACCAGACCTTGGGCGGATTCGCCTGCAGGATCTTGCGCGAAGTCTCCAGGAACAGTGGATTCATCGCAATGGATACAGCGTGATCCGTGCGCGAGAAGAGCCGCGAAAGGCGGCGCGTCTTGTCGCCGTGAAAGTACGGATCATCTCCCGCGCTAGTCTGCTCCAGGAGAGGCAGCAGATCCTGTTTCAAGCCGTTCAGCGTTTCCGGCGTCACGAAGCTTTGTACGCAGACAACCCCATCCTCCCGCAGGACAGCGGCGATTTCATCGGGTGACGATATATTGGGTAGCTTACGGATGCTCATATCTTGACCTTTCAATAATTTGGCTGATTCAAATGTGTGGAAACTGAATCGCGAATACGGTTGGCAAAGCGCTGAGGAGCCTACAGGGATCCATACACGGGCTCGTGCTCTCCGATGCCGATCGGGCCATCGAGCACAACCTGCATGCCAAAAGCGTTCGCAATCTTTTCGATATTCACATCAATTCGCCTTCAAATCTGACGTATGCGCCGGCCTTCCTTACTGGACCTTCATAAGTGCTCGCATCGTCGGCCGTTCCGACATGGGAGGAAACACACACCACGCCCCGTCATCGTGCCGAAAAAAGAAGATCGCCAACGAGCCTGACGCCCGAATAGACTCCGCGCGTACACATCGCACAGATCTGCGCTTCGCATAAGTCAGCCGGGTCAAGCGAATCGGTGAAGCCGGTGTCGAGGCAACCCATTTGTCAATCAGGCTGCGCAAGGACGTTGCATCGCTACTCATCTCCCACTCCTTTGCCTTTTGCCCAGGTGCCGACGTTCCGCCAGATCCAGCACTACATGCATATGACCTATAATGTGCGTATGTATGACCTAATAATAGCGGCGCAATGACCTAGTAGCAAGCCGATTGGCGTCAGGGAAAACACCAACTGGCGCTACGATATTTCCGGCAAGGAGCGGCAGGACGCGGCCCTCCACCGACGGTTGCCCCCCCAAACTCACCTGAACTCGATAGGGAGCCCGCGCTGACTTCAATCACGATCTCATTGCAGGAACAGGCCGAATATGGGAAGACACGATGAGGTTTCCTCCTACCATCGAAGCGACCTATAATTTGCAGCAGGTCGATGTAAGCTTTTTGGGAGAGCCGACGTGCAACAGAAGACGGTAGAGCAAGGAACCTTTGACGATCACGGGGAGGCAAGGCCCGATTCCGGACCGGGTGCGCGGCGAAACCGGGAACTGCGCCTTACGCAGATTATCCTTGCCGCCCGGCAGACATTTCAGGAGGATGGGTATGCTGGATTCGCAACACGCAGCGTCGCGGCTCGCGTAGGAATCACATTAGGAAACCTTCAATACTACTTTCGAACGAAAGAGGAATTGCTACGCGCGGCGCTGCAGACACATATTGGCCAGATTGTCAGCGACTACACGGCAATCGCACGCCAGTCAGGTGTCAGCGCCGCGCGGCGTTGCTCCGTGCTGCTAGAGCGCATTTTTCACGACATTAACGAAACCGATCTACCGAAGTTCCTGTTTGAAGTCCGGGCTTTCGCGCAGCATGAGCCGTATGCTGCGGAGCTCGTTGACGATATGTATGCCGAATATCGGGGTACCTTCGCGAAGCTGCTATCAGAGCTCCACCCGACTTTGACTAACGAACAGAGCCTGGCGCGCGCATCCGTTCTTGTCGCGCAGACGTCCGGATTGATGATATTCGCCTACTACGGCGGAGACTCGGATAAGGACTATGCGGAATTCGTTCGCATGACAGGGCGATCTGTGAAAATGATCGTGGGCTTGTCGCCACAAACGCTGGAAAACGAAGCTCGTCTTCACGGTTCGCGCAATCGTCAAGCATATGGCAAGAGCAGTGCGCAGGTCGGCGTCTTTGACGCTGAGAAGCACGTCCAGCACAGGCTATTCGAGCTGAGCATGCGACACACAGGACAAGATGCCCTCTTCTATTCCCGACCAACGGTTCAAGGGAAGCGTCGAGAGGTAAAGGTCAACGAGATCGTCTCTTCTGCCGCTAACCTTTTGGCGGCGGAAGGATACGCGAATTTTACTCTAGCGCGAGTGGCCAAGGAGCTGGGCATTCTGCCATCCGCGCTGCAGAACTATTTTCCAACACATGACGACCTGCTCCGCTCGACAATTGACGCGATCATGAAGGCCTATCTGGACCGCTATGCAGAAATGGGCAAGCCGAGCGGGAAACCTGCGCTGGAGCGACTGTGTGGAATCGTTGACAATGCTTTAGAAGAAGCCCGCGATTCGAGGGTATGTCGATTCTTGTTCGAAATAATTGCACTGGCCCAGCACTCGGACATAACGCTTGAACTCCTGAGAAGACTCTACCCCGCCTATCGAGCGATTTACGTGGATCTGCTGCGCGAGATAGACTCGTCTGCCACCGCGCGCGAATGCCACGCGCGCGCGACACTAATCGCGGCGCAGATGGAAGGCGCAACGATTTTGATGTTCGGTTCCCAGAAGCAACGTCCGGACATGGACCGCGTTTTCGAGCTGATGAGGGCCATAACGATTCGCATCGCGCACGGAAACATTGGCGCAAAGGGCGCGGCGTAGAGCCGTCACATTCGTTGGCCACACTCGCGCGCCAACGCGCGTGCAAGTTAGCGCGTACGGGTTTCTTGTAGCTCAGCGCCTCCTTCTGGGAGGCAGCCAAAAGCGGCGCAATCCGCGGCAAGCAACGCGACGATTAAGGCGGCTCACCAACCGTGACGAATGACATACGGGACCTCGGTCCCGTATGTCATCGCAATTGGCGCGGCGTGGTCGCTTTGCCCGTTTGTACCGGCTGTCGAATTCAAACTGTGCGACTGCCATGATATCGCAGCGCCGTTAGAGCGCGGCGACTGCGAGATCAGACGTATGGTCGAGCATCTGCCTTAACCGAGACCGGATCAGGATCTCCGCATCGTCGACGATTGTATCGATGAGTTCCTTGACTGTCGGAATGTCGTCAATGAGGCCGGCGACCATGCCGCAACTCCACGCACCGGAATCCATCAGCCCGTCTCGCATCACCTTCGGATACACGCCGGCCACTTGGTCCATGATATCGTCGATGCGAAGATCCTTGCCTTTCTCCCGCTCGATATCCAGCAGGCGTTCGACACCCGCGTTGTTGAGGACGCGCTCGGTATTTCGAAGACCGCGCATGACGAGCCTCGTGTCAAGTTCCGTTGCGTTGACGATAGCTTTTTTCACGTTCTCGTGCACTGGGGCTTCCCGCGTAGCAATGAAGCGCGTGCCCATGTTGATGCCATCAGCTCCCAACGCAAGCGCTGCCACCAGGCCGCGGCCGTTGCCGATGCCGCCCGACGCGACGATTGGAACGGTGAGCCTGGTCGCCGCTCGCGGAATCAACACCATATTCGGAATATCGTCTTCTCCCGGATGGCCGCCACATTCGAAGCCGTCGACCGTCACGGCGTCACAACCGATCTGTTGGGCCGTCAGTGCGTGACGAAGCGACGTGCATTTATGAAACACCGTGATCCCGGCGTTCTTCAGTTGCTTGATGTAGGGCTCCGGATTGCGGCCAGCCGTTTCCACGATACACACACCACCCTGGGCGATCGCGTCGATATATTCGGCGTACGGCGGGTCTGAAAACGTCGGAAGAAACGTGAGATTGACGCCGAAGGGGCTGTCGGTCATGTTTCGGCAACGGGCAATTTCCTTCGCAAGCAGTTCAGGCGTTTTTTGCGTCAACGCCGTGATGATGCCGAGGCCGCCTGCGTTCGAAACGGCCGACGCGAGCTCGGCCAAGCCGACATAGTGCATCCCGCCCTGGATGATCGGGTGCCTGATTTGAAACAGTTCGGTAATTCGTGTCTTCATGCTGGTTTCCTTGTCTCTCAGCGCGTGCGCGGTTTTTGGCAACGTTGACGGAACCATGATAGTGATCCTGTCGTGTCCGCTCCATTCGGGTTCCGCGTGGGAAGACAGCGCGATCATTCCGCCCGGCATTGGCGGGAATGACCGGCGCGACGAAGCCTCCGAATACCAATGATTCGGTTTTACGAATGCGGATTGATTTGTATGAGCGCGGGAAACGCGCATCAGGAGTCGCGTTGTGGACGATCGCCGCTTGAAAGGTACAGGGTCGTCATCAGTTTGAGTTCACGTCGTAGCTCGTGGCCAAACAGGTCGCCCGCGTACAGGATCGCTCGATGCACCAACGCTTCGCCCGTGGATTCGACAACAAAGGCCGCGAGCCGCAAGTCGGGCCGCGGGATGGGCTCACCGCAGACGCGCAATGCGTGTTCGAGCAGATCGGCAATGGCAAGGGAAACACGCTTGAGGTGATGGATTTTGCTTACTCTACCCATTTGGTCGAGCAACACGCGATGCAGATCGAGATCCTTTTCGTATGCATCTACCGTGGTGTCGACCCACGCGTCGACAAGCTGTGCGATACCTTTGCCTTCGACTTTGCCGAACGCGCGTGCATACATGTTCAGAAGGTCGTCGCAGTGACGTTTGATGAGCTTTGCGACGATTGCTTCTTTGCTGGTGAAATACTCGTAGAGCGAGCCTACGCTGACACCCGCTGCCTCGGCGATCCGCGTGGTGCTGGTGGCTTCGAATCCGTCGCGTACCAGCAGGTGTTGCGCCGCATCGAGGATCGCATTGACCGTCATCACGGACCGACCCTGCCTTGGTCTGCGTCGTACGGCGATCTGCGTGCCCGCGGTAAATTTCCGGTTCCTGATGGGCACGTGTCCTCCTGTCGTCATCGTTTTGCGCCAAACGAAAGGCTGCCCGACGCCTGCGCCTGTCGCCCATTGTAGCGATATTTCGCTGCAACGAGACTTGGGCCAACACTGGAAATCCGAATGAAGCGAACCCAAGAAGAGTCTGGGCGGGGTGTCAAGACCGGCAAGTCGTTAGGCCAGCTCTGAACTGACGAATTCACGTATCCGAATGGGCTGTTTTGCGGCGCTGCGGTGAAGCTTGGACGACCGGCCAGTCGGACGCGGTGATATGGCAGCGGAATCCGAATGGAGCCCGGAAAAAGCGGCGTATATGATAGATCGAACCTTAGATTTGCTGGTGTCCCGATGAACGTTGGCTGCTCGATTGAATAAGCAACGATACCCGGAGACGGAGACATGGAACCGAAAGAAATCGTCGAATCCTCGGGACTATACGAAGCCGAACACACAAACGAGATCAGGAGAAGCAATGTCTGACATTATCAAAAGTATCGCGCAGGGCGTTTTGACCATCACTATCAACCGGGCGGAAAAGCGAAACTCGATCACGGCCGAAATGTATGCGACCTTCGAGGCCGCATTGTCGGAAGCTGAAAACGACAGAGAAGTCCGGGTTGTCCTGATAACGGGTAGTGAGAAAGTGTTCTCGGCGGGTAATGATCTGGGGGATTTCATCCACAACCCGCCAGCGAGCCTGGACTCCCCGACATGGAAATTCGTGCGGCGTCTCGCCGCATTTCCGAAACCGGTGATCGCAGCTGTGTGCGGGGCTGCGATCGGTATCGGCATGACGATGCTACTCCATTGCGACTTGGTTTTCGCGGGTGAGAACGCCAAATTCAGCGTGCCATTCGTTGACCTTGGATTGTGCCCTGAGGCGGCGTCCAGTCTTCTGCTACCTCTGAGAGTGGGACATCAGCGAGCATCATGGGCCTTGCTGTCGTGCGAGGCGTTTGACGCCGAAACGGCACGCGAGATGGGGCTAGTCAATCGGGTGCTTCCTGTCGAACATGTATTTGATTTCGCGAACCAGGAGGCTGCGAGACTTGTCGCGAAGCCCATCGAGTCCCTTGTAGAAACGAAGCGTTTGATGAAGGCAATGTATGGCGATCAGATATCGGCACGTGTTGACGAAGAAGCTGTTACGTTCGCAAAGATGCTTGCCGGTGATGCAGCAAAGGAGGCAATCGCGTCGTTCCAGGAAAAGAGAAAGCCGGATTTCAGCCGCTTTTAGCGCGCAAGTGCGGCGATCGACGCGCGTGACCCTCAGGCCGAATCAATACAGTCGAATATCGGTACGCTCAAATTCTCCGCGAGATAAAGGACATCTTCGTCGAGCGTGCCGGCCGCACGACGGTCACGATCCCTGTTGGACTCCGTTGGCACGACGCTCGATGCCATTCGTTGTGGCTCGCGAGAAGAGCGTCAAACTGGACTACTGCCGATTCGGTGGACATCGACCTAAGCTTCTTGGTCTGCTACCGGGACGGCAGCAGACCAGACAACGCGAGTCATCACCAACCTCAACGTCACCATCCTCTCACCATCGGCCGCTTAAGAGTGATGGATGGCCGCGGTCGCGGCAACCATGCTCAGCGCAGTTGGGTGAAATGACTGGGGTGGTAGGGATCACCGGGATTCAGCGACGGATCGTTGGCCCCACCAAACTCCATCTGATAGTCGCTCTCCACAGGGGGCAGCGCTCGGTAGAACAGCTTGTCGCCGGTGAACCGCAGTGCCATTGTGTGGCGCGTCGGGCAGGCTGGCGTCACGGGAGCACCGCCGTGCAGGGCACCGGAGTGGAACACCAGGGCATCGCCGGGCTCTAGATCCCAGGAGATCACGTCCCACGACGTCGGGTCATTCTTGCGATCCGCCTCGATGTCAGGAAGTTTCTGGAAGAAGTCTCCACCCCACCCCGGCGCAGTGGGATCCGATGGGTCGACATATGCCGGTGCGTCGTACTCGGGGCCGAGGTGGGAGCCGCGCACGATTTCGAGCGAATTCTCCTTGGGAAGGCTCTCGAAGCTGAACCAGAGGTTGGCCACGTGCGGCCCGTTTGCCGGTATCACTGAGGTGTCCTGGTGCCAGGGTGACCCCCCTGCCTTCCCACCTGATTTGATGAACAGTTCTTCGGTAATGAACCAGACGTGCTCCGAGTCCCACAGGGACGCAAAGAGATCTTGGAGCCCAACCTCCCGGACAAATGCCAGGTACATATCTCTGTTCGCAGGATTGCCGTATTCGTTGTAGTGCGCGTCACTCGTTCCTTCGAAGATAATCTTGCCGGTGCCGGGGTGGGCAATCGCGTAGTCGAAACACTCACGTGCACGCTTCATTTGCTCCGGCGAGAACAAGCCCCGGATGACGATGGCACCATTAACTGCCAAGTCCTGCTTCATCTGTTCAGTTACTTGCATGTAACCCTTCCTTTTTCAGCAATAGTTGAGAATTAAGTCGGAATCCCAGACGCTCGGCGGCCGGTTCGTCGATCCCATCACACTGCGAGCCGGAGAGGCGAATCGCGTTGAAGCCGGCATCGCACCAAACCCATTGACACGTCTTTATGACCCACAATACACGTATTACTGACCTAAATTAGCGGTGTTGTGACCTATAATCAAGGCACTTGAGGGCAGGGAAAACACCAACTGGCGCGACAATTTTGAATGCGCGCCATGAAGCCAGACAGGAGCGGCACCGGATCGGCTGGGGCAGAAATATATTGGGTTTTCTTGAAGCCAACCCACAAATTGCGCGCACTGCAAACCGGCGCGAAGAACTTCATCAGCAAACCGTTCGATCTGGCCGAAGTTCTGATGCGGGTTCACAACATGTTGGAGGTCCGCTTGCTGGTTCGGCCGTCGCACCCCCGCCCGACTTTCGGCAAAATAGCGTGCTAGTGGAATTGGAACCTCTCGACATGCTCCCGAAAACGGCACCCGCACGGCAACCCAAGCAGCAACGATCACAAGTGACCCGAAACCGGATCGCGCAGGCAGCGATTCAACTGCTCGGGGAAATCGGCGAAGCCGGCCTGACGCATCGCGACGTCGCAACGTGCGCTCAGGTCTCGCTGGCCGCCACGACTTACCACTATGCGTCGAAATTCGACCTGCTCGCACACGCGTCGTCCGTTATCCTCGAAGACTACGAGACGCGATTTCGCGGCTTCGCGTCCCGGCAGACGACGCTCACGTCGGGCCGCCCGACGTTCGAGCAGTTCCTCGTCCGCCTGTTGCACAATGCTGCGGGACGGGAGCGACTGCGCACGATCGCCTGGTGCGAGATCATGCTCATCGCCGGTCGAAACGCCGACACCCGTGCGCTTGCGAAGGTCTGGTACGCGCGCCTGCACGAGATCTGGACGGATATCGCATCGCTCCTGGGCGCAAGCGCCGACCCACTCCACGTCCAGGCGGTGATCGACCGGACCATTGGGCTGCTGTTTATCGTCATGTCGCTCGGCCTGACGCCAGATGAAGCCGCAGCCTGCTACACCGACGGCCTCGACAAAGTCGGGCCCGCGCCCTTGTCCGACGCCCCGGTGCCCACTTCGGCACGCGCCCCCACAAAACGCGTCAAAGGGCACGAAACCCGCCAGCAATTGCTCGACGCCGCCATCAGGCTGATGGCGACGCATGGGGCCGGCGCCGTGACAGGACGCTCGATTGCCGCCGAAGCCGGCGTGGCGCCGGCTGTTCCATCCTACTATTTCAAGCCGGTCGGCACGCTGATCGACGCAGCACGCGAACAACTCTACGAAGCCGCCAAGACGCGTTATCGCGAAAGCGTGACCGGAATCGACCTTGCGACCGCCACGCTCGACCAGATCGTCGACTTGACCACCGCCGTGCTAGTCCGCGAAGTCACGCAGTTCAGCGATTTCAATCTCGCCACCCTCGCGATCGAGGTGGAGGCCGCGAGGCAGCCGACGCTGCGCCCCATGGTCGGCCAATGGTTCAGCGACCGGAGCCGGCCATGGCACCGGCTCCTGACCAAATTCAACAGTGCAGCGTCTGCAGCCGATGGGCTGCTCATGGTGAGTCTCTTTACGGGCATGCAGGTTCGCTTGCTGGCAACCGGCGCCGAGATCTCGGCGCTGGGCGACCTGCGACTCGAGTTTCTAGCAGCGCTTGATGCGCTGGGGTACGGGAAGGCGAATTCGTCAGCCGGATAAAATCTGTACACATGATCGAAAAACTATTGACGCGATCTAGCAAGGTCGCTACATTAGCCTTCATGTAGGCTGATTTATGGGATATGTCCGTTGATTTTCCTCTCAGCCAATATCCGTACAACCATCTTCTTTGGCCTTCATGGCAGATAGCCGTGCCTCGAACATGACCTTGTGAGCCGAGGCCATCCGGCGGCACGGCAATCGGTCGCGCAAGGCGCCCGCAGTCCGTACCGGCGCATTTGCAGGTCATTACGAAGTTCATATCAAGGAAGCGAGCTATGACGATAAATCTGACCAATCGAGTTGCGATCGTGACGGGTGCCGGCGCCGGCCTCGGACGGGAACATGCACTGCTGCTCGCGCGGCTGGGCGCGAAAGTCGTCGTCAACGACCTCGGCAGCGATGTGAATGGCCGGGGAGGCTCCGCCACCGCGGCACAGAAGGTCGTCGACGAGATCGTGGCTGCGGGAGGCGAGGCGATCGCGAACGGCGCGTCGGTCACCGACGTCGAACAGGTGCAGGACATGATCAGCCAGACGCTTTCGCGATGGGGACGCGTCGACATTCTCGTGAACAATGCCGGCATCCTGCGCGACAAGAGCTTCAGCAAGATGACGCTTGATGACTTTCGCGCGGTGATCGAAGTCCATCTGATGGGATCCGTGAATTGCACCAAGGCCGTGTGGGACGTCATGCGAGAGCAGAAGTACGGCCGCATTGTGATGACGACGTCGTCGTCGGGCTTGTACGGGAATTTCGGGCAGTCCAACTACGGCGCCGCGAAGATGGCGCTGGTCGGCCTGATGCAAACACTGGCGCTCGAAGGCGAGCGAAACAACATCCGTGTAAATTGCCTCGCGCCCACGGCGGGCACGCGCATGCTTGATGGCCTGATGCCCGAGGACGTTCTCAATGCCCTGGCGCCCGGTGCCGTCAGTCCGGCCGTGGCTGTACTCGCCAGCGATGACGCCCCTACCCGGATGGTGCTGTGCGCAGGCGCAGGCAGTTTCGAAGCCGCGCACATCACGCTGACGCCCGGCATCCACGTCGGGACCGGCGAGCAGGTGCCGCACTTGCTCGCGCAGCGGCTCGACGAAGTGGCCAGCCGGAACGGCGAATCCGTCCCCGCGTCGGGCGCTGCCCAGGGCGATCTCGAATTGCACAAGGCCGGCTTCACCGGCGCGAACGCCACGGAGCCCTCACATGCCTGACACGTACAGTACGACCACCGGCATCGTCGGCGCCGGCCAGACCGGCACCACGAATGCCACCGGGTGTCGTGGCCGCGCACCGCTCTCACGATCACAGCTGTCGGCCCTCGTAGGCGAGGCGCTTGGCGTATCCGAATGGATCTGCGTCGATCAGGCGTCGATCAATGCCTTCGCCGACGTCACACGCGACTGGCAGGCCATCCATGTCGATGAAGAAGCCGCGCTTACAAGCCCGTTCGGCGGCACGATCGCTCACGGATTCCTCACCCTTTCGCTGCTCTCGGCGATGGCGTACGACGTCCTCCCTACGCTCGAAGGCCAACGCACGTCCGTCAATTACGGACTGAACAGTCTACGTTTCGTGATGCCGGTGCGCAGCGGCGAGCGGGTGCGTGGACGCTTCACGTTGAAGCAGGTCATGGAACGAGGCCACGGGAGTTGTCAGTTGACGATCGGCGTTGCCGTGGAAATCGAGCACCAGCCCAAGCCCGCGCTGGTGGCCGAGTGGCTGACGCTCATCAACACCTGAGACTCAAGCGAGTGATCCCGGATCTGGCAGCCACTCCGTGAACCTCATGATTCCTTCGTAAGGATGCAGGAAACGGTCATGGCTTCAGTCACAACCAGGTCGCATTCTCCCATTCGATCCTATGACAAGCGAACTCATACTCTCTCGCCGCGACCTGGACTTCATTCTGTTTGACTGGCTGCAGGTCGACTCACTCACCAACCGCCCGCGCTTTGCCGGTCAGGATCGGTTCGACTACGCATCCGTGCTTGACGTCTATGAAGCCCTCGCGACCGACCTCTTTGCGCCCCACAACAAAAAGAACGACAGCCACGAACCCTTGTTCGATGGAGAACGCGTGACCGTCAACCCGGAAGTCGGCGTCGCATTGCGTGCATTTGCCGGTGCCGGCCTCATGAGCGCCGCATTTCCAGCGGAATGGAACGGCATGAGCCTGCCGGGCACCATAGAGCGGGCCGGCATGGCGTACCTGCTTGCTGCGAATCCTGGCACGGCCGGCTATGCATTTCTCACGATCGCCAATGCGAACCTCCTGATTGCGCACGGCGAGCGCGAGCGGGTGTCGCACTACGTGGAGGCGATGTCGGAAGGCCGTTGTTTCGGCACGATGTGCCTGTCGGAACCGCAAGCCGGCTCGAGCCTCGCGGATATCCGCACGCGCGCAGTGCCGACAGGCGATGGCCGCTATCGCCTGTTCGGCAACAAGATGTGGATCTCGGGTGGGGATCACGAGATTTCCGAGAACATCGTCCACCTGGTGCTGGCGAAGATTCCGGATGAGAACGGCCAAGTGCCTGCCGGCGTGCAGGGCATATCGCTGTTCACGGTGCCACGCAAGCTCGTTGGCGCCGACGGGCTGCCCGGCGATCGCAACGACGTCGTGCTCGCCGGCATCAATCACAAGATGGGTTATCGCGGCACGGTGAATTGCGTATTGAATTTCGGCGAAGGGCGCTTCCGTCCGGAAGGCGAGGCAGGCGCGCTCGGCGAGATCGTAGGCGAGCCAGGCAAGGGACTCGCCTACATGTTTCACATGATGAACGAGGCACGCATCTCGGTAGGTCTCGGCGCAGCGGCGCTGGGCTATACGGGGTACCTGCACGCGCTCGACTATGCGAAGACACGCCTGCAAGGACGGCCGCGCAGCGAGCGCGACCCTACGGCACCACAGGTGCCGATCATTCGCCACGCCGACGTGCGGCGTATGCTGCTTGCACAGAAGGCATACGCGTCGGGAGCGCTGGCGTTATGCCTGTATGCCTCTCGTCTCAGCGACGATATCCATTCGCTGGAGAGCGCCCACGCTCGCGAGGAAGCGCAATGCCTGCTCGACCTGCTCACGCCGGTCGTGAAGAGCTGGTCTTCCCAATGGGGCCTCGTCGCCAACGACCTCGCGATCCAGGTACACGGCGGCTATGGCTATACGCGCGAATACAACGTCGAACAGTTCTATCGAGACAACCGGCTCAACCCGATCCACGAAGGCACGTTCGGCGTCCAGGCGCTCGACCTGCTCGGCCGGAAGACCCGCATGAACGGCGGCGCAGCCATGACTTTGCTCGGCGAGAAAGTCGCCGATACCGTAGCGCGCGCGCAGTCTTGCGCATCGTTGCGACGTCATGCCCGCGCGCTTGAAAGCGCGTGGGGGCGAATCCGCAGCGTGACGGACCAGTTGCACGCGCTTGACGATGCGGAACTTCAGCTCGCCAATGCGGCGGCCTATCTCGAAGCGTTCGGCCATGTCGTGGTCGGCTGGCTGTGGCTCGATCAGGCAATTACCGCGGACGCACTTGCGAGCGGCCCGCGCGCGAGCGACTTCCATCGCGGCAAGCTCGCCGCCTGCGATTACTTCTTCGGCTGGGAAATGCCCAAAGTGGCTGCGTGGCTTGCCGTGCTCGATCCGGTCGAGACAACCCCGCTGAACGTGCCCGAGCAATGGCTCTGAACGACGCCATCGCGCAATTTTACGCGTGGCTTCCCTCGCCCCTTTCCAATTCGACCCAGGACGCATCATGATCGACGCAGTCATCGTTTCCACCGCCCGCACGCCGATTGGCAAGGCGTATCGCGGCGCATTCAACGCCACGCATTCGCCCACCCTGCTGGGACACGCGATCCGGCACGCGGTACTGCGCGCCGGCATCGAGCCCGATCGCATCGAGGACGCCGTGATTGGCTCCGTGCTCAACGCCGGCACTGCCGGCGGCAATATCGCACGACATGGCGTGCTGGCTGCCGGGTTACCTGCTTCGGTGGGAGCGCAGACGCTTGACCGCCAATGTGCGTCGGGGCTGATGGCGATTGCCACAGCCGCCAAGCAGATCATGTGCGACGGCATGCAGGTTGTCGTCGCGGGCGGGCAGGAAAACATCTCGGCCGTACAGAGCCGCTACCTGGAGTGGGTGCGGACCGAGCAGGATCCGAACGTGCTGGCCGTGCAGCCGGCCGCGTATATGCCGATGCTCGAAACCGCCGAGTTCGTTTCGCGCAAGTACTGCATCCCGCGAGAGGTACAGGACCAGTACGCGCTCGAGTCGCAACGGCGCACCGCCGAGGCTCAGGTGGAAGGCCGCTTTTCGGACGAGATCGTACCGATCACCACACGGATGTTGGTCATCGACAAGGCCACCGGGCAAACGTCGCACAAGGAGATCACGCTCGCACAGGACGAAGGCAATCGTCCCGGCACGACGCTCGATTCACTCAGCGCGCTGACGCCGGTTGTCGAAGGCGGCGTCGTGACTGCCGGCAATGCGAGCCAGTTGTCTGATGGCGCCAGCGCATGCGTGCTGATGAATGGCAAACTGGCGCAACAGCTCAGCCTCGCGCCCCTCGGCATTTACCGAGGGATGACTGTCGTCGGCAATGCCCCTGAAGAGATGGGCATCGGCCCCATTTACGCGATTCCCAAGCTGCTGAAGTTGCACGGACTGTCGGTGCAGGATATCGGCCTGTGGGAACTCAACGAGGCGTTCGCGTGCCAGGTGCTGTACTGCCGCGACAAGCTCGGCATCGATCCGGCCCGATACAACGTGAACGGCGGCAGCGTTTCGATCGGCCACCCGTATGGCATGACGGGCGCCCGCCTGGTCGGCCACGCGCTGATCGAAGGCAAGCGGCGCGGTGCACGCTACGTGGTGGTGTCAATGTGCGTCGGTGGCGGAATGGGCGCGGCGGGCCTGTTCGAAGTCGCCTGAATCACGGTCCCGACGCACACCTGGCATGCACGCCTGCGGGAGTCTCCTAGCATTCGGCGAATTGTCGGACGCGTGGGCGAAATCGCTCAAGGCAACGCTGACCTGTCGCAGCGCACGGAGGAACAGGCCGCATCACTCGAGGAAACCGCTTCCAGCATGCAGCAGTTGACAACCACGGTTCGTCACAATGCGGACAATGCGAAGCAGGCGACCATGCTGGCAACCACGGCGTCAGAAAAACAGCGCGCCGGTATCGAGCAGGTCAACCAGGCGGTCACGCAGATGGATCAAGTGGCCCAGCGGAACGCCGCTCTGGTTGAAGAAGCCTCCGTGGCGGCAGAGTCGTTAGCTCAGCAAGCACAGACGCTGCGGGACGCAGTCGCTATCTTCAATGTGGCGATTGCTCCGTCGGAATGCCGTGGTATCGCTGCTGATTGCACGCTCTGGAGCGCCGCCGGCCGGAGGTCGCTCCCTGCTTTCAAGGCCGCGGAGGAAGGGGATGCCTTCTCAGCGTGAGGCTCACCCGTTTTCCTGATCTCGTGTTCGACGGTCTGTCGGAGATAGTTGAGGCATAATTTCACGATTCCAGCGGCTCCTTTCGCCCCCTTGGACGCCCACCCATTAAGGCTTCCGAGCACACTCATGCATCTATGCCAAAGTATATTTTATGACTATGTCATAGTGGATCTTTACATTATCCCATAGTAAACTTTATGCCTATCCCATAGTGATTTATTTGCGATATGGCTACCAGAAAGCGCATCTCCACATCAGGTTCGCCGGCGCTGGCAGCGGCGCTGCGGGTACTCAAACGTCTACAGGACAAGCACCACGGCGTGGTGGAGCACAAGGATCTGACGGACGATCAGCGCGCGCTCCTGGTCGATACCGGTTTCCTGCGGCCGGTCATGAAGGGTTGGTACATCTGCAGCAATCCGGCCGACGGCGATGGAGAGTCGACGGCATGGTATGCGAGTTTCTGGGCGTTCATTTCGGGATATCTGGGCAAGCGGTTCGGCAAACGCTACTGCCTCAATCCCGAGGCGTCCCTGCTGCTCCACACTGGAAACACGACCGTACCTGGACAGGTTACGGCCGTCGCCGTGGATAGCGGTTCCACGGTGGTGAAGATGCCCTTTGACACGTCTCTTCTGGTTTATCCAGACAATAAGCGGGTTCCGAAGTCCCGCGTCGAGGTCAGGGGGTTACAAGTTTGGCCTGTAGCCGAAGCCCTATGCATGTCGCCCCCTCAATTCTTCGTGAACTATCCCACGGAAGCCGAGATTGCGCTGGCCATGGTGCGGGACCCGTCCGAACTCTTGACGACGCTACTTGCGAATGAGGGGATGCCTTCGGCCGCGGCTCGTTTGGCAGGCGCGCTTCAGTTTGCACAGAGGCCGCACGACGCAGACCGCATCGTCAAGGCATTTGCTCAGGCAGGCGTCGCGTTGAAGCCGACCAACCCTTTCGAGCGGGCGACACCGTCTCTCGCTCCAAGCCGGGAACGGTCCCCATATGTTCTGCGCCTAAAATCCATGTGGGCGGCCTGGCGAGAAGACGTTATGCAGATCTTCCCCGCGGAGCCAGGTCGCAACATGGATGTCTCCGCATATCTGGCGCTGGTCCAGGAGCGATATGTCTCGGACGCGTACAACTCGCTGTCGATCGAGGGCTATCAGGTAACCGATGAGCTGATCGAGCGCGTTGCCCGAGGCGATTGGAACCCGGACGGCGGCCCCGAGCAGCAGAAAACGCGTGACGCGTTGGCGGCGCGTGGTTACTACCAAGCCTTCCAGACTGTGAAGGAGAGTATCGCGCGGATTTTTGTGCGGGAGAACGCCGGGGACGTTGTGCAACGGGATCACCACGACTGGTATGCGGAATTGTTCGGCCCAGCCGTGACGGTTGGCGTTCTTCAACGTCATCAGCTCGCAGGCTATCGAACCGGGCCCATTTTCATCCGTAACTCCATGCACACGCCTATTCCGCGCGAAGCGATACTGGACGGTCTTGAGACGCTCTTCGATTTGATCCGGTACGAGCCTCACGCGGGCGTGCGGGCCGTACTCGGCCACCATCTGTTCGTGTTCATTCACCCCTACTTCGACGGCAACGGGCGCATTGGCCGGTTCCTGATGAATGCCCTGCTTGCTTCAGGTGGATACCCGTGGACGGTGATCAGGATGAAACGCCGTGCCGAGTACATGAATGCGCTCGAGCACGCCAGCGTCCACCGCGACATCAAGCCCCTCGCTACCTTCATCAAGGAAGAAATGGAACAGTGGTCTCCAGAGCGGGAGTAACTGGTCGCCCTTGACGACCTAGCGAACGCTTGGCTGTGTAAGGCCGCCTGACGAAAAAGCCCTTGAATCTATTTCAATTCAAGGGCTTTCGTGAATTTCTGGCGGAGAGAGGGGGATTCGAACCCCCGATAGGCTATTAACCTACGCGCGCCACAGAGATTCATTCAATTAAATCAAAGACATGGTAACGCGCTATTGTGTCACAGCGATTCGGTGCGCTATAGCGTAAGTATTTGATACATATGGGGTGCGGACGCGCCTATGACACAGCGTGCTGGGGTTACAACGCAACTCCCACCGACTCAGGGGGTCTCGCGTCAAGCTCGGGGCGCGCCGCTAAGGTGTAGTAGTTCCGACTTGATCTGGCAGTAGGACCTTGCCAAGAAGTGGGGTTACCCGGTTTGATATCGGTGCGAATCTGAATCAGCCGGCGCGCGACGCTGCGCCTGACCCAGCTCGCCAGGCATCCCAGAAAAGCAGAAGTGGCCACTCAAGCATTCGATTATATTTAACTATATAAATAACCGATAGATAGTCAATAACTTCTTCCGTTTTTCTGCTAAACTAAGTCAAGCAAACTAAGTTTAATGGAGGTGTCGGATGCACGTCTACAACATCCACGACGCGAAAACGAACTTGTCTCGCCTCATCGAGGAAATTGTGAGGGACGGCGAGCCGTTCGTGATCGCTAAGGCTGGTAAGCCCCTCGTGAAGGTCGTGCGCCTCGAGGAGTCCGAGAAGCCCGCTAAGCGCACCGGCTTTCTCAAGGGACAGTTCAAGGTGCCGGCCGACTTCGACACGATGGGTTCGTCTGAGATCTCGGACCTGTTTGAAGGACAGCAGCAATGAAGCTGCTACTCGACACGCATTTGCTGATCTGGGCGGCCGAGGATAACCCGGCTCTGCCCGGCGCGGCGCGGGAGCTCATCGAGGACACCGACAACACACTGTATTTCAGCGTGGCGAGCATCTGGGAAATCGTCATCAAAAGCGCGCTCGGTCGTGACGACTTTCAGGTTGATGCGCGGGTGCTGCGGCGGGGCTTGCTCGACGCAGGGTACGAAGAGCTCTCGATCGAATCCCAACACGCCTTCGAGGGCGGCACCCTACCCCCGCTGCACAAAGACCCATTCGACCGGATTCTGGTTGGCCAGGCCATTGCCGAAGGGATCGTCCTGTTGACGCATGACGACCTGATCCGTCAGTATAATTTTGCTCCGGTCCGTTACGTGTAACGGTCTGGGAGAACAGGGGTTCAAGCGCCGGCGCAAACCACCAATGAAGGCGTATCTCGACATCGAACACGACCGGTTGCGGAGCCAGTCGCTCATGGTCGTGCAAACCGATGCGTACGGGCGCGGCCAGCGCATCGACGAACACCCCCAGTGATGGCCGGCGCAAGTCATCGCAGGAATTCCCCGGCTGCGTCGAGCAGGATGCGCACGGCATAGTCGGCGAAGCTGCGCCGCACCACCACGCGCCACGCGCCCGACGCCAGCGGCCACAGCAGAATGCCGGTCTTGAAGAAATGGCTCTGCGCGCACTGGCCCACGGTGAAGACGCGCGGATGCAGGTCCAGGGGACAGCCCTTCTGCAGGACCGCGCGCACAGACTCGCCCGACAGGTCCAGCACCGTGTAGCCGCTGCTTACGTCGACGACCGCGGCGTACTGGCCGGCCAGCGCCGGACGCAGCGCGCCCTCGAGGGTAGGCCGGCGCGGCGCGTCCGATACGAGCATCCACTCGTCGGGGCCGAGCCAGGCCAGCGCATGGCCGTGGCCCGCAACGACGGTGTTGGGACGTGCCGGCGGCGCAGTGCCGAGCGTGGAGCGAATCGTCTCGACGAAGTCCGGTGACGAGACGTCGCCGCGCACGTTGACGAGTTCGAGAAATGACCGCTCCTGCAGCCTGAAAGGCCCGGGCTTCGCATCGGCCACGCTGGTAACCGACGGCCGCAGGGCGACCAGCGGCGATTCCTGGCGAGCTTCACTCCACATGTTGTCGTACTCCTTCCGAATCGTAGAACACCGGGCTGGTGATGGCGGCCGGTACGAAGCGGCCGCCCGGCAGCGCCACCATGACCTCCTCGCCCATGCGGTTGAAGCCGTCTTTGACGAGCGCCATTGCGATCGAGCGCTCGAGCGTCGGGCTCATGTAGCTTGACGTCACGTGTCCGAACATCGGCGCGATCTCGGCCTGCGTTGGTGCGAGCAGGATCTGGCTACCCTCGGGCAGTACCACCGCCGGATCGCGCGTCATCAGGCCTACGAGCTGTTTACGCCCCTCGGCCGCCGTATGCGCGCGGGCCAAGGAGCGCTTGCCGAGGAAGTCCTTGGACTTGGCAATCAGGCCGGACATGCCCAAATCGACCGGTGTTACCGAACCGTCGGTGTCCTGGCCGACGATGATGTAGCCCTTCTCCGCCCGCAGCACGTGCATCGTCTCGGTACCGTACGGCGTGATGTCGAACTCGCGGCCGGCAGCCAGGATCGCATCCCAAACCATGCGTCCCATGTTGGCCGGCACGTTGACTTCGTAGGACAGCTCGCCGGAGAAGCTGATGCGCATGATGCGCGTGAAAACTCCGCCGATCGTGCCTTCGCGAAAACTCATGAACGGGAACGCCGCATTCGCGAAATCGATGTCCTTGCACACTTTCTGCAGCACTTTGCGGCTATGCGGCCCGACGACTGCGAATGTCGCAAAGTGGTCGGTAACTGACGTCAGGTGCACTTTCAGGTGCGGCCATTCGGTCTGAAGCCAGCGCTCCATCCAGTTGAGAACGCGTGCCGCGCCGCCACTCGTTGTACTCATCAGGAAATGCTGCTCGCCAAGGCGCGCTGTCACGCCGTCGTCGAACACCATGCCGTTCTCGTCGAGCATCAGGCCGTAACGGCACTTGCCGACCTCGAGCTTGCTCCACGGGTTGGTGTACATCCAATTGAGCAGCGTGGCCCCGTCCGGCCCCTGCACGTCGATCTTGCCGAGCGTCGAGGCATCCAGGATAGCGACGCCGTTGCGCGCCGCGCGGCACTCGCGCGCCACCGCGGCATGCATGTCCTCGTCCGCGCGCGGGTAGTACCACGGCCGCTTCCAGTTGCCGACATCCTCGAACAGTGCACCCTGCGACACGTGCCATTCGTGAATGCACGTCTTTCGGATGGGGTCCAGGAAGTCGCCGAGCTCGCGACCGGCGAGCGTACCGAACGTCACCGGCGTGTAGTTGGGGCGGAACGTCGTCGTGCCGGTCTCGGGGATGGTCTTGCCCAGCGCAGCGGCGAGGATCGCCATGCCGTTGATGTTGCCGAGCTTGCCCTGGTCGGTGCCGAAACCCATCGCCGTGTAGCGCTTGACGTGCTCGACCGAGTGATACCCTTCGCGCGCGGCCAGCCGGATGTCCGAGGCGGCCACGTCGTTCTGGAAATCCACGAACTGCTTCGGGCCCCGGGCGGCCCGCGCGGGGTCGCCGGCCAGCCAGAGCGGCTGAAGCGGCGCCTGGGGCACGTCCTCAGCCCGCCATGTGCCTGCCTCGCCCCCCGTGTGACCGGTGCGCGCCGCCGCGGAGCGGCCGGCCAGCACGCCGTCGCGCAAGGCACCGGCCAGGCTGAATTCGCCGTTTGCGGCGCCCACGCTGCATTCGGCCTGTACGCCGGCGCCCGGCAGGAAGCACGCACGCGCCTCATGCCACTGCGCCTTGCCGCCGGACTGCGCGAACAGGTGCAACACCGGATTCCAGCCGCCCGAGACGCCGAGCAGATCGCACGCATAGGTGCCAAGCGTGGCGCCGGGCTTGCCGTTGCAGTACGCGGCGACGGTAACCTGGCGCACGTGCCGCGCGCCCTTGGCCGCCACCACGATCGCTTCGTTGACGACCGGGATGCCGAGCGCCACCGCCGCACGCGACAGGCCGCCTACGCTGGCCGGGCGCGCATCGATCACCGTCACCTGCGCGCCGCAGCGCCTGAGGTCGATCGCGGTCTGGTATGCAGAATCGTTGTTCGTAAACAGCACCGCGCGGCGACCGGGCAACACCCCATAGCGGTGAATGTACGCGCTGATTGCAGAGCACAGCATCGTGCCCGGCAAGTCGTTGTTGCCGAATACCAGCGGACGTTCGTGCGCGCCGGTCGCGAGGATCACCTGTCCAGCGCGAATTTTCCAGAGCCGCTCCCTGACGCCACGGCGCGCCAGCAGCGGCAGGTGGTCGGTCAGTCGTTCGCAGGCTGTCACGAGATTGTGGTCCTGGTAGCCGAACGCCGTGGTGCGCGCGAGGATCGTGACCTCGGGCATGGCCCGCAGGGCCGCAATCATGTCGGCGGCCCACTCGCCGCCGGACTGGCCGTCGATAGTCGCGCCGCACGCCAGCAGGCTCCCGCCGGCCTCGCGCTGGTCATCCACGAGGATCACGCGCGCACCGGCCGCGCCGGCCGCATGGGCAGCGGAAAGCCCGGCGGGACCGGCGCCAACGACGAGCACATCGCAGTGGGCGAACGTTTTCTCGTAGCGCTCGACGTCAGCACGCTCGGGCGCCTTGCCAAGACCCGCCGCCTCGCGAATCTTGTGCTCGTACATGCCCCACCAGCTGCGCGGCCACATGAACGTCTTGTAGTAGAAGCCGGCCGGGATGAAACGCGCGAACTTCTGCATCGCGGCCATGCGGTCATGCTCGAGATTGGGAACGGCATTGACGCTGGTCGCCGAGAGGCCGTCATACAGTTCGATTTCGGTAGCGCGGGGATTGGGCACGGCATAGGCGCCCTGTTCAAGCTGCACCACCGCGTTCGGTTCCTCAACGCCGGCGGTCATGATGCCGCGCGGGCGATGGTACTTGAAGCTGCGGGCGACGAAATGCACGCCGTTGGCGAGCAGCGCGGAGGCGAGCGTATCGCCGGCGAAGCCTTGGTACGTGCGGCCGTTGAACGTGAAGGACAGCCGCTTGTGGCGATCGATGCGCCCGCCGCTCGGCAGGCGATGGCTCTGCTTCATGCTGCTTTCTCCTCGCTGGTCTCGCCGATCTTGCTGAAGCTGTGAAATTTGTAGGTCACGGTGTCGCGCTCGGCAATGAACCAGCGGCGGCACCCTTGGCTGTGGTGCCATTGCTCGCGATGCAGGCCGCGCGTGTTTTCGCGCATGAACACGTAGTCACCCCACTCGCGGTCGGTCATTTCCTCTGACTTCAGCGGCCGGGCGATATCGGCTTCGCCGCCGCAACTGAACTCGCTTTCGGCGCGCGGTCCGCACCAGGGACAGGTAAGCAGCAACATCGACAGTCTCCGAAATCAGTGAGCGACCGCGGCGGCGCCGTGCTCGTCGATCAAGTGGCCGGTATAGAAGCGGTCGAGCGAGAACGGTGCGTTGAGCGGGTGCGGCGCATCATTCGCGATGGTGTGGGCAAACACCCACCCCGATCCAGGCGTGGCCTTGAAGCCGCCCGTACCCCAGCCGCAGTTGAAATAAAGGCCTTTGACGTCCGTCTTCGAGATGATGGGGCAGGCATCGGGAGACACGTCGACGATGCCCCCCCATTGGCGATTCATGCGCACGCGGCTGAACACTGGGAACATCTCGACGATGGCCTGCAGCGTCCCCTCGATGATGTGGAAGCTGCCGCGCTGGCCGTAGCCTGTATACTGGTCTACCCCGGCGCCGATCACGAGGTCGCCCTTGTCGGACTGGCTGATGTATGCGTGCACCGCGTTGGACATCACTACCGTGTTTATGATTGGCTTGATCGGCTCCGAGACGAGCGCCTGCAGCGGATGGCTCTCGAGCGGCAGCCGGATTCCCGCCATGTCGGCAATCACGCTCGAGTGCCCGGCGGCGACCACCGCGACTTTCTTCGCCTTGATGAAGCCCTTGCCGGTCTCCACGCCAGTGACCGCGCCGTTCTCGCGGCGGATGCCGGTCACCGGGCAGTTCTGGATGATGTCGACACCGAGCCGGTCGGCACCTCGTGCGAAGCCCCAGGCCACCGCATCGTGACGTGCCACACCTGCACGACGCTGGAACGAAGCACCGAGCACCGGATAGCGGCTCTGGAGATTGATGATCGGCACGATCTCCTTGATCTGCTGCGGCGTGAGCCACTCTGCGTCCACGCCGTTGAAGCGGTTTGCGCCGATACGCCGCTGGGTGTCGCGCACGTCCTGCAGCGTGTGAGCCAGGTTCATCACTCCACGCTGACTGAACATGACGTTGTAGTTGAGGTCCTGCGACAGCCCCTCCCACAGCTTCATGGCCTTCTCATACAGTTGAGCGGCCTCGTCCCACAGATAGTTGGAGCGCACGATGGTGGTGTTGCGCGCGGTATTGCCGCCACCGATCCACCCCTTCTCGACCACAGCGACGTTACGCACGCCGTGCACCTTGGCCAGATAGTAGGCCGTGGCCAAGCCGTGGCCGCCGCCGCCGACGATCACGACGTCGTATTCGCGCCGCGGCTCGGGGCTACGCCAAGCGCGCTGCCAGTTCTCGTGATAGCTGAGCCCGTTGCGAATCAGGCTGAAAATCGAATATCGGCTCATGGTTTCCTCAACACTCAATCACGTTCACGGCCAGGCCGCCGCGCGACGTTTCCTTGTATTTGGTCTTCATGTCGGCCCCCGTCTGCATCATGGTCCTGATGACCTTGTCGAGCGACACATAATGGTTTCCATCGCCGCGCAGTGCCATGCGCGCGGCGTTGATCGCCTTGATCGCGCCCATCGCGTTGCGTTCGATGCACGGGATCTGCACCAGCCCGCCGACCGGGTCGCAAGTCATGCCGAGGTTGTGCTCCATGCCGATCTCCGCGGCATTCTCGATTTGCGCGTTGCTGCCGCCCAGCACGGCGGCCAGACCGGCGGCTGCCATCGAGCACGCCACGCCGACTTCGCCCTGGCAACCCACCTCGGCGCCAGAGATCGACGCGTTTTCCTTGTAGAGCAGTCCGATGGCGGCGGCGGTCAACAGGAAAGTGATCACGCCGTCGTCGTTCGCGCCCGGCACGAACTTGGTGTAGTAATGAAGCACCGCCGGGATCACGCCCGCCGCGCCATTGGTGGGCGCGGTGACGATGCGCCCGCCTGCGGCGTTCTCTTCGTTGACCGCCATCGCATACAAGTTCACCCAGTCCAGCATGGACAGCGGGTCCCGCAGCGATTCTTCGGGACGGCTCTTCAGTTGCTCGTATTGCGTGGGCGCGCGGCGCTTGACGCGCATCGGGCCGGGCAGCTCGCCGGTAACCGCGCAGCCGCGCCGCACCGAAGCGGCCATCGTTTCCCAAATCTTCTGGAGCCCCGCCCGAACGTCTTCGGCCAAACGCCAGTGAATCTCGTTCTGGAACATCAGCCCGGCGATCGACAGGCCGGTCTCGGCGCAAATGCGCAGCAACTCATCGCCGGTGCGAAACGGGTACGGCACCCCGGCGGCGTCCGGCGCACCGTTGACGCGCACACCCTCGCAATTAACCACGAAGCCACCGCCGACCGAGTAATACTCCTTCTTCATCAGGACGTCGCCAGCCACGTCGAAAGCGGTGAAGCGCATACCGTTGGGATGCTGAGGCAACGCTTCGCGCCGGAAAAACTGCAGGTGTTCCTTCTCGACGAAGGCGATCGGGTGCGAGCCGAGCAGGCGCAACTCGCGGCTGGCGCGAATCGTCTCCAGCCGCGGCGCGATCACATCCGGGTCGATGCTGTCGGGCAATTCGCCTTCCAGCCCGAGCAGTACGGCCTTGTCGCTGCCGTGTCCTTTGCCGGTGGCCCCCAACGAGCCGTACAGCTCGGCGCGCACCATCCGCGTGGATTCAAGTTTCCCTTCCTCACCCAATCGGTTGACGAACCGATGCGCGGCGATCATCGGACCGACCGTGTGCGAGCTCGACGGGCCAATCCCGATCTTGAAAAGGTCAAACGCACTGATGGACATGACGCCTCTCGCATATGCCGGTAACGTGGCGCTAGTACATCAAAACGCCCGCATCGCCGGATAGAACGGGAACGCCGTCCGATTGGAATAAATGCGCCACGGCCCGGTGGCGTCAGAACGAGGTTGCTACCGCCGCTCAGTAAAACTCTTTGCGGCCCGGGTATACCTCGCCATAGTCGGCCTCCGGCGCCTGGCCTTGCGTCGCGGCGCCCTCCGTGCCTCCGCTGCGATAAGCGCCGGGCGACACGCCGAACGCATGGCGAAATTCTCGGCCCATGTGCGAAGCGTCGGAAAACCCGCAGGCCGAGGCGATCGCCGCGACCGTCCTGCCCGAGTGCGTGAGCATCCACGACGCGACGCGCATTCGCATGGCCTTGGCGTACGCTTGCGGGGTACTGCCGGTCTCGGCCTTGAACAGGCGTTCGAGCTGGCGCACGGACATGTCGAGCTTCTTCGCCATCTCGTCGACTGTGAGCGCGCTGCTCAGGTGTTGTTCCATCAGCAGGATGGCGCGCTTGATCTTGGGATGCGCGGCCGGCGCCAGCCCGGGAGGGTGAGGCTGCGGGGCGTTGGACTTGTGCTGCTCGTCCACCTGAAGGATGCGCAGCGCCTTTTGCACGATGGACGGCTCGATGTGGCGCATCAGGATCGCCGCGCCCACATCGATGGACGCTCGCCCGCCCGAGCAAGTGATGCGACGCCGGTCGGCCACGTACAGCCGGTCTGCCAGCACCAGCTCAGGTGGCGTGGCCGGGAACTGATCGACAAAATCCCAGTAGTGGAACCAACTCACACAGATGCGGTGGCCGTCCAGCACGCCGGCACGCATCAGCGCGAAGGTGCCGGTGCACACGCCCACCAGTTCGGCGCGGGTGGCGCCGGCCGCGCGAATGAACTCCAGCGTGGCGCGGCCGGGTTCCGGCCCGGAGTGCAGCAAGCCGCCCACCACCACGATGTAGTCGAACCGCGCGGGGTCGCCGAACGTCTCCCAGGGCGCGATCTCGATGCCGCAGCTCGCGCGCACCGGCGCCAGCGATTCACCGATGATCTTCCACGAGCAGCGCACCGGCCGGCTCTTGTCGCCTTCGTCACTGGCAAGCCGCAGCACGTCGATCAGCCCCGAGAGGGCGGTCAGCGTGAAGTTCGGCAGCAACACAATGCCGAAGCGCACCTGCGGTACATCCTGATGGGCGTGGGTTGTCATCGCTTGAATCTCTTCCGAGTGTCCGGTAGGGGGCATGGCGCACGTGTCCTGCCGTCGAGGCGATTCTGTTCTAGTCGTGTGCAGCGGCCTCTGTTGTACTTGTGGCTCGCGGCGCTTCCCCCGGTGAGCGCCGACAGAGCCGGAATAACCACCATCTTAACGGACCTCGCCATGTTTTCCACCCGCATGAACATCGAAGATTTCGACCCCGCCCTGTGGGCCGCGATGGGCGCCGAGGCGCGTCGCCAGGAAGAGCACATCGAGCTGATCGCCTCGGAAAACTACACCAGCCCGCGCGTGCTGCAAGCACAGGGCTCGGTGCTCACCAACAAATACGCGGAGGGCTATCCTGGCAAGCGCTATTACGGCGGCTGCGAATTTGTCGACAAAGTCGAACAACTGGCGATCGACCGCACGAAGGCCCTGTTCGGCGCCGACTGGGCGAACGTGCAGCCGCACTCCGGCTCGCAGGCCAACGCGGCGGTCTACCAGGCGCTGCTGCAACCGGGCGACACGGTGCTCGGCATGAGCCTGGCGCACGGCGGCCACCTCACCCACGGCGCCAAGGTCAACTTCTCCGGCAAGCTCTACAACGCCGTGCAGTACGGCATTGACGACGCCGGCATGATCGACTACGACGCGCTCGAAGCGTTGGCCGTCGAACACCAGCCGCGAATGATCGTAGCGGGCTTTTCGGCCTACTCCCGCCAGCTCGACTTCGAGCGCTTCCGTGCCATCGCCGATCGCGTCGGCGCGTGGCTCTTCGTCGACATGGCCCATGTGGCGGGCCTGGTGGCCGCGGGCCTGTACGCGAACCCGGTGCCGCACGCCGACGTCGTCACCACCACTACGCACAAGACGCTGCGTGGCCCGCGCGGCGGCCTCATCATGGGCCGGACCAACGCCGAGATCGAGAAGAAGATCGCCTCGACGGTGTTCCCCGGCACCCAAGGCGGCCCATTGATGCACGTGATCGCCGCCAAGGCTGTGGCACTCAAGGAAGCGGCCAGCGACGAATTCCGCCACTACCAGCGGCGGGTGGTCGACAACGCCCGCGCGATGGCCGCGGTGTTCGAGGCGCGCGGCTACAGCATCGTCTCGGGCGGCACCGACAACCACCTGTTCCTGGTCAGCCTGATTGGCAAGCCGCTGACCGGCAAGGCGGCTGACGCCGCGCTGGGCGCAGCGCATATCACCGTCAACAAGAACGCCGTGCCCAACGATCCGCAGTCGCCGTTCGTCACCAGCGGCATCCGCATCGGCTCGCCCGCGATTACCTCGCGCGGCTTCGGCGTGCCCGAGGCGCAAACGGTCGCCGCCTGCGTGTGCGACGTACTCGATGATCACGAGAATGCGGCAGTAATCGCCACAGTGCGCGAGCAGGCGCGCGCGCTGTGTGAACGTTTCCCCGCTTATCCCGACGAAAACGCGCGGTCCGCGTCGCTGGCCGCCTGACGTCCAACAGGAGAGCATCTCAATGGAAACTTCGATCACTCCCCGCCAGTTCTGCCTGGCCCTGTCCTGCCCGAGCGAGGCCGGCGAAGTGGCTGCGGTGGTCAGTTTTCTCGACCAGCGCGGCGGCTACATCGACGAACTTGCGGTATTCGACGACAAGGAAAACTCTCGCTTTTTCGTGCGTTGCCTGTTCCATGGCACCGGCCGAGCCGAGCTCGACCTGGCCGACTTGCGGCAGGACTTCTCGCCGATCGGCCGGCAATTCGGCATGGACTGGCAACTGCATGACATGGCGCGCCGTCCGAAGGTCATCATCATGGTTTCCAGGCTCGACCACTGCCTGGCTGACCTGCTGTTTCGCTGGCGCATGAACGAGCTGCCAATGGACATCGCAGCCATCGTCTCCAACCACCCGGACCTCGCGCCGATGGCACAGGCGCACGGCATCGCCTACCACCACTTGCCGGTCACGCCGGAGACCAAGCCCGAGCAGGAGGCCAGGCTGCTCGCCCTGGTGGAGCGCACGGGCGCCGAACTAGTGATCCTGGCCCGCTACATGCAAGTGCTGTCGGCCGACGCCAGCCAGCAGCTGGCTGGTCGCGCGATCAACATCCACCACTCGTTCCTGCCCGGCTTCAAGGGCGCGCGCCCGTATCACCAAGCCTATGCGCGGGGCGTCAAATTGATCGGCGCCACTGCCCATTTCGTCACTGACGACCTCGACGAGGGGCCGATCATCGAACAGGTGGTGGAGCGCGTCGACCATACCTACAGCCCCGAACGACTGCTCGCCGTGGGGCGCGACGCGGAATGCGTAAGCCTGGCGCGCGCGGTGAAAGGTTTCATCGAGTGGCGGGTGTTCATCAACGGCAACCGGACGGTGGTGTTCTGAAGCGGTCTCGCGCGTCATCCACTCCATTCCAGCTTCCAGGGCCCGAGGTTCCCCCCGCAGCAAAACGGCACGACCGAGCGGGGGACCCCGGATGAATCAATCTAACGCTGACACCTCGAATACGCAAAACTCCCGTCCCTCTCCCGCGCACTGCACTTCCCTGGATTTCGAGCGCTGGGCCCGACCGCCGTCGTCGTTGACCCAATCCATGGCGCCGGCGAACCATCCCGAGAACATGTAGCAGAGCTTGCCATGTTTGTCGGGCTGCGCAAGTACCAACGATGAGTTGCGCAATTCAATTCGCGCATGGGCACGGGAAGGATCTGCCACCGCGAACTTGAATTGGCCCCAGCCACGCTGCGACAAGCGCTTCAGATAGTGCTCGAATACTGCGAGGCCCCTCAAACCATGCTGCTTCGCTTCCTTGTCGCACCAGTGGTACGCTGAAGCAAATCCAGCGCGATACAGTATTTCTGCGTAGGCGTCGCGACCCAGCGCCTCCTCGATCGCGACATGGTTGTTTGTGAAGAAGTGACGCGGAACATACAGCATTGGCAGTGCGTCGGTGGTCCAGACGCCGGTCTCGGGATCGACGTGAATCGGCAATTCGGGTTGCATCTCGGCCCTCGGTTCAAGAATGGTTCGGCAATAGGCATACTGTCAACATGCCTTGGCGGCGCCGGGGCTGGACTTGCCCCCGGGGGGCGGGGCGCACATGCACCAAACGGTCAAATCGCGGTTGCAATTCACCGCAAGGCGTTTCAGGCGCCCCACACTTCACGGAACACACGTACCCAGTTTTCGCCCATGATCTTGCGGATACGCCCCTCGCTCCATCCAGCCCGTTCCATCGCGGCGGTCAGATTGGGGAACTCGCCGATTGTGCGGATGCCTTCCGGGTTGATGACTTGGCCGAAATTGGTCAAACGGCGGTAGCGCCCCTTGTCATGCGTGATCCGATCAAAAAAGTCGACGCTATAGCCCTGCGTGAAATCCGTTCCAATACCGACCACATCTTCGCCAACCAGATTCACAACGTAGTCGATCGCCTCAATGTAGTCGTCGACTGTCGCCTCAATGCCGCGTTTCAGGAACGGCGCGAACATCGTAACGCCGACGAAACCTCCTGCGTCAGCAATTTCCTTAAGTTGTTCGTCGGATTTGTTACGCGGATGCTCCTTGAGTCCGGAGGGTAGGCAGTGTGAATAGCATACCGGCTTCGTCGAGGCCGCAATGGCCTCCGACGAGGTTTTGGCACCGACGTGAGAAAGGTCAACCATGATGCCGACCCGGTTCATCTCGGCGATGACTTCCCGGCCAAAACCGGATAGACCTCCATCTCGCTCGTAGCATCCGGTGCCGACAAGATTCTGCGTGTTGTAGCATAGTTGAGCCACGCGCACACCCATGTCGGCAAAAGCCTCGATGTATCCCAGGTTATCCTCGAATGCATGCGTATTCTGGAAACCGAGTATTACCCCGACACGCTTCTCCTTCTTCGCTCGCAGAATATCTTCCGTGTTGCGTATCAATGTCAGCATTTCGCTATTGTCGCGAATCTGCTTTTTCATCTGGGCGATGTTGTCAACGGTCTTCTCGAAATTCTCCCAGTACGCCACCGTGCAGTTTGCCGCCGTGATGCCACCGCGACGCATATCCTCGAAAACCGTTCGCTCGAACCGCGAAGTGTTAAGCCCATCGATAATAATGCTGCTTTCGTGCAAGCTTTTCATGGTTGTTCCTCGTCCCTCGTCATGTTATCGAAGGTCGCCTGTGACCCGGCCGAAATTCTTAGCTGCGTATGGTGTCATTGAATCCTCTTCCATGTTTCCGTCGAGCGATTTCTTCGACGTTTCCGGCAGCGACAAGCCCCCGATGAGCGCCAGCACCGAGACCGCCATCAGATAAAATGCCGGAGACATGCTGTTTCCCGTCTTCTCGATAAGGAAAGTAGCAATCAGCGGCGCAGTGCCCCCGAAAACAGTGTATGCAAGGTTGTACGTAACCGCGGACGCGGTATACCGGGTGCGTGTCGGGAACACTTCGGAGAGCAGCACGGCGGTGACCACCCCCGAGAGAACTGCGCCAAATGCGAGCATCATGGCGCCGATTGTCGCGGCAGCAAACCCACCTGCCCCACCTAGCGCAAACGACGGGTAGACCGCGGCGATAATGATCAGGCACACCGTGGCCATAGTCTTGCGTCGACCCACCGCATCCGAATAGCGGCCGGCAATCGGGCAGAGCGCCGCCGCGAACACGAGCGAGATGACCGTGATCAGTAGTGAAGCCGCGCGGCCCAGCCCCCCGACTACCTGGAGGTATGTGGAAAAGTAGGTGGTGAAGGTGTAGAACGACACCGCAGTGACTGATACGAACGCCCCCAGTCGCACGATCTTGCTGCCTTGCGTGCGGAGCGTTTCCCTGAGCGGTGCATGCGCCAGGGCATGGTCTCCCTCTACGGCTACGAATGACGGTGTTTCGCCCAGGCGGTTGCGAAGGTACAGGCCGACGAGGCCGATCGGCGCTGCAGCAATGAAGGGCACGCGCCAACCCCAACTGTTCATCTCACTTGCCGGCAATAGCGCATCCAGGCCGAACGCTACGACAGCGGCGCAGCCGAAAGACAGAAACGTCGAGACCGGAAGATAGCTTCCGTAGCGCGCGCGCTGATGCTTGGGCGCGTGTTCCATCAAATAGGCACATGCCCCCGCGTATTCCCCGCCCGCCGAAAAGCCCTGCACGCACCGCACGATAGTCAGCAGTAGCGGTGCCACAACACCGGCTGTGGCGTAGGTCGGCAGAAAACCAATCAGCGTGGTAGCCCCCGCCATGATCAGAATGGTCGTTGCCAGGGTCTTCTTGCGGCCAACGCGGTCGCCGATGATGCCGAAGAAAATGCCGCCGAGCGGCCTGAAAGCAAATGCGACCGCAAACACAGCGAAAGTCTTCATCAAGGCAATCGCTGGATCGCCGTTTGGAAAGAACTGGCGTGTCAATAGTGTCGCCAGGAATCCGTAGACGGCAAAATCGAACCATTCAACAAAGTTTCCGACCGCTGCGGCAACGATTACTTTTCTGAGCGTCTTCGGATCAACTTGAGGCTGATCGGTCTTCATCATGAGGCATTCCATTCAGAATTGATGGGAGCGCGCATATTGTCAGGCGATGACCTGGGCCCGACCGTATGGCAAGGGCGCTTGGCACGCTGCGAAAGGTGCCGGACCATTAGAACCAGCCATAAATGCCGTTCCTAGAACGAGAGCGACAAACTACTATTGCAAACGCGACATAGTCAGCTGTTGGCGCTGTGCGAGGTCCTTGCAGCGTGCGCCAACGGCTATCGCCCTTGTTACGCTGCACCATCCGAACCGCGCCGGGCGGTACACAGACCGCGAATGACGGCGCAAGCTGGCCAAATACGCCGTGCGTGGCTCGAAGTGCCGCAAGTAAGCGAGATTCGACAGTGACGCAATGCGTCCCGAACGGACGTAACGGTCGAAAACGGTTGTCGGTTGAATCCGCGGTCCACGGCAGACGTTAGGTACGCCCGGCCGTCGACCGGCCGGGAAGATAGCGTCGTCCACCAGCGTCCGCCGTCAAGGTTCTCGATGGCGGCAAAGCCGTGCAGCTCTACTCGCTGACCGCGATGTCAGACTCAGGCACTTCGAAGGACGCATTCTTGGCAGCGCTGTTGCGCCAGGCTGACCAGGTTACTCCGATCAGCAGTAGTGCCGACACAATCATGAATGTGCAGCTTATCGGGCGCTGCAGGAACACGGTCAGGTCGCCGCGCGACAGCAGCAGCGAGCGGCGGAAGTTCTCTTCAATCATAGGTCCAAGAACAAAGCCGAGCAGGATAGGAGCCACCGAAAATTCCAGGTACAGCAGTACCGCGCCGATCACGCCAAAGGCCAAGACCTCCCAGATACCGAAGAGGCTGTTCTGCGTGCTGAACACGCCCACCACGATAAAGAACATGGCCGACGGGAACAGGTAGCGGTATGGCACCTGCAGCATTTTGACCCACACGCCGATCAACGGTACGTTCAAAATCATCAACAGTACGTTGCCGATCCAGAAGCTGGCGATCAGGCCCCAGAAGATATCGGGGTGTTCGCTGATCAGTTGAGGTCCAGGGGTGATGCCCTGAATCATCAGCGCTCCAAGGATTAGCGCCATCACCGCGTCGCCCGGAATGCCCAGACTCATCGTCGGGATAAAGTCCACCTGTGTCTTGGAGTGCGATGATGCCTCCGGCGACGCCACCCCCGCGATCATGCCGGTACCAAATTTCTGCGGCGTCTTGGAAATCTTGCGCTCAAGCGCGTAGGCAACGAAAGTCGTAATCGTGGGCCCCGTGCCAGGCATGGCGCCGAAAAGCGTTCCCACGCCAGTGCCTCGCACCATCGGCCAGAACGCTGTCTTGAGTTCGGACAGGCTGGGTCGCATGTCACGGACGCGCAGTTTCGTCTTGCTGCTCGTAACCGCACTCATGCGGTTCACATTAAGCAAGAAATCCGCCACACCGAACAAGCCCATTGCGATCGCCACGAGCTCCAGGCCGTCGCTTAGCTCAGGGATGCCCATTGCGAACCGGAACGTTCCTGTGTTCACGTCCGTGCCGACCATGCCACATAGTAGACCGAACAGCGTCATCGCGACCCCTTTCAACGGTGAGCCACGCGACATCGTCGAGCCTGCAAGCAAGCCAAGCAGCATGATCGAGAAGATCTCGGCAGGTCCAAACTTGAATGCGATGGTGGTGAGCAACGGAGATGCAAATATCATCACGAGAATGCCCACCGACGCAGCAAAGAACGAACTGATCATCGTGATGCCCAGCGCGGTGCCCCCCTTTCCAGCTCGCGTCATCGGGTAGCCGTCCAGGCAGGTCACCGCGTGGGGCGGGTGCGACGGCAGGTTCAGCAGGATGGCACCAATTGCGCCCCCGTACTGCGAACCGTAAAAGATGCCAGCCAGCATCAGGATGGCGGGTACCGGATGCAACACATAGGTTATCGGCAAGAGGACGGAAATGGCAGAAAGTGCCCCCATGCCGGGCAGCACGCCAATCAGGTTGCCTACCAATACGCCAACGAACGACCACATCAGATTGCTGCCTTGAAAGGCAACGCCGAAGCCAAACCAAAGATCATGTAAAGCGTTGGAAACCATGGTAATCAAGCTCCCCAGGTAAAGAGCGGCAGCTGTAATTTCAGCGCCCACCAGAACACGACGGCGGCCACCACGCACATGACCAACGCCAGTAGCACGGCCTGCCTGAGGGTGTTACTACGATCGCCCAATGCGGAAATGAAGACGATGGCAAAGGTGGCCGGGATTAGACCGGCGTACTTGCCGAGCAGCAGGAAGGCCAGCACGCCCAGCACGATACACAGCGCACCGCGCAGGTCAGGCGCGCAGTGGCTGTGCCCCTGGGTAACCGGCAGCATGCTTTGCGGCGCCTCGCTACGCGCAGTCACAGCGATGAGGACGCCAACCAGTGCCAGGAGCGAACCCACCGCCACCGGGAAAAAGCCAGGCCCCATGCGGCTAAGCGCGCCGGTACGGTACTGCAGGCCCGCAACAACTGCGGCCAGGCCTACCAGCGTCATGAGGCCGCCCCCGTAGTAATCCTTCCTGAAACGATTGGCGTGCTTCATTGTGTGCCCCTCCTGAGCTTGTGGGCTATTCGATGCGATATGGCGCGACCCACTCGCAGGCAGCGAAGGTCACTGTGTAATCTGATCATTCTGTCTCCTCCGCCTTCTGAGCATGCCAATGTTCACGCGACCTATGGCTATGCCTCTCAACCGAGACCACTCAGGCAGATGTATTCACGACATTAGGCCGCGGTATAGCACCGATACTCCGCTCGCTGCCAAGAACAGCAACAGGGCACGGCGTACCACGTGTGGAGCAATACGTTGGCGCAAACGCGCCCCGACGGCTAACCCGAACAAGCTAAAAGGCATGGCGACGACGGCGCTGCGCAGCAAGTCCGCCTGATGCAGCAATCCATTTGTTGCGAACGTCAGGAGACGAAGCACTGCGCTGACGAAAATGACTGCCGAAATCGTGGCGCGAAACTGATTGAGGCTGGTCAGTCGCCGCGAAAGATACATGGTGTAAATCGGCCCCCCCGTACCGAATAGAGCGCTGAACGCGCCACCGATAACACCGGCCGGAATTGCCCAGATCCCATGCGTTTGGTCTGCCCCGGATGTGGACCGAAGCAACGTACGCACGGTCATAAGGAGGACAAACGCCCCAAGTCCGATCAACAATAACCGCGAGTCAAGTTTCGCCAATGCTGAAGTCCCAAGCACCACGCCCACCAACATGAACGGAAATAACCTCGTCAACTCGCGCCGAGACACCAGGGACCAGTTCCGCATTCCCACCACCGTAGTGGTAACCAGGTCCAACATCAAAAGCATCGGAACCACAAAATGCAGCGGAATGAACTGAACCAGCACCGGGACGGCAACCATGGCCGCCCCAAAACCAGTGAGCCCAAACACCGCATATGCGACAACAACGGTGAGCGCCAATGCAACGTAGTGGTCTATGCCCATGCAACTGACTCGCTGAAAATGTGCACCCCCACCTTGGGGCTAGTTGGCAGAAATCTTCCGCTTACTGACCAAAATCTTCCATCGCACCGATTCCTGGACAACCTCGTCAGCGAGCGTGCCCTTGGGAGACAATGTCTTTGTCATTCCGAGGGTTGCCAGATAGCGCTGCATATCAGCGTCGGCGACTGCGCGCTCAACGTCAGCGTACATCTTTGACGTCAGTTCTTTTGGCGTGCCTGCGGGTGCCATCAATGCAAACCAGCCGGAGAAGGTAAAGCCGGGCAGCCCAGCTTCCGCAACCGTAGGCACATCTGCGAGCATGGGGGAGCGTTCTTTACTTGTTACGGCAAGGGCGCGCAGTTTTCCGGTCTTGAGAAGCGGAGCAATCGCATTGATATTTCCGACCGTCATCTCGACCACGCCTGCCATCAGGTCAGAGTACGCCGGGCCCTCCCCCTTGTACGGAACGTGAACAATATTGATGCCGCTCGCGTCCGCAAATGCCTCGCCGGCCATGTGCACTTGACTACCAATACCAGCTGAGCAGAAGCTGAGTTTCCCGGGATTCGCCTTGGCGTAACTTATCAACTCCTTCAGGCTCTTCGCGGGTACCTGCGCATTGACTGTTACCACCATTGGGCCGCTAGCAACCTTGGTGATCATCTCGAAGCTCGCCGCAGAGTACGGGAGCTTCTTATAGATGAACGGATTGACGGTAAACATGCTTCCGGAGGCAAGTAGAAGCGTGTATCCGTCCGGCGCCGATTTGGCGACTACGTCAGCGCCGACTGCACCGCCGGCGCCCGGGCGGTTGTCAACGATCACAGGCTGCTTCCATTGTTTGCCCAACTCGCGGGCCAGTGCCCTGCCGAGCGAATCCGTTGCTCCACCCGCGGCGAACGGGATGACGAGGTGGACTGGATTCGTTGGCCAGTCTGCGGCATTTGCGGAGTTCGTGTACAAGGGAACGACGGCGAAAGCCCACATGGCGAGCGCGGCCGACATACGGCGTCGAATTGCATGACGCCTTGCAAGGTTAACGCCGGCCGTAATATCGACCTGCCGTCCGATAATGCGTGTCAGCCCATTCGCTACCAGTTTGCTGATGGTGCTGGTCAGGTATCGTGAATTCATCACTGTCTCCTTTGCTGCGTCGCTTGCTTCGCGACTGTCATGTCTTTCCTGTGAACGGTCTAAGCAGGTATGTGTTTAATCCATGCCTAACCTCTCTCGATCAACTTCGGCTGGCCTTCCTGAGTTGACGCAGCGCCCGGCAACGTTACAGCCCGCAAGGCGTCCAAGAGCACATTCGAAAAATACGAGCGCGGATTGTCGCGAGGGACCAAAATGCCCAGCCTTCGTGTAAGTGGTGGAGACCCGAACGGGATTGTCCTGATCGTCGGCGGGAACTCATTCTCAACGCCGCGAGCAGGCACCACGGAGGAACCCAAGCCATTTGCCACCATCGCAATGACCCCTTCGAGGGTATCGATCTCCATGATTGAGCGAACGGCAATCTGTCGTCTGACCATTTCCTCCTGCACAATGAACCCGACACGTGCAGCGCGGTTAAAGCGGACGTACGGCGTGGTTTCGAGCACCCCCTTGTCTGAGTCGCCCCTCGTTGTCACATGTGTAATGACGACAAATTCCTCGTCCACGAAAGGCAAGAACTGCAGGTCCAGGCGCTGCACCTCCGGTTCGGTGACGACTGCAACGTCGAGTTGGCGACGATGCACTGCCTTCTCCAGTTCGTGAGTCAGGCCAGTAGTCAGGTGAACATCGATCCTGTGCCCCTGTTGCTGCATCCTTTTCAGTGCCAGCGGAAGCACGCCAGACACGGAGGTGTGCACGGAACCGATCTTGAGTACGCCGCCTGCCGCGTCCCGCTTGAGAGCGGCACTCATGCTTTCCCAATGCGTCAACAAGTCTCTGGCGCGATTCGTGAACGCCAGGCCTGCGTCGGTGAGAACGGGTGGTCGCCTGCTACGGTCGAAGATGGTCATCCCGAGCTCCTCTTCCAGGGCACGCATTTGCATACTGACCGCAGACAGAGACAGTCCGATCGCGTTTCCCGCCTCGGCAAAGCTGCCGCGGTCCGCGATGGCGACTAAGGTGTAGAGTGTTTTGACGTCCATGATTGACAAGGTGTAGTACGTTACAGACAGGCTAGTCTGTTGCAATCGTCATTGTTCCGCAAGGACGCCTCCATCTTCTTCTACAGTCCCAGCAGTCGCTGCGCGTTTCCGCCCATCACCTTCTCGAGGTTTTCGGGTCGGATCGGAAGTTGCTCAAACCAGACCTTGTAGTCCCGGACCGGGCAGAAGGGGAATGAGCTCGCGTACAGCATCCTGTCAGCGAGGAATGTGTCCGCGGCCTTGACATACTCCTCCCAGCCAGGCATCCGGGAAAAGTACATGTCAGGTGACAGATACATGTTCTGGCGACGGAATGCGATATGGAGGATTTCCGTCACCCATGGCCAGCCGCCGTGCGCCACCACGACGTTCAGCCGCGGGAAGTCTGCCAGCACACGGTCTGTACGGATGGGATCCGAATAACTCAGATCCGGTCCGGCTGTGCCACCAACCATCATGATGACCGGTACGTTCAGATCCTCACAATGAGCGTAGATCGGATACAGACGGCGATCGTCGGCATACATCGGCACAGGATACGAACCTGGCTCAATGTTGATTGCCTTGAAACCGCTTTTAACAGCTTCAGTGATCGTTTCACAGGCAGTTACGCGCTTCGTTGGATCGATGGAGGCCGCCCCTACGAAACGCCCCGGGAAGTCTCGAACAATCCGTTGCACGTCAGCATTAGTGACACTGCCCAGCGTGCCGGCCAGACGTCCCACCACAACGCCCTTGTCCACCCCGGCATCGTCCATCTCCTTGATCAGGAGATCCATGGAATGCTGCTGCGCCGCAGGGGACGGATCAAAGCCCACAGTCCGGGTAAAGCCATCCCGTCGTTCGCCCGCCGAATACATGAGCGTACTGAGGAAGCCGCCGAGTGGTGGGCGAAGTCGAAAGTCAACGATCATTTCTTTTCCTTTCCTGGATTTACACGAAGCGCGTCACATCACCTCGTTCTTACGGTCGTCAGTCTCACCGTAGCGATGCAACGCCGGTGGCTTGAGCCCCGCATACAGTTTCTCGATGCCGATATTGATTTCTTCGCCATGCTTGGCGAACAAGGAGTTACCTTGGAGATCGCTCTCGACGATGAACGGACCGAAGCTTTCGACTTCAAACATCCACATCGCCTGTGCGATACCAAGCTCGTCGAGCCAGAAGACATCGCGTACTTGCTTGATGCCCCGCCCGAGCAACGCTCCAGTACCATAGCCAACGGTGGTCAGGTAGACGGCCCCTCCTGGCGCCAGCACGTTCTTGTAGTCGTCGGCCGGCATCCCCCCCTTTCCGATGACGATTCGACAACCCGTCCGCGCAATCCACTTCGGCATCCACTTCGAGAATCGAAAGCTTGCGGTGGCGGTCACCGCACCGACGTTGTAGCCACCTTTTTCATCGAGCGCTGCAGCAGGCGAGCAATGAAAGTTCACATTGCTCAGCCCTTTCAGTTCAACGGGCAACTCGAGTCCTTCGTCGAGTACCTTCTTGTACACGCCCTCCCGTGCCGTATAGATGAGGCCGTTCAGATAAACTGCCGCCCCCAGTTCCAACCTGGCGACGTCTTCGGTCGAGGCTGGGACATTGATGTGGAACACCTTCATCTCATCTGCCTGTTGGTCTACCATTCCACTGTCTCCCTGCGCATGTAAGGGGTGAACCACTGAGGGTCCGTGCGATACTCGATGTCGCCGTTTGCATGGATGCGTGCCGTGGCGCGCCGCGAGGACAGGCAGAAGGTGTGGAGGCTGATGGGCATGCCGCCGGTATGGGTATGACCGACTTCAATGTGGCAGTCGACCACCATCGAAGATCCGACAAAACCCATCGCGCCCATGCCGATAGAGTTCCCAAGCTTCTTCAGTTCCAGCTCGAGTTCAGCAATTTTTGGGTCCGGGTTGCGGTCGCCCACCACCCGCAGACAGGCGGCCTGCTTGCCCAACTGCATGCACGTATCCTTTGACCCGCCCAGGCCGATACCGACGATGGCGGGCTGGCAGGCAAGTCCGCGCTTCCCGAACGCAATCAGCGTGTCAAGGACAAAGCGCTTGATTCCGTCAATGCCGTCCCCGGGGAACAGCATTCTGTAGTCGGTGCCGAACAACCCGCCTTTGTGGACGGTCGTAATATCGATCCAGTCTGCGTCCGGCTCAAAAGACCATTCGATCTCGGGCGCGTTAATACCAACATTGTTGTTGTTATCGGTTCGCCAAAGCGGATGCACTCGATTAGGCCGCAGGGGAATCGCCTGAGTTGCGTCGGCCGTCGCCTTGCGAAGCGCTCTCTCAACTGCAACAAAGCCGGATTGCACGGAGGTATCGTTACCCACCTTGACATAATAGCGAGGCAAACCGGTGTCAGCGCACATGGGGCGCTGATCCTGATCCGCGGCCTCCCAGTTGTCCATCATGGCGTGGATAACGAAGCGAGGCAGCTTGCCGGTCTCCGTTTTCTGAAGCTCCTGGATGCCTTGCTTGTAGTCTTTGGGGATCTGGATCGCGGCGCGTCGCATGATTTCCAACGCGGCTTCCTCGACCCGATCGATGGATATTGTCATCGTTGCGGTCCTGTCTATGCTTCAACTTTCGGGGGTTGACCGGCTTCGCCGGATATCAGGGAAGTCCCGGGCCGCACGATATCGAACGTCACCGGAACCATTTCCAGGCGCAGTCCATCGCCATCGGCCGTTACACGCGTGTACCGGCTGGTATGCAGGTCGCCGGCGTCCGGAAAGTCCTGACGGAAATGCGCGCCACGACTGTTCTCGCGTGCGAGCGCAGACACGGCAATCACCCGGGAGAGATCAACGAGACTCTGCAAGTTCAACCAATCGTGCCAGGTGACGTTGTATCGGCGATCACCGTCGGCTACGCCCATGCCGAGTAGCGATGCGCGATGCGTGCCGATCGCATCAAGACCGCGGCGCATCGCCGCTTCGTTACGCAGCACACCGACGTCGTCCCACATCGTCTGAGCCAACGCGTCACGCAACTGATGGATCGCCCCCGCCGGGCGGGAGAATGGATATTCGGCGCGCTCGATACCGCTCTGGATCACGCGCTTGTCAGGCTCCCGCCACTGACTCACATTGGCAACGTAAGCCGCCATCGAATCGCCGGCAATCCCCCCGAAGACAGTCGAGTTGGCCACACCGTTCCCGCCGAGCCGATTCGCACCATGGACACCGCCGCAGTCCTCACCTGCGGCAAACAAACCTGGTGAGGCGGTGGAGCCGTCCACATTGAATTCGACGCCTCCCATCAGGTAGTGGGCGGTGGGCACGACCTCAACGCGCCCAGCCGCCAGGTCAAAGCCGCAATCCTTGCAGCGATTGACCATGCCCGGGAAAGTCTTGGCAACCTTTTCTGGACCCAAGTGGCTCATCTGGATGTAGATACCGCCCATCGGACCAGTTCTGCCAGCTCGCATCTCGGCGTAGATTCCGCGGCTCACGACATCACGGGTAGCTCGCTCTCCGCGTGAGTCATAGTTCGTCATGAACCGTTCGCCGTTGCCGTTGATCAGGTAACCGCCGGCGCCGCGCAAGCCCTCCTCCAGTACCGTACCGGTCATGCGGGTTTCGGGGCCACCGAGCAGACCCGTAGGATGGAACTGGACCATTTCCATATCCCGCAGGCTAAGCCCGTACCGCATCGCCATCGCCAAGCCGTCGCATGTCTTGTCGCCAGAGGGCGTGTGATACCGATACATTGTCGGGCCGGCCCCCGTCGCCAGCAGCACTGCCTTGGCTTGCACCATGCGATAGGTGCCGCGGCGCATATCAATGAACAACACGGCGGCAATTCCCGAGCCGTCGGCAGCCGGAATCAGTTCGATCGCCCGGTGCTCCTCCATTTCCTCTACGTCAAGCGCCCGGACTTGCTCCATCAAGCGATTGATGATTTCAATGCCAGTAAGGTCAGCTTTGTGTACGGTACGGTCGAAGCTCTGTCCTGCAAACGCCTTCTGATGAAGAGTCCCGTCTGGATTCCGGTCGAAGAAGCATCCAATCTCGTTCTCCAGCTCCCGCACTCGCTCAATTGCGCCCTCGACCAGGCGCCATGCGAGATCCTGACGAGGCAACCACTTGCCACCTTCGATCGTGTCCATGAAGTGGCGCTCGACCGAGTCGCCGGCCGACAATGCGACGTTGTACCCGCCCTGTACCATGCGAGTACATCCGCACTTGCCCAGCAGCCCCTTGACGGCAACTGACACCTTGAGCGCCGGATTTGCCTTCTTGGCGTGGAGTGCCGCGAAAAGCCCTGCGCCGCCGGTTCCAAGAATCAGGATGTCGGTTTTATGGTTCTCGATTTGCATTCAAATTACCCCCAGGGCGAAGACCAGTCCGACTGCCAGCGAAAACACAGCCCCCCACTGAATCCAGGAAACGCGCGCGTCGCGCGTTGAGCTCCACGGAAGAAGTTCCAGTGCAAGCAGGCGCATTCCGAAGCACAAATGAATCGAAAGCAGCAGTACTAATCCCCACTCACCGAATTTCACTGCCCCTAATTCGGCAAATCTGAGGAACGCATCCATGCGAGAACGATCCTGCAGGGCCATCCCAAGCACATAAAAGTGAGCAGGCAGGAAGAGCCCGAGCGCCAGGCCCGAGAGGCGGTGGCCGAGGAAAGCCCAATAAGCCCTGTGATTGCGAGGCGATTTCATGAAAGCAGCCCTCCAACGGCGATGACGGCTCGCAGCCCCATGGTCAACAACACAAGGCCAAACACCAGACAAATCACGGACGCGAAGGCGCGACTGATACGTCCCCACTCAATCAGAATGTTGCGCAGGCCAATGGGCACGTGGATGCCGACGCTTACCACAAACAGGGAGTAGAACGATATCCACCCCCAGCTACCTTGGGTACGCGAAAGGATGCTGGCGACAGTCAGGCCGCCGCGAACGGCGTACAGAATGACGGCCAAATGGATCAACACGAAGGGCGCCATGATCATGGCGGTCAGTCGCTGGAGCGCAAACAGGCGGGGCTCCATGATTACTCCCCTCCTTTCAAGAACTGCATCAACGCGTTCTTCTTCAGCCCGGCGATGCTTCCCGTCGGACTCAGGCTCACAGGGCAGTGGGTCATGCAGCTTCCCTGCGTATGGCAAGAGTTACATCCGCTTCCTGAAGTCGCTTTGCGCAAGACATCCTTGGGATCAGCGTGGCGCTCATCGTTGAACAGTGTCCATGCCCTATTGAGCGCTGCCGGCCCGAGATACTCCTTGTCCCAGGAGACCACGTCGCAAGCTGCATAGCAAACACCGCAATTGATGCATTCGATGGCAGCATCGGCCATCTTCCGCTTACGGCTGGCAGGAGAAACGTTAGCGGGCGGATCGTTGCGACTGGCCGTGCCGACGAACGTGTTGCCAGCCTTCTTCCATTTCTGGAAAAACTCGGACATATCAACGACCAGATCCTTGATGCGCGGCATATTGCGCAAGGGCTCGATCACGATCACGCCGTCCTCTTGGACTCGACTGACATGCGTGCGGCACGTCCATCGCGGCTTTCCGTTCACTGTCATTGCGCATGACCCGCATACCCCGACCCGGCAGGCAAAGCGGTAGGAAAGCGTGGGGTCGAACCGGCGCTGAACCTCGGTTACCACATCGAGCACAGTTTGATTCTCTCTCCACGGAACGTGGTAGGTGTCGCAGTTGTCTTCGGCAGCAGCACCACGAATGATTCGTACTGTGAGCGTGCGTCGATCGGGCTTTGTGGCTTCCATCTCCCTTCCTCTGGTATCTGTCAATGCAAGCGCCCGTGCCCGACCGCTTCGCTGCGGCCAAGGCCTAACGTGGTTGGCTTGAAGTCAGTTTAAGTAATCGAAATATCTTAATCAAGATTATTTTGGTTGATATTTTTTGAAGATATAGCCAAAGCGCAATGTAGTGCGCGCCAAGATTCGCCCCCCTTAGATCAGGGTCGGCGCCTTCGTCGAAAAGCCGTTTGCAAAGGCCCCGCGGAGAAACTCGATGAACACTTGCGAAACACGCGACGTATGAGCCGAATAGGGGCGGATGGCATAGAGCCACTCCCCGAACGCGCCTGTCGGCCTCCATTCCGGGAGGACCTCAATCAGTCGACCTGTTTCCAGGGCTGACTGCGCGCTGAAGTCGGGCAAGAGCGCGATCCCCAGCCCCTCAATGGCGGCGTCCCGCAGTGCTTCACTGTTGTTGACGGCCATCGGGCCAGCCACCGCCACGGTCATAGGATCGACGTGCGACGTTGCAGGACCCGACGGGGCACTGCGTGCAGGAACGAATGTCCAGGTCGGGGTTCCCTCGGCGCGTGGATAGTGCAAGCAAGCATGCGACGATAGTGCCTGTGGCGTTTCAGGAATGCCTCTTGCTCTCAAGTAAGAGCGGCTCGCCGCCAACACCGTGCGGGTCGGCGTGAGCGTCCAGGCGACATGGGTCTCCGGGGGAGCCCCGGTGTGGCGCACAGCGACGTCGAATCCCTCTTGTGCCAACGACCGAATACGGTCCGACATGTCGAGCTCCAGATGGATCGCGGGATACCGCCTGAGAAACTCAGGCAGCCGAGGCACCAACTGCTGACGTGCGAACGCAACCGGCGCGGTGACACGCAATGAGCCCCTTGGAGCCCCGGCCAGGTCGCGAACGCTTGCGAATCCCGTCGCAATTTGCTCAAAGGCACCTCGCGTTGACTCAACCAATTGCTTGCCGGCTTCGGTCAATTTTGCGCTTCGCGTCGTTCGTTGCACGAGCGCGATTCCTGTCGCCTTCTCGAGATCAGCGATGTGTTGGCTCATCGACGCCTTGCTAACCCCAAGCCGGGCTGCAGCTTTGCTGAAACTGCCCTGCTGTTGCAGCACCGTCAGCCAATGCAAGTGGGCCCAAAGCCCCTCCACAGCATCGTGCTTCACTTTCTTGCCCTCCAATCCAAAGTCATATCATTCGCCAATTTTGCCATTTTGCTATTTCAATAGCACAAAATTCTGAACAATGAATTTATGAATGGACGGCTACCGCTGCGCTGAACCACTGCCTACACTGCGGTCAACGTATTCGTTGCAGCCGCCACGCTGCCACCTCTTAAAGGAGATCTTCCGTGACCACGCCCTTTACCAGCACTGACGACGTTACCCACTTTGTTTCCGGTCAGCCCTATGCGGGAGCAGGCAGCCAAACGCAGGCGGTTTTCAATCCCGCCACCGGCGCGATCGCACGGCATGTACGCCTGGGAACCAACGATGACGTCGATGCAGCCGTCGGCAGTGCCGCCAAGGCGTTTCCGAAGTGGTCGAACATTCCACCGATTCGGCGCGCTCGGATCATGCTCAGGTTTCTGGAGCTGATGAACAGCCACAAGGAAGAACTCGCGGCGATCATCACGGCCGAACATGGGAAGGTATTAAGTGACGCCATCGGAGAAGTCAGCCGCGGCATCGATATCATCGAGTTTGCATGCGGTATTCCGCAGTTGCTCAAGGGCGACTATACCGATCAGGTATCGACCGGCATGGACAACTGGACCATGCGACAGCCGTTGGGCGTGGTGGCCGGCATTACGCCGTTCAACTTTCCGTGCATGGTCCCCTGCTGGATGTTCCCGATCGCGATTGCATCGGGTAATTGCGTTGTGCTCAAGCCGAGCGAGCGCGATCCGTCCGCGTCGCTGTTCATTGCGCGTCTCTTGAAGGAGTCTGGCCTGCCCGATGGCGTCTTCAACGTAGTGCAAGGGGACAAGGTGGTTGTTGACGCACTGCTCCACCATCCAGATATCAAGGCCGTAAGCTTTGTGGGTTCTACGCCCATTGCCAACTACATCTACGAGACTGGCGCCAGGCTTGGCAAACGTGTCCAGGCCCTGGGAGGGGCAAAGAATCATTTGGTCGTGATGCCCGATGCGGATATCGACAAAACCGTTGACGCGCTTGTAGGCGCAGGATATGGCTCAGCCGGCGAGCGCTGCATGGCCATCTCTGTTGCGGTCCTTGTAGGCGACGTTGCGGACAAGATCGTGCCGAAGCTTGCCGAGCGCGCGAAGGCACTGGTCATCAAGAACGGCATTGAGCCGGATGCCGAAATGGGGCCGATCGTCACGGCACAGGCGCTGGAGCGTATCGAGAGCTATATCGCCCTCGGGGTGGAAGAAGGGGCAGACCTGGTCGTTGACGGTCGCAATTACACGGTCCCCGGCCATGAGAAAGGTTTCTTCACCGGAGGGACCCTGTTCGACAACGTTAGGCCCCACATGCGGATCTATAAGGAAGAGATCTTTGGCCCGGTCCTTTCATGCATTCGTGTGAAGGACTTTTCCGAAGCGGTCAAGCTTGTCAATGATCACGAATACGGCAATGGCGTCGCGTGCTATACGCGAGACGGCCACGTCGCGCGGGAATTCGCCCGGCGAATCGAAGTCGGCATGGTTGGCATCAACGTCCCGATCCCCGTTCCCATGGCTTGGCACGGCTTTGGCGGCTGGAAACGTTCCTTGTTCGGCGACATGCACGCATACGGCGAGGAAGGTGTTCGCTTCTTTACGCGCCAGAAAAGTGTCATGCAAAGGTGGCTCGACGATACGGCCAAGGGTGCCGAATTCGCGATGCCTACGGCGTCATAAGCAAGCCAGTGAGGATGATGTGCCGCTGGCAACGTTTCATACGAAGAATGCCGCCAGCGTGCACGCCATCTATCGTCCCAGGCTGGGGCGCTTGGGATCGTACGTCCATCCCGGCACGAGGTATTGCATCGCTATCGCGTCATCGCGCGCGCGGGTGCCGATGCGTTTGTAAAGCTCATGGGCCTCCGTCACACGGGCCATGTCGATCTCAATGCCGCGCCCCGGCCGATCGGGGACGGCAACCTCGCCGTCGACAATGCGCAGCGGCTCGCGCGGCAGGCGCTCCTGGCATACCCCCTACCCGGGATCCCGCCGGAGCTGATCGACCAGTTCATCAAAGGTCCGATGACGGCAGAAGCCGTGCAGGACGGGGCGATGGCGTTCAAGAAGGCGCTGATTGAACGCGCCTTGGCGATATCCAGACGTTATTGCTCGAACAGTACGGCACGGAGGTTTCGCCGGAGTTCGTCAACTCCGTCACCGATTCTGTCATGGATGAGGTACTGGCCTGGCAATCCCGCCCGCTCGTTCCGATGTATCCGGTGGTCTTCTTCGACGCATTGCGGGTCAAGATTCGCTCGGACGGCGTGGTTCGAAACACGGCGGTGCACCTTGCACTGAGCATCTTGCCCGACGGCACGCGCGACATCCTCGGCCTGTGGATCGAGAACACCGAGGGCGCGAAGTTCCGGCTGAAGGTCTTCAACGACCTGAAGACTCGCGGAGTGCAGGCCATCCTGATTGCGGTCACCGATGGATTGCAGGGCATGGAGGAAGCGTTGGGGGCGGTCTTCCCGGCGAGCTTGCGCAAGATCATCAAAACACGCGGTCACTTCCCCAGTGACGATGCGGCCACCAAGCTCCTCTGGCTGGCCTTGCGTGGCAGCGTTGCCCGCGGCTCAACGGCCCCTGATTGGCATTCAGTTTGCCCCGCCGGCCGTTTGTGCCATGGCTTGCTTGGCGTTGTCTCCTGGCAACGCGGACCACTGGCTCCTGATCCTGCTTGTCATAAGTCGGTCCTTGCCAAGGCCGTGATACCCGCCACAGGCTGGCTGATTTTCCGTAACCCCAAAGCAGCAAGGAACGCGACGAGCCCCCCAGCAGCGAGCGGCATATACGCCCACCCCCACTGGTGGGTCCAATCGAGCGTTGCTCCGAACGTCATTGGCGCAAGCGCCCCAGCTCCGAACCCCAAAATCGATCTAACGCCCATCACGCGCCCCAGATAGACTGCGGGTACCTCATCAGTCATGGCGGCCGAAAGCACGCCCGAGTCGGCCAGGATAAAGAAGCTGCCGATGGCTGCCAGCGCGATCACCCAGCCGGCGCCCCACTGCTCGGACCAACCTATCAACGTAGAGCATAGGGCGCCCATTGCCCCAACGCAAATCAGCACGCGCGATCGTCCCCATCGATCCGACAGCGCACCGACGACTCCCGTGGCGATCATGCCCGATAGGTGTACCGTGCCCCCCACAATCAGGCTGATGGTCATTGCGCCCAATCCAGACGGTTGAAGTACCGTCGCCAACAACGTTGGAGTCCAAGCCCAGCTACCTAGCAACTCCCAACAATGGGCAACGTAGCCGACAAGAAGACATACAGACGTTGTGCCGAACACACTCTTCCATTGAATTGGCTCTGAAGATCCTTCTGCCTCACGCTGACAACGGCGGTTCTCAACGCCTTTGAGACTGAACTGTCCAACCATCGCGCCAGCCAAAGCGCCGATCGCACATATGGCAAAGCCCGCCGCCGGCCCATACGCCCTCGCAACCCACATCGAGAGAGAGACGGAAAGCAAATAGCCGAATGACCCCGCCGCCAGCATCTGGCCCATTGCGCGACCCCGCTCTGCTGGTGAGCTCCAATCCGCTACCAGAAGTAGCGCGGGTGTGTACGCGCCTCCCTGTGTTAGCCCGACGAACACGATCAAGATCAACGCGGTATGCGGCGATCTGGCAAAAATCGCGAACATCACCAAGGCAGCGGCACCTGCCCATGTGCAAGCCAGATACACGCGCTTGGCGCCCAAGCTATCGGAAAGCCACGAGGCAACCAGGAGCGCAACTGCGTTGGACAGATTGAACGCGGTTTGGATCGCACCGGCAGTTGTTGCGTCCATGTGCCATACGGAACGGAGTACTGGCAATGCACCTGCAAATGCCATCGTGCCCATGCAGGTACCGGCACGGCCGATACATAAAAGCAATTGACGATTCATGTGTGCCTCGCCGAGGTCGAGCGCCCCGATTGTACAAAACGATGCATGCAACGGTTGGAGAAAAAAGGAGGCACGGCAATGTTGGATGGAGAAGCACGTGGCCCACGTGCTTCGTTACTCGTATCAACTCAGGCGGGCTTGCTCTGCCGCTTTCAGATAGCCGTCGCGCGTCTGCGGTAGTTTCATTCCGAGCAGCGTGGCAGCGACCTGCGTGCGCAGAATCTGCGCCGTGCCGCCGGCGATGGTGAACATGCGGGCATCACGTACGTGCCGCTCCATCGGGTGATGCCGCCCGTAACCGGACGACCCATAGAACTGCAGAGCGTCGTTGGTGACCTTGTTGGCCGTTTCAGCCGCAAAGATCTTGGCCCGTGCCGCCTTGTCGATATCCGGGAAATCCGCGCCGCTGGAAGCCGCGGAACGCAGCAGCAATCGGGCTGCCTCCAGTTGGGTCGACATGTCGGCCAACATCCACTGCAGCCCCTGAAATTCGGCAATAGGTCGGCCGAACTGATGCCGGGATTTCAGGTAGGCCATGCCTTCCTCAAACGCGCCCTGCGCGATACCCAGGGCCACCGTGCCTGCACCGACACGCTGCGCGTTGTAGGCTGTCATCAGTGAGGCGAAACCGCGCTTCAGCCCGGCGGGGGGCATCACCAGCATCGACTTGTGCACCTTGAGGTCACGGAACTCGAGATGGGTTTCGGGGATGCCGCGTACACCCATGGCGTAAAGCCTTCGTCCCACCACGAGTTCGGCAGGTGCGTTGCCATCCCGCACGCAGATGAATGCACCGATGCCTTGCTCCACACCGTCGTCGAACACGCGCGCGAAGATCAGGTGCAACCGCGAAACGCCACCGCCAGTGATCCAGTACTTCTCTCCATTCAGGATGTAGTCATCCCCCTTCTTGTCGGCACGCGTGGTCATCTCGCTGGCGGCGCTGCCGGCATTCGGCTCCGAGACGCAGATCGCCGGCTTGTCTCCCGATAGCACCAGATCGGCCGCCAACCTCAGTTGCGCCTCGGTTCCATACTTCGCGATGGCGCCGATCGCCCCCATGTTTGCCTCTACCGTGATCCGCCCCATGGTGGCGCACGCCTTGGCCATCTCTTCAATGACGATCACAGTGTCCAAATAAGAGAGGCCCCGGCCGCCCACGTTTTTTGGCAGTGTCATGCCCATGAATCCCGCGTCGCGCAGCTGCGCGACGTTATCCCACGGATACTGTTCGGTGAGGTCCGTATTGGCGGCGGTGGGGGCGAATACAGATTGCGCGAGCTCTCGTGCTTTCGCCTGCAGATTCAACTGTTCAGGGGTCAGGTCGTACATGGCGTCTCCTAAAGCGTTTTAGTGTTTCCAAGCCAATCCATCAGTACTTCTGCAGCATGCTCATTGAGCCGTGGCGGTGGTCGCATGTAGCTCGGTGGCGTTGCGGACATCCTTAGAGGATTTGCCAGGAGATGAATCTCCCCGTCCATCGCCCACTCGCACGGCATGCGCAGCTCGGCGCCGCGGGCTTTGACATGTGGATCGGCAAATACGTCTTCCAAATTGTTCACGGGCCCGCACGGGACACCGACCGTTTCGAGCTCCCGCAGCCATGTCGCGCGAGACCGCGTTCTTAGCGCGTGGTCAACAAGTTCGCACAGTGCGGCTCGATGACGGATTCGCATCGGGTTGGTTGCATAACGCTCGTCGGACGCGAGTTCGTCCATCCCCGCGACCTCGCAGAACCGGCGAAATTGGGCATCGTTTCCAACGGCAAGGATCATCGGCGCATCGGCCGTCGAGAACACCTGGTATGGAACGATGTTCGGGTGGCCGTTACCCAAGCGAGTCGGTAGCTGCCTGTCAGCCAGGTAATTCGTGCCGGCATTGACGAGCCAGGAGATCTGCGTATCGAGGAGGGAAATGTCGATGTGTTGCCCTTCTCCCGTTCGCTGACAATGCTGCAGAGCCGCCAGGATTCCGACGGTGGCGTACATGCCTGTCATGACATCGGCAATCCCAACACCCACCTTCATCGGTTCGCCGTCCGGCACGCCGGTAAGGCTCATGATGCCCCCCATGCCCTGGATCAAGAAATCATAGCCAGGTCGGGCGGCGTACGGGCCCGTCTGCCCGAAACCCGTGACAGAGCAATAGATCAGGCGCGGATATCGGTCCTTGATTTGCTCGTACGCCAAGCCGTACTTGGCAAGGCCGCCCACTTTGTAGTTCTCCACCAGTACATCGGCCTGCGCGATCAGCTGATGCACGAGTTCCCGACCCGAGGCAGATCCGATGTCGATGGCAATCGATCGCTTGTTGCGATTGGCCGAGAGGTAATAGGCACTCTCCTCCGTTTGCTCCCCCGACGTCCCGCGTACGTAGGGTGGGCCCCATTTGCGCGTGTCATCCCCCTCGTCAGGTTTTTCGACTTTGACGACATCAGCCCCAAGATCGCCAAGAAGCTGGGCCGCACTGGGGCCCGCCAAGATACGGGAGAGATCCAGGACCTTGATTCCAGCTAGCGCGGTCTTCTGATCGGTGTTCATACGACACCACCGTTTGCGGGCTCGATCTGACGCGCGGGGATGGCGCGCTCCAATGACCAAGAACCACATGAGAAGTTAAGTGAATCCATCGCCTTCCTCGTCACTGCATGACTTTTGAGAAATTCTAATACTCACAGTCCTCACTCACAATTGAAAGTCAATTCAATGCTCAGTCGTGAGTGATTTAGCGACTGCCCACTTGAGCGGGCCTTGTATGCGGGCCCGCGCGAACACGTTCAATGAAGGGTGCGCGCAAGAGAGGCTTTCAGCGCGACCTCAAGGAGGTACTCAGCGCTGCGCAAGCGCCTTGGAGATACGCTCGATCGCCAAGTCCACCGTCTGGCGAGGGCAGCCGAGATTCGCACGCATAAAGCCGTGCCCTTCAACGCCAAACTTCGCCCCCTTGTCCAGCCATACACGGCCCTTGACGAGCATGAAGTCTTCGAGCTCCTCGGGCGTCATTCCTAGTGCGCGGCAGTCGATCCAGGCCAGATAGAGCGATTCCATGTCGATCACCTTTAAGCCAGCATCGAGCGTGTTGATGCGGTTGGCAAAGTGCCGCTGGTTCTGTGCGATGTAGGCCGCCAGTTCATCCACCCAGTCAGCTTCGTGCCGGAACGCGGCTTCGGTAGCAACCATTCCCAGCAGATTGATGCGGGTGTTGTGGTTTCTCTCGATGGTCCGGGTGATTTCGTCTCGCTTCACCTTGTCGGCGATGAACATGTTGCCGCATTGCAGCCCAGCCAGATTGAATGTTTTGCTCGCTGACGTGCAGGTGATGCAGTTGTGGGCGAATCGCCGATCGAGTGAAGCAAACGGAGTGTGCTTTCTTCCTGCGGCGAGCACGAAATCGCAATGGATTTCGTCAGCCATCACCAGCACCCCATGGTTCAAGCAAATCTCGCCCATGGTGCGTAGTTCATCCTCGGTCCACACGTTACCCGTCGGGTTGTGCGGGTTGGATAGGATAAAGATCTTGGTGTTGTCTCGAATCGCATTCTCAAACACCTTTGCGTCAAAACGGTAGCGCTCGCCGTCGAACTGCAGCGGCGCCGTGGTCACGTGGCGGCCATTGATCACCACGTCATGGTGAAAATGCACATAGACCGGCGGTTGGATAAGAACCGAGTCGCCCGGTTGTGAAAACGACTGCACTATGGTCTTGATCGCGGCAATCACGCTGGCAACCGGCACCACCCATCCTGGCGGCACGTCCCAGCCGAATCGCTTTTGCTGCCACCCGATCACGGCATCCTGGTAACCCTTGGTCATGCCTGCGGGATAGCCGTAGACACCGTGCGAGACGGCTTCCTGCAACGCGTCGATTACTGCCGGAGGGGATTTGAAATCCATGTCCGCCACCCACATGGGCAATGGCTTGGCTTGTGCTTGGGCATCGGTCATGGCGCCAGCCGGGTCGCCCCACTTGAGTGAATTGCTACGACTGCGGTCCACCACGGTGTCGAAATCAAACCGAGACTTGCTGGCCGACAGCACACTTTGATTTTGAGTCATTGCCTTCTACCTCTTTCCGTCTTGCGTAGTTTGCGTAAGCAGCGTCTACGGCGGCTTCAGTAGCCCATGGCCTTGAGCACAGGTGATAGGGACACAATCACGCCAAACACAAACACGTACCAAACCTTGGGGGAAAGGTATTTCCTTAGCGCAGGCACCTTGTAGACCAGAACGCACGGAATGATGAACGACGCGATGCCGTAGATGGGCGATGCCAACTGCTGCAGCAACAGGATGGAAAAACGCGTCTGTACCCACAGCCACAGGCCGAGCACGATGAACACGCAAATGCCGGCAGATACAAGGCGCGCATTGACACGCTCATGTGGAACGAAGCGTGTGAGGATGTTCATGACCATGCCTTTGATCGACTCCTCGAATCCCAGATAGATACCGAGAAAGGCAGTGAGAATTGCGAACACATTCAGGGCCGCAGTCATATACAGCACGCCATCTCCAGGAATGACGCTACCAGCCAGAGCCAGGGCCGAGATGTTCTGTGCCTTGGCCAATAGCGCCTGCTCGTGCGAAAGCGCAAAGGCAAACGACGTGGCAAAGAACAGGACCGCGATTGCCAGGATGGCATACGCAATGCGGTTGGCGCGGATCGCGCGGTACGTGGCAATGCGCGGGTCCTTCTCCACCTTGCGGAAGGCAATGTTCATCGGGCTGAGGATCTGCACGAACAGGATGGAAAACAAGGTAAACGGCACGGTCAGGATGGTGTCGATCACGAACCGTTTGATCTCCGGGAGGGGAGGCAGATTCACGCGGGTGTCCCAATGGGGAATCATCACCACGCCAAGCAGCACGACCACACCGAGCTTGAAAAGCACCAGCGGGCCGGACACTTTGAAGATCAGCTTCTCGCCCTGCGCGGCGATTAGGACGAGCAGACACAGAATGGCCAGCGAAAAGAATGGGCTATTGGAGAGCAGCCCTGTCGTCATACCGAAGCTCTGCAGGTACTTGGCCGTGTCAAAGGTCACCGCCAGGGAATAGGTGAGCATGCCTTTGAGAAGCATGAAGAAGTACACGACGGCTAGAAAGATGCCCCAGTTCTTTCCGAAGTACTGCGTGATGATTCCAGCGTAGTTCTCGCACTCCGTGCTTCCAGAGAGCGTCTGCAGATACAGCTGTTGCATCATGTACAGTGCGGGATAAGCTAGCACCACCGATGCCGCAAACACCCACACACCGGTGATGCCGACCTGAACCGGCAGGAAAACAATGCCGGCACCGATTGCCATTCCGACGCACAGGATGACCCACCCCATGTCATATCGGGTGAACGGTACCCCGCCAGCAGGTTCAGCAGAAATTTCCAACTCAGCGAAAGTGCTCAAGCTTGTCTCCTTTGTGTGTGAGCGCCACGGCGCGCGCGAACGCGTACAAGGCGCTGCTACGTTTTATCGTTCTTGTGATCGCGAGGCTCAGTGCCTCAAATGCTGTGATGACGTCCGTATGCTCTATTCCGACGAGGCCGGGACGGTCAGTTCGGGGCAGCTGTGCGCGTGGTCCTGTAGTCGAATGGCCAACATCTCTCCGACAGCACAGGTAAGCTCGCCTGCGGTCAGAACCAGATCGACCCAAGCCTTTCGGCCCTCCAGTGAACGAAGCCGGCCCTTGATCACCAGTTCAACCCCAAGTGGCGTGGGCTGTTTAAAGTCGACCTTCAAAGACGCCGTCACGAAGCGAATTGGCTGCGAGCCGTCGCCCACCTGCCGCCCTTCCTTCTGATAGGCGTAGGCAGCTGCGGACGCCGCGCCATGGCAATCGAGAAGCGAGGCAATCATCCCGCCATAGACATGGTCGGGAACACCACCGCTGTACCGAAGATCAGACGTGAACCTGGCAACCGTCTCGTCGCCAACGAGGTAGCTCTTCAGGTGATGGCCGTGCGGATTGCGCGCACCGCAGCCATAGCAGTGCGCGAACTCCGGTGGGTAGGCGTCTTGTATTGCGTGTGTAGGCATCTGTCTGTCTCCTCGTCCAAATTCGAGATGCTGGCGGCCAACAGGAAAACCGTTGACGTGGCGCCAATCCCGCTCCGATCTCGAACTTGGAGTTATCGTATTGCTCATCTAGTTCATGAACAATTGAGCTTTAGATCAACTCAAAAGAACGGGCGATGCGTCACGTCAGTGAGCTTCTTCCCTCGCGACGCGCTTGTGCGGGGAGCAATGGTTTGCCCCACGTGACCGGACTTGCCGTAGCACCAAGCTACCAATATCATATTCATGCAACCGCACAAAACTTGAGGACAAATTCAATGGGGCATCGATCCGGCACGACGACACCGACTCTCCGGCAGCTTGAGCTTCTGCTGGCGCTCACCTCTTCAGACGGAATTGCGAGCGCTGGCGCCAAGGTCGGCATGTCACCTTCGGCTACGAGTCACGCGTTGCGGGCGCTGGAAAACGCGCTGGGAACGGAGTTGATCGACCGTAATGCATCGGGGGTCGCGCTGACCTATACAGGCGAACATGTGCTTCCCCATGTTCGCGATGTCTTTGCGTCTCTTCAATTGGTCCAGGCCACAGCGCTGGCTGGCGCTGAGCTGAAGACCGGTCTGCTGCGTTTGGGCTCATTCGGCGCGAGTGCGACGATCAGGGTTCTCCCTCCGCTAATAGAGCGGTTCAAGGCCCGCCACCCTGGCGTTGATGTCGTGGTCACAGAAAAACCAGACGAGCAGACGTCACGCGATCTGATCGAGCGCCGTCTGGAACTCGCCGCAGTCACGTTGCCCAAGTCGGACTTCGACTCGCAAACTCTTGCCGTTGATGAGCTCGTCGCGGTTTTGCCTTCCGGCCACCCTCTGGCAAAACTCGAGACCGTTCCGCTCAAGGAGATGACGGCTGACCCGTTCATATTGACCCGCGCAGGGTCGCAGGCCTTGGTGACCAAGTTGTTCTCGAGGAGCGGGCTACGCCCGCGGGTGACATACGAACTGCTACAGCTGATGTCAATACTGGAGTTGGTTGCGAGCGGAAAAGGCATCTCCGTCCTCGCAAAGCTGGCGCTTCCAGATCGGTACAATGGCACCGTCTTCCGCCCTCTTTCCCCGGGTACGTCCAGACGTATCGGATTGGTATGCCTGAATGAGAACCGCCTTTCGCCGGTCGCTCGCGCGTTCTGGCAAGAGGCTCGCCGATATCACGCTGACCTCAAATCCAGCGCTCGCCAGGTTGACACAACACGCTGACCGAAGCGACGTGAAATGTCCTCGGCAGTTGAAATCAGGTTCAATTGCTCAGGAAGAGCCCAGAGCCAACAATCCGAGTAGCCCTAGGGTTCGCTACCTCGATCGATCATTCGGCGAAAACCCTGGGGGTGACTACAACAACATCTAGCTACCGGAGACCTCTGATGCGAGTTCCGTCTACGCAATTCAATCGCTTCGTGCGCGACTTTACGCAGCTTGTTGACAACTTCCCGGGTGACGAAACGCAAATCCTGAGTAAAGGGCGTGAGCTCCTTGTCGAGATTGTCCGTCGCGATGATTGGCTTCCCGAGGAATACGCGCAGGCACATCCTCAGTACTATCAGCAGTACTTGCTACACGCCGATCCAGCGGATCGCTTTTCGGTTGTCAGCTTCGTTTGGGGGCCGGGTCAGAAGACCCCGATCCACAACCACACAGTGTGGGCGCTGATCGGTGTGTTGAGGGGTGGTGAGCGCGCCGAATCGTTTGAAGTCGGCCTGCCCGGCCAGCCTATGCGATCGCTCGGGATCGAGTACCTCAAACCAGGAACTGTCGAAAGTATTTCGCCGCGCACGGGCGACATTCACAGAGTGTCAAACACGTATGAGGACCGCGTCTCAATCAGTGTTCACGTCTACGGCGGAAACATCGGACGGATTTCGCGGCACGTCTTCGACCCACAAACGAGTGCCCGCAAGACCTTCATTTCCGGCTACTCCAACGATGCCGAGATTTCAGGGTAGCCAGTCAGAATGCGCGGTAGCCTTGTGTCGCCGGAGGTACTCAGCAAATTGTCGTGGGGGGGAAGTTCGCGGAGAAAGGGGCTACGGCAGCATCAGCACTCGCGCCGGCCGTTACAACTCGTTCGCCATTGCGCTGCGGCATTCCTGCAATAGCGGCGGTGGATACCTACGAGAAGCCGCAAGCCAGAGGCGCAGATTTCGTTGGGAATGTCAGGCGGCTGGTGAAGCATAAGGCCGTTTATCCAGCGGTTCTCATCTGCTTTCAGTGGAACTTTGCGCCAGGATCGGCCACTCCGCTGCAGTTCTATCTGACCAATGAGCTGCATGCATCGGATTCCGTTTACTCGTACTACAACGGGATCTTTGCCGCCGCATTCATCCCGACATTTTTGCTGTATGGCTTTCTGTGCAAGAAAGTATCGCTGAACAAGCTGCTGTGGTGGGGAACGATCGTCGCAGTGCCGCAGATGATTCCGCTGGCATTCATTCACTCAGCAAATCTCGCCCTTGTATTGGCGGCACCGATCGGGTTGATGGGCGGTGTAGCCACGGCAGCTTACTTCGATCTCGCGATGCGGTCCTGTCCGCCAGGCCTGCAAGGAACCTTGATGATGCTGGTGGATGGCGTTTTCGCGCTCTCGGCGCGTGCCGGCGATCTATTGGGCTCATGGATCTATAACAGCGGCGCAACGCACGGGTTGGCCAAGCGCCGACCGTTGTCCCACAGTTGCCGATAGGTCCTGACCTCGTCCGGCCCGTCGCCGTTTTCGAAGGTCAGCACGTCCCGGTCCGGATCGGTCCCGGCGCAGTTGGCGATCAGGTTCGCCAGGATCAGTTCATTGCTTTCCGCCATGTCCCAAACTCCGGCAATGAATCAGACGCGGCCGCCGTCAATCAGGTAGTAGCCGCCCTTGATGGCAAGGATCTCGTTGCAGCCGTCCTCGATCAGGGATGCACGGGCATCGCGCAGCAGCTTTTCCACGGGATATTCGCGGGTCAGTCCGTTGCCGCCGAATATCTGCAAGGCATCGCTCGCCACTTCGAAAGAAGTCTGGGTTCCCGTGATCTTTGCCGTGATGGCCGCATGCAGTGCCGGCGTGGCCCCGAAGTTGAAATGGATGACGCGGTTCACGAGGGCCCGGGATGCCTCCACCTTCCGGAACATGTGGAACAGGCGATAAGCCACCGATTGGTGCCGGATGATGGGCACACCGCCCTGCTTGCGCTCGTGGGCATAGTCGAGGGCCAACTCGTAGGCGGCGCGGGCGACCCCGGTAAACACCGCCCCCATGAGGCCGTTGGCCGCCGTATGGATGGCGAGCACGGCATCCTGGAACTGGTCGGCACCGGCGAGCAGATACCGCACGGGCAGACGCACGTTGTCGAAGAAGACCTCGCCCTGGTTGAGGGCTCGCTGACCGATCTTGTCCAAGGGCTTGCCGCGCGATACGCCCTTGGCGTCCATGGGCACGATGACCACGCAGCCGCGTTCCGTTGAAGGGCCGTCGCCCTGGTCAAGGGCGCAGTAGAGGATGCAGACCTTGGCAATGGTTCCGTTGGAGACCCAGGCGGACTTCTGGCCGTTTATCACGATTTCGTTTCCACCGGGCTTCAAGGTGGCGATGCAATTGGGACGCCCGTAATTGCCCTGGGAATGGAAGATCATGCGATTGGGGTCGAGGGAATCGGAGCCGTGATCCGGTTCGGTAATGCCCCAGCAGCCTAGCAAGGCGTCGGGAAACTCTTCCAGCAGGTCCTGGCGCCCCAGCGCGGCACACATGTACTGGGGCAGCATGCCGGCGCCGAAGGAAATGGCCAGGCCGGAATCCCCCCAACCCAGCTCCTCGAAGAAGATCGCCATCATCTTGGCGCGCTCGGCGGGCTCGAACGACAGCAAGGTCTCAATGCCGAAGCCCAGTTCGGCAAACTTCCGCCGCACATCCCAGTAGGGGGAATCGTGGGCTGCCACCTCCTCCGGGGTCATCCGGTCCAGCTTCATGCCGACCGGCCTCATTTCCTCCTCGGCAAATCGATGAAGACTCTCCTGGAACATTGCCGCTGTTTCAAAGAGAGGAGGCTCGGCACCGAGCGGCCCCAGCTTGACGTTCTTTTTGGCGGAGCTGCGGTCGTTCATCTTGGTCACCTCCAGAATTCGTTCTTGACTGAAATAAAGCGCAAGCGCACTTTTCATGAGTCAAATTGTGGAGAGAGGCCCCCTGCGCCACAATCGCGGTTCACCGGGAAAGTAACGGACTCCGCCATCCACGGAAATCCGTGACAGATGTGGCGACGCGTCATCAACGAAGTGAATTGTTTTTCCCTAGACAGTTCGCCCATAATGGTGCGCGAATTGCCCACCATTCCGCAGGCCGATCCCTATGTCAGAAGCTTCCTCTTTCAGCCAGGTTTCCCGCCGTAGCCTGCTCAAGTTACGCCCTCCCTGTGCGAGTCCAGCGCACATCAAACGCGAGGATCTGGTGCTCAGGATCCAGAATTCCGATGCGCCTCTGGTTATCGTCAGCGCCCCCGCGGGCTACGGGAAATCGACGGCCATTGCGCAACTCCATTCCCAAGCCTGCGCGGCAGCCATCCCGGTTGCCTGGCTCACCCTGGAGCCGGCGGACAACGACCTTGGGCGCTTCTCCGGATATCTTGCCCTGAGCCTGGCCTGCGCATTTCCCCAGCAGCGCCATCTCAATTACGAATCGCCTGACATGTCGTCCTCGTCTGCAGCAGGCAACAGCGGGGCTTATCAGGTTCTCGATGCGCTGGCCGGGATCGAATCCCCCTTCCTCCTGTTTCTTGACGACTTCGAACACATCACGTCCCCCGAAACGATCGCATTTGTCATTGATTTCGTTTCCTGCCTTGCCTACGGCCAGCGCGTCATCCTGGGAAGCCGCCATAAGACAGGACTGCCGCTTGGACGACTCCGGGTTCAGGGGCGGCTGCTGGAAATCGAGGTTACGGACCTCAAATTCAATAGCGACGAAATTCGCCGATACGTCAATGGCCGGATCAAGACCGCACTCAACGACTCCGATATCCAACGCCTGCAGCAGACTACCGATGGCTGGGCAGCCGCTTTGCAATTGACTACCACGGCGCTGATGAACCAGCCGAATCCAACGCGGCTGCTGCAGAACCTGTCAGGCCGCTCAAAGGAGATCGCCGATTACCTGGCGGAAGATGTGCTGGCCAGGCTTCCTTCGGATCATCGGGAATTCCTGCTCAAGTCGGCGGTATTCGAATCGTTCTGCCCTGCCATGTGTGACGAGGTGTTCGGCCGTAATGACAGCACGCAGATGATCGAGAAAACCGTGAAGGACAATCTGTTTCTGCAGATGATCGACGCCGACGGCTACTGGTATCGCTACCATCCTCTGTTCCGCGACTTTCTGCGCAGCCAGCGCGCCGCGGCGGAACAATTCGACGCCCAATTAGCCGCCATCCACCTCCGAGCAGCTCGCTGGCTTGAGGGTACCCATCGGGGCATCCAGGCGGTTGATCATGCCATTGCAGGCGGCGACATGGACATGGCGGCGAGTTTCATGGCCAACTATGCCAATGAATTTGTCCGCACGGGACAGTTCGGCGTGGTAAGCCAATGGATGGGAATTCTGCCGGAAAGCGCAATCCAGGCGCGTCCCATGCTCGCCATCGCGGGAGCTTATGCCATGACCTTCCTTCATCGCTACCAGGATGCGGAAAAGCTAGTGGCCATCATCGACCCCGCGCTGACGGAAATGTCCGAGTATCGAAACGAGCTATTGGGACTTCGCGTAATGCTGGGTGCGTGGTGCGACCGGCTGCCTGAAGTGATGGAAGTGGCCAATCAGTCCGTGGATGGACTGGAGAACGCCTCCCCCTATGTCGTGGGACTTATCCGGAACTCCGTCGCTTACAGGGAAATCGCCTTGGGCAATTATGTTGCTGCACTGGGTCACCTGGGTATCGCCAAGCGGGCGTTGGAGCCGATCAACGCCGTTCACGGGCTGAGCTACAGCCAATGTTTTGAAGGAGCAATCGAATTGCTCCAGGGCAACGTGCACCAGGCACACACCCGCTTTGCCGGGATTCTCGCGAGCATCGTAAATGCCGGCTATCGATTTACCAACTCCACGGCCGTCGCTGCCGCCCACCTGGTCGAAGCACAATACGAACTCAACGACCTGGATGCTGCCGAGTTATTGCTCAGCGAGTACCTGACTCTTATCCGGGATAGCTGCCTCCCCGACCATCTGATCACCAGCTATCGCATTGCGGCACGCATCGAAGCCATTCGGGGACGGACGATCAATGCCTTGGACATACTGAATCAGCTTCAAGATGTCGGCGACGTGCGAGGCATTCCGCGCATCACCGCAGCGGCGCGCCAAGACAAGTTGCGACTCGCCCTCCGTGCCAGCGACATTCCAGCAGGGACCCGCTTGCTCAATCTGATTTCTTCAGATGACCTTTGGCGCTCCTGGCGAAATCTTTTCCCTTATGCGGAAGATATCGACGACCCCTTTATTTCCTCGGTTCGTCTGGCGCTGGTTGCAGGAACAGCGCCATCGATGATCGATAAGATTCACGGTGAAATCAGGACAGCGGAACTCCACAATCGATATCGTCGAGTCATTCGACTGAAATGCCTCTTGGCACAAGCATTCGAAGCTGCCAGGAAGCGACAGCAAGCCTCGGATACTTTGGCAGGCGTACTGGTGCAAGCTCAGCAGCGCGGCCTTTTCCGCGTCATCGTCGATGACGCCTGGCTTCTGAAACCCCTGCTCGAATCGCTTGAATCACGTCCATCCGCCGTGTCCCCTCAGTACCTGGTTCTGTTGATAAAGGCCTTACCTTCTACGCAAACCATTCAGCCTCCGTCTTCTCAACCGCATGGGAAGAAGGCTCCAGACTCCAATCTCAGCCCCAGGGAGCTGCAAATTCTTCGGCTACTGGCAGATGGGCTATCCAACAAGGAACTCAGCAAGAAGCTCTTCGTAACTGAAAATACGGTCGAAACTCATTTGCGCCGGATTTACGCAAAGCTAGGTACAAAGAATCGTACCCAAGCCGTAACTTTTGCGAGAGAAAAACAGGTCATTTAGAGCGAGTATTTTTTGTTACGGCATCAGTCGGACTGCATCCAGGTACAGCCAGCCGTCGTTGATACGGATGTAGGTGATGTTGACCTGCCCCATTCCTTGAGCGCGATGTCGAGCGCGTGCAAGAGGAGCGACAATGGTCGAGCGAGCAGTGGGTACCCGCGGGTCGCCATCTCAGCAAAGTCGGGCTTGATTAAGTTGCGTGTCGCAACTATATTGGTTGCCAAGCGCAACTTATGTGAGCCTGCCCGTGGACTTTATTGATATTCCAGCCCAATCTCAAGAAGCGACGATTCTCGAACTTCGCGACTTCTCTCGAAGACTTGTTCGCGAACTTGGTTTCATGCGAGCCACCCTGGCCGATAGTGAACTTGCGCCGTCAGCTGTTCACGCGATCATTGAAATCGGGGCGAAACCAGGGATAAGCGCAAAGGATTTGGGCAACATCTTGCGCCTGGACAAATCGAACACGAGTAGGCAGGTCGCGAAGCTGGAGGCTAGCGGACTTGTGGAGCGCAAGATCGCAAGCGAAGATGCCCGTTCGTCAGAGCTGTACTTGACGCAGGCAGGTCAGAAACTTCGAAAAAAAATCGACCGATTCGCGACAAATCAGGTGTCCAACGCGCTTCGGCGGATGGTTCCTGCTGACCAGCAGGCCTTGGTCCGTTCTCTCGCGCTTTACGCCGACGCACTCGCGCGAGACAATTCAGTCAAAACAGCCCCCGGAGGTGCCGCGGCCGCACGGATTCTGGAGGGCTACCAACCCGGCTGCATTGGTGACGTCGCAAGCTTGCACGCCCGGTTCTACTCGGAACATTGGGGCTTCGGCGCGTTCTTCGAAAAGAAGGTGGCGACAGAGCTTGCCGAGTTTGTCGGCACGCTTCCAGCCGATGGCAAGGCGCTATGGCTCTACGCCGAAAACGGCCGGTCGCTCGCCTCTCTCGCAATCGACGGGGATCATGAAACGGGCATCGCCCATTTGCGCTGGTTCATTGTGGACGACTCATTGCGTGGTTCCGGAGTCGGACGGCAACTGATGTCACACGCGATGAAATTTGTCGACGAGCAATTTAGCGAGACATACCTCTGGACGTTCAAGGGTCTGGATGCAGCACGCCATCTATACGAGTCATTTGGTTTTCAGTTGATGGACGAATCAGAGGGGGCGCAATGGGGAACCAAGGTCATCGAGCAACGGTTTAGTCGTTGCTTGGCTTGAGCTCAGCCATGATTCGAATATCGGCATCAGCAAAGTGACGAACAAACACCATGCGCTCGAAACCGGCGACAGGCCGCTCGTGCCGTGGGGGAGTTGACATTCGGGGAAACGCAGCGGGTGGCCGCTCCGGGTTGACAAGAAAAAATCGGCTCCGGGATCCATGATCCGGGAGCCGTTCAAACTCGCGTGGAGAACTTGTTTAGAAACGATGGCGCAGGCCGACCGTCACGATTGCTTGGGAGTTTTTCCCCGCATTGACATCGATTGAACCGATCACGGCTTGGGCCGGACCTGCACCATTCTGGCCTGTGGCGTGACCGTACGAAGCCACCGTGTAGACGTCGGTGCGTTTGCTCAGATTGTAATCGGCGCCGATACTAAACTGGTGGTACTTCGCCGACGAATCACCCAACGACCTCAGGTAGTTGTATCCGATTTCGGTCAACAGCGACGGAGTTGCTTGCCACACCGCGTAGACCGACCCGTTGTGATACTTCTCGGATTGGGTGAATACCGATGCCGCATCCGGGTTGTACTGCGAATAGCTGTAATAGCCACCCAGCGTAAAATCGCCAAGCGTGTAGCGCCCGCCCGCACGTGCGATGTTGACCGACCGCGCGGAAGCGTAGGCTGCGTTGACGCTACTATTGAACAACGAATCTGCCGAGGTCTTCGCACGTTGAGCCAGGGAGCCGTTGCCGTTGTCAACGTGGAAGAAACCCGCCGCTACAGCAAGAGGACCATTCGTATATGCTGCTGCGCCGCTATAGGTTTGCCCGGAACCAACGGCTCCGGCCACGCCGCCGGACGAGTACATCGCGGAGAGTTGCAGCCCTGACCAGTTCGGGCTCGACCATTTGATCGCATTGTTGATGCGAACGCTGTTATCCGCGTTGTCAATGTCGCCAGGTGAAGAGAAGAACCCTCCGAGATAGTTGTCGCCTTGGACGGGTTGCACGCGGTCGATGAGTGGATCGTACTGTCGTCCCAGTGTCACAGTACCCCAACTACCTGCATTGGAAAGCCCAACGTACGCCTGTCGGCCGAACATCCGACCACCCTGACCGAGGCTGCCCGACGTAGAACTGAAGCCGTTCTCGATCTGATAAATCGCACTCAATCCACTGCCGAGATCTTCGCTGCCCCTCAGCCCCCAACGCGAACCAGACTCGGTCCCGCTCGCCATCAGAAGCTGCGTCGATTGCCCGCCACTGTTATGGATGTACATAAAGCCGGTATCGACGATACCGTACAGCGTCACCGTGCTTTGCGCATGAGCATGCGAGGCAATTGCACACGAAGCAATCACCGTTGCTTTTAAGTAAGTAGTCCTCATTTTATCGTCTAAACCCATTCTCATATGTGCTGCGGTTCATGAACTCACTTCGTTCAACGTATCGCGCTTCGACCAGCCCGTTTCATCGAAGTGTTACCTCCCAACTGGCCGGTCACATCAAAACGTGATCAGTTCCACCTTATCGTCACACAGACACACGATGGCGAAAGGCATCCACTTTCCATGAACGTTCATATGGAAAGTCGCAGTGGGTTTTCTTCATGTCGTCGCCCGACACGCGTCGACTCCGAAAATATCATCCAACGGACAAACGGTTCCCGGAGCGTTGCATATCAACGCGAGCGACAGATCCTCTACTTAAATTTCAAAAAAATTTCGACGGTGCGGAAGCCAATTCCGCGGCGCAAATATTCGATCCCAGAAACAACGCGTTCCAAAATAGGAACAACTCTTCTCAGGCCGTGCGTCTCACCATGTCCATGAGCTCCGCCGGAAACAGCATTTCGCGTACGATCGAATCGTCTCGGCGCAACATCTCCGCCGCGCCCGGAACGCCGAAGAACTCGAAGAACAGCGGTGTTTGCAAGATCAGCATGTCAAAGCCCGGCAAGACCGCATTGCCGCGAGACATGGCCGCCTGGAGCAGCGGTGTGGGTTGATTTTTCATCAGGATGTCGCATACCTGCGCGTCGGCGTCGAGCCTTTCAGGCGGTACCGGCAGCGGGTCCGACAGTTTCAAACCCAGCGGCGACGCGTTGATGACCAGATCGAAACCAGTTGGGTCATTATCCGATTGAATCGACGTATGTACTCCGTATTGTCGCCCGACCGAACTGGCAAGTTGCTCTGCCTTTTCCGTCTCCGGATCGAAAATTGCTATCCGGGATACATCGGCCGCAGCAAGCGCTGTCGCGATCGCGCAGGCTGCGCCGCCTGCACCAATCAACAGCACTCGCTTACCACGATATTCCATCGAATAGCGCTCCATGGATTTGACAAAGCCGAGTCCATCGAAAAGTTCTCCCTCGAGCTCGCCTGCTGCATTTTTCCTGATTGCATTAACCGCATTCGCAGTTGCCGCGCCCTTCGAACAACGATCTGACAAAGCTGCAGCTGCGGCCTTGTGAGGAATGGAGAGCACAATGCCACGCGTCGTCGGCGAACGAAACAGCGCACGGACGGTGTCAACCAAATTTTCTGGACTAACATGGAGCGGAACCATCACTGCATCGACGCCGCAAAGCGGGAGAACTTTGTTGAAAATCTCAGGCGTGCGCACCTGATCGATAGGATCGGCGATCATGAAGAAAACGCCAGTTTTTCCGGTAATCATAGAAGTTCAATTTCAAAGTAACGAGATTGCTTCGACGATGAATCGCCTAACATCGAAACGCATGCACACGTCACGGATGGACGTGAGCCACCAATCACCCAGCTTTCGAAAATCCCTCACCCCACGTGTCGCTCAGCATAAAACCGGCCGCTTGTGGATCGTCAGGGTCGACGCCGAGCTGCTCGACACTGTAGATCCAGGCACGCCCCGTTACTCGAGGAAGCACCGCAGGCTTTCCACCCACTTCTGTCCGTCCGAGCATCTCGATGCGGAATTCTCCGCCGATGGTTGAACGCGACGTCAGCCGGCCACCCACGTCGATCTTGTTGCGTGCAGCCAATGTGGCAAGATTGGCCGAGCTGCCCGTCCCGCAGGGCGACCGGTCAATGCGCCCTGGCGGCAACGTCGTGCAGGTTTGGTAAACCTCGTCGTCCACACGTTTGCGAAACATAACGTAAGCAATCTGATTGATCTGCGCATAGAGCGGATGCTGAACGCTGATCTGTGCATTGACGACATCCCGGAGCTTGACACCTAGGTCCGCGAGTTTGCGCGCATTCTCGGGAGCAATATCGAATCCGACCTGATCGACATCGACCAATGCGTAGTAGACGCCGCCAAAAGCGATGTCCACCGTAATCTCACCGAACTCGACGGTTTGCACAGGGACGTCGAGCTTTTCCACGAATGCGGGAACCATGTCGAGCGACACACCAAGGCATCGTCCGTCACGGCAAGTCGCACGCGCGGTGACAAGCCCGGCTGGCGTATCCAGGACAACTGTGGTCTCCGGTTCCTGCATGGGAACGATCCCGAGTTCGAGAAGTGCTGTCACGACACAAATGGAATTGCTTCCAGACATCGGATGAGCCTTGTCCGATTGCAGCACCATGAACCCGGCGTGCGCCTCCGGCCGGGTGGGCGGCAAAAGCAGATTCACTGACATCTGCAGGCACCCGCGCGGCTCGAGCACAACGAGTTTGCGCAGGCTGTCGTCGACCTCGTTGATGTAATTCATCTTGTCGAGCATCGACTCTCCGGGAACGTCGATGACTCCGCCGGTGATCACCTTGCCGATCTCACCCTCACAATGGACGCCGACAAGCTGCAACGTTTTCTTCCAACGCATGATTCATCTCCTTCCATTCGTCAATGCATTTCTATCGCACGACAGCGCGAGTCACGACTCTTAGCCGAAGCGATAGGCGCTAAAGGCGGAGATGTCCTGCTTCGGCACACGCCCCGCCACCATTTCGCCGATCAGGCGCCCTGTCGTCGCGCCGAGCGTCAGCCCAAGCTGACCGTGGCCCAATGCCATGAATACGTTTTGCAATCGCCGACAACGATCGATGACAGGCTTCGTATCCGGCAACAGCGGCCGATAACCCACGCCGAATTCGCACCGTTCGGTGCGCAACTGAGGCAAAATACGTTTCGCCTTTCCCAAAATGATTTCCGCTCGCGCGAAGTTTGGCCTCGCATCGCGCCCTGCGAATTCAATGGTGCCGCCGATCTGAAGCCCTCGTGTCATTGGCGTAAAACAGAAACCACCATCGGCATAGATGACCGAATGACGGATCTCGACGCCGGGGTCGGCCAGCAGTGCCTGATATCCCGCAACACCTTCGAGCGGAACATTCACGCCCAACTGGGCAAAGAACTTCCGGGAACCGATGCCGGCCGCGACAACGACGTGTTCGGCGCCAATACGTTCGCCATTCTCGAGCGTCACGCCCGTCGCGCGGCCATTGGATTCGTCGATGCGCGCGGCACCGCTACGAATACGGCGTCCGCCATTTGAAATGAAACTTTCCGTCAGCGTGGCGATAAAATATTCCGTGTCGCTGACAAATCGCCAATCCGGAAACAGCAGCCCATGCGCAAAGCGACCACCAAACGCAGGTTCGAGATCACCGATGTCCGACGCGCTGAGCGATTCAATTTTGAAGCCCAATGCTTCTCGTAGCGCCAGATTCGTGCGATCGCGCTGGATCGCGGCGGCACTGTCGAAGAGCTCGATGATCGGCCGTTCAACCACGAGCGGCTTGCCACACGCTTCGATCAGCGGCGCATAGTCCGCGTAGACGTCCCGTGTCAGGATGGCCAAGGCCTGCGCGATGTCGACAATTCTCGAGTGTCTTGCTGACGCGACAAATCGAAGAAACCACGGCAGGATGTGCGGCAATGCGCCCGGGCGCAACGCGAGAGGCCCGGTCTGGTCAATCAGCCATCCCGGGACTTTCGCTAGGATGCCCGGCTTCGAGAGCGGGATGACCTCGCTGATGGCGAACTGGCCGCAACTCCATTTCACCGTGCTGTCTCCCGGCGCGGCGGGATCAACGAGCGTGACCGAATAGCCTTCCCTTTGCAGGTAAAGCGCGCAGCAGGTACCGACAATGCCCCCGCCGATCACGACGGCGTGCTCGTTCCGTTCGGCCCCCGCCACGCCGGAATTTTGTTCGCACGGCACGGCGTTCAATTGACGAACTCCTGCAGACTGAAACCGTGTGCGTACGGCTGGGATTCGTCGACGTAGTGCTCCCCACGGCCGGTAATCCACGCACGCCCTTCGATGCTGGGATAAATCGCATCGAGACCACTATTCAGCTTGGTGACCGATTCGACACGCCCGATAAAATGACTCCCAATCAGGCTTTCATGGCGGAACGCCTGCCCTTCGGACAGTAATCCGCGGGCAAAGCGCTGAGCGAGCCGTGCGGACGTCCCCGTGCCGCACGGCGAACGATCGATGATGCTGTGACCTGCAATGACAACCGAGCGCCCATCCGCTTCCGCGTGGATCGGCCGACCGGTCCACATGCAGTGCTTGACGCCACGAATCAGCGGATTGTCCGGATGCACGACGTCGAGTGCGTCATTGACGAGCTTCTGCATCGTACGGCCCCATTCCAGCAGTTGCTCGGGAGTGAAATGCTCGCAACCGGGATAATTCTCCTGAACTTCAACGATCGGGTAGAAGTTTCCGCCATAGGCGATATCTACCGACAACTTGCCCAACTGCGGGAAATTGATTTCCACATCCCGATAAAGCAAAAAGCTGGGCACATTTGTGAAGCGGACCGATGTCACCCGATCGCCGTTCATTTCATACTTGGCCGTGACCTGCCCGGCAGGCACATCGACCGTCACCTGCCCTGGCTGCTTCGGCACGATGAGGCCAGTCTCAAGGGCAAAGGTGATCGAGCCGATCGTCGCGTGCCCGCACATCGGAAGGCATCCCGACGTCTCGATAAACAGCAGGCTGAAATCCGCGTTGGGGCTGATCGCCGGGTAGAAGACGGTTCCGGACATGTGTGCATGACCACGCGGTTCGAACGAAAGCGCACGGCGAATCCAGTCATAGTGCTCGATGAAGTAGGCTCGCCGTTCATTCATCGTCGCGCCCTTCAATTCCGGGCCGCCGCCGACCACCATTCGGACGGGCATACCTTCCGTATGCCCCTCGATACACGCAAAGCTATATTTGGCCATTTTCAATCTCCTTTCACAACGCGACCACCCATTCGCTTCTCTCTTCTACTAGAGGTTGCGTGGCCTAATAGGAAAACCGTTTCAGAAAATTCGACTCGAGCACGCCGACGAGACGGGTCAGCGGGAATGCAACGAGAAAATAGATGAATCCCACGGTAGTGAGAAACTCCAACGGGTGCGCGGTGCTGTTGGAAATGCCCTGTCCAACGAACATCAGATCCGCGACGCCGACCGACGAAATGAGCGCGCTCTCCTTGAACAGGCTCACGACGTTCGACAGCAGCGGCGGAATCGCGCGCAGCAGCGCCTGCGGAAAGATCACGTAGAGGATCTTCACGTGCGGCGTCAGGCTCAGTGCGATGCACGCGTCGTGCTGCTCGGACGAGATCGACTTCAGCGCGCCGCGAAACGTCTCGCTCGTGATCGCGATCATGTACATCGTCAGCGAGATCAGCACCGACAAATAGGGTGGGACGTCAACCCTGAATACCACGGGAAAGCAGAAAAACACCCAGAACAGCTGAATCAGGAGCGGCGTGCCGCGGAAGAACTCGACATACAGCGTCGTCAGCGCCTTCAGCCAGCGCGACGGCGACATGCGCAGCAGGCTGAGCACGAAACCGCCGAGACTGCCCACGATCGCGCACGCGCTCGTGAATGCGAGCGTCAGGCCGAGCCCTTTCAACAACACTTGCCAGTACGGCAGCACAATCGAGATGTCGAGAGACATGTTGTGCTCCTCAGCGCTGCACCGCGGCGTCCTGGCGCCGCTCGATCATATGGACCAGCCTCGCGATCGGCAACGAAAGCGCGAAATAGATCAGCGCGACGACCGAGTAGGTCTCGAGCGGCCGGTACGCTTCGGTCGCGAGGCTCTTGCCGACGTACATCAGGTCCGCCACCGCTACGATCGCGACCAGCGCGCTTTGCTGCAGCGTGCCGATGGCATTCGTCATCAAGACCGGCATTGCGCTGCGCAGCGCCTGCGGCAACACGACGTAGATCGTGCGTTGCCACGGCTTCAGTCCGAGCGCGACGCACGCGTCGAGGTGTTCCTTTGGCACCGCCTGCACGCCGGCGCGATACGCCTCGGCATTGAACGCGGTCAGGTTGAGGCCGAGCGCGAGCACGCCCATGACGATCGGATCGATGAAAACGTCCACCATCATCGGAATGCAGTAAAAGAACCAGACGATCTGCAGCAGCGCTGGCGTGCAGCGGAAGAACTCAATGAACAGCTGGGCCGGCCAGCGCATGATCGCCCAACGGCTCATCACGACCAGGCACAGCAGGAAACCGAGCACGATGCCCATTGCATTCGCCGCCAGCGCAAGCTCGAGCGTGACCCACAAGCCGTCCAGCAGCTTGCCGGCACTGCCGGCGAGAAAAGA
>NZ_CABPRZ010000030.1 GCF_902459695.1 Pandoraea terrae
TTGCTTGGTCATCAGACACCTCTTCATGGCGAGTATTCTCGCCTAAATCAGTGTCCGGGTTCATTAGACCACTACACATGTACTCGTCATGGTCTGCCATTGGGCGATAGTTAGTGCGCGGCAGGTATTCCTCAGGCAGGGTTTGGAGGTCAATGATGTCGTAGTGTCCTTTCTCGGTGGAAACTTTGCGCGGGGTTTTGTTGAAAGGGTTTGCCAAGAAAAAGTGGGGCCCAGACAGAACCCATTCCTCAGGACTAGCGGCAAAACCAGATTCATTGTTGACGCGACGGCGTATCGTTCCGTCGTGCTGCTGCATGGTTTCATGCCACATTTCGGTGGAGATATAGTCATTTCCCAAATCAGCCAGTCGATACGGGAACCGGGCCAATTTACCCAGGACGCTGTTCAAGGCCCCTACATGCAGCGCAGGCAAGCGGGCGTGGCGCGGCGGGGTGTTCGGTTCATCGTAAAGTTCGGCGAAGGTGGCTAGAGCAGCATCGTCCACTCTCACTATGCGGTCGCGGTGGCCATTGGTGTTCCACTGCCCACTATCGCTCTTGATGCCGCCAGGCAAACCTTCACCGTCATGTTGGTAGCAACCATCAATTGTTGATGGAAGAAAAAGGTTTGCCAAGCTATCAAATCCTACCTTGGCCCGCTCTGGCCCGTAGACGTTGATGCTGTATTTTTCCCGGTGACCAATCGGGAAGAGCATCATTTGATTCTGGAACTGAAAATGTAGACGGAGACGCCTGTATGCGCTCTCTCTCAGAAGCCGCCCCTTTGCATCGTCATAAAGTCCCTCCTGATGCAGCAAGCCTGCCACTCCGTTATTGCTTACAAGCCACCAGGAAAGCGGCATGAAGCACTTGTACAAATTGGTTTGTATGCCCTTGAGTAGCGGGTAGTTCTGCTCCGCGCTCAGGAAGTTTTGTGTACCTTCGGCCTCCTGCAATTCATCCGCCCAAGCGACTTGCAGGTCAGGAAAGTCTTTGAACGCGTCGGCGCGTAGCTTGGCAAGGTCGCTCGCGCTGATTTTGCGAATGGCAAAAAGAGGGTTGCGCTCACCCAGAATGCCGGCCTCGTTCCACTCCACCTTGAGCCAAGGCGGGTTCCCCAGAATTAGGTCGAAGCCCCCACGCTCCAGCAGCACATCGGCGAAGCACAGTTCCCAATGCATAAAGCGACGGTGTTCGGCCACCGCTTCCACCTCTGCTATGCGCGGGAAATGTTGCCGCAACTTGCTAATGCGCAGTTGCCCAAATTTGTCGTGCAGATTCGACCCACTTGCTATCTGACTCAACTGTCGCTGGTCTTCAAAACCTGCCAAGGTGCCCTGCACGTCATGAGTGAGAACCTGCGGCTCTTCAAGTTCACTCGGCTGTAGGTCGAGCCCCTGCTGGAGGGTGATGTCGATGACATTCCCTTCCAGTATGGCCCCCACTTCCATCCACCAGTCTTCCCGGCTAGGCAGGTACTGGCTACGTGTGATGGGCCAGAACCACAGGGCACACCAGTAGTCCATGACCAATTTGAGGCGCCGGAATGGTGTGGCCAAGTCACCGTCTTCATTGAACAGGCCTTGTTCGCGTATTGCCTCTTTCTGGGCACGGGAGACGTTGTGGGCACCCTCTCCATCCTCCAGGCTGCACTTGTATGGCCAGACGGTCAGCGCGTCTTCGGTGCGCGCGCGGTCACGTGACAGGCTCACGGCATGCTCCGCCCAGAGTTCCTCGACACGCTGACTCAATTGTTGCAGGCGGACCGTTTCATAGTTGGTCAGCGGCGCTGTCACGGCCTTGCGCCATGCTTTCAGGCGCTCAAAGTCTTGCGGGTACAAGGCTTTGGCCACCTTGTCGGAGTAATTGGCCATTCCGGGGTCGGGCAGCAGAAAGTGCCAGATTTCGTCGCCCCGGCGCGGCTCGCTGGCCATAACTCGACGCGGTGACTCTTCGTGCCAAGCGGGTTTGGCGCCCTTTTTGACGGCAGAGGCGTTGTATACTTGGTGCCGCGCACCGATGAGGCTGTTGCCTGCAAACAACTGATAGCCAAACCAGGGCACGCGGGCGGGCAACGGGCGCCCGTGCTCGTCGATTTCGCCGTAAATGGCGTTGAGCCAGATGGAAACTTCCGCCAACTCGACCGCAACGGGATTCAGGTCCACGCCAAACACATTGCGGTCAGCCAGATACATGCGCACCTTTTGCAACTCTTGCGCGTAGTCGTCGTGAGGTATGCGAAGCCCCAGCTCCGCTTGTTTGCGCTCCAAGTAGGCTTCGGAGAGTTGATTGACGGCCTCGTTCAGGAATGCAGCGCTGCCCATGGCAGGCTCGCAAATGGTGAGCGCAAGTATGTCGTCGGCATTCTTAACACGGCCGCTGCCCAGCAGCTCTTTGAGAGAATATTTGACCAAGCATTTGGTCAGCACTTGAGGGGTGTAGTAGCTAGCGGATTTTTGCCGGTCACGCCCCGCCAGACGGTAGATGAAGCTACCCCGCTCATGCTTGCGCAGCACGCGGTGCCCCGCGTCGTTGGTGTCGAAAACTCGCTCATCCTCCTTGTAGTCGTTCAGGCGATTAGCAGGAACAAACCAGGAATTGTCGAGCAAATCTGCGCCGTTGACTTCAGCACGGCCTGGCCGGCCGAGGTCGACAGCTTCGTCGCTGTCGTCGCCCGCTTCCACATCCTCATCGCCTTCGTCATCGCCGGCGGAGACACGTCCTTTCTTGGGGGCGGGCTTGACTTCGTATAGGTCTTCAGCGGCAAAAAATCCCCGGTAACTTAGTAGCGCCTCATACACTGCGCCCAACTGGTTGATGGACAGTAACTGGTAGCTGACGCGCCCGCTCCGTTTGCCCTTGCCCTGCCCGCGACTGAGTGACATGAGACGAATGATGCGTTGCCAAACATGGTTGGGAAAGCGTACCTTGCCCAGCAACGGCATGGCGCTGTCGTCGAACAGGCGGCTGTCCAGCGGGGCAAGGGCGAAGGTGTCCTTTGCGCCGGCCAAGGTAGCGCCTAATTGGTGCTGCGTCGGCTCGCCCAAACCGCAACCTTGGGCCACCAGCGTAAACAGGCGACGAAGGGTAGCGTCGAAGTACAGGCCATTTCGCGCGTGGGGAGTCGAGAGCGGCTGCATTTCTAGGTCGCGCAGGCTCTCCAGGCTATAGCCTTTGAGGTAGACCTCGCTCTTGTCAATGGGCACGTAGCCCAACTCGGGCCTTGCCTCGATGTAGAACATGAACAGCAGCCGATACACCATGCGCAGGCATTCGAGGCTAAGGTCGGCGGGGTCGAGCTGGTCTTTGCCGCTGAAAAACCCCTTCCTGGCGTCAGATGCCTGTTGGCGCAGCTGGTTGGCGGCTTCATTGCCCAACCGCTCGATGGCTTCGCGAAGCGCGTATTTGAGGTCCTCGCTCACGCCAAAGGCATGTTTGTGGGCGTTTTCGTCGAAGGATTCGAGCAGGCCGTTGCCCTCGCCAGGCGCCAAGCTGGTTTTGTGCAGCAATACGGCGGTGGCCTTGAGGGTATCGGTATCTTTGCGGTCGAGGATGTCCGCCCAGTCAAAGCGCAGGGCGCGGTTGTTAGGCCACTTGTAGCGGTCTAACAGCAGCCATTGGTCCAAGCCCACCAGAAGCACATACCGGGGCGCGGTTTCGGCGCCAAAAACGGCGTCCGACAGCATGTCCGCCCAGCTTTCACCATTCAGCGCATTCGGTACAGCGTCACCACCATAGTGCAGGCTCGTCAGCGTATGGTCGAGAAGGTCTTCATTTTCGGCACCGGGCCGATAGGCAGGGATGACGGCCAGTTGCGGCAGTTGAAGAAACCAGAACGGAATGGGCAAGCCTGGCACCAGCTCGTAGCTATTGGTTAGCGTAGAGGGCCTGGCGTATCCCAGGGCTTGCAACAAACCCGCCTGAATTTGGCTAAAGAGCTGCCAGCGTTCGGCATCGTCACGCACTCGTTGGATTTGGCTGCGCAGACCAAACCAGCGCTGTCCCCAGGCGGACAGGCGTTTTGGAGGCGCACGGTGGACATCGTCGCCCGGGTGAGCGGCTTCTTCGGCATCCCAGGCGTCGAGGCGGGCCTTGATGTCGCCCTTGAATACCTCGGCCAGATAGTGGTGGCTGTAAAACTCGTTTTCGTTGGAAATACCAGCGAAAGTATGAACGGCGTCCAATACGGGCATGTCAGTCTCCGGCAGTGGATGAGGACATTGGGGCAGGATGGCAGACACCGGCGAGCACCTGAATCCAGGGCTGCGGCTCGGTGGTCAGGGTGTCCTGCACCCACTGGCGGTAGTCGTCAAAAACGCGATTGATTTGCTGGCTGCGCTGCTCGAAGCGACCTCGCTTAACTGTTTCGAGTTGGCGCTCCAGGTCGAGCGTGAGTTGCTCAATCTGGCGGCCTTGCAGCCGTTGCAGTTCGGTCAGAGTACCTTCCAGGCGTTGCGCCAACTGGCTGGCAAAGGCGGTTTGCTTTTGCAGCATATGCACGTGCATGGCGTTGACTGCCTCTGGCAAGGCGCCTTGCATGGATGGGATGGCATCCACCAACTCGGGTGAGTGGCCCCGATTGGGCAGGCCTCCAGCTTTGAGGCCGGCTCGGAACACAAAGGCCTCAAAGGGCTCCAGCACAAAAGCGCCCTGCCCCGCTCCATCGGCAACTCGACTAGCCACTTGCCACTCCACTAACAGCGGTTGCCCCTTACGGTTAGGAACCAGACTCATCAGGATGAAGGCTTGTTCGCCCGGTTGCAGCTTATGGCTTTGTAGTATGGGAGCGCGATGGCGGCCGAAGTGCGTAAGCAGACGGTCGCCCAGCCAATCCATGACAGGGTGCTGCGGCCACAAGTAATGCAACTGCGGCCAGGTGTCGTCTTCGGCCCGAGCCTGCCGAGCGGCTTCAATCGTCTCGGCCATGCGCTTCGTGTCGGCACACAGAGAATAGTGGTCATTATTGGCCTGCACCTCGCGCGGCAGTTGGCGCAGGCGCTCCTGCAGGTCTGGTGGCGCAGTGATGGCGATGATTTGTTCTTCGTTGTGCGCCACCCATTGACACAGGGTTTCTCGCTGATTAAGTTGGGTGAGCGCAGTTTTCGCGTAGTGGAAATCGCTACTGAACAAAGAAGCTGGCTCATCAATGTCGTGTAGAGGGTTGCCAGACTGTTGCGCGGGTACGGAATTGGCGCCATCGGCCTGAGTAGCATCGGCACCTCCACCAAAAAGTTGCATCAGCCAGTCGCCGTCGTTGTCGTTTTCGGCCGTAGCGGCTTGGTCCAGCGTGGCGTCGACCTGTTCCGGGCTTAGGCCGTCAGCCATGAAGCCGGTGACTTTTTCAGTTTCCTTATCTGGGTCGTAGACGTTGAGGAAAGCAGACGGGTCGCCAAGGTTGAAGTTGGCTTGCTCATCCTTTTGCTGCAGGATTTCCAGGATGCGCAAGTCGCCCTTGATTTTTTCGTTCACGGTTTCGGTGAACAGGTAAACAATATGCGGCTGCCGTTGTTGACCATAGCGGTCCACGCGGCCATTGCGCTGCTGGAAGACCATCAGCGACCAAGGCAACTCGAAGTGCACCAGGCGGTGGCAAAAATAGTGCAGGTTAAGGCCTTCGCTCGCTACGTCAGAGCACAACAGCACACGCAGCGGGTCGTCCAAGCGGCAAAAGCGCTCCACCAGTTCTTGCTGTTCGGTGTCAGCCATCTGGCCGTGCAATACCTCGATTTGGCCGGACTTGAGTTTGAGGTCGGTAGCAAGCTGCTCCTGCAGCCAGCGCAGCGTTTCAATGCGCTCCGAAAAGATGACCAAGCGGTCTGAGGCATCGTTCACCTTCCAGCCGAAGTCCGGCAACCGCAGTTGCAGCAGCAGACGCTGATATTTGCTGAAGCTGCTGGCACTTGCATCTTGCGTGAGAGCCAGAAGTGCATCTGCCAGCACTTGCAGGCCGCGTACCTCGTTGTTTTCATCTGCTGTGGGGCTGGTTTTGCCTTGCAGCAGGGCCATGCGCTTGCGGGTAGACTCCAATGCGGCCGCCGGGCTGGAGAACAGCGTTTTTTGCAAACCGATGCGTTGCAGTTCTTGTTGCCGCCCTGCCTTGCGTTGCCCGCCTTGCGTGAACGCCACGTCCAGCAAGGCGTGGTAAGCAGCCTCCTCCGATGCACTGGCTGGATGGCGCAGGCAAGTCGTTTTGCGCTCCTGAAAGTCAGCGCTTACCTGGTCGCGAATATCCTTCTTGAAGCGCCGAATCACCAGGCCCTTGCTCCGAAAATCGTCCGGGGTATAGTTATCTAGGTCGGAAATGGCGGTAGGGTCCAGCAGACTCATCAACGAGGCAAAGCTGCGCGCTGAACCGTCGTGTGGTGTGGCAGACAGCAGGATGAGCGTGTCCGACCGAGTCGCCAGCAGCTTGGCCAGACGAGCGCGGCGAGACAGCCCCGTCTCTCCCGCGCGCGCAGCGACGTTGTGGCATTCGTCAATTACGATGATGTCCCACCAAGCGTTTTCCAAATAGTTTCGGTACTCGAGATTGCTCTTGAGCGTATCGATGGAAATGATGCTGCGGTCGAAGTAATTGAATGGATTGTGATTGGCCGGGATGCGGTTGCGTACTCGTGCCAGACCCACCGAGTCCAGCCGCACCAGCGGGATGGAGAAACGACTCCACCATTCTTTCTGGAACTGCGTGAGCATGGCCTTTTGCGTGACCACGAGGATGCGTTTGCCCCGGCCGCGCTGTATCAGCTCGGTGCTGAGCACGCCAGCCTCCAGTGTCTTGCCCAGACCCACGGCATCAGCAATCAAGATACGCGACCGAGGTTGACGCAGGGCCTGCAGAGCAGGGTCAAGCTGGTAAGGGACCAGATTCATCACGCCCCGGTGTCCCAAATGAATGCGCTCGTCATTGGCGACGCTGCGGCGGCGTAGACTTTCCAGATACAAGAGCGTGGCGTTGTAGGCGGAACTGACGTCTGGCACCAGCTCGGTCTTCGCCGGGTCGAGGATTTCGATGGCATCTTCCAACCTGGTCAAAAACAGGGCTGAACGACCACGAACCAGGTCAGAAATACCGTCGCAGGTCAGCAACCAACCACCATCGGCGGCAGGGTCCACGCGGCGGATGAGCCACTCTTCGTCACGGATAACAGCGCGAGCCCCGGGTGCGAATGGAAGCATATTAAAAATACGGTTGCTCTATTAATAGAATAAAAAAGAAGGGCCAATCCCCGAAATTTGACAAGATGAGAGGGCGGCGAAGCCGGAATGAGCCGCCTCTGGCGGAACCAGCCGCTCTCGAACCCCTCTCCATGTTTGCCTGGCAACCCTAAGTTCGCTTCTCCTCGCTGACGAACGCGCACGCATCGAACTCACACGGATACACGTCTGCTCTGACGCAAAGCTCCTGAACAGCGTCGAGGGTAAAAACATAGAAATGCTTACAGGCAAGGGATTGTGCCGTAAGCTTTATGGGGAACCCCAGCTTTTGCAGGGCCTTCGACACGCGCGAATCCAACGGGATTTCGTATTTGGTAAGACCAAGGGTCTGCAGGAGATTTCTCGACTGCTTGGGCCCCAATCCAGCATACTTTTTAGCAAAATATTCTGCAACACAACGCTCTTCTTTGCGACTAACGTCTGCACCCAACAGGCTACTGAGTTGAGCGGTCGCATTTCCCCATTCTCCCTCTTGTAGCAGATGAACCGTCTCGAGCATCTGTTTCGCTATAGTTTTATTTCTTCTCAATCCCGCACCGCGCAGTTCAGCTTCAATTTCACTCAATTGAAACCCCTCACCGCTCCACGCCGAAAACCTAAGCAGTTCGCTCCTTGATTTTAAAAATTTCGACACATACGAGTCATCGCCGGACGATTGCTGAGTCGTCACCAAGCAACCAACATAGGCACGCCAAAAATCATTCTTTTTAACACCCTCCCGCGCACCCCGCACGTTTTTCTCAACACGACCTCGAACGAATGGGTGGGCTCGATGCGCGCTCACAAACTGCCGAACTCGCTCGACGTCGCTATTCTCAAATTTCCACACAATCTCCATGACGCCAACATCCCAATTTTTTAATAAATTTTACATTAAATTCACAGTATCAATCTAATTTGACACATCTACCCAAGACCATTCATCTCTCTGTGACGCGACAAATATTTCATAATTCTTGGCTCAATTTTTCGCAAACACATCCCTTCGCGCAAACCCAAATCCGCCTTTTGTTGAGCTGACAAACTTTTTGAAAACAGCATTCGCCCTTCGCCATTGAATCCGATGAAACCACTATCAAATAGTTTGTCTAGTGTTGCCACCAGCGGCAGCCCGTTGAAATGGTCTAGGCGTTGCCGATTTGTGGCCAATTTCCAGGGCAACGCGTGCGAAGCGACCAGCACTTTTTCTACCGTGCAACCGGTTACCGCGCACGCCCCGCCCCACCAACGCAACATTTTCCTGCGATATGAGCCCTGCCCCAACCTCGCCTCTATCAGTGCCTGCCTTACCGTGAGGGGCTCATTGCGGCATTGCTCCGAATCGCACGGGGACTTGTCTTGCTCATCTTGAATCCCATCGGAGGCCATCGGCGTGGCGGACAACATCTCCAGGACGGACAGCGCTTCAAAAACCCGCTCACGCAACGTAAGTTGATAGTGACCGTTCTCGTCTTTCTCCTTTGACGGGGTGCACAGAACGTACACTTGATTTGCCAACCCACTCACCCCGAGTCGCCGGGCAATAAGCCCTCCCAGTCGCCCGTACTGTGAGTTTCCTGCCTCATGCCCATCGTAACCACCCAGCGCAGCCAATCGCTCCATCGACAGAGTCCTGTTGGGCGCAAGTGCATGACCAACGAGCATTTCGTATTGTTCGGCGGTGAACACGCGACTGGCCTCAGAAATGGCATCAGCATATTCGTTTACCGTTATGAGAGAAACAAGGTCCGGGGGTGTCTCATCGATGGCATTCGTGGCAACGGCCGGAATATCCGGGATGTTAGCTTCGCCAGGAAATACCGATTCCGTGCCGGAACGACCTGAAAGGACGTTCAGCAAGTAGCTTCTACCGTCAACCTGAGTCAGTTCCAAAACATCCCCCGCACGTGCTCCTATCGCCTCGAGATAGTGCCTCACCGACGCCCCCTCTCGGAGAAATCTCGGCCGTCCGTCCGGATACGTAAGCACGTCCGTTAAATAGCTATCTCCATTCGGCAAGTTCACTTCAATACACTTCTCGCGAGGAAGCCGTTTATGGCCGAACACATCTGACGGGAAAATCGTGTCCGATTGAGCGACCCTTACTAGCCCCCGCTTAATATCGTTGGCCGTTAAAATTTGTGTTTTCTTCATTTGTAATTGACTTTTTGTAGGCGCTACTGGCTTGTGCCATCAATTGCTTCCGGAGTAATCCCGGACCCAACATAGAGTATTCACCAATGCCATTTCCTCCGGGCTCGAACACCCGATAGTCATTAGTGCGGGATTGGCAATAAATAACGCCAAGCACTTCGCCCGCGAGATGGCCACATTCAACCGGTTCTTGCTGTACAGAAAGCCAATATTACGTGGAAGATAGTCGCCGCTGGAGGTCGCCATCGAGATGATGACCACCTCGGCTTCCTGGCCCTGAAACTTGTCGACAGTTCCGACCCGTGCCCCTTCCGGCAAGAACTGCTTCAGGAGATTGACTTGCATGTTGTATGGGGCCACCACCAGAATGTCATGCAAAGCCATTGGGTGCTCATTTCCCTGCTTGTCGCGGTACCGTTGCTCGAGCAGACTTGCGACCAATTCCTGGACCAATGATGCTTCCTCCTCGCTACGCTGGGAGCAGGCATCATGCTCCATAGGGAGGTAGCGCAACCCCGTGGGCGCCAGAGCAGGATGAGCACCTGCTGACAGCAACAAGCTCTGGTGTGTATTGTTCGGTTCCGGCTCAAGACGGCCGTCGTACACGGCATCGGAGATGAACCGGCAGACGTGGGGATGCATGCGCCAAGTCGTGCCCAGGAAAACTCCGCGTTCCGGAGGGATGGTGGCCATGCCCTGCAGCAAGTAGTCGAGGGAGGAGTCCCCCGAATGCCCCGGGTGCACGCCCTGGACGGGCTGACCGAGCTGCATCTGGTCCCCCAACAGCACGAGGTTCTTGGCGCTAGCTCCCATCGCGACTAGATTCGCAAGTGCTACCTGACCAGCTTCGTCGATAAACAGGTAGTCCAGGGCCTGGTCCAGGTTGGGGTCGGCAAAAAGCCAGGCGGTGCCGGCTACTAACCGGGCGCCGGCTCCCAACGCCATCACCACGTCGTCGTTGTCGAAGACATCGGAGATGTACTTCCCCTCGAACATCGACTCCGCTTTACCTTTCGTAGACTTCTTGACCCCATGGAAAGAAAACCCCTCGTTACCGGCAACCTTCTCGACGCCTTCAAGCAAGTTATTGATAGCTTTGTGGCTATTGGATGCAACGCCCACGCGGCAACCTCGTTTCATCAATGCGGCGATGACATGTGAGCCGGTGTACGTTTTGCCTGCACCCGGTGGTCCCTGCACAAAAATGTAGCTGCTATCCAGGTCTTCGATGGCATCAATAATCTGAGGCAGCGCATCAGCGGTGTCGGGTACGATGGAAGCACCCATGGGCAGGCTGCGGATGCCGGGTAACGCTCGGGTGAGAGCAGCTTCAATCGCTGGATATGTTTGGTTCCCTTGCACAATGCTGTCAGCAAAGCGAAAAATAGCCTCCTTAAGCTTATCGGTCGACACAGGCCTTCCTGGCCCGAGGCCGACGTCGGGCGGTAACGCCTCACGGTCGGCGCTGCGCTTAAAACTTACACGGCGATTGTCCGCATCCACCGTGAGGTCTCTCACCGACTCGCCAGTCTGTGTAATGGTGGCGGGGTCGCCAGTCTTAAGCTTGGATTCCTGCTCGGGGAAAACATACGTATACAGAATGGAGCGCTTCTCCGCGCGCGGTGGACTCTCCGGGTCCAACTTCAGCCCAGCAATGCACTCCCCGTCTTCTAGCAATTCATCCGTGGTCATTTCCATTCGGGAGAACATCGCCCACCATTCCGGCTTGGCAGCGCGACGATGGAAGTCGAGAAGCTGGTATGTAAGCTCTTGGAGCTGCTCTCGCTCTCCCCAGGATGCCCGGTCAGCCGGCAATCCGTCGACCAACTGTTGACGATAGAGCATGAGACGCTTCTCGTCTTCGGTCATCTCCCCGACTATAGGTCCGCTCTGGGCCGAGTCAGATGCACCCAGCGTTGCCCAAGGCATGCCGGCTGGACGCAACGTCAACAGCCACTCTCGCAATTCGTATGTCGAGCGAACGTCATCAAAGTTGTAGTCCTCGATGTCCTTGAGGTACTTAGGGTCTCCCGTTTCTTTCCAGTGTTCGTAATAGACGATACTGGCCCCCGCATTCTTTACATCACCGGTACGCTGCTCAAGGTAGAAATGTTCGATGTTTTTGATGGAGTAGCGCGGCTCGGAGACGCGAACGCCTTCGCGCACCACCTTGTAAAGGTCCACGAGCTTGCGGGCACGCAAGAGGTTATCCACTTCGGCCTCTCGAGTGCCATGCAAGGACATCAGCTTCTTGAGCGCCGTTTCCTCGTACGAAGCATAGTGATATATATGGGCTGCCGGATGCTGCTGGAGCCATTCCGTCACGAAATCCATGAACTGCTCGAAGGCAACCTTCTCCTCTGCGCGGCTATGGGCCCAGAACGGCTTGAACTTGGCTTCGCCACTCTCAAACAAGTAAAGACCGAAGAGGTATTCGAGTCCACCTTCCTCAAGGGGGTTACCCTCCATGTCAAAGAACAGGTCACCGGCATCTGGAGCGGGCAACCGGGCGAAGCCACGGCTAGCGTCCGGGTCAACAGGGAGCAGCTCGAGCTGATTCTCCCCAGTCTGTCGAGCCTGATACTGGAGCGATGCTTGATGACGAAGCTTGTCCAAGGTTTCCCTGGCCATTTTGGGAATCTTGGCTTCGACTGGGAACTTAGCGAGCGCGGCCAACGTCGGCACGCCGGCCTCATGGAGCTTCTTGGCTTGAATTTTGGTGATGTTGGCAACCTGGCAGAGGTGGTCGTCTGCCAGTCGGCGCTCGTCACAAAGACCGCTCCACTTGCATTGGCCGCACTTTGCGCACGGGTCGGGATACGTTTCGACTGGGTCACCGGTCACCCTATCCAAAAAGCGGTCAATCAACAGACTGAGATACTTGGCATAGTCAGCACAGCGGAACGAATCCTCGGTCTCGTCCCCCAAGATTACGCGCATCGCCAGAGGCTCAACGCCTTGGGCCTTTTCCAGCAACGCCGAGTAGAAACCGAGTTGAACGATGAATTTGGCCTTGGTGGTCCGAGCCAGCTTGGTATCGAGAACTTCGTAGCTGTAGCTGCCCAGGTTGGAGGGGCGAGAGACCTTCCGAAGAAAATCCGCGTGACCGATGAGGCAACCGTCACGCAATGTAGCCTGGTAGATGATTTCAACACCTTCGCGCATCGCTTCCAGGGTGGCCGCAATCTTTTGCTCCAGGCTCCCACCGAGGCCGGCGATGTCGACGAATGAACTGTGCTGGGCCTTGAGCGTCTCGACAAAGCGGGCCTCGTGTTGATGCCCTTTGTCCTGAATCAGCTTTGCTTCGTCGCCGTCTTTTGTGCGTGGAAGCGGGGCCTCCAAGTCGATAAGGTCTAGACTCGTAAGGTGCTCACATTCGAGGAAATTCACCAGGTCAGACGCTGAGTAAGCGATACCGCCGTCTAGCTTTTGCATAGTGCTCCCCGAAATTTTCCCACTGTTACCAGCGTATTGGACCGCCAGCTCATGGAATGAGCCATCTCAAAAATTCGTCAATGCATCCCGCAATTTCTTGCCAACCATCTCCCGAAGCGAGACCGGCGAGACGACTCGAACGTCGGGCAAATGTTTGAGAATTTCCATGACCAATTCGGTCGGTGCGCTATAGGGAACGCGCAGGTGGTAGGTCCCATCGTCGGCAAACCAGCCCCGCTGTTCCGCATGCCATGTTTCGTGCGCAACCCAACGGGCGCGCTCCGGCGAGAAAGCTAACTCAGCCCATTCCACGCTTTTCCCAGCGAAAATCCCATACCCACCGTCCAAGGCAGCGCAGATTTCTTTATCCGATATTTCCTTTGCCGCTTCCTGCCCTAACCGGACCCCTCGTATGGCGTCAAGTCCAAAGCTGCGCAGGTCATCGCGCAAATGGCAATACGCGTCCAAGTACCAGTTTTCCCGGTAGTAAGTCAGGCGCTGGGGAGAGACCTCGCGGCGAACAGTCTCATCGCGGCCCTTGCTATAGTGGTCCAAGACAACACGGCGCCGCTGAAGCAGCGCCGTCGAAAGCGGACTGAAATGCTGGGGTTCATAGGTCCGCGCGTTGACTCGTTGCAGCCGAATCCGCTTATCCACGGCTTCGATTGGGACCCCGTCTTGGTCAAGCAGCAATCGCAGCCGGGAAAGCAGTGGGTCGATATGCGGAGCGAGGATGCCGGGCTCGAGATTCTTGAGCAACTGCTGCATCATGAGCAACGCATGTATCTCAGAGGCGTTGAACCACAGTCCTGGCAGCTCGTATCTATCCCCCGCCCCTTGCTTGTCGAACCGATAACCGCCCTCATCGCGGTCCCAAACGATGGGAGCGTTAAGACGGTCACGAAGATATTCGAGGTCTCGCTTGAAGGTGGCCAGCGATACTTCCAGCTCTTCCAGGAACACCTGCACTGGAACGACCTGCCGTTCCTGCAGGAGATGGTCAATGCGGTATAGCCGTTCCGTCCGATTCATCCTAGCTCCAAACGACTACTCTCGGTTGACTCGCTGGGGCCGATGCCCCACGGTAATGACTTTGCCACCGGCATCCATCACCGCGTTGACATCCTGTGCTGGCGTCGGGCCCCTGAACACGCTATCGCCAGCAGCCAAGCAAATCCGTTCGCGACACCTATTGTTTAGGTACGACACTCTCGCCCCTTTGTAGGTATACATCGTTGTCCCGAACTCGTAGGCAATGCATCTTCCGGGCATCGATGTTGCCGACGCCAAATCCTCGCGTGCGCGGTCATCTTGGCACCACAGGGAGCTCGCTGAAGTAACCCAGCGCTCCCATTGTGGAACCATTCCAAGCTCACGAGATGAGCTAGTTGAGCATTTTATCGACGTTTATCGAACGGCGTCGATAGATGTCGGGAAAATGCCACATCAAACGTGCCTCAGCCCTCTTTGCCAGACTGGCTCACTCTATGAGCCACATGGAGCCTGAGAATACCCAAACGAATACTGAAAGGAGCACGTGATGAAAATCAGCGCTAACTGGGTTTCGTTAATGCTGCGGCGCGAAGGTGTCTGGCTCACAGCCGAAGAACGGCAAGGAGCTGCAGCACACTATCGGGACGTTCCGGCATACGTCCGGCGGGGTATGCGTATTCCTGAATTGGGGTGTTTTCTCAGGTCGGTATCGCAACAGTCAACCGAGCCTCACCACTCGCTTCAATTGGATTGGGCCAATGATACGGCGTTCCAAGCATTAACTATCTGGCCAGGTGAAGGTTCGGCAGCGCGGTAAGTTGATGTGTGCCAAGCCATTACCACTCGGCAGGGCAGCGTTCGAAACGGAAATCTCGACTCTTTGGGGGGCTGAATGGGACTGGAACATGTTGGGCACGCCGATATTGTGCGATTCGCTCGCGCGCGCGTAAATCTACCGCAAGAAGACGCAGATGACTTGAAGGGTCAAGCGCTGCGGCTAACGAAGCGGCTCGAGAACTATCTGGAGGAGCACCCTCAGTTCGAGCTGCGTCGTGTCATGTTGTCTGGCAGCTTGGCCAAAGGCACCGCGCTCCAGTCCACTAGCGACGTTGACGTCGGTTGTTATGTGTCGTCGGACTCGGCGCCGCATGAAATTGGGAAGCTTATCGACTGGCTCGCCAAAAAGCTTGAAACCGCTTTTGCAAATCTTCAGCCGGAGCAAATTACGAGGAAGGATTATTCGGTTTCGGTCACCTTCAAGACGACCGGGAATGAAGTCGACGTTGTGCCTATTCTCTACGACGGCGACAAGCAGTGGCGTGGTTATCTTTACTCAAAGGATACCGGTGATACCCTGCTGACCAGCATTCCAATGCATCTCGAGTTTATTGCGAAGCGCAAGCAAGCAAACAAGACGCACTTCAGTCAGCTCGTGCGACTCATTAAGTACTGGGCGGCAATCCAGAAGCGGGAAGTCGAGGGTTTTCGGTTCAAGTCGTTTATGGCTGAGCTAATCCTCGCCCATCTCGCCGACAGAGGCGCAGCATTGGGCGACTACCCCGGCGCTCTCGCCCAGTTTTTCAATTTCGTTGCTGCAGACGAGTTTGCGACGACTATCGCATTCTCCGACTACTACAACCCCAGTTCGTGTGCCAAGACGAGCGACACGGTCCGCATCTGGGACCCTGTCAATTGCGAAAACAATGTCGCAAAACTCTATGACGAGAACAACAAGCAACTCATCGTTGAGGCCGCACTCGACGCCGGTGATGCCATAGCATCCGCCTCGCGGGCGGTCACAAAAAGTGAAACAGTCCGGTATTGGCAAAAGGTCTTCGGCCCTTCCTTCAACGCGTGAGGCTTGGATGAGCGAATCGAGTTCGACCACTTTTACAGAATCGTTCACTGTCGTTCACGCACGGCACATCGCGTCTAAGGTCGCGGCCGACTTGCAGCGATTTCAGGATTTCTATGGGGCGCCCGCAACCGAATGGATAAGCCGGTACGAAGCAGAGCTCGTCGAGGTCCTGAAATATGATGTGCTTGGCACCGTCACCTACGGCTTCAAGCGTGACGGCCTTTGGACCAGAGCGGCTGTCAAATACGTGGCCTTGCCCGGCGGCACATTGGTAGAGAACCACGACCCCGGCCGCGTCAAGCCCAACCTAGATGTCGCAGGCGCGAGTTTCACCTCCTACCTGACACATAACGACCGTTGGTGGCAGTTATCAGATGGCCAAAGGGCGTCGATTCGCGCGTCTCTGCCTTTCCAACGTGGCACTGGAAACGAGCCGCCTCTTGAGTCCGGGCGCTGGGAAACGGACAAAAGCTATCTTGCTGGCGGCCGAGGAATTGGCCGAAGCTCTGTACGGTAACCATGACAAACGAACAACCACCAAAAAACGAGCTGTTCGACCGATGCCTCGAATTCCCCAACGTCGCAGCCAAGAAGCGACTGGCGAGACTTGTCGGCATCGAGGACATCAAAGAACGACTCACGAAGTTGCTCGGCATCCTTGTTAATCCACAGGGACCAAAGGAATGGGCGAACAAATTCCACCCGGCCGCCGCGATTCTTCTAGACTACGTCCAGCGCAGGCCGCCGCTTGTCATCTTGGCCGGGGACGTCGGCACAGGGAAGACCGAACTCTCCGAAACGATTGGTGATGCCGTCGCACGCGCCGAAGACATCTCGGTCACGCTTTACCCGTTGAGCTTGGCTACGCGGGGAACTGGAAAAGTCGGCGAGATGACGCGTCTGGTTTCCGCAGCGTTTGACACGACATTGAGCGCCGCGACGAAATTGCAGCGCTCAAAGGGGAAGGCCAGCGGGGGCGTCATTCTACTCGTTGATGAAGGTGATGCGCTGACTCAGAGCCGCGAGAACGGTCAAATGCACCACGAAGACCGCGCAGGCGTGAATGCGTTCATCCGAGGTGTTGACCGCTTGGCAGAAAGCGGCGTGCCTGCAGCCGTAATCTTGTGCACGAATCGCTTATCCGCGATTGACCCCGCCGTTCAGCGGCGCGCCGGCGAAGTTTTCCAGTTCGCTCGACCAAACGACATTCAACGACGTGCCGTCATGGAAGCGCCCCTAACAGAGGTCGGCTTCACGCCATCGCAAATCGATACGTTGGTTTCGTTGACTGGCAAGTCAGCGGACAGTGCCTTCGGCTTCACATATTCTGACCTCACGCAAAGGCTACTCCCGACGCTGGTGCTTGACGCGTACCCGAGCAAAGCAGTCAAGTTCGAACGAGCGGCCGAATTGGCACGCGCGATGCGTGCGACGCCGCCGTTCCAGAACTCCCCGACTTCGTAGGAGCCCACGGTGACGCTAGCCAACTCCGCCCGGCGGGAAGGAGATGCATTCCAGGCACGTGTCTTCTGGATGCACGCCGCCCAACTCTTGCTCCCCGACTCTCATATGGTAAGTGTCGGCTTCGAAATCGGCCCCAAAGGGTTTGATGATATTTGGGTGGAGTATGACGCCCGACGTGCTAGAGAACACGTTGGTCATCGAGTACTGCGGGAGCATATCCAGTGCAAGTGGCATGTGACACTCGATGAATATGGTTACGCCGACCTTGTACGGCCCGATTTCATTAATGCCAGCACCGTGTCGTTTCTGGAAAAGGCTCATGCGGCACAACTCGCCTGCTCTACTGGCGACGATGGCGTTTTGTTCAAGCTGCTCACCAACTGGACTGTGGCTAAGGCCGACGCGTTGCGCCCCCTTATCCGGCAACGTTCCGGGGCGTTGAATCTTGAACATCTATTCGACGGTTCCACGGACCGCAGTGCAAGGGGGCAGTTGCGCAAGGCGTGGCGTGACCACCTCAATGTGGATGATGACGGTCTGCGTAGGCTTGCGTCGACCCTCAGCTTCGGCGTCGCACGCGATACGCTAGATGGCGCTCGCGAAATGCTGGATATTTACTTCCGCCTCGCGGGGCTCCGCCGCATTCCAGCTAATGAGAGCTCGTTCATCTACGACGACCTCCCCTTCCAATGGCTATCCCAGGGAAAGCTGCAATTCGGCCAGTCAGAACTACGCGAGGCATGTCTAACTCAAGGCTTGCTCGAGGGTGCGCCTGGTGAACGGCGAACCTTTGGCGTCAAATCGTTTGAGCACGCCTTCGACCGACTCGAAGGCCGCTGCTGCAAGGTGCTTAACCTTGTTGACAGTTTCGACACTCGATACATCCGCGAGCAGAACGACTGGAAAGCCGACCTGTACCCACGCCTTACGGCATTTTTGACGGATGCGGCACGAAACAACGAAGCGCTGCGTCTCGTCCTAGACACGCATCTCACATTAGCATTTGCTGCCGGCTCCATAGTGAATATCAAATCCGGCCGAGATGTTGAGCTTGCACAGCGGACGTTAGGCAGCGATGTTTGGCGCACCGATGATGAAGTGCTGACCATGAACCATGCACGGTGGCAGCTTGAAGGTACTATTTGGGAACCAACCGCTGCTGATATAGCCGTTGCCGTGAGCCTGACGCATGACGTATCGGCTGCCATGCAATCGTTCATTGAGCGTACGGCACTGCCCGTCCATACGGTGCTCCGCGCGGCGCCAGATTGTGGCAGCAGCAATACGGCGATAAAGAGCGGCGCACACGCCTTTGCTTTGGCGGAGCAACTCGTTGCGCAAATCCGTGCGGAGAAGCAAAAGTTGCAGCGACCGGGAGTTGTACACTTGTTCATTGCGGCGCCGGTCGCCTTCGCATTCTTCCTCGGCCAGAGGCACGTGTCCATCGGCAAGTTGACCTTGTACGAATTTGATTTCGAAAACCAAAGAGGAAACGACTACTGCGCGTCGCTCTCGCTGCCCGTTTGAGCCAGTTTCCGTTCGCAGCGCCGGAGAGAATCACACCCAATCTGAGCGAGCACTACGCGCGATTCCGAGAAAATGGCGTCCCAAACAAGCCGTCGGGCCAGAAGAGCCGGGCGCGCTTGGGTCATGCTGTACAGCCCACCGGCCGAGCCGATTCGCTGCCCGCCATATGACTCAACGCGACCCCACAAATTCTCTAGGCTTTGCCCGCACGCGATATTTCCTTGTGAAATCACTCACTTGCAGCGCACGCGTGCACCACATACAAAATGTATGTTTGCCCTCCGACGTCAAGCCGGGACGGAATGTTGCAGGGGACGGGATGCTATTTGTTCTGCAAAGATGCTCACTTTTTGCTCATCTACGCAAAATCAATAGCAATATCAGGAACGCGTCTGCCCAGTCACCGAGAAGCAACTGTCGGTTTCCCCGGCGCGTCTGCGCGGCACGTGGACCATGATATATGGCAATATCGGTACCTTGTTTGGGTGCGTGCGCGTGTTCATTCCGCGCCGTACGCTGACCGATGAGGCCGAGTTCAAAGATTGAGCAATCGGAGGCGGAGCCCCCGATTTCCGAAGAAACTCAACGGCCGCCCAGTTTGCTCTGCATAGTCCATTCGTTAGTTTTCTTGCACAAAGTAAGGGAGATACGATGAAAACACCAAAGCAAGTGCGCGATGACATTCGTACCCTCGCCCTGCACCTTGGTCAGGTCCGCGAATCGCTGCTCAAGCGTTCGGGCCTCACGATTGCGCAGATTGGCAAAGAGTGCAAACGGACGGCGGATGCGATTGATGAACTCTTGGCGGCCCAGGAGTTACCGGAAGACTACAAGGTGGCCGTCGTCGGCCGTTTCAAGACAGGGAAATCGTCCTTTGTCAATGAACTGCTCGGCGCACGACTGGCCAGCGAGGATACTAACCCTGAGACTGCGGCGATTACCATGTTCCGTCATGGGACGCAGGTCAAAGCAACAGTTCGCTTTGTAGCACAAGATGAGTGGGTTAAGCTACAGGCGCTGTATGGCGAAGATGCTAAGCATATCGATGCGCATCGGGTTAAGGTTTGGAACGGCTTCGGCAAGCCAAAGAAGACCCGAGACGGTGAGCCAGAAGAAGTTTTTGATTTGCCAGCTCTGGAGCGACAGTTCATCAAGCCTGGCGGCTACACCATCGAAATTTGCCTAGCGGCTGACGGAAGCAGGCAGGCTGAGACTGAGTTTCGTAGGAAGCTCAAGGAGTTCACGTCGGGTGCGAAGCCGCACCACTGTCTGGTTGAGGCTATCGAAATCACCTCTCCGGCGCCGATTCTTGATGAGGGAGTGCTGCTCATCGACACCCCTGGCCTCGACGACACCGAGCGCTTTCGTGTCGGCTTGACGGAAAAGACCGTCGAGGATGTCGACGCCATCTTATTCCTCACCAAATCCGGTGTGGCGTACAGCCAGTCGGAGAAGGAATTTCTGCTTTCCCTATTGCGCAAGGGCACGGTCAAACAGCTGATTGTTGTCATTACTCAGGTTGACCAAACCTATGAGCAGCATGTTCGCTTGGCCGATGACAACGACGAAGAGCCGGAATCGCTCGCACTGCGCATCCAGCGCGAACGGGGCCGAATTGCCGCCGAAATCAATGCGACACTCGATGGCCTGAGTCACGATGACTCGCCCGCGATGCGGCGCTACCGAGAACAGTTGGGCGACGTCGAGATTGCGTTCACGTCGGCTGCCCTTCACCGGGATTGGAAGGCCAAAAAGCCGGTTCAATACGCCATCGACGAGTCCGACCCTGGTGGGGTCGAGCGGCTAAAGGCGCAGTTACTGCGACTGCTGTCGACGGAATCCAGGCTTGCGCTCGCCGCTCAAAACATCTCCACCGGAGCGCGAACGAGCCTTTTAGACCTGCAGGCGGTTCTGCAGACCAAGCTCGTCGCCATTCGCGACATCAAGGACAAGGAGGTTGCTGAGCAGAAGCTCCGCACCTTTCGTGACGAATTTGGGAAGACTAGCGCACGATTTGAAGGGGCAGTTAACCAGCAGGTGACACTGCTCGCTGACCGGCTGCGAGGCAAGCGCACCCAGCATGGAATTCTGGTCGAGAACATCGCGCTGCTCGCGGAGCAGCAGCTCGTTGAGTTCGAGATGAATGATGTTGGGCGGCACTGGCGTACACGCCGGTCGGGCTACTGGGGCTACATGCATGGCTTTCAGACCCGCGTCGCTAACCGCATATTTCCCAAGGTGCAGCAGATGCTCGGGGAGTATACCGAGCTGTTCTCGGCGTTCGCAAAGAGCTTCGAAGTCTATCTGACAAGCCTTTCGCAGGAGGGGGACAAGATTTCCGACTCGCTGGAGCTCGGCTCAACGTTACCCTTTGAGGTCACGACCAAGCTGAGGGATTCTCTGGAGCGCTCGCTTCAGGGCGCGCAGGAGCTCATCGCCACAGAAGAGTTGCGTGTGACGACCATGCTCAATGACTTTGTCTCCGACGAAGTGTCTGAGCGAATTTCGGAGCGGCGTGCAACGGTGTCGTCCATTTGGGGTGGGGGTACCACCGACAGTCAGTCCGCCGAGGTTCTCGCATTTTACCGCGAAGTCAAGGCGCTTCTGGCGCAGGCGTTGATGAGCCATCTCACTGCGCGGGGACTGGAATTCGGCAACTTCTTAGTGATGGAGGCGGAAGGGGCGCCTCGCGATGCTTTGAATGAAGTTCAGGTGTTGCTCGAACAGGCGACCGACAACATCCGTGCTGCTGCTACGGCCCTCGTGGTGGGCCAAAAAGAGGCTGTCCAGTCGCTGGTCGCCGCGATTGAAGGCGATAACGCAGACGTGCTCCGTCGCGCAGACGAACTGATGCAGTTGGGCACCACCTCGGTGGACGACTCGATGAAGCTGGGCGTATCCCCGGAATCGCATGCGGTGGATAACGACTCTTTGCGCGTAGTTGCGCCCGACACCGAGTCTACCAGGACCACAGCCGTCGGTTCCGACGCAATGTCAGGAGGCTGGGCGGCAAGCGTGCAGCGTGACGCCACCGTGGTTGTCAAACGCATCCGTCTGCAAGACGGCTCAGTCGGTTGGCCGTACGATAAGCTTTTCGAGCCCACCTACTTAAAGGGGGCTGTGCGCATGACGCTCATTGACCCTTATTTGGCGGCACATCATCAGATTCGGAACATGAATGAGTTCCTGTTGCACGTTGCCGAAGCGGCGCGTCCCAAGGAAATCGAAATCATTACCGGGTTCGCACCGACAGAGTCGGTGGCTCACCAAGAGCGCGCCATCGACAACACGGCCAAAGACCTCTTCCAGAATTTTGGCGTGCTGCTGAAGGTGCGGCGTGAGACTGGTCTCCACGACCGATACTTGGTGGTTGACCACGGCGTGCTCTTCAAGTTAGGTCGGGGACTGGATATCTACAAGCCGGCGATGGGGTTAGCAACGCACCGTCCCGCGAGTCGGCGCGTTCGTGAGTCTGAAATTGATGTGTTCGCCCTGCCCGGCCACTTCTTGACCCAGCAGACGGAACGTTAATTTATGGCATTCGATGCGGGCGTCAGTGGCGCCGCACCTCTCGGCCAGTGCGGTTCGACTCCCCTTAGCTCGCACATCCGCCGACCAGACCGGAGATTCTGCGCTGCGGAAGACGCAGTTAATCGGTGGTCGGCCTTGATTTATAGGCCTCATCGAAAATATGCTCCAGCCCCGGATGTACCCCTCTGAGACCATCCACCACGGCCTTGGCCCAATCGAAGTACCCCTGCCTGCGTGCCAAGTCCCAACCGGCGGGCGGACTGGCAGCGACGTCACGCAGGTTGCAGATTTTGTCAGCCAGCTTGACCAGCTTCGCTCGGCGGCTGATGTGAGGCGCATGCTCGATTTGCAGGCGCTTGCGCTCCGCCTTACCCAATGACTTATCGTCGGTCACTTCCAGCACGATGTCGGCCACCTCTTTTCCGAACTCGCGCGCAAGTTCTTGCCCAGTCGTCTCGGTATCTTCAACGGTATCGTGCAGAACAGCGGCCATCAGCACCCGTTCGTCCTCGACGGACGCCTCGTTGGCAAGCAAATCAGCCAGAGCAATCGGATGGTTGATATAGGGCGACGCCTCGTGGTCCTTGCGACGCTGATTACGATGTTTTTTTGCCGCGAAGGCAATAGCTCTAATGAGATTTTTCATGTGCCGTCTGTCGGTCCGGTGGAAATCACATAACGTATGCTACCGCGCGGCGCTCACGCCGTCGTTGCGCTATCCGAATGGACGTCAGAAACGTTTGCGTTGTGGGTCGTAGCTGCGCGGCAAACTAGAAGAGCCGGCATCGCACCGGCTCTTTTGTTGAGCGCCGACTTACTTCACCGCAGCGGCCTCGCACTTCTTCATAAATGCGGTCTTTGCCGCACCGGCGAGCGGCTTACCGTTCTTGCCAACCGCTTTCGCATCGCAGGCCGCTGAGGCGGAAGCGCCACCGCCGCTCTCGCACTTTTTCATGAATGCCCCCTTGGCAGCCCCGGCCAACGGCTTGCGCCTCGCAGTTGGACGCCGTGAGCGCCAATTTGACTATTTCCCACAAGGCGAAATTTGCCTAGTATTGCGATTCACAAATGCAGCCCGCAACTTCCTGCTCGAGACACCGCTGTCGAGCTACCAGAAAATCGAACAGCAGCCTGACGGGTCCACTATGGTCACCGGAACGGTCACGTTCAGTGAACGGTTCCGATGGTGGCTTCGTGCATTTGGACCATACGTTGAGGTTATTGAGCCTGCGGCACTACGGGACGAATTCGTGGAGGAGGCGCGAGCGGCTTATGAATTGTATGGACTATAGAAATTCGAGGTAATGGCGAGAACGATAACCCGATACTTATGCCACAGGCTGGTGAGCTTGCGGCCACGGCAACCGAGCCCAAACCAGTAGATTGACAAAAATCACCACGTTTACCGGCGAAGTTGCAGATACCATCGAATTGCTGCCCCGCACAAATCGCACAACCTACGACGATAGCCGGCCCGTGAAGGAAAGGAAATGGCAACTACAGCTTCTGTCACCCAGGAACAGTTTGAACGCTTCCTGAGCGACCCCGTCTTAACTCGCTCAACCGAGGTTTCCCGCCGGATTGATGACATCTTTGACCTCATTAACCCTAACGAGAATCAGCACTCCAGCATCTTGCAGTGGTTATTTGACCCCCGAGAGGGTCATGGCCAAGGCGAAGCCATTTTCAAAGATTTTTTGGTTGCAGTACATGAGGCCAACCGCGAATCCGCAAAACCACAGGGCCTGTTCCAGCACTGGAGTCCAGGGAGGATTGCCGTCACGGGGTTCCAGTCCCTTATTGTCATCCGCGAGAAGTCAATGGTGGGCAGGGGTCGCCAAGACTTGTTGCTCGTCGACCCGATTCACCGGTTTGTCATTCTTGTTGAGAACAAGGCAGGGGCTAGTTGGAGAGGCATCCAACTCGAAAATTATCGTAATGATGCACTGGCTCTGAAGAAACGCGGCGGGCCTTACTATGGCTATCAAGTCGGCTTCGTACTGCTTGACCGCTACAAAGATGAGTCCACGATTTTCGACGACAAAGAAATTCGGCACTGGTCGTATCTCGACTACATGTGGCTGGAAAAGGCTGCCCGCCGAGCGGAAGCTCGTGTTGAGCGCGGCGTTGAACCTGGCCAGCAACTCGTTATCTCGTACTGCCGGCGTCAGGCAGAATACGAGTCCAAAGAGGAAGCTGAGCTAGAGGCGCTGCTTGCGCAATTGGCGCGAAACCATCGAGAGGTCGTGGGTGCTATCGGTAGAGCGCGTAGGCGCAAGTACCTCCCCGCCAAAGACCTGGACCTCGACGATTTCGGTAGCCAGCTATGGGCTTGGACGCATCAATACAAGGAATTGGCGGAGAAGCTTGAGAAACAAAAGTCCCTATCCTTTATCGGACATGAGCTGAGCAAGGCTGCGCCAGGCGAACAGCCGAAGTTTGACCTTCGGAAGCGCGCGATTTTCGTCACAGATGCCTCTTGGTTGAAGCTGATGACGGACACACCGGACGCACGTGGCGACTGCTTTTGGCCGGTCTGTATCCGTGTTCTCGAGATGAAGTCCAGCGAAGACTACCGGGATGAAGAGGGGCCGGAAACGCCCCGCAAGTACTCCATCAACGTGAATTTCAGACCCCCATTTCTCAAGGAAGGTCTCGAACCCGAGGTGCGTGAGGCGCTAGCCGCACTGTACGACAAGGAACTGGGCGCCCGCATCGATGCGAAGCTGCGCCGCATTGGACATACACCCCATAGTGAAGAGAATTTGCCTAAGGCGCTACTCAAGCGTTACGAAGAAGTGCACAACGTATTAAAGCCTATTATCGCGAAAATTGAAGGCTGAATTGGCCCCCCATCGGCAGCCCATAACTCTAATGTTATGGCACCGAGCCAAGGCCACCGCTACCGAGCGCTGGGGCCTTACCGTGTATGGGGGAAACGAAGATGGCGACCTGTACTTTGGAGTCGGCGAGCGGGTGGACAGCCCACGCACGAAGGTCACGGAAACCGCCTTCCCGTTTACAACGGTAAAACCAAACTCCCCTCTCTAGAGGAAGAATTGCGCAAGGAGCTTGATGTCAAAGATGAGATGATGGGCGTGCGTTCACGTCCGCCGACAGGTGTGGCAACCACTTATCGTGATTGGCGACGCTTGGCCGAGCTGCTAAACTTTGACGAGTCCGTTGGAGCGCATGGAGGCAGATTGGGAGGCGGACAGCCCTGCGGACCGGTGCGGTTGACTGCGGAGATGAATTCCGTAAGTCATTGATTTTATTTGAAACATGAGCACCCCTGTAGCAGCGCGCAACCCCCGATGGTCCACTTTTAATCCGTTGGTCGCGTGTTCGAGTCACGCACGGCCTACCAAACGAATTCAAGGGCTTGCAGAGATGCAGGCCCTTTTCATTTGCTCCGCAATCAGGCGTTTGCTCCTCAATCAGGCATTTGCTCCGCAAAGCGTTCGTTACCACGGCAAAGTGGCCGCACCGCTTCGGGGTCATGATTCGAGAACCGGGCTGCTGCCGTCGCGGAGGGCACCTTGCAGGACATTTTGTCACTCGATCATCGGTGCTTAAACGCGAAAACGATAATCAGGACAGCGACAAGCACTGCAAGCCATTTCAAGTGGGTGACCAGCTTGCCGAGCTTCTCCACCTGTACGCTAATAGCATTTGCCTCGGCAATGTTCGATGGCGCTTGAAGCGGCAAGGCGTCGTGCGAGTTCTCGTTGTGTTCGAGCCGGCGTAAGCTGACTTTCGCGAGATCAAGCGCGAAATGCACAACGTATCCGGTTGCGATTTCCGGCGGATCCATGCCGTGGTCGCTCTTGCCTGGCCGGAGGAACAGACACGACTCCCCGGGAAAATCAGCAACAACGCGGTCGGACACGTAAACGTGCCTCAGGCTTAGGCCGACCTTGACAGCAGTGAGCCGCCCGTCCTCAACACCCTCGGAAAGCGCCCGCATGCTGCTTTCCGGCACGTGGCACGACGCCCACCACTGATCGGGTTCCTGCATCTCACGGTCGGAGCGGTTGTAGCCGAGCGTTGCAGTCCCAAGCGGGACGTCCGAGAAAGTAATGCCGAGCTCGTCTTGCCATTCGCGAAGGCCTTGCCGGTCTGCCGTGCTGATTTCCCGGGCCGCAAAGGAGACCTGGACTGTGCGCGTACTGTTCTCGGATTCGCCAATAATGGACAGCCGACTGTCGTCGAAGCGTGCGGCCCCGTGGATATAGGTGGAAAGCGTTGACTGCGTCTCTCCCCCTGCTGGCTCTAATTGTTGAACGATCTGGAGATCCTGCAAGGTGAGCCACAGTGATTTGGCCGGGAAATACGTCTGCGTCTTGCCACCAGCGTCGACGTATTCGAGCGTGTGCCCCCCGCGCTCCCGTATTTCGATTCCATTGCCCGCTTCGCCATACGCGACGTGCGTTCTCTCATTCAAGCGCCGATGGTCGTTCTCCGCGAGCTGCTCGTGATCAAGAGACATCAGGTAAGTCCTGATCGCGGCATTGAGGCTATCCCGAACTTCGTCGCGCTGGCGGACCTCCTCGATGCGCTTTGGGTCACGTTCAGCCGGCGCGGTACGGGTGCGCGACAGCATTCCGCCAAGGACATCAGTCAATCGAAATGCCTCGCGTGCCGCGTTGCCGACCGCCCTGGTCGGAATCTGCCTCGCCGTCGGATCGAGGTAGAGCGGTCGCGACGGGGCGTCGACTTCCTCGCGCGACGGCAATAGCCGGTTTAACAGGTTCGCGTAGAGGGGAAGCAACGGCAGGAGCAGGCAGGCAATCATCAGGTTGAACAGCGTATGAAAATCGGCAACCACACGCGCATTGTCTGGCTCGATCGTGACCATGAAGCGGCCGATTGGCCCGAGCGCTGCTAGCGCCACCACGACGCCCACTGCCCGCGGGAGCAGATTTCCAACCGGCAGTCGCCTCGACGCCGGATCGTTTGCCGCAGTCCCTTCCAGGACGGGGTTGATCGCGGTGCCGAGGTTCGCCCCCAACACCAGTGCAAAAGCCGTATACGGCGGTACCACGTTCCGCGCGCAAAGTAATGTGATGAGCAGGACGGTCGCAACGTTCGAATCTGCGACCCAGGTCAAGCCGGCAGCCAGCAGGACATCGACCAGCGGTACGGTGGACGCGGCACCCAGCAGCATGCGAAGACTGGGGGCATCCTCGTAGTCCGTCATCAACTCGATCAACTGGTGCAGCGCAATCAGCATCAAGCCCAAGCCGATGAGCATGCGGCCGAGATTGTGTGCACGCGTGTTCGATACCTTGCGGAACATCAGCGCGCCAACCAGGATCAGGGCCGGTGAAACGGCCGCGGCATCAAAAGACAGCAGTTGCGCGATCAACGTCGTGCCGACGTTTGCGCCGAGCATGACGGCAAGGGCGGGAACCAGGTCGACGAGCCCTTCGGCAGCGAAGCTGGCAGTCATGAGTCCGGTCGCCGTACTGCTTTGCAATACCGCCGTCACGCCCATTCCGGCGAGGAAGGCGCGGAGTCGTCCGCGCAGCGCTCGACCCAGGAGTGAACGAAGGGCGGCCCCGAATGCGCGCTGCGCACCGCTTTGAACCATGTGGGTGCCCCACAGGAGCAGCGCAATAGCGCCAGCGAGATCGATCAGCGTGTACGTAAAATTCACGATTCAGACCCCCGGCGCCAAACCGTTGCCCATGTGAGGGTCCCCCAAAAACCGTGCCACTGAAAAGTGGAAAAATCCGGTCTCGGGGTTACGCCTGGGTTACAGTCTGGACTTGATCGCTGCCACGTGCGCCCGGTCGTCCGACGCAGGCGTCATCGCTTAGTGGATCCGCTCAACGCGTTGAAGCAAGTGGTGACCTCGCGCAGTGACGCGCGGACGCTGATGTCCTGATGCCAGCCTGTCGAGTTCGACGAGTTGACGTTCCAGCAGGGCTTCGAGATCAGGGCGAGTCATATCAACTTGATCTGGTGCATCCTTCAACAACATCAATGTGGCGAATTCATGTGGACTCAGCATCTGTGCCTCCTGCGACGAGAATTTCTTCAACACGCTGACCAGAGGATGGCGCACGGCCATCGTGCCAGCGCGGGGAGTTCATGACAGATAACGCAACCCCGCCTTGCGCGGGGTTTTTTGCTGACCAAGCTCTGTAAAAGCGGGCCCGGAAGCTGCATTCTAGTCGCTATGCGCGAGCTGTCAATGTTGCACCTGCAGCAATTCCCGGTCCGCGCGCTCGCGGCACGGTGGCGCGGGGGGATCCTCAGAACCACTGAACTATAATTTGTTTGCAGCATGCTCACGGGATACATCGAATACCTTTCTGCACAAGATCGCATTGATCAGAGAGAGACACCGATGAGGCATCAAGAACGAATTCGAATCCTCGCTCTGTGTACAGCCGCCTTTGTATTGGGCTCGTTCTTTGCCCCTCAGGTGGCCGCGGCCCTTGGACCATGTGAACAGATTGCCGACGCGTGTCGCCAGGCAGGCTTTGTGCGAGGCGGTGCGAAGGGGGGTACAGGCCTCCAGGTGGATTGTGTTCGGCCGCTCATACAGGGAACGGCGCAGCCAAACCGGGCTGGCAAGCCTCTGCCGCGAGTCGATCCATCGCTCGTGGCCGCATGCAAAGCAAAGCATCCAGATTTTGGGCAACTTCCCACGCAGCCATCCCAGCCGAGCGGCCAACTGTCGCGTGCGAGCCCGCCCCCGCCCGTCGCAGTCGTGCAGGGCGCACCGGCCCAATCTGCAGCGAGTCAACGGCCAAATATCGTCTTTATCCTCACGGATGACCTTTCCTGGAACTTGGTGCAATACATGCCGCACGTCCTCAAGATGCAGAGGGAGGGCGCCACTTTCACCAATTACTACGTCACCGACTCGCTATGTTGTCCCTCGCGTTCCTCGATCTTCACTGGACGTTATCCCCACAATACGGGTATCTACCGCAACGTCGGTGAAGACGGTGGCTATCTCGGGTTTAATAAGCGCGGTCATGAACAGGCGACCTTCGCGACCGCACTCCAAGTGGCCGGCTATCGCACAGCCATGCTCGGCAAGTACTTGAACGGCTATTTACCTGCGGTTCATCCGCCTGCGCCAGGCTGGACATTCTGGGCAGTGGCAGGGAACGGATACCCGGGCTTTAACTATGACCTCAATCAAGACGGAAGGATTGTCCATTACGGCAACAAGCCGAAAGACTATATGACGGATGTCCTCTCCGATTTGGCGGTACGCTTCATCCAGCAGTCGGCCGGCACGCCGTTCATGATCGAGATCGCGACCTTCGCGCCGCACGCACCGTACACACCGGCGCCGCGCGACGCTGATGCGCTGCCGGGCCTGCGCGCTCCACGCACGCCAGCGTTTGACGCCGCCCCCGATGCAAAGGCGGCCCAATGGCTTAAAGCGCATCGCTCGCTTTCCGACGCCGACATCGCCGGCATGGCGACTTCTGCGAGCATCGACGGCCGCAGCCTGGCGCCGCTAGTCCATGGGCAGAAAGTTTCGGATTGGGGAACAGTGGCGCTCGTTGAGCAACGTGGACCGGTCCGGAACTTGGTCGATCCGGATTTACCGGGTATCCGCAGCGGAAACCCGACGACGTATGAAGCCATGCGAGGGCTCGCGTCGCTGTACGTCGAGTACGCTAATGGGGACAGGGAGTACCACGATCGCACCACCGACCCGGACGAGCTGCGCAATACCTTCTCGTTGTTGTCCGACGACGAGAAGGCGACACTGCACGGGACCCTCGAGGAAGTCCAGCGTTGTCAGGGCACGCAGAGCTGTACCGGCGCGAGGCGTCCGACTCGCTCGCCGCAACGCGTGAAGTGATCGCCCCCGTAGGCATTAACTTGTCGCTGATGGCGGCGATGGTGAGGGATTCCATGAAGGGTTCCTGATCGTCGCGTCAGTATCATGCCGGATTCTTCCAGTTGCCAATAGGACGGCTTTGCGGGGGAACCTCACATGCGGATGGGTTAACCATCAAGTGATATTCCTTAAGCCATTCGTCGTAACGCAGTCCTGCGATTACACGATGTGGCGCTCCCGTCTAAGCTGGAATCCTTCCCGCACACTTCGTGCTCCCAGGTGCGGGCAGCTTTCCCAACCCGGCGTCAGCCGGGTTGTTTTTACACGCAGCCCGGCGTCAGCCGGGTTGTTTTTACACGCAGCCCGGCGTATCGGAAATGAAACATTGACAGGCCCTCCATCCCTGTCTTCTTGCTTGCGTGATTTGATTTTTCAATACAAACAATCGGTTACGCGATTTGGAACGAGGCTTGCTTGACCTGAAGTACCGCGAAGCGCTCAACTCCGGATAAACGTGACCGACTATGCAATTCTTTGCACTTCACGAATTCGACAGGATCGACATCTGGTCGTTAGCAACCTTGGTGGCCTGCTTGCCAGGAAATTTGGCACTGGCGCTCATAAGTCAAGCCGCACCATGGGTCCCTTTTCTTCCCGGGATGGATGCATCTTCGCTCACGGGCCGGGGCCTTTTTTACAATAGCGCCGCGTGGGTAATATCCATCCTCTTTTGGTCGCTCGTCATCACCTGTGCCGTCGCGCGGAACAGGCGCTTGTGAGAATCACGCCGGGTTCGCCGCAATCGAACGCACGCACTGGTCCACACTGAGGTCGTGCAACGCGTCACGCGTCAACGCATCACTGGCTGCGCGCGAAAGCACATCAAGCACTGGCGGCTTCAGACGCACGAGCAGCAGACGCTGGCCGGAGGCGGCCACGTCGGCGGCAAATGTCCGCAACGCTTCGATCGTCGATCCGTCGACATCAGGCGACTCCTCAAGGCTGATGATGACGGTATGAATCCCCTCCTCGGCCTCCGCGCGCATTTGCCGCACGTGGGCCAGCACGCGCTCGGCATTGGCGAAGAAGATGGGCGCCTCGGGCCGCACGATCAGTATCCCGGGCACGGTGCGCGCCTCCGGATGCGCGGCAACGTCGACGAAATCATGCCCGTCGCCGAGGCGTCCGAGTTGGCTGACCTTCGGTTCGGAGAACTTGCGCAGGGTCAACGCCAGGCTGATGCCGATGGCGGTGAGCAGGCCGTGGAGCACGCCGAGCAGCAGGACCGCAACGCAAGCGGCCACCACCAGCAGACGGTCACGCCGCCAGATCCAGTACGGCCGGAACGCGTCAAGCGTGAGCGTGTGGCTGACGGCGTGAATGACGATGGCCGCCAACACCGGCTCGGGCGTACGGGCGAGCTGCGGCAGCAACAGCGCCACGATCAGTGCGATCAGCACGGCGGCGCACCCGCCCGCCAGCCGGGATTGCGCGCCGGCGGCTTCGTTGGCGGAGGTGGCGGAATACCCGGCGCCGACCGGCATGCCGTACAGCGCACCGCTGCCGAGATTGGCAATGCCGAGCGCCATGAGGTCGCGATTGGGTGAGGTCGGGTCGCCGTGCTTGAGGGCAAAGCTGCGGATGGAGCCGTATGACTCAGCGTATATGATCAGCACCATCGCGACCGCCAGTTCCCCAAGACGCAGCCATTGAACGCGTGACAGGTCGGGCAGGCCGAGCGTGACGTGCGGCATCGTGATTGCGCCGACCTCATGGATGCCGTAGCGGGGCAGATCGACGACATAGGCCGAGGCGATCCCCAGCACGATCACCACCATTGCGCCCGGCACTCTGCGCCAACGCTTCACGGCAAACAGTAGGACAACGGCCGCGAGACAAACGGCCAGCGCACGCAGGTTCCATGCGCCCACTTCCTGCAGCAGCTGGTACGCGAAGCGCGGTAGATCGTTGTACCCCGATTTGACGCCGGCCACGCCGGCAATCTGCCTGAGGATGATCGTGGCGGCAAGTCCGAACGTAAAGCCGCGCAACACTGGCTTCGCGATGAAGTCGGTGATCCCGCCCAGGCGAGCCAGCCCGGCGATCAACAGAAACAGGCCGGCCAGCATCACCAGTCCCGCTGCCAGCGCCAACCGCAATGAACCACCGGCGACGTCCATCGACAACGTGGCGGCAGCAAGCACGGCGGCCGATGACGAGGTTGCCGAGACGACCGCGAAGCGGCTGGTGCCTGCGAGACCGTAGACCACCAGCCCGACAAGCAGGCCGATCAGCCCCGCTTGCGGTGGCAAGTTGCCGATGCCCGCGTACGCGACGGCTTCCGGTAACAGCAAGCCTGCAATCGAACAGCCTGCGACGATGTCCTGGGTCCAGCGTCTGTCCGTGTCCGGCGGCGGCGTACCGTTCGCACGCGCGGTGGACGACGACAAGTCGCCGGGTGCGGCAGGCACAGGTGGCATGGCGAGGCTCCCGAAGCAATACGTGTGGCCGGAAAGGCAATGATACAGTCGCCGGCAATCAAATGAAAACGGACCACGTCAGGCACTGGCGCCAGGTGGTCCGTTCCGCATTGCGCTGCGCCGAAGCGGGCGTATTTCGTTGCGCTCGCCCGGTCAGCCGGCGCTCATCACGTCAGAAGCGATGCTGAATGCCCGCCGTCACACCGGCTTGCGTATCCGCGGCGCCCGCAAGGTCACGCGAAAGACCGACCTTCTGACCGTGCTTCGCCAAGGCATATCCACCTGACACATACAGCGTCGTACGCTTCGAAAGCGAATAGTTTGCACGCAGCGAGATCAGCGCCGGATCGGCATCGCTGGCGTTCTTGATGTCCTGATGGTACACGGCACCATACAAGGTGAAGGCAGGCGTGAAGTCATATGAGAAGCCGAGCCAGTACATGTCGCTGCGCAGCGCCGCGCTTGCCGTCGTGAAAGTCTTCCTGTAGTTGCGATAGCCGGCCATCACCTTGGCGGCGCCGAAATCGTAGCTCGCGCCCGCATGAATGCCCTGGATATAGTCTGTCGTGTCGGCCGGCGCGACGTTGCCGGCTGCGCCGTTCTGGCGATCATACGTGGCCACGATGGCGAACGGCCCGTTCTCGTAGCCCAGTCCGATATCGTACTTCGCGCTGGTCTTCATGCTGCCCGGCACGTTGCCGAAGCCATACAGCGCACCGATCTTGAAGCCGTTGAATTCGACGTCATAGCGCACGGCATTCGCGGCGCGCGAAAACAATCCGTCCTTGCGCCCGCCGGTCGCCGTCGAGCTCGTTGCCCAGGAGTAGTTCGGCGCATACCCCATCGGATCGAACGGCAACATGTAGTCGTACGTGGTAGTGAACGTGCGGCCGAGGGTCACCTGCCCCCATCGCTTGTCTTTCAGGCCGACGGTCGCACGGCGGTCGAAGATGGCCCCCGGGCCGTCGTCGAACTGACCGTTCGCCACATTGAAGCCGCTTTCCAACTGGAACACTGCCTTCAACCCGCCGCCCAGGTCTTCCGAGCCCCGGAAGCCGAACCGCGAAGTATTCTTGCCGCCCGAGATGAAGCGCGCGGCGCCGCCGGCGTCGCTCGCGTGCGTGACATATTCGACGCCGGCGTCGACGATGCCGTAGATCGTCACGTTCGATTGCGCATGCGCATTCCCGCCCAAGGCGCATGCCGCCAGGGTTGCCATGCCGATACTGCTTCGCTTCATTGTCTTCTCCATGTGTTGATTCTGGTTTTGGTGCGTGGGTGGATTCCCGCGCGGTTCTTCTGCAATTGCCCAGTCGTTAGCTCGCTTGCGCGAACGCCCAGCAGTCGTTGGCGGGAAACTCGACCCAATGGTTCCCCGGGTCGCGAGGAATATGCCCGAAGGCGCGAAAGCGCAGTTCACCGCAATGGAACAGGTATTCCCAGCGGTCGCCGAGATACATTGACGTGACGAGGTTGGCGTTCAGGCGGTTCTGGCCGGGGCCGTCCGCCACCTGCACACGCTCGAGGCGAATCACCGCTTGCGCGGCCTGGCCCGGTTGCAAGGCTTCGCGGGCGCGTGCCTGGAGCTCGAAACCGTTGCCGCGCAGCCGTACGTGTTCGCCGTCTATCGACGTCACTGTCGCGTCGATCCGGTTATTGCTGCCCATGAACTCCGCCGTATAAAGGGAGCGCGGCGCGCCATACAGCTGCGCCGGCGTGCCCTCCTGCTCGATCCGTCCGTTGCGCAGCAAAAGGATGCGATCGGACATTGCCATCGCCTCGGTCTGGTCATGCGTCACGCATAGCGCAGACAGGCCCAACGACACGATGAGTTCTCGCAACCATGCACGCGCCTCTTCGCGCAGCTTGGCGTCGAGGTTGGAAAGCGGCTCGTCGAGCAGAATGACCGGCGGGTTATAGACCAGCGCACGCGCAATGGCTACGCGCTGCTGCTGGCCGCCCGAGAGTTGATAAGGAAAGCGCTCGGAGAGATGACCGAGCCCGAGCTGTTCAAGCACGCCTTGTACACGGCGCTTGCGCTCGGCGCTACCCACCTTGCGCAGCTTCAGTCCGTATCCGACGTTGTCCGACACGGTACGATGCGGCCACAATGCGTACGACTGGAACACGAGCCCGAGCGACCGCTGTTCGACCGGGCAATCGATTTCGTCCTCGCCGTCGAAAAAGACCTGCGCGTCGAGAGCGATGCGTCCGCTCGACGGTTGCTCGAGGCCCGCGACGGCGCGCAGCAGCGTGGTTTTTCCGCTTCCCGACGCACCGAGCAGACATACCACCTCGCCCGCCTTCAACGCAAATGACACGCCCTTCAAGATCGGATTTGCGCCGTAGCTCAGGCACAGATTGTCGACGATGAGCTTATCCATGAAGTTTGACTCCGAAGCGCAATGCCACGCCGAGACCGGCGGCGACCATTGCGATATTGATGACTGAAAGCGCCGCCACCTGATCGACGGCGCCGGTCGCCCACAGCGACACGAGGAGCGCGCCGATCACTTCGGTGCCGGGAGAAAGCAGGTAGACGGCGGTCGAATATTCACGCTCGAAGATCATGAAAATCAGCAGCCACGCCGCGAGCAGGCCGAAGCGCACCAGCGGCAGGGTCACGTCGAGGCTCACGCGCGCACGGCTGCCGCCCACACTGCGGCCGGCTTCCTCGAGTTCGGGACCGACCTGCAGCAGCGCGCTCTGGATCAGGCGCATGCCGTACGCGAGCCACACGACCGTGTACGCGATCCAGATGCTCCACATCGAGTTCTTCAGCTCCTTGATGCCGGGCACGAACAGGAAGATCCACAGGAACGCCAGCCCGGCAAGCAGGCCCGGCACGGCGCGCGGCAAGAGCACGAGATAGTCGAGCAGCTTTGCGCCCCAATCGTTGCGGCGATGCCCGGCGAAAGCGACGAGCGAATAGAAGCCCACCGCTACCGCCCCCCCGACGACGCCGATGCCGAGCGTGTTGACGGTCGCCCTCACCAGGTTGTCCTGCTCGAACAGGTCGGTGAAGTTCGCCAGCGTCAGCACTTCCGCGAGCGCCACGCCCTCCCCCCAGTTCGTGACGAACGACCGCAGCACGATGCCCGACAGCGGCACGAAAACGGTGAGGAACAACCAGAGCGCCACGATGCCCAGCGCCACCCAGCGCCACACGCCAAGCGGCAAAACGGTTTGGCGGCCGGCTTTGCCCTTGACGGTGACGAACTTGCTTGCGCGCTTGAGCAGGCGCCGCTGCAGAAGCACGAGCGGAAAGGTGATGGCCACGATGCACATGGCCACGGCTGCCATCAGGTGGTACGAGGGCACACCCAGTTTGTTGGTCAGCTTGTACAGATAGGTGGCCAGCACCAGATGGCCTTCAGGATCGCCAAGCACCAGCGGCAGGCCGAACACTTCGAAGCCGAGGAAAAACACCAGGACGCCGGCGAAGAGCAGCGCGGGCATCGTCATCGGCAGGCTGACGTCGAGCGCCACGCGAAACGGACGCGCCCCCGCGACACGCGCGGCTTCCTCGACATCCGAGCCGAGATTGCGCAGCGCGGCGGACGAATACAGGTACACGTGCGGCACATGCGTCAGGCCGACGATGATCGTGATTGCGACGATCGAGTAGATCGACCACGGGGCGTTGTCCAGGCCGGTCAGTTGCTTGAACCACACGGAGTAGAAGCCGACGGGGCCCGCAGCGACGACGTACCCGAACGCGAGCACCATCGGCGAGACGAATACCGGCGTGAGCAGGAGCGGCTCGAGCCAGCGGCGGCCGGGCAGATCGGTGCGTACCATCAGGAACGCGAGGATGCCGCCAAGCGGGATCGAGATGAACAGCATCCCGCCCGCGATGATGAAGGAGTTCTTCGCCGCTGCCCAGAAATCGGGGTCGTCGAAGATGAACCGGTAGCCCGCGATGCCAAGCGTCCGTTGGGCGTCGAAGAACGGCGCCGTCAGAAAACTCTGTACCACAATGAACGACAACGGCAGCAACACGGCCACCGTCAGGACGGCGATCACGATCCAGCGCAACATGGCGGACAGTCCGCGCCAGCGGGGATCGGCGAGGCGCGGCACATGGGCGGCGCCGCCGCCTGAAAGGACTGCAGGCGCGTTGTCTGTGCTTTGCGTAAGCATGAGTGTCTCCCTGCGCTCGAGAAGGCGCATATGAGAAAGTTGACGGGAGAAAGGGCGAGCCGCCGTTCAGGCGGCCGCCGGTATTAGCGCTTGATCGCCTGCTGCCAATGCTTCAGGAATTCAAGCCGCTTCGACTGATCGAGATAGACCAGCAGACCTGCGCCGATCGGAATCGGCTTGAGCGAATCGCCGAGCTGCTTCGTCAGGCCGGCCATCGACGTTTCGCCATCGACATCGGCACGAATGGAGAACAGGTTGGCCTGATTGGCCAGCAGCGTCTGGCCGCGCTTCGACAGCAGGTAGTCGACCCACAGCTTTGCGGCGTTTGCATTCTTTGCCTTCTTCGAGATCATGACGAGGCGGCTCACGACCTGCGTGTAGTCGCAGGGATAGACATAGCCGATCGACGGATCCTTCTTCGCTTTTGCGAATGCGTACGATCCGAGGATGTTGTAGCCGATCAGGTTCTCGCCGGACGAGATGCGCTCCATCATCGCGCCGGTGCTCGATTCCAGCTTCGGATTCAGCGCGCCCATCGCCGAGACCAGGTCCCATGTGACTTGCGGATTTACACGCGCGTCCTGCGTGAGATAGTTGAAGCCGACACCCGACTTCTCGATGTCATAGGTCGTCACCTTGCCCTTGTATTTCTCGGACTGGCTCTTGAGCAGCTTGATGAGGTCCATGCGGGTCTGCGGCACTTCGTTGGCCGGGATCAGCCGCTTGTTGTAGACAATCGCGAGCGGCTCGTACGTGGTGCCGTATGCCTGCTTCTGGTACTGCGCCCATTGCGGGACGTGCGCCGCCTCGGGCGATTCGTAACTGGCCATCATGCCGTCGTTGACGAGCTTGACCTGCAGGTCCATGGCCGAACTCCACAGGACGTCGGCGCTCGTGCTGTTGGCCGCGTTCTCGCTGATATAGCGGTTATCGAGCTCCGTATAGTTATATAGTGTTGTCAAGGTGTTTCTCGTTGTCCACCCCTTTAGCCGCGCACGTAAATAAGCCAAGCGCAATGTGAGACTGCATCGCATTGTTTCGACATCCAAACTCGGTACTCGACGGTGTCACAGCTTTTCCATTTGCCCGTACGATTACAACCCGCCAAGTCGCCACCGGTGATTGGCGTTCGCGCTCGCCCCACTCACTCCCGCTCGATTCGCCACACCCCGAGCTTGCCCAGCTTCGCCGCCAATTGCAATCGCGCCGTGCGCCAGTCGGTCAGTGCCTGAATAGTTTGTCGCTTGGCCTGGGCCAGCGAGGATTGCGTATTCAACAACTCGAGAATATTGCCCCCCCCCGCCAGATAGCGATGTTCCGATGCGGCGTACGCGCGTTGTGCGACCTCCAACAGCGCCGCCTGCGGCCCGCTCGAATTCGACAGCGTCGACAAAAGCTTCCGTCTCGACGGCGAACTGCTGGCCCTGACCCCGCGCGAGCGCGCGGTGCTCGAGGTGCTCATCCTTCGCAACGGCCGGGCGATCAACAAGGAAACGCTGTCCGAGAAGCTCTTCGGCATCGATGAATCGGTCAATGCGGACGCGATCGAAATCTATGTGTATCGCCTGCGCAAGAAGCTGGAGGGCCGTGGCGTCGCGATCGTGACGCTGCGCGGACTCGGCTACCTGCTCGAAGAGAAGCGCGAGCCCGACGCGCCGGCGGCGTAATGCGCCAACCGAACCTCCGGCGGCAGGTGGCCCTGTGGCTGCTGTTTCCGTTGCTCGCCTTGCTGGCCCTCGACGCCTGGCTCACCTACGAACGCGCCATGAGCGCTGCGAACGAGGCGTTCGACCGCTCGCTCGAATACTCGTTGAAGTCGATTCGCGAAGGCACCCGTCTGCACGAAGCGCAGGTGGAGGTGAACCTGCCCTATCTCGCACTGGAAATGTTCGAATCGGATCGGGGCGGCAAGATCTATTACGTGATTCGGGAAGACAACGGCCACGTCGTCACGGGTTACGCCGAACTGCCGCTGCCGCCCCGGCGGGCGAGACCCGAGCCCTATCACACGGCCTTCTACGATGCCACGTTTCGCGGTGAGGCGTTGCGCATGGGGGCGCTGCGGCTGCCGGTGCACGACGTTCCGCATGCCCAGACACGCGTCGTCTGGATCCTGGTCGGTGAGACCATCGAGTCGCGCCAGGCATTGGCGCGTCAGATCCTGACCGGCGCGCTCCAGCAGGAAGGGCTGTTGGTGTTGCTGGCGCTTGCCATCGTGTGGCTGGGCGTCGGGCGCGGTCTGAGGCCGTTGAACCAGCTTTCGGCGAAGGTCGCCGCACGTACCGAGGAAGACACCGCCCCGCTCGAAAAGGTGGGCTTGCCGACTGAAGTCGAGCCCCTTGTCGAATCGATCAATCAGTACATCGCGCGGATGCGACGGATGCAGGAATCGCGGCAGCGCTTTTTCACGGACGCTGCCCATCAACTCAAGACGCCGCTCGCCATCATCCAGGCCGAGTCCGAACTGACGCTGCGCGAGGCCCTCAACGAACCGGCGCGCCAGCGCGTGACCCGCCTCAACAGCGCCGTGCAACAGGCCGCCAAGAGTGTACGCCAATTGCTTTCCCTGTCGCGGCTCGAGGCCGACAGCGGTCATCCCGTGACGCTTGCGCCGCTGGCGCTCGACAAGCTCGCGCGCAGCGTAACGCTGGACTGGTCGCCAGTGGCGCGCGCCCGGAACATCGATCTCGGTTTCGAACAGGAGGCTCACACCGAGATACTCGCCCAGCGCGAGCTTCTCGCGGAGTTGTGCGGCAATCTCATCGACAATGCCATCCGCTACGCGGGCGATGGGGCGATCATCACCGTGCGTGTGGCGCGAACCGCGCAAGGCGCACTGCTTCAAGTCATCGACAACGGCCCGGGCGTTCCGGAACCCGAACGGGCTGCGGTCTTCGAACGCTTCTACCGAAGCCCGACCCGGCAGTATGTGGAAGGCAGCGGACTGGGACTCGCGATCGTGCACGAAATCGCGCGCGTCCACCACGCGCGGATCTCACTCGGCGATGCGCCCGGCGGCGGCCTCGTGGTCAGCGTCCATTTCCCGCCGGCGGGTCCGTAACGGTATCTGCGCAAAGCGATGCAGGCCGTATTCCCCGTATCGCCAGGTGGCATCGGCGCCGCGCCGTAGCGATCTGCAGCCGCGCGCCGTCGTTTCCGGGCATCGTAGCACGCGGCCTTGTACCGCCCGAACGACCCGCCACCTCATCCGGATGGATCAAGAGCATTCGCGCACGCGGTGCTAATTTGACACCGGTATCCCATTGTTTGCGATGCGGCGTCTGCGGCCTGTGCGACGGCGCCCGCCTTGCGCCCTCATACCCGCGCGTATGCCGTTACGCGCTCGATTGGACATCATGATGACGGTCACCCCATTCGCGGGATTTCTCGTGGGCCTGCTCGTCGGACTGACCGGCGTCGGCGGCGGCGCCTTGATGACGCCGCTGCTGATCTTCCTGTTCGGCGTCGCGCCGCAAACCGCCGTCGGCACCGACCTGCTCTTCGCCTTCATCACCAAAAGCGTCGGCGGATGGATTTACGGCCGGCATGGCGCGATCGACTGGCGCGTGTTCCGCCGGCTTGCGCTGGGCAGCGTGCCGTCGTCCGCCGTTACGCTGCTGTGGCTTCACACATTCCGGCTCGATGCCGCAAACGAACACTGGGTACTGCAAACGCTCGGCATCATGCTTGCGCTCACCAGCGTCGCGATGCTGTTCAAGGCGCGGCTGCATCATCTCGGACAACGTGTCCGTACGGAAACGCCCATACAGTTCAAAGCCGTGCAACCGGCGCTGACGGTTGTCACCGGCGTGCTGATCGGTTGTCTTGTCACGCTCACCTCTGTGGGCGCGGGTGCGCTTGGCGCCGCCGCGTTGCTCTACCTGTATCCGTACCGGTTGACGCCCGCGAAGCTGGTAGGCACCGATATCGCGCACGCGACCGCGCTCACGCTCGTCGCCGGCCTGGGGCATGTGACGCTTGGGCATCTGGACGTTGCCCTGCTCGGCGCGCTGCTCGCCGGGTCGATTCCGGGGGTGATGCTCGGCGCGCGCCTGAGTACGCGTATCGACGCGCGCTATCTGCGTGGGGCGATCGCCGCGATTCTGATGCTCGTCGGCGGACGGATGTGGCTGCAAGGGTGAAGCGACATGGCACCGGCGTGCCATTCCCTCGTCGCCGCGCGGTGCTGGGCGCAGCGACGAGGGAAGTTAGTCAGCGGATGCCGTGCAGCGTTCAACTCGGCAGGAAGTGCCCGCCGTTGACATCGAGCTGTGCGCCGGTGATCGCGCTGGCATAGTCGGACGCCAGGAAAATTGCCGCCTTCGCACATTCGCCGTCTTCCGGAATGCGGCGCAGCGCGATGTCCTTCGCGACCTCCGCCTTCAGGGATTCGACGGTGACGCCGCGCTCCTTCGACTGCGCCTCGAAGTAACCCTGCACCGACGCGCCCCACATCCAGCCCATATAGGCCGAGTTCACGCGGATGCCATACTTGCCGAGGTCTTCGGCCAAGTAAGCGGCCGCCGTGCTGAGTGCGCCCTTGGACACGGCGTAGCCGATTTCCACCGCATTGGGGCGACGCGTGGCCATCGTGTTGATCATGACGATGCTCCCGCCGCCCTGCGCCTTCATCTGCGGCACGACGGCTTGTGTCATGTTCATGCTGCCGAACAGATTGACATCCAGCGGCCCATGCCAGTCTTCCAGCTTCGCGTGCTCCGCCGTTGCGAATTCACCATGGACATACGCGCTGTTGATCAGCGCATCGATGCGGCCGAAGCGGGCGATCGTCTCGCGCGCGACCGCATCGCACTGGGCGCGCACCGCGATATCCGTCGGCATCTTGAGCAGCGGCGTTTGCAGATCGAGCGCACGAATGGCGGCTTCGGCGTCGTCGAGCTTGGCGGGCGTGCGCGCCACCAGCACGACACCCGCCGCGCCTTCCTGTGCGGCGAGTACGGCAAGCTTGATACCCATGCCGGGGCCGATGCCCGACACGATCACAACTTTGTCCTTCAACAGCATGATGTTGTCCCTGAAATGACCGGGGCTGCGCGCACCTTCACGTGCGGCGCAGGCCCGACGCGGTTGGAAAGCGGGTGAAAATGGAGCGAACCGCCGTACGGGCAGGATCAGGCGCGCTCGCGGCGGCTCGCGCCGTATAGCGTTTCGGCGCGCTGCTTGACGTCTCGCGCCATCTGATCGAAGCCCTGCTTCACCCACGCGCCATGCTCGCGCATGATCGTGTCGGCATTGACGCCGAGAAAGATATCGGTCGTGACGTATCGCGTACGCGCGGAATCGATCGCGTCAACATACTGGTCGCGGCGCGCCGCGTCCTTGTTCTCGTCGGTCGGCCGCTGTTCCCACGACAGGAGCCGCTCGGGCTCGCATGCGATGAGGTATTCGTTGACAGGAATCGTGCCCTCCACGCCCGGTATGCGAACCTGCATGTACACCATGTCGCCCAGCCTGCCGGTGGTATCGAGCCTCGGGCAGAACGAATTCCACTCCGAATACCTCGGAAAATCGGTCAGCACCTCCCACACGACCGCAGCAGGGGCATCGATGATCACTTCGATCGAAGTGACGAGGTTCTCGGCTTTCGCCATGTCTTCCTCCTCCTTGTCGCACCGGGCTACCGGCCCAGCGCTTTGTCGATGGACGGACGCCTGCGGGCATGCTTGCCCGCGAGCCACCCGTTGTCGCGCGTCCCGGCTGTCGTTCGACGACGTCTGTGCGGACCAGGACGTGCAATCCGATTCTAGGCACGGCGCGTTGCGCGCCGCTTACTCCAATCGGATGAGACTCCGGGTAAATACGCACGCACGCCGCATCGGCAACACGCTTACACGTCGGCAAAAGCTGACTCGAAGCGCGCACTGAAGCGGTCGAGTTCGCTCTCGGGAAGATGGTTGATGCCGGCCGCGCGCGCCCGTCCGCCGCCGGTGGCGAACTCGCGGCAAAACGCATCGGCCGCAATCGGACTCTGCGCCGGCACCCGCACGCTCACGACATACCCCCCCGCCGAACGCGGCGAGACCACCGCCAGTGCCGCCGCGGGATTCGTGCGCATCCGCTCGTTCGCCAACATGCCGCTGGCGCGCCGTGCCCACGCGGCATCCGGCAGCACGAACAGTGCGGCCCCAAGCACCTCGCGCGCCGGCGTCAAGGCGCAAGCCTTCGCCATGTCGTCGCGGAATCCATCACGCAGAGTCGTGAAAGTCTGCGCATCTTCAGCAAACGCCACCGGATCGGCGTAAGGCAGCATCGCCTCGGCCAACTGCGCCGGGTCGAAGTGCAGATCGCCGACGCACTCCCCGTACGCGTTGTAGTTGACCAATCGCCCGAGTTCGGCGAGCGTATCGATCGACCCGGCCGGGATGTCGTGTGCGCGCACCAGCGCGTCGGCCACGCGCGGCATCTCGTCGCCAAACGCCGCCACCACTGCCCAGCGATGATGCGCGCCCTTCAGGTAGCCGTTGACGAGCACCCCCGTGCACACGTTCTCCGACGTGTTGATGTGCGCCTCGAAACACGGATGTTGCGGGACGTCGCCGCAAAAATGATGATCGAAATACCGCACCGTGGCACCCGCGGCAAGCAGACGGGCCACATCGGCGTCGTTTTGCGCGTGCGAGATATCGAGCACCGTCACGCGGTCGCCGGGCCCCGCGACGACCCGTTTCAGGAGCGCGATGTCACGCTTCACGCCGGTCAGGAGCACGCCGTCGTCGCATGGCTGTGCGAGCCGCAACTGCTGCAGTGCGCAAAGTCCGTCGGCATCGCCGTTGAACGCGTAGTAATGAGTCATGGCTAACCGTTCCCTTCCCGCCTACACGGCCACGTGCCGCGCACGATAGGCGGCATAGTCGCGCGTGAGTTGCGCCTCGCTCAAACCATACTGCTCCAGCCGGTAGTCGTGCGATGCACGCTTTTCCCGGCCATTGCCCGCCAGCCACGATTGCATCGCCGTACGCGCCGCATCGTCGAGCGTCATGCCGGCGAACCGGTAGATCGCCTCGACCACGCCCAGGGGATTGCTGACCGTGTCCTCGAAACGGACGTCGAGGAAGCGATCGGCCGGCATGGCTGCACGCACGTCCATCGCATGATGAATCGCCCGCGCCATGCGCGTGTTCCATTGTGCACCGACTTCGCGTGCATCGGGCGCGTCCGCGTACATCTGCCACAGGGTGTGGGCCATGCTGGCCATCGACGGGATCGTCTTCACCGGATCTCGGTGCGTAAGCACCACCTTCGCCTTCGGGAACACCCGGAACAACAGTTCCAGCGTGTGCAAATGCTGCGGCGTCTTGAGCAGCCAGCGCTGTGCAGGCGCCACGCCGCGCTGGCGCTTTTGCCATTGCAGGAACTGCAGCATCGTCTTGAGGTATTGGTAGACCGGCGTCTGGTCCTGGCGATCCAGCCACGCGGTATAGCTCGGCACGTTGACGTACGAGTCCATCGCGCACATGAACGAGTGTTCCATGAGCATGAACTCCTCGTCCGCCAGCATCGCATCCAGCGGATGGATCGCGAGGATCTGCGGGATGAACCGGACCATCGTCTCGACTTCGCCGCGGGCCAGCCCGATGCGGCGCGCCGGATCGGTGACCGCCTCGTCCGGCAGCGGCGCGGGGTAGCGCGTCTCCCACCACGCCGCCGAGTGGAAACGCGGATCGACCGCCAGCGTGCGTTGCAGCAGCGTCGTACCGGTACGCGGCAGGCCGACGATCACGAGCGGATCGTCGATCGTCTGCGCCTTGATCTCCGGATACCGGCGGCAGTAGTCCTCGATCACCAGGCGGTTGACCAATTGCGCGACGATTTTTTCGTCGAGCATGGCCGCACCCTGGGCGTTCAGGTTGGCTTCGTTCGTCAGCGACGCGAACAGCACGGTCAGCGCTTCGCGCACCGGGCCGTCGCCGAAATCGTCAAGACCGCCGGCGCGTTCGCTGGCACGCGCGAGTACCCGGTCGACGTCCGCCGGCAGGAAGGTCACGGGATTGCCGTTCATTGCGCACCTCCCAGCGAAGCGATTTTCACCACTTGCGTGACCGGATGCACCGGCTCGGCGGCGCCGACCCAGCGCAGGCACATGGTGCCGTTGCGGTGCCCCGCCGTCTGCAGCCAGTTGGGACGGCCGGGATCGCGAGCGCTCAGGATCAGCGTCACGCCGCCGTTGGCATCGTAATGGGCTGCGTGCTTGTTCACGCAGATCGTGTGATGACGATAGTCGAGCGATTCCATCCAGTAGTTATTGATCTGCAGGTTCCAGAAGTCGCACGCCGGCACTTTCGGCACATGGATGACGAGCGCTTCGTCCTCCTCCAGCGACCAGTACGAGTGATAGTAGAAGATGTTCGGATCGCCCCCGGCGGCCTGGCAGACCGCCTGATCGGCCGGCGGCAGCTGGTTGGGATGGACGAGATAGCCTTGCGCCCAATCGGCGAAGATGCGTGCGGTGTGCTCGACGAACGCCGACGCGCGCGTCAACCCGGTATTGAGCGCGACAGGGTCGAGCGCAGGCGGTTGCTCCGTTGCGCCGATCCGTTCGATGCGAAGCTGCGCCGGCTTTTCCGTCTTGCGATCCAGGAAGGTCTGACGGACCACGAGCGCGTTGGTGCCCGGCTCCATGCGCAGCCAGTTCCCTTCGTGCGGCGTCTCGCTCAACACGATCTCGAAGCTGCCGTCCGGGGAGATCGCCAGGCCGTTGGCGTCGATGAAGCCGGTTTGCGTCATCTTGCCGTCGGTTTCGTATCCGCCCTTCTGCGTGCCGAAACTCAGATAAGCGACGCTGCCGCGTTGTCCGGTGATGCGATACGCGTTACGGCCGTTCAGGCGCGCGTATTGGTAGAGGTTGTCCGGATTGTCTGCACCGATCTTGGCCGTTTCGTGCGACGGCGCGAAGAAGCCCGGAAAGTCGGGGTCGGCGAACTCGACGTGCATCTCCAGCGCGATCCGCAGCAGCCGGCTCAGGTAGCGATAGCCTTCGGCGCGCGTCACCTCGTCGGTGGGCGCTTCGCTGCGCAGGATCTGCTGACCGGCCCGCTTGAGCGTGTCGCAGAAGTCGGACCACGTTTGACCGGAAAGCAGTGCTTCCCGGGCTGCTTGAGTGTCCATTCGCCATCTCCGTCTTGTCGTTGGGAAACCCACGATACCTTGACGCCCGCCGCGCCGGCTTCGTCCAACCGGATGAGGCATTCCTCCCCCCGGCAAAGGCCCCCGCGCGCCGTGCCACACACCGCGTTGCCTTGTCCCGCGGCGATCTCATCCGGTCAGACGAAGCGGGCCATCGGCAGGTTTCAGTAACGTCCACTCCATGCCCTAAAGCGTGCCGCACTGTCGCGGGACGCGGCAATCTACAAGGAGACGTTCAATGTTGACGCACCTGGAGCGATTGGAGGCGGAAAGCATCCACATCATTCGCGAGGTGGTGGCGGAATGCGAGAACCCGGTCATGCTGTACTCGATCGGCAAGGATAGCGCGGTCATGCTGCATCTGGCGATGAAGGCGTTCTATCCGGCCAAGCCTCCGTTTTCCCTGCTGCACGTGGACACCACGTGGAAATTCCGCGAGATGATCGCGTTTCGCGACGAAACCGTGGCGCGGCTCGGCCTGAATCTGATCACCCATATCAATCCCGACGGCATTGAGCAAGGCATCAACCCGTTCACCCACGGCTCGGCAGTACACACCGACGTCTGGAAGACCCAGGGTCTGAAGCAGGCGCTCGATCTGCATGGTTTCGACGCCGCGTTTGGCGGCGCGCGCCGCGACGAGGAAAAATCGCGCGCCAAGGAACGTATCTTCTCGATGCGCTCCGAGCAGCACCGCTGGGACCCGAAGATGCAGCGCCCGGAACTGTGGCGCCTGTATAACGCGCGCAAACGCAAAGGCGAAAGCGTGCGCGTGTTCCCGATCTCGAACTGGACCGAGCTGGACATCTGGCAATACATCTATCTGAACAAGATCCCCATCGTGCCGCTGTACTTCGCCAAGCCGCGCCCGGTGGTGGAGCGCGACGGCACGCTCATCATGGTCGACGACGACCGTCTGCCGCTGCGCGACGGAGAAGTGCCGATGCAGAAATCCGTGCGCTTTCGCACGCTTGGCTGCTACCCGCTCACGGGCGCGATCGAAAGCGAAGCCGCAACATTGCCGGAAATCATCCGCGAAATGCTGCTCGCGAAAACGTCGGAGCGCCAGGGACGGCTGATCGACAGCGATTCGGCCGGTTCAATGGAAAAGAAGAAACAGGAGGGGTATTTCTGATGCATCACGACCAACTCACCGCCAGCGACGACATCGAACAATATCTGTCGGCGCACCACACCAAGGGTCTGCTGCGTTTCATCACGTGCGGCAGTGTCGACGACGGCAAGAGCACGCTGATCGGCCGCCTCCTCTACGAATCGAAGATGCTGTTCGAGGACCAGCTGAGCCAGCTTGAAGCCGATTCGAAAAAAGTCGGCACGCAAGGCGGCGATCTCGATTTCGCCCTGCTGGTCGACGGACTGTCCGCCGAGCGTGAGCAAGGCATCACCATCGACGTCGCGTATCGCTTCTTCTCGACCGAAAAGCGCAAATTCATCGTCGCCGACACGCCCGGCCACGAGCAGTACACGCGCAACATGGTGACCGGCGCGTCCACGGCGGACGTCGCCATCATTCTCATCGACGCGCGCCGGGGCGTGCTCACGCAAACGCGGCGCCATAGCTATCTGGTCTCGCTGATCGGGATTCGTCACGTCGTCGTGGCCATCAACAAGCTCGACATGGTCGACTACTCGGAGGACGTTTTCCGGCGCATCGAGGCAGAGTACCGCGCGTTCGCCACGCAAATCGGGCTCGATGACGTCACCTGCATCCCCATGTCGGCATTGCGCGGCGACAATATCATCGAGGCGAGCCCGAACACGCGCTGGTACGACGGCCCGACGTTGATGGGCTATCTGGAGAACGTGCCGGTCGATGGCGACATTGCGCGCCGCGCGCCATTCCGGCTGCCGGTGCAGTGGGTCAACCGTCCGCATCTGGATTTCCGCGGCTATGCCGGCAATATCGTCGCGGGCGACATCCGCCAGGGCGACCGCATTCGCGTGCTGCCCTCGGGCAAGGAAAGCCGTGTGGCGTCGATCATCACCACCGACGGGGAACGCGACACCGCCGTCTGTGGACAAGCGGTCACACTCACGCTCGACGACGAAATCGACATCAGCCGCGGCGACGTGATCGCCCGCGCCGACGCGCCGCCGGCCGTGGCCGACCAGTTCGAGGTCACCGTCGTCTGGATGAGCGAACAGCCGATGCTGCCCAGCCGGACCTATCTGCTCAAGGTTGGCGCGCGCACCGTGGGCGGCGCCAGTGCGACGCTCAAGTACAAGGTCAACGTCAATACCCTGGAGCATCTGGCCGGCAAGACGCTCGAGCTCAACGAAATCGGCGTGTGCAATCTCAGCCTCGACCAGCCGATCGCGTTCGATCCGTACCAGGAAAATCGCGACATGGGCGGGTTCATCATCATCGACCGGCTGACGAACAGCACGGTCGGCGCCGGCATGATCCATTTCGCGCTGCGACGTTCGCAGAATGTGCATTGGCAGGCGGTCGACGTGGACCGCACCGCGCGGGCCGCGCTCAACGGGCAGACGCCGCGCATCGTCTGGTTCACCGGACTGTCCGGCGCCGGCAAGTCGACCATCGCGAATCTGGTCGAGCGCAAGCTGCACGCGCTGCACAAGCACACGTATCTGCTCGATGGCGACAATGTACGGCACGGGCTGAATCGGGACCTGGGCTTCGCCGATGCCGACCGTGTCGAGAACATCCGGCGCGTGGCGGAAGTGTCGCGGTTGATGCTCGACGCCGGGCTGATCGTCCTGGTGTCGTTCATCTCGCCGTTCCGTGCGGAGCGCGCCATGGCCCGCAGTCTCGTGCAGCCGGGCGAGTTCGTCGAAGTGTTTATCGATACGCCGCTCGAAGTTGCCGAAGGACGCGACCCCAAGGGGCTGTACAAAAAGGCGCGGCAAGGCCAGTTGAAGCATTTCACCGGGCTGGATTCGCCGTACGAGCGCCCGGAGCAGCCGGAACTGCACATCGACACGACGCAGGTGTCGCCCGAGGCTGCGGCTGACCAGATCGTTGCGTGGCTGGTCGAGCGCGGTTGATGTACCGGCTGGCCCGCACGCACCCCGCGGGCCAGTCTGCACCGGTTCGCCGGGGCCCTAGACAAAACGGACGATGCGCGCGGGTCGCGCGACGCCCATGATCCGACGACGGATTCACGAGAATCGGCGTGCTTTTTCCGGGAGACGGTCATCATGACGCGCGCGACCCCATACCAGGCAGGATGCGATACCGGCGATGCGGGAGCGCCCTTCGCGCTGTCCGGCTTGTCGGCTGCCGACGTCAGCGGCTTGCTGAAACACGTCTATCGCGGCCCGACGGAGTCCACGCCGTGGGCCAGTCTGCTCGAATGGCTGCGCGAGCGCTTCGATGCGACCTTCGCAACGCTCGTGCTGCGCAATCCCGCGAGCGAACACGCCGGCCTGATCGTCAACGCCTCCGTCTATGGGGCGTTGTTGCCCGGCGAGCCGTCGTACAGCGAGACCTACTATGCGATGTGTCCGTTCACCGAACTGCCGGCCGGCCAGACGATCACGGGCGACGAAATGTTCGGCGAGGCCGCCTGGTCCACGCACGAGTTCTACCTGGAGTACATGAAACCGCTCGATCTGCGGTACGTCCTGGCGTCCGCGCTGCGGACCGACACAGGGGTGGAATGTACCCTGTTCGTCACGCGCGGGCACCGCAGCCAGGATTTCGGCGCGGCAGACAAGGCATTGATCGCCGTGCTGTCGCCGCATCTGCAGCAGGCCGTCGCGCTGTACAACACGCTCGACGAACTCGAGGCCGAGCGGATCCTCTATGCCGGCACCATCGACCGGATGCGCGTCGGCACCGCGATCCTCGATGAATCCGGCAGGGTCATCAAGCGCAATCTCGCAGCGGACCGGCTGCTCGCTGCCGCCGACGGCGTCTATCTGAGCCAGGGTGCCCTGCATGCGCATTGCCCGATAGAGCATCGAAAATTCCAGAAACTGGTCGACGCGGCGCTCGAAGCGCGGCTGCACGCCACCACGCCGCGCATGGAGGTGACGACGTTGTCGCGCCCCGGCGGCACCGCCCCGCTGAGTGTGCTGATCCGTTCGATTCCCCGCACCTACGACGCACGCGAGCGCTTGCGGCGGCCCGCGCTCGCCGTGTTCATTCGCGATCCCGTCGGATCGCCCGAAGCGTCGCGCGAGACGCTGCGCAAACTGTTCCATCTCACGCCGAACGAAACCGAACTTGCCCTGTTGCTCGTCGACGGGCTGACCCTCGATGAAGCCGCCGAAGCGCTCGGCGTTGCGAAGAACACGGCACGCACGCACTTGCGCGGCGTTTTCGCCAAAACGGGCGCAACCCGTCAGGCCGTGCTGGTGAAGATGCTTCTCAATAGCGTCGTCGGCATGGTCTGATCGCGCCGCGCGATGCGTTGAACTACGCTGCCCCGGGCCCCCGGGGCGTGTCGTCCGGGACTTGCCGCCATCCGAGCGAACGGTACTTGTTCTCGATCAACAGATGAATCAGCACGCCGTAGATCGCACAGGTGGCCGGCACGGAAAAAATGAGCCACTCGCTGCCGCCGACGACGCCCGGCAGCAGCGCCATGCATAGCCAGATGACGGCATGGCTTCGGAATCCGTTTGCCAGGAGGTACACCGGCCCCAGGAAGAACGCGGCCAGACACGCGCCAATGCTGATTTCCTCGATGTGACCGTGAATCGGATCCCTAAATTTCACCCCCATGGCTCCTCCGAATCGGCGATGTGTGTATGCCTGCCGGAGCGTAAACAGCCCGCGTCCCCCTAAAGTCCCCGAGGCGAACCCCGCCGCGGGAGACACGTCTGAGCGATGAATGTTTTGCCAGACGAAACCGCTTGCATGGCGGCGCCCGACGGCGTGCTGCACCGCCACATCAGCCTTTTCGGACGATCGCGGCGCCTGCCGACACGCTGCCCCGATTTATGCGACGATTTCGCCGTTGCGGGCGATGCGCCGCTAGCGGCCGCATCCGGAACCCGCGTCCCCCCGATCGTCAGTTCCATTCGTTCAGTCAGTTCATCATGACCACTTCCCTCAAGATCGATTTCGTCTCGGACGTCGCTTGCCCCTGGTGCGCCATCGGCCTCGCCTCGCTCAAGCAAGCCATCGCGCGCCTGGGTGCCGACGTCGATGTCGACCTGCACTTCAGCCCGTTCGAGCTCAATCCGGAGATGCCGCCCGAAGGCATGCTGCTGTCCGACTATCTTTCGCGCAAATATGGTCTCTCGCCCGAACAACTCGCCCAGAATCAGGCGAACATCACGGCGCGCGCCGAATCGGTCGGTTTTCCGATGCGAATGGACCTGCGCACACACGCGTACAACACATTCGACGCGCACCGTTTGCTGCATTGGGCGTCGACGATCGGCAATGACAAGCAACAGGCGCTGAAGGAAGCCTTGTTCAAGGCGTACTTCACGGAAGGCAAGCAGACCAGCGACCCCGAGGTGCTCGTCGCTGCCGCCGCCGCCGCCGGGCTCGATCCCGCCCGCACGCGCGAGATCCTCGCGTCCGGTGAATACGCCGATCAGGTGCGCGCGCTCGAGGCGCACTATCAAGGCCTCGGCATCCGTTCGGTACCGTCGATCATCTTCAACAACCGGCACCTGATATCCGGCGGTCAACCGGCCGACGTCTTCGAGCAAGCCATCCGCCAAATCATCGCGCAGGGCTGACGATCATGCTGCCTGTCTCCGAAACCGCTGCCGAAATCGCGTTGCCGCCGGCGCAGCCGAAGTTGGCGCCCGACGCACCGGCCGCCGGCCGCGGCAAGGCGATGGCGGCGATCCTGCTCGCCGTGTCGCTCGCGAGTCTCGATACCGCCATCGCCAACACCGCCCTGCCGCAAATGGCGATCGACCTGCGCACGACGCCCTCGGCGTCCGTATGGATCATCAACGCCTACCAGCTCGCCATGGTCGCCACGCTGCTGCCGTTCGCCTCGCTCGGCGAGCGCGTGGGCCACAAGCGGGTGTTCATCAGTGGCATCAGTGTGTTCCTGCTCTCTTCGCTGCTGTGCGCCCTCGCGCCCTCGCTCGGCTTTCTGGCGACGGCGCGCGTGTTGCAAGGCGTCGGGGCGGCGGCGGTCATGAGCGTGAACATCGCGCTGATCCGCTTTCTCTATCCGCCCCATCGGCTGGGGCGCGGCATGGGGATGAACGCGTTGGTCGTCGGCATTTCATTCGCGATCGGCCCGACGCTGGCCTCCGTCATCCTGTCGATCGGGACGTGGCCATGGCTGTTCCTGATCAACATTCCGACAGGCCTGCTCGCGTTGCTGCTCGGCCGGACGCATCTGCCGGCAACGCCGCGCAGCGCCCACCGGCCGGACATTGTCGCCGCGCTGCTCAACGTGTTGACGTTTGCGTTGCTGATTTTCGCGCTGGGACAGGCCGCGCAACGAGCCGACGCGGTATCCACGTCGTTCGCATTCGCCGGCGCGGTGGTGAGTGCGCTGCTGCTGATTCGCCGCGAACGCGGTCATCGTGCGCCGATGCTGCCCGTGGACCTGTTCCGTTTGCCGATGTTCGCGCTGGCGACGGTCACCGCGATTTGCGCGTTTGCGACGCAGGGGCTCGGGCTCGTTTCGCTGCCGTTCTATTTCGAGAACGTGCTGCACCGCAGCCCGATCGAGACCGGCTTCCTGATGACGCCATGGCCATTTTTCGTGGCCGCCGTGGCGCCGATCGCAGGACGCTTGTCGGATCGTTATCCGCCCGGTGCGCTCGGCGCGATCGGACTCGCCATGCTGTGTGCGGGCATGACGCTGCTGGCGTTGATGCCGGAACACGCCGCCGTGTGGGACATCAGTTGGCGCATGGCGCTATGCGGTCTGGGTTTCGGCTTTTTCCAGTCACCGAACCTCAAGGCGTTCATGGCGAGCGCCCCACCCGAACGCAGCGGCGGCGCGAGCGGCATGGTCGGTACGGCGCGGCTGCTCGGGCAGGCCAGTGGTGCAGCGCTTGTCGCGTTAAGCTTCGGTATCGCGGGACCGCATGGCCCGACGCTTGCGCTGGCATGGGGCGCGGCATTCGCCGGCCTGGGCTGCCTCGCCAGCGGCGCGCGGCAGTTGATTTGAACGGATTCGATCGTCACTGCAATGTCACCGGGCATCGCTAAGCTTTTGATGCATATGATGACGCTCCCACATTCGACGCCGCGCGCTCCCGCGTGTGCCATGGTACTCACGCGCACCGGTTTGCCGCTGCTCGGCCGTGTCGCCACGGTTGGCCTGCTGGCCTGCGTGTCGGCCGCTTGCGTGACGATCTCCGTACACGCGGCCCCCGCCACGCCGCAGCCATCGGCAAATCCGCTGATCGTTGCCCATCGCGGCGGCACGGGCGACATGCCTGAAAACACCCTGCCGGCCTTCGCCAGTGCGTTGGAGAATGGCGCCGACGCGCTTTGGATGACGGTGCAGATCACACGCGACGGCGTGCCCGTGATGTACCGTCCGGCCGATCTGGCGGCACTGACCGATGGCCGCGGCAAAGTCAATGCACTCGACTACGCCGAACTGCGCACGCTCAACGCCGGTTACGCATTTACCCGCAAAGGGGCGGACGGCGCGCCTGTCTATCCGTTCCGCGACCATCCGGTGGCGATCCCGACCTTGCGCGAGGCGATTGCGGCCGTGCCGCCGTCAGTGCCCATCCTGCTCGACATGAAACAGGCCCCTGCCGCGCCGCTCGTCGAAGCGGTTGCCAAGGTGCTCGACGACACCGGCGCGTGGCCACGCACACGACTGTACTCAACCGATGCCGAGGCGACGGATCGCATGCGGGTTCGTCGCCCGCAAGCGCAACTGTTCGAATCGCGCGATGCGACGCGCAACCGCCTCGTCGGCGTAGCGCTTGGCGGCGCATGCCTGTCGCCGCCGGCCCCGGGCACATGGGCCGGCATCGAGTTTGAGCGCCAGGTGGAGGTCGTTGAACACTTCACGCTGGGCCAGGGTGTCTCGAAAGTGGACGCACACTGGTGGACGCCTGCCGCCGTCCAGTGTTTCAAGTCGCAGGGCGGCGTACACATCGTGGCATTCGGCGTGGAGACGCCGCAAGCTTACGACGCCGCCGCCAGGCTCGGCATCGACGCGGTGATGACCGATTCGCCGAGCCGCCTCAAGGAAGCGCTGAAGCAGCGTTGAGCGCATGAACCCTCGCGCCGGCCCCTGCCGCGCCGAATCGATGGCGATGCGGGTGATTGAAGACAGCTACCGGGGGGACTTGCCCTTGACGGTAACGGCGGCGAGCGGCACCGAAGACGTAACCGCCTCGCCCAGCAATCGCTGCAGGGTAGCCGGTTGGGTCGTCAGATCCGCCAGCGTATAGCGGTCGAGTACTTTGAAGTAGGCGCCCAGCGCTTCGCCCAACACCCCGCGCAAGCCGCAGGCCTGCGTGATGACACATGCATTCCCTTCACTTTGGAAACACTCGACGAGCGCGAAATCGGGCTCCATGGCCCGGACAACGGCGCCAAGATTGATCGCCTCGGCCGGTTGCCCAAGCCGGATTCCGCCGGCGCGCCCGCGTACCGTATGCAGGAACCCGGCTTGCCCGAGCTTCTGGACGATCTTGACGAGATGGTTCTTGGGAATGTCGAAAGCGTCTGCGACCGATTGAACGTGCACCAGCTCGCCGGGGTGAACCGCGGCGTAGATCAAGGTGCGCAAGCTGTAGTCGGTATGGTCGGTCAGTCGCATGAAGGCACGCAAAAAGGGGCGTCGCCAGTTTAACATGGCCACGAGATGCATCTTTATCGCGCTGCCGTTTCGATTGCCGCGTGCCGCTGCCGGAAATGCCGCTACGATCAAGGCAACTCCAGCATGCCCATGGTCGCCGCCTTGAGTGCGGCGACGTTGCGTGAGGTCACACCGAATTTGCGCCGAACGTTGCCCATATGAAAGTTGACGGTCGCTTCGGAACATCCGCAGATACGAGAAATTTCCCAAGTCGACTTACCATGTGCGACCCAGGTCACGCATTCCCGTTCGCGTGGCGTAAGACGCGGCGCCGCCTCGTTGGCGTGCTGCTCGACAAAACACCGCCCGCTCTCCTGCGCGGCGTCGCGAAGCAGGGCGAGCGACGGCAACGTTTGGGTCAGGCGGGCCAGCACGCGCGGCTGCGCGCATTCGCGCGTCGCCAGGCAAAGCATGCCTGGCGACAGCCCCGGGCCGTGCATTGGCAACAACACGCCGGTACGCAACCCGTGGCGGCACGCTTCGGCGTAAAGCGCCCGCTGTTCCGGGCCGGCATACTGGCGCGATGTCCACACCAGCGGCACGGCATGCTCGCGCGCATGGGCGACGAGCGGGTCGATCTGTGCGAAATCGCATTCCCGGTAACGGCGGCGCCAATCGGAGGGATACGTGCTGCACGCGAACGTCGCCTGTTCGCAGGTCCCCTGCCGTGGCAGGACGGCGAACGCCGTGTGCTGAAAGCCGAAGCCGCGCGACAGCGTCGTCAGGGCAGCGAACCAGGATTCGACGTCACGCTGCGCGGCCAATTCCAGATGCCGCAGCCAATGACAGAAGGTCAGTGCACCGGATGCCATGCCACCTCGCCATTTCAGAGGCCTTCGCACAGGCGCGCGAATGCCGGTTGCGGGGGGCCGGTCGTGGGGGGCGGGAAGATCGCGTGCGAGGCGTCGCCGCCGTCACGCGCGTGCGATCATCCTAACAAGAACTTCAGCGGCGCGGGAGGCCCTGCGTGCCGGCACGCGCAGATCCCGGCGCCGGATCGATGCCGCAGGACGCTATTCGGAAATCTCGTAAGCCAACGAAAACCGAAAGCAGCCCAGCGGTACGCCGTCACGTCCGGTCAGCATGATGCCGACACGAAACTCCCCCCGCCCCTGCCCCAGGACGGACATTTGCCAGAAGTGGTCGACGGCCGGCCGGCGTAGCGGCCGCTCAGGATGCTGCGCCTGCGGCACGCCGATCTCCGCGTGCGCATCCACTTCAGACGACGGGCTCGACAGTGAGCGACTGTCTTGCGGCTGCCGAACCTCGCTGAGCAGCACCGCATGTTCGCCCCGCAAGGCCAGCGCTGTCGCGCGCAGCCGCAGCTTCGCGCCCGCCGCGGCGCACACGCGCAGCCGGCCTGCCCGGTCCGCCTCGATGCCTTGCATCGACGGTGCAAGGACAAAAGACGCTTCCCCATCGACCGGGGTCGGCATGCCGGGATCGCGGCTCGCGCCGGGATACCGGGCGAGCAAAGTCAGTACGTCGACGGCGAGCAGGACGTCGACGATCTGCGCCGAGTCCCGGGAACACGATTGTGTCGAAGACATCGTTACTCCTGTGGTTGGCGTGCGAACGTGTCGCACGCGCGCGCCGCAAGCCGCGCCGGCGCGCGCGGGGCGCCATGGCGCCCGATGGACGTCAGTCGTTGCGGATGCTGATGAACGGATCCCATTGATAGCAGCCGCACAGCTTCCCGCTTCGATCAAGGATCATGAACTGGAAGTGATACGTGACGCGGCCGCGTTTGAGCGTTTCACACGACCAGAAATAGTTCGACACCATCTGTTTCTTCGGCTTGGTCGGATCTTGCGGATTCGGGACGGGGATGCAGACTTCCGACTCGCGCGACGACGGCGGCGAGATCAATTCGTTGCCCTGATTACCGATGAATTTGTAGAAAATGCATTGCTGCTCGAAGCCGAGCGACAGCGAGCATTCACGCCAACGAATCACGTCGCCGATGGTAGCGGCGACATCGAGTTCGCCGCCCGCCTGACCGCTCACCACATTGCCTTGGGTGACAATCATGAAGACGTGCTTGAAATCGATGAGCGGCGGATTGCTGATGCTGCTGTTCCTGCCGTAGCGGTCGAGAATCGTCTTCGTGTCGATCGCGACCAGCACATCCGTGACTTGGGACATATGCGCTCCACAATGAGGTTTGACGGAAATCGTGCGGGCGCATTGCCAGCAGCACGCCCCGCGCGCGGCATGTCGGTCGGGACGTCGGGACATGGCGGCGGCAACCGATAGGCCGTGCCCCAGTCTAGAAAGCACCGGCAGGCGAGAATAGCTAGCAACCTGGATAGGTAGACGCGCACGCGTACCCCGCGCATGGCACGTCGCGACGTGGCCAGGCTGCACTATCATATAAATTTACGCATATTTGGGTAGCGGATCATGCGAAAACCACATGTGCATGCATCGGCAAAGTTGCCTTGTTTTCCGGGGCCGGCGCTTTCGGACGGCGAGATTGACGAGAGCGAACGGCGCTTTAGATCGCTCATAGATGCAATGCCCCAAATGGTGTGGACAGCCAACCCGGAAGGCGGGGTCGAATACTATAACCAACCGTGGGTCACCTATACAGGACTCACGATTGAGCAAACCCAAGGCTGGGGTTGGGAGCCAGCATTCCACCCGGATGATTTGCAACCCACCATCGATCGCTGGTCGAGCGCCCTGGAAAGGGGCTGCGAATTTGAGATTGAATTCCGCTTGAAGCGAGCCTCCGATGGCGTCTATCGATGGTTTCTTGCCCGCGGATTGCCGGCTAAAGACGTCGATGGAAATCTCGTCAAGTGGTTTGGCACCTGTACCGACATCGAGGACCAAAAGCAGGCGCGGGCGGCGGCCGAACGCGCCAACCGCGCAAAATCGGATTTCCTGTCCAGCATGAGTCACGAGTTGCGCAGCCCGCTCAATGCGATCCTCGGTTTCGCGCAACTGATGGCATCCGATTCCCCGCCGCCGACGCCGTCCCAGCGGGCCAGCATCGATCAGATTCTGCGGGCCGGATGGCACCTGCTCGAACTGATCAATGAAGTCCTCGATCTCGCGAAGATCGAGTCCGGGCAGGTGTCGCTATCGCCGGAAACGGTGTCGCTGGCCGACGCCATGCGCGAATGCGAAAGCATGGTTGAGCCGCTGGCGCAACAGCGTGGCATTCGCATGGGCTTTCCCAGGTTCGAGGTCCCTTGCTTTGTGCGTGCCGATCGGACCCGCTTGAAACAGATTCTCATCAACCTGCTTTCGAACGCGGTCAAATACAACCGCGAGCGCGGCACGGTCGAGGTGATGCGCGGCATGCGCACGCCGGACCGCGTTCGCATTAGCGTCCAAGATTCCGGCGCCGGATTGTCGCCGGAACAGCTGGCACAGCTCTTCCAGCCATTCAATCGTCTCGGACAGGAGGCCGGCCCCGAGGAAGGTACGGGCATCGGCCTCGTGGTGGCCAAGCGCCTCATCGAACTGATGGGCGGCGCCATTGGCGTGGAAAGTACGGTCGGCGCGGGCAGCGTGTTCTGGATCGAAATGGACTCGGCGCCCGCCCCGCAGATCGTAGCGGCCGGCGCCGAACCCGCCGCGCCTGCCAAAGCGCCAGTCGAGGACGGCGCGTCCGTGCACACGCTGCTCTATGTCGAGGACAACCCGGCCAACCTGAAGCTTGTCGAGCAACTTATCGCGCGCCGCGCCGACATGCGCTTGCTGACTGCGGCGACCGGGCGACTCGGCATCGAACTTGCGCGCGCCGCACTGCCGCAGGTGATCCTGATGGACATCCACTTGCCCGATATCAGCGGCGTCGAAGCCCTGAAAATTCTGCGCACAGACCCCGCAACAGCGCACATTCCCGTCATTGCCCTCAGTGCGAGCGCCATGCCGGACGACATCAAAAAGGGCATGAAGGCAGGATTCTTCCGGTACCTGACCAAGCCGATCAAGCTCGATGCGTTCATGGACGCGCTAAACGTGGCACTGGAATCCAGGAATAACGACGCTGTCCACGGCGAATGAAGCGGGACGCTGGCAATGGACCGTTTGCCAGCCCACCGCCATTTGCCCAGACGCTTCATCCGCGCATTATCCCTTGTCACGATGTGAGTCCCGTGCTGGCGCGAGGCGTTCACACCGCTGCCGCCGTTCGCGGACGTGAATTCTCCTCGCCATCACGCGGATCGTGCTTGTGCTGCGACGTCAGACGGTAGCGGCGATTCCGATCGTGTCTCCTCGTCCCCCTCATGTGCGCTGCGCAATGGCCCTGCGGCCCGCTCGCCCTGGGTATCGACCGGCGCCTCGCTCCGCGGCGTGGCCGAACGCAGCAGGAATGTTGCAAGACTGGGCACCACGATCAGGGCGCCAAACATGTTCCAGAGAAACATGAACGCAAGGAGGATCCCCATATCGGCCTGGAACTTGATCGGCGACCAGACCCAGGTGATGACTGCGGCAGCGAGCGTCACGCCGATCAACGCCACCACCTTGCCCGTAAATACCAGCGCCTTGCCATAGGCATCGGCCACCGACATCCCGCGCCGCTGTTCCACCAGCTGGACACTCAGTAGATAGAGTGCGTAATCGACGCCAATGCCAACGCCCAGCGCTGTTACCGGGAGGGTTGCCACCTTGACGCCGATGCCCAGCGTTACCATGAGTGCTTCGCACAGAATGGAGGTCACAATGAGAGGGAGGACCGCCACGACCACCGCGCGCCAGTTTCTAAATGTAATGAAGCACAACAGCACCACCGCCGCATACACATAAAAAAGCATTGTGCGATTAGCGTGGGAAACCGAAATGTTGGTCGCCGCCTCGATGCCCGCATTGCCGGCCGCCAGGAGAAATTTACGCTCCGCCGTGTTGTGCTTTTCGGCAAACGCCTGGACGGTCTGCACCAGCCGCTGGAGCGTTTCGGCCTTGTGGTCGGACAGAAAGGCAACGACTGGCGCCACCGAGCGGCTGTCATTGAGCATCTCGGGATTCGAGTCGTAGACGTAGTTGATCGCGTCGTTGATGACGAACGTGTCGCGATTGATCGTGACCCATTTTTCCGAGCCTTCGAATCCCGCGGACGTATACAGCCGTGCCAGGCTTGCGGCCGAGACCGTCGTCTGAACCCCGGGGATTTCACGCAGTTGCTGCTCCAGACGGTCCATTTCCAGCAGCGTCTCGAAGCTGAGCAGACCATTGACAGGCGTGGTGACAATGACGGCGAATTGATCGCTCGACAGCTTGTAGTGACCAGTGACAAACGTATTGTCCCGGTTGTATTGGGAATCCGCCCTCAATTCGGGCGCGCCGGGATCGAGATCGCCGATCTTCAGGTGGCGTGCGGTCAGGAAGCCACCGGTGGTCAGGATGGCGGTAAAGACCAGCACGCCGGCGGCCCAACGAGGCCGCGTGAATCGTCCAAACCAGCGCGGCAGAGGGTGGTCCCCTTCGCTGGCCTTCAAACTGCGCTGCGCCGCACGCGGGCTCACGCTGGTATAGGACAGCAGGACAGGCAGCAGGATCAGGTTGGTGAAGATCAGCACCGCCACCCCGATACTGGCCGAAATCGCCAGGCCCCGAATGACCGGAATGTCGATAACCGAGAGAACGGCGAAGCCGACGGCATCGGCCAGCAGTGCCGTCATGCCCGCCAGAAAGAGGCGGCGGAAGGTATATCGGGCGGCGACATAGCGGTCGGTGCCGCGTCCGATATCCTGCATGATCCCGTTCATCTTCTGCGCGCCGTGCGACACGCCGATGGCAAAGATGAGAAACGGCACCAGCACCGAATACGGATCCAGTACGAATCCGAACAGCCGCATCAAGCCTAGTTGCCAGGCGACGGCCATCAACGAACAGAACACGACCAGCAATGTGCTTCTGACACAGCGCGTATAGAGCAGGATGATGGCCGTGGCGATCAGGGCCGCGAATATGAAATAAGTAAATACTCCGATGAGTCCGTGAATCAGATCGCCAACCAGTTGCGCAAAGCCGATGGCATAGATGCGTACGCCGTCCTTCTCGTACTGCTTGCGAATTTTGGATAGCGCTTCGTGGAAGGCCCGGTAATCGAGCGGGTTGCCTGCCGCGTCGGTTTCCAGCAGGGGCACGAAGATCATGCTCGATTTCTGATCGTTGGCCACAAGCGACCCGATGATTCCGGAACGACTCACGTTTTGGCGCAAGTTCGCGAGGCTGCCGGCCGACCCATCATAGCTGTCCGGCATGACGGGGCCGCCCTTGAAGCCCTCCTCGGTGATTTCGGTCCATCGGACCACCGGCATCCAGAGCGACTTCATGTACGAGCGGTCGACGCCGGGAATCAGAAAGACCTGGTCGTTGATCTTGCGCAGGACGGCCAGGTATGCCGGATCGTAAACATCCCCCTTGGTGTTCTCCACGACGATGCGCACGGAATTGCCCAGTCCGCGCAGCGAACCGGCATTTTGCTGATAGTTTTGCACGAACGGGTGCGACAACGGCATCATTTTTTCGAAGCTGGCGTTGATTTTCAGCTTCGATGCCGCGAAACCCAGCAACACTGTCAGCAAGACGCATGCCGCCAGAATCAGGAATCGATTGTTGAAGATTACGCGCTCAAGCAGCACGCCTGAGGCCTTGTCGAAGTCATCTCGGGACGCGACAACCGGCATCGCATCCAATTGGGGTGTCGGGGCTGTCATAGTCTATGGAACCTTGGATAGATTGTCGCCACGCACCGGCCTACTGGCCGGTGCCGGAAAGCATTTCGGTTCGCGCGCCATCCAGACCGGTGACGACCGCGGCGGTGTGATTGATCAGGGCGAGACCGGTGTAGCGCATCGGACTGGCGGCATGAACCACCTTGAACGAACGCCCGTCCCTATCACCGATAAGGAACTGGCCCGCGCTATTGACCAGCACGAAGTTGCCCGCATCGCCATTCACGGCCCCGGACGTAACGGTGGCGTCGGCGGGCATCTTGAGCGCCTCCCAGCGGCTGCCGCCATCGTCGCTGCGGTACACCACCCCGCGCAGGCCGAATGCCAGTAGCGAGTTGGCATTGCCCACGATGCCGAAGAAACTGCCCGCATACCCGGTCGCGGTCTTCCGGAAGCGCCGGTTTGCCCGATCCAGCTGATAGACCATGCCATGTTCACCGACGATATAGAGATTCCCCCCGAGGCCTCGTACGGCGTTCAGATTCAGCCCTTTTTCGTTGTCGATCCGATGCAGCCAAGGCTCCCAGGTTTTGCCGCCATCCACCGTTGCCGCGATCATGCCGAACGAGCCCACGACGAAACCTCTGTCGGCATCGTCGAACCAGACGTCCAGCCACGGCAAGGTCGGACCCGCCTTGAAATTCCGCTCGATTTGCGAGGCGGCTGCCTGTGTCGCGGGATCGGCGGCGCCGGCTCCGTAATATTGCTTGAATACCCCGGATGCGATTCGACCATCCAGTTGCTTTGTCCAGCTTTTGCCGCCGTCCGAGGTATGCAGGATCACCCCGTCATGCCCCACCGCCCATCCGTCGCTCGGATTCGGGAAATGAACGGCAAGCAGATCGCTTTGCACCGGTACCGCGGACTGGGTCCAGGTCTTGCCCTGGTCTGCCGATCGCATGATCAGGCCCCGCGATCCGACCGCCACCAACGCATCACCGGCCCGCGCCACGGACAACATCGGGCGCGTGCTGATGCCATTGCGCATCTGCGCGGGAAGGTCCAGCGGATCCTGGAACTTCGGCTCCGCCCACGTCGGCATCGGCGCGATCGCCGTGCCGAGAAGCGCACCGACGCAGAGGGTGCGGATCAAGGTTCTACGTGAATATGTTTGCATGGTAACTACCGCTTCGCTGCATTCTGAAACAGTCTCTCGATGACGATGGCGCCGCCGGGCAGAGAAAAAAACGGGCAGTCCGTGTGAAAACGGACCGCCCGTGCAGGCCGGATCAGCGCACGCCCGCCGCTTCCACCGACTGCGGCGTGAGGTTGATTCTCAAGCCTTCCGCAGTCTCATAGCTGCGGGAAAAGCTGTCCGGCTCTCCCGTCATGTTGGTGGTGAAATAGTTACCCTTGATCAGATCGTACGTAATCCATCCGAAACCATTCACGCCACCCACGTCATAGGTCGGGTAGGGCGTGTTATGGAAAACCCGCCAGATCTTGCCGGCATTGTCGTACGTCTCTTGAGAGACCATGCACCAGCAGTCCTCATCGATGTAGAAGGTGCGCCGGCTATAGACATGGCGGGCACCACTCTTGCGCGTGGCATCCACTACCCAGACCCGATGCTTTTCGAACCGCAGAGCGCTCGGGTTCACGAACTTCTTTTCCAGGTAGTCTTCCTTCTTCGACAAGGTGTTCGTAATGCGGAAATCGTTGTAAGGCACCAGCATTTCCTTCTTGCCCACCAGCTTGAAGTCGAAGCGGTCCATGCGGCCGACAAAGCCGAAGATTTCGTCCCAAAGGATCGCGCCGCCATAAGCTGCGATCGGCACGTCATACGCAAACTCGGGCGCCATCCGGATTCGCCGCTGCCCCGGGGTATAGAACCATACCTTTTGCCCGCCGTCCTTACCGGTCGGCAGGTAGTAGTTCAGGAAGACCACGCCCGCAGAGGATGGAGGCGCGACCTGCAGCGCATTAAAGCCCAGTATTGAATTGAACGTCTCGGACCGGAGCTTGTTTTTCACGTCGTACCAAGGCGCGACGAAATGCTCGTCCGGTACGGACATGGAACTTACGCCGCCTGCGGCATCGACCAGGTAGGCATGCGCCAACAGGTGGGTGACGGCGGGCTTCAAATGCATCTTGAAGTTCCACATCACCTCGTAGCCGTTCTTCGGAATCGGGAAGAAGACCCCCGGGTAGGGCAGATCACCCTTATCGGCACCCGTCACGGCATCGCCCTCGACGTCTCCGGACAGCTTGGCCGTGGTCGCGTTCTTCAGGGTGTTCTCGAGCACCCAGGCGGGATAACGCACGCTACGGTGCGTCGGGTACACGTCGATCCGAAAATCGGGATGCGTCGTCATGAGCGCCTTGGTTCCCGGCGTGACCATGGCCTCATACTGCGCCAGGTTCTTCGCACTGACCGAATACAACGGCTTTTCACCGGCGAACGGATCGACATACTTGGCCGAGGTCTTGCGATCATAGCCCGGCACCTTCTCGATACCGCCCGTATAAGCCGGAATCGAACCATCGGCATTGGGCCCCTTCTCCGCACCGAACCCGGTCAGCGTGGTTTCAAGCGTCTTGGCTTCATCGGCGGTAACAGCGGCCATCGCGCCGGCAGCGACCAATGCGCTCATGCCAGCAGCCAAGCAGAATTTCATTGCAAGCAGTCGTTTTGACACGTCAGTCTCCTGAATTAAGCACGTTCAGAATGAGCTTTTGAGCGTTAAGCTCACCCATCCCCTGTCGTTGAGTGAAACCGGGCCATTTCCTCCAAAACCCGCGTAGGATGTCCCCAAACCCGGCACGTTCGTGGTCGGACCGTGGTGCCAGTAGTAGCCGTTATAGGCCAGAGTGATCGTCGTGTTCGACTTGTAGGTAAACTTGACGCCCGCCGAATAAATGTTGGTGCCCTGAGCGTAGAAACCGCCCGCGGCATAGGCGGGATTCCCCTTGAGACCGATGGTGTAAGACAGCGGCGCGCTCATATCCCATCCGGGAAATACCTGCAGCCACTGCGGCTCGAACAGTACGGCCAGCGCAAGCGCCTGTTTGGTCGCGCAGCCATCCCACTTGTTGTTGGTCGTGCACGCGGCGTGGCCGACGCCGTTGAAAAGCTCAGGGTGGCCCGTCACCTTCAACAGGTTCGTGTAGCTCAGCTCGGCAATCAGGGTGCCGGTGTCCCAAAGGGGCGTGGTGCCGAGCTGCACGAGCGCGTTTGCAACGACGTTGAAGAGATTACCGGTTGCACCCTGCGTGGTCGGCACACCCGGAATCCCGTTTGTGAACGCACTGTTAAGCGCCGTATTTTGCCGATACGAGACCTCGTAGCCCGTGCTGATCGGGCCGAAAGTCCGCTCGTAGCTCATACCCAAGAGTTTGACTTTTTGCGCATACGAGAGATGGACCGCGCCTCCGCCTGCCGCTCCGATATCGGCAAGCGCCCATGGATGCACCTCGTCAAACTGGCGATAGTAGAAGCCGAGATCGCCTTTCGCCCACTCCGGCGACCATGCCACTTTCACGCCAAAATTGTTGTTGAGGTTCTTTGGCTGGTCATCTCTGCCGGCAGTGACCGGTCCGCCAAATGCGCCCGCAAGCGCGCCGCCACTCTGAGGCCCGCGATACAGGATGTCGAACGAGCCCAGATAGGTGCCCCCCTCCGGATAGCGGTTCGGTTCGAACTCGAGAAAATACTGGCCGGTGACCGAGAGTTCCGGCGTCAGTTGAGCGGTCACGAGCGCCTGGGTTCGCGGCAGGAACAGTTCCTTGACCTCGGAGCCAGGCTGGGAGAATCCCTTGATGAAATCAATCGGGGACTGCGAATAGGCGATGTTCGAGAAGCCAAAGAAGAATGCGTTGCCCCAGAATTGCGTCAGGCGCCCGAACTTCCCGTAGACCGGCGTATCCCCGACCTTGCCATTGGCGAATACAAAGGCATCCAGCAGCTCACCGCCCTGAATGTGGTATTTCTTGGTCGCACCGGTATATTGGCCGCTTGGGTACGACAGGAACGTTGAAAATGCCGGGTTCGGATTCGTCTTGACCGTATCTGAATAGGCGAAGTCCTTCCAGGCCGATCCCGAAAGGCGGAATCCCGTCCAGCCTTGATAGACGCCCTGAAGCTCTACCAGTGCCTGCGCACGGTTGGTCACCATATCGCCCTGATTGGCGAACTTGTAGTCGCCCTCGGCGAAGAACGGATGATTGCCGATGTAGTTGTTCAGCTTCTGCGCACGCCATCCCCCCGTGTACTGCACCGAGGTGTCGAGATTGACATCCCAATCGCCGCCGGTCTCGAACTTATAGGCGTGCGCCGCACCCGTCATCCCAAGCAATGCCGCGGCTAACGCCGTTGCCTTGAGCGTCCCTATACCGCAAGAACGGTGATGCCTGTTGCTCATGCTGTCTCCTTTATTGAACTTATGGCACTACTGACCACCCGCAGACACTTCTCGTCCAGACACTCCCCGACACCTGGATTTTTTTATTTCTCGGGGATGGGGTGTCAGGCCCGACCGATCGGGATCATTTCCTTGACGTGAAAATCCTGCACACCCGTCGTGCGCAACTCACGCCGCTTGAATCGCCACTGACCATCGACGCGAACAACCACATCGTGATACTGCCCCCACAGGATTCCGTCAGGCCGCTGCTTGCGGTAGCGGTGCCACGCATACAGCACCGAGCGCACGCTCGCCTCGTTCTCGCCCGTGAAGTCGATGCTGACGTTCGAGACGTGATGACTGGTCGCCTCGAAGAAGGTCCCGATCCCTTCCAGCGTCTTCGCGTACGCCTCGCGCCCCGCGGCACCGAAGTTCGGGCCATAGACCACCAGGCAGTCCTCGACGAACAGATTCGCCAGCTCCGCCGGGTGATTCATGTCCAGGTGAAACGCGTAGTCAAAAAGCAGCCGCTGGATCTGTTCGGCGAAAACAAGCTGCTGCACGTTCGCTTCGTTCGTTTGAAGATTCATCGGGGCCTCCACCCTCAGTCAACATTTGTGTTGAGAATATGCGCAGTCAACACAAGTGTCAACTAGGATTGCAACGGATGTGTGAATGCATGCAACGCGGCCGCTGCGCCGCGGCTTGACAGGATTCCCGGTCGGCACGAATTTATCAACGTTTGCGTTGACCAAGATCCCGTGCTTATGGCAACATGGCCTGAACATCGCTCACAACAGGCACGAACATGGTTTCCCTCGATGACATTCGTACCGAGGCGCTCGCACTTCTGCGTTCTGTAGAAAACGGCGATCCTCTCAATGAACGGACGCAGGCATTGATCGAGCTGGCGGTGCGTGCGTCGGTCACAACCCTCGACATGACCGGATTCGAACGCTTCGCGGAGCGCGCACTGGCGGCGGGGGCGAGCGGCGCGCAGATCCATGAAGTGCTGGTGCTTGTGTCGGGGCTGGGGGTCCATTCGCTGATGGAGGGATCCCGCAGGCTCGCCCGCTTGATGCGCGATCGAGGGCACGACGCGATGACAGCACCACTCGACGAGCAACGCTCGAACCTTTGGGCCAAGCACGTAGGCGACGATTCGTATTGGGATTCGTTCGAACGCGAGGTGCCGGGATTTCTCGACGCACTGCTGCGACTGTCACCCGAAGCGTTCGAAGCCTTTTTCCACTACTGTGCCGTGCCGTGGAAGACTGGCACGCTCAGTGCCGTAACCAAGGAACTGATTTCGATGGCCGTCGACGCAACCCCTACCCACCGCTACCTTCCGGGGATGCGCCTGCATCTGCTCAACGCCATTCGGCTCGGTGCCGGGCGGTCAGCGATTCTTCAAGCGCTGGAAATCGCCGCCGGCGGCCCCTCGCACTGCGGCGTTCGCTGAACGCCTCTGACGTGGCGCCCTGATTGCCGATACTTCGGCGGATTCCGAGGGCGCCCGGAATATCCCGCTCCCACGGAACCCGCGTCCGTGCAGACGGCACGCGTGTCGCGCGTGCCGCCTCTCAGTTGTGGCGGGTCGGAAGCCAGCCGACTTCGCTGGCCTCGTCACGTCCGGTCCGCTGATTGAAAGCCTCCAGCGCCCGGTTCACCACTCCAGCGATGTCGATTCCGGTCACGGAGGTCAAGCCGCCGTCGACCGCGAGGGTCTGCCCGGTGACATGGCGGGCGTAATCGGAGGCAAAGTACAGGACCGCTTCCGCGATGTCGCGCGGATGTCCCGCTCGGCGAAGCGGTGTGACAGACCCGTATGGCTGCTCCAGCGATTCGATGAATTCGTCGTACTGGTCTGGACGAATCTTGCACACGGTGGCGATGATCGGCGTGAGGATCAGTCCCGGCGCAACTACATTGGAGCGGATGCCATTTGGCGCGAGTTCATACGTCGCCGAGCGCGCCAGTTGCACCAGCCCCGCCTTCGCGGCGTCGTAGGAGGCCGCCGACCAGCCTGCCTGGATCCCGGCAATGCTCGAGACCGTGACGATGCTCCCGCCCTGGCCCTGCGCGATCATCTGACGCCCGGCGTATTTGTGTCCAAGTGCTGCCGAGCGCAGCAGCAACGTGACTGTCTTGTTGAAGCCCTCGGCATCCAGCTCGAGCAGTGCAGTCTGATCGCCGAGCGCCCCGGCGTTATTGACCATGACGTCCAGACGACCAAACCGTGCGGCACAAAACGCGACCAGCGACTCGATGTCGTCTTCACGTGTAACATCGGCCCGTTTGAACGCGACATGCTCCGCACCGTATCGGTGCTCCAGTGCCGCACCGTCCTCGCTGATGTCGCCGACAACCACTTTCGCCCCTTCAGAGACGAACAGGTCCACAATGCCCTCGCCTATACCCCGTGCCCCACCCGTGACAATGGCAATTTTTCCTTCAAGCCTTCTCGACATAAGTGTCTTCTCCGTGATTCTGCATTTGTGTCAATACCGGCATCGCCTGGAGATATCCGGTGACCGACAACGCGCCTAACACCGTCCCTAACCACATTACGGTACGCATCATTCCCAACTGGGCCGGGTCGAACCAATGCGCTGCGTCGTGCTCCCAATTCAACGTTACGATTTCCGTCAGGCTTTGAAAGTGAAAGGCGTGAATCCGCCAAACATTGCCTTCAGAATCGTGTTGCTCCACGACGGCAGTATTTTGTAATTCGAGTTCAGCTGCAGCGATACCCGCTTCCTCAGCAATTTCAACGAGCGCTTGAGTCAGGGGATCCTCGCACGAGGGTAAGTACCCCGTGATGCAGTGCCACAGCCCCGTGTCCCACGTCACGCCGTCGCTACGGCGGAACAGGCCGATCCGCCCGCGATGCGTCAGCACCACGGCAACGACTTCACGACAGGACGTTGGGGACCATTCCACTGGCGGTGCCTCTGCGCGTGCTCAGAGCGTCGGGTCGATCACGGGCTTGATTGCCGCGCCCGACTTGACCGCTTCGAGCGCCTCGTTGGCCTGCGAGATGGCAAATCGATGGCTGACCAGACCGGCAAGCGGATAGCGATCCTGCATGCGAGCCGCCAGGTGCATCGCCTCGTGATAGTGCTTCGGTTTGGGAAAGGTCGCACCGCCGATGCGCAGGTTTTTCGTGGTCAACTCACGCGGCGATATCAGCGCGGTCCCGATGGCGCCCCACAAGCCCAGCACAATGTAGCGGCCGTGGCTGCCCGTCAGGTTCGCGCCTTCCGGAAACGCCCGCAGCACGCCTGCTGCCTCCACGACCACGCTCGGCCCGCGTGGCCCCACGCGATCGTAGACTTGCCTGCGGCGCTCCGCTTCGTCCGTCCCGCTCAGCGACACGGTCGCCGTGGCGCCCAACGACATGGCCACCGCCAGGCGCTCGGGCACCTGATCGATAACGATGATCTCGCTCGCTCCCGACAGGGCCGCCACAAACACCGCGGCCAGCCCCACCGGACCGGCGCCCTGCACCACCACCGTGTCCCCGCGCCCCACCGGCCCGCACTTGTCAAAGCCGCGCAGTACCGTGGGCAAGGCGCAACCCAACGCCGCCACGGCTTCCGGCTGCGCGTGGTCCGGCAGCCGATAAAATGCCATGCCGTTCGGCAACCACGCGTAGTCCGCGTAGCTGCCCCAGTTGGGCCGCCTGGCATGCTCGAAGAACTGGGAGTTTTCGCACGGGGTTTCGTCCAGCACCGTGCACGAGTAGCTGCGGTGACACAATGCGATTGGCGCCCAGTAAACGAGATCCCCGGCCTTGACAGGCACACCGGCATAGTCCGTGGTGACGCCGTCGCCCAGCTTCTCGACGCGTCCCACGCCCTCGTGGCCGAGGATGATGGGAAACGGCATCTGTCCGGCCTCGCCCGATACGATATGCGCATCGCTGCCGCAAACGCCTCCGAGCACCACGCGCACCAGTGCGCCACCCGGCTGAGGATCGACAACCGGCACATCCCATGTCTCGACCCGGTTCGCCTCTACCAATACCGCAGCTCGTCCTGTTTTCACGATCAATCCCTTTGTCCGGTGTTGCGCGGGGGCACCGGCGGAACAATCCCCGCGCCTTGGGCTGAATATGACGCCCTTCGTCGGCGAAGCGCGATCCCGTGCCGATGCCCGATGCCGGGTTTGCGCGTTTCTTTCGGATGTCTAAAGTACGCTTACCTTGGGTACCACCTCATGCGCCAGCCGTTGCAACGACTCGATCCAGGGTTGCAGATCGTCGATATAGTCGTGGGAATTCGCTGCAATCTGGCCCCACCCGCCGGCCTTTTCGGCGATACGTTCGAGTTTTCGCGCCACGGTTTCCGGGGAGCCGCACAGCCATACGTGCTCGGCGAGGAAATCCATATTGATCTCGCTCGGGTGGATTCCGGTACCGGAGTCGTCGATGATGCCCTGGAAGAGATTGAACTTTTTGTAAATCGCACCCAGATAATTTCGCCAGCTTTCGCCCAGGCCGCCGTTGATGGCTCGACGCTTGGCCTCTGCGTCGGAGTCAGCAATCAAGATGTCCCGGCATATCCGAAACCTCGACCGATCAGTCGCAAAGCCCTTGGATGCGGCAGCCGCTGCCCAGGTATCCCAGTGAGACTTCATCACTTCCGTGCCGCCGAAGAAGGAAATCGGGCTGTAATTGCGCTCGCCGGCCCATTTCAGCGACGACGAATTCTTGGTCAGGCCGGTGACCGCCACCTCCATGTTTTTCCAGCCACCCCACGGGCTGTTGTCCGCGTACTCGACGACGTATCCGGGGAAGTCGGCTTCGCCCGGGTAGCCCGCCTGGCAATACGTGCCCTTGTGCTGGAAGGGTTTGCGCTCCCACACGCGCTCCATGAGTTCGAGGGCCTCGAACATTTGCGGCTGCAACTCCATGATGCCGGGAAAACCCTGCAAAATGGCGTCCGTGTGATGGCCGCCTGGCGCAACCCCCAGGAAGTAACGCCCTTCGAGAACCTGCGACAACCAGCCCACCCTGCTCGCAAGGGTGGCCGGCTTGTGGTACGGAAGCAGGTGCGCCATCGGAGCGAACCGGATATTCTTTGTCAGAGGCGCCGCCGCGCCGATGACGATATCCGGACAGGGAATGTTCTCCCACGCCAGGGTGTAGTGCTCCCCGATCATGAAATCCGCGAATCCCTCCTGATCCGCCACCACTGCCAACTGCAAGGACCAATCAAATACCTCGCGCGCTGTGCGCTTTGGCAGGATATAAGGGGTGTGGAAAATTCCGCATTTCACCGTAATGTCTCCTTCAGGTAGTAATTAGACTCGTAAGTCCCGCATACTTAGACGAATGTACCTTCGTCGTCCTTGCTCGAGAACCTCGGGGCGACCAGCCGCATGAACTTCTCCAGTTCCTCATTGTTCTGTTCGGGGTCCAGGTGCCCCTGCCCGAACATGAGGAACAGCTCGTTGAAACCGAGCCGGTCGTGCGCCCTGCCGATCTGATCGGCAATCTCCTCGGCCGTGCCCATCAGCACGTTGGGCATGCGCTGGCCGTGCGGGATGAACCACTTGTCCCAGAACCATTTGTGCTCCTCCATCAACGCCTGCGCACGCCCCTTGTCATCGGTGAGCATCAGGAATCCGCCCCAGGCGCCGACCTCCTCGCGCGGCACCTCGTGACCCGCGCCCTTGGCAACCTCCGCATAGCGGTTCCACAGCGTCTCGCAAAAATCCAGATCCCCCGACAACACGATCGGCTTGCCTCCCTCGCGCGCCCAGAAATCCACCGTGCGCATGCTCCCGGCAAATCCCCCATAAATCCTCGGGTGCGGACTCTGATAACAACGCGGCGCGATGCCGATCTCACGAACGATGCCATCGGCATCCATCCCCTTGCCATATGCCGCATACGCCGGGTGGCCCGCCGAGCCCCCATTGGGCGGAAATTCCCAATGCTTGCCCTTGTGGCTGAATACGTCGTTGGCCCAGGCCTTCTTGATCACCTGCAGTGATTCTTCGAACACCTCCCGGTT
>NZ_CABPRZ010000031.1 GCF_902459695.1 Pandoraea terrae
CGAGGCCGCCGGCCGCGCCACCGCCGCCGAGGAGCCCGCCGAGTGCGCCGCCGGCCCCGCCTGCACCGCCGAGCAGACTGCCCAGCGAACCGAGCAGGCCACCACCTTCGCCGCCCGGCCCTTGTGCTTGACTCGAGCGGCTGGCGATCATCGCCAACAGCCCCATCAGAAGCAGCGCACGCGTGTTACCGCCGCCGCTGCCGGTATTGCCGGACGAACCGAGGATGGAATCGAGCAAGCCCATGGCGATCTCCTTGTGGCCCTGATTGGCCGTGGATGGCTGCGTGGAACTGCAAAGTGGCCGGGAATGGCCGGAACTGACAGCAACGACAGGGAATGCGGTGAGGGTGAACGGTGTCGGGGCGAATGCCGGCGAACACCGCCTACCAGCCGCCCCAGCGGGCGGCCAGCGCGGCCAGCACGGCGATGCCCGCGGTTTCGGTGCGCAACACCCGCCGCCCGAGCCGAATGCCGGTAAAGCCGGCCTTTCGGGCTGCCATCTCTTCGTTGTCCGTCAATCCGCCTTCCGGGCCGAACAGCAGGGCGCCCCGGTCTTGCGGCGCATGCATGGGCAACGAATCGAAACCGACGTCTGCTCTTGGTGACAATAGCACACGCCAATGACAATCCGTAGCGGCACCGCGTAACCATTCGTTCAACGAGAGAATGGGCAGGACAGCCGGGACGCGATTGCGGCCGCACTGTTCGCACGCGGCCTCGACGATCGCCTGCCAGTGTGCAACGCGCTTGACCGCGCGCTCGCCGTCGAGCCGCGTGACGGAACGTTCTGCCGCAATCGGCTGAATGGCCGCCACGCCAAGTTCGACGGCCTTCTCGATCAGCCAGTCCATCTTGTCGCCGCCTGCGATACCTTGGGCGAGCGTGACATGATACGGCGCCTCGGCCTCCACCGGCACATGTTCCACAATCTGTGCGGTTGCGCGTTTCTTGCCGATCTCGAGCAATCCGGCGCGATACTCGCCGCCCTGGCCGTTGAACAGGGTAATGGCGTCGTCGACCTGCAGGCGCAACACTTGAACGTGGCGAACCACGTTGTCGGGAAGCTCGACGGGCATGCCGGCGGCGAGGGGAGCATCGATGAAAAAGCGTGGCATGGCGAACGGGCCGGCGGTGAGATTGCCCGCAGAGTAGCAGCGTCCTACGCGCCGCTCAAGCCCGCTCCGGCGGTGCGACGCGTCTCGCGCGTTCAAGCACGCGCGGTCACTGGCTTGGCGAAGCCCCAACGGTAGCCGTCGGGATCCTCGAGCTGGCAGAAGCGGTCTCCCCAGAACTGGTCCTCGGGCGGCATGATGCCGCGCGCGCCCTCGGCGGTTGCGCGGGCGTAATGCGCATCGACGTCGTCGCAATAGACGTAAAAGCTCTGCGAAGCTTCGATGCCGGCGCTTTTCGGCGATTTCGCGGTGCTCCCGAACGCACCTTCAGGCGCGAACATCAGAATCAGCTGTCCCTTGTAGAACATTTCGACATGCATGACGGCGCCGTCGTCGTCGACCTGATCGTGCAGCGTGAAGCCGAAGGCCCGCTGATAGAAGTCTACGGCCTTGCGCGCGTTTCGCACGGTCAGGTACGGCGTCAGCCACGGCACATGGGCCGGACGGGAATCGGACATGGGGGCCTCCTGTCGTCGTCGCAGAGCGCTACAAGGGTAAATATACCTGCGCGGCGTGCCGGCGCCGCGCGGATTTGGCGTTGGACGTGTTCACGCGCCTGTCGGTTCCGTCACGCGAGCAGGGCGGCAACATCGGCCGTGAGCGAAAACAGCGATGCGTGCCGAGCGCCGTCGTAATGGCGCAGCGGGCCGATGCCGTGCTGTACCAGAGCCTTCGCGGCCGCTCGGGATGACAGGGCGACGGGGTCGACGGTATCGCTGGCGCAGGCCAAGGCCCATAGCGCGCCGTACAGCGGCACGTAGGCGGTCATCGGACGGACGATCCGGAAGTGCCGCCGCAATGCCGCGAGCATCCGGCGCACCGCCGCCGTCTGGTGCCAGGGCGCGCCGAGTTGCAGCGCGATGGCGCCGCCGGGCGCCAGCACGTCCTTGACACGCGCGAAGAAGGCGTCGCCATGCAAGGACGCGGCGATCCCGTCGGGTTCCGTCAAGTCGAAGATGATCCCATCGAAATGCGCCCCGTGCGCGTGTGCCGTATCCACGTAGGCCACGGCGTCGCCTGGCGCGAGCAGGGTGCGCGGATCGTCGAAGGCGCCATCGGCCAGGCTCGGCAAATAACGCTGCGTCATCGCGACGACGGCCGCGTCGAGCTCCGCGACGACGACGGATGCAACCCCGCTGTAGCGCAGGACTTCCCGGGCTGAGCCGCCGTCGCCGCCGCCGAGAATCAGCACGCGCTGCACGGCGCCATGGGCGAGCAGCAGCGGGTGCACCATGCATTCGTGGCAAATGTGGGCGTCGGCCAGCGAGGCCATGAACCGGCCATCGAGGCGGTAGGCGCGCCCCAGGGCGTCGGTGTCGATGACCTCGATGCGTTGATGCGGCGTGTCGATCGATGCGACGCGGCGGCCGGTGAATCCGTACGTGACATGCGGGGACAATGGCGACAAAAAGGTTTCGCCGGCTGCCCTGATCCCGGACGCGGCCCCGCGCCCGGAATCGGACGGCACCGTCTCTCCACGGGGGGTGTCCGCCCCCGGAGATGACGGCAGGACGGGAGGTTTTGACGTCATCGCTACGTGATTTCCGGTGAAGTGGATGCGAAATGAACGGTAAGCGAACGGCAAACGAACGGCGAAGGCCGATCATCTTTCCATCATTCCACTTTCCCCTCATTTGGGGAAGTTGGCGGCCGTCGTCCCGGGGAGGGAGCGCATCTGGTAAAATCGTGGTCTTTCTCCGCATTTGATTTCGCGCGGCCGCCCGCGGCACCCGAGGGCAAGCCCGCTCATCCGGTTGGTCACCATGACGAATTCTTCTACTGCTTCCGCCGCGCTGATGGCCAACGCCATTCGCGTCCTTTCCATGGACGCCGTCCAACAGGCCAATTCCGGGCACCCGGGGGCGCCGATGGGCATGGCCGACATCGCGGTTGCGTTGTGGGGCCGACATCTCAAGCATAATCCGGTGAATCCGCATTGGGCCGATCGCGACCGCTTCGTGCTGTCGAACGGTCACGGCTCCATGCTGATTTACTCGCTGCTGCACCTGACCGGCTACGATCTGCCGATCGACGAGCTCAAGCACTTCCGGCAGTTGCACAGCAAGACGCCGGGCCACCCCGAAGTGGGCATCACGCCGGGCGTCGAGACGACCACGGGCCCGCTCGGCCAAGGCATTACGAATGCGGTCGGTTTCGCGCTCGCCGAAGCGTTGCTTGCCAAGGAGTTCAACAAGCCGGAAGCATCGATTGTCGACCACTTCACATATGCATTCCTCGGCGACGGCTGCCTGATGGAAGGCATCTCGCATGAAGCCTGTTCGCTGGCCGGCACGCTGCGCCTGAACAAGCTGATCGCGCTGTACGACGACAACGGGATCTCGATCGACGGTGATGTCGAATACTGGTTTGCCGACGACACGCCGAAGCGCTTCGAAGCTTACGGCTGGAACGTGATTCGCGGCATCGACGGTCACGATGCCGACGCGGTCGACGCCGCGATCGCGCAGGCGAAGCAATCGGATCGTCCGACGCTGATCTGCTGCAAGACGCTGATCGGCAAGGGCGCGCCGAACAAGCAAGGCGGACACGACGTGCACGGCGCGCCGCTCGGCGCCGACGAAATTGCCGCCACGCGCGCCGCACTGGGCTGGACCAACGCGCCGTTCGAAGTGCCGGCCGAAGTTTACGCCGCCTGGGACGCGAAGGCGGCAGGCGCCAAGGCCGAAGCGGCCTGGGACGACAAATTCAACGCCTACGCCCGTGCATATCCGCGTGAAGCGAACGAGTTCGTACGCCGCATGAAGGGCGAACTGCCGGGCGACTGGAAGGCCGCGACCGAAGCGCTGATCGCGCGCACCAATGAAAAGGCCGAGACGGTGGCCACGCGCAAGGCGTCGCAACTCGCGATCGAAGGCCTTGCTGCCGTGTTGCCCGAGTTTCTCGGCGGCTCCGCCGACCTGACGGGCTCGAACCTCACCAACTGGAAGGCGAGCAAGGCCGTGCGCGCCAACGCCGAGGGTGTGCAGTCCGGCAATCACATCAACTATGGCGTGCGCGAATTCGGCATGAGCGCCATCCTGAACGGTATCGCGCTGCATGGCGGGTTCATCCCGTTCGGCGGCACCTTCCTGACGTTCTCCGACTACAGCCGCAATGCGTTGCGCATGGCGGCGCTGATGAAGCTGCGCTCGATCTTCGTGTTCACGCACGATTCGATCGGCCTCGGCGAAGACGGTCCGACCCACCAGTCGATCGAGCACGTGTCGAGCCTGCGCCTGATCCCGCAAATGGACGTCTGGCGTCCGTGCGATACCGTGGAGTCGGCCGCTGCCTGGGTTTTCGCCGTGGAACGCAATACCGCCGCCGACAGCGGCCCGAGCGCGCTGATCTTCTCGCGCCAGAACCTGCCGTTCGTGCCGCGAGACGCCGAACAGATCGCCGCGATCCGTCGTGGCGGCTACGTGCTGCGCGACGCGAAGGATGCCAAGGTCGTGCTGATCGCGACGGGCTCGGAAATCGATCTGGCGCTAAAGGCCGCCGAGGCGCTGGCAGCCGTTGGCGTGGCTGCGCGCGTCGTTTCGATGCCGTCGACCAATGTATTCGACCGTCAGGACAAGGCGTACCGCGAGAGCGTGCTGCCGCGCGGCGTGCCGCGTGTGGCCATCGAGGCCGGCGTGACCAGCTTCTGGCACAAGTATGTCGGCCTGGAAGGCGGTGTGGTCGGCATCGACACCTTCGGCGAGTCGGCTCCGGCCGGCGTGCTGTTCAAACACTTCGGCTTCACCGTCGACCATGTGGTCTCGACGGCCAAGTCCGTGATCGGCTGATTTTCATTTGACCTTACGGAGAACCCCCATGACTATTCGCGTCGCAATCAACGGTTACGGTCGTATCGGCCGCAACGTCCTGCGTGCCCATTACGAAGGCGGCAAGAAGCATGACATCGAGATCGTCGCCATCAACGACCTCGGCAACGCTCAGACCAATGCGCACCTGACGCAATACGACACCGCCCACGGCAAGTTCCCGGGCACGGTGTCGGTTGACGGCGACTTCATGGTCGTCAACGGCGACAAGATTCGCGTGCTGGCCAACCGGAACCCGGCCGAACTGCCGTGGGGCGAGCTCGGTGTCGACGTCGTGCTCGAGTGCACGGGCTTCTTCACCACGAAGGAAAAGGCTGGCGCGCACATCCTGGGCGGCGCGAAGAAGGTGATCATTTCGGCCCCGGGCGGCAAGGATGTCGACGCGACCGTCGTGTTCGGCGTGAACGAAGGTGTGCTGAAGTCGACCGACACGGTCATCTCGAACGCATCGTGCACGACCAACTGCCTGGCGCCGCTGGTCAAGCCGCTGCACGAAAAAATCGGTGTCGAGAACGGCCTGATGACGACGGTCCACGCCTACACCAACGACCAGGTGTTGACGGACGTCTATCACGAAGACCTGCGCCGCGCACGTTCGGCCACGATGAGCATGATCCCGACGAAGACCGGCGCCGCTTCGGCCGTCGGCCTGGTGCTGCCGGAACTGAACGGCAAGCTCGACGGTTTCGCGATCCGCGTGCCGACGATCAACGTGTCGATCGTCGACCTGTCGTTCATCGCATCGCGCGACACGACCGTCGATGAAGTCAACGCGATTCTCAAGGAAGCCGCTGAAGGCCCGCTGAAGGCGATCGCCACGTACACGACGGCGCCGCTGGTCTCGGTCGACTTCAACCACAACCCGGCGTCGTCGAACTTCGACGGTTCGCTCACGAAGGTGTCGGGCCGCCTGGTGAAGGTCACGTCGTGGTACGACAACGAGTGGGGCTTCTCCAACCGCATGCTCGACACGACTGTCGCGCTAATGAGCGCGAAGTAAGCGTTTGTCAGGCAAAAAAAACCGCTGTCGTCGAGACAGCGGTTTTTCATTTTTGGGCGTCGACTCAAAGCCCGGCGGTGCCCATTGCAGCGCCGGTCAGGTTTTTCCGCGGTGCGGGCAGGGGTCCTTCGTGCAACTGCCGTACATCGCCAGCGAGTGCTCCTGCAGCGCGAAACCGCGCTCCTTGGCAATCAGCTTCTGGCGTCGCTCGATCTCCGCGTCGAAAAATTCTTCGACGCGTCCGCAGTCCATGCAGACCAGATGGTCATGGTGATGCCCTTCGTTCAGCTCGAAAACGGCCTTGCCCGATTCGAAATTGCTGCGTGAGAGCAAGCCTGCCTGTTCAAACTGCGTCAGGACGCGGTAGACAGTGGCCAGGCCGATGTCGAGGTTTTCGCCGAGCAGGTGTCGGTAGACGTCTTCGGCGGTTAGATGGCGCACCTCGCTATTCTGAAAAATCTCCAGAATCTTGAGGCGCGGAAGCGTGGCTTTCAGTCCGATATTTTTCAGATCGGCGGGATTCGGCATCGCTCTACGTCCCTAGAGTACAATACAGCCCCAATAATAATGCCTTTTTGTCTTGCCCGGCGCAAACCGGTGCAACCTGGGCGGGATTTGTCCATCCGTCGTACTTTTTCTAAGCGAGTCAGATTTGCGTCGTTCCCTTACCCTCTGCGCGGCCGCGGCCCTGTTGGTACTGGCCGGCTGCTCGACCTACGACAGCGTTACGGGCCGCATGATCGGTGCTGTCACGCCGTATCGCATCAACATCGTGCAGGGCAACTTCGTCTCGAAGGAAGCCTACGATCAACTCGCGGCCGGCATGACGCGCGACCAGGTGCGCCTGCTGCTCGGCACGCCGCTTTTGGCCGACATGTTCCACGCCAACCGCTGGGACTACGTCTTCTATTTCAAGCGCGGCAATACAGCCGTGGTGCAGGAGCGCCACCTGGCCCTGTACTTCGACGGCGACTCGCTCGCGAAATGGGAAGGCGGCAACGATCTGCCGTCCGAGTACGAGCTGGTCCAGGAAATCGATGGCCAGAAACGTGGCAAGAGCGACAAACCGGCGGCTGCGCCGGCCGCCGCGAGTGCTGCGGCCGCTGCGCCGTCGACTGACGCCTCTGCATCGGCGCCGGCCGCTGCGCCGGACGCCCCCGCATCCGCGGTGCAAAGCGTGCCTGCCGCTGCGGCGCCTGCGGTCGCGCCTGCCAGTGCCGAATCGCCGGCGACCGTGCCGTCGCCGCCCGTGACCGCCTCGGGCGGCAAGTTCTCGATGCCCAAGTAATCGCCATGTTGAAAATCGCCATTGCAGGGGCGTCCGGCCGCATGGGCCGGATGCTCGTTGAAACGGTCCTTGCGGCCGATGACGCCGAACTGGTCGGCGCGCTCGATCGGCCGGACAGCCCGGCCATCGGTGTGGATGCCGGTGCGTTCCTCGGCCGGGACACCGGCATCAAGATCAGCGGCGATATCGACGCCGCGCTCGCGAATGCCGAGTTCCTGATCGACTTCACCCGCCCCGAAGGCACGCTGGCGCATCTTGCCGTCGCCGAAAAGCGCGGCGTCAAGATGATCATCGGCACCACCGGTTTCTCCGCCGAAGCGAAGCAGCGCCTGCATGACGCCAGCGAGCGCGTGTCGATCGTTTTTGCGCCGAACATGAGCGTTGGCGTGAACGCCACGTTCAAGTTGCTCGAAGTCGCTGCGAAAATTCTGAATACGGGTTACGACATCGAGATCATCGAAGCGCATCACCGCCACAAAGTCGACGCGCCGTCGGGTACGGCGCTGCGCATGGGCGAAGTGGTCGCCGCAGCGCTCGGCCGCGATCTTCAGGCATGCGCGGTCTATGGCCGCGAAGGCGTCACGGGCGAACGGGATCCGTCGACGATCGGCTTTGCGACCGTGCGCGGCGGCGACATCGTCGGCGATCACACGGTGTTGTTCGCCGGCATTGGCGAGCGTATCGAGATTACGCACAAGTCGTCGAGCCGCCAGTCTTACGCGCAAGGCTCGCTGCGCGCCGCGCGCTTTCTGGCCACCCGCCAGAACGGCCTGTTCGACATGCAGGACGTGCTGGGCCTGCGTTAGCCCGAGGCCCGTCCGTGCTGTTCCGCTGCGCCGATTCCAGGCGCGGCGGCGTTATAATCAACGTTTTCCCCCGGAATTGCCTCGTTTGCTGACCGTCCCCGCGTGGACCGGCCGGCAGGCGGCAACAGCCCGGACCGAATTCCATCCGCCGACCCATCATGCAAGAAAAATACGTTCCCGCCGACGTCGAAGCCGCTGCCCAGTCGCATTGGACGGCCATCGATGCCTACAAGACCACCGAGCGCGCGGACAAACCGAAGTTCTACTGCGTCTCGATGCTGCCGTATCCGTCGGGCAAGCTGCATATGGGGCACGTGCGCAACTACACCATCAACGACGTGATGTACCGTCAGTTGCGCATGCGCGGCTATAACGTGCTCATGCCGATGGGTTGGGACGCCTTCGGCATGCCGGCGGAAAATGCGGCCATGGCCAACGGCGTGCCGCCGGCGCAGTGGACGTACGACAACATCGCCTACATGAAGAAGCAGATGCAGGCGATGGGGCTCGCCATCGACTGGTCGCGCGAAATGGCGACCTGCAAGCCCGATTACTACAAGTGGAATCAGTGGCTGTTCCTCAAGATGCTCGAGAAGGGCGTCGTCTACCTGAAGACCGGGACCGTCAACTGGGATCCGGTCGACCAGACCGTGCTCGCCAACGAGCAGGTGATCGACGGTCGCGGCTGGCGTTCGGGCGCACTCGTGGAAAAGCGCGAGATCCCGATGTATTACATGCGCATCACGGAGTACGCGGACGAGCTGCTGAGCGATCTCGACAGCCTTGGCTGGCCGGAGCGCGTCAAGGTGATGCAGCAGAACTGGATTGGCAAGAGCTTCGGCGTGAACTTCGGTTTTCCGTACACGCTCGATGGCCAGCAGCAATTGCTGCGCGTGTTCACCACGCGTGCCGACACGATCATGGGCGTGACCTTCTGCGCGATCGCGGCCGAGCATCCGCTGGCGGCGCGTCTGTCAGAGGGCAAGCCCGAGCTTCAGGCATTCATCGCCGAGTGCAAGCACGGCGGTGTGGCCGAGGCCGACATCGCCACGATGGAAAAGAAGGGCATGCCGACGGGTTTCTTCGTCACGCATCCCCTGTCCGGCGAGCCTGTGGAAGTCTGGATCGGCAATTACGTGCTGATGGGCTACGGCGAAGGCGCCGTGATGGGCGTGCCGGCGCACGATGAGCGCGATTTCGCGTTCGCGCGCAAGTACGGCCTGGCGATCAAGCAGGTCGTGACGGTGCCGGGTGAAACGTTCTCGACGGACGCATGGCAGGCGTGGTACGGCGACAAGGAAGCCGGCCAGTGCGTCAACAGCGGCAAGTACGACGGTTTGGGTTACGCCGCCGCCGTCGACGCGATCGCGGCTGACCTGAAGGCGAAGGACGTCGGCGACAAGCAGGTCACATACCGCCTGCGCGACTGGGGCATTTCGCGCCAGCGTTACTGGGGTACGCCGATCCCGATCATCCATTGCGACGCCTGCGGTGCGGTGCCGGTGCCCGAGAAGGATCTGCCGGTCGTGTTGCCGGAAGACCTCGTGCCGGACGGCACGGGCAATCCGCTCGCCAAGTCGCCGGAATTCCTGAATTGCACCTGCCCGAGTTGCGGCAAGGCGGCGCGCCGCGAGACGGATACGATGGACACGTTTGTCGATTCGTCCTGGTATTTCTCGCGCTACACGTGCCCGGATGCCGAGACGATGGTCGATTCGCGCACCGATTACTGGATGCCGATGGACCAGTACATCGGCGGCATCGAACACGCCATCCTGCACTTGCTGTATTCGCGCTTCTGGACCAAGGTCATGCGCGATTTGGGGCTCGTGAAGTTCAATGAGCCGGCGCAGAACCTGCTGACACAGGGCATGGTGCTCAACGAAACGTTCTACCGCGAAGACACATCGGGCAAGAAGACGTGGTTCAATCCGGCCGATGTGCAGGTGCAGCTCGACGACAAGGGCCGTCCTATCGGCGCGACCCTGCGCGCGGACAGCCAGGACGTTGTGCTGGGCGGCATCGAGAAGATGGCGAAATCGAAGAACAACGGTGTCGATCCGCAGGCGCTGATCGACCTCTACGGCGCTGATACTGCCCGACTGTTTGTCATGTTCGCCGCCCCGCCCGAGCAGCAGCTCGAGTGGTCGGGCTCGGGCGTGGAAGGCGCAAGCCGCTTCCTGCGCCGTCTGTGGGGCTTCGGCCAGGCCAACGCGGCGCTGCTGTCGCAGCCCGATGCGGCGATCGGGACGAATGCTGCCGCGCAAACGCTGCGCCGTGAAATTCACGGCGTGCTCAAGCAGGCCAACTACGACTACCACCGCGTCCAGTACAACACCGTCGTGTCGGCCGCGATGAAGATGCTCAATGCGATCGAGGGCGACAAGGGCGCCGCCGGTGCGGGCGCCGTGCGCGAATGCTATGGCATCCTGCTGCGCGTGTTGTACCCGGTCGTGCCGCACGTCACGCACGGACTCTGGGAGGCGCTCGGCTACGCCGCGCAGTTCGGCGATCTGCTCGACGCGCAGTGGCCCGAAGTCGACGAAGCGGCGCTGGTGCAAGCGGAAATCGAGCTCGTGCTGCAAGTCAGCGGCAAGGTGCGCGGTTCGTTGACGGTTGCGAAGGATGCTTCGCGCGAAGTCATCGAGCAGGCCGCCCTGGCCCACGAAATGACCGCCAAGTTCGGCGAGGGCGCTACGCCCAGGAAGATCATCATCGTGCCGGGCCGTCTTGTGAACGTGGTGATGTAAGGTGCACAACATTCTGCTGCGGCAAGGAGCCGGCATGTTTCGTACGATTTTCGGCTGGGTCACGGTGCTCGGCTGTGCGCTGCTGTTGACGGCATGCGGATTCGAGTTGCGCGGCGCGAGCGACTATGCCTTCAAGCGGCTGTATATCGCGTCGTCCAATACCCAGTTGTCCGTCGATATCCAGCGCAATATCCGATACGGCAGCAAGGGCACGGTGGTCGTCACTTCCCCCAAGGACGCCGACGCACGGCTGGAGATCCTCAGCGTGTCGCAGAGCCGCGCTGCCGTGAGCCTGAACACGTCCGGGCAGGCGCGCGAGTATGAACTTTCGAGCATCACCACGTTTCAGCTCGTGACGCCCGACGGCACGATTGTGATTCCGCGCAGTGAAATTCGGCTGGTTCGCAATTTGCCGTACAGCGACTCGGAATCTACCGCGCGCGACACGGAATCCGCGCTGTTGTATCGGGACATGTTGCGCGATACCGTCGATCAGATCATCCGTCGCATGGAAGCGGTCAAGGCAATGCCCGCGCCGTCCGCGAGCTGATTCCCGGCGCCTGTCACTCATGCAACTGCGTGCCGACGCGCTTGAAGCGCACCTCGCCAAGACACTTTCGCCGATCTATACGATCTACGGCGACGAGAGTCTGCTTGTGCAGGAGGCCGTCGATCGCGTGCGTGCCGCAGCGCGTGCCGGCGGGTTTACCGAGCGTGAGGTGCTGAGCGTCGAGCGTGGCTTCGATTGGGGCGCGCTGGCCAACGCCGGACAATCGATGTCGCTGTTTGGCGATCGCAAGCTGATCGAATTGCGGATTCCGGGCGGCAAGCCCGGGCGCGACGGCGGTGCGGCTTTGAAAACCTACGCCCAAGCCGCGGGCAGCGACGTGTTGACGATCGTGACGTTGCCGCGGCTCGATGGCCTGGCAACGAAATCCGATTGGTTCGGTGCGCTCGATCGGGCAGGCACGACGATCAAGATCGATCCTGTCGACCGCCAACGCCTGCCGGACTGGATCGCCCAGCGATTGGCGGCGCAGGGACAGCGCGTGGCTGCCGGAGACGCGGGCCGCCGCGTATTGCAGTTCATTGCCGATCGGGTGGAAGGGAATCTCCTGGCTGCCCATCAGGAAATCCAGAAGCTCGGTCTCCTGTATCCGGCCGGACCGATCGAGTTCGAGCAAGTGCAGGACGCGGTGCTCAACGTTGCCCGCTACGACGTGTTCAAACTCAGCGAAGCGGTGCTCGCCGGCGACGTTCCGAGGCTCGTACGTATGCTCGACGGGCTGCGCGGCGAAGGCGAGGCGGCGCCGTTGGTGCTTTGGGCGCTGACCGAAGAGGTCCGCACGCTCGCGCGCATCACCCGCGGCATGGCGGCCGGCAAGCCGCTGGCGGCGCTGCTGCGCGAATATCGGGTGTGGGGGCCGCGTGAACGCCTGATGGACCAGGCAGTGCGGCGCGTCACGCCGGAATCGCTCAATCGTGCGCTGTTGCTTGCGGCCCGTCTGGACCGTCAGGTCAAGGGGCTGCGTGCCGATGGCCTGCCCGCCGACCCTTGGGACGGCCTGCTTCAATTGGGCCTGATGCTGGTGGGCGAGCGACCGCCGCCGGCGCGGCCGCCGCGCGCGCCACGACCGGCGCACGCGTAGGGCCGCGCCCGCCCGATTCTCGCAGGCGCTGTTTGGTCCGGACGATGCCGGGCGCCAGGACGGCGGCCTGCGCGAAAACGCCATCAGGCGCACAATACGCCTGAACCCGATGCAACCGATACGCTTCGAACCGGCAGCCTTGCTGCCCGCAAAGACAATGGACATTCAGCAATACATGCAAGCTCTCGGGCAACGTGCCCGCAACGCGTCCCGTGCCATGGCGCGCGCCGACAGCGCCGCGAAGAATCGCGCACTGCTGGCGATCGCCGACGCCATTGCACGCGATGCGTCGCGCCTGAAGGAAATCAACCAGAAGGATCTGGCGCGCGCTCGCGCCAACGGCAACGACGCGGCCTTCATCGATCGCCTGACGCTGTCGGACAAGGCCCTGCAGACGATGATCGAAGGGCTTCGCCAGATCGCCGCGCTACCCGACCCTATCGGCGAAATCACCAACGTGCGCGTTCGTCCGACCGGCATTCAGGTCGGTCAGATGCGCGTGCCGCTTGGCGTCATCGGCATCATCTACGAGTCGCGTCCCAACGTGACCATCGATGCTGCGGCGTTGTGCCTGAAATCGGGCAACGCCACGATTCTGCGTGGCGGCTCGGAAGCGATCGAAAGCAACACGGCCTTGGCGGCACTGATCGCCGAAGGGCTGGCGTCGGCCGGGCTGCCGGGCGAGGCAGTGCAGGTCGTGGCCACGCCCGATCGCGCCGCCGTGGGTGAGTTGATCACGATGACGGCGCACGTCGACGTGATTGTGCCGCGCGGCGGCAAGAGCCTGATTGAGCGGCTCATGCGTGACGCGCGCGTGCCCATGATCAAGCACCTCGACGGGATCTGCCACGTCTATGTCGACGGCCGCGCCGATCCGGTCAAGGCGAACGCCATCTGCGACAACGCGAAGACGCATCGTTACGGCACCTGCAACACGATGGAAACGCTGCTGGTCGACGTCGCGGCGCAGGCGCTGTTGCCTGAACTGGCGCGCACGATGCGTTCCAGGCAAGTCGAACTGCGCGCCTGTGAGCGCAGTTACGCCGTGCTTGAGGCCGCCGGCATCGATGGCATCAAGCACGCTGTCGAGGAGGACTGGTCGACGGAATATCTGGCGCCGGTGCTGGCCGTGAAGATCGTTGACGGTCTCGACGCCGCCATCGACCACATCAACCATTACGGCTCGCATCACACCGACGCGATCGTGTCGGAAGACTATAGCGCGACCATGCGCTTTCTGCGGGAAGTCGATTCGGCCAGCGTCATGGTCAACGCCAGCACGCGCTTTGCCGACGGCTTCGAGTATGGCCTCGGCGCGGAAATCGGCATTTCGAACGACAAACTCCATGCGCGCGGCCCCGTGGGTCTCGAAGGCCTGACGAGTCTGAAGTATGTCGTCTTCGGCCACGGCGAAGTGCGTCAGTAATCGCGAGAGGCGGCAGCCCCGTGTTCTGACGGCTCGACGGACGAAGCCGTACGCACCATGCAAAAGGCCGGCCCCGTGAGGGTGCCGGCCTTTGTTCAGCGGCTATCCGTCGATCAGTGACGGAAGTGGCGCGTGCCGGTCATCAGCATGGCGACGTTGCGCTCGTCGGCGGCGGCGATGACTTCGTCATCGCGCATCGAGCCGCCCGGATGGATCACGCAGGTGGCCCCGGCGTCGACGACCACGTCAAGACCGTCACGGAACGGGAAGAAGGCGTCCGATGCCACGGCCGACCCCTTCAGCGACAGGCCCGCGTTTTGCGCCTTGATGCTGGCGATGCGTGCGGAATCGACGCGGCTCATCTGGCCGGCGCCGACGCCCAGCGTCATGCCGCCGGCGCAGAACACGATGGCGTTCGACTTGACAAACTTCGCGACGCGCCAGGCAAACAGCAGATCGTCCATTTCCTTGGGCGTCGGGTAACGCTTCGTGACCACACGCAGCTCATGCGGCTGCACATTCTTCGCGTCCGGCGACTGGACCAGCAGGCCGCCGCCGACACGTTTGAAGTCGAAGGCGTTAACGCCCTGGCCCAGGGGGACTTCGAGCAAACGCACGTTCTGCTTCGCAGCGAACACCTGCTTGGCGGCCTCGGAGAATGCCGGGGCCAGCAGGACTTCCACGAACTGCTTGGCGACGGCCTGCGCTGCGGCTTCGTCGACTTCGCGATTAAACGCGATGATGCCGCCGAAGGCCGACGTCGGATCCGTCTGGAAGGCCTTGGCATACGCATCGGCCGCAGTTGCCGCGATAGCCACGCCGCACGGGTTTGCATGCTTGATGATCACGCATGCCGGCGCGTCGAACGTCTTCACGCATTCCCACGCGGCGTCGGCGTCGGCGATGTTGTTGTACGACAGTTCCTTGCCCTGCAGCTGGCGATAGTTCGCGAGCGCGCCTTCCGGGGTCGTGATGTCACGGTAGAACGCCGCGCTCTGGTGCGGATTTTCACCGTAGCGCATGTCCTGCACCAACGTGTACGCCAGGTTCAGCGTCGCCGGGTAGGGCTTGCGTTCACTGTGGCGCAGCGAAACGCCTAGGCTCGTCAGGTAATTCGTGATCGCGCCGTCGTACTGGGCCGTGTGCGCGTAGACCTTCGTCGCGAGGCGGAAATTGGTCGCGTAGCCGACGGTGTTGCCATTGGCTTTCATTTCGTCGAGCACCACGGCGTAGTCAGCCGGATCGACGATCACGGTCACGTCGCGATGGTTCTTTGCGGCCGAACGCAGCATCGTGGGGCCGCCAATATCGATGTTCTCGATGGCTTCCTCGAGCGTGCAGTCGCTCTTGGCGATCGTCTGGACGAACGGGTACAGGTTCACGACGAGCAGGTCGATCGTCGGGATGTCGTGCTTCGCGAGCGCGGCCATGTGCTCGGGAAGGTCGCGGCGGGCCAGGATGCCGCCGTGCACTTTCGGATGGAGCGTCTTGACGCGGCCGTCGAGCATCTCGGGAAAACCGGTGTAGTCGGCCACTTCGGTGACGGCCAGGCCGGCGTCGGCCAGCAGCTTGGCGGTGCCGCCGGTGGAAAGGATCGACACGCCGAGCGCGGCGAGCGACTTCGCGAAGTCGACGATGCCGGTCTTGTCGGAGACGGAGATGAGGGCTTGCTTGATCATGACGGTACGAAAATGAAACGGCGAAAGGGGCGGCCTGGGATCGGGCGGTGGCGGCGAACGGCCTTTACAGCAGGCCGTGCTGCTGCAGCTTCTTGCGTAGGGTGTTGCGGTTGATGCCCAGGTATTCGGCGGCCAGCGACTGGTTGCCGTCCGCCTTGCCGAGCACAAACTCGAGCAGGGGCTTCTCGACGACCGAGACCACCATATCGTATACATCGTGTGGCCGTGCGCCGTCCAGATCCCGGAAATATGAATCCAGACTGTCGCGCACGCATTGTTCTATATTGGTTTTACTCATGCGGCTAATAGCTCCCTCGGCGATTCTTGTTCGTAACAGAGGCGGTCCGAGTGCGCCTTCTGCTGTTCGAAAAACTCGTTGACCGCGGCCAACTGTTCTTGTGTGGTGTCGAGCGTGTTCATGCGCTGGCGGAAGGCCGATGCACCGGGCAATCCGCGTGAATACCAGGCAATGTGCTTGCGCGCCGTGCGCACGCCCGTAAATTCCCCGTAGAACGCGTAATGATCCTGCAGATGCTCGTTCATGATCTGCTGGATTTCGTCGACGCGCGGCGGCAAGGCCACTTCGCCCGTCGTCAGAAACAATTCGATATCGCGGAACAGCCACGGACGTCCCTGTGCCGCGCGGCCGATCATGATCGCGTCCGCGCCGGTCACCGCGAGGACGTGTTTCGCCTTCTGCGCCGAATCGATGTCGCCGTTGGCGACGACCGGGATGCGCGCGGCGGCCTTTACGGCGGCGATGGTTTCGTATTCGGCGTCGCCGTGGTACAGATCGGCGCGCGTGCGGCCGTGCACCGTCAGCATGCTGATGCCGCAATCTTCGGCGATTTTCGCGACCGTCAGCGCGTTCTTGTGGTCGCGGTCCCAGCCGGTGCGGATCTTGAGTGTGACCGGTACGGCGTCGCCCACCGCGCCGACAACGGCCGACACGATGCGTGCCACGAGCGGTTCGTTCTGCAACAGCGCGGAACCGGCAGCGACATTACAGACTTTCTTGGCCGGACAGCCCATGTTGATGTCGATGATCTGCGCGCCGCGCTCGACGTTGTAGCGCGCCGCTTCGGCCATCATGGCCGGATCGGCGCCGGCGATCTGCACGGAGATCGGCGCGACTTCGCCGGCATGGTTGGCGCGCCGCATGGTTTTCTCGCTTTTCCACAACTGCGCGTTCGAGGCGACCATTTCCGAGACGGCATAGCCCGCCCCCAGTTGCTTGCACAACTGGCGGAACGGACGATCCGTCACCCCGGCCATGGGGGCGACGAAAAGATTATTGCGGAGCTCGTGAGGACCGATGCGCACGGGGAGGGAAAAGCCGGGAAAAACTTCTATTTTACTGCGTAAACCCTTTCCCGTCGCCCAAAACCCGCCCCTTGGGCGCGGCACCGCGACCGCGTGTTGCCTAAATGTTGTGCGAGCGCCACGATCGTCCGGGATCAGTGGCGATCGGCTGTCAGCCGCGCTGGCCGAACATCATCTGGCGAGCGAATGCAGCCTTCAATGGCGGAGCCAGTTCGAGGCCGAGCAGGGCGAGGCCGCGCAGCGTCGCGACCGGTGCGGCATCCACGCCGAACAGCCGCGGCAGCCAGTCGGTAATGCGGATCGTCATGCCACGGTCCACGCGGCGGCGGCGGGCGAAGGTGCGCAGCGCTTCGACACCCGGCGCGCCGCGGGCGAGCGCGAGTGCTTCGGTCAGGTCGAAGGCATCGCGCAACCCGAGATTCAATCCCTGGCCTGCCACCGGGTGCAGCGTCTGGGCCGCGTTGCCGATGGCGGCGACCCGTCCGTCGACCACGTGCCCGAGGGCGTTGAGTCCCAGCGGGAAACGCGCCCGGCTCGCGACGGCGGTGAATTCTCCCATGCGGTCGCCGAATGCCGTGTGCAGTTCGTCGAGGAATGCGCGGTCATCGGCGTGCAAGCGGCGTTCGGCGTCATCCGGGGCACAGCACCAGACGAGCGAGTACCCGTGTTCGAGCGGCAGCAGCGCGAGCGGACCTTCCGACGTGAATCGCTCCCAGGCCCATCCGGCCCGCGGGCGAGCGCACGTCACGAATGCCACCAGCGCTGTTTGCCGGTAGTCGCGTGTGAGCGGCCTGGCTGTCTGGCCCTCGAACAGCCCGCCCTCGGCGTTGATCGCCAATGTCGCGTGCAACGTGCCGGCATGGTCGTCGTGTCCGCCGACGGTGAGTGTGACGTGGCTGGCGTCCTGCCGCAGCGCGAGGGCGCGGCGCGGCCGCAAATGGGTCAGTCCGGGGGCGGCTTCGGACGGCACCACCGCCGCCGAGGCCGTTGCGGGCATGGGCAAACGATCGAGCGCGCCGTCCAGTGTGCGCATCAGGGCGCCGTATCGCACGACATAGCCCAACGCGGGAACGTCATGATCGGCACAATCGATCTCGGTGCTGCCGAAATGGTGCGCCTGGGAAACGTGGATGTGACGGATCGGTGTCGCGGCAAGGCGGTGTGGCGCGCCATGCGCGTCCGCATCCGGCCACGCGCCGGCGCGCGCGAGGATTTGCCGGCTGCCGTGCGACAGCGCGAGCGCGCGCGGATCGTCGTAGCCGCCTTGCGGCCCACGCGCGTCGATCAACGCCACGCGCAGGTGCGGCGAGCGCTGGGCGAGCAGGAGTGCCAGCGCGGTACCGACCGGACCCGCGCCGACGATAGCCACGTCGTAATGCGGCGCCGGATGTTCGCCGATGGACGCGCCCGGCACTGCGGACGAACGGGTTTCCTCTGCCGGCGGCGGGAAAGCTTGCGAAGTCATGGCGGTCGGTACTGCGTTTAGCCGCGCATCAGCGCCTCGATTTCGTCGGCGTCGACGGGCACGCCGCGCGTGAGCAAGGTGCAGCCGTTGGCGGTCACGACGGCGTCGTCTTCGATGCGAATGCCGATGTTCCACCAGCGCTCGTCGACGTCGGGCGCCGGACGCACGTAAATTCCCGGCTCGACTGTCAGCACCATGTTTTCCCGCAATGCGCGCCACGGACGCTCGCCGCCATTCGGCGCCGTCTCCCGGTATTCGCCGCAATCGTGGACGTCCATGCCGATCCAGTGGCCGGTGCGGTGCATGTAGTAGCGCGAATAAGCCTTGCTGGCGATCACGTCGTCGACGCTGCCGTGGGTGTCGGTCTTGAGCAGGCCTGTGTCGAGCATGCCTTGCGCGAGCACGCGCACGGCGGCTTCGTGCGGCGCGTCGAAGCGCGCGCCGGCGCGAGTGGCGTCGATGGCCGCTTGCTGCGAGGCCAGCACGATGTCATACAGCGTGCGCTGCGCAGCGGTGAATTTTCCGTTGATGGGGAAAGTGCGGGTAATGTCGGATGCATATCCGTCGAGTTCGCAGGCCGCGTCGATCAGGCACAGATCCCCGTCGCGGCATTCGGTGTCGCCTGCGCGATAGTGCAGCACGCAGGCGTTGGCGCCGGTGGCCACGATCGAGCCGTACGCCGGGAATTGCGAACCATGGCGGCGAAATTCGTACAGCAGTTCCGCTTCGAGGTGGTATTCGCGCAGCCCGGGGCGGCTTGTCTGCATCGCGCGCACGTGCGCCTGCGCCGAGATCTTGCCGGCGCGCGCCATGATGCCGATCTCATGCGCGTCTTTCACCAGACGCATTTCGTCGAGGATCGCGCGGACGTCGTGCGCCGATTCCGGCGCGGTCACGCCGGCGCGGCTTTGCGCGCGCACGGTGTTCAGCCAGCCGCGGATCTGCTCGTCCTGCCGGGCCGAGGCGCCGAGGGCATAAAAGAGCGCCGGCACGTTGGCCAGCAGTTGCGGCAGACGTGCGTCGAGTTCGTCGATCGAATAGGCGGCGTCGAAGCCAAAGACCTCGCGTGCGGCTTCGGGGCCATAGCGATAACCGTCCCAAATCTCGCGTTCTTCGTTCTTCGCACGGCAAAACAGGATCGATTGGCCGTTACGGGAATCGAGCACGACAACCGCTTCGGGTTCCGTGAAGCCGGACAGATAGTAGAAGTAGCTGTCGTGCCGGTAAGGGTAGTCGCTGTCGCGGTTGCGGGGGACTTCAGGCGCGGTCGGGATGATCGCCACGCCGCCGCCCAGGCGGTTCATGGCCTCGATCACGCGCGCGCGCCGCGCAGCATACGGGGAATCGGTCATCGCAAACTCCAGGGCTCGGCGCCCGCGGCGCCAGGATTCGAAACGGATTCGCGCGGTGTCGGCCCGCCAGGTGTAAATGGTGCTGGCGGCCGCACGCCTCGCTGGGCTGTCAGGCAGATTCTAGCGCCGGTGGGGCATTGTTGCCGCTGTCAGTGCGGCCGCCGGCACCGATTTCGGCGCGGACCTGTGCGTCGAGCGTGGCCAATTGCGCCGGAGTGCCGATGTTTTCCCAACGGCCGTCAAAGCGCTCGCCCGTGGCGCGGCCCGCCGCAATGGTGTCGCGGTACAGCGGGCTCATGGCCAGGCGGGTGCCGGCCTTGATGTCGTCGAACAGGCGCAGATCGTACAGGCCGATACTGCCGAACGTCAGGGTCGGCGCGCCGGCGGGCGCTGCTCCGCGCGGATACAGGCGTCCGGCGGGGGCAAGGGCAAAGTCGCCGGCCGCGTGGAACGGCGGGTTCGGCACCATCACCAGATGCATGCCGGGCGCTGGCATTGCGGCGAGCTTGCGTGCGTGCACGGCCAGCGTGCCGAAGTCGAAATCGGTAAAGATGTCGCCGGCAACGGCGAGGAAGATGTCCGCTTCGCCCGCGGCGCGAGTCGACAGCAGCGGCCGCGCCTGAGCGACGCCGCCGGCCGTCTCCAGTGCTTCGGGCTCCGGTGAGTACGCCAGACGTACGCCGAATTGCCGGCCGTCGCCGAGTTCGGATTCGATCCGCGCGCCCAGCCAGGCGTGATTGATCACGATGTCGGTGAGACCGGCCTGCGCGAGGCGTTCGATCTGCCAGACGATCAGCGGTTTGCCGCCGACCGGCAGCATCGGCTTCGGGGCCGTGTCCGTCAGCGGCCGCATGCGGTCGCCGCGGCCGGCGGCGAAAATCATCGCCTTCATGCCGGGCGTCCTCAGAAGGTGTAGCCGACGTCGGCGGATTGCCCGGTCAGCGTGTCGAGCAGCAGCGCGAGCGGACGCAGCGCGCCGTAACGGTCGGCGACCTTGCGGGCGTACGCCAGGAAGCGCGGCGTGTCGGCGAGATAGCGCGGCTTGCCGTCGCGATAATTGATGCGCGCGAAAATGCCGATGACCTTCAGATGGCGCTGCAGGCCCATCCATTCGCACTGGCGGTAGAACTCGGCGAAGTCGGGGTCGACGGGAAGACCGGCCTTGCGGGCGCGTTCCCAGTAATACGCAAGAAAGTCGAGTTCGCGTTCTTCATCCCAACTGATGAACGCATCGCGCAGCAGCGAGATGACGTCGTACGTGAGCGGTCCGTAGACCGCGTCCTGGAAGTCGAGGATGCCCGGCGCGGTATTGTCGCCCGGCGGCGCCATCAGGTTGCGCGGCATGAAGTCCCGGTGCACGAACACCTTGGGCTGCGCCAGCGCGCTCTCGATCAACAGGTGGTTGATGTCGTCGAGCGTGGCTTGCTGCTCCACTGTGAGCGCCGTCTTCAGATGCTGGGCAACGTACCACGTCGGAAACAGGTCGAGTTCACGTTGTAGCAGCGCCGTGTCGTACGGGGGCAGCACGCCTTCGCGCGAACTTTTCTGCCAGACGATGAGTGCGTCGATCGCCGCACGCATGAGCGGGCGGGCGTTTTCGTCGGACAACACGTCGAGATAGGTGTCACGGCCGAGGTCCGTGAGCAACAGGAACCCCTGAATGAGATCCTCGGCCAGCACGCGCGGGGCCGAGAGGCCGGCTTCCTGCAGCAGTCCGGCGACATGGACGAACGGGCGACAGTCTTCCTGCGGCGGCGGGGCATCCATGACGATCAGCGTCGGATGGCTGGCCGAGGCGCTCGCGATGCGGAAATAGCGCCGGAAGCTGGCATCTGCGGAGGCAGGGGTCAGCGTGGCGGGCTCGAGGGCGAATTCGGCGGGCAGCGAGGCCAGCCAGGCATGCAGGGCTTCAATACGGAGATCCGGGGTGTCCGACGGGGCGCCGGGGAGGGCGGAAGACTCGGAAACACGCGCTTGGGCGATCGATTGTGCGGTCATGATAGGGGGTGAAAACGTCTTGCCATATAATACCCGATGATGTTTTCCAAACGCCCTATTTCTCGACCTCGATCGACCGTCTCGCTCGCCCCGGTGCCGCCGTGCGGGAGTGCGGGTCTGGCCGCCCGCCAGCGGCGCCTCGATTGTCACGCCGTTTGCGTACATGCCGCCTAAACACGTCTCAGAACACGATTTTTCGCCGATTCACCGCCTCCTGCGGACGCGGCGCAAGCCGCTGGCCCTGCTGCTGTCGCTGCCCGGCGTGTGGTGTTCGCTGGCCGGCGCGCAGGAGACGCCCGCCGCGCCGCCGGCCGACGGGCTGAGCCTCCAGACTGTGCCCGCGATCGGTGATTTCACGCTGAAGCCCGGCCAGGACACGCCGCTCTTTCTGCGCGGAGACCGGATGACCGGCCGCACCGACCGGGACATGGCAGTCGACGGCGATGCCGAAGTCCGCCATTTCAAATCGGTCGCCAAGGGCGACCGACTGACCTATGACCAGGACACGGACGAGGTCGTCGTGCGCGGCAACGCGCGCCTGATCGATAGCGGCAACACTTTCGTCGGACCGGAAGCCCACATGTACACGGGCGCGAGCGAAGGCTACATGCTGACCCCGACCTACACGCTGAGCAACGGCGGGGGCGGCAAGTCGGCGCGCATCGACATGACGGGCGGCGACCAGATCACCGTGACGAAGGGCACCTACTCCGGCTGTGCATGCACCGACGACCCCGCTTGGTACATCAAGGCCTCCGAGTTCGAATTCGATACGGAAGCCAACGAGGGCACGGCCTATAACGGCGTGTTGTTCTTTCAGGGGGTGCCGATCCTGGCGAGCCCGTACATGTCGTTTCCGACCACGAATGAGCGCAAATCCGGCCTGCTTGCGCCGACATTCGGCCAGTCGAGCACGACCGGCCTGGAATTCCTGCAGCCGTATTATTTCAATATCGCGCCGAACCGCGACCTGACGATCACACCGCGCTTCATGGCCAAGCGCGGCGTGATGCTGAATGCCGATTTGCGCTACCTGGAACCGACGTATTCCGGGCTGTTTCACGTCGAGTATCTGCCGCGCGACAAGGGCAAGGACGGAAACCCGAACCGTTACACATACACTTGGGTACACAACCAAACCCTCGGGTATGGCGTCGGCGCGTACGTCAACTTCACCAAGGTTTCCGACGACACCTATCCGGATGATTTCGGGACGGGCACGACCTTCCAGACTGGCGTGACGCGTCTGTACAACCGCGAGGCGGGGTTGACGTGGAGCAAGGGGGATTGGTCGTTTTTGGCCCGTGTGCTGAAGTATCAGGCGCTCCTGCCGAGTACGGCGCCGTATGAGCGCGTGCCGCAACTGTTGGCGACCTATAACAAGATGGACTGGCACGGCTTCGACTTCACGATGCCGATCGACTACACACGCTTTCGCATCGCAGTGCCCAACGCGTCGCAACCGAATGGCGAGCGCTTGTACATCCAGCCGACGCTGAGCTACCCGATTCTGACGCCGGGATATTTTGTCATTCCGAAGGTCATCTTCAACGCGACCTCGTACCAGCTCGACAACCTGACGCCCGGCGTGCCGAACAGCATCAACCGTACGGTGCCGACGTTCAGTTTCGATACGGGGCTGACGTTCGAGCGACCGGTCCATCTGTTTGGCCTGAACATGACCCAAACGCTGGAACCGCGTCTGTTTTACGTGTATACGCCGTACCGAAACCAGAATTCGATCCCGCTGTTCGATACGGCGCACGCCGACTTCAACCTCGCGGAAATCTTCAGTGAGAACTCGTTCGTCGGTAACGACCGGATTGCAGACGCCAATCGCGTCACCGCGGGTGTCACATCCCGTTTCATCGACTCGGATTCCGGTATCGAACGCGCCCGCTTCTGGATTGCGCAGCGCTACAACCTGACCCAGTCCCGCGTTACGCTGACACCGACGACGTTGCCGGAAGATACCGGCCCGTCCGACTTGCTTGTCGGCGCGTCGATGCTGATTGCCCGCAACGTGAGCTTTGCCACGGCGGTCCAATACAGCCAGAACACCAAGCAATTCAACCGGTCGGACGTGGGCATCACATGGCGTCCGGGCGAGCGCAAGGTATTCAACGCCTATTACCGCTATCTGCGAACGTCGACGATCGTTGGGGAATCTCCGATCAACCAGATCGAACTTTCCGGCCAATGGCCGATTACACCTCGCTTCGGCGTCGTGGGGCGCGTCAACTACAGCCTGAGCGACAAGACGTTCATCGATGCGCTGGGCGGTTTCGAGTATGATGCCGACTGCTGGGCGTTCCGCTTTGGCGTGCAGCGCTACGCGACCAACGCGACCACCACGACGAGCCGCGTGTTCGCGCAGCTAGAACTCAAGGGGCTTTCGAAGTCGGGCACGAGCGCGACCGAAGCCTTCAAGGCAGCCGTGCCTGGCTATATGACGGCGCCGACGAACCAGATTCCTTCTCGATTCAGCAACTATGAATGACCTCATTGTGAAGCGTGTCTCGCTGCTGGCGAGCCTGTGTCTTGCTGCCAACCTCGCGGTGGCCCAGCCCGTGCCGGCGACCGGCGGCGCGGCCGCGCACGGGACCTCGGCGGTCAAGCCTGTGGATTCGATCGTGGCGGTCGTCAACGACAGCGTCATTACGAAAAAGGAACTTGATGCGCGTGTGAACGAGACGATGCGCCAGCTCAAGCAGCAAAACCGTCCGATTCCGGAAGGCGACGTCGTGCAGCGCCAGATCCTCGAGCAGATGATCGTGACGCGCGTGCAATTGCAGCGCGCCAAGGAAGACGGCATCGTCGTCAAGGATGCGGATGTCGAGCAGGCGGTACAGCGCGTGGCTGCCGATAACCACATGAGCGTCGACCAGTACCGTACGCGTCTCGGGGCCGCTGGCGTATCGTGGGAGGCCTTCCGCAAGGAAGTGCGCGACCAGATCACGATGGCCCGTTTGCGTGACCGGGAAGTCGACAGCCAGGTGCAGGTCGGCGAATCGGAAATCAACGCGTTTCTCACCGCCCAGCGCGGCGCGAGCGCTGCCCCGGCGACGGAAAGCGAATACCGTCTTGCCCAGATTCTCGTGAAGGTGCCGGACGGCGCTTCGGCCACGCAGATCGACGCCGCCAAGAAGAAGGCCGAAGAAGCGTTGTCGAAGGCCAAATCGGGCGCCGATTTCGCACAATTGGCGCAGCAGTACTCTGACAGCGGCGATGCCTCCAACGGCGGCGACATGGGGTACCGCATTCCGGAGCGCATCCCCGATCTGTTCCTGAATCAGGTCAACAAGCTCAAGGACGGACAGGTGGTGCCGCAGGTGCTGCGCAGCAGCAACGGCTTCCACGTCGTGAAGCTCGTTGAGAAGCGTCAACAAGGCGGTGCGCAGGACGGCATGACCGTGCCGCAGATTCACGCGCGTCACATCCTGATTCGCATCGGCGACGGCGTTTCGGAAGCGCAGGCGCGTCAGAAGCTGCTCGACGTCAAGGCGCAACTGGAAAAAGGTCAGGGCAATTTCGGTGACTTTGCGCGCCGGCTGTCGGCCGACGGCTCGGCGTCGCAGGGTGGCGATCTTGGCTGGGTTTCCCCGGGTGAAACCGTGCCGGCGTTCGAGCGCGCCCTGTCCGAACTGAAGGACAACCAGATCAGCGATCCGGTGCGCACCGAGTATGGCTATCACCTGATCCAGGTGCTGGGGCACCGCGAGAGCAAAGTCACCGGAGATCAGGAGCGCAATCTCGCCACGCAGGAACTGCGCAGCCGCAAGGCCGAACAGCAGTACCGCGACTGGCTGCAGCAGTTGCGCGACAGCGCCTACGTCGACTACCGCACTGGCAACGCGCAGTAAGCGCGCATCGCATGACGTCTGCGCGTCCTCTGGTTCTCGCGATCACCACCGGCGAACCCGCCGGGGTCGGGCCCGAGTTGACCGTGCAGGCTTTGGCCGGCCTGCTGGGCCCGGACGCAGGCGGGACCGGCGTGGCCGACGCGGCGTTTGCCGGCGTCGTCTTCCATGTCCTGGGCGACGCCGATTTACTCGCCGAGCGTGCGCAGGCCGTTGGTTTGGCCGATGCCTGGTCGAACATGCTTGCGGGGCCGCGCGTGCGGGTCGTGCCACACGCCACTGCGGCGCCGGTGGTCGCTGGCCGGCTCGATGCTGCCAACGGCCGCTATGTGCTGGCGTTGCTTGACGATGCCATTGACGGCGCCATGGCCGGGCACTACGACGCCATTGTCACCGCGCCGCTTCAGAAGAGCACCATCAACGATTGTGGCGTGCCCTTTACCGGCCATACCGAATATCTCGCGCAACGCACCCGGACCCCGAAAGTCGTCATGATGCTTGCGGGGGGCGGCTTGCGTGTCGCACTGGCGACGACGCACTTGCCGCTCGCGCAAGTCCCTGCTGCCATCGAGCGGGGCGATCTCTACGAGACCTTGGCCATTGTCGACACCGGATTGCGGCGCGATTTCGGCATTGCGAAGCCGCACATTCTCGTGACCGGCTTGAATCCGCATGCGGGCGAGGCCGGCTATCTTGGTCGAGAGGAAATCGACGTCATCACCCCGGCGTTGCGCGACGCACAGGCCGCGGGCATTCATGCGACGGGCCCTTATCCGGCCGACACCTTGTTTCAGCCGAGGCATCTTGCCGACGCCGACTGTGTCCTGGCGATGTACCACGACCAAGGCTTGCCGGTCCTCAAATACGCGAGCTTTGGCGCAGGCGTCAACATCACCCTTGGCTTGCCGATCGTGCGCACGTCCGTCGATCACGGAACCGCGCTTGATCTTGCCGGCACCGGGCGTGCCGAGAGCGGCAGCCTTGTCGAGGCACTGCGCACGGCGGCCGAGATGGCGGCCCATCGTGCCAAACACCCGTTGAAAAATCGAACACAACCTCGGGGCGCGCCTGACGCGGCCCCTTCGGCAAACACCCGGGCGGGTCACGCCCGCACGCGGTCACCGCGTACCTAAGGAATTCACATGAGCAGCGCGGGCAAGCGCACGGGCGTCCATCAGGGCCACGTGGCGCGCAAACGTTTCGGTCAGAACTTTCTCGTCGACACCGGCGTCATTGCCGGGATCGTCAGCGTCATTGGACCGCAGAAAGACGACCTCATGGTCGAAATCGGCCCGGGACTTGGCGCCCTGACCACGCCCTTGACCGAATGGCTGGCACATTTGCACGTCGTCGAACTCGATCGCGACCTGGTCGCGCGCCTGCAGCGCCGCTTCGCCGAGCGTGTCACGGTACATGCGGGCGACGCCCTCGACTTCGATTTCGCGTCGCTCGTCCCGGCCGAACGTGCGCAAGAGAAACCGCTGCGCATTGTCGGCAACCTGCCGTACAACATCTCGAGTCCCCTGCTGTTCCATCTCATGCGCTTTGCGGCCGTAGTACGCGATCAGCATTTCATGTTGCAGAACGAAGTGGTTGAACGCATGGTTGCCGCTCCGGGCTCCAGCGACTACAGCCGCCTGTCCGTGATGCTGCAGTACCGTTACTGGATGGACAAAGTGATGGATGTCCCACCCGAAGCATTCAATCCGCCGCCGAAGGTCGATTCGGCCATCGTTCGCATGATCCCGCGGGCAGCGGCCGATCTGCCCCAGGTCGATTTGAAGGCGTTCGAGGAAGTCGTGGCGCAGGCATTTTCGCAGCGCCGGAAAATGTTGCGCAACACCTTGGGGAAGTATCGCGACCGTCTCGACTTTGATGCCTTGGGCTTTGATCTCACCCGACGCGCCGAAGACGTATCCGTCGATGAATACGTCGCCCTTGCGCGGGCGCTCAGCGTCGCCGGTTTACCCGGTTGATCCCGGCGGGCAGCGTGCCATCCCCCGTGTGGTCGTCGGAACGCGAGTCACAAACGACGGCATGATGCGGGCTTCTGGCGAAATCATGTGGGATGCGGACGCCCATTGTCCCCGATTTGGTGCATTCGCGCGCGACACCTGATAGTTTCGATCGAAAGTTTCCGGCCGATTGTCCTGTTCCGGGGGACGATCAATTTCATGCTGCGCGGTTTATCGGGAGGGTGCGGCCCAATAGACTGGGGGGAATGGAATCGGGGGCGGGTCCCGATGGCGAACTGGAGAATTCAAATGAGCGACACGCATGCGGCGGTCTCGTTGATCGAATCGGCGGCGACTGGATTGCGATATCGGCGCTTTGGCGTCAAGCGCGAGGCGCCGGCACGTGCGCGGCTGTTGCTGCTGCATGGTGTCGGTGGCAACGAAACCAATCTGGAGGGATTGGCCGCGCAGCTAGACGCGCGCGTGGAGACATTACTTGTGCGGGGACCGTTGACCTTCGCGCCGGGGCAGTTCGGGTGGTTCGAGGTCAGTTTTGCGACGGGTGTGCCGGCGATTGATCCGTTGCAGGCCGAATCGAGCCGAGAGCGTTTGGTCGCGCTGCTACGCGAATTGCGCGCGGCTGATGGTGCGAATCCATTACCGACGGTGATTGCGGGCTTCAGTCAGGGCGGCATCTTGAGTGCGAGCGTCGGTTTGACATCGCCTGAGGCCGTGAAAGGATTTGCGATTCTGAGCGGACGTATTTTGCCGGAGATCGCCCCGCAAATCGCTTCGACTGAAGCCTTGAAGGCATTAACGGCGTTCATTGCGCACGGCCGCTACGACAACAAACTGCCGATTGACTGGGCTGAGCGTGCGGATCGCTGGCTTGATCAACTTGGCGTGCGTCACGAGACACATCGGTACGACATCGGGCATGAGATTGACGCACGGGTTGTTGCCGACTTTACGCAGTGGTTGGCGGGGTCGTTGGCATTGGATCGCGGCTAGACCCGATTGCGGGAATTCATCACGTATCAGATTGCGACGCTGGACCCCATCTCAAATTGCTGTGCTTGCGCTTTGTCTGGCGCCCGGGGCCGCCAACGGAGCTACTTTTGCTTCGCAAAACCAGCGCCATTGCCGGCGCCATGCATCGAGGGGAGCACCCCCGCGGGAAGTCACGCCAACGGTGATTGCGATGCTGGCCCCGGGTCGATGAACGGCTGCGTCTCACGACACTTTGGCTGTAGGGACCGTCGCTGGGAGTGCCGCACTGGCGGCGGTTACGGAGGGCAAAGTGTCGCGCGGGGGAGTGTGAAGCGGGTCTTCGACGGACCGGGAATCAAAGGCACGGCAGCGCTGGTGCCGTTTTATTGACCCTCCTGCAGCGGACGTGTGCTCCGGGAGCGGAAGGAGGGTCGATAAAGCGGCTGGCGCGAGCGTGGAAAGCGGGTCGAGAGTCGGCGGCGCTGGCCGTAAGCCAAACGCCAACGCCAACGCTTACAGCGCGCCCTTTGCCGAATGCTTCTGGATCAGCTCGATCTTGTACCCATCCGGATCTTCGACGAACGCGATCACTGTCGTACCGCCTTTCACCGGGCCAGCCTCGCGCGACACCTTGCCGCCGGCGGCGCGAATTGTCTCGCAAGCCTTGTACGCATCGTCCACCTCCACTGCCAGATGGCCGAACGCAGTGCCAAGTTCATACTTCTCGGTACCCCAGTTGTACGTCAGTTCGAGCACCGCATTTTCGCTTTCCGGGCCATAGCCCACGAACGCCAGCGTGTACTTGTACTCGCGGTTTTCGCTTTGGCGCAGCAACTGCATGCCGAGCACGCGCGTATAAAAATCGATCGAGCGCTGCAGGTCGCCGACGCGCAGCATCGTGTGGAGCATTCGCATAGTGTTTTGCTTCAGGGGGAAAAATGAGACTCCATTGTAGCCCTCGAGCCAAACCCCTGCAGACCTGCCCCACCGAATCCCGCCGGCTACAGCTCCGGCACCCATTCAGGCGCGTGCGATTTGAGCGTATCGCGCGCTGCCTCGAATTCCGGAAAGATGGACGCGACCGCGCGCCAGAAGCGCGGGCCGTGATTCATCTCTTTCAAATGCGCCAGTTCGTGCGCCACCACATAATCGATCACGCCCAGCGGGAAATGAATGAGCCGCCAGTTCAGCCGGATGCGTCCGTCCGCGCTGCAACTCCCCCAACGCGTGGCGGCCGATGACAACGCCAATGCAGTGTGCCGCACCCCGAGGCGCTCGCCATACACATCGAGGCGCGTTGCGAACAGCTTGCGCGCTTCCTGTTGGAGCCAGCCCTGGACGCGGTCGCGCATCTGCGTCGGCGCGGCCTGCGGCGGCAGGTCGAGCCACAGTGTGTGCGTGGCGATATCATAGAGCGAAGCGCCGGGATGCCCGCCCAGCCGGATCGTCAGCTTGTGCCCCAGGTACGGTAGCGTTGCGCCGTCGGCCCAATGGATCTTCGGAATCGCGCGCCGCGTGGCGCGCTCTCGATACTCCGCGATCTTGCTGAAGATCCAGCGCTTCTTTTCAAGAATGGCCGCCTCGACCTCAGCGAGCGTCACCCAGCGCGGCGCGGTCACGGACAGCCCGGCTTCGTCAATCATGAAGCCGATGGTCCGGCGCGACGAACGTTTAAAACGATAGTAGAGCGGCTGCGCCTCGATGAGCATCACGCGTTCGTTGCCGGCAGGTACTCGGCGCGGTTCGGTCTCGGGAGACGAAGACGGCGCAGCGCCGGCGTCAAAAAGCGGAAGTTCCAATTGTGGTGCAATGTCCTCATGCCGTCGGGGGCGGGTGGCGGGGCGGGCCTTCGACATGAGGATGCCTCTCGAGTGCGGTTCGCGTTGCGTGATGCCGTTACGTACGCGTCACCGGCGTTGCTGACACATAGGGCTTCGCATAGGCCGATGGATCGATCCGGTCCATCTCGGCTTCAATCCACTGTTCGACGCGCGTGTTCACCGCATCCGGTGTCAATCCCGCCGTCGGAATCACGGGGCCGATCGACACGATCACTTCGCCCGGATACTTCACGAACGAATTGCGCGGCCACACGCGGCCCGCATTGTGCGCGATCGGCACGACCGGCGTTTGCGTCGCGGCGGCCAGGCGTGCGCCGCCCGACTTGTATTTGTTGCGGGTGCCCGAGCGCGTGCGCGTGCCTTCCGGGAACATGATGATCCACGCGCCTTCGTCCAGGCGCTGCTGCCCCTGATTGACCACCGACTGAAACGCATCTTTGCCTTTCTGGCGATTGATGTGAATCATGCGGAGCATACCAAGCGCCCATCCGAAGAAGGGAACGTACAGCAACTCGCGTTTGAACACGAAACACAAGGGGCGCGGCATCAGCGCGGGCAATGCGATCGTCTCCCATGCCGATTGATGCTTCGACAGCAGCACCGCGTGTCCGTCGGGCAGGTTTTCCCAGCCGATCACGCGATAGCGGATGCCACACAGCCAGCGGCCAACGAAGATCACCGACTTGCACCAGCCCGCCGCGAACCAGTATCGCGCTACCGGCGGCATGAACGGAAACAGCACGAAGCACGCCGTGGCATAGGGGATCGTGTACAGGATCTGGAAGGCGAAAAACAACGCGGAACGCAGTCGCAGCATGGGGAGTTCTATTCAGGTTCCGGTGAGCGTCAGGACGGCTCGCCCGCAAGATAATCGAGTACGAAAGCCGACAGGCTGTCGTGGATTCGCGTGCCTGCGGGGAGATTGCCCTCCGCTTGTGTTTTCTTGCCTTTGCCGGTCAGCACCAGGTGCGGCGCCGCGCCGACGGCCGCACCCGCCTGCAGATCGCGCAACGAATCGCCGACGACCGGCACGCCAGTCAGGTCGATTTCGTACCGGCGTGCGATTTCCTGCATCATGCCGGGCTTTGGCTTGCGGCAATCGCAGTTGTCGGCGGCCGTGTGCGGACAGAAGAACACGGCATCGATACGCCCGCCGACGGCCGCCGCTGCGCGGTGCATCTTCGTGTGCATTGCGTTGAGCGCGGCCATGTCGAACAGACCGCGGCCCACGCCGCTCTGGTTGCTCGCCACGACCACGCGGTAGCCGGCCTGGTTGAGCTGGCCGATCGCTTCGAGACTGCCGGGAATGGCGACCCATTCGTTCGGCGTCTTGATGAACTGGTCCGAGTCGGCGTTGATCACGCCGTCACGATCCAGTATCACCAGCTTGCGGGCGGCAGCCCCGGGGTTACGATCTTTGCGCGAGTCCATGGCGAAAGGGCGTCAGGCAGCCAGTTTGGAAAGGTCGGCGACGAGATTCATCCGCGTGTGCAGATTGTGCAGCAACGTCAGGCGGTTGTTGCGCAACGCGTCGTTCTCGGCCATCACCATCACGTCGTCGAAGAAGGTGTCGACGGCCGCGCGCAGTTGCGCGAGCGCCAGCAGCGCGTCGGTATAGGCGCGGGCGTTGTACTTCTCTTCCACGATTGGCGCGACCTTGCGGAACGCCGCGAACAGCGCGACCTCGGCGGCTTCTTCCAGCCGGCCTTCGTTGATGGTGCCATCCGGCGGCGGCGCCGTCTTCTTCAGGATATTGCCGATACGCTTGTTCGCCGCGGCCAGCGCCTCGGCTTCGGGCAGGGCCGCGAAGGTGCGCACGGCGTCCAGACGCTCGGTCACGTCGCCGATGTACTTCGGACGATTGGCCAACACGGCCTCGATCTCGTTCGGCGCATAGCCGCGCTCACGCAGATAGCCGCGCAGACGGTCGTACATGAACTGCGCGACGTCTTCCAGATACTCGGACGACGCCACACCCGCCGTGAACTTGGTATAGGCGGCGAGCAGAAGTTCGTCGAGCATCACCGGCAGACGCTTTTCGACCAACATGCGCACGATGCCCAGCGCATGGCGGCGCAGTGCGAACGGGTCCTTTTCGCCCGTCGGCTGCAGGCCGATGCCCCAGATGCCGACGAGTGTTTCGAGCTTGTCAGCCAGCGCGACAGCCCTGCCGGTGGGGGTCGACGGCAGGGCATCGCCGGCGAAACGCGGCTGATAGTGTTCCGAGCACGCCAGCGCCACGTCTTCGGCTTCGCCGTCGTTGCGGGCGTAATACGTACCCATCGTGCCCTGCAGTTCGGGAAACTCGCCGACCATGTCGGTCAGCAGGTCGGCCTTGGCCAGAAGCGCGGCGCGCCGGGCGTGCGCGACATCGCCGCCGATCATGCCGGCAATGTCGCCGGCCAGCGCTTCGAGTCGCTCCGTGCGCGCGAGTTGCGAGCCCAGCTTGTTGTGATACACGACGTGCGCGAGCAGCGGCACGCGGTCGGCCAGCGGCTTCTTCTTGTCCTGCTCGAAGAAGAACTTGGCGTCGGCCAGCCGCGGACGCACCACGCGCTCGTTGCCCGTGACGATTTGCGCGGGCGTGTCCGTCGCAATGTTCGACACGATCAGGAAGCGGTTCGTCAGACGCCCGCCGTCGGCGAGCGGCTTGTTCGTCAGCGCGAAGTATTTCTGGTTCGTCTGCATCGTCAGGATCAGGCATTCCTGCGGCACGCGCAGGAACACTTCCTCGAAATGGCAGGCGTACACGGCCGGGAATTCGACCAGCGCCGTCACTTCGTCGAGCAACGCATCGGGCATTACGACGTGATCGCTGCCTGCTGCGGCGAGCAACTGGGCACGGATCGCATCACGCCGTGCGGTGAAGCTGGCGATGACCTTGCCTTCGGTCTCCAGGGTCTGCGCGTAGGCGTCGGCGCCGGAAATCGTGATTTCACCGTTCGACAGGAAGCGGTGGCCGAGCGTGACGTTGCCCGACGACAGGCCGATGGCCGTGGCGGGGACGACGGCGTCGCCGAAAAGGGCGATCAGGCCGTGGACCGGGCGCACGAACTGCACGGTCTCGCCGTCCGGGCGCTGGTAGCTCATGACCTTCGGGATCGGCAGCTTGCCGAGCGTGTCGTCGAGCGATGCCTGCAGGGCGTCAGCCAACTGCGCGCCGGGTGCGGTGTACGTATGGAAGAACGCTTCGGCCTTGCCGTCGACCGCACGCTCGAGTTCCGAGACGGGCAGGTCGGGAAAACCGAGTGCGGCAAGCTTCTTGGCCAGCGGCGGCGTCGGATTGCCGGCCGCATCGAGGGCGACGGACACCGGCAGGACCTTCGCCCGGATCTGCGCGTCGGGCGCGCGTTCCAGGACGTGCGTGATCGATACTGCCAGGCGGCGCGGGGTGGCGAACGGCGTGACGACGCTGTCCTGGCTCAACAGGCCGCGCGTGCGCAGACCGATGGCCAAGCCGTCGGCGAAAGCATCGCCCAGGCGCGCCAGGGCTTTCGGCGGCAATTCTTCGGTCAGCAGTTCGACCAGCAGGGTGCGTTGTGCGGTACTCATTGTGCGGCTTGCAGGGAAACGGTGGCGGGGGTATTGCACATCGGGAAGCCCAGCTTCTCGCGGGATGCGTAATACGCTTGCGCGACCAGACGCGACAACGCGCGAATGCGTCCGATGTAGGCGGCGCGCTCGGTCACCGAGATGGCGCCGCGCGCGTCGAGCAGATTGAACGTGTGCGCGGCCTTCAGGATCATTTCGTAGGCCGGCAGCGCCAGTTCTGCTTCGATCAGGCGCTTCGCTTCGTTTTCGTAGTTGTCGAAGAATCCGAACAGCATCGACGGGTTCGAATGCTCGAAGTTGTAGCGCGACTGTTCGACTTCGTTCTGATGAAACACGTCGCCATAGGTCAGGCGGCGCGTGACCGGGCCGTTGTCGGTCGCTTCCTGCCATTCCGTCCAGACAAGATCGTAGACGTTCTCGACTTGCTGCAGATACATGGCCAGACGCTCGATCCCGTAGGTGATTTCGCCGAGCACGGGCTTGCAATCGAGGCCGCCGACTTGCTGGAAGTATGTGAACTGCGTGACTTCCATGCCATTGAGCCACACTTCCCAGCCGAGCCCCCAAGCGCCGAGTGTCGGGTTTTCCCAATCGTCTTCAACGAAACGGACGTCGTTTTCGGTCAGATCGAGGCCGAGCGCCGTCAGCGAGCCCAGATAGAGATCGAGAATGTTCTCGGGCGCAGGCTTCAGCACCACCTGGTACTGGTAGTAATGCTGCATCCGATTCGGATTTTCACCATAGCGGCCGTCCTTGGGACGGCGCGACGGTTGCACATAGGCGGCACGCCACGGCTCCGGGCCGATGGCGCGCAGGAACGTGGCCGTGTGCGAGGTGCCGGCGCCAACCTCCATGTCGTAAGGCTGGAGCAATGCACAGCCTTGCTTGGCCCAGTAATCCTGCAGTGTCAGGATGACTTGTTGAAAGGTAAGCATGTTCAATTCGCGCGGATGATGTGGCGATGCCCGCCGGTCCGGCCGCGATCGCGGACCGGCGGGCTAAAACGTTGAATTTTAGCGGGATTTCTCCTCGCGTGGGGTGTTACGCCCCAATCCGCCGCCCGATACCGGTCCGAAACTCAGGGCGCGGCCGCGGCTTTGCGGCGGCGGGCGGCGATTCCGGCGCCCAGGAGCGCCAGCACGGCCAATCCCAACGCCGGGAGATTCCCGAAGCGTACGTAAGGCGTTAAGCCCCGGGTGGGCTGAACGTGCCCGGTCAGTGCGCCGGTGGTGAACGCCGGCAGACGGGCCTGTACGCGGCCCCGGGCGTCGACGATCGCGGTAGCGCCGGTGTTCGTCGCCCGCAGTATCGGACGGCCGGTTTCCAGCGTGCGCATGCGCGAAATCTGCAAATGCTGGTCGATCGCGATGGTGTCGCCGAACCATGCCAGATTGGTCGAATTGACCAGCATCGAGGCCGGTTCAGGCATATTGCGCAGTGCCTGGGCGATTTCCTCGCCGAACAGATCCTCGTAGCAGATATCGAGCGCGGCACGCTGGGTGCCAATGGCGAAGCCGCTCGGCGTGGCCGACCCGCGCAGGAAATCTCCCAGCGGGATATGCATCATGTCGACGAACCAGCGAAACCCCCACGGCACGAACTCGCCGAACGGCACTAGATGGTGCTTGTCATAGCGGTGCAGGGTCGTGTCGTTCGGCGTCACGCCGATCAGGCTGTTGGTCAGGTCGACGGCAAGCCCTGCGGGCGTGATCGTTGCGCCGACGGTGCCGATAAGCAGGTGCGAGCCGGTACGGTCGGCAAACTGGCGCAGCGGGCCGGAAACGTCGTCCGGAATCTGCTGGAGCAGCACCGGGAAGGCCGTTTCCGGCGTGACGATGAGGTCGGCCGGGGTGGCCGTGATGAGGTCGCGATAAAGCCGCATCCCGTGTTCGATGCCGGCGCGCTCGAACTTCATGTCCTGCGGGATATTGCCTTGCAGAAGACGCACGGTGATCGGCGCGCCGGACGGGCTCGTCCAGGCGTGGCGGCTGAGTGCAACGCCGGCAGCGAGGACGAGAAAGGCGCCGCCCGCCGCAGCAATGCGCCGCCGTACGACCGCCGCCGCCGTGTCGAGGGGCAGGACGAGCTGTGCCAGCAGTGCTGCGGTCAACGCGGCGAGACCGCCGATACCGTAGACGCCGAGCAGCGGCGCGAAGCCGGCGAGCGGGCCGTCCGTGTGCGCATAGCCCGGAGAGAGCCACGGGAAGCCGGTGAAAACGACGCCGCGCAGCCATTCGAACACGGTCCACGCGCCTGCGAACGCCATTGCACGCGGGAATCCGGCGGCAGGCACGGCCCGCGTGACGGCCGCGACCGCCGCCGGGTAAATCGACAGATAGGCGCCGAACAGCACGACGGCGAGCCCGGCCATCGGCGCGGGCATGCCGCCGTATGTGTGCATGCTGACGTACAGCCACCAGACGCCCGCGATGAACCAGGCCAGTCCGAACGCGGCGCCCAGCCACGCGGCCTGCCGGCGGCCGGCGGTGCGCTCGATCAGCGCAAACAGGCCGGCCTGTGCGATCAGTTGCAGCCACCACCAGTCGCGCGGCGCGAAGGCGAGCATGTGGGCGATGCCGGCCGCTCCGGCAAGGGCGCAGGTGCGCCAGGCCGGGCGCGCGCGGCCGCGTGGCACGCCTGCGGCAGTCGTTATTTCCTGCATCGGACGCGGGGCGTCAATCGTCATTGGCCGTCGCGCCGGGTTCGGCGCGGCGCATCAGCAGCATATGGATCTGGCGGCCGTCGGCGCGCAACACTTCAAACATCAGATTGCCGATGCGCAGCCGTTCACCACGGCGCGGCACGCGGCCGAACTGGTGCGTGATCATGCCGCCGAGGGTATCGTTTTCGTCATCGTGGAACTGTGTGCCGAAGGCCTCGTTGAACTGCGAGATTTCGGTGAGCGCGCGAATCCGGTAGGTGCCGTCGGGCGCGGCGATGATATTGTCTTCTTCCTCTTCGAAGTCGTATTCGTCTTCGATATCGCCGACGATCTGCTCGAGCACGTCTTCGATCGTGATCAGGCCGGCGACGCCGCCGTATTCGTCGACGACGATCGCGATGTGGTTGCGATTGACGCGGAAGTCGTGCAGCAGCACGTTCAGGCGCTTCGATTCCGGGATGAAGACGGCCGGGCGCAACATGTCGCGCACGTCGAAATCTTCGTTGGCGTAAAAGCGCAGCAGATCCTTCGCGAGCAGGATGCCGATGATGTTGTCGCGATTGCCCTCAAACACCGGATAGCGCGAGTGCGCCTGCTCCAGCGCGAAGGCCATGAATTCCTCGGGGGATTCCGCGATGTTGATCGCGTCCATCTGTGCCCGGGGGACCATGATGTCGCGCGCGCACAGATCGGCCACCTGGAACACACCCTCGATCATCGCCAGTGAATCGGCGTCCATCAGGTTACGGGCGTGCGCGTCTTGCAGAATTTCGAGCAGTTCGGCGCGCGACTCCGGTTCCGGAGAAATCAGGTCGGTCAGGCGCTCGAGCAGCGAGCGGGGTTTGTCGGAAGACTTTCGACTGGGATAAGGGTCGTTCATGACGGCGCGTCCAGATTGGGCGGACGCCGAGGTTGCAGGAAACTCAAGGATACACTATGCGGCATGTCACAATCGACCGCGGGTTTTCATATTCGGCGCACCGCAGCGGTGCAGGACCGCTTCGAGCGCCGGGTCGGGCATGCCGGCTTCGCGCAGTGCCCTCACGGTACGGGCCACGTAATCGTGGGTCGTGCCGTAGCGGCCCTGGGCCTGCGTAAACACCTGACGAATCATGTCGTCGGACAGCCGGCCCGCATAGCTGGCGACGTCGCGGCGCATGACGAAGGCCAGCGCGGGGGTCGTTCGTCCATCGGCAAGCGCGCAGTGCAGCCACGCGGGGCGGTAGGAGCCCAGCGCCATTTCGCGGTGCCATAGCGTCTCCAGGTGGGCGCGCACCGTGGGCGCCGCGAGCCGCAGCGCCACGCCGGCGCACGAACCGCCGCGATCGAGGGCGAGTACGAGGCCCGGATGTTCCGGCGTGCCGCGATTGACGCGCGACCAAAGGTACAGGCCGCGGTGATAGCCGAACACGCGCGCGTGCAGGTTTTCCTCGACCGGCACGCCCGGATTCCAGATCAGCGAACCGTAGGCGAAAAGCCAGAGATCCTGCTTGCCGTTCCAGCCGCGCAGCGCGGCGTCGAGCGACTTCGACAGTTCCTCGGGACTGAGATGACGGGCGTGGCCGAGATCGGGCGGATAGTGCTCGGCATGCGGGCCGGACGTCGGACGCACGGTGTCCTGTGCGAGTGCCGTCGTGGCCGGCGGGAGAGGGGCAGAGCGGTCGTTCGGCGGTCGTTCCATGCGGTGGCGGTGAGCGGCTCAGGGCGGCGATTAAGCAGCAGCAATCGGTTGGTACGGGTCAGCATAGCCGAGGACGGCGAGAATTTCCGTTTCGAGGGCTTCCATTTCGGCCGCGTCCTCGTCGTCTTCATGATCGTACCCCTGCGCGTGCAAAACCCCATGCACGACCAGATGAGCATAATGCGCTTCGAGCGTGATCTTCTGTTCCGAGGCTTCACGCGCGACGACCGGACAGCACAGCACGATATCGCCGCTGACCGGGTCGTCTTCGCTCTGCGCGTAGGCGAATGTCAGCACGTTGGTGGCGTAATCCTTGCCGCGATAGCTGCGGTTAAGCGACTGGCCTTCGTCGGCGTCGACGAACCGCAGCGTCAGTTCCGCGTCGGCAAACAGCGCGGCCTGCACCCAGCGGCGCAGGGCGGCACGCCCCAGCACTGCCTTGTGCCCGGCGAACGCGGGCGCGGCGAATTGCACCGTCAGATCGAGGCCGGGACGGCGGCTCATGCCTGGCCCCGGCCATCGCGGCGCACGCGGCGGTCGCCATGACCGTTGTCCGGCAGGTCGAGCCCGGCTTCAAGGCGCGCATGGGCGTCGTAGGCATCGACGATTCTGGCCACCAGCGGGTGACGGACGACGTCAACGCTGGTGAAGCGCGTGACGGCAATGCCACGGACATCTTTCAGAATTATCTGAGATTCCATCAACCCGCTTTTCTGGCCGCGGGGCAGGTCGACCTGCGTCGTATCGCCGGTCACGACGGCTTTGCTGCCGAAGCCGATGCGGGTGAGGAACATCTTCATCTGTTCGGGCGTGGTGTTCTGCGCTTCGTCCAGGATGATGAAGGCATGATTGAGCGTGCGGCCGCGCATGTAGGCGAGCGGCGCGATCTCGATCATCTGTTTCTCGAAATACTTCTGGGTCTTGTCGAAGCCGAGCAGGTCGTACAGCGCGTCGTAGAGCGGGCGCAGATACGGGTCGACCTTCTGGGCCAGGTCGCCCGGCAGGAAGCCGAGGCGTTCGCCGGCTTCGACCGCAGGGCGCGTGAGCACGATGCGTTTGACGGCGTCGCGTTCGAGCGCGTCGACGGCGCACGCGACCGCGAGATAGGTCTTGCCGGTGCCGGCCGGACCGATCCCGAACGTGACATCGTGCGACAGGATTTGCTTCAGGTAGTCGCGCTGCGCGGGCGTGCGGCCGTGGAGGTCGCTGCGGCGCGTGTGCAGCACGGGCGAGCCGTCCTGTTCGCCGTCGTCTTCGCCGCCGCCGACGAACGGGTTGTCGTCGCCGTGGCGCACGATCGGCACGTGGCCCTGGCGCGTTTCGACCAGGCCGAGCTGGATGTCGTCGACGGAAAGCGGTTCGGTGGCCCGGTTGTAGAAGCTTTCGAGCGCCTGCACCGTGATCGCGGCACTTCTGCCGCGCACCGTGAAGCGGTTGCCGCGCCGCGAAATCGACACGTCGAGCGCCTGTTCGATTTGCCGCAGGTTTTCATCGAGCGGGCCGCACAGATTGGCGAGCCGGCGGTTGTCGTCGCGCGGGGCGGTAAAGTCTTGGGCAGGCAGTTTCAAGATGGTCGCGGGGCGCCTTTGTCTGAGTTACGTTACCAGGTTTTCGGGTGCGGTCAATGCTTCGCGACGAGTTCGCCGCGCAACGAGTGCGGGTAGGCGTACGTGATGACAACGTCGGCCATCTGCCCTATCCGCGCGGCGTGTTGGGCCTGGCTGACAGGGAAATTGACGACCCGGTTGTTTTCCGTGCGGCCCTGAAGTTCGTTGTCGTCCTTGCGGGACAAGCCTTCCACCAGGATACGCTGACGCGAGCCGACCATGCTTTCGCTGATGCGCGCGACGTTGGCCTCGATGGTCGCCTGAAGGTGCTGCAACCGGCGCAGCTTGACTTCGCGCGGCGTGTCGTCGTGCAGGTTCGCGGCGGGGGTGCCGGGTCGCGGGCTGTAGATGAACGAGAAGCTGGTGTCGTACCCGATATCTTCGATCATGGCCATGAGCTTGTCGAAGTCCTCTTCGGTCTCGCCGGGAAAGCCGACGATAAAGTCGGACGACATGGACATGTCCGGGCGCACCTGGCGCAGGCGGCGGATGATCGACTTGTATTCGAGCACGGTGTAGCCGCGCTTCATGCCCGAAAGTACGCGGTCCGAGCCGTGCTGGACGGGCAGATGCAGGTGACTCACGAGTTTCGGCACGCGGGCATAGGTATCGATGAGGCGCTGCGTGAATTCCTTGGGGTGGCTGGTGGTGTAACGAATGCGCTCGATGCCGGGGACTTCCGCGACGTACTCGATCAACAGCGCAAAATCGGCGATTTCCCCGTCAGCCATCAGGCCGCGATAGGCGTTGACGTTCTGGCCCAGCAGCGTGACTTCGCGCACGCCCTGTTCGGCGAGGCCTGCGATTTCCGTCAACACATCGTCGAACGGACGCGACACTTCATCGCCGCGCGTGTACGGCACCACGCAATAGCTGCAATACTTCGAGCAACCTTCCATGATGGAGACGAACGCCGTCGGACCCTCCACCCTGGCGGGCGGCAGATGGTCGAATTTCTCGATCTCGGGGAAGCTGATATCCACTTGCGAGCGGCCGCTCTGACGGCGCGCTTCCAGCATTTGCGGCAGACGATGGAGCGTTTGCGGCCCGAACACGACGTCGACGTATGGCGCGCGCTGCACAATCGCCGCACCCTCCTGGCTGGCGACGCATCCGCCGACGCCAATCATCAGATCCGGCTTGAGTTCCTTCAGCGCACGCATGCGGCCCAGGTCGGAGAACACTTTCTCCTGAGCTTTTTCCCGTACCGAACACGTGTTGAACAGGATGACGTCTGCGTCTTCCGGCGTGTCCGTCTTTTCGAGACCCTCGGCCGCGCCGAGTACGTCGGCCATCTTGTCCGAATCGTACTCGTTCATCTGACAGCCGAACGTCTTGATGTAAATCTTCTTAGCCATATATTTCGCGCCGATCGCAGTGGTTGACCTGGGGGCGTCCGTAAAAAGCCGATGTCTTCGGGGGTGAACCGGCATGGCGCCGGGGCCGGCGGGTCCACCGGCGAAGGGCATTATTATACCGCTGCGGGCGCAAGGGGATGGCGCGCCTGGCGGCAGGCCGCGGCTTCGCCCCCGTGAACGGCGCGCGGCGCGGCCGGCGGGCACGGGCGCCGGCCGGCCGGGACATTCCGATTACCGGTCGTCTTTCATCGCGGCAGCGATCGCCCGGATGTTGTGCTGGAACAACTGAAGGTAAGTGGACGCTTCCTGATTTTGCGACAAGGCGTCCGAGTACAGCTTCCCGTCGACTTGAACCTTCGCGTCGTGCGCAATGCGTTCGATGAGGCGCGGATTGGTGATGTTTTCCATGAACACGGCCTTCACGCCTGTCGTGCGGATCACGCGGATCAGCTTGGCGACGTCGCGCGCGCTGGCTTCGCTTTCCGTCGACACGCCTTCCGGGGCCAGGAAGCGGATGTCGAAGCGCTCGCCGAGGTAGCCGAATGCGTCATGCGACGTCAGCACGACGCGGCGCGTCGGCGAAATCGGCGCCAGTTGTTTGCGCGCCCAGGTGATCAGGTCGTCGAGGGCCAGTTCGTAGTTCTTCGCACGCTCGGCGTAGTAAGTCTTGCCGGCAGGATCCGCTTCCGTCAGCGCGTCGCGGATGCGCGTGACCATCGCCTTTGCCAGCGCCGGGTCCTGGAACATGTGCGGGTCCGTGACCAGCTTGCCCTGATCCCGCGTGGTGCGCGGCTTCAGCCCTTCCGTCACCTCGACCACGCGGCCGGTGTAATGACTGGCCTTGCGCAGGCGCGGCATCCAGCCTTCGAAACCCAGCCCGTTGATGAAGAAGACCTTCGTCGCGGTGAGTTTGCCGATATCGGCCGGCGTGGGCTCGTAGACGTGCGCGTCCTGGTCCGGCCCGACGAGCGTCGTCAGATCGATACGGTCGCCGCCGACGGCGCGCACGAGATCGCCGAGAATGCTGAAGCTCGCGCTTACCGGCAACCGGACGTCCTGCGCATTCGCTACGCCCGGGATTACCAGCGCAGCCACAAGCAACGACCCGGTCATCCAGGCTTTCGCCTCCCGCAATGCGCGGTTTACCCCTCCAAACATTCCGTTCCCCCTAGGTCAAAGCGCCGGCGCGTGCGAGCGTCCCTGCGCGGTCAACAAGGCCGCCACGTAGGCAATCCCTGCGGTCAATACGATGGCCGGCCCCGACGGACAAGCCAGATAATACGAAATGAGCAGGCCAATCACGCACGACGCACTGGCCACGAGCCACGCCGCCAGCAGCATGCCCGGCAAGGTGCGCGCCATCAAGCGCGCCGTCGCCGCGGGCAACATCATCAGCCCGACGGCCATCAGTGTACCCATGGCCTGAAAACCGGCCACGAGATTCATCACGGTCAACACCGTAAAGCCCAGGTGGTAGCGCAACACGGTCCCGCCTTGCCCCAGGAACGACGGATCGGCGCTGTCCAGGACCAGCCCGCGATAATGCCAGCCAAACCACAGCAGCGTGACGGTGGCAATCGCTGCGACCAGGATCAGCGATGCATCGTCGACCGCCAGCACTGAGCCGAACAGCAAATGCATCAGGTCGACGCTGTTGCCCCATTTGGAGACGATCACCACGCCGGCCGCCAGCGCCAGCAGATAAAAGCCCGCGAACGAGGCGCCTTCGTCGAGTTTCGTCAGCCGGCTCGACAATCCCGCCAGCAACGCAACCAGCAATCCGGCCATCATGCCGCCGCCCGCCATCCAGGGCAGTGACAACCCGCCAACCAGGTACCCGATCGCCGCACCCGGCAATACGGCGTGCGACAGGGCGTCGCCCATCAGGCTCATGCGGCGCAAAATCAGGAAAACGCCCACCGGGGTGCAACCGATCGCCAGGGCCAAGCCGCCGACCAGGGCGTGCCGCATGAAGTCGAATTCGGCAAACGGCGCGATGACCTGCGTGAACGGTGCCAGCAACGCGTCAGGCGACATGGTCCGCCTCCGGGGGAAAGTAGGTGAATCCCGGCAGCGCGGCGTGCGCAAGACAGTCCTGCGGCCGGCCCGAGGCCGTCAGCCGGCCCGCCAGGACGACAACATGGGCGAAGCGTTCCAGGACCAGCGGCAGGTCATGCAACACGGCCACCACGGTGCGGCCCTCATTGCGCCATTGGTCGAGCAAACTGAGCAACAGTTCCGCCGAAGGGGCGTCGATACCCGTCAACGGTTCATCCAGCAATACATTCGGGGTATCTTCGACGATCAGCCGCGCAAAGCGCGCGCGCTGCCACTGGCCGCCCGACAGGGCATCAAGGGCGTGGCGGCGCTGTGCGGCCAGCCCGACCCGCCCCAAGGCGTCCTGCGCGCGCTGAAATTCATTGTCCTCCAACGCCCGGACATCGCCGGTCCGCCGCCAGGCGCCGGTCAGCACGTATTCTTCCACACTCATCGGGAACCGGTGGTCGGTCTCGGGCCGCTGCGACAGATATGCCACCGCGCCATCCGTCACGATCTGCCCCGACGCGCGCTGCAAACCCGCCAAGGCGCGAAGCAGGGAGGTCTTTCCGCCGCCGTTGGGGCCGACGACCGCGGACAGGCAGCCCGACGAAAACGAGGCGTCCACGCCCTCGAGCGCGACATGCCCGCCGAAGCGGACGGTCAGGTTACGGCAGGCGATCATCCGTCCACCCCCAGCAGCGCCCAGGCGACGAGCGCCCAGAGCGGCACGAGAACGATGAGCGCCAGGGCCATGCGCTGCCAGCCGGCGCGGCGGTACAGCCAGACGGAGAAGCGGATCATCGGGCGGCGCTCGGCGCGGCATTGGCTTGCGCGCCGGCTGGCAAGAGCCTTTCGGCGGGGGCACCCGCCGGGTCAACGCCATTGTCGTTCATATCGGCAAAAAACGATTCCCATTCCGGGAACGGGTCGGCGAGCGCGTCGCGGCCGGCGATTTCCCCGGCGGTGGCAAGGCACGCGTCAAGACGCGCCTGCAGCGTGTCAGCGTCAAGTTGCTGGCCGATGAAAACCAGCTCCTGGCGCGGCGCGCCGAGGACTTCGCCATCGTCGGCCCAACGTCCGGCCGGACCGTGGCGGCATGCGCCACCGGCTTGCGAGAGGCTGCCTGCGTCGGCCGGACGCGTCGCCAGCCAGAAAAATCCCTTGCTGCGCAGCATGCCGCGCCAGTCGCCCTGCAGAAATTCCCAGAAGCGCTGCGGGTGGAATGGCCCGTCGGCCCGATAGACGAAGCTCCCTATCCCGAGCCGCTCCGTTTCCGGGAGATGCTGGCCGTGCAGGCTTTGCAGCCATCCCGGCGCGGCCTCGGCGGCCACGAAGTCGAAGCGGCCGGTGCCCATGACACGGGCCGGATCGACGATGCCGTGCGTCGTGACAATCTGCTCGGCGCGCGGATTGATGGCGCGCAGCACGGCTTGCAGTGCTTCGAGCGCTTCGGGCGCGATGCGGTCGGTCTTGTTGATGACCAGGACGTCGCAGAATTCGGCTTGTTCCACCAGCAACTCCACGACCGTCCGGTCGTCGTCGGCTTCCCCGTCTTCGCCCTGGGCCTCCGGGTCGCGCTCATGCAGACAGGCAGCCCCTCGATAATCGTCGAGAAACCGTTCGGCATCGATCACGGTCACGAGGGTATCCAGTTGCGCGACGTCGGACAGGGTGCGTCCATCGTCCGCGGCAAACGTAAACGTTTCGGCAACGGGCAAGGGTTCGGAAATGCCGGTCGATTCGATCAGCAAATAGTCGAAACGCCCGGCGTCGGCGAGGTCGAGCACAGCGGCGAGCAGGTCGTCGCGCAACGTGCAGCAAATGCACCCGTTGGTGAGTTCGACGAGATCGGCCGCCGGCGTGGCGCCGTCGGCCTGCCGCACCAGCGCCGCGTCAATGTTGATGGACGCCATGTCGTTGACGATCACCGCTACGCGCGGGCCGATTGCCGAGCGCAGCAGATGATTGAGCAGCGTGGTCTTGCCTGCGCCAAGAAAGCCGGACAATACGGTCACCGGCAAGCGTCCGGACGCAACCGGCTGGGAAATGAGGGCCATGGTTATTGCAACACGGTAATAAATGCAACAAAGTTGCATTATTGCACGAATCTCGTGTGCCGGTGTGAACGGGCCGGGTCTTGTGACTAAACGAACCCGCTCCCGCGAAGCGCGCGCCCGGGCGATCGGCGGTAAGCGGTCGCTGAGGGGGAATTCAGGGTTTTCCAGCGGTGATCGGACATGCACGTTTTTGCGAACCGGCGTAACATGGGCTTCACGCGTCGCGTTGGCACATTGTTCGCTTCATACCACGTACGCGGAATTTGCAAGTTTCGATGGCGGCCGTCCCGCATGCCGTGCAGGCGAGGCGACCTCTTCCGACAGGAGGCTGATCCGTACATTCGACCGCTCTGCTGATTTTCCCCGTCACGGCGCTTGCGCTTCGATCCCCAACGTCCCGCATCGCCGCCAACCGGATTGGCTTGCGCCCTCACTCCGGTCCGCAGGGAAAATCCATCTCATCGCGCCCACGTCTTCGTTTGCGTCGACGTCGCTGCGGCTCCCACTTTTTTTTTGGAAAGTCTCGTCGCAAGGTGAGAAAAATCATGCGATTCCGATTCGCAGGAAGTTGTATGTAATGGGTTGTAATCCTAATTTGTTTTGAATGGCAAGGAAACGGTCGGCCCGAATGCACAGCGCGCCCATTTCGCTTGTCGAATGCTTTCGAAATGTCGGCGGACGAGCAAAACATGCGCAATGCGTAGATGCTCGGAAACCCTTGTGAAACACGGGTTGACGCGGCGATGAGCGCGTCGCCGCAAATCGTCCAACACGGCTTTTTATTTTGTGCATATGATGAATTACCGGTTGGCTTTTTGGCGTCACAAGTTTAAAGTCAACCTAAACCGATTTTGAGTCGTTCATGTCAGGGAGGGGGCAGTGCGGGCACGTTTCGCGAGGTCGCTCGAACATTCAGTGGGCCACGCCGAAACCAAACGCATCGCCATCCAGTCTTAGGCAGTAGGTGAGCGTCGCATGTGCGATGTTCGCCTGTGAAGCGGGGGTGAGGCATATGGATATTTTCAGCCACTACACGACACGTTTCGACGCGCGCAAGGAAGAGGAATGCAGTATCCAGGAGTATCTGGAGATCTGTAAGAAAGATCCGACCGCGTATGCCACTGCGGCTGAACGGATGTTGCGTGCGATCGGCGAGCCGGAGCTTGTGGACACTCACCACGATCCGCGCCTGTCCCGGTTGTTTTCCAACAAGATCATCAAGATATATCCGGCATTCCGCGACTTCTACGGCATGGAGGACACGATCGAACAGATCGTTTCGTTCTTCAAGCACGCGGCGCAGGGGCTGGAAGAGCGCAAACAGATCCTGTACCTGCTCGGACCTCCGGGCGGCGGCAAGTCGTCGCTGGCCGAGAAACTGAAGGCCTTGATGGAAGAAGTGCCCATCTACAGCCTGAAGGGTTCGCCGGTGCACGAATCTCCGCTGGGGCTGTTCTCGCCCGGCGAGGACGCCCGCATTCTCGAAGAGGATTACGGCATACCGTCGCGCTATCTGAATTCGATCCCGTCGCCATGGGCGGCCAAGCGTTTGCGCGAATTCAACGGCGATATCACCAAGTTCCGCGTGGTGAAGACGCGGCCGTCGGTGTTGAACCAGATTGCCATCTCCAAGACGGAGCCGGGCGACGAAAACAACCAGGACATCTCGTCGCTGGTCGGCAAGGTCGACATCCGCAAGCTGGAGGAATTCCCGCAGGATGACCCGGATGCATATTCGTACTCCGGCGGCCTGTGCCTGGCCAATCGCGGCCTGCTCGAATTCGTTGAAATGTTCAAGGCGCCGATCAAGGTGCTGCACCCGTTGCTGACGGCAACCCAGGAAGGCAACTACAAGGGCACCGAGGGTTTCGGCGCGATTCCGTTCGACGGCATCGTGCTCGCGCACTCGAACGAAGCCGAGTGGCAGGCCTTCAAGAGCAACCGCAACAACGAGGCATTCCTCGACCGGATCTACATCGTCAAGGTGCCGTACTGCCTGCGCGTGACCGACGAAGTGAAGATCTACGAGAAGCTGGTGAAGTTCAGTTCGCTCGCCAACGCGCCGAGGGCGCCGAACGTTCTCAAGATGATGGCGCAGTTCGCCGTGCTTACCCGCCTCAAGGAGCCGGAGAACTCGAACATTTTCTCGAAGGTGCGCGTCTATGACGGCGAGAACCTCAAGGATATCGATCCGAAAGCAAAGTCGTATCAGGAGTACCGCGATTATGCCGGCGTCGACGAGGGCATGACGGGGTTGTCCACCCGATTCGCCTTCAAGGTGCTGTCGAAGGTCTTCAACTTCGATAACACAGAAGTCGCCGCGAATCCGGTGCACATGCTCTATGTCCTCGAGCAACAGATCGAGCGTGAACAGTTCCCGTCGGAACTCGAGAAGCGTTACCTCGCCTACATCAAGGAGTATCTGACCGCCCCGTTTGTCGAGTTCATCGGCAAGGAGATCCAGACGGCCTACCTGGAGTCGTATTCCGAGTACGGCCAGAACATCTTCGACCGCTACGTCAACTTCGCCGATTTGTGGATCCAGGACCAGGAATACCGCGATCCGAATACCGGCGAGATTCTCGATCGCACGGCGCTCAACGATGAACTGGAGAAAGTCGAAAAGCCGGCGGGTATCACCAACCCGAAAGACTTCCGCAACGAGATCGTCAACTTCGTCCTGCGGGCGCGCGCCAGCAACGCCGGCAAGAACCCGCTCTGGACCAGTTACGAGAAGCTGCGGGCGGTGATCGAAAAACGCATGTTCTCCACGACGGAGGATCTGCTGCCGGTGATCTCGTTCAACGCCAAATCGTCCAAGGAGGACCAGGAAAAGCACGCCAACTTCGTCAACCGAATGGTGGAAAAAGGCTATACCCCGAAGCAGGTTCGCCTGCTCGTGGAATGGTACCTGCGCGTGCGCAAATCGTCGTGAGTCAGTAGCCAGTCGGGGCCAATATGTCCGCGATCATCGACAGACGCGAAAACGGCAAGAACAAAAGCGCGATCAATCAGCAGCGCTTCATCAAGCGCTACCGCGACCAGATACGGCGCGCGGTAGCGAAGGCGGTGGCTGGCCGTAAGATCACCGACATCGATGGCAGCGGACAGGTCTCGATTCCGGTCAAGGACATCTCGGAACCTTTGTTCCACCACGGACACGGCGGGAAGCGGGAGATGGTGCATCCCGGCAACCGCGAGTTCGTGGTGGGCGACAACTTCGAACGTCCGCCGCCGCAGGGCGGAGGCGGCGGCAGCCGCGCCAGCGATTCGGGCGAAGGCGAAGATGATTTCGTCTTCAATCTGTCGCGCGAAGAATTCCTCAAGTTCTTTTTCGAGGACATGGCGCTGCCCGATCTGGCCAAGCGCCGGTTGGCGCAGGTTCCGGAGTTCCGCAAGATCCGGGCGGGGTATTCGATCGACGGCACGCCATCCAACTTGAACGTGATCCGCACGATGCGCAGTTCGCTGGGCCGGCGCATCGCGCTGTCGGCGCCGTACCGCCGCCAGCTGCGTGAGCTCGAGGAAGAGTACGCCGACGTCGTGTCGCGTGAAGGCGATACGTCGCCGCGCGCGATTGCGATCCAGCACGAAATGGTGCATCTGCGCACCCGTGCCGAGGCGATTCCGTATATCGAAAAGCTCGATCTGCGCTACTCGAACCGGATCATGCAGCCGCGCCCGTCGGCGCAGGCGGTCATGTTCTGCCTGATGGACGTGTCCGGGTCGATGGACCAGGCCCGCAAGGATCTGGCCAAGCGATTCTTCATGCTGCTCTATCTGTTCCTGCGCCACAACTATGAACGCATCGATCTGGTCCTGATCCGTCACCACACGACCGCGAAGGAAGTCAATGAAGACGACTTCTTCTATGCGCGGGAGTCGGGCGGAACGGTCGTGTCGAGCGCGCTCAAGCTGATGCTGGAAGTCATCCAGGATCGCTACCCGGTCGGCGAATGGAATATCTACGGCGCACAGGTGTCGGATGGAGACAACTGGGACGGCGATTCGCCGATTTGCCGTGATCTGCTGCAGGACTCGATCATGCCGCTCGTTCAGTACTTCGCGTATATCGAAGTGGCGAGCGCGGAGCCGCAGAATTTGTGGAACGAGTATCTGGCAGTGAAGTCGGGGCATCCGAATTTCGCGATGCAGCGCATCATGGAAGCGGCGGAGATCTATCCGGTGCTGCACGATCTCTTCAAGAAGAAGGCGGCCTAGCCCAGGCCCTGGGGCACAACGGGGGACGCAATGGCGTACATTTCCACCGGATCGGAATGGACTTTCGAACTGATCCAGCGGTATGAGCACGAGATCGCTCGCATCGCGGCGAACTTCAAGCTCGACACCTATCCTAATCAGATCGAGATCATCACCGCCGAGCAAATGCTTGACGCGTATGCCAGCGTCGGCCTGCCCGTCGGCTACCATCACTGGTCGTTCGGCAAGCATTTCCTCGCGTCCGAGCGCGGCTATAAGCGCGGCCAGATGGGGCTCGCGTACGAGATCGTCATCAATTCCAGCCCGTGCATCGCGTATCTGATGGAAGAGAACAGCATGACCATGCAGGCGCTGACGATCGCGCATGCCTGCTATGGCCATAATTCGTTCTTCAAGGGCAACTACCTGTTCCGCACGTGGACCAACGCCGACGCGATCATCGATTACCTGCTGTTCGCGCGCAACTACATCACTGAATGCGAACAGCGCTACGGCGAGCAGCAGGTCGAAGTCCTGCTCGATTCGTGCCACGCGCTGATGAACTATGGCGTCGACCGCTACAAGCGGCCGAAGCGCCTGTCGATGGCGCAGGAACAGGCGCGTCAGAAGGAGCGCGAGAATTATTTGCAGACACAGATCAACGATCTGTGGCGCACGTTGCCGCATCACGTGCTGCACGATGACGACGACGGCCTCGAGCCCGGCGAATCCGAGGAGCCTGCCTTCCCGCCCGAGCCGCAGGAGAACCTGTTGTACTTCTTCGAGAAGAATGCGCCGAAGCTCGCGCCGTGGCAACGCGAAATCGTGCGCATCGTGCGCAAGCTTGCGCAATACTTCTACCCGCAACGCCAGACGAAGGTGATGAACGAAGGCTGGGCGACGTTCTGGCATTACACGATCCTGCAGCAGCTGTACACGGAAAAACTGGTCAACGACGCGTTCATGATGGAGTTCCTGCACGCGCATACCAACGTCGTGTATCAACCGCCGTTCGACAGCCCGTATTACAGCGGACTGAATCCCTACGCGCTGGGCTTTTCGATGTTCCAGGACATCCGCCGCATGTGCGAGGACCCGACCGAGGAAGACCGGCGGTGGGCGCCGGAGATCGCCGGAAGCGACTGGCTGACGACGCTTGATTTTGCGATGCGCAACTTCAAGGACGAGAGTTTCATCCAGCAATTCCTTTCGCCCAAGGTCATCCGCGACCTGAAGTTGTTCTCCGTGCTCGACGACGATCGCGACAGCCGCCTGCGCGTCACGGCGATTCACAACGACAGCGGCTATCGCGCCATTCGCGAAATGCTCGCGCAGCAGCATAATTTGAGCAACCTGGAGCCGAATGTACAAGTCGCGCATGTCGATCTGCACGGCGACCGTTCGCTCACGCTGCGGCATCTGCAAAATGATCGGCGGCCGCTGGACGACAGCTTCGAGGAAGTGCTCAAGCACGTGGCGCGGCTGTGGGGGTTTACGGTGCGCCTCGAAACTGTGTTCGAGGACGGACGCAGCGAAATTACGCATGAGACCAAGGTCGAGAAGCGTAAGCGCTACGCGCTGACGGCGTAAACGTTGCATGAGGATCTTGTCATGAAGGTGCCGATTGTCGGCCTGGATCACGTCGTGTTGCGCACGGCCGACGCGGGCCGCCTGGTCCGCTTCTATACGGAAGTTCTCGGCTGTACGATCGAGCGCACACAGGAAGCGCTGGGTCTGTGGCAGTTGCGAGCAGGGAACGCGCTGATCGACATCACCGACGTGAACGGCCAGATCGGCCGCATGGGCGGCCCGGCGCCACGCCGCGACGGACACAATCTCGATCACTTCTGTCTGCGCGTGGATCCCTGGGATCCGGACGCCATGCGCGCGGCATTCGCCATCCGCGGCGTGTCGCTTGGCGAGACGGCCATGCGCTACGGGGCCGAGGGCGAGGGGCCGTCTTGCTATCTGCAGGATCCCGACGGCAACACCGTCGAACTCAAGGGGCCGCCGGCGAAGTAGGCACCGTGGAATCCACGGCCGTTTGGCACAGCACAGGGCGCCGGGTGCCGCGCACACCGATGCGGGGACGGCGGCATCACGCCGGCATGCTTGCCAGGACGCTCTGATTGCGGCCTTTGTGTTTGGCCTCGTACAACGCCTGATCGGCATTTTCGAGCATCGCGCCGATGATGAACGGCTGGCCCGGCTTCCAAGTTGCGATGCCGACGCTGATCGTGATCGCTTCGCCGTCGTCGTGTGCCTGTTTGGGCAGCATATCGGCGCCGGCGCGCTTGACCGATTCACGAATCCGGTCCGACACGCGCAGCGCCGCGTGCTGGTCGATCTCCGGCAGCACGACGGCAAACTCCTCGCCGCCCAGCCGCACCGCAAAGTCTCTCGGCGTGCGGATGCAATGCTGGATCGTGGCCGCGATTCGCTGCAACACGGCGTCGCCGAACGGGTGGCCGTAGCGATCGTTGACCTGCTTGAAGAAGTCGACGTCGATGATCAAAAGCGACAACGGCCGCTCGTTCTGCTGCGCGCGCTCGGCGACAAGCCGGATCCGGCTGTCGAAATAACGGCGGTTGTAGATGCCGGTGAGCGGATCGATGAACACCTTCTCGACGAGATCGGTGTTCGTGAGCGCGAGCGACTGGTACTGCCGCGTGATTTCCCACATCAATGCCAGCGTCGCGACCCCCGGCGACGCCAGCGCGAGCATGCGTGCGACATACCACGGGTACGAAGTTTCACCCGGCGCGGTCAGTGACAGCAGCACTTCGCACAACGCGAGCGAAAGCACGACCCAGACCAGCAGGAATAATTTGTGCGACAAACGGGTCAGCGCCGCGACGTATAGCCACAACGCCATGTACAGGACAAGCAAGCCGACGCCCGCAAAGCGCTCGACGTTGGCGCCGCCGATGATCGCAGGCGCGCTCATCGTCTTCCCGGCACCGACCAGCGACATCGACACGGCAAACCAAACAACGAGCACAGTCACCCCGTGACGAGCCGCTTCGCGATATCCGGGGCGCTTGTGCGGATCCTGGCATGTGCTGGAATAGCTGCGGGCGCTGAGCCACACATAGCCCGCGAAGCCTGTTTCGCCGGCGATCCACAACCAGAAGGGCGCGCGCGTCACCGCATCTTCGCCGCCGGCCAGCTGATTCGCGAGCAACACGCCCTGCGTGAACATGAGCAGGCCGCGCAACAGGAAGGCACAGCCGAATTGTGCGAAATAGCGCTTGCCGTTATAGAGGAACTGGACGCCCAACAGACAGGCTGTCGACAGATTGAGGATGCCGGCGGCAGAGACGAGGAAGAACGTCAGCAGCGGGTTCACGGGACCGTCGATGGCGCGCGCCATGAAACCTGCCGCGGTCAGCGCGCAACCGGCCACCAGCACGCTGGCGGCAGCGACACGATTCCCCTGCTCAGTTCGACTGATGGTGCTTTTCATCGTTATTATTCGCCGTTCAACGTACGCTGGTTCGTACGGTCCCGCGCGGTTTGCGCGAATCCCGGTCCTCTCATCGGGCCACCGGTGTGCCGCTATCGATCCCGGCCGCCGTGTGCACCCCGCGCTCCCCCGTGGCACTGCAGGCATATCGTCAGGTCACCATGACGTTCCGGTGGCATCTGAGTTACGCGGGAATGACATCCGAGTGACGGTGAAATGACACGGCGGAATGGCAATTCGCTTCTGCAGTGGTCGCGCTAAATGATTGAAAACTAAGATAAACTTCGAAGAATACACCAATTTCTCCGGGCCCGCACCCAAAACCGGATACGCATGCCTGAACGGCGCTCCAAGGCCCGTTCCACGCCATTCCCGCGCCATCGGCGACCGCGCGCATCGCGCAGAACGCGTAAAACGCGCATTTAAAAGAATTCGGTGTATTTGAGAAATCAAAATGCCGTTTCCGTCGTGTTCGCAATCGGCAACTTGATGGGAAGAAATCCCTTGGGCGGCCTACGAGTGGTAAATATTTTGTAGTGCGATATACATAATTGGTTATCTAGGAAATTTCCCAATGCTGAGCTGGCGGGTTGGCATCGACGCACTATCTGTACTAGAATAAAAAATGCCAATCGTTACGGTTGACTAATAAAAAGCGATGCCGATGTTCCTCGTTGCACCGGCATCTGTTCCATCCATGCAATGAGTCTGTGCAGCAAAACATCCGCGCGCTTTCAATAAGCGTGCACCGAGAGGCCCAGGCGCCGATGGCGTCGAAAGCTTGTCTCTCATGTCGCATTGCGCGACGCCTGGTTCGTGTCCGTCGTCTCCCACAGACCTTCGGGGCGTACATATCCATTCGCAAGGCAGCCAACAGTTGTCATGCTGGGGCCTGTTCCCGCCCAAATCGGGCTCGCCATTGCCTTTTGCGTTGGCGCTGCCAACCGTAAAGGGAGTATGAACGTGGCGAAGCAGTATCGTATTTTCGTTCTCGGCATTCTGGCCGTAGCTGCCGCCGTGGCGGGGCTTGTGGCGTGGCTCGGCCTCGGCACGCTGGTCGATTACCAGGAAGAACTTGTGTTTCTCACGCGGCAGCACCTGAAGCTCGTGGGCGGTTCGATGGCGCTGGCCATCGCCACCGGCGTGCCGGCCGGCATCGTCCTGTCGCGGCCGATGTTCGCCCGCCATGCCGAGCGCGCGATGCAACTCTTCAACGTCGGCAACACGCTGCCCTCGCTGGCGGTGCTCGCGCTGTCGATGACAGTGCTCGGCATCGGCGCGGGGCCAGCGATCCTGGCCTTGTGGCTCGCATCGCTGTTGCCGATCGTGCGCAATACCTACGAGGGACTCAAGCAGGTGGCGCCGGCGCAGCGCGAAGCGGCGCGCGGCATGGGCATGCGCCCGCGTCAGGTGCTGCTTCGCGTCGAAATCCCCAATGCCATGCCGGTGATCGTCGGCGGCATTCGCACTGCGCTGACGATCAACGTCGGCACCGCCCCGCTCGCGTTCCTGATCGGCGCGAGCAGCCTCGGCGAGTTGATTTTCCCGGGCATTTATCTCAACGACCCGGTCAAGCTGTTGCTCGGCGCAGCCGGCACCGCATTGCTCGCGCTGACGCTCGACGGCCTGCTGGCATTCGGCAGCCAGATCTGGTTCGCCCGTCACGGCGCTGCGCAGCAAGATACCTGATGGCGGTGCCGGCCCTGTCCGGCGCCGCGCGCCTTCGCCCCGGTGCGTGCAGCGTGCATGCGCCGGTTGCCGCTTTCATCCTTGCCGAAAAAGGAGCCCACACGTGAAGTCCGGATTCACCCGTTTTACCGCTTTCGCCGCCACCGTCTGCAGCCTGGTTGCCTTCGGTCCGGCGCACGCCGCCAAGCTGACCATCGGTGGCAAGAATTTCACCGAGCAGCTCATTCTCTCGAACATGACCGCGCAGTACCTGAGGTCGAAGGGCTACAACGTCGATCTCAAGAATGGACTTGGCTCAGTGGTCTTGCGCCAGGGCATCGAGAGCAAGCAACTCGACATCGTCTGGGAGTACACGGGCACCTCGCTGATCGTCTACAACAAGGTCAACGAGAAGCTCGATCGTCAGCAGACCTATGCACGCGTAAAGGAACTCGATGCCAAGCGCGGCCTCGTCTGGCTGAACCCGGCAAATCTCAACAACACGTACGCCTTCGCGATGCAGAGGAAGCGCGCCGACACGGAGGGCATCAGCACCGTCTCCGATCTCGTGAAGCAACTGGAAAGCAAAAAGGGCATGACGCTTGCCTCCGACATGGAGTTCGTCGGCCGTTCGGACGGCCTGCGCCCGATGCAAAAGCTGTACGACTTCCGTCTGGGGCGAGCAAACATCAAGCAGATGGACCCGGGCCTTGTCTACACATCGCTGCGCGACGGCCTCGTCGACGTCGGTCTCGTCTACACCACGGACGGCCGCAACAAGGGCTTCGACTTGAAGGTGCTCGAAGACGACAAGCACTTCTTCCCGACATATGCGGCAACGCCGGTGGTCCGCAAGCCGGTGCTCGAGGCGAATCCCCAACTGGCCGAACAGCTGAACGCGCTCTCGGCGAAGATCGACGACACCACGATGCGCGATCTGAATGCCAAGGTTGACGTCGACCGCGAGCCGGTCGCGAAAGTTGCCGGTGACTTCCTGAAGGCCCAGGGTCTCGTCAAGTGAGCGGCAACGCGACTTTGTGGCTGTCGGCGGCTGGGCACAACGTGAACGCCATCTACGAATACGCGCTGGCCAACTGGCCGCGCATCGCCGCGCTCACCGGCCAGCATGCGTGGCTCGTGTCCGCGTCGGTGGGCTGCGCCGTGCTCGTGGGGGTGCCGCTCGGTGTATTGGCCGCGCGCTACAAGTGGCTCTCTGGCGGTTTGCTCGGCCTCGCCACGGTGGTGCTGACGATTCCGTCGATCGCGCTGTTCGGCCTGATGATCCCGGTACTGTCGATCTACGGGCTCGGCATCGGCGCTGCCCCGGCGCTGGTGACGGTCTTTCTGTACGCGCTGTTGCCGATCATGCGCAATACCTGCCTCGCGCTGCGGCAGATCGACGCCAGTATCCGCGAAGCTGGTGTCGGTATCGGCATGACGTTCGGCCAGCGCCTGCGACTCGTCGACCTGCCGTTGGCCGTGCCCGTCATTCTGGGCGGCGTGCGCACGGCGGTCGTCATGAACATCGGCGTCATGGCCATCGGCGCCGTGGTCGGCGCGGGCGGCCTGGGTGTCCTGATCCTGCGCGGTATCAACCAGAGCGACATTCGCCAACTCGTGGTCGGCGCGATCATGGTCAGCGTGCTGGCGGTCGTGGCGGACACCGTCCTGCACCGCCTGCAACGCGTGCTGACCCCGAAAGGAATTCGAACCCCATGATTACTCTCGACAATCTCACCAAAAGCTTCGTCCAGAAGGACGGCTCGCAGGTGAGCGCGGTCAACGCCGTGAGTCTCGACGTCCCCCCGGGCGAAATCTGCGTCTTTCTCGGCCCGAGCGGTTGCGGCAAGACCACCACGCTCAAGATGATCAACCGCCTGATCCGGCCCACGTCGGGCCGCGTGCTGATCAACGGTGAGGACACCCGCCAGCTCGATGAAATCGCTTTACGCCGACATATCGGCTATGTGATCCAGCAAATCGGCCTGTTCCCCAACATGACGATCGAGGAAAACATCGCGGTCGTGCCGCGTCTGCTGGGCTGGGACAAGACGCGCTGCCGGGCGCGCGCCACGGAGCTGATGGCGATGGTCGCGCTCGATCCGAAGCGCTATCTGTCGCGCTATCCGCGAGAGCTGTCGGGCGGCCAGCAGCAGCGTATCGGCGTGATCCGCGCGCTGGCGGCCGATCCGCCCGTCCTGTTGATGGACGAGCCGTTCGGCGCCGTCGACCCCATCAACCGCGAATCGATCCAGAACGAGTTCCTGCAGATGCAGCGTCAACTCGGCAAGACCGTCATCATGGTCAGCCACGACATCGACGAAGCGATCAAGCTGGCCGACCGTGTCGCCGTGTTCCGCCAAGGGCGGCTGGTGCAGTTCGCCCAGCCCGATGCGCTGCTGGCCAAACCGGTCGACGAATTTGTCGCGAGTTTCGTCGGCCATGACCGTATCCTGAAACGCCTGCTGCTGGTGCGCGCGGAGGATGCCGCCACGCCGCAACCGACCGTCAGGCCGCAGACGCCGGCATCGGAGGCGTTCGCGTTGATGGACGAACTCGATACGCGCTCGCTGGTCGTTGTGGACGCAAGCGCGCGTGCGTTGGGTTACATCGCACGGCGGGAAACACGCGGCGCGCAGGGAACCTGCGAGGCGCGCGTGCGTCCATTCAAGGCGACGGCCGCGGCCGGTGACAATCTGCGTGTGTTGCTCTCCCGCATGTACGAACACAATCTGGCGTCGCTGCCGGTACTCGGCGACGCCAACCAGTATCTGGGCGAGGTCACGCAGGACTCGATCGCGGACTATCTGAGTTCGGGCAAGTCGCGCGATCTCACTTCAGGATAATGGCGGCAGGCGATGTTGACTTCGGGAATCACGTGGCTCTCAGCTGAGCCTTGGGCACACTCGGCGGGTTCGTTGGTGTTGTTGTTGTCGGTGGCGGTGGCCGCGCGCGTCGTGGCGAGCCGGGTAATCGTACGCGTGGTGCGCCTCGTCGTGCAGCGTACAACCAATCGCTGGGACGACGCCCTGCTGGGCTATCGGGTGTTTCATCGCGCGGCGCAGGTGCTGCCGTATGTTGTGATTGAGTGGGGCATCGGGCTGGTGCCTGACCTGCCGGCGGGCGTGGCGGTCCTCGGGGGCAATCTGGCCCTGGCGATGATGATGCTTTACGCGGCGTTGGCGGCCGATGGCATTCTCGACGCCGCGCAAGCCGTCTATTCGACCACGCCGCATGCCCGCACGCGCTCGATCAAGGGCTACGTGCAGCTGGGCAAGCTTGCGTTATTCGTGATTGCGGCAATCGCCATCGTGGCGACGCTGATCGACCGGTCGCCCTGGTTGTTGCTGTCGGGGCTGGGGGCAATGTCGGCGGTGCTGATGCTGGTGTTCAAGGACACGCTGTTGTCGTTTGTTGCGAGTGTTCAACTGACGTCGAACGATATGCTGCGTGTCGGTGACTGGATTGAAATGCCGCAAGTGGGGGCGGATGGCGATGTCGTCGATATCGCGCTGCATACGGTGAAGGTGCAGAACTGGGACAAGACGATCACCACGATCCCGACGTGGCGCTTGATCTCCGAGAGCTTTCGCAACTGGCGAGGCATGCAGCAGTCGGGCGGGCGGCGAATCAAGCGTACGCTGTGCATCGACGCGGGCAGCGTGGCGTTTCTTGATGAAGCAGCGATGGCGCATTTGTCGCGCATGCATTTGTTGACGCCGTATATCGAAGAGAAGCAGCGGAAACTGACGGAAGCGAATCAGGCGCTGGGCACGGCGGCGGGCGTGCCGGCGAATACCCGGCGGTTGACCAATATCGGCACCTTCCGTGCGTATGTGCTGGCGTATCTGAAGGCGAATCCGGACATTCACGACGAGATGACCTGCATGGCACGGGCAATGGAGCCCGGGGCCACCGGCATTCCGATCGAGGTGTATTGCTTTTCGACTTCAGTCGTGTGGGCCGAATACGAGCGCATTCAGGGCGACGTCTTCGATCACCTGCTGGCGATCCTGCCGGAGTTCGGATTGCGTCTGTATCAGAATCCGGCAGGCGCCGATTTGCAGCGCTGGCAGGCGCTCTCAGTGGGTTGAGGGGGGCACTTGCGCCACGTCCTTACACGTAGAGTCGCGCTGCGAGTGCTTGCAACCTGTCCACTTCGCGTTTTGTGCTTTCCATCTGCGTTGCAACGGTTTTCAGACCGTCAGCAAGGGCTTGGCGGATCTGGGTGCTATCGTTGCGCGGGAGAGGCTGAGTTTCGGCGGTCGTCTGAATGGGTAATCCCGACGAAACGGAGGGAGGCGCGGCGACAACTTGAGATTCAGTTTCCGTTTGACCAGTGGCCTTGCCCAACAGGACTGTTACGTCTTGCTTGAGGGCGTCAAACATGACTGTCACGTCTTGCTTGAAGGCATCAATTTTCCCGTCGACGCAGCCGACGACGAAATTGGTCACCGTGTGGTTGTTTGCGGCGATGAGGTCAGCCACATCCTCGGTACTCTGGGCCATCTTCTGGTCTATCAGCGTGGCGTGTTGCTTCAGCTCACCACGAACCGCGCCAAGTAACTGATTGGAAATATGACTGACTTCAAGCATCTTCTCCACCTCTTTCAGTGCGGCATTGATTTGTTTCAATGCCTTTTTGGTGGTGCTCCACGCGGGGTTCTGCTGCGTCACCAATACGCCGATTGATGAGAACAGGGCGCCGACCACGGGGCCACACGGTGTAAGGAACGGAACGAGTGCGACGGCGACAAGGCCGGTTGCCGGTGAGAAAGCGACGGCCACGGCGATCCCGACAATACAGGCGGCGGCAATCAGCGCCAATCGCAAACGCGTTCGCTTTTTTGTTTTGGGAACCAGGGCGATCGTTTTCTGAATGGGGGCGCGTTCCAGTCGGCTGAGTTCGTCAAGTCGAGCGGTCGCCTTCTCCAACGAAATCTCGCCTCGATTCAGCACTTCCACAATATCGACGCGTTGGCGCACGACGCTGATCGCTTCGCGCACCTGCGTGAGAATTTCGTACGCGACTCGGGCATCGCCCCTAAGCTTGTCTGGATCGTCGACGCGCGTGGTTTTGCCGATGGGGCTGGAAAGCATTCGCCATCGACTGCTCAATTCTTCTGTCGCAAGGTCCAGCTTCTGTGACGGCGTGACAAGATCGCAATTCTCGGAGATTCTATGCCTCTCGAACTGCGAGTCTTTCCCCATAAGGAAAATGGGGCGCTGAGCCAGCGCTATCAGTGATCCCACCACCTCCCGATGAAGATCATGAAACCGATTGCCTGATTGCCTCGCGTTATCGAATGCGTGAATCTTGTCGCGCATTGGCGGCCCCGATGGGGGGCTCACTGGGTGGTCCGTGTAGAACAAACTGCTCATGCCTACGTCTCCTGCCTCAACGGCGCTTGCTTTTACTGAACTCCGATTCTTGAGTGTCGTGTTTCCGGTATCTTGCGCACTTCGCGTGTCGTCGTATTTTGGTTTCGGACGAGACGGTTCAGGTTCCGGTCGTGTTTGGCGGGAGCATGGAGTGAAACGCCGGGTCCGTGACCGAGAGGCACGGTTGCCGCGCTTCGGCTGCAACCGCAATCGCGGACGTGATGACGGGGCAAATCACAAACACTGTCACGCATACAAAATCCATCCAGTTCCTAATTTGGGCCTTTGCCCATAGACGCCTACGCCGGAGCGTTGATATCGTTTTGAGTCCTGACGATGCGAGTGACAGCGCCCCTACGAGGCCGCCGCCGTGTCGTTCGTCCGTCATTGAACTCTCCCCCGGCGCGATGCAGACACTCCCCGACGCAGCAGCAGACCTGAAGTCCGTTCTCACCCAGCCTACCCAACACATTTACCTCACGATTCCCGGCACGGATTTTCCGTTGTCGGTGGTGCGCTTTCGGCTTGAAGACGAGATGAACGGCAGCTTCATGGCCGATATCGTCGTGACCTCGCCCATCCAGGGTCTGCCCGGCGCAGATTGCATTGGCCGCTGGGCGATGCTGCGCCTTGAAGACGACACTGCCGCGACCGCCTGGATGACGGCCGAGCGCAATGCGCTGCGCACGTGGCATGGTGTGGTCACGCAGTGGGAGCACGTCTCGTCGAGCCGCGATGAGGCCACCTACCGGCTGCGCCTGGAGCCACGCTTCGCGCTGCTGCGCCAGACCACCGATTCACGCGTGTTTCTCGAGACGTCGCTGCGCGAGGTGATCAAGGCATCGATCGTCGATCGCCAGACGTTCGTGCACTCCGATGTCGAATTCGAGTTCGAGGCGTCGGCCGAGCAGTTTGAGCAAGTGCTGATGTACGAGGAGACGGTCGAGCATTTCATCTCACGGATTTGCCGCAAGTACGGCCTCTATTACTACATCAAACATGCCGACGACGCCAAAGGCGCGTATCGCGACACGCTGGTGTTCGGCGATTCAGCCAAGGGCTATATGCGTGCGCTGGAGGTGCCGCTGGCCGCGCATGCCGGGCTCGAAAGCGTGGGGCGCGAGTCGATCCAGACGCTGCGCACGATCCGCACGAGCGTGCCCGAGACCGTCAGTGTGTGGGATCACAACTACCGCACGCCCGAGGACCCGCTCGCTGCGGAGTCGAAGATCGCGTATGAGGATCGGTCGGTCGCCGGCACGCTGCGGCGCAGCGCCGAACATCATCGCACCGCCGACGCGGCGCAGACGGTGGCCGAGCTGCGCCGCGACGAGCAGATTGCGCGGCAGACCGTGTACAAGGGCACCAGCAACGTCGTGGGCATGACGCCGGGCATGGTGGTGCGTCTGACGAACCACACGCTGCCCGACGCCAAGTACGGCTTCGTGATCACGAAGCTGATTTGTCAAGGCGGGCGCGCCGAGCCGTTCAGCAACGAGTTCGAGGCGATGCCGTCGCACTTGCCGTTTCGCCCGGAATACGACCCGCACCAGCACTGGCGCTGGATGCCGGGGCCGGTGAAGGCGGTGATCGAATCGCGCTATGACGACGGCTACGCGCATCCGGACGAACACGGGCGCTATTTCCTGAAGTTCGGCTTCGACTGGCGCAAGACCAAGCCCGGTTTCGGCAGCAAGCCGACGCGGCTGATGAAGCCGTCGGCGGCGTACCGGGGCGGGTTCCATTCGCCGAAACTGCCCGGCACGGAGGTGCTGGTCGGCTTCACCGGCGGCGACATCGACCGGCCGATCATCCTCGGCGCGGCGCACGACTATGCCCGCACCGATGTGGTGTACGGCATCGACGGCTGGAATACGCGCTCGATCTGGCGTACGCCGCTGCGCGGTGCGGATATCCGCATGGAGGACTACAAGGGACAGGAGGGCGTCAAGGTCGCCACGGTGTTCGCGAAGTCTTCGGTCAGCCTGGGCTATCTGGTCACCCACGACAAGAAGCGACGCGGGGAAGGGTTTGAGGCGCGTACTCAGGGACATGCGGTCATGCGGGGTAGCGCCGGCGTTTTCTTGACGGCCGACAAGCAGGATGACCCGAGCGCGCCGCATCTGGACATGCCGGCCGCGTTGATGCAAATGCAATCGGCGCTCGCCGAGGCATCTGCGTTGCGCTCGATGGCGGAACAAGCCAAGGCGGAACTTGCCGAGGTCAAGGCCCAGCAGGCGCAACTCGAAAGTGCCTTCAAGGACCTGCAGAAGGCTGTGATCCTGCTCTCCGCTCCGGAGGGCATCGGCGCTGTGACGCCGAAAAGTATTCATCTGCTGAGCGGCGAGCATCTGGCGGCCACGACCGGCAAGAGCGCCGACTTCAGCGTCGGCGACAGCTTCACGGTAGCCGCCGCCAAGGCCGCTTCAATCTTTGCGCAGCAGAGTGGGATCAAGGCGCTGGCGGCCAACGGCAACGTGGACGTCCAGGCTCAGAGCGGCGCGATGAACCTTACCGCACTCGACGGCATGAATATCACCAGCGCCAACGGGAAGGTGGTGATTTCGGCCAAGGAGGAAATCCTGTTCGTCTGTGGCGGCTCGTATTTTCGTATTCGTGACATCGGCATCGAGGACGGAACGCGCGGTGATCGAGTCATCCGCTCAGCGTCGTTCCAAAAAACAGGGCCACAAACGCTGTCCGCCGCACTTCCGGTGTTGCCTAACTCGAAGGGTGCCTACGACCAGGCATTTGTCGTCCGGTGGACCGGCACAACGATTCCAGCAGCGAACGTCAAGTATCAATTGTTTTCTGAAGGCAAGCTGATCTCCGAGGGCGTGACTGGCGAGAACGGTGAAACGGCACTCGGGCAGAGTGATGTCCCGCAGGACGTGCAGATCAAATTACTGGGTAACTGAGGATGGCGGCAAAGGAAAAGGTTTTGGGCACGGCAACGGCGATGATGACGCCGGCATGCTACGAACAACGAGCGAGCGCTGAAATAGGTGCGTGCGAGTGTACGGTGCCGCCGGCCGCAGCCTTGATCGTCGGCACTTGTCCGTACTACTACCGGCCGGTTTGCGGCGAGCCTTGGGCATCGGTCACGAAGGTCAGTCTGGCGAGTACGTGGGAAGCGGTCAAGGCGTGGGCACGGGTCTGGAAACCGTATGAGGACGGGGAGAGTTTCTCCACACTGCTGCGTCGCCGCGAGAAGCTGATCGAGGCGGAATGCACCGACTCGGATTGGTCGCGGCACGGCAACTTCATGATGCGGCATATCGGCTGCGGGCATAAGCCGCCGAGCTACTACGTCAGCTATGGCTATTACTACTGTTCGACTTATGGCGCGGAACTGTATCCGCGCCTCACTTCGGCGGGACAGGCGTGGTTAGTCCTGGCAAGACAGAAACTTCAGGAGTATCTGGAAAGCGGTCTCTCCCAGAATATGCGTGGCAATGAGATTGCGCTGGCCAGCAAACGGGGTAACGGGAGTTTCAGGATGACGGTGGCGCAGTTCGAACTTGAACTGGAGGACGAGACCTTCACCGAATTCGCGTTCAAGACGCATCCGATGGCGTATCTCGATGCCGGCTTGGGCGATCTGTCGGTCTCGGACCTGAAGAAAATCGGGCAACAGCCGAACGTCCAGGAATGGGCGGACGGTCGTACCTGGGAGCAGGCGGTGGAAAGCGGTGCGTGGGTTGCCAAGAAGAAAGCGAGCAACGCGATGGCTGCCTTGGGCGAGGCATGGGATGCCACGAAGTCCGAGGTGGGCGATCCCATTGGCCACGCCTTGGGCCGCTTGCTGGCGAAATGACCATGACTCGCCCATGGCGCTGGAAACTCATCATTGGGGCGCTCATCGCGCTCGCTGCGATTGCGTATGGATACCAGAGCATGTCGCCAAGCTGGGAAACCATCACGATGGTTGTCAAAAAGAAAGCGAGCAACGCGATGGCTGCCTTGGGCGAGGCATGGGATGCCACGAAGTCCGAGGTGGATGATCCTATTGGCCACGCCCTCGGCCGCTTGCTGGCGAATTGGCCATGACTCGCCCACGACGCTGGAAACTCATCATCGGCGCACTCATTGCGCTCGCTGCCACTGTCTATGGATATCAGAGCATGACACCAAGCTGGGAAACCGTCACGACGACCTACGGGAAAAGCGATAAGCCCTACGGCGGTGGAGCATTTCGTATTCGCGATAACGATGTGATATCGCTCAAGATCGCAGGGGCGGAAATTCATTATCGCGTCGTCGGGCTCGACAAAGGGTACAACGGTGCGCAGGCAGTCCCAGAAGAAGCGTGGGCAAATGATGTACACGAAAGGCTGAACCGTACCACTGTCAGTCTCCTGCGCGGCACGCTCGACGGTGGCCTGACCCGCGTGTTCGAGCAGCGCGGGCAGACCGGCGCCTGGTGGTATTCGGAGGATTGGCGCACGCTGTACGTGAGCACGGGTTGGCTGGATTACAAAGCGCCTGTGCGGAAAGACGTGCTGAAGCCACAAATCACCAAGCTGTGGCGCTCGCAAGACGGCGGCAAGACGTGGGCGCAGCTGAACTGGCCGGAGCTCCAGGACATTGATCGCTTGCTGTTCGTCGATCCGATGCGTGGCTATGCGATCGGCTGGGGACCGCACGTGTGGCGCACCACCGACGGCGGCCAATCGTGGCAGGAAATCAAGGTGCCGCCGCAGGCAAGAAACGCGCAGCAACCGCGCAAGAAGTTCGAGGCGGTCGACTTGGGTCCGGACGGCACGCTGCGCGTCGCCTACTACGTTGGGCAACTGGGCGAGCACGATGCTTCGAGTGTGGTCTATCGGCTGGCCCGGGACCAACAGGATTTCGAACTGGATGTCGTGCTGCCGCAGCAGGTGGTGGTCGGTTTGCAATCGTCACAAGAGACGACGGGCCGTTACTCCATCTATGCGCTTTCGCGCCTGGGCGCGCCGCGTAACCGGGCCGATCGCGAGGACAAGGGGCATCGCCCTGGCGTCCTTTCGAGTTGGGTGAGTTACCCGCAGCCCAGGGTCGAGCAATTGCACACCTTCGACGACCGGCTCTCGGTTGACGGGCTGGATGTCGGCAAACGCGGCGTGTTGCTGGTCTATGCGACCGACCGGCGGCGCGCCGGCGCGTCTCACGACTACACCCTGAGCAGCACCGACTTCGGCAAGTCATGGCGCGAGACCAACGACAAGGTCATCCAAGGCGGCTATTTCGATTCCGAAACGAACACGCAGTATGGCTTGTACGCCTACACGCTCAAGAAGCGGTCTTTCTGACGTGCCTTATGAGGCAGGACAGAGTCATGTCCCGCAGGACGTTCGGATCAAATTACTGGGTAACTGAGGATGGCGGCAAAAGAAAGGGTTTTGGGCACGGCAACGGCGATGATGACCCCGGCATGCTACGAACAACGAGCGAGCGCTGAAATAGGTGCGTGCGAGTGTACGGTGCCGCCGGCCGCAGCCTCGATCGTCGGCACTTGTCCGTACTACTACCGGCCGGTTTGCGGCGAGCCTTGGGCATCGGTCACGAAGGTCAGTCTGGCGAGTACGTGGGAAGCGGTCAAGGCGTGGGCACGGGTCTGGAAACCGTATGAGGACGGGGAGAGTTTCTCCACGCTGCTGCGTCGCCGCGAGAAGCTGATCGAGGCGGAATGCACCGACTCGGACTGGTCGCGGCACGGCAACTTCATGATGCGGCATATCGGCTGCGGGCATAAGCCGCCGAGCTACTACGTCAGCTATGGCTATTACTACTGCTCGACTTTTGGTGCGGAACTGTATCCGCGCCTCACTTCGGCGGGACAGACATGGCTTGAAGACGCAAGGAAATTCCTCCAACGAAATATGGAGAAAGGACTTTCCCAGAACATGGAGGGAAACGAGATTGCGCTGGCCAGTAAGCGTGGCAACGGGAGTTTCAGAATGACGGTGGTGCAGTTCGAACTTGAACTGGAGGACGAGACCTTCACCGAATTCGCGTTCAAGACGCATCCGATGGCGTATCTCGATGCCGGCCTGGGCGATCTGCCGATCTCGGACCTGAACAAAATCGGGCAACAGCCGAACCTCCAGGAATGGACGGACGGTCGTACCTGGGAGCAGGCGGTGGAGAGCGGCTGGGCGGTGGCCAAGAAGAAAGCGAGCAACGTGATAACTGCCGTAGGCGAGGCATGGGATGCCACGAAAGCCGAGATGGGCGATCCGGTTAGTCACGCCTTGGGCCGCTTGCTGGCGAATTGACCATGACTCGCCCACGGCGCTGGAAACTCATCATCGGCGCACTCATCGCGCTCGCTGCCACTGTCTATGGATATCAGAGCATGACACCAAGCTGGGAAACCGTCACGATGACCTTCGGGAAAAGCGATAAGCCCTACGGCGGCGGAGCATTTCGTATTCGCGATAACGATGTGATATCGCTCAAGATCGCGGGGCCGGAGCTCAAATTCAAGCCGAGAAGCGAGCGCAAGAATCCAGGGGTCGCTGAATTTTCGGAGCCTTGGATGGATGACGTGAATGAGGAATTGAACCGCACCACCGTCAGTCTTCTGCGCGGCACGCTCGACGGTGGCCTGACCCGCGTGTTCGAGCAGCGCGGACAGACAGGCGCGTGGTGGTATTCGAAGGACTGGCGCACGCAGTACGTGAGCACGGGGTGGCTGGATTACAAAGCGCCGGTGCGGAAAGACGTGCTGAAGCCACAAATCTCCAAGCTCTGGCGCTCACAGGACGGCGGCAAGACGTGGGCGCAGCTGAACTGGCCGGAGCTCCAGGACATTGATCGCCTGCTATTCCTCGATCCGATGCGTGGCTATGCGATCGGCTGGGGACCGCACGTGTGGCGCACCACCGACGGCGGCCAATCGTGGCAGGAAATCAAGGTGCC
>NZ_CABPRZ010000032.1 GCF_902459695.1 Pandoraea terrae
CCGGCTGCCGCCAAGCTGCTGGCTGAGGGCGGTCTGGCCGCCGGCCAGGTCGCGGGTTCGGGCCGCGATGGCCGCGTGACGAAGGGCGACGCGATCGCCGCCGTCGCCGGTGGCGCGAAGGTTGCCGCCTCGGCAAGTGTCCCGGCGCCTGCCGCAGCACGCCCTGCGCTGCCGTCCGTGCCCGCCCAGATCGGCCGCGACACGTCGCTGGAAGGCCGTCCGGAGCAACGCGTGCCGATGTCGCGCCTGCGTGCCCGTATCGCCGAGCGCCTGCTGCAATCGCAACAGACCAACGCCATCTTGACCACGTTCAACGAGGTCAACATGAAGCCGGTAATGGACCTGCGCAACAAGTACAAGGACAAGTTCGAGAAGGAACATGGCGTGAAGCTGGGTTTCATGTCGTTCTTCGTCAAGGCCGCCGTCCACGCACTGAAGAAGTACCCGGCCGTGAACGCCTCGATCGACGGTAACGATATCGTCTACCACGGCTACTTCGACATCGGTATCGCCGTCGGTTCGCCGCGCGGCCTGGTGGTGCCGATCCTGCGCAATGCCGACCAGATGAGCCTGGCCGACATCGAGAAGAAGATCGCCGAATACGGCAAGAAGGCTGCCGACGGCAAGCTGTCGATCGAAGAAATGACCGGCGGTACCTTCTCGATCTCGAACGGCGGCGTGTTCGGCTCGATGCTGTCGACCCCGATTATCAACCCGCCCCAATCGGCCATCCTCGGCGTGCACGCCACGAAGGATCGCGCCGTGGTGGAAAACGGCGAGATCGTCATCCGTCCGATGAACTATCTGGCAATGAGCTACGACCACCGCATCATCGATGGTCGCGAAGCCGTGTTGAGCCTCGTGGCCATGAAGGAAGCGCTGGAAGACCCGGCACGCCTCCTGCTCGACCTGTAAGCGAGAACGCGCATCACGCGGTGTCCGCCGGATATGCTTCGGCGCACCGCGTGTCCCCCGCCGTCAACCTCACTGAGTCTCAATAAAAATGGCAAAAGAATTTGATGTAGTCGTGATCGGCGCCGGTCCTGGCGGTTATATCGCCGCGATCCGCGCCGCGCAGCTCGGCATGTCCGTGGCTTGCGTTGAAAAATGGAAGAATCCCAAGGGCGAACTCGCGCTGGGCGGCACCTGCCTGAACGTCGGCTGCATTCCTTCGAAGGCGCTGCTGGCGTCGTCGGAAGAGTTCGAGAAGATTGGTCATCACGCCAAGGATCACGGCATTTCCGTGTCCGACGTGAAGATCGACATCGCCAAGATGCTGGCCCGCAAGGACGGCATCGTGACGAAGATGACCAAGGGCATCGAGTTCCTGTTCCGCAAGAACAAGATCACGTGGCTCAAGGGCCATGGCAAGCTGGTCGCGACGAACGACAGCGGCTACCAGATCGACGTGACCGGCGACGATGCCTCGGAATCGGTGACCGCGAAGCACATCATCATCGCGACCGGCTCGAAGGCGCGTCATCTGCCGGGCGTTCCGGTCGACAACAAGATCGTGGCCGACAACGAAGGCGCCCTGAATTTCGACACGGTGCCGAAGAAGCTGGGCGTGATTGGCGCCGGCGTGATCGGCCTCGAGCTGGGTTCGGTGTGGCGTCGCGTGGGCTCGGAAGTGACCGTGCTCGAAGCCATGCCGACGTTCCTCGGCGCGGCCGACGAGTCGATCGCCAAGGAAGCGGGCAAGCTGCTGGCAAAGCAGGGCCTGAACATCCATGTCGGCGTGAACATCAGCAAGGTCACGACTGACAAGAACGGCGTGACGCTGGCATACACGGACAAGGACGGCAAGGACCAGACCCTCGTGGTCGACCGCCTGATCGTGTCGGTGGGCCGCGTGCCGAACACCGACGACCTCGGCCTGGGCAACCTCGGCCTGGCCGTGGACGAACGCGGTTTCATCCCCGTCGACGACCATTGCCGCACGAAGCTGCCGAATGTGTACGCGATCGGCGACGTCGTGCGCGGCCCGATGCTGGCGCACAAGGCGGAAGACGAAGGCGTGATGGTGGCGGAAGTCATCGCCGGCCAGAAGCCGCACATCGATTACAACTGCATTCCGTGGGTGATCTACACGGCGCCGGAAATCGCCTGGGTCGGCAAGACCGAGCAGCAATTGAAGGCGGAAGGACGCGCGTACAAGGCCGGCCAGTTCCCGTTCATGGCCAACGGCCGAGCGCTGGGCATGGCTGCGTCCGACGGTTTCGTGAAGGTGCTGGCCGATGCCGCCACCGACGAAATTCTGGGGGTTCACATCATCGGCCTGAACGCATCGGACCTGATCGCCGAAGCGGTGGTGGCGATGGAGTTCAAGGCAGCGTCGGAAGACATCGGCCGCATCTGCCATCCGCACCCGTCGCTGTCGGAAGTCATGCGCGAAGCCGCGCTTGGCGTGGAGAAGCGTTCGCTCAACATGTAATCATGTTGGCATAGCGTTTGACCGGCAAAGGCGAGGCAACTCGCCTTTGTCGTTTTGACATCCCCCACGGCCGGTTTCCGGCCGTCGCATGCGGCGGTTTTCACGCCTTTTCCCGGTAGTGGTATGGACGTTCGCGAATACTATCAACAAGAGCTCTCGACACGCGGCTATCGCCCGGACGAGGCCCAGGAGCGCGCGGTTGAACGCCTGCAGCGCTGTTACGACCAATGGGCGGCATACAAGGCGAAGCGTTCGAATACGCTCAAGAAGTGGCTGGTTCATCCGGACCTGCCCAAGGGCGTGTATCTGTGGGGCGGGGTGGGGCGCGGCAAGAGCTTCCTGATGGACAGCTTCTATGCCGTGGTGCCGATTCAGCGTAAGACGCGTCTGCATTTCCACGAATTCATGCGAGAGGTGCACCACCAGTTGCAGGCGTTGAAGGGCATGCCAGACCCGCTCGACGAACTCGCGAAGCGCATTGCGAAGCGGTACCGCCTGATTTGCTTCGACGAATTCCACGTCTCGGACGTGGCGGACGCGATGATCCTGCATCGGCTGCTCTCGGAGCTGTTCAAGAACGGCGTTCAGTTTGTCATGACATCGAACTATCGCCCGGACACGTTGTATCCGGATGGACTGCATCGCGATCGCGTGTTGCCGGCCATTGCACTGCTCGAAGAAAGGCTCGATGTCCTGAATGTCGACGCGGGTATCGATTACCGGCGCCGTACGCTGGCGCAAGTGCAGGTCTACCATCATCCGCTCGGCAACGACGCGAACCGGGCGTTGCGCGGTGCCTTCGCGGAGCTGGCCGAAGTGCCTGACGAAAGTCCGCTGCTGCATATCGAGCAGCGCGAACTCAAGGCGTTGCGCCGTGCCGGCGGTGTCGTCTGGTTCGATTTCCACACGCTATGCGGCGGCCCGCGTTCGCAGAACGATTACCTCGAACTGGCCAACCGGTTTCATACCGTGGTGCTGTCCGACGTACCGCAAATGACGCCACGCATGGCATCCGAAGCGCGGCGGTTCACGTGGCTCGTCGACGTGTTCTACGACCACAAGGTGAAGTTGCTGATGTCCGCCGCAGTGCCGCCGGAGCACTTGTATCCCGAAGGCACGTTGGCAAACGAGTTTGCGCGGACGGTTTCGCGTTTGGTCGAGATGCAGTCGCGTGAGTATCTTGAAACGCCGCGCCGGATTGTCGATACGGCCCTGACTTGACCGTCAGCGCCCCCGGTCGCCACGTCGCTCGCGCGGCGGCGGTTCGGACGGCGGGGGGCCGCCGCGTTGCTCGCGGATATGGTTGTAGATGTCCGAGCGCAAGTCGCCGTGCGGCCGGACTTCCTGTTGCGGCGATCTGCCCGGTGCGGGCTGCATCGCCCCGCCGGGGCCCTCGGCGTTATTGCCTTGGCCGCGCCCTCGGGGCGGCGATTGTTGGACTGACCAGACGCGGCCGAACGGGATCACAGACGTGATGTCGGCGAACGCACTGCCTGCGCCGCCCGCCATCAGAACACCCCACACAATCGGGACAAGAACGGTGCGTTTCATGCATCCTCCTTGTCGTTGCGGCATCCGTGCCGGACACCATGGCTCGCCGGCATCGAGAAAACCCCACTTGGGATTGCGGGCAACCCTGCACCGATTTCCGTCCCCGGCGATTACACTTTGAGCGTATTGCGCGCGGCGCCGCGTTGCTGTAAGTATTTGTAAAGCAATGTAAGCCGTGTAATGCGCCGCGCGTATGAGCGCGTACCATGACGGCAAGGTGATTCCTGGAGATTGCATGCGTCGTACGACCTGGCGGGGCTTCGCCATTGTTTTGGTTCCCGTGATCATCGCCGCCGCGTTGTTCGGCTCGCCCTATTACGTGCTTATGCGAGCCAAGCAGGCCGCCGATGCGCGCGATGCGCAGGCGCTGTCCGTCTACGTCGACTATCCCGCCGTGCGCGAGAGTCTCAAGACCAACCTGCACGACGCGCTCGGGAAGGAAATGGACAAGCGCCGCGACAATCCGTTCGGGGCACTCGCGCTGGCGTTCGGCAGCTGGGTCTCGGACCGGGTTGTCGAAGCCTTGCTGACACCGGAAGCGGTGGCCGCCATGTTGCGCGGTGACAGCACCGGGTTGCCGCCGGTGCCAGGCGCGCCTGCGCCCCGCATGGAAGACGCGCCGGCTGCTCCGCCGCAGCCCAGGTCACCGGCGCCGGCCACGTCGCCAGCGCCCGCCGACAGCGCTGCGAACGTGCCCGATGTGCCGCCGCGCACGGTGACGACGACGGCGTTTCAGGACTTCAACCACTTCCTCGTGTACGTTCACCGCAGCAATCGCCCCGATCGCGTCGTGACGTTTACGCTCTCGCGCCGCAATCTCGTCCAATGGCGTCTCACGGCGATTCAGTTGCCGGCGATGTGAGCGGGCGGCGCATGATGCACGGCTAGAGGACTTCCTCAGCACGCGGCGCCGGGTTTGTCGTAATCTTCAACGTGGCAGTCGCCGATGCCTTGGCATTGCGCGGCGGCCCTACGACAAACCAATCCGGGAGGAAGACATCATGACGAATTCATCGTTCGCGGCGCAGTGGCGCCCGCAGTTCTACAAGATCGGCGCGCGCGTGTGTATTGCCGCTGCCATGTTCGGTAGTGCATCACTGGCGTTTGCGCAGTCCGTCACGCCCGCCGGGGTCTGGAAGACCATCGACGACAAGACGGGCAAGCCCAAGGCGCTCGTGACGATCACGGAAAAGAACGGTGAGTATGTCGGCACCATCACGAAGGGGCTGGGTGAGAACGACGATCCGAATCGCGTGTGCACCGCCTGCACGGATGCGCGCAAGGGTCAGAAAATGCTGGGTATGGAAATCATCCAGGGCATTCGCAAGGATGGCGACGAATTCGTCGGCGGCAAGATCCTCGATCCCGAAAACGGCATGATCTACAGCTGCAAGATGAAGGTCGTCGACGGCGGCAAGAAGCTCGAAGTCCGTGGCTTTCTCGGCTTGGCGCTGCTCGGCCGCACGCAAACCTGGGTGCGCGACGAGTAAGGTCACCCGGATGGATGCGCTCGGGTATTGACACGGACGACGCGGGCAAGGGCTTGCTCGCGCCGGGCCGGCTCAACCGCGCTCCGTTCGGGGGCTTGCAGCGCTTATCATGGTCTTGCTGCAGGGCTTTAATTTGTACTACAAAGTTAAATGCCCCGGCGCGGCGTTTGCAGTGCGGCCGCCCCCCGGGCGGCGATGACGACGCCGCCGGTGGGCGCTGCGGGCCGCGTTTCGTCTACCCTTTCGGCCTGGCGCCCGTTACCAGGCCGGCAATGTCCTGATCCGCTTCGAAGCGCAGGCGGAAGGTCTCACTCTTCAAGGTGCGGATGCTCTGCACGAGGAAGTCGTGAATGGCCGCCAGCTCGTTGTGATCGTAGGCGGCGCTGACCGCCGTGATCTCTCGCGAAATGGAAGCGAGATAGGTCTCGATCTCGGCGCAGCGCGATTCGATCGGGTGAATCATGACCATGCGGCGATCGTGCGGATTTTTTTCCCGCTCGACGAACCCGGCACGCTCGAGACGGTCAATGACGGTGGTGATGCCGCCGGAACTAACCCCCATGAGCTCCGCCAACTGGCCGGCTGTCACCGATTCGAGCTCCAGAATCAGGTCCAATGCGTTCAAGTCGGTGACGTTCAATCCAAGCTGCTCTGCCAACGCCGAGTGATACAGCGCGGTATAGACGGACAGTCTGCGGCCCAATGAGCGGACGATGCCGGTAACGAGGTCGTTGCGATTCGAATGACGGTCGCTCATGGTGTCGTTGGGCGCATGCGGCGCGGCGGTGTCGGCGCGGCCTGCCGCGGGTTCGGAAAATGCGCTGGCGGGTTCGCCATGGCTGCGCAACAGCAAGCCGGTTTCACGTCTGAAGCGGGCCATGGCGATCTCCTCTCGCGAAGGATGGTTACTTGCCGACACTGCCGAGCAGGTTGGTGACGGGGGCCAGCAGACTTGTCACGCCGCCGCTAGCGCCACTGCCGGCGCTACCGCCGGCAGCCGATGTGACGGTACCCAACAGATTCGTGACGGGCGCCAGCGGGCTGCTTGCGCTGCTGCCGCCCGGCAGACCGCCAAGCCCGCCGGTGAGGCCGCTCAGCGGATTGCCGCTGCTCGTGCCGCCGAGCAAGCCGGTCACCGATGAGAGGGGCCCCAGCGGGGTGCTCGCCGTCGCCGGGCCGCCCGACGTCACACCGCCGAGGTTGCCGAGCAACGAGCCGAATGAGTTGCTGCCGCCGGTGCTCGTTGGACCATTGACGACACCGCCCAAGCCGCTGACGGTGTTGCCCGTCGCAACGACCGTGTTGCCCAGGTTGGCGACGACGGCATTCGGCGCCATGCCCTGGATTTGGGCGCCGACACCGGCGACCGCGCCGCCAACGGTGCCCAGCAGGCTTGCGCCGGGGCCATTGAGACCGCTTGTGCTGCCCACGGTGTGGGTCGTGTCGGACACTGTGTTCGTGATCGGCGTGATCGCCGAACTCAACGCCGTGGTCGCCTGCACGGCCGGGCCGCCGGTGAACGCTTGCGTCAGGACCGAGCCGCCGGCAATGCCAGCCTGACCAACCGTCGAGACTGCATTTCCCAGTGCGCCGGTCAAGGTGTCGACGGGCGTGCCGGCCAGCGGCCCGCTCTTGCCGATGCCGGCGACGCCGCTGCCGAGTGAGACGCCAGCCTGGCCAAGGTCCGTCACCACGTTGCCTGTGCCGGCGAGCGTGGTGCCGACCGGGTCCGTCGACGCACCGGTTGTGCCGAGACCGTTCGTCACGGCTTTGCCAAGGTCGCTCACTGCCAGCCCGGTCTTGCTTAACGCGCCGCCCATGCCTTGATTGGCCTGAGGGTTGACGAGCGGCAGGTTGGTGCTGGCGATGGTGTCGCCCAGGGCGCTGACAACGGTGCCGGCGCTGCTGACGACGCCGCCCGCATTGCCGGCGGTTGTGCCGACCGCGTTGGGGGTGCCGGTATTGACGGTGCCCGCGGCGCCGCCGCCGCCGGTACTGGAGCAGCCGGCCAGCACGAAAGCGCTGGCGGCCAGGGTCGTGAGAAGCGTCTTTTGAAGTGCGATCGTCATGGTGTATCTCCCTATTGGTGTTTCGCAGGCGCAGCACCCCGGCCGCCCCCTTTCGTTTTTCATCTGCGATGCCGCGTTGGGGCGACGGCCTGGGTGCGGGCGTCGCCTGGCCCAATTCGTCAATGCTTTCGGTACTGGTGTCCGGTTCGGCCGGGCGCTTACTTCTTGCCGCCGAGCAAGCCGCCAAGCAGACCAGTCGCCTGTGCCAGCGTGCCGCCCGACGAACTGCTGGTGCCGCCCGTTGCGCCACCGAGGCCACCGGTCAGCGAGCTGACCACATTCGTGACCGGTGCAAGCGGGTTGCCAGTGCCGCCGGCTGCACCGCCGAGACCACCGAGGCCACCGGTCAGCGAGCTGACCACGTTCGTGACCGGTGCAAGCGGGTTGCCAGTGCCGCCGGCTGCACCGCCGAGCCCGCCGAGGCCACCGGTCAGCGAGCTGACCACGTTCGTCACCGGTGCAAGCGGGCTGCCTGCGCCGCCGGCTGCACCGCCAAGACCACTCAGACCACCGGTCAGCGAGGTGACGAGATTAGTCACCGGTGCAAGCGGGCTGCCACTGCTGCCACCGACGCCGCCGAGACCACCCAGGCCGCTGAGCGCAGTCGACACGGCTGCGAGCGGATTGGCATTGGCGTTCGGGCTATAGGGCAAACCGCCGGCTGCCGTCACGATGTTGCCCAGACCCGATACGACGCCGCCGACGTCGGTGGCAATCGGGTTGTTGACGCTGCCGCCGATCGTGCCGCCGGCCAGGTTCAATCCGTTGCCGACTTGCCCCACCAGGCCCGCAACCGGCTGACCGAGCGGCGTCGCCGCACCCATCGATTGGGTCGTGCCTACCGCCATCGACGTGATCGGATTGATGATCCCGCTGACGGTCGAGGTCGGTTGCTGCACCGGGCCCGTGGTAATGGCGGTCGTCAGCATGTTGCCGCCGGTGATGCCGGCTTGACCGACTTGCGTGACGACGCCGCCCAGCAGGCCCGTCAGGCTACCGATCGGCGTGCTGGCGAGCGGGCCGGTTTGACCGAGGCCGCTCACCGCGCTCCCCAGGTCGACGCCGGCCTGGCCCAGATTGCTCACCACGCCGCCGGTGCTCGCGAGCGTCGGATTCAACGGATCCGGGATCGCGCCGAGTTGGCCTAGCCCGTTGGTGATCCCGCCGCCAAGCGACTTCACCGCGTTGCCGGTCGACACCGCCGCGCCGGACAGACCACTTTGCGTTTGCGCCGATACCAGCGGCAGCGACGTGCCGCCCAGCGTGCTACCGAGGTCAGCAACGGTCTGCCCCAGTTGCGTGACAACGCCCGTACCGGCCGCTGCGCTCACCACGCCGACTGCGTTGGCCGACGGAGCGTTGCCGCCGCCGTTGTTGCCGCCGTTGTTGCCTCCGTTGTCGCCGCAGGTACTGCAGCCGCCCGAGCCGCCGCCCGAACCGGTGCTGTTCGGGCCGCCGGTGTTCGGGCCACCCGAGCCGCCGTCTGTGCTGGTGCCGGTCGCGCCGGCGCTCGCACCTGAATCGGTGGAGCCGACGGAGCCGCTGGTGCTGCCGACCCCTGAGCCGGCGCAACCGGTGAGGGCCAGCATGGCCAGGACACAGGCAGAAGCGATGACATTGCGTTGAATGGTTTTCATAATGTTTTCCTCTGGTCTTTCAGGTCTTGAATCAGCGCGATGCTTGGGTCGTCATGCGGGCGTGCATGTGTTGCCCGATGAGGACATGCAGGAGCGCCTCGATGGCTGCGCTCTGTTGGCCGGATTTCTCCTGGGCCGAAATCGTGGCCGTTGCACCCGGGAGCGGAGCGGCGGTGGCGCGTTCGCCACCGCCTTCCCATCCGCCCCTCCCTGGGCTTGCGCCTCTACGATCTTCTGTGGCGGCGGCCTCGCTGCGGGCCACTTCGCCAATGCACCGGCTTCGCGCCGCAAAGGCGGCAGGAAGCGGTGTGGATTGCTTTGTATTGCCAATGATCATGGCGTCCCCCGACGGTTTGTTTGCATTGCAATGCGGGGGGATTTCGCAAAAAGAATGCCAGTGCGCGCCAGATGACTCGAATAAAACTTCTAATTTTTCAATCAAGTGGCCGGAAAGCCTGTGTTTATTTGACTTTCGGAAAATAAGAATCTCTAGGTTCGAGATATTCGGGTATTGTCGTCCTAGGGTTAACGCGGCAAAAATTGAACGAATCGTGTGGCGTGTTACGGGCCACGTTACGGGTTCCGTAACGTAACGCCGGGAACGAAACGGGCCGAAATTCCGTAACGCTTGACGGGGCGCGGGGGCGCGAAAGCGCGTAAATAAACGCTTGCGTTCGCATTGCAGGGGCCGGCAAAGTCAATGATCACCGGGCTGCTGGACGGGGTCGCGTAGTGGGGCAGAATGCGGCAGTTCGAATCGAGAGGCGTTGCGCCGGCAGGGACATTTCAATCAGGTTGCAAACGCAAGTTTAAAAGAACGAACCATATTTTCAGACGGGTCGGCGGTTGCCGGATTGTCATCATGGTTTTCCCTTGACAGCGTTGCAGGACATCGTTTTGGAGTATTGTTCATGCGAACGGAGTAACCAATTCTTACATTTGAAACGCTGATTGGTGGGATTACTCTAGTTCTTTCGTTTTAGTTTAAATTACGATCGAAAAAAGAACTCGCAGCGCAAGTGGTGGTCAGGCGGATCAATCGGCCGCGTGATTTTCGGACCGAACCGGGTCCACAGCATTTGCGACATGCCGGGTCGATGGCCGAATTTCAACATTAGCAAGTGGCGCAGGGTGATCGCCGTCAGGCGGATAGGTCTCCTTATGCCAAAAAAGTTTGGCGCAAGACGCGCTACAGAGGAGGGGTATGAATCTGGTTCGTGGCATTCGACGTTTTTCCCGTGACGAAGCCGGTGTGACGGCGCTCGAGTACGGCATTCTTGCAGCGGTGGTCGCGGTGGTCATTGGCGGGGTGTTTTCCACGCAGATGAGCACGACCGTCACTTCCATATTCTCCAAGGTCTCGGCCGCCGTCACCAACGTGAAGACCCAGTAGTTGCCGGGCGCATTGGACAGCATAAGAAGAGAAAGTTATCCGGGGAGTGTGAGATGAGACTGATCCGTGGATTTCAACGGTTCTTTCGCGACGAAGCCGGTGTGACGGCGTTGGAATACGGCATTCTCGCAGCGGTCGTCGCGGTGGTCATCGGGGGCGTGTTCTACACGCAGATGAGTACGGCCATCGGAACCATATTCGGTCAGGTGACGACGGCCGTCGGCAACGTGAAAACCAGCAGCGGCAGTTAGGTGCTGGCATTGCTCGTGTTGCTGTGTGTGCCAGTGATCGTGCTCGATACGACGGCACGCAGAATTCCGAACACGCTGTTGTTTGCGGTCACAGCGCTGACACTGCTGTGGCTGGGCAGTTGCGACTTGTCCGGAGTCGCCGCAACGCAGGCGGCGCCCGTATCGGTCTGGTCTCACCTGGCCGGTGGTTTGCTCGGAGGGGTCGTGCTGCTGCCGTTCTGGCGCTGGAATTTGATGGGCGCCGGGGACGTCAAGTTGTTTGCGGTGATCGGACTCATTGCCGGACATGCAACCCTGTTGCCGGTGTGGTGGCTGGCAAGTCTTGCGGCCGGGGTCCACGCAGCGGCGACATTGTTGTGGCGCAGACCGTTTGCCCGAACCTGGCGCGAACGGACGGCGGGGTGGGCTTGGGTGCGGCGCATGCACGCGTGGCGCGAGGGGCGGCAGGGTATCCCGTACGGCGCGTATCTTGCGGCGGCGGCGTTGCTGGTGAAGTTGTAAGGCATACAAAAAGATTCGGGAGGCGCGGGCGACGCCGCGCAAGGAATGTGACTATGAGCGTCGCCGAACACGGCCTACAAAGGCCGGAAGCGACGGGGAGTTTTGGGCATGAGGGCAGGCGGACGGCGGGCACAGGTACAGGCCGCGCGATCGCGCGCGCGGCAGCGGCCGCGGCGCATGCGCGGCGTGGCGGCCATCGAGTTCATGATCGTGATGATCCTGCTGCTGCCGGCGTTCTATGCCGCCATTGCCTTTTCGCTGTCGCTGGTGGCGCGCCAGATGCTGTCTCAGGCGGCGGCCGAAGGTGCGCGGGCGGCATTGCGCTCCGGCACGCTCGCCCAACGGCAGGGCTATGCCACCACCGTCATCAACCAGACGCTCACCTGGCCGGCGCTTGCCCAGGCCAACGGTATCGTGTTCTCGGCAGACCCGACATACCCCTGTCCGACGGCCACGCCGACGATACCGCAGTGCATCCTGCATGTCACGTTGACGTCCAACCAGGGCCTGGTCGCATCCTGGCCGGGCCTTGGCACCATCGTTCCACAAACATTGACCGGTACTGCCGCTGTCACGCTGGATACGTCCACGTTGACGGCGGGAACGTGAGCGCGCATCGGTTCATCCGGCTGCGCAAAATCATAGGGATCGTCAGGCCGCAAGGCCCCACGCCATGAACAAAGCCACAAAGATTCTTGCTGCAGTGTTGGTCGTTGCCGGCGCGTTGCTCGCGCTGTTCGCGTTACGGATGGGCAGCACGTCGCCGGCGGTGCCGGCTGTCACGCCGCAGGTGGCGCAAACGCTTACGCAGCGCTTCCCGGCGCTCGTCGCGACGCACGCGCTCGACGCCGGCCGGCCGATCACGGCGGCGGACATCAAACTCGTCACGTCCGATAACCCGACCGCCAACGGCTTTGCCAATCCCGAGGACGTCGTCGGCCGCGTGCCGCTTGTGGCCGTCGCCGCCGGCGCGCCGATCACGCAAAATGCGCTCGCGCGCGGCATCGCGATGCAGTTGCGATCGGGCGAACGTGCCGTTGCAATTCCCGTGACCGAGGTCGTGGGGGCCGGCAACCGGATCCGGCCCGGCGATTTCGTCGACGTTTTTTTCACCATGAAGACCAATGCCACCGCGAGTGTGACGACGCCCGCCGACGACCAGCAAGCCCGCCTGCTGGCCTCGCGCGTGCGCGTATTGAGCTACGGCCCGGCGACGCTCGACGACGTAACTTCGCCCCAGGCGAACGCACCGGCGCCGGCTTCGGGGGCGCCCGCACAGACCAACGCTACCCCTGCGGCGAACGGCGTGCCGCCGATGCCGGCTACGGCAGCAGTCGTTGCCGTGCCGGTCGCGGACGTGAACCGGCTGGTGCTTGGCACGCAACAGGGCAAGCTGACGCTCGCGCTGCGCAGCCCGGGCGACGAAACGACACCCGATGTCTCGCTATTCCCGACGACTCCGCCCGTGCTCGCGGCGCGCTCGAACCTGAGCCCGGAGCAGAAAGTCGCGCTCGCCACGCCGGAGAACCAGGCTTACGCGGGGTTGGCAACGACCGCGCTGGCCGGCGACCCGGTGCGCCGTCCGGCGGCGCGCGCGCCTTCGGGCACCCGGGGCGAGGGCGGCGGGCATACCGTTGAAGTGATTCGCGGCGCCGAGCGCGGCGCGGCGGCTTTCTAGCGGCGTGCGGCGGCGGCCTGCCGTCGCGAGGAAATGGGCGTTTGCAAGTTTGACTGATAACGGATGGATAACACATAGTGCGACCGACAAGACGCCACGACATGATGAGAAGCCAGGTTTGTTTTGCCAGACGTGAAACGGGGATTTTGCTGCTGATGATGACGGTGTTGCTGATATCGGCCGTGATTCTGGCCGCGCACACCGCCTGGGCTGCCGACACGGGCGGTGGCAACACGATGGCGCTGGGTGTACACGAGCAGCGCGAACTACCGCTGCCCGGCACGCTTGAACGCGTGGCGGTTGCCGATCCGGCCATCGCCGACGTCGTCGTATTGCGCGGCAGCGGTACGCGCAAGGGGTCGGTGCTGGTCGTTGGCAAAAAGGCGGGGATGACACAGGTGTCCGTCTGGCCGCGCGGCGGCGCGCCCGTGCAATGGCGCATTCGGGTCATGGGTGAACTGCAGGGCGCGCTTGGCGAGACGGCCGACGTCGACGTGCGTGGCAATGCGGCCGTCGTCAGCGGGCACTCGGCATCGGTGCTCGAACACAACGAACGCGCGCAGGCGGCTCAACAGGCGGCGCAGCAGGCCGGCGGCGCCGCCGGCGTCGTGCTGGACCGATCGACGGTCGGCCAGACCGGTGTCGTGCAGGTGGATGTCAAGGTGGTCGAGGTCAATCGCAACGCCCTCAAGCAGATCGGCGTCGATTTCGCGCTGTCGGAGCGGAGCAATACATTTTCCTATGGCGTGGCCAGTGCGCTTTCGCCGCGTCTGGGCAATGCCTTCACGCTGACGGGGTCGTTGACGCGCGGCGTCTTCAATATGTCCGCCGCCATCAACCTGCTGCAGAGCAACGGCATGGGGCGCGTGCTTGCGGAACCGACCCTGGTGGCCCTGTCGGGACAGAGCGCCAGCTTTCTTGCGGGGGGCGAGCTGCCGATTCCGCAGTCCGGCGGCCTTGGCACCACGACCATCGTCTACAAGCCGTTCGGCATCGGCCTCACGCTGACGCCGACCGTCCTGTCGCCCGAGCGCATCGCGCTGAAGGTCGCGCCTGAGGCGAGCGACATCGATTTCACCAACACGGTGACGATTTCCGGGACCGTGATTCCGTCGATCGTGACGCGCCGCGCCGACACGACCGTCGAGCTTGGCGACGGCGAGAGCTTCGTGATCGGCGGCCTGGTCTCGCGCACCACGACGGCCGCCGTGAGCAAGGTGCCTTTGCTCGGCGATCTGCCGATCATCGGCGCGTTTTTCCGTAACTTGAAGTACACGCAACAAGAAAAGGAACTCGTCATCGTCGTTACGCCCCATCTGGTCAAGCCAATCGCCAAGGGCGTGAAGCTGCCGTTGCCCGGCGATGCACGCGAGCAGCGTAACGGCCCCGTGTGGGGCGCCTATCTGATGGGTGTCGCCAGCGACAGTGAGTTGCCGGGTTTCTCCAAGTGAGTGCCCGCGCCGCCCAGGCAGGAGCAGAACCATGAATGCACCGACCCGAATACTGGATACCATGACCGAGCTGCACCGCTTCCTCTTCTGCTCCGCGCACGGCAGCCACGGTGAGTGGCTGTCCGAAGCGCTGCGAGGCGCGGGCGTGGTATTGCAGGAAGCGGGGCGTCCTGCGCAGTTGCAACAGCGCATCGGCGACCTCGATCCGCAGCTCGTCCTGCTCGATTTTTCGGGGGCGTCCGACGGCCGCCCCGACAGTCCCGACGACGGCGGCATCGCGCAAGCCGTGGACCTGACGCGCATGCTCAAGCGCGTGGCGCCAAAGTTGCCGCTCGTGGCGGTCGGCACGATGGCGCGCGCCGACGGCATGAAAGCCGCCATTCGCGCCGGCGTTCACGACTTCATCGACATGGCCTCGAATCACGAGGAAGCGCTCGAAGTCGTGCGCCGCGTGCTGGATCATGCGTCGGCGCCAGACGCCGCGCCCATGCGCCATGGGCGCTTCATTGCACTGATTGGCGCGCGCGTCGGCGTGGGCTGCAGCACGCTCAGCGCGCATCTCACGCAACTTGCCCAGGAGATGCGCGCGGGGCCGCGTACGGCGAAGCAGACGAAGGGCAATGAGGCCGCGGCCCCGGGACACGTTGCCTTGCTCGATCTTGGCCTGCCCGCCGGGGATGGACTTCTGTATCTCAACACGCAGGGGCATTTCCATTTCGCCGAAGCCGTCCAGAACTTGCGCCGGCTCGACGAAACATTGGTCCACACCGCCATGACCCGCACGACGAGCGGCCTCACTGTCGTGCCGCTGCCGCAGGATCTCGGCGAAATGCGCGCGGTCGCGGCGGCCGATGCGCTGTCGCTGACTGACCGCCTGCGTGCATTCTTCGATCTGATCGTCGCTGATCTCGGCGGATTTTCGAATCCCGCGTTCGTTGCCAGTCTCGCGCGTGCCGCTGACGAGGTCTGGCTAGTCGCTGACCAGAGTGTGGGTGCGATCGTGTCGCTGGCGAACCTGTTGCACGACCTGGATGAGAAGGGCGTCGAGCGCGGCCACATGCACCTGGTGCTCAATTGCTACGATCCGCGCTACGGCATGGCGGCCGAACAGATCGCCAAGCGCTTCGACGTGCCGCTGCTCGCCACGCTCCCCGACCGGCCGCTGGCCATGCTCAGCGCGACCAACCAGGGCAAGTTGATTCTCGACACGGGACGCAGTGATCCGTACGTACGCGCTTTGCAGCCGCTGGCCGAGCGGCTGATGGTGTCGCAAGCGGCTGCAGCCCGCGCGGCGCAGGGTTGGTTGGGACGTTTCATGGGAAAGCACTGATATGAGCAATTCGATCGAGTTTGCCGACGACAGCAGTGCGTTCGCCAGCTCGCAGCAATTCCAGGACATCAAGACGGCCGCGCATGAACATCTGCTCGCGCGCATCGAAGAGTTGGGCGCAGAGTTCGGACGATGGAGCCGCGGCGCGATTCAGCAGTTCGTCGACCTTGAGATGGACGGGTTCGTGCGCCTGCGCCGCATTCCGATCAATGAGTCGGAGCTGCGCCAGATCGCGGACGCGCTGACCAAAGAATTGGCCGGCTTCGGGCCGATCGAAGACTTGCTGACCGATCCGGCTGTCGAGGACATCCTGATCAACGGCTACAGCGACGTCTACGTATCGCGCCTGGGTATTCTGGCGCGCGAGGCGATCCGGTTCTCCGACAACCAGCATTTGCTGCGGATCGTGCGGCGCATTCTGGCGCCGATCGGGCGCCGGCTTGATGAATCCAACCCGATGGTCGACGCTCGTCTGCCGGACGGCGGACGCCTGAACGTCGTGATCGAACCGCTGGCCGTGGATGGTCCGGTGGTGTCGATTCGAAAGTTTCGCAAGGACCCGCTCAAGCCGTCCGATCTGCTGGCGCTCGGCAGCTTCAACGAAGAAATCTACGCATTGCTCGAAGCCGCCGTGCGGTCGCGCTGCAACATCCTCGTGTCGGGCGGGACCAGTTCGGGCAAGACATCGCTGCTCAACGCGCTGGCGAGCTTCATTCCGGCGACCGAACGCGTGGTCACGGTCGAAGACACGGCGGAATTGTCGTTGAACCACCCCCACGTGGTGCGGCTCGAATCGCGTCAGGGCGGATTCGACGGCTCCGGCGAGGTGACGATTCGCGACCTGATCCGCAACAGCTTGCGGATGCGCCCCGACCGGATCATCGTGGGCGAAGTGCGCGGCTCCGAAGTGTTGGAGATGATGCAGGCGATGAACACCGGGCATGAGGGGTCGATGGCGACGATCCACGCGAACTCGCCGCGCGAATGTCTGTATCGTCTCGAGATGCTGGCGGGCTTCGCGGGGTTTCAGGGCAGCGAAAGCAGCCTGCGCCGGCAGATCACCAGTGCGCTCGATTTCATCGTGCAGATCGGACGCCTGTCGAGCGGCCGCCGCCGCATTCTGTCGATCACGGAAGTCACGGGCGTGAGCGACACCGTCATCTCGACCCAGGAGCTCTATCGTCACGAAGCGTACATCGCTTCGGATGGCGAAGAAAAGGATCGCTGGACCTCCCTCGGCATCCAGCCGCATTCGCCGAAGCTGCAGCGCTACAAGGAACTCACGCGCGGCGCGGGGGCCGCCCAGTCTTCGCAGGGCGGCAACGTGCCGCCGGATTCGGGCGGCGGCTTCTTCGGAAGACGGCGATGAATGCCATCCTCCTCTGGATCGGCTGCGCGGCCCTGCTGCTTGTCGCGGCGGGGCTGGAACTGTGGCGCCGCAGCCATGTACGGGCGCATGCGCAGGCGACGAGCGCGTTCATCGACCAGCAGCTTGCGCACGCAGCGTCCCGACACACAGCGCAGGCGGACGGTGCACTACGCACCCAGCCGCGCCGGGCACTGCCGTGGGAATTTTTCTTCGAACGCGCCGGCGTTGCGCCATCGCCGTCGCTGTACATGCAGATACTGATTCCGGCGGTCCTGCTCACCCTCGCCATGGGCTTCTCGGCCGGGCCGTTGTCGGCCGGGGTCGTGCTGGTGCTGTACACGCTGCTTGTCGTCTTCCGGTACTGGCTGAAGGCCGCGCGCCGCTATCGCGCGATCGTGCGCCAACTGCCGGCATTCCTTGACGGCATGGTGCGCATGCTGACGATCGGCAACAGCCTTCCCGCCGCGTTCCAGACGTCGGCCGGCAATAGCGAGGCGCCGTTGCGCGACTTGCTCGAACGGGCAGCCCGGCAAGTGCAGGCCGGCGTCGACCTCGACGTCGCCCTCAGGCAGATCGCGCGTGTGCACCGGGTCGACGAAATCTACCTGTTCGCCGCCGTGGTGGATCTCAGTACGCGGTTCGGCGGGCGTGCCGACCAGATCCTGTCGCGCATGGCCAGCTTCATGCGCGATCGCGAGCAGGCACAGAAGGAGCTGGTCGCAATGTCTTCCGAGACGCGCATGTCGGCGTGGGTGCTCTCGCTGTTGCCGATCGGCGTGGGTGCCATGCTGATGCTGCTCAATCCCGCCTTCTTCGAGCCGATGCTGCACGAACCGGACGGCCAGAAAATGCTGCTCGCGGGCCTCGGCATGGAGGTGCTCGGGGGATTCCTGCTGTATCGCCTGGCACAATCGATCTGACGCCGACATGATGACGCTGCCGCGCTTGTCCCCTGATGTTTTCCTGACTTTCGGCTTGCTGCTGATGTCGGCCGGCCTCCTCACGTTGGCCGGTGCGTTGTTGATGCGGATGTTCCGCCAGTTGCGCAGCGAACGTCAGATCGAGCAGGTGCTGGCGAACCGTCAGCAACAAGCGCTGCAGGCGATCGCCGGCGGCAACAGCGTTTCCGCCGCTTCGGATAACGCAGAGCCGGCACCGAAAGACCGGGGCTGGCGCGGACTTTTCGATCGAGCGGCGGCGCTGGGCAAGCGCTGGTCCGAGACGCGTGTCGGCCACTATCTGCTTGCGGACGAAGACCGCATCATCCTCGCGCAATGCGGCTACGACGACGCCCGCGCGCGCTCGTTGTTCATCTTCGTTCGCGTTGCAACCGCGCTGCTTCTGCCTGCGGCCGTCTGGGTATGGTTTCGCGGCAACGGCGATGTCGACACGGCGGTGCGCCTCATCGCGGGCTTCGGGCTCGGGCTGTTGTTGCCAAAATTCGCCATTGCCCGGCGCGCCGCAAAGCGCTGCGAGGCGCTGGTCGGCGAACTGCCGCTGCTGATCGACCTGCTTCGCCTGTTGCAAGGCGTGGGGCTGTCGATGGACCAGAGTCTGTACGTCATCGTCAGTGACTTTGGCGGCATCCTGCCGATCTTGTCGCGCGAGTTCGAGAGCGCCAACCGCCAATATTCGACCGGCCGCAGCCGCGAGCTGTCGCTGGCGCGACTGCGCGAAGTCTACGACAACGACGACCTGCGCGCCCTGGTCCGCCTGATCGTCCAGGTCGAGCGGCACGGCGGCGCGGTACAGGAACCGTTGGCGCAGTTCAGCGAACGGTTGCGCGAACAGCGCCGGCACACGATGAAGGAGCGTATCGGCAAGCTGACCGTCAAGATGACGCTGACCATGATGCTGACGTTGCTGCCGGCGCTGCTGCTGGTGATCGCGGGTCCTGCGATCCTGTCGCTCATGCATTCGATGGAGAAAATGTAGTGATGATTGGCATCCCCCTGACATTCATGACGCGCGCGGCGGCGGCCCGCGTCGGCGCGACGGCGTTCCGGCGTGGCCGCCCGCCGTTTGCCTCGATGCTCGTCTCGACGCTCGTCGCGCTACTCGCTGCGTGCAGTTCGACGCAGACCGGCGGCTATGGCGCAGCGCCGTCGGCGGCCGATCTGATGCGCGCGGAGCAAGAAGCCGATGCACAGGCCAGGAAACCGGATTCGAAGGATGTCTATCTTTCCCTGATCCGCCAGATGCAGGGGCAGGGCATGTACTTCGCGTCGCTCGCGCATATCGACGGGTACCGTCAACAGTTCGGCAGCACGCCCGATGTCGAATTGCTGCGCGCCGATGCGCTGCGCGAGACGGGCCAGCCGGCACAGGCCGAGGCCGCGTACCGGAAGTTGCTGGGCGGCGAGCAGGCCGGCGCAGCGTGGCACGGCATCGGCTTGCTCGCCGGCCTGCGCCATGCCTACGGCGATGCCGCGCAGGCGCTGAAGGAAGCGGTGCGGCTCGAGCCGACCGAAGCCCTGTACCTGAACGACCTCGGCTTCGCATTGCTCTGGTCGGGCGACGTGGGCGGCGCACGCGTGCCGATCGCACAGGCGGCCGAGCTCGCGCCGACCAACCGAAAGGTCCTCGGCAACCTGGCAGTCTATCTGCTGGTCGCGGGCGAGCGCGGCCGCGCGGAGAAGGTGATGGCAGAAGCGCAGCTGCCGAAAACGACGCGTGACGCCATCGTGAAGCTGGCGGGGGAAATCGGACGGGCGCGCACGCGTGCGGCGGCGCCTGCCGCTGCACCCGCTGCGGCGCTCGCGCCGGCGATGCCTGCGCGCGACGACGCGGCGCAGCTGGCCACGGCGAGGGACGCCGGACGCTGGGATGTGCCAAAGACGATGTTGGACCGCTTCGCCAAGGCGCAGTGAGACGGCCGGATGATGGCGTGTGATGTGATGGCCACCGTGCGATCGAAACCAGGCAAGGACAAGGAGAACCCATGATGCACGAAGATTCCTGCGAACCCACGGCGGCCAATCGGTCTTGCGCGCCGTCTGTCCTGCGTGCGTTGTGCGTGATGGCGATGTTCAGCGCGAGCGCGATGGCGATGGCGCAGGCGCAAGGCAGTGCGCCGTTGACGGTGCCGCGCGCGCAGACCCGCGATCTTCCGCTCGGCGAGCAGACGAGCGCGCTGCTGCGTCTGCAGGCGAGCGGCGATGTCGCCGGACCGGGCTTGCCGATATTGGGTGCCGAAGCGACGTGGGCCTACACCCGTTACATGGACAGCTTCAAATACCGGATTCCCGTGTTCTACGGCAACATGGTCGGCAACGGCGGCGGGAACAGCGGTGGCGGTGGCGGCGGCGACAGCAGCGGCGCGAGCCCTTCGACGGCGGGCGTCGCCACTGCGGCAGCCTCGGCTACCCAGTGACACGAACATGATGCCGCGCGCCCCGCGACCCGCCCGATTCATGCTGTCACGGCCAAGGCCATGGCTGGCGAGTCCGCTTGCCGGGCAGCGCGGGTCTGTGCCGATCGTGGCGCTGATTTTCGTGATCGTGGCGGTCATGCTGGGCATCGCACTGGACTTGGGCGTGGTGTTTTACAAGCGGCGCGATTTGCAGAAGGCCGCCGACATGGCGGCGATTGCCGGCGCTCAGGGGCTGCCGGATTGCACGACGGTGGCCACGCTTGTGACCAACAGCCTGACCGCGAATCTTGGCGCAACGGAACTTGGCACGGCGACCGTCAGCGCGTCCTGCGGTCAATGGGCGATGGCTTCCAGCGGCACGAGCGGGACCTTTACCCCGGACGGGGCGCTTGCGGCGGGGGCTGCGCGAGACTCGGTATCCGTCACGATCAGCGAGAACGTTGCATCGCTCCTGATGGGCACGCGCAATGTCGGGGCGACGGCAGTGGCGCAGAAGAAGGGCAAGTCGGCAACGTTTTCCGTTGGATCGGGGCTGTTGGCGCTGGATACGTCGAAAGGCTTGCTTGGGCCGTTGCTGACGTCGATCGGGGTGAATCCTGCGCTTTATGTCGGATATGGAAACCAGCTGGTGGGGGCGACCGTGACGCCGTCGGGACTGCTGCAGGCCTTGGGTATTCCCGTTTCCGCCAATGTAACGGCGGCGTCGCTGAACTCGGTTGCCAAGATTCAGACGCTCACTGTCGGCCAGCTCCTGTCCGCGTCGTTGAGCGCGCTTCAGTCGCAGGGCAATGCGGCGCAGGCTTATGTCGGCGTGCTGTCGAATCTTGTCACCCTCATGGGGAGTTCGGCCGTACTCAATAATCACATCAGCTTGTTCGGCACAGCGACGACGCCGGGCGTGATTGCCGATATCAGTTCCGCCGGGACGACGGCGCTCAATGCCAACGTCAACGTGATGGACCTCATTTCGGCGGCAGTGGTCGCCGGGGTGCTGGATCCGGGCAATCCGCTGACGTCCAATGCGTTGACGGTGCCGGTGTCGTTGCCGGCGGTCACCTTGTATGGGCGCATCATCGCGCCCCCCTCGATTGCCGTCGGCGATGTGGGCGCCAAGGCGACGACCGCCCAGGTCCGTCTGTATGCGCACATCAACCCGAACAGTATCCCGGCAATCGGCACCATCCTGAGCGCGGTAGGGACTTCAGTCGACTTGCCGCTGATCATCGAGGTTGCCCAATCGACCGGCACCCTGACCGCGCTGTCGTGCACACCGCAGCGAAGCGCGACGATCGCAGTCAATTCGGGCACCGTCAATCTGTGCGTCGGCGTGTTTGCCAATGCGGCGTCGCTGACAAACAGCGCGAACAGTTGCATATCGGCCAGCGACCTGAAAGGGCGGGCGACGATTGCGACGGTACTCGGAATTCCGCCGGCGGCTGGCATTCAAGTGAAGAGCCAGGTGATGCTGTCGCTGCTGGGCAATCAATCGTCGTTGACGTTCCCGGCGAATCCGCCTGCGCTACCGTACACACAGAGTACGTCGGCAACGGTCGATGTCAGTTCGCTGGTCAGCGCATTGCTGGGCGCGATCCTCAATGATATTTCCGTCAATACGTCGGCATCGATTGGATCGCAGACGGCGTCCACGGTCGGCAACTTGCTTGGCGCGGCGGGTCCGGGCTCGACAATGGGGGCCATTGTCTCGAACGTGACGACCTTCCTGACCAATGCGAGCACAGCGGTCAACGGTCTCGTGAGCGGGCTTGGCGGCACGTTGGGCAGCCTGCTCACACTCAATATCGGGGGCGTCGTGACGGGGTTGGGCAATGTCGTGACCGGGCTGGTCGGCACGGCCGGCGCGCTCCTGACAGGCATCGGCAGCGCCCTCGGCGGTCTCGTGTGCAATGCCGTCGGCATCTTTAACCCCACGGCCGGCGCGCAATGCCAGATTCCGCTGAACATCGGATCGACGGCCAACGCCGTCAACGCGGTCGTCGGCGTCGTGTTCGAAGTGCTGAAGCAGGTCTTCGATACCACGCTGAGTCCGCTGCTGAACAATCTCCTGAACACCCTGGGTATCAAACTCGGCATCACCGACGTGACGTTGATGAACATCAATTGCAACGCCGGAACAGTGCAACTCGTCTATTGACGCATCATAAGACCGCTTCGGCGGGGAAGAGCATGAAAAGCAAGCCGTTACGTGAAGATTTGGATGTCTACGTGTGGGAGGGGAAGTCGGACATTGCCGATCGGGTGGCGCATTGCCTCGCGAGTTTCGACATCGAGGTGATCCGCGCGGACGGCGTGGACATTTCCCGTGATCGCACCAAGGCCCGCCCGTCCATCGCGGTGGTGAGCGTGTCTGTCATCGACAGCGGGCTCATCAATGCGCGCGAATGGCAAATGGGCCACGGCATGCCCGTGGTCTGGGTGGCGGCCGCGCCGCGCGAAAACGACCCCCGTGTTTACCCGCCCGAATATAGCAATATTCTGACACTGGACTTCACCGGAGCGGAACTGCGCACGCTCATCTTCAAGCTCGCCGGCGCCATCGCGGAGGCCGACAAACCGGTCCCGGAAAGCAATCTGCTCGTGGCCCACTCAAGCGCGATGCTCGGTCTGCTGTCCGAAGTCGATGCCTTCGCCGACTGCGACTCCAATGTGCTGATCCACGGCGAGACGGGCGTGGGCAAGGAGCGCATCGCCCGCCTGCTGCATGACAAGCACAGTCATTACGGCCAGGGCCCGTTCGTAGCCGTCAACTGCGGCGCCATCCCGGATGGCCTGTTCGAGTCTCATTTTTTCGGACACGCGAAGGGGGCTTTTACTGGCGCGCTGTATGCCCACAAGGGATATTTCGAGCAGGCCAACGACGGCACATTATTTCTGGACGAAATCGGCGATTTGCCGTTATATCAACAGGTGAAGCTGTTGCGTGTGCTCGAAGACAGCGCGGTGACGCGTCTGGGATCGGCACAGCCGATCAAGTTGGACTTCCGTCTGGTGGCGGCCACCAATAAAAATCTGAAAGTGATGGTGCGCGAGGAATTATTCCGCGCGGACATGTACTATCGGTTGGCGGTGATCGAATTGCGCATTCCGAGCTTGGAAGAGCGCGGCGCGGTGGATAAAATTGCGGTCTTTCGCGCTTACCTCGCCAAGGCGGTGGGTGAGCCGGAGGTTGCGGCGCATGCGCCACAATGGCTGTTCGACAGGGTTGCAAATACCCAGTTTCCCGGTAATGTACGGGAGCTGCGCAATATTGCGGAGCGCGTAGGTATCATTTATCGGCAATTAGGTGCCTGGGATGAGCAGCGCATCCGTCAGATGTTCGATACACTGTCGGCTTTGCGTGGCAGCCCCCGAGGTGACGAGGGGGCGCAGGGCGCTCAGGCGGAGTCGAGCGAGCGGGCGCGGTGGGACGTGGCCGAGCGTGCGAGGATCGTGACGGCGCTCGATGCGAACGGGTGGCGCAGGCAGGACACGGCCAATGCCTTGGGCATCAGCCGGAAAGTGTTGTGGGAAAAGATGCGCAAGTATCAGATTCTGGGCAACGAGTCCGAGGTGGCGAACGAGTTCGAGTCGTCCGGGGAGCGCGGGCCGGTGCCGGGTTTTGTCAAATAACAGGAAAATAGATCAGATGAAAGTGCGTGATTGCCGGGGGCGATTCTGGTTGAGCGTGGGGGCAGTGTGCGTGGCGGCGTGGGGATCTTCGGCGATGGCGGCCGATGCGGCGAAGGGGCCGGTGGATTCGGCCGTGCCTGGACAGACCAACACGCTGCAACTGCCGAGCGGCAGCAACGCGGCGCCTCAGGTGTCGGGAACGATCCAGGAGCTGCGCGACCGTATCAAGAATCGGGAAGTCACGGAACTGCGCACCACTTACAACGGCCGCTACGGCTCAAGTCTGTTGTTCTACCCGGCAGATATGAACTACTACGTGGCGCTTTTCCATGAAGGCCAGTTCTGGCGTGTGGTGAAGCTCCCGAATGAGAAGAAGGCCGAGGCGCTGTACGCCGACTTCGTCCGCCAGACGCAAACGCTGGCCGACGTCGAGATCCGCCGCATCAAGCTGGAAGCCCAGAAGGCGCTGATGGAGCGTCAACTGGCGGCGAGCGAGGCGCGCCTCAACGCGATCCAGAGCGACCTGGCGATCCAGCGCGAGCAGGAACAGCAACTGGCGCAGAACCAGCAGGCCGTGCGTGAGCAGGCCGGGGCGCTGGAAACCGAGCGCAATGCAGCCCGGCTTCGCCTGGTTGACCTTCAGGGCCAGATTCGATCGCTGGAAAACGCGCAGAACAGCGCGGACTCCGATCTGATGCGTTCGGTCAAGGCCAGCAGCCACAAGCCTGCAAAGCGTCATCATTGACGCCGTCGCTTCCCGGCGGAAGGGCCACCCGAGGGTAGGGTGGCCTTTTTGTTACCCGCGCGCTGTTTGGCACGCGGTACACTCAATCCGTCGGGCTGTCGAGCGCGAATGGGGGCGTGTCGCGCAATTGCAACTGGCAAATCGGCGACGGCGCATACGCGTGTCGGGTGGGGCGCATGCCGGACGCCGCCAAACCCTAGCCGGACGGGTCGTGCGCCGCCGGGCGAACTATCCTGGCGATGTCCGGTTGCGGGAGGCGGGCGGACACTCAGGACACATCCGGACTGGCGACCGGCATCGCGCCCCGTTAGAATAGCGCACATTTGTGCAGCGCAATAAAGCGACTTCCCTACCTTATTTATGACGCAAAACATACGACATGGGCATGGGCCTCAAGCCTTGCCCGCGCTCATGATCGCCGCAATCGGTGTGGTATTTGGCGACATCGGCACGAGTCCACTCTATGCGCTCAAGGAATGCTTCGACAAGGAGCATGGCATCCCGTTCAATAGCCAGGCGGTATTCGGCATCATCTCGCTGATTTTCTGGGCATTGGTGATTGTGGTCTCGCTCAAGTACGTGCTGTTCGTCATGCGCGCCGACAACAAGGGCGAGGGCGGTGTTCTGGCGCTGATGGCGCTGAGCCTGCGCAGCGTGAAACACCAGGGCGGACGTGTGGCGACCACGCTGATGATGCTCGGGATGTTCGGCGCCTGCATGTTCTACGGCGACGCGGTGATTACGCCGGCCATTTCGGTGATGTCGGCGGTGGAGGGGCTGGAAATTGCGGCGCCATCGCTCACGCGCTTCGTGCTGCCGATTACGATTGCGATCCTGATTGTCCTGTTTTCCATGCAGAAGTCGGGCACGGCCAAGGTCGGCCGGCTGTTCGGACCGGTGATGGTGATCTGGTTCGTGATTCTCGGCGTGCTGGGCGTCTACAACATCTTTCGGGCCCCGGAAATCTTCCACGCGATCAACCCATACTACGCCATCGCGTTTATTCGAACCCATGCCCTGCAGGCCTATGTCGTGCTCGGCTCGGTATTCCTGGTGCTGACGGGCGCGGAAGCGCTCTACGCGGACATGGGGCACTTCGGCATACGTCCGATCCGGTACGCATGGTCTTTGCTGGTGTTTCCGGCGCTCGTGCTGAATTACTTCGGCCAGGGTGCGCTGCTGCTCACGAACCCTGAGGCGATCCAGAATCCGTTCTTTCTGATGGCGCCGGACTGGGCGCTGCTGCCGTTGGTGATCGTTGCCACGCTCGCGACCGTGATCGCCTCGCAGGCGGTGATTTCGGGAGCGTTCTCGCTGACGAGCCAGGCGATCCAGCTCGGCTACGTGCCGCGCATGAAAATCCAGCATACGTCCGATCGCGAGATTGGCCAGATCTACATGCCGGTGATCAACTGGATGTTGCTGCTGGTGATCATCTGGATCGTGCTCGGCTTCAAGTCGTCGAGCAATCTGGCGGCTGCGTACGGCATTGCCGTGACGACCACCATGGTCATCACGACGATTCTGGCGTGCGTGGTCATGGTCAAGGTCTGGAACTGGAACAAGTTTCTGGTGGCGATGATCATCACCAGTTTCCTGGTGGTCGACTTCGCGTTCTTCGGCGCGAACCTGATCAAGGTCGAGGAGGGCGGCTGGCTGCCGCTGGCGCTGGGCGCATTCCTGTTCTTCATGCTGATGACGTGGCACAAGGGGCGTCAACTGCTGCGTGAGCGCACGGCTGCTGACGGGATTCCGCTGGCGCCGTTCCTGCAGGGGCTGCTGGCGCATCCGCCGCATCGCGTTGCCGGCACCGCGATCTATCTGACGGGCGGCAATACGCTGGTCCCGGTGAGCTTGCTGCACAACCTCAAGCACAACCGCATCCTGCACGAGCGCACGATCTTCATGACCTTCCGCACGGTCGATGTCCCCTATGTGGATGACAATGCGCGCATCGAAATGAAGGACCACACCGGCGGATTGTTCAGCGTGGTGGCGACCTTCGGTTTCAACGAGACGCCGGACGTCAAGGAAGTGCTGACGCTGATGGAAGGCAAGTCGGACATGCACTTCGAACTGATGGACACGTCGTTCTTCCTGGCACGCGAGACCGTGGTGCCGACCAAGCTGCCGGGCATGTCGATCTGGCGCGAGCGGGTGTTCGCGTGGATGCACCAGAACGCGGCCAAGCCAACGGACTTCTTCTCGATCCCGGCCAACCGTGTGGTCGAGTTGGGCACGAAGATCGAGATTTGACGGAGGCGCGCCGGCCGATACGACAAGCGCCGCGTTGTTTGAACTGCACCCCGAAAGTTGGACATCAATCCAACCTTTGGGGTGTTTTTCATGACGAAATACAAAACGGAGTTCAAACGACGGCTAGTTCAGGAGTACCTGTCTGGCGCCGGTGGTGCCGGATTTCTGAGCAAGAGGCCCGCCAGTGGGCCGATCCACGATCCAATATCTACCGGCCGAAATCGGTTCGATGCCGAGCAAAGCGGTGCAACCGCCTCGGTTTCGATACGCACCGTGCATGCCGGTTCCACGCCCGCCCGCCTGCTTTCAGAGGCTCAATGCTCGTGCTAGGTGTCCTTCCAGAAGCGTCGAGCACAGATTCGCCACAGCCGGATGAGCAAGATATAAACGACAACTGCCGTCACCAGTTGGCAGATCATCATCGTGGGAACTATGAGGTCGTTGGCATCTTGAATGCCTAGCTTGCCTGATAGGCCGTACCAGAACGTCAACTGATAATCTGGCACGGGGTAGATGTGAACATGCTTGATCGAATACAACCAAATAAACAGAAAGAGCAGAATTTTATAGGCCCTACGGACAAGTGTTGCCATGCGTAATCACCTCAATGCAACCGTAGGCCATCAGTCCGGAATCGCGAGCGGGCACGCGACTAGTAGCAAGGAGTGCGCGGCGAATCGCCAAGTATTCCACGCGGCTAGATAGTGTGATGCAGCCTTGGGAAATGCCACTTCCGCCCAGTGGGTGAAGCCGAAAAAGACCTCGACGCACGCCGTTGATCCACGTTTGATCATCGATGCGGCCATCGTCCCGATAGAGCGCGAACCATTCTCGGTGATCGACAAAGCGCCTCGTAATGCTGGTGCCGAGATCCGTCATCCACTGGTAGGCTTTTGAAAAGTTGCCGCCCGTCGGACGGTCGACAATCCAGTATTTTCCTGCGGGTAGCGGCCCGCTATACGGGATTGCTGTGCATCCCCCCGGTTTCGATAAGCGCCATCCCCGGAGAACGCCAGATAGGTGCCGACGCCATTGATAACCAGCGGGGCCAGGGTCTCGTTATTGACCACAAACTTGCCGTATAACGCCATGAATCAGTTCCCGATGCTGTTGAGAAAAGGGGGCATGCCGCAGTGCCAATTAGCGGTCATTCCACGCATCGGTGAACTTGATATTGCCGTCGGTGTAATGCCATGTGATGCGCTCGTACATCATGGAAACTGACTCCATGTGATTGAGCTGCGACATGCTCATCACTTTGGTATTCGCCATGCCGGGATTGACGCCGGTGATCTTCACGTCTTCGAGCAGCATCGCGAAATACAGCTCCTCGCGCCCGTTATTGTTGATTCGATATCAGCGCAACTCAGCAGATTCCAGGGTTTGACCCGTTGCGACGGCTTTGTACAGATACGGACTCGACGCATCGAACTCCTTTTCGAGGGACATCGGAGAGTGCATGCGGGTGCCGGTGATAATTCCGCTCTGGCCATCCACGGGCAGCGTAAGGCCGTGGCTGAATCCAATGATCTCGATACTTCCCTCTCGTCCCTGAACGGTCGAGGAGCCCTTGATGTCGGTGCCGCCGTCATCCTTGAGCCACAGATGCGCTGGAATTGCCATAACGTCCATCTCCAAGTAGGTAAGCGCGATGTTCGCGCGAGGCCGCCACTTATATCGCGGCACAGCGTACGTGGGCAATGGGCAAAGTCCCAATTCAATATTCCGGCGCGACTCAGGCATTGACTGCGCTCGCACAGGTGCAGCTATCGGAATGAACGACGGTGTCGCCGCCTCCAGTCGCCCCGCCTTGGCCAACCCCAGCCATTTGTGCACGATATTGGCGTTCATGCCGTACTTGCGCGCCACGCTCGACACCGACTCGTCCGCAGCGTGGCACTCGGCCACAACCACTCGCTGGAATTGTTTCGAGTGGGCGCACCGTACGCGCTGAACTGCCAATTCTGTACTCATGAAAGTGTCCGCTTATTTTTAAGCGGACACTATCTGTCGACTCGGCGAGCCCTGCAAGATGGGTTCGCCAGCTGCTTACCTCTGATCGACCTTTGTTCCGAATAGTTGATCAGTCTTCGTCCCTGCGCGGAACCTGCACATTTGTGGCGGGAATCAAAACACTTCAGTTGAAACACTGAAGCTGCGCTATGGCTTGTGGGCAATATCGGATCTGCGCCCCCTCTCGCGAGCTGTCCCGGGGGCGTAATGCGATGCAGGCGAATTGAGCACCGAGGAGGGGGTATGGAGGCTGTGCGTCAGGGAGGAGCGTCAAGATATTTCAGTCGAGGCGAATGGAAGCGATTGCCGGTCTCGAAGGAGGGCGTACAGGTCTACCGCGTCCCGGATCGCCGGGGCCGAAGTCTCGCTGGGCGCCATCAAGCCATTGTCCGGGCGCTGGAAACGATCAGGAATCGCTCCGCCGATGTCGAGGGAGAGCAGAAAACGCTTGGCGACGTTTACCAATTCGACAGAACACTCACCACATTGCAGGAGGCCGTTGATCAACTTGGGCGCCGATGGCGGCTCAGCAGTCCCATTGGCAAACCTTGGGGTGCGCGATCGCTCAAGGGCTCTGCTGCCGACGTGCAACGGGCGCTGGATCTGTATCAAAAATCGATCCATGCGCTGGAACGGCGGTTTGACATCGTGGATCGCTATAGAGCAAACGAATTGAGCCGAACGGAGGCAAATCGCGAGATCGCCGCGTTGTCCCCTCGTGTTGGCGATCTACTCAAAGAGGCGCGGGCATGTATCCCGAAGGAGAAACGCCGCATCCGAACCAAATGCGCAATGATCCTGGGCGTGACGCTGGTCGCCTTGACCTTGACGGCGCTCGCCTCAACGGCGGTCGGCCTGGTGCCAATAGGCATCGGCTTGGTCCTGACATTGACGGGTTCGCTATTGACGGCGACAAACGGTATCGCCAGTCACCTGATTTTTCAGCGCAATCCGGCTTGGGGGGCGCTTGAGAAGGCATTCGATGAATGCGAACTTCTATTTGAGAATCTGGAGAAAAGTATGTGGGCAAACGTGAGTATCCAAGTAACGGCCTTGGAAAGGCACATGGCGGAGATTGAGAAGCTGACGGATACGCGACTAGCCAGGACAGAGACGCGACTTGCGCAAATCGGGAGCGCTCAGGCTGAAAACAACAACGCGCTGTTGGCCGCGATTGCCTCGGTCAAGCAAAGCGGAATCGCCGACAAAAATGCAGTCAGAGAGTTATTGACGAAAACGCTAGAGGACTTCGCACAGCAGCAGCGCGAACAAATGGAAGCGCATTTCCTGGACGTTCGAGAAAGTCTCCGGCAAGAATTTGCAGGGGCCAGGGCGCAAGGTACCGAAATGCAACAGTCATCGGGGCAGCGTCGGGATATGGCGTCGAGCCGTCTCTGATGCTTCAGGAGGTGTGAATGCGTGAGGTCCTGCGCCGCTGCACATCCTCGGTATCTCCGAATCCGCCAAAAACAAACGGGAGCGTCTCCACGCTCCCGTCTGTCATTTTGATGCCGCGCAACGGCAAGGCTTTCGCGCTGTTGGCCTTAACGCTTGAGCTTCGCGAACGCCGCCGCCATGGCGCTGACCTGCTCCGGCTCACGCGGGCGCGGCTGCGCACGGCCACCGCCATTGCCACGGCTGCCACCGCCATTGCCGCCGCCGCCGCCACCGCTACCCGGGCGATCGCTCGCACCGGCCACCGGCAGGTCATCGGCCAGGCGCATCGTCAGCGAAATGCGCTGGCGCCGCGGGTCGACCTCGAGCACCTTCACCTTCACGATGTCGCCGGCCTTCACCACTTCATGCGGGTCCTTGATGAACTTCGTGGACATGGCCGACACGTGGACGAGGCCGTCCTGGTGCACGCCAATATCGATGAACGCGCCAAATGCGGCCACGTTCGTCACGACGCCTTCGAGCTGCATGCCCGGCTTCAGGTCGGTGAGCTTCTCCACGCCTTCCTGGAACGTCGCCGTCTTGAACTCCGGGCGCGGATCGCGGCCCGGTTTCTCCAATTCCGTCAGGATGTCCTTGACGGTCGGCAGGCCGAATCGTTCGTCGACGAATTCCGTCGGCGACACACCGCGAACCGCCTCGCGGTTGCCCATGACACCGGCAATGTCCTTCTTGATCTTCGCGAGAATGCGCTCCACGACCGGATACGCTTCCGGGTGGACGGACGAGCGGTCCAGTGGATTGTCGCCCGCGTTGATGCGCAGGAAGCCTGCCGCCTGCTCAAACGTCTTGTCGCCCAGGCGCGGCACCTTTTTCAGCGACTCGCGATTCGCGAACGGGCCATTGCTGTCGCGGAAGTCCACGATATTTTTTGCCAGCGTGCCGTTGAGCCCCGAAACGCGCGCCAGCAGCGGCGCTGATGCCGTGTTCACGTCGACACCGACCGCATTGACGCAATCCTCGACCACCGCATCGAGCATGCGCGCGAGTTCGCGCTGGTTTACGTCATGCTGGTACTGGCCGACGCCGATCGCCTTCGGCTCGATCTTGACGAGTTCGGCCAGCGGATCCTGGAGGCGGCGGGCAATCGAGACCGCGCCGCGCAACGACACGTCCAGCTCCGGAAATTCGCGTGCGGCGAATTCGGAGGCCGAATACACCGACGCGCCGGCTTCCGACACGACGATCTTTTGCAGCCTCAGTTCCGGGTGACGCTTCATCAAATCGAGCGCCAACTTGTCGGTTTCGCGCGACGCCGTGCCATTGCCGATGCTGATCAGCTCCGCGCCGGTGGCTGCCGCGAGCTTCGCCAGACGCGAGATCGAGCCGTCCCAGTCGCGGCGCGGCTCGTGCGGATAGATCGTGTCGGTACCCAGCAGCTTGCCCGTGTTGTCGACGACGGCGACCTTCACGCCCGTACGAATACCCGGGTCGAGACCGATCACGGCCTTCGGGCCGGCCGGCGCGGCCAGCAGCAAGGCCTTCAGGTTGCGCGCGAACACGCGAATGGCTTCGCTTTCAGCCGTTTCCCGCAATTGCGTGAGCAATTCCGATTCCAGATGCGGCTGCACCTTGACGCGCCAGCACCAGCGGCATACGTCGGCGAGCCACTTGTCGGCCGGGCGGTTCTGGTTGCGAATGCCGAAATGCCCCGCGATCACCCCTTCGCCGGGATGCGGCACTTGCGCATCGAGCTCTTCGCCGAGTCCCAGCTTGACCATCAGGATGCCGAGATTGCGGCCGCGGAAGAGGGCAAGCGCGCGGTGCGACGGCACCGAGGCGATGCTCTCGGCATAGTCGTAGTAATCGCGGAATTTCTCGCCTTCCTCGCTTTCCTTGCCTTCGACGACCTTCGAGGACACGACACCTTGCGTCCACAGATAGTCGCGCAGCTTGCCCAGCAGTTCGGCCGTTTCGCCGAACTGTTCGGACAGGATGTCGCGCGCGCCGTCGAGGGCGGCCTTGACGTCGGCGACGCCTTTTTCCGCGTCGACGAACTTGGCCGCTTCGGTTTGCGGATCCAGCATCGGATCGGCCATCAGCGCCTGCGCCAGCGGTTCGAGGCCGGCCTCGCGGGCAATCTGGGCACGCGTGCGGCGCTTGGGTTTGTAGGGGAGGTAAAGATCCTCGAGCGTCTGCTTCGTGTCAGCGGCCTCGATCGCCGTGCGCAGCGCGTCGGTCAGCTTGCCCTGTTCGTCGATGCTTTGCAGGATCGCGGCACGGCGATCCTCGAGTTCGCGCAGGTAGAGCAGACGTTCCTCGAGGTTGCGCAGCTGCGTATCGTCGAGATTGTCGGTGACTTCCTTGCGGTAGCGCGCGATGAACGGCACGGTGGCGCCTTCGTCCAGCAATTGAACGGCGGCGGCGACCTGACGCGGCTTAACGTTGAGTTCGTCGGCGATGCGTTGAACGATCTGAAGAGCTACGGTTTGCGTCATGAGTGTTGCGAATTGCCTTGAACGGAGCCTTTGACATCGGCAGCCCGCACCAGCGGCGGGCGTGCGGCGGGATCGCACCCGCCGCGCTTGCTCGTGCCGCGCCGCGAATTCCCGCGCCGGCGGCACAAGTGCCAAGAGCGAGGCATTTTGCCATAAACCGCGGGCGCGTCCGGTCGTGGAATGCTAAAATTTGGCATCACTTCGCTCAACCTCATGATTTCCTTCGCAAAAAAGTTTTCGCTCAGCCCGCTCGCCGCCTGCATTGTGTTCGCACTTGCTGCCGTGCCGGCTGCGCCTGCCTTCGCGCAGGGCCAGACTGCCGCCGAATCGATGGGGCGCTTGCCGCACCAGATCGAGGCGCCAAAAGCCCCGTACGACGCTACCGCCGATCGCGTCGCGCCGGCTTCCGCCGCCGCGCCGAACGCCAGCGACGCCATCCCGCCCGTGGATGACAACCTGAATCTGCACCCGGAAGCGTCCGATTTCGACGGCCGCCGTGCGCTGCTCGACCGGCAGCGCGCGTGGGCCGAGTATCGTTTTTCCGAAGCCGAGTACGAATGCGCTTCGAAGTTCTTCGTGACGTCGTGCGTTGAGAGCGCGCGCGAAAAGCGCCGCGAAGAACTGAAAGCCATTCGCAGCCAGCGCCTGGTGCTGGACGACGATGTGCGCCGTGCGCGCGCCGAAGAACGGGAGACGCGGCTGGCGGAAAAGAAGGCGCAGGAAGCGGCCGAGGCGACGCAGAAAGAGGCCGAACGCCGGGCTAACGTCGAGAGCTATCAGAACAAGCAGGCCGAGTATCAGCAGCGCGTGACCGAACGCACCGGACACGCGCCGGAACGCGCGGCCAACGCGGCGGCGCACGACGCGAAACAGGCCGAGCGGCAGCAGAAGCTCCAGGAAGCGCAGAAATCGGCGGCGCAGAAGGCGGCGGAACGCGAGGAAAACGTGCGCAAGTATCAACAGAAGCAACAGGAAGCCATCGAGCGGCAGCAGAAGTCCGACGAACGCAAGGCGAAAGCGGCCGAAGGCGATAATTCCCCCCGGAACGCGTTGCCGGGCAAATAAGCCGTGGCATGCCGTCGGCGGGAAGCATTTGTCGAGTAGCGAGAGGAGCGTGCGATGCAGCAGGACCTTCATTCCGTACAGTGGCGCATCATCGAACTGCAGATCGAGCACCGCGATCTCGATTACCTGATAGATAAGCTGCTGACGGAGCCGACGTACGATGAACTCCAGGTCAGCCGCCTGAAGAAGCGGCGGCTGAAGATCAAGGACACCATTACGCTGCTGCAAGTGCAGCAGACACCCGACCAGCCCGCCTAGGTGGGCGGTTGCCGTTTTTCTGACGGACCCGTTGCGGTTCGTCGCACCCAGTAGCCGTTTTGACCGAATCCGCCACACCCCGCGAGACGTCTGCCGACACGTCGTCCTCCGCACCCGACGCCGCCACGCCGGCCGCCGCCGCGACATTTCACGGACTTGCGCCGCTTGCTGCCAGGCGCGTGCGCGAGCTCGAGGAAATTTTCGGCGACGGCGGCATGCTGTCGCGCGCCATTGACGGTTATCGCAGCCGCGAGCCGCAGCGAGAAATGGCGCGCGCCGTCGCTGCCGCCATGGACTCGCACGACACCTTGATCGCCGAGGCCGGCACCGGCACCGGCAAGACGTACGCCTATCTTGTGCCCGCCATGCTGTGGGGCGGCAAGACGATCATCTCGACCGGCACGAAGCATTTGCAGGATCAGCTGTTCGGCCGCGACATTCCGACCGTGCGCCGCGCATTGGCCATGCCCGTCACGGTGGCGATGCTCAAGGGACGGTCGAATTACCTGTGCCACTACTATCTGGAACGCACACAGCAGGAGGGCCGGCTCGGCTCGCGCCACGAAGCGGCGCAACTGCGTGAGATCGCCGTATTCGCGCAGGTCACCCATAGCGGCGACAAGGCCGAGCTGGCGAGCGTGCCGGAAAATGCGCCGATCTGGGCGCACGTGACATCCACGCGCGATAACTGCCTCGGTCAGGAGTGCCCGCGCTACAAGGACTGCTTCGTGATGCAGGCCCGCAAGGAAGCGCAGCAGGCCGACATCGTGGTCGTGAACCACCACCTGTTCTTCGCCGACGTGATGCTGCGCGACACGGGCATGGCCGAGCTGCTGCCGAACGCCAACACCATCATTTTCGACGAAGCGCACCAGTTGCCCGAAACGGCCACCCTGTTCTTCGGGGAGACGGTGTCGACGGGGCAATTTCTGGAATTGGCGCGCGACACGGTGGCCGAAGGCCTGATCCACGCGCGCGACGCGGCCGAGTGGGTCAAGCTCGGCGCCAGTGTCGAGCGGACCGCGCGCGATGTTCGTCTGACATTCGGGCAGGACAATGTCCGCATGGCGGTCGGCCAATTGCCCCCCAGCCATGGTGTGTTCGACGCCCTCGATGCTCTCGATGCCGCCCTGCAGGACTTGATCGAAACGCTTCAGCATCAGGCAGAACGTGCCGAATCGCTTGGCGCGTGCCTGCGTCGTGCGACCGAACTGCATCAGCAACTGGAACGTTGGCGCATGGGCGTCAATCCGCCTTCGCCGGGCGAGACGCCGGCTGAGGATGCCGATGCCCCGCGCGTGACGGACGGCAAACGGGAAAAGGCGGCCAAAGCCGCCAAGGCGGCGCGTGAACGCGAAGCGCTTGAAGCCGCTTTCAAGGCGAAAACGGCGGCGGAATTGTCGGTGGACGCCGGGGCCGGTGCAAACGCGCCCGCAGCGGCAAAGGCGGCAGATGCATCCGGCGACGTGCCGGAAAACGTCAGATGGATTGAAGTGTTTTCGCAGGCCGTGCAGTTGCATCAAACGCCGCTGTCGATCGCGCCGATTTTCGCGAAGCAGCGGGGCGGTGCGCCGCGCGCCTGGGTTTTCACCTCGGCGACACTGTCTGTGCGGGGAAATTTCGCACACTACGCCGCTCAGTTGGGGCTCGATGCGAACAAATCGCTGACGCTGGCCAGTCCCTTCGACTACGAAAATCAGAGTTTGCTGTATGTGCCGCGCGGGCTGCCGCAGCCGTCGGCGCCGGGGTTCACGGATGCCGTGCTCGATGCCGCGTTGCCGGTGCTCGAAGTCAGCGGCGGGCGCGCGTTCGTCCTGTGCACGACGCTTCGCGCCGTGAATCGGGCGGCCGAGCGGCTTCGCGACGAATTTGAGCGCCGTGGCTGGGATTACCCGTTGCTGGTGCAGGGCGAGGCGAGCCGCACCGAACTGCTCGACCGGTTCCGTGCCCTGGGCAACGCCGTCCTGATCGGCAGTCAAAGCTTCTGGGAAGGCGTGGACGTGCGTGGGGAGGCCCTGTCGCTGGTGATCATCGACAAGTTGCCATTCGCACCGCCCGACGATCCGGTGCTGGCGGCACGCCTCGACGCCCTGACGAAAAAGGGTCTGAGCCCGTTTGCCGTGCATCAGTTGCCGCAGGCCGTCATCACGCTGAAGCAGGGGGCGGGGCGTTTGATTCGTTCCGAGGGCGACCGGGGCGTGTTGATGATCTGCGATCCCCGTCTTGTCGACAAACCTTACGGCCGCCGTATCTGGCAGAGCTTGCCGCCATTCAAGCGCACGCGCGAGCTGCCCATCGTGCGCGGATTCTTCGACGAACCGGATAGCCCGCCATCCGCCTGACGGCGCCCGAAATGCACTGGCAATAAAAAATCCCTCGCCGTGGCGAGGGATTTTCTTTATCGCACACCCGCGGGCGGGCCGCTTACTTCCAGAGCTGCCACCACGACTTGTCCGGATTCTTGCGGCGGTAGCCGAGCGTCAGGTAGTCGCTCTTCGGGTACGTTGCCGCCATCACACGCTTGGCGTCATCGCGCAATTGCGTCATGCCGAGCGCGTCATAAGAGCGGATCATGATGCCCAGCGCGTCTTCATTGGCGGGCGCTTGATCGTAGTCCTTCAGGGCCGTTTGCGCACGGTTCACGGCGGCCAGATATGCGCCGCGGCGATAGTAGTACTCGGCGGCGTGCACTTCATGCGCGGCCATCGCATTGACGGCGTAGCGCATGCGCAGGGCGGCATCCGGCGCGTACTTGCTGTTCGGATAGTGCTCGACCAGGTACTTGAAGCTGTCGTAGGCGTCGCGAAGTGCCTTCGGATCGCGTTCTGACAGGTCCTGGCCGCTGAAGCGGCCGAACAGACCCAGATCGTCGTTGAAGTTGATCAGGCCCTTGAGGTAATAGGCGTAGTCGATCGACGGGCTGTCCGGATGCAGCTTGATGAAGCGGTCGACGGACGTCAGCGCCTGCGCGGAATCATTGTCCTTGTAATAGGAATAGGCGGCGTTGATCTGCGCCTGCTGGGCGTGCTGGCCGAACGGATCGCGGCCTTCCAGCATTTCATAATACTTGGCGGCCTTCGTGTAATCGCCGCTGTCGAAGGAGTCCTTCGCTTCCGCGTATAATTTGTTCGTCGACCAGCTGGCCGTTTCGTCGACCTTCTCCGGCAGGATGCCGCAGGCGGCGAGTCCGCCAGCCAGGATTGCGGCCAGCGTCAGATGTTTGACAATTTTCAGGGCTTGCATGCTCGTTGGCTTCAGTTCTCGATGACCCGTTCAATACTGCTGGATTATAGCCCAAGCGCTTCATTTGCCACGGAAATTGCGGAGGATCCGATTGATGACGATCTTTCACCGCGTTCCGCCGATGCCATAAACGTCCCTGCAACCGCCGCCTTCGAGGCGCCGTTGTCGGCCGAAATCCCGTTCACGCTGGCCGGCGACCGCCTCGACAAGGCGCTCGCACAACTGTTTCCCGACTATTCGCGCAGCCGCCTGCAGGCGTGGGTGGAAGCCGGGCGCGTCACACTCAACGGCGCGCCGGCCAAGGTGCGCCAACGTGTCGCCGGTGGCGAACAGATCGTCGTCACGCCGGCGGCGCTGCCGGAACAGCTTGCGTTCTCTGCCGAGCCTGTGCCACTCGCGGCGGTTTATGAAGACGCCGCATTGAGTGTTTTCAACAAACCTGCCGGACTCGTCGTCCACCCGGCCGCAGGCAACTGGTCCGGCACGCTGCTCAACGGGCTCCTGCACCGTTACGGTCAACAGGCCGCCGATCTGCCGCGTGCCGGCATCGTCCATCGGCTGGACAAGGACACCTCCGGGCTGATGGTCGTGGCGCGCACACTGGTCGCGCAGACCGATCTCGTGCGCCAGTTGCAGGCGCGGACCGTCAAACGTCATTACGCGGCCCTCGTCTGGGGGCGCCCCGTCGCCCGCAAGGTGGTCGATGCGCCGATCGGCCGCGATCCGCGCGAGCGCACGCGCATGGCGGTCGTCGAGGGCAGCGCAGGCAAGCCGGCCCGCACGCGGGTCGTCACCCTGGCGACCGCCAATTGGGAGGAATCCCCGGTTTCCCTCGTGCTATGTTCGCTCGATACGGGGCGTACGCATCAGATCCGGGTGCATATGGCGCATCTGGGGCATCCGTTGCTGGGCGATTCGCTGTATCGGTCCCGCGCCAAGCGCCCGCCGCTGCCGAACGGATTCGCGCGGCAGGCGCTGCATGCGTGGCGGCTCGGGCTGCTGCACCCCGACGACGGGCGCGCCATGCACTGGCAAGCGCCGTTACCCGACGACCTCGCGGCGCTGAAGGCGGCGCTGGGCCTGACGTTCGACCTTTCAACGCTCCCCGATTCCCTGGATGACCTCTTCCCCGCTTGAGCACCCTGTTTCGCCGGACCTGACGCCGCCGGGGCCGCAAGGCGCGGCAACGGGATATCCGGCCAGCTGGATCGTGCCGGATTGGCCCGCGCCGGCCAACGTGCGCGCTGTTTTCACGACCCGCGAAGGCGGCGTGAGCGCAGGGCCGCATGCCTCGTTCAACCTGGGCGTGAAGGCGGACGACGATCCCGAAGCCGTGCGCATCAATCGTGAGCGCCTGGCGGCCATCACGGGGGCAACGCCGGCCTGGCTGGCGCAAGTGCACAGCGCTCGCGTCGCCGACGCCGAAGAGGCATTGCGGGGGTATGACACAGGACAGCCGATCGAGGCGGACGCCAGCGTCACGACGGCCACGGGTATCGCATGCGCCGCGCTGGCGGCGGATTGCCTGCCGGTCCTGCTGTGCGATACCGACGGTCAGGCGGTCGGTGCCGCGCACGCCGGCTGGCGAGGATTGTGCAGCGGTGTCATCGAGGCGGCGGTGAGGTCGCTGCGGGCCCGTTTGCCTGCCGGCGGTGAAGGTACCGCCGTGCTGGCGTGGCTGGGGCCTTGCATCGGGCCAGACGCATTCGAGGTGGGCAGCGAGGTGCGCGAGTCGTTTCTGGCCGCGGCGAATGCGGGGGAGGCCGAAGCCACGAACGCCGCGTTCGTGCCGCACGGGGCCGCCGAAAACGGCAAATATCTTGCGGATTTGTGTGCGCTGGCGCGCTTGCGTCTCGCCCGGGAGGGCGTAACAACGGTCTCGGGCGGGCGATGGTGTACGGTCAGCGATCCGGCCCGTTTCTATTCGTATCGCCGGGATCGGGTGACGGGGCGTCTTGCCGGCGTTGTCTGGCGCGCCGGCCCTTCGATCCGCTGACATACAGCAGCAGGGCGGCGGGCGCGAGTCCGCCCAGAACGAATGTCAGTATGCCGAGGATCAACGACGGCATGGTGATGGAAACCATCAGCAGCACATAGAGCCAGCCGAGCAGAACGATAAACATCGGGAACGACGCACATCAAAAACGCCCGCCGCAGCGGGAAAATCCAGCCAAACGTTCGCGGCAAGCATTGACATGCCTGCCGCCGCACGCAAGAATGGTCCACAGGTGCCCGCTTCACGCCAAACGCGAGGGGCGATGCACCGCGTTCCGGGCGCCGGCCCGCGAATGCAACGGACATGACACTCAGGCTACCATGAATCGCGCCAGTGCCAATCACGATCCGGCCGCCAAGGCCGCCTCGTCTGCAAAGACTTCGCCATCGTCTTCCGCTCAAGCGTTCCCGCCAGCGTTTCTCTCTGCTCAGGACATGTCGCAATGGTTCGATGCTGCGCGTCGAATGTTCAGCGATGCCCAGGGCAACGGAGGCTCGGGCGGCGCGGCGAATCCATTTGCGGGCGCTTTCTTCAACCCCATGGCAAACCCGTTCGCGGCGCTCGTCGGCGCGAATTTGCCGCAGACGCCGGCCCTCTCGATCGATCCGGCGCGTCTGACCGAATTACAAAAGGAATACGCGCAAGCATTTTCCGAATTGATGGCCCAATTCAAGGACGGCGGCGCCGAATCCGCGCCTGCGCTCGGCGATCGGCGTTTTGCCGGGGACGGCTGGCGTAATCCGTTCTACGCGCTGCCGGCTGCGCTCTATCTGCTCAACGGACGTTTCCTGTTGCGCATGGCCGAGCTGGTCGATGCCGATGCGAAGACACGCGAGCGCCTTCGTTTCGCCGTCGAACAATGGGTTGCGGCCGCCGCGCCGAGCAACTTCATCGCCACGAATCCCGATGCGCAGCAGCGTATCCTGGAGACGCGCGGCGACAGTCTCGTGGCGGGCGTACGGCACATGCTCGCCGACATGGGCCGCGGAAAAGTTTCGCAAACCGACGAAGCCGCCTTCGAAGTGGGCCGCAATGTCGCGACCACGGAAGGCGCGGTCGTGTTCGAGAACGAACTGATCCAGCTGATCCAATACAAGCCGCTTACGCCGACCGTGTTCCAGCGGCCGCTTGTGATCGTGCCGCCTTGCATCAACAAGTACTACATCCTGGACCTGCAGCCCGAGAATTCCCTCATCCGCTATGCCGTTGAGCAGGGACATACCGTATTCGTCGTGTCGTGGCGCAATCCGGACCAGTCGCTCGCGGGCAAAACGTGGGACGACTACATTGCGCAGGGGCCGCTCGCGGCGCTCGATACCGCGCGCGAGATCAGTGGCCAGAAGCAAGTCAACGCCCTCGGCTTCTGCGTGGGTGGCACGCTGCTTGCGGCGGCGCTCTCCGTCCTGGCCGGACAAGGTCAGAATGGCGCCAAGTCGCCGGTCGCGAGTGTCACGCTGCTCACGACGCTGCTCGATTTTGCCGACACGGGTGTGCTCGACGTCTTCATCGACGAAGCCCACGTGCAATTCCGCGAGCAGACCATCGGCGGGGTCAACGGAAAACCGGCCGGGCTCATGCGCGGCATCGAACTCGCGAATACCTTTTCGTTTCTGCGTCCGAACGATCTCGTCTGGAATTATGTCGTCGACAGCTATCTGAAGGGAAAGGCGCCCCAGCCGTTCGACTTGCTGTACTGGAACGGCGACGGTACCAATCTGCCGGGGCCGATGTTCTGCTGGTACCTGCGCCATTTGTACCTGAAAAATCAGTTGAAGGAGCCGGGTGTGCTGTCGGCCTGCGGCGTGCCACTCGATCTTGGCCGCATCGATGCGCCGGCCTACGTTTTCGGTTCCCGCGAGGACCACATCGTGCCGTGGACGTCGGCGTTCCGCTCGTTGCCGCTCCTGGGTGGCGAAAAGCGCTTCGTACTGGGTGCCTCCGGCCATATCGCGGGGGTGGTCAACCCGCCGGCGAAGAAGAAGCGCAGTTATTGGCGCAACGACGACGTGGGCGCAGAATCGCAGGCCTGGCTCTCGGGCGCAACGGAGCATCCGGGCAGTTGGTGGACCGACTGGAGCGAATGGCTGGCACCCTTTGGCGGAAAACGCATCAAGGCGTCAAATGCGTATGGTAATGTTGCCTTTCCACCGATTGAGCCGGCGCCGGGCCGCTATGTGAAGGCGAAGGCCTGAAGCCGAAGCGCGATATCGGGATGGACAGGAGAGGGCACCGCCGCCCGCTCGAATTAATTGAACCGAGGATGATGTTATGACGGATATCGTGATTGTGTCGGCCGCGCGGACCGCGGTCGGAAAATTTGGCGGTTCGTTGGCCAAGATTGCCGCGCCGGAGCTTGGCGCGACCGTGATCCGTGAAGTGCTCCAACGCGCGAAGTTGTCGCCGGAGCAGGTCAGCGAAGTCATCATGGGCCAGGTGCTGACGGCCGGCTCGGGCCAGAATCCGGCGCGTCAGGCGTCGATCAAGGCCGGGCTGCCGCACATGGTGCCCGGCATGACCATCAACAAGGTGTGCGGCTCGGGCCTCAAGGCCGTGATGCTTGCGGCCAACGCGATCATCGCGGGCGACGCGGACATCGTTGTGGCGGGCGGCCAGGAAAACATGAGCGCGTCGCCGCACGTGCTGCCGGGCTCGCGCGACGGGTTCCGCATGGGCGAGGCCAAGCTGGTCGACACGATGATCGTCGACGGCCTGTGGGACGTCTACAACCAGTACCACATGGGCCAGACGGCCGAGAACGTCGCGAAGGAATACGGCATCACGCGTGAAGCGCAGGATGCCTTCGCCGTTGCTTCGCAGAACAAAGCGGAAGCTGCCCAGAAGGCCGGCCGCTTCGACGCGGAAATCGTGCCGGTGTCGATCCCGCAGCGCAAGGGCGATCCGGTCTTGTTCAAGACCGACGAATACGTTCGCCATGGCGCCACGCTCGAATCGCTGTCCAGCCTGAAGCCGGCGTTCACGAAGGACGGTTCGGTCACGGCCGGCAACGCCTCGGGCCTGAATGACGGTGCTGCCGCTGTCGTCGTCATGTCCGCCAAGCGTGCCGAACAATTGGGCCTGAAGCCGCTCGCGCGCATCGTTGCCTATGCCAACGCGGGCGTCGATCCCAAGGTCATGGGCATGGGCCCGGTGCCGGCATCGCAGCGCTGCCTGGAGCGTGCGGGCTGGAGCGTGCAGGACCTCGACCTGATGGAAATCAACGAAGCGTTTGCCGCGCAGGCGCTGGCCGTTCATCAGCAAATGGGTTGGGACACGTCGAAGGTCAACGTCAATGGCGGCGCCATCGCCATCGGCCATCCGATCGGTGCGTCGGGCTGCCGTATTCTGGTGTCATTGCTGCACGAAATGGAACGCCGTTCCGCGCGCCGCGGCCTGGCCTCGCTATGTATCGGCGGCGGCATGGGCGTGGCGCTGGCGGTCGAGCGCGTCTGAGGGCGTGCGCGCCGCGCAATAAGCATTCGCGTCGGCGGTACGCCTGAAGGAAATGCATGAGGCGTACGCATGATGATGAACGCGGAGACGGAAGCCGCTTGCGGGAACGCAGCGGCTTCGTAAAGGTCAATTGGCAGTCGTATCTGGCGGCCGCAAGTGGCCGCCATCAAGGGGGAGAGTTCCATGACTCAACGCGTTGCTTATGTTACGGGCGGTATGGGCGGCATCGGTACGGCCATCTGTCAGCGGCTGTACAAAGACGGATTCCGTGTCGTGGCCGGTTGCGGCCCGAACTCGCCGCGCCGGGTGAAGTGGCTGGAAGAGCAAAAGGCGCTCGGTTACGATTTCGTGGCCTCCGAAGGGAACGTCGGCGACTGGGATTCGACGAAGGCGGCATTCGACAAGGTCAAATCCGAAGTCGGCGAGGTCGATGTGCTGGTCAACAATGCCGGTATCACGCGTGACGTGGTGCTGCGCAAGATGACGCACACCGACTGGACCGCGGTGATCGACACCAACCTGACCAGCCTCTTCAACGTCACCAAGCAAATCATCGACGGCATGGCCGATCGCGGCTGGGGCCGCATCGTCAACATCTCGTCGGTCAACGGTCAGAAAGGCCAGTTCGGCCAGACCAACTACTCCACCGCCAAGGCCGGTATTCACGGCTTCACCATGGCGCTGGCGCAGGAAGTCGCGACCAAGGGTGTCACCGTCAATACCGTCTCGCCGGGCTATATCGGCACGGACATGGTGAAATCGATCCGTCAGGATGTTCTCGACAAGATCATCGCCACGATTCCTGTCAAACGCCTTGGGAGGCCGGAGGAAATCGCGTCGATCGTGGCCTGGCTGGCGTCGGAAGACTCCGGTTTTGCCACCGGGGCTGACTTCTCGCTGAACGGCGGCTTGCACATGGGGTGATGGCAGCTGTGCGGCAGGCCCGGGGTTAGGGCTTTGCCGCATAGCAACAAGCGACCTACAATCGATAATATGTGGAATCTCCGACCGCCGGTCGGGGATGTCCCTTTAGAAAAGCAGGAAATCCAGCGCATGACCGCGAGCAAGAAGACCGACGAACGCCTCATCAAGAAATATCCGAACCGGCGTCTGTACGACACGCAAACCAGCACGTACATCACGCTTGCCGACGTGAAGCAATTGGTGCTCGAGACTGAGGAGTTCAAGGTCGTTGACGCCAAATCGGGGGAAGACCTGACGCGCAGCATCCTGCTGCAGATCATTCTGGAAGAGGAAACCGGCGGTGTGCCGATGTTCTCGAGCGCGATGCTCTCGCAGATCATCCGTTTCTACGGTCACGCGCTGCAGGGCATGATGGGCACCTACCTGGAAAAGAATATCCAGACGTTCATCGAGATCCAGAACAAGCTGGCCGACCAGTCCAAGGGGATCTATGAGGGTGCGGCGTTCAATCCTGACGTCTGGGCGCAGTTCATGAATATGCAGGCGCCGATGATGCAGGGCATGATGACGAACTACATCGAGCAATCGAAGAACCTGTTCGTGCAGATGCAGGAACAGATGCAGAGCCAGGCCAAGAACATGTTCAGTACGTTCCCGTTCCCAGGTGGCCCGGGCGGCCCGGGCGGCCCGGGCGGTCCGGGGGCGCCGGGTGCACCTGGCAGCAAGGATCCGAAGAAGCCGTAAGCGACTGCCGCATTCGGCGGAACGGGCAGCGGGCGAACAGGGTAAAATACGCGGTTGTTCGGTTGTCACCAGCGGTTTCAACCAACGTTTTCAACCCGCGTTTTGTTGCAGGTGCGCGGCGTCTTGTCGCCAGCGCGCGCCTGCGAGCGCATATATCAGGATTTGCCCCATGTCCCGCCCTTCGCCCGCCGGCACGCCCAAAGTCGGCTTTGTTTCGCTTGGTTGCCCCAAGGCCCTGGTCGACTCCGAGCAAATCCTGACGCAGTTGCGCGCCGAGGGTTACGACATCGCCGGCACGTATGACGGCGCCGACCTGGTTGTCGTCAATACCTGTGGCTTCATCGACGACGCCGTGCAGGAAAGCCTCGACGCAATCGGCGAAGCGCTCGCCGAAAACGGCAAGGTCATCGTTACCGGCTGCCTTGGCGCCAAGAAGGACGCCGCCGGGCAGGACATCGTCACCGCCGTCCATCCGAAAGTGCTCGCCGTGACCGGCCCCCATGCCGTCGGCGAAGTGATGAACCATGTGCACCTGCACCTGCCGAAGCCGCACGATCCATTCACCGATCTCGTGCCGCCTGCCGGCGTCAAGCTCACGCCGCGTCACTATGCCTATCTGAAGATTTCGGAAGGCTGCAATCACCGCTGCACGTTTTGCATCATCCCGTCGATGCGTGGTGATCTTGATTCGCGTCCCGTGGCGGAAGTCATGCTCGAGGCCGAAAATCTGTTCAAGGCGGGTGTCAAGGAACTGCTTGTCATCTCGCAGGATACGAGCGCCTACGGCGTCGACGTCAAATACCGCACCGGTTTCTGGAACGGCCGTCCGCTCAGGACGCGTATGACCGAACTTGTGACCGCGCTCGGCGAATTGGCCAAGCAGTACGATGCCTGGGTGCGCTTGCACTATGTCTACCCGTATCCGCACGTCGACGAAATCATCCCGATGATGGCCGAGGGGCACATCCTGCCGTATCTCGACGTGCCGCTGCAACACGCGCACCCGGACGTGCTCAAGCGCATGAAGCGTCCGGCCTCTGGCGAGAAGAATCTGGAACGTATCCAGGCGTGGCGCAAGATGGCCCCGGACCTGACGATCCGCAGCACCTTCATTGCCGGTTTCCCGGGCGAGACGGAATCCGAATTCCAGTATCTGCTGGACTTCCTGCGCGAAGCGGAGCTCGACCGGGTGGGCTGCTTTGCCTATTCGCCGGTCGAAGGCGCGCGCGCCAATGAATTGCCCGGCGCGCTGCCCGACGAAGTGCGCGAGGAGCGTCGCGCGCGCTTCATGGAAGTGGCGGAGGAGATTTCGGCGAAGCGCCTGCAACGCAAGGTGGGCAAGACGCTGCGCGTCATTGTCGACGAAATCAATCAGGACGGCGGCATTGCCCGCTCGGCGGCCGATGCGCCCGAGATTGACGGTCTCGTCTATATCGCGCCGACGCAAAAGGCGTCCAAGCGTTACAAGGTCGGCGATTTCGTGTCGGTTCGGATTACGGGCGCGGACGGTCATGACCTGTGGGGCGAAGTCTGACCGAAGACATCTAGTCCGTTGCGCCGCAGCATGTCGCGGCGCAACGGCGCTATACTCATCCCGATACCGGAATTTCAATGAGGAGATGAGCGATGCAACGCGAGGTCGTAGTTGTCAGCGGTGTGCGTACCGCTATTGGTGATTTTGGCGGCAGTCTCAAGGATGTCGCACCGACGGAGCTGGGTGCGCTCGTCGTGCGCGAGTCCCTGGCGCGCGCCGGCGTGGCCGGCGACGAAGTCGGACATGTGGTGTTCGGGCATGTCATCAACACGGAACCCAAGGATATGTACCTGGCGCGCGTGGCTGCCATGAACGGCGGCGTGAGCCAGCATGCGCCGGCACTCACGCTCAACCGCCTGTGCGGTTCTGGCCTGCAGGCCGTGGTGTCCGCCGCGCAGTCCATCCTCCTGGGCGATGCCGATGTCGCCATCGCGGGCGGTGCGGAGAGCATGAGCCGCGCACCGTACCTGATGCCCGGCGCCCGCTGGGGCACCCGCATGGGTGAGTCGCGCCTCGTCGACATGATGCTCGGCGCGTTGCATGACCCGTTTGCCGCGATCCATATGGGCGTGACGGCCGAAAATATCGCCGCCAAGTGGGGCATCACGCGCGACGACCAGGATGCGCTGGCCGTCGAATCGCATCGCCGCGCCGCCAATGCCATTGCGCAAGGCTACTTCAAGGATCAGATCGTCCCGGTCATGCTCAAGAGCAAGAAGGGCGAAGTGGCGTATACGCTCGACGAGCACGTGCGCGGCGACGTCACCCTTGAAGACCTGGCGAAGCTCAAGCCGGTTTTCAAGAAAGACGGTTCAGTGACCGCGGGCAACGCCTCGGGCCTGAACGACGCGGCCGCCGCGATGGTGCTGATGGACCGTGAGCAAGCCGATCGCCGCGGCGTGAAGCCGCTGGCTCGGCTCGTGAGCTACGCGCATGCCGGCGTCGATCCGAACTTCATGGGCATTGGTCCCGTGCCGGCGTCGCAGAAGGCGCTGTCGCGCGCGGGCATCACGGTCGCGGATCTCGACGTGATCGAGGCCAACGAAGCGTTCGCCGCGCAAGCGTGTGCCGTGTCACGCGATCTCGGCTTCGATCCGGCGAAGGTCAACCCGAACGGCTCGGGCATTTCGCTGGGGCACCCGATCGGCGCGACCGGTGCGCTCATTACTGTCAAGGCGCTGCACGAATTGCAACGCATTGGCGGCCGCTACGCACTCGTGACGATGTGTATCGGCGGCGGGCAGGGCATTGCCGCCGTGTTCGAACGTATTTGATTCAGGCGCCGCGCGGCCTCCGGGCCCGCGGCCGATTTCATCCGGGGCCGGTTATGCCGGCCCGCTGCATTTTGGAGTCACGATGACGCAAGAGACCCGCAAGCCGCAGGACGTCCCCGAAGCCAATGGCTGGCACCGGCAAACCAATGTCCTGCATGCCGACACCCATATCCCTGCGGGTTTCTCGGCCATGCCGGCGCCGGTGGCGCGCGCGTCGACCGTCGTGTTTCCCGATCTTGCCGCCATGCGGGCGCTCGACTGGAAGAATGACAGTCAATGGCGTTATGGCCTGCATGCCACGCCGACGTCAATGGAGTTGATGCAACGGCTCGCGGCGATCGAAGGCGGCCGGCATTGCCTGTTGTTTCCGTCCGGCTTGGCAGCCATCGCCAATGTGTACTTCGCGCTCGTGAAGTCGGGCGACGATGTCCTGATTCCGGACAATGCCTATTCGCCAAACCGTGATCACGGCGACTGGCTGAAGGAAGACTTCGGCGTCTCGGTGCGGTATTACGATCCGCTCGTCGGTGCCGGCATTGCTGACCTGATCCAGCCGAACACGAAACTGATCTGGATCGAGGCGCCCGGTTCCGTCACGATGGAAGTGCCGGACGTTCCCGCGATCGCCAAGGTGGCGCGCGATCGCGGCATCCCCACGGCCATCGACAATACCTACTCGGCCGGTCTTGCGTTTGCCCCGTTTCATCATGGCGTGGACATCTCCGTGCAGGCGCTGACCAAGTACCAGTCGGGCGGCAGCGATGTGCTGATGGGGGCCGTCACCACCGTCGACGACGACCTGCATCATCACTTGAAGCGTGCGCGCATGCGCATGGGGTGGGGCGTGTCGGCCGACGATTGCAGTCTGCTGCTGCGTAGCTTGCCGTCGCTGAAACTCCGGTTCGAAGCGCACGACCGTAGCGCGCTGGCGCTGGCGACCTGGCTTAAGCACCGTCCGGAAATCACGGCGGTGCTGCACCCCGCGTTTGCCGACTGTCCGGGCAATGCGTTCTTCAAACGTGATTTCACCGGCGCGGGCGGCCTGTTCTCGGTGGTGTTCGACGGCCGTTTTCCCGGCGCGCAGATCGATGCGTTCGTCGAAGGCCTGCGACTGTTCAAGATCGGCTTCAGCTGGGGCGGCGCACACAGCCTGGCCGTGCCTTACAAGGTGCCCTTGATGCGAACGGTCACGTCCTGGCCGCACAAGGGCGGACTGGTTCGCTTCTACGTCGGCCTGGAAGATGTTCGCGACCTGCAAGCCGACATCGAGGCAAGTCTGAAGGCCCATCTGGTGGGCTAAGCTCGCAGGCATGTAAAATTCGCAAGTTGCCGTTGAAAAATGCAAAAAGCCTGCAGGGTTCAGCTTTCCGACCCCGAAATCAGGCAAAATTCGCTTGTTACCGCCGGGCTGCGACCCAGCCGGCGGCGTTTACCGTCCTATTTCTTGATCTTGAGTTAAGCAATGAGCACCAAGCAGCCGACTATCATCTACACCCTGACCGACGAAGCGCCGCTTCTGGCGACGAGCGCATTCCTGCCCATCATCCGCACGTTCACCGCGCCGGCAGGCATCGACGTCACCACCAGCGACATCTCGGTGGCCGGACGCATCCTGGGCGAATTCCCGGAATTCCTCACGGAAGCGCAACGGGTGCCCGACAATCTGGCCGAACTCGGTCGTCTGACGCTGCTGCCTGACACCAACATCATCAAGCTGCCCAATATCAGTGCCTCCGTGCATCAGCTGGTCAGCGCGATCAAGGAACTCCAGGGCAAGGGCTACAAGGTGCCTGACTTCCCGGAAGATCCGAAGACGGATGCCGAGAAGGCCATTCGCCAACGCTATTCCAAGTGCCTGGGCAGTGCCGTGAACCCGGTGCTGCGCGAAGGCAACTCGGATCGCCGCGCGCCCGCCGCCGTGAAGAACTACGCCCGCAAGAACCCGCACAGCATGGGCGAGTGGAGCATGGCTTCGCGCACCCACGTGGCGCACATGAAGCACGGCGACTTCTACCACGGTGAAAAGTCCATGACGCTGGACCGCGCCCGTGACGTGAAGATGGAACTGCTGACCAAGAGCGGCAAGACCGTCGTGCTCAAACCGAAGGTCGCGCTGCAAGACGGCGAAATCATCGACAGCATGTTCATGAGCAAGAAGGCGCTGTGCGACTTCTACGAAGAACAAATGGAAGACGCGCGCAAGACCGGCGTGATGCTGTCGCTGCACGTGAAGGCCACGATGATGAAGGTCTCGCACCCGATCGTGTTCGGCCACGCCGTGAAGATTTTCTACAAGGAAGCCTTCGAGAAGCACGGTAAGCTGTTTGACGAACTGGGCGTGAACGTCAACAACGGTCTGGTCAATCTGTACGACAAGCTGGAATCGCTGCCGAGCTCGAAGCGCGAAGAAATCATCCGCGACATGCACGCCTGCCATGAGCATCGCCCGGAACTGGCGATGGTGGACTCGGCCAAGGGCATCTCCAACCTGCATGCGCCGAACGACGTGATCGTGGACGCCTCGATGCCGGCCATGATCCGCATCGGCGGCAAGATGTGGGGCGCCGACGGCCGTCCGAAGGACACCAAGGCCGTGATCCCGGAGAGCACGTTTGCGCGCATCTATCAGGAGATGATCAACTTCTGCAAGACCAACGGCAACTTCGATCCGGTCACCATGGGCACCGTGCCCAACGTCGGGCTGATGGCGCAGCAGGCCGAAGAATACGGCTCGCACGACAAGACGTTTGAAGTGCCGGAAGCCGGCGAAGCCCGCATCGTCGACATCGCCACCGGCGAAGTCCTGCTGGTGCAAAACGTGGAAGAGGGTGACATCTGGCGCATGTGCCAGGTCAAGGACGCGCCGATCCGCGACTGGGTCAAGCTGGCCGTTACCCGCGCGCGCAACTCGGGCATGCCGGCCCTGTTCTGGCTGGATCCGTATCGTCCGCACGAAGCCGAGCTGATCAAGAAGGTCGAGACCTACCTCAAGGACCACGACACGAACGGCCTGGACATCCAGATCATGTCGCAAGTGCGCGCCATGCGTTATACGCTGGAGCGCGTCATTCGTGGCCTGGACACCATTTCGGTCACGGGCAACATCCTGCGCGACTACCTGACCGATCTGTTCCCGATCATGGAACTGGGCACCAGCGCCAAGATGCTCTCCATCGTTCCGTTGATGGCCGGCGGCGGCATGTACGAAACCGGCGCGGGCGGATCGGCACCCAAGCACGTCAAGCAGTTGGTCGAAGAAAACCATCTGCGCTGGGATTCGCTGGGTGAGTTCCTGGCACTGGCCGTGTCGCTGGAAGAGCTGGGCATCAAGACCGGCAACACCCGCGCCAAGATCCTGGCCAAGGCGCTGGATGCCGCCACTGGCAAGCTGCTGGAAAACAACAAGAATCCGTCGCCCAAGACCGGGCAACTGGACAACCGCGGCAGCCAGTTCTACCTGGCCATGTACTGGGCCCAGGAATTGGCGGCGCAAACCGAAGATGCAGGCCTGGCCGAACAGTTCGCGCCGCTGGCCAAGCAGCTGACCGATAACGAGCAGACCATCGTTGCCGAGCTGTCGGCCGTGCAAGGCAAGGCAGCGGATATCGGCGGCTACTACAAGCCCGACTTCGAGAAGCTGGACGCCGTGATGCGTCCGAGCAAAACGCTCAACGCAGCGTTGGCTGCCGCTCGCGGGTAAGTTGAAGGGCGGCCGGACTGCCAGCAGCGCCTGCAGTCCGGCCGATCCCGGCGCCATCCGGCAGTGACCGGATGACACGACGCGATGTCCTTAGCGTCGGGCATTCACCGCTTCGGTCCCTTCATCCCCTCGGATTCGAGGGCAGCGTTGCGCTCCTCGCTCGCTTCGATGGGGTCCATGTCATCTTCGATGGCCGTCTCGGCGCGTTCCACCGCCGCTCTCATTTCGTCTGCGGTCGGGTCGGCTTCGGTGTCATCGTCGCTGGGGGGATCCAGCATGTCCTTGAGCATGGCCGCCAACTCCGGTGTATCCCACGCCTCGCCACGCTGTTTCTTCTTTTTTATGTAGTGTCTGACTTCGGCGTCTTGCTCCGCCGTCAAGGGCAGCCCACGGAAGGTGTGTTGAGGGTCAGTGTCTGGCATGATCTTCCTCCGGGGGTCTTCTCGCCTTGAGTGTAGCGCGATTGCGGCCGGGCGGGCATATTCGCGGCCCCGGGCGTCGGGAAATCAACGGCGGTGGCCGGGTAGCGTTCAACCGGCGCGATCACACGCCCTTGGTGGCGACCGCCTGACCCATGGTGCGCTCAACCCGTGCTGTCGCCGTCGGCCAACAGATCGACAGCATGCGTCGAAATCAGCACCCAGTACCACGCCTTCGGATCGGCCGACGCATGCCGGTCGGCTTCGCCGAGCAGGCGGATATTTCGTCGCCAGTCGCGGATCATGTCGTCCAGACGCGCGAGCGAGGCCTTCGATACCTTGACCATCTCCGAGCCCCACGGCACTTCGGGTTGCAATGCCATGCTCTCCGCGCCGGTGCGGATCCAGTGCGCGAATTGTGCCCGCATCGGCCCGTCGCGGCGCCATTCGACATCGCGCACCGTGCGCAGGCGCACATTGTTGCCGGGCAGCAACTCGATCAGGCCCAGCCGATCCAGGCGCGCCAGGCAGGCGATGAGGGTGGCGTCGTCGAGCATCTGCTCGCGGCGCAGTTCCTCAGGCGACCAGCCGCGCAGGATCGTGGTGAACACGAATGCGAGATTCCGTTCCTGCGAGAGCGCCTGTTCCTGCTCCACACTGAGCTGACGCAGCCGTGCGTCGGCACTTTGTGCCGCGAACTCGATCAGTTCGACCAGGCTCACGTCGACAAATGCGCAAAGATCCTCGAGCCGTTCCAGCGTCAGGCCCTGGCCCGCGAGCCAGCGCTTGATGGTCGGCTCGCTCACGCCCAGCGTGCGCGCAATCTCGCGATACCCGATGCCCTTGGCGCGCAGCAGGCGCTTGAGGCTGGCCACCAGCAGGGGCAATTGACGGTCGGTTGACTTGTTTGGCATGCGAGATGGGAGAGGCTCGGGGGAAGGTCCAAAAGACCCGCCAGATGATGCCGGCGAGCGCCGAATGCGAAAATTTGAGCGTTTCGGGATCATGACATGATCCTTTTTGGAAAGTCCACTGTGCCAAAAATCGGCGTCCTATGATGGCTTCGCACTCGTTGCAAGCAATCCCGCATCAGGATGAGACGCTGCATCGCCGGTCGCGCCGCGCTCGTCCACCTCCATAACACAGACGACAGGAGCGAGACACATGGCAGATTTGTTGATACGTGGCGGTACGGTGGTCGACGGCACGGGCGCGCCCGGCATGCGCGCGGACGTGCGCGTGCAGGGCGACGCCATCGCGGAGATCGGCCCGGACTTGCCGCACCGGGGCGAGCGCATCTTCGACGCGAGCGGCTGCGTCGTGACACCGGGCTTCATCGAATCGCACACACATTACGACGGCACCATGTGGTGGCAGCCCGATCTCGATCCGCTGCCGGGCTACGGCGTGACGACGTCGATCATGGGCAACTGCGGCTTCTCGGTTGCACCCGTCTCTGACGATGCCGCCGCGCGCATGGAGATGGTCAAGATCTTCTCGTTCTTCGAGGACATCCCGAGCGCGCCGTTCGTCACCTCGCTCAAGTGGGACTGGAAGACATGGTCGGAGTACAAGCAATCGATGGTGCGCAACGTGAAGGCGTCGGCGAACATCGCCACCTTCGTCGGCCACATCGCCCTGCGTCTTGCCGCAATGGGCATGCAGGCCTGGGAGCGCGCCGCGACGCCGCGGGAAATTGCACGCATGGCGAATCTGCTCGACGACGCGCTGCAAGCCGGTGCGCTCGGCCTTTCGTCGAACCTCAGCGATCACGACGGCGACGACCGCGCCGTGCCGTCGCTGCTTGCCGACGACGCCGAGTTTGCGGCGTTGATCGCCGTGCTCGAGCGTTATCCGGGCACATCGCTGCAGGTGATCGTCGACACGTTCATGCGCAAGACGGCACCGCAGGCGACCGATCGCATCGCGCGCCTGTGCGAAGGCCGCGCGATCCGGGTGCAGTGGGCCGGCGTGCCGACGCTGCAATTCCAGAAGGACATCCAGGGCCCGATGCTCGAACAGCACGAACGCTTCAAGCGCGAGGGGCGCGATTTCTGGACCGGCTTCACGCACGTGTCGCCAACGTACACATTGAGCGTCAACCATTCGCTGATTTTCGCGCAATCGAACGACTACGTGTGGCACGAGGTCGTGCTCGCCAAGACCGAAGCGGAGAAACTCGCGTTGCTGCGCGATCCCGAGTGGCGCGCCCGCGCACGGCATTCCTGGGATGTCGAGGCATGGCGCCACTCGCCGATGGCGCGGCCGGACGATCTGCACCTGCTCAACTCCGACAACGGCACCGGCCCGGTCAAGCTGAGCGTGGCGGCATACGCCAAACAGCTGGGTGTGCATCCGTCCGATGCCATGGCCGACTGGCTGATCGCCAACGGCTTGCAGTCGACCGTGCATCTCGCGCCGTTCGCGATCGACGAGGAGACCGTGGTGCGCCTGCTCAAGGATCCCTACACGGTCGGCAACATCAGCGATGCCGGCGCGCACGGCCAGATGCTGTGCGGCGGCGGCGAGAACGTGCTGCTGTTCACGCACTACGTGCAGGACACCGGCGCGCTCACGGTGGAAGAGGCCGTGCATGTCCAGACGGGCAAGCTTGCACGCCATTTCTCACTGCATGACCGTGGCGAGCTCAAGGTCGGCAAGCGCGCCGACATTACCGTGTTCTCGCTCGACGAGGTCCGCCATCGCGAGATGAAGAAGGTATTCGACGTGCCCGACGGAAAGGGTGGCCACACGTGGCGCTGGACGCGGGACGCCGCACCGGTGCGGCTCACGCTCGTCAACGGCACGCCAACCTTTGACGAAGGGCGCTTCACGCAGGCGTTCCCCGGGCGCGTGATCGGCCCGGTCGCCGAACCGGCCTGACCCATCGGCGACACCTCTCCCGCGGACGAACGGACGGCAGCGCCGATGCCGCGGCCGTCTCGTCCCGGGCCATCCATCACGACCGAGGAGCCATTGCATGTCGACAATCGAACCCATTCCGATGAAGTTCCGCGTGCCCGAGATCGCGTTTCCCATGGGCTGGTACCGCGTGGCGGACGCTGCCGAGATCGGCCACGACACCCTCAAGGCGGTCAGCTATCTGAACCAGCAACTGATCGTGTACCGGACGAAGTCCGGCGCGGCACAGGTGGCCGACGCCTATTGCCCGCACCTTGGCGCGCACCTCGCGTCGCACGACGGCTGCATCAAGGACGGCGCAATCGTTTGCCCGTTCCACAAGTGGTCCTGGGACGGCGCCAGCGGCCGGTGCGCCGGCATTCCGTACTCCGCTGTCCCGCCGCTGGAAGGGCTCACGCTCACGCTGTACCCGACGCGCGAAGTCGATGGCATGGTGCTGATGTGGTACCACCCGCAAGGCGCCGAGCCGGACTTCGAGCCGTATGCGAGCACGGCGCTGCAACGCGACGCGTGGATCCTGTTCGACAGCCACGCGTGGGTCAGCACGAGCCCGTACTGCGACATCTTCGAGAACCTGTTCGACACGGCGCATATCGTGCAACTGCACGGCGCCGGCAAGATGCCGGTGATGCGCACGATGGAGCCCATGCCGCATGGCCTGTATGTCGATTACGAGATGGATCCCGAGGCGGAGGAGTTCGGCATCGGCAAGCTCGAGATCAACTTCACGGGTGTGACAGCGATCCACCAACTGTTCGAAGGTCCGGGATGGGCGACGAACTTCATCATCGCCTCGACGCCGATCGACAACGAGCGCTTCATCCAGACGGTGCGCCTTTACGTCAAGGATCTGGGCTCGAGCCTGTTCAACGAACAGATCGGCCGTCCGTGGATCGAGCGCTTCAAGTACGAGGTCGAGCAGGACTTCAAGGTGCTCGATTACAAGAAGCATCTGCCGAAGCCGCGCCTGTGCGGCGGCGACGGACCGATCTACCAATACCGCGCGTACGCGAGCCGCTATTACGTGTGAGGGAGGGGGCAAAATGAAGCACCGCAAGGAAATCGGCATGGCGCTGACCGTGGCCGCCGCATGCATCCTGCCCGGATACTGGGCCCATGCCAAGGGATCGCCTCAGGAGGTGCAGTCGCTCGGCGCCGACCTGACCTGCATGGGCGCGGAGAAGGCCGGCAACAAGGACGGCTCGATTCCCGCCTTCAGCGGCAAATGGACCGGCGTGCCGCCGGGTGTCAAGTTCGAGTCCGGCCGCAATTACCCGGACCCGTACGCCACCGAGAAACCGCTGTTCGTGATTACCGCGAAGAACATGCAGCGGTACGCGAGCCGGTTGACGGAGGGGCAGGTCGAACTGCTGAAAAAATACCCGGAAACGTTCCAGATGGCCGTTTATCCCACGCATCGCGACTTCGGTTATTCAGAGGCCGCATGTGCCGCAGCAAGGGAGAATGCGGCCAAGGCCGAGCTCGAGGACGAGGGCGCGGGCCTCAAGGCGCTCAACGGCGCGCCGCCGTTCCCGATTCCGAAGAGCGGGCTGGAATTGCTCTGGAACCATCTGCTGGCGTCGACGGTGTACACCTACACGGCGACGCAGGACCAGGCAGTCGTGTATCCGAACGGGGACATCGCCTGGGGCAAGGTGCTCTTCGAGGTGTATTCCCCGGCGCTCGCGCCGAACGCGCACACGAATACCGACGGCATTTACGCCTACTTCAAGACGCAGACCTTACTGCCATTGCGGGACAAGGGGTCGATCATTGTTGGCAATGAGCAATACAACCACAAGCGCAATCCGCGCCTGGGCTACGTCTACAGTCCGGGCACACGCCGTGTTCGCCAATTGCCCGACTATGGCTTCGACATGCCGCAAGGCCCCGGAGGTTTTCGTACGATCGACGACGACCGGCTGTTCAATGGATCCCCTGAGCGTTACGACTGGAAAATCCTCGGCAAGAAGGAAATCTACGTGCCGTGGGACGGGTATCGGATCCAGCAGGCCAACGTAAAGTATGCGGACCTGCTCAAGCCGAATCACGTCAATCCGGAATACGTGCGCTACGAGCTGCGGCGCGTGTGGGTGCTCGAGGCGAAGCTCAAGCAGGGCTACCGGCATCAGTATGCGCGGCGCGTGATGTATCTCGACGAGGATAGCTGGAACGGCATGATGGCGGAGAACTACGACGCGCGCGGACAATTGTGGCGCTTCGCGATGATCAACTATCTCTATGCCTTCGATGCCGGTTCGTACATCAACTCGACGTCGATCTACTACGACTTCAATTCGGGCGTGTACATGACGGACAAGATGACCAACGAGCGGGCGCCGGTCATCAACGCGGGCGGCATGACGAAGGCGGCATTCACGCCGGACGCGGCGCGCATGAGCGGTTTGTAGCGCAATGGCGGGACCGCCCGCAGAGTTGGTGCGCGGGCGGCGCCGTCGAGGCCATGCGCGATCAGCCTGATGCGCGCGCAATTTCCGGATTTGGGTGAGGTTGTGATGATTCCTGACGCGGGGCACATGGTGCAGATGGAGCGCCCCGAGGCTGTCAACAGGCATCTGCTGCGATTCCTGGAATCGTTGAAGGCGGAGCTTTGAGTTGTGAAGCAACGGTGGCAACGTTTCGGCACGCTTGCGAAGACGCGCCGAAACGCGTGGGGTCAGCGTGAACCTGCGCCCGCGCCGACACCGACACCCACTCCGATGTTGCCGCCGGCGGCAGCACCCGGCGCGGTAACGACGCCGTTTAACGCACCTGCGGCACCCGTGCCGATGTTGCCGGCCGCACCGGCAGCATCACCGGCGGCGGTGCCGATCTTGCCCGTGGCGCCCTGTACTGCCCCCTGTGCCTGAGTCGCGGCGCCCCCGGCGGCATTGCCCACGGCATCGAGTGCGGCCTTGCCATGGGACTTGGTCTGCGCGCTACCTTCCGCGCCGACACGGCTACCACGTTGCTTTGCTTGCGCCGAGCCATTCGCGCTGCCATTCGCGTTGGCGCTTGCGCCCGTATCAGCGCCAACGCCGACTGTGGCCTTCGTGTTGAGGTCCGCGCCTACACCGACGGAACCGGCTGCCATGGCAGCCGACACGGCGGTACCCAGCAAACCAACAATCAGCATACGCTTTAGTAATGTGCTCATGAGGGGTTCTCCTGTAAAGTGAACATCCTTCCTGGAAGGCGGTTGCATTGTAGGCATGGCTTGCAGGACTCCGACGCGAGGGATGTAACGATCTGTAAAACGCACCCGCCAAACCATCTCCGCACGACGCAGCGCACACGCCTGCCGTGCCGGGGCCATTTTTCGGCACCTACGCGCTACGCGTACATGCCGAGAATGCGATCTCTGTTACAAACCTTGGCATTTGCATACGAAATGCATGCGGCGCTATCAAGACTCAATAGCGCTGCGCATCGCTTGTCGGCGCCCCCAGCCGCTGCGTCGCGATTGCGCTGTTCACCGACATTCATTCGTCGAGGCGCCGGCTCCGGCAGTGCCTGCTAAACTCGCAGTGACTCACAACTCAAGATGAGCAGGTCATGGATGCGCTCAGAAAATTTGGGCATAGCGCAAAGCGCACCGGCGGTTGACGCAACCAAGGCGCAGCTGCGAGAAGACGTTGCCGGCGAATCTATATCGGCCGGAGGATTTCAGGTGGTCAACAAGGGGTAAGCGATGGCGTATCTGGAAGTACCGGCTGTCACCAGTTGGCATGCCCATGTGTATTTCGATGCATCCAGCCGCGATGCCGCGTTTGCGTTTCGCGAGCAGGTGACGGCCCTGTTTGTCGATATCGCGCAGATCGGGCGGTTTCATGAGCGTCCCGTCGGTCCCCATCCGATGTGGAGCTACCAGATTGCGTTCGCGCCAACGCATTTCGCGACGATCGTGCCATGGCTGACGCTCAATCACGGTTCGCTCGACGTTTTCCTGCATCCCAATACCGACGATGCCTTGCGGGACCACCGGGATTGTGCGGTCTGGCTTGGCCATAGCCATCAACTGAATCTGGGGGCGCTCGGCGGCTGACGCAGAAACGGCCCCCGCTGGTTTTGGGATGCAGAGGTGGCAAACACGCGAAGGAAGGATCATACTTCTGGCGTAATGTCGTCCTCTCACCGCCTGACTGGAGAAGTGCCGCCATGAAGCTGACCACCATTGCCGCCCTTGCGTTCGTGCTCGCCGGATGCGCCATGAACCAAGGCATGTCGACCAACGCGCCGGCAGCGCGCGCGGAAAGCTGCAAAGCCACATCAGATAAAGAAATCGCGGCGTTGTTCGATCGATGGAATCAGTCGTTGCAAACCGGCGATCCCCACAAGGTGACCGCCAACTATGCGGAGCGGTCAATTCTTCTGGCGACGGTATCCAATCAGCCGCGCTTGACAGTCGCAGAGAAAGAGGACTACTTCCATCATTTTCTGCAGGACCGGCCGTCCGGAAAAATCGACTTCCGCTTCATTGAGCTTGGGTGCAATTCTGCTTTGGATGCTGGCGTTTACACGTTCACCTTCGCAAAAAACGGCGCAGTTGTTCAGGCCCGCTACAGCTACACCTATCGCTGGGACGGGACGCAATGGCTGATTACAAGTCATCACTCGTCGGCCATGCCAGAGAAGAAGTAACGGCGAAGCACCATCGCGGCGACTGGCCTTAATCGCCGGTCGTCGAGATGGCGTCGACACGATCGGGATAGAACGCCAGGTAGCCCTTGATCTTTGCAACCGCCTCATACGGATTCTCATACGTCCAGACGGCATTCGTGGCCCGTTCTCCGGCGGCCGGGATGCTGAAATACGCGCAATCGCCCTTGAATGGACAATAGGTGCGATGTTCCGTGCGCTGGAGTCGCGTCATATCGACATCGGCACGCGGAATGTAGAGCACCGCCGGATACGAAGCCTCGTGCAGTGACAGCGCGGCGCGCGTGTCGGCGATGGTGCGCCCTGCGACCGATACCGTGACGCGGCCGCGATACGGCTCGATAACGATAGGATGGTCCGTGCCCGGAATTTGCATCGAAGGACGAGTCATGGCGGCAATCCTCGCAATCTAAGACGGCATCGAAGGGAACTGCCTGCCCATCATAGCCGTAACCCGTCCCGTCCGTGTAAGACCGAAGTGGGTGGCATCCATCGCGGATCCGGGTGACCCCGTAATGTCGCGCTCACGGTCGAAACGCACGCCAATCCGGCAGAGGGCCGTTTCGCTTGCGCCCGGCGCAAGCCAACGCAGTCCGTTGCCGTGATGAATCGCATCGGGCACGCCAAGCCAGGGCTCGACACAATAGAAGTCGGCGTCGGCCCGTTCGGTCCATGTGACAAGCGCGAACCAAGGGGTGCCGCCGTGCCGCAGATCGAACGAGATCTCCCGTCCGAGCGACGGCGTCGTCAACGTGGCGGAGGACGAAACGTCGAGCAGATGAATGCCGTCGTCCAGGCGCGGATCGTTGAGGCGATAGTGCTGCTCGCCACGTTCGGGCACGCTCAGCCTGCCGTCCGGCAAGTGGTATTGACGCCGGTTCGGCGGCAGCGTCAGTGTCGTTTCGGCGCGCAACGCATGCGGCAACTGAAAGTAGAAGTGATGGCCCGGGTAATACGGCAGTGGCTCCACGCCAGTATTGTGTGTCGTGGTCTCGACGCTGAGCGCATCGTCTTGCAGGCGATAGACGACCTCCAGACGGAACGCGAACGGGTAGGCGTCGCGCGTCTCGGCGTTATCTGCCAGCGTGAGGCAGAGTGTGCTGTCGTCGTCGAGCGTGTGCGAGAACATTGCGTTGCGCGCGAAGCCGTGCGTCGGCATCTTGCGAACGACGCCGCCAGCATCGCGCCACTGCCCGAGGCAACCGTCGACGCGATGACGGCCAACGAAGGGAAACAACAGGGGATTGCCGCCGCGAATCGCGGCCGGCTCGCGCCAATCCGCCGATTCAGGCCAGTGCAGGATGTCGTGTGAGTCAACGGTCCAGCGCATCAGGCGACCGCCCGCCGACGGCGCAACGGTAATCGACGCGTTGGTATTGCTGAGTTCGATGATGGATGGATTCCGGGGCAGATTCTGGGCGTGCATGGCGTGTGTCGGCGGACATGTGAGGTGTGGGGCGCCCGATCGTCGGGCGGACGGCAAGGCGTTCGGGATCAAGGCGGCGTAAGGGTTGAGGAAGCCTGCCGCGCAATTCAGATAAGGTCAAGGCGCTTGGCTTTCACATCCAGCCAAGGCGATTCGCCGTCAGGTAGCGCCGCATCGGACGCAGCGCAACGCATGCGAAGCGCCTCCAGTTTCTCGACACGCTGCCTTGCCTGCTCGGGCTGGCGATTTGCCAGCGATACGACCAGCGCCTCGCACAATGCCAATGCGGGGACTTTCGTGTCGATCACCGAGAATGCTTCTGCGTACGTGCGCAACACGACGTCGGCAAACGATCCGATGGGCGACGTCCATTCGTCGGTGATCAACACGACGCGGGTACCTTGCTGCTTTACCGCGTGTGCGAACTCGATGACGCTGCGCTGGTAACGCCGGAAATCAAAGACGACGAAGACATCTTCCGGGCCCATGTCGACCAGCGTATCGCCGGTGTGCGGCAACGCCGGGTCGATATGGCGCACGTGCGGCCGCACGTAGGCCATGCTGTAGGCCAGCGTCGACGCGAGAAACGCCGTATAGCGTCCGCCGCCGCAATAGATATGCGCGTGCGGATCCGCCAGCAGGTCCGCCGCATGCCCGAACGCCTCCGTGTCGAGTTTCGCGGCGGTGTTCTCGGTCGCTTTCGCAACGTGCAGCAGCGTGCGTTCAGGGCCGGCTTCGTGGCTCGTTTCCGAATGGAAGGCGCGCATGCGTGCCAGCGGCGTGTTCATCGCCATATCGATCTCGGCGAGCAAGGATTGCTGGAACGAGGCGTAGCCCTCGAAGCCGAGCTTGACGACAAAACGGAACACGGTCGGGTCGCTCACGCCTGCGTGACCCGCAACGTTTGAAATGGCGCTCAGGCCCAGGCTGGGATATTGGTCAAGCAAAACCTTGGCCACCTTCTGCTCCGAAGGCGTGAAGATTTCCATCTTCGCGAGTAGGACTTCCCTGATGCTTTGTGTCATCTGTTGCCTCGGTGCTGCAAGCCTGTAGTGGCGTGGCAAGGGGTGCAAACGCACGCTCGTTTATCGGACCTGTACCGCAGCTGTCCGGGCGCCCATCTTATGTCGAACTGGCCGTTGATGACAAAGGCTGCACCGGTCCACATAGCGCGTCGATGTAGTGATCACTACCAACAAATGCGAGATACCTTGACATTGGCTGAATATTGTCAGGGTTAACGTGCATTATTTCCAAAAAATTGCGCGTGATAGGATTCGACACGCCAAGAAATGTATTAAACATTACATTGAAGCGTTGCCCCCAATAATTCCTTTCCGGTCGGAGACAGTCATCATGAGGCGAATCCTTGTCCTCGCGCTTTTGTCGTCGTTGCAACTTCATGCGGCCGCCGCATCCCTGCCTGCGGTCGAAGCCAGGCACGGCATGGTCGTGACATCGCAAAGCCTGGCATCGGACATCGGCGTGCAGATCCTCAAGATGGGCGGCAACGCGGTGGATGCCGCCGTGGCTGTCGGCTACGCGCAGGCGGTCGTGAATCCGTGCTGCGGAAATATCGGTGGCGGCGGCTTCATGACGATTCACCTTGCCGACGGCCGCGACCGCTTCATCAACTTCCGCGAAACGGCGCCGGCCGCTGCATCGGCGGACATGTATCTCGATGCCAACGGCAACGTGAAAGCGAACGAGAGTCTGTACGGCTACCGGGCCGTCGGCGTGCCGGGCACGGTCGCCGGGCTTGATCTCGCGCTTCACAAGTACGGCAAACTCACGCGCGCGCAAGTGATGGCGCCCGCCATCAAATTGGCGCGCGACGGCTTCATCCTGACGCGCGCCGACACCGACATCCTGGATACGACGATCGAGCGTTTCCATAACGATCCGGAAGCCGCGCGCATTTTCCTGCGCCCCGACGGCAGTCCGTTGCAACCGGGCGACCGCCTGGTGCAGAAGGATCTGGCAAAGACGCTTGAAGACATCTCGCGCAAGGGGCCGGAGGCCTTCTACCATGGGCGCATTCCGGCGATCATCGAGGCCGCTTCGCGCAAGCAGGGCGGTCTGCTCACGGCCAAGGACTTCGCGTCGTATCGCGCCGACGATGTGGCGCCGCTCAGCTGCAACTATCGCGGCTATCAATTCATTTCCGCGCCGCCGCCGAGTTCGGGCGGTGTGGCGCTGTGCGAGACCCTCAATATTCTCGAGGGATACAACCTGCGCGCCATGGGCAATCGGTCGGCGGCGTCGATTCACGCCATGACCGAGGCGATGCGCCATGCGTATCTCGATCGCAACACGTTGCTCGGTGATCCGGCGTTCGTGGACAATCCGGTCGCGCGGCTGACGAGCAAGGAATACGCGGCGAGCATTCGTGAGGGCATCGAGGCCGACAAAGCCACGCCGTCGAAGAACTTGCAGGCGGCCCTGGCCTCGGGCGAGAAGCCGGAGACGACGCACTACTCGATCGTCGATCGGCACGGCAATGCGGTGTCCACGACCTATACGGTCAATGGGCGCTTCGGCGCCGTGGTAATCGCACCCGGCACGGGTTTCTTCCTGAATGACGAAATGGACGATTTCACCGTCAAGGTCGGCGCGCAGAATCTCTACGGGCTGGTGCAGGGCTCGCGCAACGCGATCGCGCCGGGCAAGCGTCCGCTGTCGTCGATGTCGCCGACGATCGTGACCAAGGATGGCAAGGTGTTCCTGGTGCTCGGCTCACCTGGCGGCTCGCGCATCATTACCATCACGCTGCAAACGGCGCTGAACATTATCGATTACGGGATGGCCCCGCAAGAGGCTGTGGATGCCCCGCGCATTCACCACCAGTGGTTGCCCGACGAAGTCTATTACGAAGCGCAGGGGCTCTCGCCGGATACGCTCGCGCGACTGCGGGAGATGGGACACAAGATGGTCGAACAAACGCCGTGGGGCGCGGCCGAGGTCGTGATGTTCGGCTTGCCGGGCACCGAGGCCGTCAGCCGCCAGAGTTCGGGCAACGACTCGTCTGTGTCGGGCAAGGTTCGTGCGGGTTTCATCTACGGCTCGAACGACCCGCGCCGCCCGGCGGGGACAGCAGCCGGTTATTGATCACGGCGCGCCGGGGACGGCATTCGCCAATGAAGCGGCGCGAGCCCGATTAGTCGCCGGAGAAGTTCTCGAAGAGACTGTCGAGGTCTTTTGCTTCTCCGGAAAGATTGTATTCGGCGCGTACCGCTTTGAGTACGGCGGCAATGTCTCGCTCGAAACCGGCGGCGTTGCCGAAATGCTTCATGTCCCAGTTGCAGCCGGTCTTGTCCGGTTCCTGCAGTTGCGGGCGAGGCACGCGGATTTTCACGCCGTCTTCCACCACTTCATGAATGCGATGGATGCGCCGGCTCACCTCGTCCTGCAACCGGGATGCATTGAGGAACTTGCGTGTCATGGAGGCCTCCTCATTGGCGCTGCACGGCCGTTTCCCGGTTGATGTCGACGCAGAGCACCTGCATGCCGCTCGCGGCAGGTACGGCAATCGAGGCTGTCACGCAAAGGTGCGCCTCATTGATCGACAGATAGGGCGGCGTGACGTGCGTGTGCCCCGGCGCGCGCATCGCTTCGATGAAATATGGGCGTCGTTCCCAACTCGCGCCTTCGGAATGCAGCAACGGACGGAACCGTTTGGCCCGCTGCGACGCGCGGCCGTGCGGCAGCACGTTGTCGCCGATCTGGCGGCCGGAGGCGTCGAGCAGGAAGCAACGCGCCGTCTCTGGCAGACCGAGCAGCGCGCGCGTCGCGTGCGCGATGTCCCGTCCTTTGCCGATCAGTGCACCGGCCTGTTCGAGCGCCGCGACATACGGCGCGAGACGCGCTTGCTGGATGCGTTCGCGCTCGGCGACCCGCAGCCGCAGTGCGGCGCACAGTTCGTCCATGCGCACGGCCGCGACCTGTGGCTGGACCGGCTCGACACCCGGGCCGGCAAAATACTGCCCCTGCACGAAATCGACGTTGCACTCAAGCGCGATGAGTGCCTCGCGATCGGTTGCAAGGCCGCCCATCAGCACAAGCTGTCCCGATTCGTGCAGCAGTGAAACGAGTCCGGGGAGCACGCGCTCGAGATGCGAATGCTCGCTCGCCTGCGCCAGGATGCCGCGGTCGAGCGTGACGATATCCGGATGCAGATGCCACACGCGGTCGATATTCGAATGCTTCGCGCCGAAGCCGCCAAGCGCGATCAGGAAGCCCGCGCGGCGCAGGCTGTCGACGATCATGGCGAAGCGCGGCGTCTCGCCGCCCGCCTGTTCCGGCACCTCGAGCACGACGCGATGCGGCGGCAGGCCAAGCGCCTTCAGGCTCGCGAGGAGGGCGTCGCCATACACGGTGTCCATCAGCGCCGCGGGGTGCAGGCTGAGGAAGAGCCATTCGTCATGGCTGGCGAACGCGTGAAAATTGCCCAGGTGCAGCGATTCGGCGAGCCGGCCGAGCTCGAGCAGATCGCCGCGCTGCGCGGCCTGCGTGAAGACTTCGTGCGACGGTACATGGCGGTCTTGCACGTCGCGCGCGCGCAGCGACGCGTGATAGCCGATCGCGCGCCGGTGGGACACCGAGAACACTGGCTGGAACACGCTGAATACGCTGTAGTCGCCGTATAGCACGGTGTGCCGTTTGCCGTCCTCGCCCGCAATCGGACGGGGAGGCTGGAAGCCAGGGGGATCGATGTCGATCATGCTCATGGTGTCAGGCAGGAAGGGCCCACAGTGTACCTACAGAATAGGTGAGCAAGAAGCGTGCTCAAGAAATTCGCTCGTTTGCCGCTGCGATCCGGCGAATCCTGTGAATTCGGCGCCGTTATGCACCGAAATGGTGTGGCGCGTGCAACGTTGCGGTGCGCGTCCTTTCCCCTTACATCCCCGGATAATTCGGCCCGCCACCGCCTTCGGGCACGACCCACACGATATTCTGCG
>NZ_CABPRZ010000033.1 GCF_902459695.1 Pandoraea terrae
CGGCTTCGGCGCGGCCCGCGGTTTCGGCGCTGCGGGCTCAGGCGGCAGCAGCTGGTCGCCGCAACGCATGCAGCAGGGCACGCTCTCCGTCGCGCAACCGCTGGCCCCGTACGACACCCTTTTCGGCCGCGCCGCGCCTGCGGCGCCGATGGCGCGACCGTATGGCGACGCGGTGCGCCTGGCCAACGACAACGCCACCGGCGCACCGGCCACGGCACTTGACGCCTTGGCCGCCAGCGGTGCCAACGCCGGCGCCAACGCCGGCGCCGACGGCAGCGCCTACCCGGTGGAGCAGCCGCTCGGCTTCGCGCTCGGCCAGTTGCATGGCATCTATATCCTTGCGCAAAATGCGCACGGGCTGGTGCTTGTCGATATGCATGCGGCGCACGAACGGATTCTTTACGAACAGTTCAAGCAGGCGCTGGTGGAACGGCGCGTGCCGGTGCAGCCGTTATTGATTCCCGTGACATTCTTTGCGGACCCCGTCGAAATCGGCACGGCCGAAGAGCATCAGGAAACGCTCACCGCCCTTGGCTTCGACCTGGCCGCCATGTCGCCGACGACGCTCGCCGTACGGGCGATTCCCGCCTTGCTCGACGGCGCCGACGCGCAGGCGCTCGCGCGTGCCGTGCTCGCGGATCTGCGCCAGTATGGTGGTTCGCGCGTGTTGACGGAGCGTCAGCATGAACTGCTCGGCACACTCGCGTGTCACAGCGCCGTGCGGGCCAATCGCCAGCTCACGCATGTCGAGATGAACGCGCTATTGCGCCAGATGGAGGCGACCGAACGCGCCGACCAGTGCAATCACGGACGTCCGACGTGGTATCAGCTCACGCTCGGCGACCTCGACAAATTGTTCATGCGCGGGCGCTGACTGTTTCATGACGACCATTGCCGCCCCGATCGTCTGCCTGCTCGGCCCCACTGCGTCGGGCAAGACCGCCGCCGCGTTGGCGCTCGCGCAAGACACGCCGCTCGAGATCATCAGCGTCGATTCGGCCCTTGTCTATCGCGAGATGGACATCGGCACCGCGAAGCCCAGCGTGGAAGAACTGGCGAGCGTGCCGCATCATCTGATCGACATCATCGATCCGGCCGATGCCTATTCCGCAGCACAATTCCGTCGCGATACGCTGCGGCTCGTCGGCGAGATCGCCGCGCGCGGCAGGCGTGCGCTGCTGGTCGGCGGCACGATGCTGTACTACAAGGCACTCACGCAGGGCTTGTCGCCGCTGCCGTCGGCAGATCCGGACGTGCGCGCGCGCCTCGACGCCGACGCGGCCCGCGACGGCTGGCCCGCGATGCACGCCCGCCTGGCCAAGGTGGACCCGGTGACGGCCGGGCGTCTTGCCCCCAACGATGCGCAGCGCATCCAGCGGGCGCTTGAGGTCTTCGAGATATCCGGCAAGCCGATGTCGCAATGGATTGCGGAGACTCCTGCCGAGGAAGCCGGCGCACACCGATTCGTGCCGGTGGCGCTCGAGCCGTCGGATCGCGCCGTGCTGCACGCACGGATTGCCGAGCGCTTTGCGCTGATGCTGCGCGCCGGCTTGATCGGGGAAGTCGAGCACTTGCGCGCGCGGGGCGACCTGCACCTCGGCCTGCCGTCGATGCGTTGCGTCGGCTACCGGCAGGTGTGGGAATACCTCGACGGTGACGTCGATTACGACACGATGCGCGACAAGGGCATCTTCGCGACGCGGCAGTTGTGCAAACGGCAATTGACATGGCTGCGTTCGATGCCCGAGCGGCATGTTGTCGATTGCACGGCAGCCGATGCGCCGCAGCGCGCGCAGGATGCCGTACGCGCGATCTGGAACGCCTAGCTGCGCGCCCCGTGATGCTTGCGACGGGCGCTTCCCGTCGTGCCTACTGATGCTCACGCCGGCCGCAAAGGCTCCTCTTGCCTACTGATGCTCGCGCCGGCCGCAACTGCCCGTCTTGCCTATTGATGCTCGCGCCACCCGCAACGGCCCTTCTTGCCTATGGATGCTCGCGCCGGCCGCAGCATTGACCCGCTTTCCGCTCCCGACAGAACACACGTACGCGGAAAGCGGGTCAACGCTCCGGCGAACCGCTCAAGTCGCGTCGACACACTGCCTCACGCCGCCCAATGCTTGCCCCAGTCTGACGCGACAGCCGTCTTCACCCGTCGCTCCACGCGGCATGCCAATTCCCGGACTCGCTCACGAGGGACCGGCGTCGACTCCGATAATCGTCATGCCGTGACACCCCGGCGGTCCACTCAGCCCCGCGGCCTCGGGGCCGCACACCGAACGTGGGTTTCGACGTACCGGCACCGCGCGACGCGCCCCGGTTCGTTGAGCCCCCCGCTTGCCATCGGCGCGCCTGCGTCTCGGATAACGTAAACCACGAGCCGTTCGCGCCCCCCCAAATGGACGGATTGTCTCGTCCGCAACAGAAGCCGGCTCCTCGTGAGTGACCGCGTTATTCGCCAAGCGGAACAGTGCGCGTTGTCTCGCCGTCTGCCGGCACTGACCAGCACTTTGGGAAAGCAGTCTGAGCGATGTTCAGCAGTGTTTACCATGCCCTACTGGTTTCGCGTTTGTGATGCCTGGACATACCCTTCAAGAGGAATCGATGACGTACTGCTTCAAAGAACATGAGTCCGACAAACAGGAGTTGAACAAGAACACGAAGCCGATTTCGGAATGCAAGAATTATTTCACCGAAGAAAACGGGCGCAAAGTCCGGGTTACCGAAGTGCCAGTGCTGACGTGCGCTTGTATATGGCGTGAATATCAGAAGCAAGCCGAGGAAATCGTGGCGCCGGGTGGCAAACTGATTGTTGACCCCATAGCGCGCAATCGCGCCATCAATGCGGCCTATGCAAAGTTGTGGCTGCTTGATGGCCGTTTCCAGTGGGCGGGATTGGCGGCCTTTGCTTCCAAGCAAGTCGGCTGCGGCTTATTACATGCATCGGAATCGATCGAGAAAATGCAGGCCGAGCACGAGGCCTTCGAACGTGTGATGAACACCGCTAAACCGCGTTGGAGCTTTCGGAACTGGTTTCGCATCAGCAAGCTTGACGAACAGGCGGAGCGCGATTACAAGGAGGCTCGCCGCAATAACCCAGTGCCAAGCGCCGACATACGGCGCGCCGGCAAATCACTCTCAGTCGTCCAACGGCAATTCCACCATGTGTATGAAATGCTGGCGATGGGCAATACCACGTTGTTTCTGGATGTGTTCCCATTGCACCAATTCTACTGGAAGCGGGGGCTGAAGGAACTTGAGGCTTGTCTACAGTCGCGCGAGAAGCTCACGGACGACCCGAGGTTTCCTATACTCTGGCCGGCTGGACGGAAACTCAACTTCGGCACTGCTCACGCTGAGATTTTGAAAGCCTTTGAAGCCATCGACAAGTGGCAGACTGCCAAGAGTGTCGAGCATTTGGCTTTCCATGAGCAGCGGAACATCCTTCAACCGACAATGTACGATGACCCGCGATTTGTGGCGCTGCTGCGCAGTAACCATGTATCCTACGTCACAGCCTTTCCTACGGGCGTGGCGGAAGCCATCGAGCTGACGCTGACCAGTCAGTGCAGCCGAGTCGATGACGGGCGCACCATCGGCTTCGGCGACAACCCGATTGCCAACTTGGCCGACATCGACCAGCGCATGCCTTTTGTGCTCAAGGCGGCAGAGCGCTTTGACCATATGTTGAATACGGAACATCGCGCCGCGCTTCAGCAGTCGATCCGGGAGATTTCCCGGGGCTCGCGATGAATTGGCCACGCCGAATCGGTTGGCGGCGCGGCGTGCTGGGCGTTGCCGTTATCGCCATCCTTGCGCTGGCGGCAGTGCGCCTGATTGGCCACATTCAATCGGACGTGCCGGAAATCGCGCTGGTGATTGGTGAGCCTTGGGAGGCCATGCGGCAACGATCGAGCGCGAAGATCGACCCCGCAATTCCCGGTCATGTGTGGGGACGAATACCCAAGATCGATGCACGTCTGCGCTTCATCGACCCAACGTATGGGTTCGTGACGCCACCAGCCCGGTTTTTCTCGGTTGGATTCGATGATGAGCGAGTTAACAACGTGCGCATGTCTCCCCAAATTGAACCGCTGCTGCTCGACGACGCGCTCAAAATCGTGTTGGATTTGGAGGAGCAGTGGCGCAAGGGCGGCTGGCAACTGACGTTTCCCGAAGGTTGGCCGGCCTTCGCCGACACCCCGCAGTGGCGTGCACAAATCCAAGCCTGCAGGGCCAGTACGACATACTGGCAGGCGGAAAGCAAGTACCAGGCGCTACTGACTGTTGCTTGTTTTCAGGACGATAGGCACCCGAACGAAGAGCGCTACCTCATTACGCTTGCGTTGGCCAAACCGTGGCTGAAGTAGCTGCGCGTATTGGATTCGCGAGCGGACATGGGCGAAATCAACCAGCGCATGCGGTTTGTGCCGAAGGCAGCAGATCGCTTTGGTAATATGTCGGATACCGAACATCATGCCGTGGCCATCACGTCGCGTTTCGAAATGCTGCGATATCCGGGAAGTCATCCCAATGATTCGCTCGGACGATTCTGAAAGTCGCGCAAAACAATAGAATTGTCGGCATTTCGCCTTGTACATGCCGTGTGCCGCGCGTAATCTTTCCTTGTCGCGCCCCAAGCGCGACTCGGGTGTGAGAACCCGATACTTCTTTTCGGGGCACACGGCCGCGCATCGGCGCGGTCCGTCGTGCAATGGCCTTGCTCGTCTTTCATGCCATGGGCGGGTCCAAGCTGGGCGACCTTTGGGTCGGCCGTTTTTTCCCGAGAAGAGTACGGTTTCTCACCCCGGCTTGGTGCCCGCCCACCCGTTCGTCATCGGAACGCTATCTCTCACGTCACCCCCACGACAGCGCTGAGCGGGCGCAAACCCACTTTGTTGCATTGGAGGTGTTATGTCTGAAGTTGAGCGTCAACTTTCCACGGAAGACGAAGCGATTGCCCAGTGTCGTCGGGAGCAGGATGAACGTGCGGTTGAACTGCGCAATGTGACTGGCAAGATCGTCGCGCTGTCGATGGTGGGTGGCCAAGGCGGGATCGATTCGCTAGATGAGGAATTCGTGCATGCGTTCTTTGAGCAACTTGAAGAACTCGCGAACACTGCGCATGAGCTTTCGGCGCAAATCTTCGAGCAGCGGAACTACTGCATCTATCGAACGGAGCCTCTTGCCGCGTAACGCCGGCCCACAGGGGCAGCCTTGACCGGATGGCATCTCGTCCGGGCGATTACGGATGCGTTACCGCCCGGATTTTCGCGATAAGGCCGGGATACACAGCGGGTTTCAACGAACCGGAGCGCGGCGCGCGGTGCCGGTATGTCGAAACCCGCGTTCGGTTTACGGCCCCGAGGCCGCGGGGCTGAGTGGACCGCCGGGGTGTCACGGCATGACGATTATCGGAGCCGACGCCGGTCCCTCGTGAGCGGGTCCGGGAATTGGCATGCCGCGTGAAGCGGCTGGTGAAGACGGCGGTAGCGTCAGACTGGGGCAAGCATTGGGTGGCTTGAGGCAGTGTGTCGACGGAACGGTGGCGGTTCGCCGGAGCGTTGGCCCGCTTTCCACGTACGTGTGTTCTGTCGGGAGCGGAAAGCGGGCCAATGCTGCGGCCGGCGCGAGCATCAGTAGGCAAGAAGAACAGTTGCCGCTGGCGCGAGCATCAATAGGCAAGAGAAGCGGCTTAAATCGGCACAAGCATGACTAGGCGCGAGAAGCAAAAACCAACGCACACCGGAAAGCGCGACAAAAAGCCCGCTCGGCGAACCGAAGCGGGCTTTTAGAAACAGAAACGCCAAATAACCTAAAAAAGCGCGACGTTACTTGACGATAGTCTGCGCTTCGCCTTCGGCGCGGGTGCGGATCGTGCCGAGTCGATAGACCGTTTCACCGGCCGCTTCCAGTTGCGCGATCGCGGCGGCGGCGTCGGCTTCCGAGACGATCACCGCCATGCCGATGCCGCAGTTGAACACGCGGTGCATTTCGGCGTCGGCAACATTGCCGTGCTTCTGCAGCCACTGGAACAGCGGCGGCAGCGTCCAGGCGTCCTTCGACAGCTCGGCCGTCAGGTGGTCCTGCAGCACGCGCGGAATGTTTTCGACGATCCCGCCGCCCGTGATGTGGGCCATGCCCTTGACGTTCAGCGATTGCATCAGCGCCAGCAGCGGCTTGACGTAGATGCGCGTCGGTGCCATCAGGACGTCGCGCAGCGGCTGGCCGTGGAAATCCGCGTTCAGGTCCGGCTTGGCGACTTCGATGATCTTGCGCACCAGCGAATAACCGTTCGAGTGCGCGCCCGACGACGCCAGGCCCAGTACGACGTCGCCCGGCACGATGGTGGTGCCGTCGATGATCTTGCTCTTTTCGACAGCGCCGACCGCGAAACCGGCCAGATCGTACTCGCCGTCAGGGTACATGCTCGGCATTTCCGCCGTTTCACCGCCGATCAGCGCGCAGCCAGCCAGCTCGCACCCTTGCGCGATGCCCTTGACAACCGTGGCGGCCGTTTGCACGTCCAGCTTGCCGCAGGCGAAATAATCGAGGAAGAACAACGGCTCGGCGCCTTGCACCAGAATATCGTTCACACTCATGGCGACCAGATCCTGGCCGACCGTGTCGTGCTTGTTCAGCTCGAACGCCAGCTTGAGCTTGGTGCCCACGCCGTCCGTCCCCGACACCAGCACCGGCTCCTTGTACCGCTTGGGCACCTCGAACAGCGCGCCGAAGCCGCCGATACCGCCCAGCACGCCGTCGCGCAGGGTTTTCTTGGCAAACGGCTTGATCGCTTCGACCAGGGCGTCGCCTGCTTCGATATCGACGCCAGCGTCGCGATAGGAAAGACCGGGGGTTTGGTTAGGCTGTGACATGACGGAGGTGCATCGAGGTTCGGTAAAATGCGATTTTACCCGATCCTGACCCGCCCCCCGTCCGGCGTGCACGCAATATTTGCGTAAACAATGGCTGGTGATGGACGTGCCGGCGATTTATTATTCCGCCGCGCGCGTGCAATTCGGCGAGGCCTGGCGTTATCGTCCTTGCGATCGTGTATGGTATCGGCCTGGGGCCGAACCTGACGCCGCGCCGGCTTCGCCCATGTGAATGGCGCATTTTACAAGAACCGAATCGTTTTCGTTCGTGACTCAGCAACTGTTTCTCGACCTCGGCACACCGCCGCCCGCCACGTTCGATAACTTCATCGTCGGCGCGAACCGCGAAGCCATGCAAACGCTGGCCGATCTGCCCGCCGAGCTGGCGGCGGGCACGGCGCGCGACCGCGGCATCTATCTGTGGGGCGAAGCCGGGTCCGGACGCACCCATCTGATGGAGGCGCTGTCCCATGACGTCGGCGCGGCGCGCTATCTGCAGCCGCGCAGCCCACTCGCGGCCTTCACTTTCGACGAATCGGCCTCGGTCTATTGTGTCGACGATTGCGATAATCTCTCGCCCAATCAGCAGATTGCCGCCTTCAACCTGTTCAACGAATGCCGCGCCCGGCCCCATTGTGCTTTTGTCGCAGCCGGCTCGCAGCCACCCGTGGACATGCCGCTGCGCGAAGATTTGCGCACACGGCTCGGCTGGGGCCTCGTGTTCCACCTGACCGGGCTCGACGACGACGGCAAGAAGCAGGCGCTGCAAAACGCCGCGCGCGAGCGCGGCCTGCAGCTCGCCGCGGACGTGCCGGCCTACCTGCTGACCCACTTCCAGCGCGACATGTCGAGCCTCATGGCGCTGCTCGACCGCCTCGACCGGTTTTCGATGGAGCAGAAGCGGGCCGTGACGTTGCCGCTGCTGCGTCAGATGCTTTCACACACCGACGCGCCCCCCGCGGACGGGAAAAGCGCCTGATGCCCGTGCTTCGGGTAAAATTCACGCAATGACCAATCTCGCTCTCTTCGATCTCGACCATACCCTGCTGCCCACGGACAGCGACAAGGAATGGGGCCGCTTCCTCGTGCGCACGGGCGCCGTCGACGGCGACGCCTACGGCCGCGCCAATGAAGCGTTCTACCAGGATTACCGCGCCGGCCGCCTCGACATGCCAGCGTACCTGCGATTCTGCCTGGCGCCGCTGGCCCAGTACCCGCGCGACCAACTCGACGCGTGGCACGCGAATTACATGAAAGAGGTCATCGAACCGGCGATTCGTCCCGAAGCGGTGGCATTGCTCGACAAACATCGCGCCGCGGGCGACCTGTGCTGCATCGTCACCGCCACGAATACCTTCGTGACGGCCCCGATCGCACGCGCCCTGGGCGTCGAGCATCTGGTCGGCACCCGGCCGGCGACCGCCGGCGGCCATCCCGACGGCCGCTACACCGGCGATTACGTCGGTACCCCGAGCTTCCGAGAAGGCAAGATCGCGTGCACCGAAGCGTGGCTCGCCTCGCTTGGCAAGACATGGAGCGACTTCCCCCATTCGTTCTTCTATAGCGATTCGGCCAACGACGTGCCGTTGATGGAGCGGGTCACCCACCCGGTGGCGACCAATCCCGACGAAACCCTGCGCGACATTGCGCTCGCACGCCGATGGCCCATTCTTGAACTGTTCCAGTGATCCGCAAACTCATAAAAAAACTGCTGGGCAAGGAAAGCGGCGCCACGCGCGCCGCCGCGCCCGAGGGCACGCCCGTCATCATCGAGCAATCGGTGCACAACATCGATCCCGCCTTGCTGTCGAAGAACGCAGTGCGCGTCACCGATACGCTTCAGCAGGCCGGTTTCAAGGCGTTCATTGTCGGCGGCGCCGTACGCGACCTGCTGCTCGGTGTCCAGCCCAAGGATTTCGACGTCGCGACGAGCGCCACGCCTGAAGAGGTCCAGCGCCTGTTCCGCCGCGCGCGCATCATCGGCCGGCGTTTCCAGATCGTCCATGTGCAGTTCGGCGCCGAGATTATCGAAGTCTCGACCTTTCGCGCGCTCGTCGACGCCGACGAGAGTGAACAGATCGGCGCCCGACGCCCCAAGCGCGGGGAACTCGATCGCAAGACGCACGTCACTGACGAATCCGGCCGCGTGCTGCGCGACAACGTCTGGGGTGAGCAGGATGAAGACGCGGCACGCCGCGATTTCACGGTCAACGCCATGTATTACGACCCGGCGGCCCAGACCGTCCACGATTACCACCACGGCTGGGAAGATATTCAGGCGCGTGTAATGCGCATGATCGGCGACCCCGCCACGCGTTACCGCGAAGACCCGGTACGCATGCTGCGGGTGGTGCGTTTCGCTGCGAAGCTCGGTTTTTCGATCGACGAAGCCACGCGTGCGCCGATCGTGCCGCTCGCGCCGCTGATCGACAACGTGCCGGCCGCGCGTCTGTTCGACGAAATGCTCAAGCTGCTGCTGTCGGGCCACGCCTGGGCGTGTGTGCAGCAATTGCGTCAGCAGGGCCTGCACCATGGCCTGCTGCCGCTGCTCGACGTGGTGCTGGAACAACCGCTGGGCGAGAAGTTCGTGATGTTGGCCCTGGCCAACACCGACAACCGCATCCGCGCCGGCAAGCCGGTGTCGCCGGGCTTCCTGTTCGCGGCGCTGCTGTGGCACCTGGTGGTGGAAAAATGGCAGGCCTATCAAACGGCAGGCGAATATCCGATTCCCGCGCTGCATCTGGCGATGGACGACGTCCTCGATGCACAAACCGGCAAACTGGCCATCCAGCGCCGCTTTGTGTCGGACATGAAGGAAATCTGGGGGCTGCAGTCGCGCCTGGACAAGCGTGTGGGCCGCACGCCGCTGCGCCTGCTGGAACACCCGCGCTTTCGCGCCGGCTACGACTTCCTGCTCCTGCGCTGCGAATCGGGCGAAGTGCCGCACGAGACCGGCCAATGGTGGACGGATTTTATCGATGGCGACCCGGACGCGCGCGAAGCGCTGCTCTCGCAAAGCACTGCCGCGCCGGCCGCGAAGCGCCGCCGCCGCACCCGCCGCAAGCCGGCGGGCGCCCGTGGCGAGGCCGGGGCAGGCAATGCGGCGAGCGAGAACGGCGGCAAGCAGGTATCATCGCCAAAGCAAGGTTCTGAAGGTGCTTCATGACGGTTGCCTATATCGGGCTCGGCGCCAATCTCGGCGACGCCCGCCAATCCCTGAAGGATGCCATTGTCTGCCTCGCGCAGCATGCCGGCATCACCATTACCGGGCGCTCCGAGCTCTATCGTAGCGCCCCCGTCGACGCCTCCGGCGACGACTACCTGAATTGCGCGGTCGCGCTCGACACCACGCTGAGCGCGCGCCAACTGCTCGCGCTGTGCCTGTCGATCGAGCAGCATTTCGGCCGCGAGCGTTCGTACAAGAACGCCCCGCGCACGCTCGACCTCGATTTGCTGCTCTACGGCGAAGCGTGTATCGATGAACCCGATCTGGTCGTGCCCCATCCGCGCCTGGCCGGTCGTGCCTTTGTCCTGCTGCCGCTTGCCGACCTGCGCGCCGATCTCGAGATCCCCGGCATCGGCCGCGTGGCCGACCTGCTGCCCGGCGTCGCCGATCAACGCATCGAGCGCATGGCGTCGTGCTGCTGCCCGACCAAACGCAACGGCGCCTCATGAAATCCCCGGCGCTGACCCGATTCGCCGGCCGTTATCGCTACATTGCCGTCGAAGGCCCGATTGGCGTCGGAAAGACCTCGCTCGTGCGTCGCCTGGCCGATGAAACCGGCGCCGATGTGATGCTCGAGTCCCCCGGCACCAATCCGTTCCTCGAACGTTTCTACCGCGACAGCGCCCGCTACGCGCTCGCCACGCAGCTGTCGTTCTGCCTGCAGCGGGTCGACGAGGCGCGCGAGATCGCACGGCGCGACCCGAACGCCAGGCCGCTGATCGCCGACTTCCTGCCCGAAAAAGACGCCCTCTTCGCCAAGCTCACGCTCGCCGACGACGAACTCGCGCTTTATCACGCGCTCGCCGCGCACGTGGACCGCCCCGCGCACACCCCCGATCTCGTGATTCACTTGCAAGCCACGCCGGAGACGTTGTTCTCGCGCATCCAGAAGCGTGCGATCCCGATGGAGCAGCAGATCTCCGACGCGTACCTGCGCGCCCTGTGCGACATCTATGGCGAATTCTTCTATCATTATGTTGCGGCCCCGGTAATCACCGTCGACACCGAACATCTCGATCCCGCACACAACGCACACGATTTCGATTTGCTGCTCGAGCGCATCGACCAGATGCGCGGGCGCAAGGAAGTCTTCGTCAAGGGCGCGCGGCAATAACAGAGACAGGACATGAGCTATCTGCAAGAATCCAATCGCCGTGCCGTGACCGTTCCCGGCCTGGCAGACATGCGCGCACGCGGTGAAAAGATCGCGATGCTGACGTGTTATGACGCAAGCTTCGCAGCGCTGCTCGATCAGATGGGGGTCGACGTGCTGCTGATCGGCGATTCGCTCGGCAATGTGCTGCAAGGGCATCGCACCACGCTGCCGGTGACACTGCGCGACATTGTGTATCACACCGAATGCGTGGCCCGCGTCACGCAATCTGCGCTGATCGTCTCGGACATGCCTTTCGGCACCTACGGCACACCCGAACAGGCCTATCACAATGCGGTCGAGTTGATGCGCGCCGGCGCGCAGATGGTCAAGCTCGAAGGCGGCGCGTGGCTCGCGCCGACCGTGCGTTTCCTGGTCGAGCGCAGCATTCCGGTATGCGCGCACCTGGGCCTCACCCCCCAATCGGTGCACGCCTTCGGCGGCTTCAAGGTGCAGGGCCGCGAAGAAGCGGCCGGCCGTCAACTGTTTGACGACGCGCGCGCTATGCAGGACGCCGGCGCGCAGTTGCTCGTGCTCGAAGCGATTCCCGCAGCGCTTGCGGCGCAAGTCACGCCCGCGCTGTCCACGCCGACGATCGGCATCGGCGCCGGGCCGGACTGCGCCGGACAAGTGCTCGTGCTGCACGACATGCTCGGGGTCTATCCCGGCAAGCGGCCGCGCTTCGTGCAGAATTTCATGGAAGGTCAGCCGAGCATCGCAGCCGCGATCGAAGCGTACGTCCACGCTGTCAAACAGGGCACATTCCCCGCGCCGGAACACTGCTTCTGACGCATGAAGGCATCGGTCACGGGCATCCCTCCGATGCCGGCGGCCGAAGTCACGACGCCTGCGCAAGGTCCGCTGAGGGCATCGTCAATACGACGGCGAAGCCTTCGCCCTCGATGCGTTCGAAGCGCATTTGTCCGCCGTGGGCGCGCATCACTTCCGCGACCATCGCCAATCCCAGACTCGCCCCCTCCCGTCCGCCGGAACGGGCGGCGAAAGGCGTTCGCACGCGCTGCCAGTCCGCTTCCGGTATGCCGGGGCCGTCGTCGAAAAATCGCACGCACCACTCGGCTTCATTGGCCGTCAGATCGACGTGCAGCTGGTGCGGCGCACCATACGCCAGCGCGTTGACCAGCACGTTCTTGACCGCCTCGCGCAAGCTCAACGCATCGCCGGCGACCCAGCACGGCGCCTGGGGCGCGCTCAGCGCAAAATCGATGTCCCGCGTGGCATACGAGAGCGACTCACGCATGGCCTCGCGCAACAATTCGGCGAGATCAACCGGCACGGGCGCCACACTGTCGGCGCGGTGCTGGACCATGGCATGGTTGATCAGCTGATGGATCAGTGCGCCGAGACCGCGGGCCTGCTTTTGCAGACGGGCGACATGCGACTGCCGCGTCGCGTCGTCGCCCGCTTGCGACAACAATTCGGCCTGCGCCGTCAAGGCGGTAACGGGAGTGCGCAACTGATGCGCGGCGTCGCCGATCACGCGCCGCATCAAGGCACGCGAGGTGGCCAGCCGCTGCATGAAATCGTTGATCGCGCCGACCAGCGCCAGCGTCTCCGACGGCGCCGTCACGGCCATCGGCGAAAGATCGTTGGAATCGCGGGCACGAATCGCCGCTTCGATCTGCTTGAGCGGCGCCAGCGCCTGGCGCAGCGTCCAGAGCGCCGCCAGCAGCGTCATGATGCCGGTGACCATGGTGATGAGCAGCGTGTTATCCGCGAGCGCTCGCGTGAATGCCTGGCGCGCATGCTGCGTGTGCGCCAGCGCGACAACGGCCCACGCATGCGGTCCCGGCACCGGCATGCGGCGGCCGACAATCGCGATGCGCACCGGCATTTCCTGATACACGCCATCGACGACGATCGGCCCGTCCGCCAGTTTGTCCCACGGAATCGCCGGATGGAATTCGGAATCGCCGGCCACAGAGCGTCCGTTCGGATCCATCACGGTGTAGAAGATCTGATCGCCCGTCGCGAGTGCAGAGAAGGCGGCCAGCGGCACGTCGACATTGACCTCGCCGTTCTGATACCACGTGTTCTCGGCCACTTGCAGCGCGCTGCCGACCAACCAGCGGTCATAGGCGCGATCGACCGCCGCGCGGGTCGAAAACCAGATGCCGAGCAAGACCGCTGCGGCGCTGAAGGCCAGTACCGCTCCCATGCGGACGACCAGCCGGAGATAGAGCGAACGGCCCGGAATGATCATGACAGCATGAGCTGATAGCCCAGTCCGCGTAAGGTCCGGATCTGGAAATTCGCGGCAGCGAGCTTCTTGCGCAGACGCGCGACATACTGCTCGATCGCATTGGCGTTCGGCGCCGGTTCGTCGCCGTACAGGCGGTCCATCAGTTCGTCCTTGCCGAAGATGCGGCCCGGACGCGCCGCCAGAATCTCCAGCAACGTCACCTCGCGGCGTGTCAGCTCCACCGGTTGGCCGTCGATCTCGACACCGCGGCTCTTTCGATCAAGCGTGAGATTGGCGCAAGCGAGACGGTTGGTCGCATCCTGCCCGGTGCGCCGCATCAAGGCGCGCACACGCGCTTCAAGTTCGCGAAAGTCGAACGGTTTGGTGAGGTAGTCGTCGGCGCCGAGGTCCAGGGCGCGCACGCGTTCCTCGATCTCCGCGCAGGCGGTCAGCATGAGGACGCGCGTCGACAGCCCGCGTTCGCGCACGCGCTTGAGCAATTCGAATCCGTCGACGTGGGGCAACATGACATCGAGAATCAGCAGATCGTAGTCGTCGCCGATGCGGGCGGCCGCAGCGGCGCCATCCGTTTCGCAATCGAGCGCATGGCCGAGCCGGCGCAATTGCGCCGCGATCGCTTCGGCCACGTCCACGGTGTCTTCCACCAGCATGATGCGCATGTCTCGTTCGTCTCCCGGGGCCGGCCGCCATGTCAGCTTCATTACAGCTTCGCTGCTTAGTATTGAGGCCGATTATAAGAGCATGAAACCGGAGACGCGCAATGCGAATTGACACCCCCTCGGCCGAGACGCCGGCGGCGGCCCCCGTGCGGCCGCTGTTGGAAATCGATGCTGTCACGTTGCAGTACAAGACCGACGACTATCTCGTCACCGCCGCCCAGCAGGTCAGTTTCAATGTCTATCCGGGCGACCGCTTCGTGTTGCTCGGACCGTCCGGCTGCGGCAAATCCACCTTGCTCAAGGCCATCGGCGGCTACCTGCCGCCCGTGCATGGCGAGATTCGCCTGCACGGCAAGGCCGTCATGCAACCGGGCCCTGACCGGATGATGGTATTCCAGGAGTTCGACCAGCTGCTGCCCTGGAAAACGGTGCGTCAGAATGTCGAATTCGCGTTGACCGCAAGCGGCCGCCTGAAAGGCCGCGAAGCCGCCGAGCGCGCCGCGCATTACATCGGGATGGTTGGCCTCGCGAAGTTCATCGACAGCTACCCGCACACCCTGTCAGGCGGCATGAAGCAGCGCGTATCGATCGCGCGCGGCATGGCGATGGAGCCCGACGTGCTGCTGATGGATGAACCCTTCGCGGCACTCGATGCGCTCACGCGCCGCAAGATGCAGGACGAACTGCTGCGTCTGTGGGACGACACCCGCTTTACCGTGCTGTTCGTCACCCACGGCATCGACGAAGCCATCCGCATCGGCACGCGCATCCTGCTGCTGTCGCCGCACCCGGGACAGGTCAAGGCCGAGCTGAACAGCATCGCGCCGGAACTGCTGGGCACGGCCCATCAGAGCGCGCTCGAGACGCGTATCGACCAACTCCTGTTCGCCCACTGACGAGACCACCATGAACGCCATCCAACCCGTGGTGCGGCCCGAGATCGTACTCGAACCCGCGCACGCCGAACTGTCGTCGATCCAGCGCCCGTTGTCGGCCTTCGAAACCCTTTACCGTATCAGCTGGCTGCGCAAGACAGCCATCCTGGTCGTCCTCGCGATCATCTGGGAGATCTACGGCCGCTGGCTCGACAACGCCCTGCTTTTCCCCAGTTTCAGCGAAACGGTCGGTGCCTTCGCCGGCGGCCTGACAAGCGGTGTGCTGCTGATGCGCGCCGCGATCTCGCTTAAGACGCTGCTGATCGGCTACGGCCTCGGCATCGCGCTGGCCGCGCTGTTGACCACGATCGCCATCAGCTCAAGGATCGGCAACGATCTGCTCGAGACCCTGACGGCGATGTTCAACCCCTTGCCCGCCATCGCGCTGCTGCCGCTGGCGCTGATCTGGTTCGGACTCGGCAACGGCAGTGTGATCTTCGTGCTCGTCCACTCGGTGCTGTGGGCGGTTGCGCTTAACACGCACAGCGGCTTCCGGGGCGTGTCGAAAACGCTGCGCATGGTCGGCCAGAACTATGGTCTCAAGCGCTTCGCCCTGGTACGCCACGTGCTGATTCCCGCGGCGTTCCCGAGCATTCTCACCGGTCTCAAGGTAGGCTGGGCATTTGCGTGGCGCACGCTGATCGCCGCCGAACTCGTATTCGGCGTGTCGTCCGGTTCGGGCGGCCTCGGCTGGTACATCTTCGAAAACCGCAATGCACTGGAGACGGCCAATGTCTTCGCCGGTCTGTTCTTCGTCATCATCATCGGTCTGGCCGTAGAGAACCTGCTGTTCGCGCGGATCGAGAAACGGACGCTGCACCGCTGGGGCATGCAGCATTGACGCGCCGCCGCGCACATGAATAATTCCAACTATCCGGAGACAACAACATCATGAATCGACGTCATTTCTCGCGCTGGCTGTCCACGCTGGCGCTGGCCTGCGCCACTGCCGTGTCAACCGTCGGCAACCTCGCCCACGCCGAAGCCGGCACGGTGCGCCTGTCGCACGGCTACGGCATCCTGTACCTGCCGCTGATGGTGATGCGCGACCAGCATCTGATCGAGAAGCACGCCAGGACCATGGGGCTGGGCGACGTAAAAACGACGTGGACGGTCCTCGACGGCGGCAACGTCATCAACGACGCGATGCTGGCCGGCAATCTCGATGTGGCCGGCACCGGCGCGCCGGGGTTCGTCACCCTCTGGTCAAAGGCGCACGGCATTCCGCGCTCGGAAGTGATCGGGCTGTCGGCGTTGTCGACCGGGCCGCTGTGGCTCAACACGAACAATGCGAACATCAAGTCGCTCAAGGACTTCACGCCGCGCGACAAGATTGCCATCCCGGGCATCAAGACGTCGCTGTCGGCGGTCGTGCTGCAAATGGCCGTCGCAAAGACATTCGGCGTGGAAAATTACGCGAAACTCGATCCGCAGACCGTCAGCCTGAGCCACCCGGAGGCCGTCAGCGCCCTGTTGTCCGGGAAGACGGAAATCACCGCGCACTTCACGTCGCCGCCGTTCTCGTATCAGGAAGTGAAGGATCCGAAAATCAGGCGCGTGCTCAATTCGACGGACGTCCTCGGCAACATCACGATCGACGTCCTGTTTGCGCCGAAGCAGTTCGCCGATCAGAATCCGAAGCTGGTGCAGGCCATCCTGGCGGCGCAGGATGAGGCGGCGGCGTACATCGCGAAGGACCGCGCGGGCGCCGCGAAGACCTTCCTGCGCGTGTCGAAGATCAATCTGCCGCAAGCGGAAATCGAGACGATGCTCGCCGACCCCGGCATGCAGTTCTCGACGACGCCGAACGGCCTGATGCAGTATGTCGAGTTCATGGGCCGTGCGGGCACCATCAAGACGCGGCCTGCAAAATGGAGCGATCTGTTCGTGCCGGCGATCGCCGGGCGTCAGGGCAGTTGAGCCCTTGCGCCATGGGCGGCGCAGCCAACGAAACCGCAGACGGGCATGGGGTCTCCGGGTCACATTCTGAAATCAGGATGCTACGCCATCAGAAGATTGAACTGCTACGGGGCCGTGCGGCACGGCGGTCCGCGGTCAGCCGCCGACGATGCGCGCCGGCAACGCGCCACGCAAGGCATTGCACACGACGATGTCATCGGCCGCAAGCAGATCGTCTCGGGTGATAACCGCCTCCGCGGCGTCCCACGCCGGATCTTCAAGCAGCACGGCGCGCATGACGCCCGGCAGCACGCCCGTGCTCAGCGGCGGGGTGACCCACCGCCCGTTGCGTTTGACGAACACATTGCTGCGCCCGCCTTCGGTCAATTCGCCGCGTTCATTGAAGAACAGCGTATCGAACGCGCCCTGCGCCTCGGCCGCTTGCCAGGCGGCGTCGTAGCGCGCGCGCACGGTCGTCTTGTGACGCAGGAAGAGATCATCGGCAAGCGTGGCCTGCGTGCTGTCGGCAAGCAAGACCGCGACCGAGGTCAGCGGCGCCAGTGCGCCATGCGTGAGCGCCGGCGTGCCGTCATGCGCCAGCGCAAGGCGCACGCGGTGCTGCCGTTCGTCCGGAAGCTGCGCACACAGCGCCGCCAGCGCGTCCCGCAACATGACGGGGTCGCAGCGAAAGCCGAAATACGCCGCCGACGCCGATAGCCGCTGCAAATGCCGATCGAGATGACGAATCCCCTCGCCGCGGGTGGCAGCCATCGTTTCAATCAACTGGAAGCCGGGCTCGAGCGCCGTCAGGAACTGCGCCTTTAGACGGCACTCGTCCCATTCATCTTCGGCGCGGCTGTCGAGCACGATGCCGGCGCCCACGCCGAGACGCCCCGGGCGCAAGCCATCGCCGCGTGGCGGGTCGAGCTCAAGCGTACGTATCGCCACGGACAGGCAGAAATCGCCGAGACCGGCGGCGCCGTCGCGCGGGGCGTCAAGCCAGCCGATGGCCCCGGTGTACAGATTGCGCGGCGCCGCTTCGAGCTCACCGATCAACTGCATCGTGCGATGTTTGGGTGCGCCCGTGATCGAGCCGCAGGGAAACAACGCGCGAAGCACCGCGTCGAAACCCACGCCCGGCGGCAGGTCAGCCGTTACCGTCGACGTCATCTGCAACACGCTTGCGAACCGCGTGACTTCGAACAGCGCGGGCACACGTACCGAACCGGGCGTGGCGAGGCGGCCGAGGTCGTTGCGCAGCAAATCGACGATCATCAGATTCTCCGCGCGATTCTTTTCATCGACGGCCAGCGCGCCGCTGCGTTCGGCGTCGATGACCGCATCGCCCGAGGCGGGCGCGGTGCCCTTCATCGGCTTGGCCATGAGCTTGCCGTCGTGGTGGCGCACGAAGAGTTCGGGAGACAACGACAGGATCGCGCGGCCGGGCTGCGCGGGCGCTTCGACATCGGGCAGGACAATCAGTGCGCCGAACGGCACCGGTTGCCGTGCGCGCAAACGGCGATAGAGCGCGACTGGCGAGCCGAACGCGTCGAAATGCAGCCGGTAGGTGTAATTGATCTGGTAGCACTCGCCGTCGGCAAGCCAGCCGTGGATGCGCGAAATCGCCTCGGCGAAGGCGTCTTGCGTGATGTCCGCGCGCAGATGCGCGGTGCCGGCAACGCCCGGCACCGCGTCCGAGTCCTCGCTCGCGCCGTCCTGCGCGGCGAGCCACGCCTGCGTGCCGGCAGCATCGAGCCGGATCATGCGCGCAAACAACAACCCGCGCAAAGCGCCCGGCGCAGCTTCCGTATGGACGGTCGCCACGCCGGACAGACGCACGCCAAACTCATAATCGGCCAGCAACACGGCATGGAGCCCGTTGCGCGTTGCCACTTCGATCTCTTGCAACGACGCCGCCAACGACGCGGGCCCGGCGCAAGTCACCTCACGCACGAGCCCGGTGTACAGCCGCGCGCCGTGGGCCGGATCGGCGCTGTCGTCGAGCAGCGCAAACGCGGCCATCGGCACAGCGTGGTTCATGGCATTACTCGAAGAATTGCTTCACGCGATCGAACCAGCCCTTGCTCTGCGGGCTGTGACGGGCGCCGCCTTCCTTGAGCGAGGTGTCGAAGTTGCGCAAGATTTCCTTTTGCTTCTCGTCGAGCTTGATGGGCGTCTCGACCTGCACGTGAACGTACAGATCGCCCGGATAACTCGCGCGCACGCCCTTGATGCCCTTGCCGCGCAGCCGGAATGTCTTGCCGGTCTGCGTACCTTCGGGCACGGGGAATGTCGCCTTGCCATGCAGTGTTGGCACGTCAATATCGCCGCCCAGTGCCGCAGTGGCGAACGAAATCGGCATCTGGCAATGCAGGTCGTCGCCGTCACGCTCGAACACGCTGTGCTGCTTGATGTGAATCTCGACGTACAGATCTCCCGGCGGACCGCCATTCACGCCCGGTTCGCCATTGCCGGCCGAGCGAATGCGCATGCCGTCCTCGATGCCTGACGGAATCTTGACTTCGAGCGTCTTGGTCTTCTTGATCTTCCCCGCGCCGTGACAATTGGTGCACGGATCCGGGATGTAGCTGCCCGTGCCGTGGCACTTCGGACACGTCTGCTGGATGCTGAAGAAACCCTGCGACATGCGCACCGAACCGGAGCCGCCGCAGGTCGGGCAGGTTTCCGGCTTCGTGCCGGGCTTTGCGCCCAAGCCTTCGCAGACATCGCAGCTTTCCCAGCTCGGCACGCGGATTTGCGTGTCGAAACCGTTGGCGGCCTGCTCCAGCGTAATTTCCATGTTGTAGCGCAGGTCCGCACCGCGGTATACCTGCGGGCCGCCACGGCCGCCGCGTCCGCCGCCAGGGCCGCCGGCACCGAAGATATCGCCGAAGATGTCCCCGAAAGCATCGGCGAACCCGCCACCGAAGCCGCCCTGCGCACCACCGAAGCCCCCCATGTTCGGGTCGACGCCGGCGTGGCCGTACTGGTCGTACGCGGCACGCTTCTGGGTGTCGCTGAGCATCTCGTAGGCCTCTTTGACCTCCTTGAACTTCGCTTCGGAATCCTTGCTGTCAGGATTGCGATCGGGGTGATACTTCATCGCGAGCTTGCGATAAGCCTTCTTCAGCTCATCGTCGCTGGCGTTTTTGGCGACCCCGAGGATCTCGTAATAATCGCGTTTGGACATAAGTCTTTCCACTGGTGCGTGATGCTCGCCATCAGGCAAAAAGCCGGGACGAGTTCAACCTGTCTGGTTGCCCCTGTCCCGGCCCGCACGCGCGGCGCTCGAACACGCCGCGCGCGGCATGCACGCTTACTTCTTCTCGTTGACTTCCTTGAAGTCGGCGTCGACGACATTGTCGTCGTGCTTGGCTTCACCGCCCGCTGCACCGGCTGCGCCAGCCTGTGCCTGCATGTCGGCGTACATCTTTTCGCCGAGCTTCTGGCTGGTGGTCGCCAGCGCCTGAACCTTGGCATCGATGTCAGCCTTGTCCGAGCCGCGCAGGGCATCTTCCAATTCCTTGATCGACGCTTCGATGGCTTCCTTCTCGGCCGCTTCGATCTTGTCGCCGTACTCGGTCAGCGCCTTGCGGGTGCTGTGCACGAGCGCGTCGCCCTGGTTGCGGGCATCGGCCAGCTCGCGCGCCTTCTTGTCTTCCTCGGCGTTGAGCTCGGCATCTTTCACCATTTGCTGGATCTCGGCTTCCGACAGACCCGAGTTCGCCTTGATGGTGATCTTGTTTTCCTTGCCCGTGGCCTTGTCCTTCGCGCCGACGTGCAGAATGCCGTTGGCGTCGATATCGAAGGTCACTTCGATCTGCGGCGTGCCGCGTGCTGCCGGCGGAATGCCCTCGAGGTTGAACTCGCCCAGCAGCTTGTTGCCCGAGGCCATTTCGCGTTCGCCCTGGAACACCTTGATGGTCACGGCCGGCTGGTTGTCGTCCGCCGTCGAAAACGTTTGCGCGTGCTTCGTCGGGATCGTGGTGTTCTTCTGGATCATCTTGGTCATGACACCGCCCAGCGTCTCGATACCGAGCGACAGCGGAGTCACGTCCAGCAGCAGCACGTCCTTGCGGTCGCCCGACAGGACCGAACCCTGAATGGCGGCGCCGGCGGCCACCGCTTCGTCCGGATTCACGTCCTTGCGCGGTTCCTTGCCGAAGAACTCCTTGACCTTCTCCTGCACCTTGGGCATACGCGTCATGCCGCCGACCAGAATCACGTCGTGGATGTCGCTGACCTTCACGCCGGCGTCCTTGATTGCCAGGCGGCAAGGTTCGATCGTGCGTTCGATCAGGTCTTCAACGAGCGCTTCAAGCTTGGCGCGCGTGATCTTCAGGTTCAAGTGCTTCGGACCCGAGGCGTCGGCCGTGATGTACGGCAGGTTGATTTCCGTCTGCTGGCTCGACGACAGTTCGATCTTCGCCTTTTCAGCGGCTTCCTTCAGGCGTTGCAGCGCCAGGACATCCTTCGACAGATCGACGCCTTGTTCCTTCTTGAACTCGGCGATGATGTAGTCGATGATGCGCTGGTCGAAGTCTTCACCGCCCAGGAACGTGTCGCCGTTGGTCGAGAGCACTTCGAACTGGTGTTCGCCGTCGACGTCCGCGATCTCGATGATCGAGATGTCGAACGTGCCGCCGCCGAGGTCATACACGGCGATCTTGCGGTCGCCGCCTTCCTTCTTGTCGAGGCCGAAGGCCAGGGCCGCGGCCGTCGGCTCGTTGATGATGCGCTTGACTTCGAGACCTGCGATGCGGCCGGCGTCTTTCGTCGCCTGGCGCTGGCTATCGTTGAAGTACGCCGGCACCGTGATCACGGCTTCCGTGACCGGCTCGCCGAGGTAGTCCTCGGCCGTTTTCTTCATCTTGCGCAGGACATCGGCGGAAATTTGCGGCGGGGCAAACTTGTTGTCGCGCACTTCGACCCAGGCGTCGCCATTGTCGGCCTTGACGATCTTGTACGGCATCAGGCCGATGTCCTTCTGGACTTCCTTCTCTTCGAAGCGGCGGCCGATCAGGCGCTTGACGGCGTACAGCGTATTGCGCGGATTCGTGACCGCCTGGCGCTTGGCCGGGGCGCCGACGAGCACCTCGCCGTCTTCCATGTAAGCGATGATCGACGGCGTGGTGCGCGCGCCTTCCGCATTTTCGATGATCTTGACCTGATTGCCTTCCATGATGGCCACGCACGAGTTCGTGGTGCCCAGGTCAATACCGATGATTTTGCCCATTTTCAATTCTCTCCTAGCGTCTTTTCGAGGGGCTTGCGTGAGGGTTCGCCCCGTTCAATTCCAATCTGTACGAAATATGGGTGCCGCGAAGGGCATTTCAAGACCCTACGTCGTGTCCGGTTATGCCTTTTTTGCGGAAAATGCGGCAATTTTCTCGCGTGCGGCGGCCACCGCCATGCCAAACTGCGGCACCCCCTGCCAACCGGTGGCGCGGCCCAGCTTCCTGCCTGCGTGGAAAAAGAAGAACGACGGCACGCCGTGGAGCGCAAACCGGGTGCCCAGCGCACGCTCCTGGTACACGTTCGCGTGGTACCAGCGCAGATTCAGGGCCTCGATGGCCTCGCGCTGGAGGAGCATCGTTTTCTTCGCAACCTCGCAGTTGAAACAGTCGACACCCCAGAAGAACACGACAGCCAGCGCGTCGCCCGCCCGCGCCAGTTCGGCGTCGAAGGTCCCGGCGGTCAATTCGCGCATGCCGAACGCCGTGAACGCCGTCGCGTCGACGCCGCCCGGGGCGTGCGCCCCGCCGGCAGCGGACGATTCGAGCGGATCCGTCGTATCGGACATTTCGGCGGGCATGGGTCCGGTTCCGGGCGAGGCGCGCCCTTACTTGGCGGCGGCCACGGTGACGAGCGCCGGGCGCAGCACACGGTCGGCGATCAGGTAGCCCTTCTGCAGCACGGCCACGACCGTATTCGGTTCCTGGTCGGCCGGCACCATCGAAATCGCCTGGTGCTGATGCGGATCGAATTTCTGGCCGACCGGATTGATCACCGTGATCTTGCCCTTCTCGAACGCTTGCGTGAGCTGGCGCAACGTCAGCTCGACGCCTTCGCGCGTCTTGGCGACGTCGCCCGAGGTGTCGGCCAGCGCGGCTTCCAGGCTGTCGACGACCGGCAGGAGATATTCGGCAAAGCTTTCGACGGCAAATTTGTGTGCCTTGGCGACGTCTTCCTGCGCGCGGCGGCGGATGTTCTCGCCCTCTGCACGGGCGCGCAGCAGTTGATCGTGTTTCTCGCGGGCTTCGGCCTGCGCGGCGGCCAGCTGCGCCTCGACCGAGGGCAACCCTTCCGACCCGGCGGATGCCGCGGCATCGGCGTTCGGCGTAGTCTCGGCTTGTGCCGGGATCGGCTGGACGGGAGTATTTTGCTGATCAGTCATCATGTCTGTGTCGTCGGTAAAATTCGCGCCACGCACCAGAGCGATGCATGACAGGTTCCAATTCCCTTCAGAGTGTGGGGATGCTCTCGCCGGTTTCAAGGGCTGCCGCGAGCCGGGTCGGTTGAGCTTCCGGCGGGCGCCACATCCGGTTACACGCGTTACGAAGCCTCTATTGTATCGGTACGCGGCGCGAACTAAGATGAATTACGGTCCGCGTCGTGCCGGCGCGGGCTGAGGGGCCTTGGCTGGGCTTTGCTTCGCGAAAGGAGCGCATCATGAAGCTGCCGTTGGCTGTTGTGTTCGTCCTGGCGCTGGTAACGGCGGGCACCGTCATGATTTGCCTGTCGGGCGCGGTAACGCGCCGCGATACCGAGTACGGCGGCGTCCGTGCGGTATTTCATCAGTATCTGGGCATGCCTCACGACATGCGCCAGGGCGCGCCGTTCGTCCCGATCGGCCTGCGCTGAGTGTCCGCGCTCGGCGTTTCATCCCGATCACGCGTTTTTTCCGGAATTGTCGCCTGCTGACTGCGACATACGTTTCCCATCCGGTGCATTGCCTTCGATCGACCCACCGCGCCCCCACCCGGCGCGGTGCTGAACTCTCAGCTTTTCAGACGTTTCACTCCCCGCCCAGATTGCCTAACCTGCGCCGGTCGCGCTTGGTCGGCCGACCGTGCATTTGCGCCGCCGGTTCCTGAAACAGGTGCCGCCGCTCATTTTCCTCCGCGCGCCGCAGCCGGCTTCCCTCGGTTTCCTCGTACAGCGTTTGAGCGAGCGTCGCGGGGCCGCGCACATCCGCGATCGCCTTGACACGCACTTCCCAGCGTGTGCTCCCGTTGTCGACGGACAGCAGATCGCCGGCATGCACGTCGCGCGCCGGCTTCACCCGCGCCTCGTTGCACAGCACGCGCCCGCGGTCGACTGCCTCGGTGGCGAGCGAGCGCGTCTTGAAGAAGCGTGCGGCCCATAGCCACTTGTCGATCCGGGTGGCAGCGCCCGGCGAATCGTCGAACTTGACTGTCATGCCCGCACTCCCTGGCGCGCGGCGGCCGATGCCTCCGCGCGGGCACGCGTGGCTTCAGCCTCTGCCTCGGGCAGGATCGGCCAGCCTTGCAGATGACGCGCCGCAATCTCGCCGAGCGCCGTGATCCAGGCGGGCGATGCGTTCAGGCACGGAATGAAGTGGAACGCGCGGCCGCCGGCCGCCGCATACGCGTGGCGCCCCTCCATATTGATTTCCTCGAGCGTCTCAAGACAATCGGATGTGAAACCGGGGCAGAACACATCGACGCGCGACGTCCCGGCGCGGCCGAGCTCCTCGAGCGTTGGTGCCGTGTACGGCTGCAGCCATTCCGCCTTGCCGAAGCGCGACTGGAAGGTGAGGCGGCACGCCGTCTCGGACAACTGTAGCGCTTCCGCGAGCAGTTTGCCGGTTTTCAGGCATTGATCGTGATACGGATCGCCCAGATCGAGCGTGCGGCGCGGCACCCCGTGAAAACTGAGCAGGAGACGTTCGCCCGCCGCAAAATCGGGACGGCCGTGCTGCTGCCAATAGGCCTCGACCTGTTGGCGAAGGGCGTCGATATAGGACGGATGGTCGTGATACTGACGCACCGTGCGGACATCCGGCTGATTGCGCAGGTGGCGCAGCACGCGGAAGACTTCGTCGGCGGCGGCCGCCGTGGTGCTGCTCGAATACTGCGGATACAGCGGCAGCACGAGGATCCGTTCCACGCCGGCCTGCCGCAATTGACGCATCTTGTCGCTGATTGACGGATTACCGTAGCGCATCGCGTAATCGACGATCACGTCGTAGTCGTTCGCGAGCAGCAATTGGCGCAGCGCGGCGGTTTGATGTTCGGTATGGACCTTGAGCGGTGAGCCTTCGCGCATCCAGACCTTGGCGTATTTCTGCGCCGACTGGCGGCCTCGCAATGGCAGGATCACGAGGCGCAGCAGCGGTTGCCAGAGCGCTGCCGGGATTTCCACGACACGCGGGTCGGACAGGAATTCCCGGAGGTAGCGGCGCACGGCGGCCGGACGCGGCTCGTCCGGCGTGCCGAGATTAATCAGCAGCACCGCCGTCTTGCCGGTCTGGCCGTAGGAGGCGATAGGTTCTTGGTCGAAGCGCATGGGACGTACTTTACCGCAATCCCCGCGCTTCGCCGTCACGATCGCGTCTCGCGCGCTGCGCGCCCGTCGGCGGACAGATGCGCGCGAGCCGCGTCCGGTCCATGCAACTGGCCATGCGGCAGGGCGTCCTGCCGCGGCGCCTCATTCGGCTGCGGATGGGGGCGCTCCTGCGGTTGCTGACGAGGCGCCGGCTGCGGCCGTTCCATTTGCGGCTGCGGGCGCTCCATTTGCGGCTGCGGTTGCGGACGTGGCGGCTGCGGGCGCTCCATTTGCGGCTGTGGTTGCGGACGTGGCTGCTGCGGGCGCTCCATTTGCGGCTGCGGCTGCGGACGTGGTGGCTGCGGGCGCTCCATTTGCGGCTGCGGTTGCGGACGTGGCGGCTGCGGGCGCTCCATTTGCGGCTGCGGCTGCGGACGCTCGACCTGAGGCTGCGGACGCGGTGCCTGCGGACGCTCCATCTGCGGCGGCGGCATTTGCGGACGCTCGAACTGAGGCTGCGGACGCGGTGCCTGCGGACGCTCCATCTGCGGCGGTGGCGTTTGTGGACGCTCCACCTGCGATGGCACGCGCGTCGGACGGGGCACGTCGTTCGGATTCACGGGCGCCTGCCCCCCTTGCGGACGGCTTTCGAAGCGCTGCGGTGCACGGCCGTCGCCGGGGCCAGGCCCCGGACGGCCAACGTCTTGCGGCATTTGGCTCGCGGGCGGATGCGGCACGCCCGATTCGCGCACACCGGGTGACCCCGGCACACGCGGCGTTCCCGGCACGCCCGGTTCACGCGGCGTGCCCGGCGTCGCGGGAACGCCTTGGGGTCCGGCGCCACGCGGCGCCCCACCGGTGCCGACCACGGTCACTTGGGGCGCCAAGCGTCCTTGCGGCGCGTTGCCGCCATTGCGGGCCGGTCCGCGTCCCGGCGCTTGATCGAAGCGCAGCGGCTGCCCGCCCGCGCCCTGTACCGGGCGCAGACCGGACGTGAGTTCACGGGACGGCCCTTGCGGCCCCTGCGGTGCGCGCGTGGCGAGCACCGGCCGTTCGAACGCTTCGCGCGGCGGCACCACTTGCGCGGGGCGAGCCGCGCCGATCAGGCTCTGGCGTACTGGCGCCACGCCCGGCGAATTGCCCACGTGCCACGCCGGTTGACCTTGGCGCGGGTTGGCGAGTTCACTCCGAACCTCCCTCACGGGCCGCCCTTGCACGAACGCGCCCGCCGGCACGGCCGTGACCGCGTTGCGCACGCTCCGGTTCACGAAGACATTGTTCTGAATATTGTTCTGGACATTGATGTTCGTCGTGCTGATCACTGTCGACCGGTTGATCTGCGTGATGTACGCCGAACTGGTGTGGTACGCGGGGCGATACGGATCATGCGGTCCCAGCGGGAACCAGGCCACGCCGGCGCCCCCGGCTGCGAGCGCCACGCTCCAGCCGTTATTGCCGCTGCTGCCGCCGACCCAGCCGACCAATGCCGGCGCGTACACCGGGCGCACGGCGACCGGACCCGGCACCCAGCACCAGCGCGCGTTGAGGTAGGCCCAACGGCCATAGTGATACGGCGCAAACCCCCACGGCGCCTCGTCGACCCATGTCCAGCCCCATGGCGCAATCCACGCCCAGTGTCCGGTACGGTATGGCGCCCAGTCGTCCGGAGTCTCGCTCGGCACCCATACCGTGCCATAGCTCGCCGTATCCTCCCAGGTACCGTAATCGTCGAGGCTTTCGAAGCCGGTCATGTCACGCGGCACATACCGGGCGGACACTGACGCGTCTTCCCTGGCGTCGCGCGCACGGCCCCAGTCATCGAACGCATCGACCTCGATCGGCCCTGTCAGCGGTTGCTGGAGCAGATTCGTTCCGGCTAGCCGCAAGCGCTGTCCCTGCGCGATAGGCAGCGACGTCCCCTCCCCGTAGATCGTGCCGTAGCCCTGCCAGACCGTGACGGTGGTCACGCCGGCCGGATCGACGTCGAGCCGATACACGCCCGCCTGTTGGGGGACGAACGCCAGATTGGGCGTATCGATCTCGTAGGGCTGGTTCGGGTCGACGCGTCGCAGGCGCAGCGAGAGCGTACCTTGCGTTACGTTCAGTTGCACATTCTGATCGGTGACAGCCAGCAGGCGCGCACTCGTTTCCGGTCCGAGCCGGACGGCGGTGCCGCCGATGTGCATTTCCGCGCGCGAGCCGCGGTCGACCCACACCGCATCGCCGCTCGTGAGCGGGCGATTCCGGTGAGCGTAAACCCAGTTGTCGGTACCCGCCGGCGCGTAGGTCACCGTGCCGTTAAAGTCGTTGAGGCGGGCTACGCGACCGGGCGGATCGCTTTGCGCGCGGGCCAGCGAGGCTGCGCCGGCGGTGATGCATGTCAATGCGACGAGCACCACGATATGCCAGGGAACACGGACTTTCATGGAATCTCCGCTGCGGCCGGGTACAGCCACCGATGAATCAAAACGTCGAGTGACGTTGATGCCTTAACGGTAGCCGTCTATAGCGAAAGCTGCTGCAAGCGAATGTTGGCACTTTGTAACCAGCCATTACACGATGGCAAGCCGGGCAAATTGAGCCGGTGTTGAAGATCCGTTGGCGGCCCCGGGAGCGGGCGAGCACGACCGCGACGAAAGCCGCGAGGGGGTAGTAAAAAGATCAGTGCTGACTAAGCGCGTTCGAAAGCAGCTTCGCGGTGATATCCACGATCGGAATCACGCGTTCGTAGGCCATGCGCGTCGGGCCGATGACACCGAGCGTGCCGACGACACGTCCGTCGACCTCATACGGTGCCGTGACGACCGTCATTTCCTCGATCGGCACGAGATTCGACTCCCCGCCGATGAAGATCTGCACGCCTTCCGCGCGGCTCGAGACATCGAGCAACTGCAGCAGACCGGTTTTGGACTCGAATACATCGAACAGCTTGCGCAGCCGGTCCATGTTCGACGACAGATCTTCCACGCCGAGCAGATTGCGTTCCCCTGAAATCAGGACGCTTTCCTTGTTGTCGGCCATCACATCGCTGCCGGCTTCCACGGCCGCCTGCATCAGCCCGCTCATGTCGCTGCGCAGCGAATCGAGCTCACCGCGCAGATGATTGCGGATTTCGTCAAAACTTTGCCCGCCGAAATGCGCGTTCAGATAATTGCCGGCCTCGACCAGTTGCGACGGTGAATAATCGCGATTCGAGACAATGATGCGGTTCTGCACGTCGCCTTCGGGCGTGACGATGATCAGCAGCACCCGCTTTTCCGACAGACGCAGAAACTCCAGTTGACGAAACACCTGGCTGCGGCGCGGCGTCAGGATCACCCCGGCGAACTGCGACAGATTCGACAGCACCTGCGCGGCCGACGCCACCAGTTGCTGCGGCCCGGCCGGCTGCAGGCGTGTCTGGACCTGCGTCGCCAATTGGTGCACCGCTTCTTCCAGCGGGTGTACGGCGAGCATCGTGTCGACGAACAACCGGTACGCGCGCGGCGTCGGCACCCGGCCGGCCGACGTGTGCGGACTTGCCACGAAGCCCAGCGCTTCGAGGTCGGACATCACGTTGCGAATGGTCGCCGGACTCAGGTCGAGCCCCGAGAAACGGGAAAGCGTGCGCGAGCCGACCGGCTGGCCATCAACGATGTACCGTTCGATCAGTGTCTTGAGGAGCGTTTGCGCACGGGGATCTAGCATGGAAAAATTGTAACGCGAAATGGCCGGGCGCGGGTCGGCAACCGCCGTCGGCCCGCGACGCCCCATTTTTGCGCACGCCGCGCGCCATTCCGGGCCACATATGGCGGGAAACCGCAATTTCAGCCAAGTCCGATGGTTGTGGTCATCGACTTATGGTGTAATGACGGCATGAAAACCGGGAGCCCCTTCAAGACCGTCGCACTGATCGGCAAATACAATGCCGACGGCGTTGCCGAGCCACTGCTGGCGCTGGCCGCCTGCATCTCGCAGCGCGGTCATCATGTCGTGTTCGAACGCGACACCGCCCACAATATCGGCGCGGCAGCGGCCGGGTATGGCGCGCTCGACACCCAGCAGATCGGCACGCAAGCCGATGTCGCGGTGGTCGTCGGCGGCGACGGCACCATGCTGGGCGTCGGCCGCCAGCTCGCTTCGGCCAAGGTGCCGCTGATCGGCGTGAACCACGGGCGCGTCGGGTTCATCACCGACATCCCGCTCGACGACATGCGCCAGGTCGTGCCGGCGATGCTGGAAGGGCAGTTCGAGGCCGAACAACGCACCCTGCTGGCCGCGCGCATCGAACGCGAAGGCAATGTGCTGTATGAAACGCTCGCGTTCAACGACGTCGTCGTCAATCGCAGCGGGATTTCCGGCATGGTGGAGCTGCGCGTCGACGTCGATGGCCGCTTCATGTACATGCAACGGTCCGACGGATTGATCATCGCCACGCCGACCGGTTCCACGGCCTACGCACTGTCCGCCTCCGGACCGATCCTGCACCCGATGCTCGGCGGTGTCGTGCTTGTGCCGATCGCACCGCACGCGCTGTCGAACCGGCCGATCGTGCTGCCCGATTCCACCGATATCGTGATCAGCATCGTGGCCGGGCGTGAAGTCAGCGCCAATTTCGACATGCAGAGCTTCACCGAGCTGCGGCCGGGTGACCGCATTATCGTCAAGCGCTCGGCGCATGCCGTCACCTTCCTGCATCCTGTCGGCTACAACTATTACGCCACGCTGCGGCGCAAGCTGCACTGGAACGAACATATCTCCGCGGAAGACGGCCTGTCCTGAACCCGCTCCCTTTCGACCCATGCTACGCAGCCTCTCGATTCGCGATTTCGTGATCGTCGACCGCCTCGACCTGGAGTTTTCCGCGGGTTTTACCGTCTTTTCCGGAGAAACCGGGGCCGGCAAATCGATTCTGATCGATGCCCTGGCCTTGGCGCTCGGTGAGCGCGGCGATGCGAGCATGGTGCGCACCGGCCACGCGCGCGCCGACATCACCGCCGAGTTCGCCGCCGATGCCGCCGCCCGCCCCGACCTGGAAGCCTGGTTGCAAGCCCAGGCCCTTTCGCTCGAAGAGCACGGGGGCGTGCTGCTGCGCCGCGTCCTCGACAGCGGCGGCCGGTCGCGCGCGTTCATCAACGGGACCCCCGCCACGCTCGCCCAGTTGCGTGAGCTGGGCGACATGCTCGTCGACATTCACGGCCAGCACGCGCACCAGCAGCTGCTGCGGCCCGAAGCCCAACGCAAGCTGCTCGACAACCACGCCGACCTGGGCGAACTGGCCGCCGGCACGGCCGCCGCGCATCGCGACTGGCGCCGGCTCGTCAAACGCTGCGAGGAAGCCCGGGGACGCGACCGCGAACTGCAACTTGAGCGTGAGCGGCTCGAGTGGCAGGCGGCCGAGCTCGACAAGCTCGCACCGGTCGAAGGCGAATGGGACGACATCAGCGCGGAGCATCGCCGCCTGTCCCATGCCGCCAGCCTCATCAGCGGCGCGCAAGGCGCCCTCGACGTGCTCGCCGAATCGGACAACGCAATCGTGCCGGCGCTGGGGCACATCGTGCATCAAATGCGCCAGTTCGCCGAAATCGATGGAGATCTGGCCGATACGCTCGCCGCGCTCGAACCCGCCGAAATCCAATTGCGTGAGGCCGTCCATTCGCTGACCCACTACGCGCAGAAGATCGATCTCGATCCGGAGCGGCTGGCCGTGGTCGAACAACGGCTTGACGCACTGCACTCCGCCGCCCGCAAGTTTCGTGTCCAGCCGGCACAACTGCCCACCGAACACGCCGCGCGCCGCCTGCAGCTCGAAGAGCTGACCGCATCGCAGGATATGGCCGCCATGCAAGCCGCCACGGAAGCGGCGCACGCGGCGTACTTGAAGCTCGCGCGCGAACTGTCGAAAGGACGCGCCACAGCCGCTGCATCGCTCTCGCGCGAAGTCACGCGCGCGATGCAGGATCTGTCGATGCCGGGCGGCCGCTTCGAAGTGGCGTTGACGCCCACGCCGGAAGCGCAATCATTCGGACTGGAGACGATCGATTTCCTGGTGGCCGGCCATCCGGGCGTGCCCACCCGTCCGCTGGCGAAAGTCGCCTCCGGCGGCGAGCTTGCCCGGATCAGCCTGGCGCTGCAGGTCATCGCGAGCAGCGCGAGTCTCACGCCCACGCTGATTTTCGACGAAGTGGATTCGGGCATCGGCGGGGCCGTCGCCGAAGTCGTCGGCCGGCTCCTGCGCGAATTGGGACAAGGCCGCCAGGTACTGTGCGTCACGCACCTGCCGCAAGTCGCTGCCCTCGGCCATCAGCATCTGCGTGTCAAGAAACGCAGCGAAGGCGACGCCACGCTGAGCGAGATCGTGCCCTTGGGCCGAGGCGAACGCGTCGAGGAGATCGCGCGCATGCTGGGCGGCGTCGAAATCACTGCCACCACGCGCAAGCATGCGCGGGAAATGCTCGCGCTGTAAGCCCGACACTCGCGTGAACAGGCCCTAGCCCGCTTCCGCAGCGCCGAACACCTCCGACCACAACGCCGACACCGCTGCGCGCTCTTCGGCCACGTCACCGGCGGGCACGCGCGCGGCTTCCACGCCATCGAGCCGCAACTTGTGCTGCTTCTTGCGATAAATGCGATACGCCGCAGCGGCGGCCTCGGCCAGTGGCTCATTGATCAACCCCAGCCTGGCCGCTTCGCGCAACAGTGCGATATTGCCCGCGTTGCGCAGCAGCGCCGGGTGCGCCCCCGAATGCAGCAGCACCAGATACTGTACCGTGAACTCGATGTCGACCATCCCGCCGCGGTCGTGTTTCAGGTCGAACAACGGCGTCGGGTTCGGGTGACCGTCGAGCACCTTGCGGCGCATCGCCACGATTTCCTGCGCGAGCGGGACAGCTTCCCGCTCGGACGCCAGCACCTGTGCACGAATGTCCTCGAACGCCGCGCCGATCTCCGGATCGCCCGCGCAAAAACGTGCGCGCGTGAGCGCCTGATGTTCCCAGACCCACGCCGTGTTGGCGCCGCCTTCGCGGAACTGATACTGACGGAAACTCTCGAGGCTCGTGACCAGCAGCCCCGACAAGCCGTTCGGCCGCAGACGCAAGTCCACGTCGAACAGCGTGCCGGCCGCCGTATGCGTCGTCAGCCATGTGACGAAGCGGCGCGCAAGTGCCGCATAGGCATCGGGCGCGCGATCGTCGTCATCCTCGTACAGGAAGATCAGGTCGAGATCCGATACGTACCCCAGTTCCTTGCCGCCCAGCTTGCCGTAGGCAATGACCGAAAACCGCGGCACGTCGCGATGACGTGACGTAACGTGCGGCCACACCGTCGAGATCGTGACGTCGACGATCGCGTCGGCGAGCTCGGATAGCCGGTCGCTGATCGCTTCGACGGACAGCGCACCCTGCAGATCGAGCAACAGGATGCGGAACACTTCCGCGTGATGCGCACGGCGCAGGATATCCATCTGCACCTCGACGTTGCCCTCCGCGCCGTGGCCGTTGAGACTGCGGCGCAGTTGGTCCTTGAATGCCGGCCAGTCGAACGGCGCGGCCAAGGCCTCATCGTCGAGCAGTTCGTCGAGCAGTTGGGGATGGCGGATCAGGTACCCGGCGGCCCAACGCGAACCGTCGAGCACATGCAATACCCGATCGAGCGCGCGCGGATACTCGGTCAGCAAGGCCAGATACGAACTGCGGCGGCTGATGGCCGAGAGCAAATCCAGAAGCCGGGCGAGGATCGCATCGGGTTCGGGCGTGCCGCTCGCCCCCTCGACCGCGCGTTGGACCAGCAGGGCGAAGCGGCTTCGGCTGGTCTCGTTGAGCGCCTTGTAGCGCGACGAAGTCCAAACCGCGCGCAGGCGCTCCAGCGAACCCGCCGCATCGGTGAACCCGAGGCGCGTGAGCTGTGCCGCAAGATCGGCCGCCTGCGTTTCGTCGGCCAGGCACTCGCTCCACAACTGTGGCGGACATTCGCAATCGCCCTGTCCGGCCGCGCCGCCCGCTTTCGCCTTGTCGGCAAATATTTCGTCGAACTGCTCGGCGACGAACTCACGGTGCTCATCGAGCACGGTCATGAACGACGTTTCGTCCGGGAAGCCCATGGCCAGCGCCACTGCCAGCCGATCCTCCGGCGTGGTCGGCAGGATGTGGGTCTGAGCGTCGTCGAGATACTGGATACGGTGTTCGAGCCGGCGCAGGAACAGATAGGCGTTGGACAACTTCGCCGCCACCGACGCCGCCAGCCAGCCGCGCCGTGCCGCCACGCCGAGCACCGCCAAGGTCGGGCGTACCCGCAACTCCGGCTCCTGGCCGCCGCGGATCAACTGGAACACCTGGGCGCTGAACTCGATTTCGCGAATGCCGCCACGGCCCAGCTTGATATCGTTGATGCGCGCTGGTTTGGCGCGCGCGCGCCGCTCCGCCTCGTGGCGGATCTGCTCATGCAAGGCACGAATCGCCCCGATCACGCCGTAATCGAGATAGCGGCGGAAGACGAACGGCTGCACCAGCGACGCCAACTGGCGTTCGATGCGCCGGGCAGGTTCGCTCGATATCTCCGACACGACACGGCCCTTGATCCACGCATACCGCTCCCACTCGCGGCCCTGCACGTAAAAATACTCTTCGAGCATCGGCAAGCTGCACACGAGCGGGCCGGAGTCGCCATTGGGACGCAGCCGCATGTCAACACGGAATACGTACCCGTCTGAGGTCAATTCGGACAACGCCCCGATCAGCTTGCGGCCCAGCTTCGTGAAAAATTCATGATTGGACAGCAGGCGCAACCCTCCGCCCCCGCCCTGCGCGCCGGGCGGCGGCGCAGTATCGCCGTCGTCCTCAAACAGAAAGATCAGGTCGATGTCCGACGAGACATTGAGCTCGCGTCCGCCGAGCTTGCCCATGCCCACGACGGCGAGTGTCTGGGGATGACCGTCCGGCGTCATCGGTATGCCGTGAATGGCTTGCAACTCGCGGCCGATGACCGTCAGGCCGGCGCGAATCGAGAACTCGGCGAGCAGCGTCATCGCCTCGGTCACTTCAGGCAGTTCGGCACGGCCGTCGAGATCGCGCTGCATCACTGCGCACATCGTCTCGGCACGCATCAGCCGCAGGGCCCGCGCCAGCGCGGCCTCGTCGACGCGGGGATCGGCCGGGTCGCCGCCAGCCAGCGCCGCAAAGCGTTGCGCGAGCCACGTCTCGCTGATAGGATGCGCGGCCAGCTCGGGCAATGCCTCGGCCAAGGCCGGACGACTGGTCAGCATGCGCGCTGCGTAGCGCGAATAATCACGGATTTCGAGTGAACTCACGGATGGGACACCGGTCAGGTCTTAGAGATTGCCTGCAGCGAACAGATCGGTAGGGGAAACGCCTGCCGAGCCACTGCGGGCTTGTGTTACAGTCTTTCGCACACAAACTACCACATTCCCTCGTTCACGCGCAGCATGACCGACCGCCAGCCGCCCGTATCGCCCAACGCGCCCCGGTCCCGGCCCAGATCGACGACACGGATGCTGCGAGCCGCCCGAATCGGGCTGGAGTGGGCGATCGGCCTCGTTATCGGGGCGTATTTCCTGCTCGGCGCGGCCGTGCTGGTCACGCGCTATGTCGTGCTGCCGCGCGTGGCCGACTACCGCCCGCAGATCGAAGCCGCCGCCACCCGCGCGATCGGCCTGCCCGTCACCATCGGCCGCATCGAAGCCGCCTGGCAAGGCTGGCATCCCTATCTGACCCTTGAAGATGTTCGCCTGACGCAAGCCGGCAGCACGCTTCCCGGGCTGTCGCTGCACCGCGTCGACGCAATCCTGTCGTGGAGCAGTCTCACCCATCTTGACTTCCGGCTGTCCTCCCTGACGCTGGTGCAGCCCGATCTGCAGGTGGAGCGGCTTGCCGACGGCAGCCTGCTGGTCGCCGGCATCCCGGCGAAAGGTCCCGGCAACCGGGACAGCGCACAGGCGGCCGACTGGGTCATGCGGCAAGCGCGCGTGACCGTGCGCGATGGCGTGGTGCGTTGGCGCGACGCCACGCGTAACGTGCCCGAAATCACGCTGACTGGCGTCAACGCCACCCTGCGCAACCGAGGCCTCGACCATCGCTTCGGCATGCAGGCAACGCCGTCGGCGGGCATGGTGGCGCCGCTCGACGTTCGTGCCCGCTTCACCCATCCGCTGTTCGCCTCGCCCGGCGACGTCAAACGCTGGCACGGCCAGGCGTATGCCGAGGTCGGCACGCTCGACCTCGCGGCGCTCGCAAAATATGTCACGCTGCCCGACGCGCAGACGCGCGGTAAATCCGCAGCTCGGGTATGGATCGACTTCGACCAGAATGTGCTGACGGCAGTGACGGCCCGCGTGGCCGCCACCGGCGTGTGGGCGCAGCTGGCGGCCGGCTTGCCGCCGCTGAGCTTCGACAGCGGTGAAGCCCGTATCGATGTCCAACGCGTCGACGACGGTTTCTCGGCGAACATCCGCGACCTGACCTTGCGGGTGGCCAGCCGCGCGCCGCTCGAAATTCCCGCACTGCAGGGTACCTACGCGCCTGAGAACGCCCAGCACGGCCTGCGCGTTGCGCTGACCGGCAAACAGCTGGATCTCGGCGCCCTTCTCGCGATTGCGCCGGCGCTGCCCTTGCCGAAGACGGCACACGAATTGCTGGCCAGCTATCACCCGCGCGGCACACTGCGGGACTTCGATTTCAGCTTGCAGCAGCCGCGTCCGATCGGCAGCGGCACAAACTGGCGCGACCTCCCGGGGCTCAAACGCCTGCCGCCGGAGCGCAGCCGATACCGGTTCGTGGCCGATTTCGATAACGCTGGCGTCGACAGCCTGCCGAATCCGAACCCGCCCTCGCATCCGGGCGGCCCGCACGCCGGACGCCCCGGCTTCGATCATCTGAGCGGCCGCATCGACGCCGATCAGGGACGCGGCACCGTCACCCTCGATTCGCGCGGCGCGCTGCTCGACTTCCCCGGCCGATTCGACAATCCGCGTATCGCGCTCGACACGATGGCGGGCCGCGCCACATGGCGCGTCACGCATTCGCTGACCAACCCCGACGAGCCCGCAAAGATCGACGTTCGGGTCGATTCGCTGCGCCTGTCCAACGCCGAAGTGACGGGAGCCGTTGCCGGCACGTGGGCGAGCGGCGGCAAGGGCAATGGTCTGGTCGACCTGCACGGCACCATCGCACGTGCCAACGCCAATGCCGTGCCGCGCTATCTGCCGACCGACATCGGCGCGTCCGTGCGCGAATATCTGTCGAACGCGCTGCTCGGCGGCACCGTGCAAAACGCCCCGTTTGTCGTGCAAGGCGATCTCGAAGACTTTCCGTACGGCCACGGCGGCGGCAAGTTCAAGGTCGATATCCCGCTGCTCGACGCCCGTTTCGACCCTGCGCCGCAGCGCCCCGGCCACCGCCAGTCGTGGCCGCCGTTCGAAGCGATTCACGGCACACTCCATTTTGATGCCGACAAGCTGCGCATCGGCATTGATTCGGCGAGCGCATTCGGCGTCACGCTCTCGCAGGTGCAGGGCGAGATCGCCGGCATCGGGCGCGAGGATGCCGAGCTGACCATTCGCGGCGATACGCGCGGTCCGATGCAGGATTTCCTGCGCTATGTGAATACGAGCCCGGTGGGCGGCTGGATCGGCGACTTCACCACCGACACGCGGGCGTCCGGGCAGGCCCAGCTAGCGCTGCAACTGGTATTGCCGCTCGAACATTCCGACCGGGCCAAGGTCAACGGCCACTTGCGCTTTTTGCGCAACGACGTGATGCTGCTCACCGGCTTGCCGGTCTTTGGCGGCGTCGACGGCGAACTCGCGTTCACCGAACGCGGCGTCCAGCTGGAGAACTTGCGCGGACGCTTCCTCGGCAGCGATATCCGCGCCGCCGGGGGCAGCCGCGAGGACGGCAGCGTCGCCATCACCGTCAACGGCATGGCCAGCGCCGAGGGACTGCGCAACAACGGCGAGAACGCGTCGCTCGCGCAGATCGCCAAGCGTATGAGCGGTGCGGCTGCCTACACCGCGACGGTCAACGTTCAGCGAGGCCTGACCGAAATCGGTGTGCAGTCGAATCTGGCGGGACTGGCCGTCAACCTGCCGGCGCCGCTGGGCAAACCGGCGGAAACCACCATGCCGGCGCGCTTCACGCTGCGCCCCCAAGCGTCGGCGGGCGGCCGCCGGGTCGACGTGCTCGACATGACGATCGGCCCGTTGCAAGCGAATTTCGTGCAGCAGCACGCGGGCAACCGCGTCGAAGTCCTGCGCGGCGGCATCGGCGTGAACCAGCCCGCGCCCACCCCGCGCGAGGGCGTACAGGCCGCGGCGCAGTTCGACACGCTGGACATCGATGCCTGGCGCGCCGTACTGGCCGAGATCGAGGGCGTGCCGGCCGCGGCGCTCGCGCCTGTGCCTTTGCCTTCGCCGGCTTCGTCCGCAACGGCTGCCCTGCCTGCCCGCTCGAGCCAGGCGGCCGCCGCACGTGACGAACTCGGCGCCCTGGGTGCCTACGTGCCGACGCGGGTCGCGTTGCATGCCAGGCAGATCCGCCTGATGTCCCGCTCGTGGCCGGAATTGGTCATCGGCGCCCAACGCGTGGACAATGAGTGGCAGGCGAATCTCGCATCGCAGCTTGTCTCCGGCTTCGTCCAGTGGAAGTCGCCGAATCCGCGCAATCCTTCGGGGCTACTGACGGCGCGGCTGGCCAAGCTCGTGATCCCCAGGGAAGAGCACGGCGATGTGCTCACCCAGGTGCTCGAAGCGCCGAGCGACGAATTTCCCGCCATCGACCTCGTCGTAGGCGACTTCGTGCTGCACGACAAATCGCTCGGCAAGCTCGAACTCGACGCAAGCAACGGCACCGAGGACGGCGTGCCGGTCTGGCAGTTGACCAAGCTCGACCTGACCAACAGCGCGGCCGTATTGGCCATCACCGGCAATTGGCGCACATCGCGCCGGCGCGCGGCCATCGCAGGCGATGGCGAAATTCCGCGCCGCACCGTGCTCGACTTCAAGCTGGACGTCAAGGATGCGGGCGCGTTGCTGAACCGTCTTGGCCTGCCGAAAACGGTCAGGAATGGCGAGGGCACCATTGCGGGCCGTTTCGGCTGGCGCGGCGGCCCGGACGCCATCGACTATCCGACCCTCGGCGGGCGCATGACGGTCGATCTCAAGCGCGGCCAGATCCTGAAGGCCGACCCGGGGCTCGCCAAGTTGCTGGGCATCCTCTCGTTGCAGTCGCTGGCCAAGATCCTGACGTTCGATTTCAACGGACTCGTCGGCGAGGGTCTGCCATTCGACGAAATCAGCGGTCACGCGACCATGCAAAGCGGCGTAGCGACGACCGACGATCTGACGATTTACGCAGGCGCGGCGACGATCAAGGTCGACGGACGGACCGACCTGGCCAAGGAAACGCAGGATCTGAAGGTGCTCGTGCTGCCCAAGATCAATGCGGGCTCCGCGTCGATCGCCTACGCCTTTATCAACCCCGTGCTCGGCATCGGCTCCTTCTTCGCACAACTGGCGCTGGGCGAACAACTGTCCAAGACCCTTTCCAGCGAGTACACCGTGACGGGCTCGTGGGACAACCCGTTGGTCCGGCAAAGCGGCACCAATCGGGGTAAGATGGACGCGTCCCCCATCCAGAGCCCCGGTTCCTGAACGCGAATGCCTATGACCGCCGCCGAGACGATTGCCGCGCCCCAGCCATCCGGCTTGCCGAGTACGCCCGTGAAAGTTGCGGCCGTCCAGATGGTGAGCGCGCCGGACGTCGCCCGCAATCTCGAGGAAGCCGGACGCCGGGTGGCCGAAGCGGCGCAAGCAGGCGCAAAACTGGTGCTTTTGCCCGAATACTTCTGCTTCATGGGCCGGCGCGACAGCGACAAGCTCACGTTGCGCGAAACGCCGGGCGACGGGCCGATTCAGACGTTTCTTGCCGAAAGCGCACAGCGCCATCAGGTCTGGCTGATCGGCGGCACCTTGCCGCTGGCGGCCCCCGAACCCGAGCGGGTGCTGAACACGACGCTCGTGTTCGGCCCGGACGGCAATCTGGCGGCCCGCTACGACAAGATCCACCTGTTCAACTTCGTCAAGGGCGAGGAAGCCTACGACGAAGCACACACGATCCGTCCCGGCGACGCGGTGAGTGCGTTCGACACCCCTTTCGGCCGGGTTGGCCTGTCCGTCTGCTACGATCTGCGTTTTCCCGAGTTGTACCGGGCGTTGGGCGACTGTACGCTCATGGTCGTCCCGGCGGCGTTCACCTATACGACAGGCCGCGCGCATTGGGAGTTGCTGCTGCGCGCGCGCGCGGTTGAGAACCAGTGTTACGTGCTCGCCGCGGCGCAGGGCGGGCGGCATGAAAACGACCGGCGCACCTGGGGCCATACGATGCTCGTCGACCCGTGGGGCGAGATCGTGGCGCAGCGCGAGGACGAGGGCCCGGGCATTGTCGTGGGCGAACTCGACGGCGAGCGGCTTGCCTCGGTCAGGCAGAGCCTGCCGGCGTTGCGCCACCGTGTGCTCGGCGGTTGATGAACACCCCGGGCCCCCCATCTATTGAATTAGCGAATTTTTTTGGCTCGACACACCGCATGAAAATCATCGACATCGGCATTCAGAATCTGGCCACCGCCCGCGAATTGTTGCTGGCGCCCTACGGCCTTGACGAAAGCCACCTGCAGCGTGCGCTCGGCGACATCTTCACGCATCGTGTCGACTACGCCGATCTGTACTTCCAGTACACGCGCAGCGAGGCCTGGAGCCTCGAGGAAGGCATCGTCAAGTCGGGTTCGTTCTCGATCGACCAGGGGGTCGGCGTGCGCGCCGTCGTCGGCGACCGCACGGCCTTTGCCTATTCGGACGACATCTCCGATGCCGCCTTGCAGGACGCGGCGGCCGCGACCCGCAGCATCGCAGCGGCCGGCCGGGGCCGTGCGAAGGTGGGCAAGACGCTCGCCAGCGCGCCGAGCCGCCAGTTGTATCTGCCCTCGGATCCGCTGAACTCGCTCGACGCGAACCGCAAGGTTGCGTTGCTCGAGCGTGTCGAGAAGCTCGCGCGCGCACGCGATCCGCGGGTGACGCAAGTCATGGCGGGCCTGGCCGGCGAATACGACGTCGTGCTCGTCGCCCGCAGCGACGGCGTGATCGCCGCGGACGTCCGCCCGCTCGTACGCGTCTCGGTCACCGTCATCGTGGAATCGAACGGCAAGCGCGAGATCGGCAACAGCGGCGGCGGCGCACGCCTCGACTACGGCTATTTCACCGACGAGTTGCTGGACCAGTACGCGCGTGAAGCGGTGGACAGCGCGGTCGTCAAACTTGACGCCCGCCCGGCACCGGCCGGCTCGATGACGGTCGTGCTCGGTCCGGGCTGGCCCGGCGTGCTGCTGCACGAAGCCATCGGCCACGGCCTGGAAGGCGACTTCAACCGCAAGGGTTCGTCTGCATTCTCGGGTCGCCTGGGCGAGCGCGTTGCGGCCAAGGGCGTGACTGTCGTGGACGACGGTACCCTCTCGAACCGCCGCGGTTCGTTGAACATCGACGACGAAGGCAACGCCACGCAGTGCACCACGCTGATCGAAGACGGCGTGCTCAAGGGCTATATGCAGGACAGCCTCAATGCGCGTTTGATGAAAATGCCGGTGACAGGCAATGGCCGGCGCGAATCGTATGCCGCCCTGCCGATGCCGCGCATGACGAACACCTACATGCTGGCCGGCGACAAGGATCCGAAGGAAATCATCGCCTCGGTCAAGCGCGGCTTGTACGCAGTGAATTTCGGCGGCGGCCAGGTCGATATCACGAACGGCAAATTTGTCTTCTCGACATCCGAAGCGTACATGATCGAAGATGGCAAGGTGACTTATCCGGTCAAGGGCGCCACGCTGATCGGCAACGGTCCGGAAGCGCTCAAGGAAGTGACCATGATCGGCAACGACATGGCGCTCGACTCGGGCGTGGGCGTATGCGGCAAGGAAGGCCAGAGCGTCCCGGTCGGCGTGGGTCAACCGACGCTGCGTATCGAGAACATGACCGTCGGCGGTACTGCCTGAGGGTATTGGCCCCAAAAATGCGTGAGGACCAGCAAAGCGCCCCATGGAAATGGGGCGTTTTCGCATTTTTTTGAAATATGACGCGAAACTGCCGCAAAACTTTACGCGATAATGCAGGAGTTCCGCAGGATTTTGCGACGTTTGCGCCAAGCGGCGCTTGCAGGCGCTGGAAAATCGCGATATAAAGTCGTTGTTGTGCGCGCCGAAGCAATGCGTAGATCGCCATGCAGAGGCCTCGCCCCGAGTTTTTGCAACGTGCCTTAGGTCACATTCACTGATCGACGCCCGAACGCCATGTCCGCCAAGTTTTATTTTTATTTTTTTGCGAATCTCACACCGCTGGCGGACGGAGAGGGGCGCTAACGCACCGACAGAATCCCGAAAAAACCGCCAGCGAGTCTGGCGGTTTTTTTTTGTCCCACACGAACACCGTAGTTGCATTGATCATTTCAGGAGAAAGAGCATGCCACCCCACAATACCGATGATGTCCGTATCCGCGAGCTCAAGGAACTGACGCCCCCGGCGCATCTGATCCGCGAGTACGCGTGCTCCGAGCGGAGCGCGGATCTCATCTACCAAACACGCGGGGCCATCCACCGCGTGCTGCATGGGATGGAAGACCGCCTTGTGGTGATCATCGGGCCGTGCTCGATTCACGATCCGAAGGCGGCACTGGAATACGCAGGGCGCCTGGTCGAACAGCGCGAGCGTTTCAAGGACGAACTGGAAATCGTGATGCGGGTGTACTTCGAGAAGCCGCGCACGACGGTGGGCTGGAAGGGTCTGATCAACGACCCGCACATGGACAATAGTTTCAAGATCAACGACGGTCTGCGGATGGCCCGCGAGCTGCTCGTCGGGATTAACGAAATGGGCTTGCCGGCCGGCACGGAATACCTCGACATGATCAGTCCGCAGTACATCGCGGATCTGGTGTCGTGGGGCGCGATCGGTGCACGCACGACGGAATCGCAAGTGCATCGCGAGCTGGCATCGGGCCTGTCGTGTCCGGTCGGCTTCAAGAACGGCACCGACGGCAACGTCAAGATCGCGGTGGACGCGATCAAGGCGGCGTCGCAGCCGCACCATTTCCTGTCGGTGACCAAGGGCGGCCACTCGGCCATCGTGTCGACCTCGGGCAATGAGGATTGCCATCTGATCCTGCGGGGCGGCAAGGCGCCGAACTTCGATGCGGCGAGCGTTCAAGCCGCATGCGACGATATCTCGAAGGCCGGCCTGGCCGCACGCGTGATGGTCGATGCGTCGCACGCGAACAGCCAGAAGAAGCACGAAAACCAGATTCCGGTATGCGCCGATATCGCCCGCCAGATTGCCGGCGGCGAGGAGCGCATCATCGGCGTGATGGTCGAGTCGCATCTGGTCGCCGGACGTCAGGACCATGTGCCGGGCAAGCCGCTCACGTACGGCCAGAGCGTGACCGACGCATGCATCAACTGGGAAGACAGCGTCGGCGTGCTCGAGAACCTCGCCGAAGCCGTGCTGCAGCGGCGGCTTGGTCGCGGCGCGGGGAATTGAACAGTCGCTGGTTGTTGCTTTTTACACCATCGTAGGTTGGGCGGCTCCCGGTGGCTTCACGCTTCCGGGGCCGCCAACAGACCTAATTTTGCTTCGCAAAATCAGCTCTATTACCGGCGTCATGCGTCGAGAAACGCTCGCGAATCGTGTAGCGTTGTCAGTGATTGACGCAGTGGGGCCGCCCGCCGGACGTAGGTTCACGCGGGTTATTCTCCCGGCGTCTCCCCATCCCGTCCTCGTTGCCAGAGGACGTCTGTCCCGCCATCCGCTCTATTCAGTACCCGCGCCAGGATAAACATCAAATCGGAAAGGCGGTTGACGTATTGGCGCGGCGCGGGATTCACGGTTTCCTCTTTTCCTAGCGCCACCATCGCTCTTTCCGCACGTCTGGCCACGGTCCGGACGATGTGGGCCTGTGCCGCCGCGCGCGTGCCACCCGGCAGGATAAATTCGGCCAGTCGCGGCAGGTCGGCGTTGTATCGCGCAATCCAGCCGTCAAGTTTGGCGACTTGCGCGTCCTTCAGCAAGGTCTCGCGCGGCAGGCTCAACTCGCCGCCGAGATCGAACAGGTCGTGCTGAATATCGATCAGCAACGCGCGCACGTCAGCGGGGAGTGCCTCGCACAGCAGCACGCCAATGTGCGAATTTGCTTCGTCGACCTCACCGATGGCCACGATCCGCAAGTTGTCCTTGTCCACCCGCCCGCCGTCGCCAAGGCCTGTCTTGCCGCCGTCGCCCGTGCGCGTCGTGATCTTGCTCAAACGATTGCCCATTTTCTCTTGTCCCGCCGCATCCTGCGGCCTCCGATTTCTTCGCCCACCGGGAGCGCATGCGCCTATGATAAGACGCCACGCTGTAGAAAACCGCCGTCACGGCGTAAAATCATAGCCTGTCGGACGAATTCGCATCGGCGCCATCCGGTCCTCTCCGGGAATGTTGCGACGCAGCATATTCGTTCGCCCCCCAAAATGCTGTTGCCGGCCCGTCGCCCCTCGTGTTCAGTTCACTGTCGCACGGACGGGGCGGCTGCCGGAGACCGAAGGAGTTTGCCGTGAATCATCCGCATCCGCCGTTTGGCGCCAAACGTCCGTTTCCTGACGCGCTGCTCACCGAGTTGCAATCGCTGCTCGGCGAGCGCGTCAGTACGAAGGACGCCGTGCGCGAACACCACGGCCGGGATGAGTCGCCGTTCGATCCGATGCTGCCCGATGCGGTCGCGTTTGCACACAGTACCGACGAGGTCGCGCAGATCGTCAAGCTGTGCGGCAAGTACAACGTGCCGATCATCCCCTACGGCGCGGGTTCTTCGCTCGAAGGCCATCTGCTCGCCGTGGTGGGCGGCCTCTCCCTTGATCTGTCCGAAATGAATCAGGTGGTATCGATCAATGCGGAAGACCTGACGGCCACGGTCCAACCCGGGCTCTCGCGCAAGGCGCTCAATGAAGCCCTGCGCGATACGGGTCTGTTCTTTCCGATTGATCCGGGCGCGGACGCCAGTATCGGCGGGATGTGCGCCACCCGCGCCTCCGGCACGAATGCGGTGCGCTATGGCACGATGCGCGAGAACGTGCTGGCATTGACTGTGGTGCTCGCCGACGGCCGGGTCATCAAGACCGGCACGCGCGCGCGCAAGTCTTCCGCCGGCTACGACCTCACCCGCGTGTTTGTGGGCAGCGAAGGCACGCTCGGCATCATTACCGAAGCAACGGTGCGGCTCTACCCGCAGCCCGAGGCCGTGTCGGCCGCGATCTGCGCGTTCCCGAGCATGGGCGACGCGGTCAATTGCGTGATTCAGACGATTCAACTCGGCGTGCCCATCGCGCGCGTGGAGTTCGTCGACGCGCTCGCGGTACGCGCGATCAATCGCCATTCGAAGCTGACGCTGCCCGAAACGCCGACGCTGTTCTTCGAATTTCATGGCAGCGAGAACGGGGTTGCCGAGCAGGCCGAAACGGTCCAGTCGCTCGCCGCCGATAATGGCGGACACAATTTCGAATGGGCGACGCGCACCGAAGACCGTAACCGCATGTGGAGTGCGCGTCATAGCGCGTACTTCGCGATGTTGCAGCTCAAGCCCGGTTGCCGCGCGGTCACGACCGACGTCTGCGTGCCGATCTCGCGCCTGGCGGAATGCGTGGCGGAAACGGAAGCGGACCTGCAAGCGTCGTCGCTGCCGTGCCCGATCGTCGGCCACGTGGGCGATGGCAATTTCCACGTCGCGATCCTGATCGATCCGGACAAGCCCGCCGAAATCGAAGAGGCGGAACGCATCAATCAACGTATCGTCGAGCGCGCCATCCGGATGGACGGCACGTGTACCGGCGAACACGGGATCGGCCTGCACAAGATGACTTTCCTTGTGACCGAACACGGTGAAGACGCCATCGACGTCATGCGCAGCATCAAGGCAGCCCTCGATCCGCACAATCTGTTCAATCCGGGCAAGATCTTCGACATGCGGGCGGCCAGCTGAGCCCGCCGTCATGGGCGCGCCCTGATCGCGCGCCCGGGTGCGCCCCCGACCGGGCGCGGCAGCATTCTTCGCGCGGGAAGCATCGGCTTTGCGCGACTGGAACGACCCTATGAACGCCCCCATCTCCGCCCCGAACGTTGTCCTCGATGCCGCGCAGGAGGAGCGCCAGCGCCAACTGCTGATGGCGCTCGATCAGGTATTGCCGCCGCATTGCCTGCTGCATCGCCGCGAGGATACGACACCTTATGAATGCGACGGCCTCGCGGCGTATCGCCGCGTGCCGCTCGCCGTGGCGCTGCCGGAAACCGAATCGCAGGTGCAACGCATTCTGCAGGCCTGCCATCAGCTCGGCGTGCCGATCGTGCCTCGCGGCGCCGGCACCGGCCTGTCCGGCGGCGCCCTGCCGATCACGGACGGGCTGGTCCTCTCGCTGGCCAAGTTCAAGAAGATCGTCGAGATCGATCCGTATGCGCGCACGGCCACCGTGCAGCCCGGTGTGCGCAATCTCGCCATCTCGGAAGCGGCCGCTACCTACGGTCTCTACTACGCGCCGGATCCGTCCTCGCAGATCGCCTGCACCATCGGCGGCAACGTCGCGGAAAACTCGGGCGGGGTCCATTGCCTCAAGTACGGCCTGACTGTCCATAACGTCCTGCGCGTGCGCGCCATCACGATGGCCGGCGAAGTCATCGAATTCGGCTCGCTCGCCCCGGACGCGCCCGGCCTCGACCTGCTGTCCGTTTTCATCGGCAGCGAAGGGATGTTTGGCGTGGTGACCGAAGTGACGGTCAAGCTGGTGCCGAAGCCCCAATCCGCGCAAGTGGTCATGGCCAGCTTCGACGACGTGGAAACGGGGGGCAACGCGGTCGCCGCGATCATCGCGGCCGGGATCATCCCGGCCGGTCTCGAAATGATGGACAAGCCGGCCACGCAAGCGGTCGAAGAGTTCGTGCACGCGGGATACGATCTCGATGCCGCCGCCATCCTGCTGTGCGAGTCCGACGGCACGCTCGAGGAAGTCGCGGAGGAAATCATGCGCGTCACGCACGTGCTCAAGGCCAGCGGCGCGACGCACATTCGCATATCACGCAGCGAGGAAGAACGCTTGCGGTTCTGGTCCGGCCGGAAAAATGCCTTCCCCGCCGCAGGCCGTCTTTCGCCCGATTATTACTGTATGGACGGCACCATTCCACGCCGCGCAATTGGGACATTACTCAAACGCATCGAAGGCATGGAACTGCAATACCGCCTGCGCTGTATAAACGTGTTCCACGCGGGCGACGGCAATATGCATCCGCTGATCCTGTTCAACGGCAACGATCTTGACGAATGGCACCGCGCCGAAGCGTTTGGCGCCGACATTCTCGAAGCGTGCGTCGAATTGGGCGGCACGATCACGGGCGAACACGGTGTCGGTGTCGAGAAAATCAACTCGATGTGCGTGCAGTTCTCGCCCGAAGAGCGCGACGCGTTCTTCGCGGTGAAGCGCGCGTTCGACCCCGTGGGATTGCTCAATCCGGACAAGGGCATCCCCACACGCGCGCGCTGCGCCGAATACGGCAAGCTGCACGTGCGGGGCGGGCTCTTGCCGCACCCTGATCTGCCGAGGTTCTGACGCATGAAGTGGCTGGCCGGCAAACTGCCGCACGATTGGCGGCAACGCCTGTATATCATCATCTTCGAGGCCGACACGCGCCCGGGCCGCCTGTTCGACCTCGCGCTGCTCATTGCGATCTGCCTGTCGGTACTGACGGTCGTCGTCTCAAGCGTGTCCGCCGTGCAGGACCGTGCCGGGCGCTTCATGACGATCCTCGAGTGGCTGTTTACGATCGCCTTCACGCTCGAATACATCGCCCGGCTTGTCAGCGCGCACCGCCCGATGCGCTATGCGCTGTCGTTCTACGGCATCATCGACGTGATCTCGATCCTGCCGACCTATCTCGCGATCCTGGTGCCGGAACTGCACGGCCTCATCGATGTGCGCATGCTGCGCCTGATGCGCGCGTTCCGGATCCTCAAGCTGACGGCCTACGTCAATGAAGCCGGCGTGCTGAGCCGGGCGCTCCTCAACGCGCGCCGCAAGATTTTTGTGTTTCTCGGCTTCATCTCGATCGTCGTCGTGATCTTCGGCACGCTGATGCACGTTATCGAAGGGCCGGAGCACGGATTCACGAGCATTCCGATCGGCATCTACTGGGCCATCGTCACGCTGACGACGACCGGTTACGGCGACGTCGTGCCGGTCACCGGCCTGGGCAAGGCCATCACCGGCTTCGTCATGCTGCTCGGTTATAGTGTCATTGCCATTCCGACCGGCATCATGGGCGCCGAGATTCATTCGGTCATGAAGGAGAAGCCGGTGACGACGCGAACGTGCGTGCATTGCCTGACCGAAGGGCACGAAACCGACGCGCGTTTTTGCAAGCACTGCGGCGAGCCCCTGCCGCCCCACCAAACCGACACTGCGGCCACGCCCATCCGATGAACGCGACCCTGGACCAATTCCGAGCCGTTGTCGAAAACGCCACTGCGCGCCGCGCGCCCTTGCAACTGCGCGGCGGGGGCACCAAGGCCTGGTACGGCCAGCAACACGTCGGCGAAGTGCTCGATACCCGGCCCTACCAAGGCATCGTCGCCTACGATCCGGCCGAGCTGGTCATTACCGCGCGCTGCGGCACGCCGCTGGCCGACATCGAAGCCGCGCTCGCCGAGAAGAATCAGTTGCTGCCGTTCGAGCCGCCGTACTTCGGCCCGGGCGCCACGCTCGGCGGCTGTGTCGCGGCCGGACTCTCGGGACCGCGGCGGCATACCGTCGGCGCGGTACGCGACTTCGTCCTCGGTGCACGGCTCATGGACGGGAAGGGCCAGATTCTCAATTTCGGCGGCCAGGTCATGAAGAATGTGGCCGGGTATGACGTCGCGCGCGTGCTCGCGGGTTCGCTTGGCACACTGGGATTGATCCTCGAGGTCTCGCTCAAGGTCCTGCCGCAGCCGTTTGCCGAGCTTACGCTGCAGTTTGAGATGAATGCGATCGACGCGGTGCGCAAGCTCAATGAATGGGGGGGCCAGCCGTTGCCAATTACCGGGAGCGCGTGGCGCAGCGATTTGCTCGTGATTCGTCTCGCGGGAGCATCGGCCGCGATCAAGGCCGCGCGTGTCAAGATGGGTGGCGAGCTTGTCGATGCGATCCACGCCGCCAAGTTCTGGCATGCGATCCGCGAACAGACCGACGGCTTCTTTGCCGATGCCGGGCCGGATCAGGCATTGTGGCGCCTCGCCGTACCGTCGATCACGGAGCCGCATCGCCTGCCAGGCAAACAACTGATCGAATGGGGCGGCGCGCAGCGCTGGTGGATCACCGATGCCGACGCCCAGATCGTGCGCAGCGCGGCGCGTCAGGCCGGCGGCCATGCCACGCTGTTCCGCTACGGCGATCCGAGTGTGAGCGTCTTCACGCCGCTGCCGACCCCGCTCATGCGCATTCACCGCAATCTCAAGGCGGCGTTCGATCCCGCCGGCATCTTCAATCCGGGCCGCATGTACGCCGAGCTTTAACCGCCGCGCCAATCCAGCAGCGCGGCGAGCTTGCTGCGGCGCAGCCGGCGTCCGGCGGCGCACGGTTGAGCGCGATCGCCGGCGCCGAGACCTGCGCCCGGAGGGTTGGCCCTCAACGCTTCAGCTGCCGCTCGATATCTGCCCTGACCGCCTCGGGCTTGGTCGTCGGCGAATAGCGCGCGACGACCTTGCCGTCGGCATCCACGAGGAACTTGGTGAAGTTCCATTTGACGACCTTCGTGCCGAAAAAACCGCGCTTGGCAGACGTCAGGTAGCGATACAGCGGCGCGGCCTTCTCGCCCTTGACGTCGATCTTGGCAAACACCGGAAACGACACGTTGTAGCGCGTATCGCAAAACGCGCGAATCTCGTCCGCATTGCCCGGCTCCTGCTGGCCAAATTGATTGCACGGAAACGCCAGCACTTCAAATCCGCGCGGGCCCAGCGTTTCGTGGAGCGTCTGCAGACCGGCGTACTGCGGTGTGAACCCGCACTGACTTGCTGTATTGACGATCAACAGCACTTTGCCACGGTAACGGTCGAGACCGACGGTCTCGCCCCCCGGCGTTTCCACGGAAAAATCGTACACGGTGCTCATCATGACTCCGGCAAATCGGACGAATTGAATCCAGCGACAGGGAAGATGCCAGGGCGGACATCCATGCGGATGCCCCGCCGAAATCCAGTGGCGGTCCGGCTGTCGTACCTAGTTGATTAGTCTGCCACACCCCGGCGCCTTGCGGATGACGCCCATGACGGCGGGTTTGGCCTCTCACTGCAGCGAGCGGTAGCACCTCGTTTGCCCGAGGTAGCACCTGCTCAATCTGAAAGGCTATAATCGTTGACCGTTCCCCCGGTACGCGTCCTCGCGGCACCGGGCGGGTGGTCGCGCAGCCCGTGGTGGGCTGGCGAATCTTCTTGCAGCGCCGCCAGGCCCCCGAATCCGTCATGCCGTCCATTGCCGCGCATCTCGACACCGTCCTCACCCGCATTGCGGCTGCCGTTGCGGCGGCTGGACGCCCCGAGGGGGATGTCCGTCTGCTTGCCGTGTCCAAGACCTTCGGCGCCGATGCGGTGCGCGAGGCCATTGCGGCCGGCCAGCGGGCGTTTGGCGAGAACTACGTCCAGGAAGCCGTCGACAAGATCACGGCACTCGCGGCCGAGAACGCCCAGCGCAGCGCCGGCGACCGGCTCGAATGGCACTTCATCGGGCCGCTGCAGAGCAACAAGACACGGCAGGTGGCCGAGCATTTCGACTGGGTGCATTCCGTCGATCGGCTCAAGATTGCCGAACGCCTGTCGGCGCAGCGCCCGGCCCATCTCGCGCCGTTGCAGGTGTGCCTGCAAGTGAACATCAGCGGCGAGTCCAGCAAGAGCGGCGCCACGCCGGGCGAGGCGCCGGCGCTGGCACGCGCCATCGCTGCGTTGCCAAATGTCCGTTTGCGCGGGCTGATGGCGATTCCCGAGCCCGAAGACGATCCCGCGGCCCAGCGGCGTCCGTTTGCGGCGGTGCGAGCCCTCTTCGACCAATTGCGCGCCGACGGGCTTGCGCTGGACACCCTCTCCATGGGCATGTCGGGCGATCTCGAGGCCGCCATTGCCGAAGGTGCCACAATGGTGCGTGTGGGCACCGCGATTTTCGGCGCGCGCCACTACGCGCGCCCTGCGTAGACTTTACGAATTCAACGGAAGCAAAAGGATTGTTATGAAAATTGCATTCATCGGCGGCGGCAACATGGCCAGTGCCCTGATCGGCGGTTTGATCAAGCGCGGCGCCGCCGCACGCGACATCCTCGCCATCGACGTCAACGAAACCGCCCGCAGCGCGCTGGCCCAACAATACGGCGTGGACACGGCCGCCGCCCCCAGCGACCGCCTGCGGGACTTCGACGCCCTCGTCCTGGCGGTGAAACCGCAGGTCCTGAAAGAAGTCGCGCAGTCCCTGACCCCGCATCTGAGCGGGCAGCTTGTGATCAGCATTGCGGCGGGCATTCGCGCGTCGGACCTGGCCGGCTGGCTCGGCGGTCACCACAAAATCGTGCGCTGCATGCCCAACACACCGGCGCTGATCGGCATGGGCATCACCGGTCTCGCGGCCCTGTCGGGCGTCGACTCCGACCAGCGCAAGCTCGCGGAGAACGTCCTGTCGGCGGCCGGGCAGATCGTCTGGGTCGAAAAGGAAACCCAGCTCGACGGCGTGACGGCGATTTCGGGCAGCGGCCCCGCATACGTCTTCTACTTCATCGAAGCGTTGCAGCAAGCCGCGCAGGAACTTGGCTTCACCGACGAACAGAGCCGCCAACTGGCGATCGCCACCTTCACCGGCGCCGCACAATTGGCGGCCCAGTCGAGCGACCCGGCCAGCGTATTGCGCGAGCGCGTCACGTCGAAGGGCGGCACCACCGCAGCGGCCCTCGCGTCGTTCGAACGCGATGCGATCAAGGCTGCGATCGTGCGCGGCGTGCACGCGGCCAACACCCGCGCGAAGGAACTGGGCGACGAACTCGGCGGCGCGTAAGCCGTTGTCCGCAGCAAAGCAAAAGCGCCAGCCGGGGCAACCCGCTGGCGCTTTCTTGTTGGCCCTGATGCGCGTAGCTCAATTCCCCGCCGTGAGCCAGTAGTGACCGGCGATGCCGAGGAAAACCGCCGCGCCAAGCCAGTTGTTGTGACGGAACGCCGCGAAGCACGGCATGCGCTCGCGGCCGCGAATCAGGAAATAGTGATAGATCGCGAAGCCTGCCGCGACCGCCATGCCGACCCAGAAAGGCCAGCCGAAGCCGAGCGACGCCCCGACGGCCGCCTGGATGCCTAAGGCTGCGGCGTAGCAGAGCATGATGGCGAGCACATCGTACCGGCCAAAGGTAATGGCGGACGTCTTGATACCGATCTTGAGATCGTCGTCGCGATCGACCATCGCATACTCCGTGTCGTAGGCGACCGACCAGAACACGTTCGAGATAAGCAGCAGCCATGCAAGCGGCGGCACTTGATCCTGCACGGCGGCAAACGCCATGGGGATACCGAAACCGAACGCGACACCGAGATACGCCTGCGGAATTGACAGGAAGCGCTTGGTGTACGGATATGTCCCAGCCACAAACAGCGCCGGGATCGACAGCCACTTCGTCAGCGCGTTGAGCGGCAGGATCAGCAGGAACGCGATGATTGACAGCGTTGCCGCCACGGCCAGCGCTTCCCACGCCTGAATGCGCCCCGACGTAATGGGCCGCTCCTTCGTTCGCTTCACATACCGGTCGAAGTCCCGGTCGGCATAATCGTTGATTGCGCAGCCGGCCGAACGCATGAGGAAAGTGCCGATCGTGAAGATCAGCAGAACGGCGGGAGCTGGATGACCGTCCGACGCGATCCAGAGCGCCGCGAGCGTTGGCCACAGCAACAGCACCGTGCCGATGGGCTTGTCGAGACGAACCAGCCGGAAATACAGGGGGAGACGATCGGTGAGGAACATGACGTGCGGCGCTCGCGCGCGAAAAAACATACTTCCGCATTGTATTGCACCGGAGCCCCCGGGACCAAACCAGCAGAAGCGCGCCGCCAGCCCGACACTGGCACAATGGACACCGCGCCCTACTCCTGAAACATCGCTGTGCGCACGGGTGCGGCACACGCGAGCCCCCACAGCGCTCACTTCTCACGCCATGTCTGCCCTTGAACTACCCGACCGACTGCTGATCACGCCGGAGCCTGCCACTTTCGCTAGCGCCGACGCCTTCCTGATACGGCTTGCGCAGGCGCTCGACGGCGGCGTTCGGCTGGTGCAATTGCGCAGCCGGGGCCTGGACGGCGCGCAATACGCTTTGCTGGCGGAGCGTGCAAGGGCGTTGTGCCACAACCACGACGCCCGCTTGCTACTCAATCCGCCGCCGCAAGCGCCTTGGCCCATGGCAGCGGATGGCATCCATCTCACGAGCCCGCGGTTGATGGACGCAGACATGCGTCCGTCCGGATATGGCATGGTGAGTGCCGCGTGTCACGATGCGGCACAACTTGCGCAAGCGCAGCGATTGGGCGTCGATTTCGTCACCTTGTCGCCGGTCCTGGCGACGGCGACCCATCCCGAGGCGGCGCCGATCGGTTGGGAAAAATTCGAGGTATTGGCGAAAACGGTGACCCTCCCGGTCTACGCACTGGGCGGCATGACACTGTCCCAATTGGCGCAAGCGAGGGAAAAGGGTGCCCAAGGCATCGCAGCGATCCGAGGCCTTTGGTAGGAAAAAATGCCCCGCCGCCGGCCATCAGAAAAAACGCCGATTACGCCAGCTGTTTGCGCGCCGCCTCAACCCCGGCGCCGTACGCCGGATCGACCTTGCGGAAGTGTTCGAGCTGCACTGCGACGATTTCCTCCGGCACCCCGCGCATTGCCCGTGCGAGATTGCCGAACAGGCGCTCGCGCTGCCCCGCGTCGAACAGATTGAACAGCGCCCGCGGCTGCGAATAGTCATCGTCGTCATCGCGATGATTGAAGCGATCGGCTACCGCGCCCACCGCTTGCGGCGGCGCCTTCGTTTCCGCTTGCTCTGCGAATGCACCGAAGCGGTTCGGCTCATAGTTCACCGTGCCGCCAAGATTCCCGTCCACGCGCATTGCACCGTCGCGATGGAAACTATTGTGGAATGGGCATTTCGGCGCGTTGACCGGAATCGAATTGTGATTCACTCCGAGACGGTAACGCTGCGTATCGCCGTACGAGAACAGGCGTCCCTGCAACATCTTGTCCGGCGAGAAACCGATGCCTGGCACCACATTGGCCGGATTGAACGCTGCCTGTTCCACTTCCGCGAAATAATTTTCCGGATTGCGGTTGAGCTCCAGCACTCCGACATCGATCAGCGGGTAGTCGTCGTGCGGCCACACCTTCGTCAGATCGAACGGATTGATGCGATACGTATCCGCGTCCTTCTCCGGCATCACCTGCACCCGCAGATGCCAGCGCGGGAAGTCACCCTTCTCGATCGATTCGAACAGATCGCGCTGCGCGCTTTCGCGATCACCCGCCACCACGGCCGCCGCCTCCGCATCCGTGAAATTTTCCACACCTTGCATCGACTTGAAGTGGAACTTCACCCAAAACCGCTCGTTCGCCGCATTGATGAAACTGAACGTGTGCGAACCGAACCCATGCTGCTGACGGTAATTACGCGGCAAACCGCGATCGCTCATCAGGATCGTCACCTGATGCAATGACTCCGGATGACGCGACCAGAAATCCCATACCGCCGTCGGATTGCGCAGATTCGTTTTCGGATCACGCTTTTGCGTGTGAATGAAATCCGGGAATTTCAACGGATCGCGCACGAAGAACACTGGCGTATTGTTGCCGACCAGGTCCCAGTTGCCCTCGTCGGTATAGCACTTCAACGCGAAGCCGCGCACATCGCGCTCCGCGTCGGCTGCCCCGCGTTCACCGGCGACCGTCGAAAAGCGCAGGAACACAGGCGTTTCCTTGCCGACTTCCGCGAATACCGAGGCCTTGCTGTATCGAGTGATGTCGTGTGTGATCTTCAGCGTGCCGTAGGCGCCTGAGCCCTTCGCATGCACGCGGCGCTCGGGAATCACCTCCCGATCGAAATGCGCCAGTTTTTCCAGGAACCAGACATCCTGCAACAACGCCGGACCACGCGGCCCTGCCGTCATCGTGTTCTGGTTGTCGGCAACCGGTGCGCCTGCGGCAGTGGTCAATTTCTTTTGGGGGTCGGACATGCGGCTTCTCCTTGTGGGGGGCGTTCGGCAATTTTATTTTTGCCTATGCGATTAACGAAATTGATTATTCGAATCGACGTGATAGTGACAAGCAACGCACCGTCAAAGTTCCGGCTTCCTCAGTGTCAGCTAAGTCTGCTCGCGTAGGCTCTGCCGTACACGTATGACGGTGTTTCTTCTGAAGAAGCGCCGCACATCGCCGCCACGGAGAACCTATGGAAGACCTGAATCGCGCCCTGTTCCTGTTGCTGAATGCACCCGGGCATCCAAATGCCCTGATGCTCGCAATCGCCAGGATTTTCGCCGAGTACGTCATATGGGCGATCCCGGCCATCATCGGTATCGGATGGTTGCGAAGTGGCGAACGCACACGCAAGGTCCTGCTGGCGGCAACCGTTTCAGGATTGGCGGCGTTGCTGATCAACCAGATCATCGGTTTGATGTGGCAGCACCCGCGCCCCTTCATGGTGGGCGTGGGGCATACCTTCATCGCGCACGCCGCGGATTCATCCTTTCCCAGCGACCACCTGACCCTGTGGTGGGCGGTCGCATTCACCTTCCTGATGCACCGTGGCCAACGCACGACCGGCCTCGCACTGGCCCTGCTGGGACTGCCCGTTGCGTGGGCGCGCATCTACCTTGGGGTCCACTTCCCCCTCGACATGGCGGGCGCGGCTGCCGTCTCGGCGCTGAGCGCATCGCTGGTGTTTCGTAGTGCCCACGTGGTCATTGAACCGCCTTACCGCATCGCCATCCGGATTCACCAACGGCTCTTTCGCCGAATGATTCAATGCGGGCTGGTACGCCCCTAGGGCCTGTTCACGCCAATACCGGACTCGCTATATCTCACCTAAGTTTCGCAGCGCAGACTGCATTCCATTCCCGTCCATCTTCCCTTGGAGAGCGTAATGAATTCAATATCGGCGCCAGGCACTTCCACGTGGTTGAACAAGGTTCCCGCCGTCACGCTGGGGTTCTGGATCATCAAGATCATGTCGACCACGGTCGGCGAAACCGGCGCTGACTTCCTTGCCGTCAACGCCGGGCTCGGCACCGTCATCACGAGCAGCGCGACGGCCGCGTTGCTCGTGCTCGCACTTCTCGGACAACTGAGCACCCGACGTTACATTCCATGGCTCTACTGGTTGACGGTGGTGTTGGTCAGCGTGGTGGGCACCCAGATCACCGATGCCCTGACAGACGGGCTGGGTGTCAGCCTATACCTCAGCACCGCCGCGTTCGCGGCAGCGCTTGCCGCGATATTCGCCCTCTGGTATCGGGCCGAACGCACGCTCTCGATCAAGCTGATTGTCACGCGCCGCCGAGAACTGTTCTACTGGGCCGCGATCCTGTGCACGTTTGCCCTGGGTACGGCAGCAGGCGACCTGGCCACGGAAGCCCTGGGACTGGGATTCCAATGGGGCGTGGTGGTCTTCGGCGGCCTGATCGCGCTGACCGCGTTGGCGCGCCATCTCCGGGCGAACAGCGTTCTGGCCTTCTGGATCGCGTACATCCTGACGCGCCCGCTCGGGGCGTCACTCGGTGACCTGCTGTCGCAGGCCAGAGACTATGGCGGCCTCGGATTCGGCGCGATGCTTACTAGCGCGATCTTCCTTGGCGTCATCGTCGCACTGGTCGCCGTCGCGCAACGAAATTCGAGTCGCACTGCCGTGGCCGTCCCGGCACGATAAATTTTCCGCCTTGCCAATCCGTCATCCCTTTCAAAAGGAAAACGTCATGCAATCACGCAATCTTGCTCGTTCGCTCGTCGTCGCAATGGTCGCCTTCGCCACGTTCGGCGCGGGCCACGTCGCGGCCCTCTCGTTCAATGGCATGATCGCCTCCGCCGAGGCCGCGACCCCATCGAAGCTGGGCGATTTGACGCCGTTCCGCACCATCGCCGTGGATGTGGCGTCCATCGTCGACAAGGGCGATCTGGCCGGCGCCAAGACGCGTATCAAAGACCTGGAAGTCTCCTGGGATTCGGCTGAGGCCGGCCTCAAGCCGCGCGCGGCGGCCGACTGGCATGTCGTGGACAAAGCCATCGACCGCGCACTGGAAGCATTGCGCGCCGGCACGCCGAAAGCCGCCGACTCCAAGCAAGCGCTTGCGGATTTGATCAAGACCATTGACCAGATGAGCGCCAAGCGCTGAGGCCGTCGGGCTGCCCGCGCCACGCGTCAGGCAACCGGCGCGGCGGGCAGCCGCAACCAGGGCCTGTTGCCCCTAGTTCGACGTTACCGGCAAGTCCAGCGGCATCACGCCGGGCAAGTCGCAGGCCGCAATGGCCTCGCATACGGCTTCGATCGCCGGCATGCGGGTAAAGCTCTTGCGCCATGCCAACACGACGCGACGGTCGGGCACCGGCGCCTCGAACGGCACATAGCGCAGCAGTCCGTCGTGCGACTTCACGTCGGACACCGACGTGCGCGGCAACACCGTAATGCCGACACCGCTGGCCACCATGTGCCGGATCGTTTCCAGCGACGACCCTTCAAACGTCTTCTGAATGCCGTCCGCATTCTGCGAGAAACGCATCAGCTCCGGGCACACCCCGAGCACGTGATCGCGGAAGCAATGCCCGCTGCCAAGCAAAAGCATCGTTTCCTGCTTCAGGTCGCCGGCATTGATCGACTCACGGTTGGCCCACTGATGGCTGCGCGGCAAGGCGACGACGAACGGTTCGTCGTACAGCGGACGCACCATCAGCCCGCTCTCGGGGAACGGCAGCGCCATGATCGCCGCGTCGATCTCGCCCTGCTTGAGCAGCTCGATCAGCTTGAGTGTGTAGTTTTCCTGCAGCATCAACGGCATTTGCGGCGTCGTCTCGATCATCTCCTTGACGAGCGTCGGCAGCAGATACGGTCCGATGGTGTAGATCACGCCAAGACGCAGCGGCCCTGCGAGAGGATCGCGGCCCTGCTTGGCAATTTCCTTGATGGCGATGGTCTGTTCGAGCACACGCTGCGCCTGCGCCACGATCTGCTCGCCGAGCGGCGTGACGCTGACTTCCGCCGCGCCCCGCTCGAAGATCTGCACGTTGAGTTCGTCTTCCAGTTTCTTGATGGCGACGGACAACGTAGGCTGGCTGACGAAACAGGCTTCGGCCGCGCGGCCAAAATGGCGCTCGCGCGCCACGGCCACAATGTACTTGAGTTCCGTGAGGGTCATCTCGTCTTCACCTGCAAATAGGGTCCGCACAGGCCCTAATCAGAAAACCGGTTTCGATAGGTTTTCTCTTTTATAGCACACTTGCGCAGCAAATGCCCGTTTGTTGAGGGTGCACGCGCTTACGGCTTGCGCTTCACGCCGTCCGCATTTACGCCTTCAGAAAATCCTCGCGCGCGCCCAGCCAGCGCTCGAGATGCGCCGTCACCGCCTGCGGGTGCGCCCGCAGCAACGTGTCGGCCGCCTCCTGCGCGCCGGGAATCAGCCAGGCGTCCTCGTTGAGATCGACAAACCTCAGCATCGCCGCGCCCGACTGGCGTGCACCGAGAAACTCCCCGGGCCCCCGGATTTCCAGATCGCGGCGCGCAATCACGAAACCGTCGGTGGTCTCGCGCATCGTCTGCAAACGCGCCTTGGCGCCCATCGACAACGGACTTGCGTATAGCAGCAGGCAAACCGATTCGGCCGAGCCGCGGCCTACGCGGCCGCGCAACTGGTGCAACTGGGCGAGACCGAAACGCTCGGCGTGCTCGATGACCATCAACGACGCATTGGGTACGTCGACGCCGACTTCGATCACGGTCGTGGCCACCAGCAGATGCGTATCGCCGCGCGTGAAGTCCTCCATGACGGCGGCCTTCTCCGCAGGCGAGAGCCGTCCGTGCACCAGCCCCACGCGCAACTCCGGCAGCGCCGCCACCAGTTGCGCGTGCGTGTCGACGGCGGTCTGCAACTGCAGCGCCTCGCTCTCCTCGATCAGCGGACACACCCAATACACCTGACGGCCGGACAGCGCCGCCGCGCGCACGCGCTCGACGACTTCGTCGCGGCGCGAATCGCTGACCAGCTTTGTCAGTACCGGGCTTCGGCCGGGCGGCAGTTCATCGATGACGGATACGTCGAGATCGGCGTAATACGTCATCGCGAGCGTGCGCGGGATCGGCGTTGCACTCATCATCAACTGATGCGGCATCGCATCGCCGCCCGAGCTCTGCATCTTGCTGCGCAGGGCGAGCCGCTGCGCCACGCCGAAACGGTGCTGTTCGTCGACCACGGCGAGCCCCAGCCGGTCGAAGGCGACGGTGTCCTGGATGATCGCGTGCGTGCCGATGACGAGCTTCGCTTCACCGCTCGCCACACGCGCCAGCGCCTCGCGTTTTTCCTTCGCCTTCATGCTGCCCGCGAGCCACGCAAGGCCCACGCCGAGCGGCGCCAGCCACGCGGAGAGTTTGCGCAGATGTTGCTCCGCCAGGATTTCCGTCGGCGCCATGATGGCGGCCTGGTAACCGGCGTCGATGGCCTGCGCAGCCGCCAGCGCGGCGATGATCGTCTTCCCGCTGCCCACATCGCCCTGCAAGAGTCGCTGCATCGGGTGCGGTGCGCCAAGATCATCACGAATTTCCGTCCAGACGCGCTGTTGTGCGCCCGTCAGGCGAAACGGCAGCGCCGCCTCGAAGCGCTCGAGCAAGCCCCCGGGCACGCGGGCGCCCAGCGCGGGCGCGGCCAGCCGGCGGCGCGCCGCTTGCGCGCGCTTGAGCGACAGCTGCTGGGCCAGCAATTCTTCGCACTTGATGCGCAGCCACGCCGGATGACTGCGTTCGGACAGCGCGGTCTCGGAAACATCCGGCGGCGGCGCGTGCAGCAAGCGCACGGCGGCGGCCAGCGGCGGCAGCGCATGTTCCGGGCCGATGGCCGCCTCGACAAGCCCCGGCGGCAGCAGTTCGGGCAGCGGCGTGCGATCGATCGCGTTGGCAATGGCGCGCCGCAAATACGCCTGGCTCAGGCCGGCCGCGCTGGGATACACGGGCGTGAGCGCATCGGGCAGCGCCTGATCATCCGTCACCACGCGGTAGGACGGGTGCACCATCTCCAGGCCGAAGAATCCGCCGCGTACCTCGCCTCGCGCACGAACTCGCGTGCCGGGCGAGAGCTGTTTTTGCTGACTGCCGTAAAAATTCAGAAAACGGAGCACCAGTTCGTGGCCGTCGTCCGCGATCTTGACCAGCCATTGCCGGCGCGGGCGATACGCGACTTCACTCGACGTCACCGTCCCCTCGACTTGCGCCAACTCGCTCGGCAGGACTTCGCCGATCTTGCGCAGTGTCGTTTCGTCCTCGTAGCGCATCGGCAGATGCAGGATCAGATCGATGTCGCGCTTGAGCCCCAGCTTGGCGAGCTTGTCGGCGCTGCCGCGCTTCTGCGCGCCCGACGCAGGCGCCTGCTTCTCGGCGGGCTTCGCGGCGGGCTTCGCCGGCGGCGCGGCGGGCGG
>NZ_CABPRZ010000034.1 GCF_902459695.1 Pandoraea terrae
CGCCTTCGTCGACGCCGACGGTGAGCACAAGCGCTTCCGATTCGGCCTGCGAGCCGTCCGCGCGATCGACGCGATACGTCACGATCACTTCACCACCGATATGCGGGGCGATGTTGGCGTACGGGACGGTGAATGTCATGCCGTTGACGCTGTCGTTGCCCGACACGGATTTATCCGTGAGGAACTCGCCGTCGCCGGTGCCCAGCCCCCATTCAACGTACACCCAGTCGCCGGGCACGATGCCGTCGTATGGCGCGATGCGGATCGTGGCGCCGCCGGGCACGATGCTCGGGTCGAGCACGTCGTTGCCATCCGCCTCATCGACTTCGGGCCGGGCCAGCTTGGCGTTGGTGGACGAAGGGGCGCTCGGTGCGATGGCGTTTGGCGAAGTCATGACAGTCTCCACTGATTACGATCGGGACGGCGCGAAGCGAAACGCCGCCCGGCGGGAACGGCGAGCAGGAATCCATCAAGCCACGCGGCGGTGATTACGGCAACTGACAGAGTTGACAGGTCCGGCGGCGTGGCTTGCCTGGTGGGACCTCGGGCGCCTGCGACGCAGCTCGCGATGTGATGCCGGGCACGGCGCTGCGTCGGACCAAGGCCAATGGAGGCTATTTGCAACGGATGCCGACGGAAGTTGCTGTGACGGAATTACTACGATTGTCGTGCCACAGCGAGAAATAGTTGCCTTCCCGCAGCGTGTTGCATAGGATTCAGAAACAATTTAATGCCAATCCCAATGTATTCCAATACGATGGGGCGACGCCGAGGCGTCGAAGGGGGGCAGATAAAGCAATGTCGATTCCGTTTTTCGGACGTCATCGCCCATGCGGGCAATAAGCTCGAATATCTGAATTCTCGAAACGCGAAATACCGGGGACAAGCTTTTTGCGGCGGGCGCTCATTTGTGCAACTGCCGCAGGCGACGTCGGGGAAAATGGGAATTACATAAAACGAGAATAAATATGCCTATTTTTATATTTCATCGGAAGACGATTCAACGTGTCACGTGCCGTGCGCCTGCCCTTGGCGGCGATTTTTGTTGGGCGGTTTCCCTGAAATGCCATGAAAAATTGTGAAAGCGTTTGATTTTAAATGGCTTTTTCCGGTGGTCGGGGTGTTGCTTGTCTATGCTGCGTGTGATTGAACGTGAACCCAACAACCATTCATAGCATGTATATTGAGGCGACTTCCATGATGAGACCCAATCAAATCACCCCGACGCCGCTGCGCGTCATATTCGCCGCCGTTGCGTTAGCGCTGCTTACCATCGGCTCGTCGGCCTTGGCGGGGACGGTGGGCCCGGGAGGGTCCAAGACGGTCAATAGCGGGGACGCGCCCGAGACGTGGACCGTCACAGGAACAGATCCCAATAACGACCCCAGGCCTGCGGCATTGACGGTAACCCAAGGGGGGGCTGCCTACAATATCAAAGGCGTTGGCGCCACCGCCACGGTCACGCTTACCGGTGCCACGGTCACCGGCATCGGATCAGCGTCGGGAGGTGGTATAGAGGGCGCTCTGTCGATAGGCAATGGCGCGACAGCTAACGTTACCGGCTCTACGATCAGCAACGATTTTGGTCACGGCATCCGGATTTTCACCGATACGGCGAGCCCAACGCCAACCGCGGCAGCGCAGGTGCAAGTGACGGGGAGTACCGTCACCGGCGTCGGGAGCGGTATCCTGGCGGCGAACGCCAGTACTGTGGGGATATCAAACACCACCGTCTACGGTAAGGCGGGTAACCCCATTGCGGGGCCCTTTGACGGTCTGGGCGTTTTTGTTCAGGATGCCGACGTTGCCATTACAGACAACAGTTACGTGAAGGGCGATCTGAACGGCATCGGCATCATTGCGGATCGCATCACCACGAAAGATCAATCCAACGTGTTGATCAGCGGCTCGAGGGTCGAGGGTGTCAGCGGTGCGGCCATCCGGCTTTATGGCACCAATGCGACATTTCCCCTGAATGCGACGATCCTGATCGAGAACAACGCGCAACTGAGCGGCGGAAACGGCAATCTCATCGAGGTGGCCAATTTCACCACCGCTGACATCACGGTCGATAACAGCCGGCTCAATGGGAACGTCGTGGTCGAGGCGGGCGGCGTGGCGGACCTGACGCTGCAAAACCATGCCGTGCTGACGGGGCAACTCACCGGCCTGAACAGTCTTGCGGTCAACAGCAACGCGACCTGGAAGATGGTCGGCGACGGCAATGTCGCGAACGTGAGCATGGATGGCGGCGCCATCGATTTCAACAGCGGCACGGGGCCGCACCGCACGCTCACCCTCGGCACGCTGTCCGGCAACGGCACGTTCTTCATGAACACCGACATTGCCAGCCAGACTGGCGATTTGCTGAAGGTGACGGGCGACGCGATTGGCAACCATCAACTCAACATCACGAACACCGGGGTCGAGCCGACGACCAACGCGGGGCTGACAGTTGTTCAGACGGGCGGAGGCAGCGGGCAATTCAGCCTGGTCGGCGGTGCGGTTGATGCCGGCGTGTACAAATATACGCTCAGCCAGCAGGGCAACGACTGGGTCCTCAATCCGACCACGGAGATCACGCCATCGACCGATACGGTTGTCGGGCTGTTCGGCGTCACGCCGACGGTGTGGTACGGCGAACTGTCGCTGCTGCGCACGCGCATGGGCGATCTGCGCATGACGGATCAGAGCAATGGCGGGGCATGGGCGCGCACCTACGGCAAGCGCTACCGCGTGAGTCAGGACGACGGCGTCAGCTATGCCCAGAATCAATACGGGGTATTGGGGGGTGTCGATCGCGTGGTGGGTCAATGGGGCGGCGGTACGTGGCTCGCGGGTATCATGGCCGGTTACAGCGAGAGCAAGCTCGATTTCGTGGGCGGCTCCACCGGTACGGTCGACAGCTATTCGCTCGGCGCCTATGCGACCTGGCTCAGCTCGCAGGGCTATTACTTCGACGGTGTGCTCAAGTACAACCATTTCCGCAACGATGCCGACGTCGTCATGAGCAACGGTGCGCCGGCCAAGGGCAGCTACAACGACAATGGCGTGGGCGCTTCGGCCGAATTCGGGCGTCACTTGCCGTTCGGCGACCGCTGGTTCGTCGAGCCGTCGGTGCACCTCTCGGGATTGTGGGTCAAGGGCAGCGACGTTTCGCTCAGCAACGGCTTGCAAGCCAACAACAGCCATACCAGCTCGTTGCAGGCCGGGGTCAGCGTGGCGCTCGGCAAGACCTTCGAGAATCGCGAGGGCGGCCTGATCCAGCCTTACGTCAAGGCCTCGCTGGTGCAGGAGTTCGTCAAGAACAACGCGGTGCGTGTCAACAACGTGACCCTGAACAATGATCTGTCGGGCACCCGGGTTGAGGTCGGCGCAGGCGTTGCCGCGCAGTTGACAAAGCAACTGCAGCTGCATGCGGAACTCGAGTATGGCAAGGGCAGGAATATCGAGCAGCCGTGGGGTTTCAACGTGGGCGCGCGTTATGTCTTTTAAGCGCGGCTGACCGGCGCGCGGATGTCGCGCGCCGGCACGGGATTGCAAAGGCGGCCTCGGCCGCCTTTTTTGCGTGTGAAGGGTTGCGGCGCTAGTTGGCCGCTCGCGCGCAGTACACGCGTGGCATGCCATTGAGCGTGAGGGCGACGGCGCTCGGACTGAGCTGGCTCAACTGGAAGTAGTCGGCGTGGCCGACCTCGAAGCCGGGATAGAGATACCGGGTGGCAAGGGCCGTGTCGGACGTGTCGTTCATCATGCGCGAGGTGCTGTCGGTGACAACGCGCACTGCAGCGCCGAGCGCGTGATAGTGAAACGCCGTGCCGCGATGCACCTGTGTGCGCTCGGGCGGCGTCGTCCCGTTCTCGCGCTGCAAGTCGCCCGCGAAGCGCGTCAGACCGGTGCCGTCGGCATGGTAATCGGTCACCATGACGCCATAACCGCGAATGACCGTGTCGCCGCTCACCCGGGTGCTGATTTCAATGGGTGCGCGGCAGGTCCAGTCGATCCGGGTCGGTTTTGTCGTGAGCCATATGCCGAGCCAGGGCGCCGTTACCGCTGCGCCTGTGCACAGCCACCAGAGGCTACGCTTCATTTGGCTGCCTCATTAAGAAGGAGGTACGAGATGCAATCGGGTTGCTCGTCAGTAATCGCTTCACGGCACAGGAAATAACTGAAGACGTCGCTGCGCAACGTACTGTTGATATAAATGCGGCGCGTATCGATGTCGGGCACCGACACAGGGGGGCGCCGTTTTAGCGTATCAAGGGCGTTCTGCACAAAGGCCGGATCGTCGATTTTGTCGCGGAGAACGAAATAGCGCGTCGAGGGGCCGTTGCCAGCCACGGGCAGATAGCTGACGGTCGGAGCGCTGGCGCGCAGGTCTGCGCGCATGACCGGCACGAAATGGCGGGCCGCGAGCAAACTCGCCAGCGCCAGCCCGCACCAGATCGCCACCGCCAGCGGCCGGCTGTGTCGCAAGTGAGCACGGTTCGGCGCCGAGGCCGCGATGGCGGAGTGGTCCAGGAAAGGCGGAGGCGGTTGTATAAGCTCGACGGGCGCCGGTTGCATTTGGCGTTGAGGCGTCGCGTCAGTGTCGCGTGGGGCGCGCGCTTCGCTCCCGGTACCCGTATCTGTGTTGATGGAGACGGCATCCCTGTCGGGTGACTCGGACATGAACGGCGACGGCGCAGGCAGCTCGGCCACATTGTCAGTACCGAGCGCGGCCGGCAGTGGCGAGGCGGGGTCGACGAAGCGCGTCACCAGTGTCGCGTCCGAGAGCCGATAGCCGATGCGCGGTACCGTCGCCACCAGCCCGGGGTCCATGTCGAGCTGCTGGAGCGCCTTGCGGATTTGCGCGATGGTCTGGCTGATGTTGTTGTCGGACACCACGCTGCCATATTGCTCCCAACCTTCGGCGAGCAGCTTTCTTTTCGTGACGATCTCGCCATTTGCTTCCAGCAGTACCTGCAGACAGCGGCTGGCGGTCGGGCCCAGGCTGACTGTGCGATCAGCCTGCTGCGCGGCGGTCAGTTCGTACCGCTCATCGTCGAAATAGGCTGCGCCGCCGATCAGGTATTTGGCCACGGAGTGTTCCTGTATTCCTCTTTGATCAACACGTAACATAGCTGACAAATCCGGGCGGACACAACAAAAAAAGGGCCCGGCAGGGCCCAAAAGGGGAACGGCGAATCATTTTCGAGCGCCGGGCCCCCTGCTGGGGCCGGTGGCGCGATTGCGCTTACGACTTCACGATTTCAATACGCTTGACGTCGATCTTCGCGCCGTAACGGCCATGATCGACTTCGCCGAACAGGCGAACCGGGGTCTTGTGGTCGAATTTCTGCGCCGGCATGGCCTTCGGCTTGATTTCGACGGTGACGCTGCCGGTGTCGTCCTTGAACGTGTAGAACTTGTCGGGGGCGTTGCCCGAACGCAATCGCTGCTGTTGGATGATGTGACCTTCGAGCATGACCAGCGAATCGTCTGGCGCGACGATCGCTTGGACGACCTTGCCGAGCATTCGCGTGTCCGCCGTGGCCGCCGACGCCGGGATGGCGACGGCGCCAGGGCCCATGTATCGGGCGTGGGCGGAAAAAGCGAGACTGGCGAGGACGGCGATCGCAAGCGAGCGGAATTTCATGAGATGCATCATTATTCTTTGGAAGTCAACCGAAGCGAGGTCGGCGAAGCAGGCCGATCGCGGAAAGTCATGGTAACTGCCTCGGTCTCTGCGATCTCTGGCGGACAATGCATTTCCGTTGAATTCACTGAAATTCACATGAATTCAACGGTGCCTCATGAAGAGGCGGGGCAATGCCGTACGCAGCACGATGAAATGGCGAGGCCCCGGATGGTACTGCATCCAGGGCCTCGCAAAGCGTGTCTGTCGACCGGCCACGCGATCGCGAACGATCGCCCGCCGGGCTTAGCGACCTTACATTGCCTTCGAGCCGCGCAGATCGATGTAGGCGTGCTTGCCCTCGTTTTCTTCCACTGAGCCTGACGCATTGGTGACTTTGTAGGTCACCGTGGCGTCAGCAAGTTTCTTTTGCGCCGCCAGGACGGCCATCAGCGGTGCCTCCGGGATCAACAGGTAAACGTACTCCTCGTCCGGATCAGCCACGTCGTCTTGTCCGACCGTTTTGGAAATATCGGCCTCCGCACCAGGGATGGGGGAGTTGTCCACCCAGTCGAGGGCTTCGTAGTGCAACTCGATGCGGTCGCCGATATCGATATTGGCATATTTTCGGATGCCGATGGTTGTGCCGTCGATGGCCTCGGCCTGGTTGATGGTGTTGTGCTCATTGACGCCCATCCACCGGGCAGGCTCGAGCGGATCTCCGCCGCCGGGCAGGTCGCCGGCGCTCACCACGGTGACGTCCTGGGTTGGCGACAGAGCGACGTTGTTCTGCCCGGGGAGCGACAGCGCCCGTGTGATGGTGTAGTGGACGGGAATGATGCCGCTTCCGCCTTCGATGATTTCGGCCGCCGGCACGGTGATATTGAGATCGAGCTTGTCGGTGACGTCGGTCCCGCTGACGACTCGATTGCCGATGATTTTGTCCTTCCAGTACAAGGTGATTTCGTCCCCCGCCTGGAACACTTCCCCCGGTTCGGGCTCGGACACGTCATACCACGCGATGATGGCAGTCGCATCGCTGTTGGAATCTTCGATCGGGATTTCGTTTTCGGGGGCGCCGCCGGTCCAGCTCGCGGAGCGGACGATCGGTTTCGCAAGATTCTCATGTTCCGGTGTTCCCGGATCGGGGTCGGGTCCACCGGCGGTTGTCAGATCGACGTCAACGGGGAGCGCGGGGGAAGTGCCGCGAGTGAAATTGTCGCGCTTGACCTGATACAACACGTCGGCCTGCTTGGGGGTCTCGTCAGGGTCGGTCGGCGGTTCCCCGAAGAACTCGGCGTGCAACTCACTGTACGGCATCTTGACTTCCATCAGCGGATCCTGGCCGACGTCCTCCGCCCGTACCGGTATCGCCGCCTGTGGGCGACCGCCCCAATGAATGACAATCCCATCGCCTTCCTCGATGCTGTCATGGCCAGGAATGACAACGGTGACTTGGGCGCGCGCGAGTTGCTCGTCGATCAGGCCGCCTTCTTCGACCTCAGCCACCGTCGGCGCCAGGAGGTCGTCGATGCCGCCGGAGAGGAATACGTCGATATAATTTGGTGCGGAAGCGGGGGACGCATTGCCGGCGCGGTCGGTGACGCGATACGCAAAGGCGAGCCTTCCGTCGCCGGCGTTTTCCAGGTCTGCACGGGGGTACGGCAGTTCGATCTCCACGCCGACCCCACCCACCGGGACTTCGACGCCATCGAGTTCGGTGCTCCCGATCATTGGCACGACGATATCGCCCTCTGCCATACCTTGGTAGCTCGGCACCATTGCTGTCAGCGTGCCGTTATACGGCGGACCGTCGAGCGTCGGGCCGTCCAGGCCGTTCTCCTCGATATCGGTCGGGAATTCGAGCTCGCCGAGGAACGGATTCCCGGGCGGGGTGAGATCGACGATAAACTGGACCGGAAAGCTGGTATCAGAGCCGCCGCCACTGATGTAGCGCGCGATATAGGTGACCACGTACTTTCTCTCTTCCTCGCGAGCCTCGGGCGCGATTTCGACCGTCATGATGCCGCCCTCATCGTCGACGGTGATCGGTATCGGGTCTCCATAGTCGATGCCGTCGATTCTCAATTGCACGGTGTCACCGAACCCCGGCGCTGCGTTGGGGGGCGTGGGAAACGAAATCGTTAACGGCAAATCCTTGACATTCGCCAGCAGCAAGCCGTCGTAAGTTGTGCTGCCGGTCGGCAACGGTGCAAGCGCGGCTTCGTCGACGGTGGCGGCATCCAACGTGTCCTCGCGGGTGGTGCGACGCCGCGCGGCGCTTTTCTTGCCGCGGCGCGGTACACGGGTGGCTCTGGGAATTGCGTAGATATTCGGTTTCATCCTCATCTCCTTGAAGAGGTAAGAAACGGCGGGTCCGTCGTGGCCCGGCGGCCGAGGCGGGTGGCGCTTGCATGGCCGGTAGAGCGACAGCAGCCGTTACGCTGGACCGAAGTCGGATCTTGATTGGCTTGACGGGTGCGGTGAACTCGCGACAGCGCCGACACGACTTGCCGGACCTGCCTCCATCGCAAGGCTGACAACATGCGTGAGCGGCGAGACGGCGTTACCGGCAGAGACAGAACGGGTCGACGATGCGTGATGATCGTAGCGCGCGAATGCATTACTGCGCACCTGTCAATGTTGACAGGCGGTCCGTGTGGGTGCGTGGGGCGAGGGAGTGTTGCGTCCAGGGCAACTTCTGCAGCATGTTTTTTCATGAATTTTTTTCATGGAGAAATATTCTTCCAAATTTTGGTGAGATGGCGGGCGAAATGGAAAGCATATTCTCGCGGCGTTGGCCTACACTCTGATTCATCCGGCGAGTCGCCGGCGCTCGGCGTCCGCGTGCAAGACAGGGCGTCCCGGGCCAACGAACCGATCAGAGGAGCCTTGCATGTCTTACTCGAGCTACCACAAGAAAACCATTGGTGAGCACCTGCTGCATCCCGAAACCCAAATGATGTCGTATGGCTTTGATCCGTTCCTCTCCGAAGGCGCGGTGAAGCCGCCGGTGTATCTGACATCGACATTCGCCTTTCGCTCGGCGGAAGACGGGGCCGCGTTTTTTGATGTCGTATCTGGCCGCAAGGCGCTGCCGGCAGATGAGGCGGCCGGCCTGGTGTATAGCCGCTTCAATCACCCCAATCTGGAAATGGTCGAGGATCGTTTGGCGCTGCTCGATGGTTCCGAAGCGGCAGCGGTAACGTCGAGCGGCATGGCGGCGATCAGCGCGGTGTTTCTGGCATTCCTGCGCCCGGGCGACCAATTGGTGCAGTCCGTTCCCCTTTACGGCGGCACGGAGACGCTGCTGGCGAAGTTCTTCCCCGAGTGGGGAGTGACCGGTCATCCGATTCAGGACGGCTTGTCGCCCGAGTCGATTCGCAACGCGCTTGAAGCGGCTGCGGCGAAGGGCCCCGTACGCATTTGTTTCATCGAGACGCCGGCCAATCCGACCAATGCGTTATTTGATTTCCAAGGTTTGCGCAAAGAACTCGACGCATTCGAGTCGCGCCACGGTTATCGCCCGGTTTCGGTTTGCGATAACACCTTGCTGGGCCCGATTTTCCAGAAGCCGGTCGAGCACGGCATCGATATGTGCGTCTATTCGCTGACGAAGTACGTGGGCGGGCACAGCGACCTGGTGGCAGGCGGCGTAACGGGCAGACGAGATCTTGTTACCAAAGTCCGCTCGATTCGCAGCGCCTTCGGTTCGCAACTGGATCCGCACTCGTCGTGGATGTTGATCCGCTCGATGGAAACGGTTGTCTTGCGAATGACGCAGGCCGCCCGCTCGGCCAGCCGGGTTGCCAAATGGCTGGCGACCAACCCCCACCAAAAGATCGCGCTCTTCCATCCCGAACACATTTCGGACGGGGCGTATCAAGCCGTGTACGCACGGCAATGCCGCAGCGCCGGCTCGACGTTCTCGTTTGTCCTGAACGGCGGCCGCGCACAAGCGTTCCGCTTCATTAACGCGCTGCATCTTTTCAGGTCTGCCGTCAGTCTGGGCGGCACCGAGTCGCTGGTGTGCCATCCGGCATCGACTACGCACTCGGGGGTTCCCGCCGATTTGCGCGCCGCAGCCGGCGTGTCCGAGGGACTGATTCGTATCTCGATCGGCCTTGAGCATGAAGAAGACCTGATTGCCGATCTTGATAACGCGTTCCGTCAGTGCGCGCAGGGCACCGGCGTGTAAGGGCGACCCGTCATGACGCGCCGGTTCCGCGTGCGTTGCGCGCGCGGATCTGGACTCGGCATGTCGAGCGCACTGCGGTGGCTAGTCGCCGGCCACATGGTCCACCGGCAGCGCCGTCGTGTGTTTGACGACTTCCATCGCGAAGCTGGCGCTCACGTCCTGCAGTTCCGCCACCTTGATCAGGCGCTTGTAGACGTCATCGTAGCCGGCGATGTCGGGCACCACGACCTTGAGAAGGTAATCGACATCTCCCGACATCCGATAGATCTCGACAATCTCCGGGATGGTTTTCACGCCCTTGATGAAGCGCTCGGTCCAGACGTCGTTGTGCTGATTGGCGCGAATCGTGACGAAGGCGGTCAGTCCCAGGTTGAGCATTGCCGGGTCGCACAACACGACTTGCTGCCGGATAACGCCGTCCCCGCGCAGCTTTTGCACCCGTCGCCAACAAGGGGTGGGAGAAAGGTTGACGGCCTTGGCGAGTTCGTTCAGCCCGAGGGAAGCATCTTCCTGCAACAGCGTCAATATTTGAGCATCTTTCTTGTCCATGCGGGCACCGTGTAGAAAATTTTTCTAATTATATGGCGGGAGATGGTGATTTTTGGAAGCCTTTTTCGTGGGTGCGCCACTATGATTTCACTCATGAACAGCGCGTTGTCGCTTGGGCGACCCAGGGCCGAATGACGTGCAACCACAGGGCACCTTATCCAATCATGAGAACAATATTCCGGCTATTCAAAGCGCATCCCGCATCGGTTGGCGAGAGTTATCTGCAACATATGTCGGTGTCGTTCTCGTTTGGCGCGTCGATGCTTTTTGCTGCATTCGCGGCGCTCGTGCACGGCATTCTGCCTTTCCTGTTCGTGAAGACCGGCAGCAACACGATCTGCCGGCTGCATGACCGGATGGTCACGAACCGCAGCCGCACGGCGGCGCATCACGAATAAATACGAATCTCCCCCTCAAAACAGAAGAACTATGCAGATGTCTCCTGACACCTATTTGTCGCACGGCGCCTTCAATCCGGACGATTTTGGCGGAGTCGTCAATCCGCCGGTCTACCACGCGTCGACCGTAACGTTCCGTGACCTCGATGACATGGAAGCGCGCGGCCGGGCAATGTCTTCCGCCGACGCGGATGTGATGTGGTACGGCCGTAAGGGCACACCCACGACCTTCGCATTGCAAAACGCGCTGGCACAGCTCGAAGGCGGGCACCGCTCGTTGCTGGTGTCGTCCGGACTCGCGGCGTGCACGAGCGCGATCATGGCATTCGTCAAAGCCGGCGACCATATTCTGGTCAGCGACAGCGTCTACGGCCCGACACGCCACTACGCGGAAACCGTCCTGGCGCGCTGCAATGTGTCGGTAACGTTTTACGACGCCACGCTCGGCGCCGACATCGCCGCGCTGTTCCGCCCCGATACGACGCTCGTGTTCGCCGAATCGCCGGGATCACAGACGTTCGAAGTGCAGGACATTCCTGCCATCGCCAATGCGGCGCATCGGCACGGGGCGATCGTGGTCATCGACAACACGTGGGCCACACCCTTGTTTTTCAAACCGTTCGAGCATGGCGTGGACGTGTCCGTCCATGCGGCGACGAAATACATCGTCGGGCACTCGGACGCCATGATGGGCGTGATCACGACCAACCGGACGTCTTGGAACGCGGTACGCGACTACGTTTTCGCGATTGGTCAGCACGCAGCGCCGGACGACGTCTATCTCGCGCAACGCGGTTTGCGAACAATGGCCGTGCGGCTCGAACGCCACCAGCGCAGTGGGTTGGCTGTCGCCGAATGGCTGGCGAGCCGTCCGGAAGTCGCCCGGGTGTTGCATCCGGGACTGCCCGGTGCGCCGGGGCATGCGCTCTGGCAACGGGATTTCAAGGGCGCTTCCGGCTTGTTCAGCGTGGTGCTCCAGCCCGGCTATGACCGGGAGGTATTCCGCGCGTTTATCAATGACTTGAAACTGTTCCGCCTCGGCTTTTCCTGGGGAGGATTCGAGAGTCTGGTGATGCCGTTCGACCCGAGAGCGGACCGCCCCGGCACCGCGTGGCCGTATGCCGGCCATGCCTTCCGATTACACGTGGGCCTTGAAGCGAAGGAGGACTTGATCGCCGATCTGGAAACGGCGTTCCGCAAGCTTGCAGTGCAGTAGTGTTGGCCGCAAAAGATAACTATATTCCGTTGGAGACATAGCATGCCCCCCCTGAAATTGCTGTTGCAAAGCGCATTGGTCGCGACCGTCCTGAATCTCACGGCGCCTGCCGTGCACGCGGAAGACTTGCTCGATACCGTGAAAGCCAGCGGTGTCCTGAAAGTGGCCCTGGAGGGTACCTACCCCCCATTCGGCTATCGCAACAGCGATGGTCAACTCGACGGTTTCGATGTGGCCGTGGCCAAGGCCGTAGCCAACAAGATGGGCCTCAAGGTTCAGTTTGTCGCCACCGAGTGGAGCGGCATCATCGCCGGTCTGCAAGCCGGCAAGTTCGACGTCATCGTCAACCAGGTCAGCATCACGCCGCAGCGTCAACAGGCGCTGGATTTCACCCAACCCTATGTGTATTCCGCCGCCCAGGTGATTCAACGGGATAACGACAAGCGCGAATTCAAATCGCTTGATGACCTGAAGGGGAAATCGGTGGGCGTCACGCTCGGCAGCAACTTCGCCGAACTGGCGAAAGCGACGCCGGGTGTCGTGGTGCAGACCTATCCGGGCACGCCGGAAAATCTGCGTGACCTTGCGGCCGGCCGCGTCGATGCGGGCATCAACGACCGCCTGATGCTGCCTTACCTGATCAAGAACTCGCACCTGCCGTTGCGTACCGGTGCACTGCTGCAAGGCACGAAGCTCGAGATGGGCATTCCGTTTCGCAAGGGGAATCCCAAGTTCGCCAAAGCCATCGACGATGCGGTGAGCGCATTGAAGCAGGATGGAACGTTGCGGAACCTGTCGATCCAGTGGTTCGGGACCGACACCAGCAAACCCATCGCGCAATAATCGCTGCCGGCCGGCACGCCCGTCGCTGCAGACCCGGGCGTGCCTGGCCAATGCTACGGAACGAATCATGAATCCTCTTGATCTTGTCATTCATGTCTTGCCGGTCCTCCTGCAAGGTGCGGCGATCACCGTGAAATTTGCCGTGGCGTCGATGGTATTCGGCTTGCTGGTCGGCATTGTCGTCGCCATCATGGGCATCAGCGCCAGCCCCATCCTCGGGGGCATCGCGCGGGCCTACGTCAGTGTCATGCGCGGCACGCCGCTGCTGGTCCAGATGTTCGTCGTCTACTACGGCCTTCCGGACATCGGCATTTCCCTTGACCCTACCACAGCAGGCATTCTTACCCTGACGGCCAACGCCGGCGCGTACCTGTCGGAAAGCATGCGCGGTGCGATTCTCGGCATCGGCAGGGGCCAGTGGAGCGCCTCGCACAGCCTGGGACTCAGCCACCTGCAGACGCTGCGCTATGTCGTCTGTCCGCAGGCCTTGCGGCTCGCCGTGCCAAGTCTCGGCAACACGCTGATCAGCCTGATCAAGGATACCTCGCTGGTCTCCGTGATCACGGTGACGGAGCTGCTCAGGTCGTCGCAGGAGATCATCGCCTCCACATTCCAGCCGCTTCCCCTGTATTTGTCGGCAGCCGCGATCTACTGGCTGCTGAGCACCGGATTGGCGTGGGTGCAGCGTCGCGTCGAGGCACGCCTGACGTTGCCAGTGACGCGTTGACCGAACGGACGGGAAGTCCGCAGAACAACGATTTGCAGCAGGAGACAAACAATGATTGCGCTCGAAAGCGTGTCGAAGTGGTACGGTCAATTCAAAGTGCTGGATGCCTGCACGACCGGCGTGGAAAAAGGTGAGGTGGTGGTGATTTGCGGACCGTCCGGATCGGGCAAGTCCACGCTGATCAAAACGGTGAACGGGCTTGAGCCGTTTCAGCAGGGGCAGATCAGCGTCGATGGCGTGCTGGTCGGCGATCCGAAAACCAAGCTTGCCAATTTGCGCGCGCGGGTGGGCATGGTGTTTCAACATTTTGAACTGTTCCCGCATCTGTCGATTATCGATAACCTGACGCTCGCGCAGACCAAGGTGTTGAAGCGACGCAAGGAAGAAGCGCGTGAGAACGGCATGAGGCTGCTTGACCGCGTCGGTCTTAAGGCGCACGCCCTGAAATACCCCGGGCAACTTTCCGGCGGTCAACAGCAACGCGTTGCGATTGCGCGCGCGTTGTCGATGGATCCGATCGCCATGTTGTTCGACGAACCGACATCGGCGCTCGATCCCGAGATGATCAATGAGGTCCTGGACGTCATGGTCGAACTGGCGCGCGAAGGCATGACGATGATTTGCGTCACGCATGAAATGGGGTTCGCCAGGAAAGTCGCGAATCGGGTGATTTTCATGGATGGCGGCGCCATCGTTGAAGACACCAGCAAGGACGCTTTCTTCGGCGCTCCGCGTTCAGCGCGCGCGAAGGCATTCCTCGCGAACATCCTGCATTGAAGCACGTCCGTGCATGAGTCGAATCTATGAAAATATCAGATAGTCTTGCCTCGTTCGCCCGTCTCGATCTGGTTGGCGCGGCGACGCCCGTGCAGAAGCTCGATCGCTTGTCCCGGTTGCTCGGGCGTGACATCTATATCAAGCGCGACGACATCACGCCACTCGCGTTTGGCGGAAACAAGCTGCGCAAGCTGGAGTTTTTGGCCGCCGAGGCGCTGCGCCAAGGTGCTGATACGCTGGTGACGGCCGGCGCGATTCAGTCGAATCACGTTCGGCAGACCGCCGCCGTCGCGGCCCGTTTGGGACTGCGTTGCCGGGCGCTGCTGGAAAACCCGACCGGTACCACGGACCCCGACTACTTGCATGGCGGCAACCGTCAATTGCTCGATCTGTTCGAGGCACAGGCCGAGCAGGTCGCCAATCTTGACAATGCCGACGCACAACTGGAAGCGCTTGCGCAACGGCTGCGCGGTGAGGGCCATAAGCCCTATGTCATTCCGATTGGCGGGTCCAATCCACTGGGTGCGTTGGGCTATGTGCGCGCGGGCCTGGAGCTGGCGCAACAAACCGAGGCGATGGGGCTCACGTTCTCGGCTGTCGTGCTGGCTTCCGGCAGTGCAGGCACTCATGGCGGGCTTGCGTTGGCGCTCGCGCACGCCATGCCGGGAACGCCTATCGTCGGCGTCACCGTTTCACGCAGCGTGGCCGCCCAGGCGCCGAAAGTGAAAGGGCTGATAGAGGGCACGGCGGCGCTGCTCGGTGTCGAGGTGCCGGCAGCGCTGGACGTTGCGCTTTGGGACGAATACTTCGCACCCCGCTACGGCGAACCCAATCCGGCCGGACTGACGGCCATCCGATTGTTGGCCGCTACCGAAGGTGTGCTGCTCGATCCCGTATACACCGGCAAGGCGATGGCGGGTTTGCTCGACGGCGTTGCGCGCCGCCGCTTCGCCGGCGACGGTCCGCTGCTATTCCTGCATACGGGCGGCGCGCCGGCGCTGTTTGCCTATCGCAAGGCGATGGACGCGGGATCGTCCAACGCCAATTAGCCATGGATCCCCGGGGCTAGACGCGTCGCGTCAAAACGTGGCGCCCGGGGCGAGCGGTTCGATTTGCGCGCCGGCGCGAAAGCACACGGCGTCGAACGGCCCGTGCAACGTGGTGCGCTGACCCTCGACGTGCAGCCAGTCGCCTTCGGGCAGACCAATGACCGTGCGCTCGGGATTGGCCACCAGATACTCGGCGATACGCTGATTTCGCGTCTCGCCACGATGGCCCTCGGGCAGGGCATTCGTGTAGTGCGGGTTGATTTGCCAGTCGACGAGGTTCAGCGCGTCGAAGCCCTTGGGGTCGACGATCGGCATGTCGTTGGTCGTACAGATGGTGGGGCACGCGAGATTCGCGCCCGCGCTCCACCCGAGGTATTTCGTGCCCCCGCGCACTGCGCCGGCGATGGCCTCGTGCAGCCCGCGTTCCCGGCACATCTTGAGCAACTGGAAGGTGTTGCCGCCACCGACAATGACCATGTCGGCAGCCGCGACGGCGGCGCACTGCGCGCGGGTGTCGCCGGCATCCTCGACAGATACGACATCGATGCCCGCCGGCGCGAGCGCTTCGCGCACGGTGGCGGTGTAGTCGGCGAACGTCATCGTCACGCCGGCAAAGGGGATGAAAACCGCGTTTCGGCAGCCCTGCGCGAGCGCGGTGATTGCCGGTAATGCGTGGACGAGATAGCGACCGTCCGGGCCGCGTGAATTACTGAGAAGAAGCAGTTCCATGGCAATGTGTGGGCCGTCGGCCCGCTCCAAAAAAGTGAATTACGACGCACCCGGCGTCTTACACCAGCGCAGCGGTCAGCCGCGCAATCAATGCATTCGATAACACCACGGGCAGGCCCGATGCGTCGCGCGCGATATCGCGATGACGTTCGACGAACCCCATGCAGTCGAGGATCAGCATGTCCGCGCCACGATCGCGCAGTTCGCGCGCGGCATGGGCCAGAGCGGCCTCGTCCTGCGAGTACGGCGAGGCTGCTGCACAGATGGGCGGCCGCTGGAGCGCGGACCACTTCCGGAATTCGCTTTCGATCTGTTCGGCCAACGGCACGACGATACCGACTTGACGCTCGCCGGCAAGCGCTGCGGCCGCAGGCGGCACGATGCGGTCAGGCTCCACGAGCCACGCCCGCTGGCATGCCAGACCATGGAACTCGCCGGTGCACAGCACGAGAATCACGCTGCACCCTTGCGCTTCGAGTGCATCGAGCTTCGCTTGCATGACGCGGCGCACGGCGGGCTTGTCGAGCACGACCGAATCGCCGGTCAGCATGCGGGAGATCAGCGTGGCGTTGCCCGGTTGCGGGGCGAACGCGGCCTCGATACCTGCGCGATCGAGACCATCGAGCACGCCGGCATGCACCACGGGCAAGCCCGGCGGCAGATGCGCCTCCAGGATCGGCACGATGTCGCTGCGCGGCGCCTGGCCGATGGTCAGGGTTCCCAGTTTGTTCATGGTCATGATCGCGGACTTACTTCGGTTGACGTTTGGACAGGTGCGCGAGTGAGCCATACAGCGCGAGCAGGCGCTCGTAGTCGGCCGAATCGAAGAACCGGCACGTGCCGCGGCCGAATTCCTTGGCCACTTCCACGACGAACTTCACGACCATCGCGATATCGGTTTCGTGGCTGGCCCCGGTGCCGCAGCCCGGAACTACGCTTTGCGCGGTGATTGCCACGCCGACGACCGGCGCACGCGTCGCGATGCACGGTTGCATGATGCTGTTCAGGTGATAAACACCGTTGCCGTAAGGCGTGATGTCCTGCGTCGTCACGGGGAACGTGACCGCCGGTTGGCCGCTCGTCATTTCCATGATGCGCAGCAGGTCTTCCGACACCCGCAGGATGTAGCCTTCCTTGACGGTGGGCGAAATCGCGTAGCCCTTGTGATTGATGATCCGGTTGCCTTTGGTGGTGTCGAGTGACAGGACGGCGTCCATCTCGTCCCAGACTTCGTGGGCATTGACGTCTTCCGTGTCGATCGGCGAATCCATGAAATCGACCGGCTCGTGCGGACGCGTCGGCGCGTCGGGACAGATGTGCGTAGTGATGAACACGTCGCCCAGCAGCCTGTCGCCCTGTGCACGCATATGCGCGAGCTTAAGCGCCGCGGCGACGGCGGCGATGGCGCCGTCGGCATCCGAGACCAACCCGATACGCGACGGCCGGGCGCCGATGCCGCCAAGGCGGCCGACGATGCCCAGGCTCGGAGCGGTGCCGCCGGCGCGTTTGCCTGACTCGCCGGGAATGCAGATCTTCACGAAATCGGTCGATCCTTTCGGGCCTTCGATCTTCAGGACCTCGACGCTCACGCCCTGCGCGCGGTACGGTGTGAGCATGTCAACGACGGTCTGGCCCGATGCGAAACGGCTGTCGAAGGCCTCGAATACTTGGAGGGTTTGAGTAAGGCTCATGAAGGTTTCCTGAATAAATGCTGTTGATACGGGGGCGGTGCCGCTCAATGCGCGCGCGTACGGATCAACGAACTGCAGAAGCTGTAAATGGCGTCGCCTGCGATGACGCCGGCGGCGAAGACTTCCATGGCATTGCGAACGCTGGTGCCGCCGAATCGCTCGATCGCGACGCGCAGTGCGATACCGACCATGACAGCCCAGCCGGCCGCCGGGTTGGCGATCAGCAGGCCGGTCGAGAACAACACGCCCAGCTGGCGCTTCGGTCCGCCGATCAGTTGCAGTGCGGCGCCCGCGATAGCCCACAGCATCAGCGAATGCATGACGCCCGGCGCCACACCGGCCTTGATGGTCGACACATACACCTTGGCCACCGGCGGGATCTGGCCGTTCGCGAAGAATCCCGAATGCGCGATGTACACCACGGGAATCGCGATCAGGAAGGCGAGCATGGCGGCCATCAACTGCTGGCGGCGGCCGGCGAGTTCGAATGCCGGATCGGCGCCGTGACCGCGCAGGATGAAGCCGGCGCGCAGGTCGTAGCCCATGTCGGCGAACGCCGGGCCGGTCGCGGCGGAGAACCCGCACAGGATCACCAGCGCCACCGGCGGGAAGCCGATCAGCATGCCGATCAAGAGCGTGATGAGCGCAACGGCGAACGCGGGAAACCAGCCCGAATGCATCGCGGCGATGCCGACGATCAACTCATGCACGAAGGCCGCGAACGCAGCGTAGATCACGAACAGGATCAGCATGCCGGGCGACATGCCGGCGTACAGTCCACTGCCGAGCGCCACGAGCGTGGCCAGGCCGATGTATGCGATGCCACCGAAACGCAGCGAACTGCGGATGCTCGGTGCGCTGGCCGCTTGGGCCGCCGATGCCTGCGCTGCACCTGTGGATTTCGCCGGGCGATCGCGCCACACCATTCGCACGATTTGCAGGAGTGCGACAAGCCCCGCGCCGATCATCATGCCGTGGGGGATATAAGCCTTTTCGACGGCGACGCCGAACAACGGCATGGAATAGCCGCGCAGCAGGAAGCCGAGGCCCAGCATCGTGAGTGCCCAGATATTGCCGATGAAGGCCGTGCCGAATGCCGACATCGGGATCCCGAAATAGGAGCCGATCACCCCGACACCGAGGCCGGCGCCGAGCAGGCGCGCTTGCTTGCCGCCCTTGTCGCCGGCCTTGATCGCCTCGGCGGCGGCCACGCCTTGCGGCCAGGTGCCCGTTTCCGGAAAGATCTTCGTGCCGAACATGCGATACAACATGTAGCCGTCGAGCAGCATCGCGAGCGACACGCCGACGAACATCGGCATGACGAGGTCGGGGCGTCCCATCAGGTAGGGGATGCCGATGGGCAGCAACAGGCTGTTGGCCGCGCCGAACGTCGCTGCCGAGATCGCGCTCTGCGCGAGGTTCTGCACGTGAATGGAACGATACTGGCGGAAGAACTGCAGCGGCACGCGCGCGCAGATCATGGCGACGAGCGCGCCGATGATCGCCGTGTTCGGCGTGACGCCGAGCTTCACCAGCAGTTCGATGCCGATAACCGCGCCGAAGACGCTGAGCACGCTCAGCAGGAGCAGATTGGCGGGCGAAAGCACCGACGGATGACGCGGGGGCTGTATTTCCGCGGGCTGCGCGGGCGAAGGCGGCTGATAGGCGGGCGTGGGTGTCGGCATGATTCGGGGGCGTTCCAAAAAACGATTAACGAGGGGAGGTCCAGAAGGCGTCGCCGACGGAGCGGCCGATGAGTTCGGCGTGAGAGGCGACACTGCGCGCGATCGCATCGATCTCCGCACGCGGCAAGGTTGCCGAAGGGAAGGTCATGCAGAACGAGAGCGACTCGCCGCTGTCCGGATCGGCCACGGCGCACCCGACCGAGCACACGCCGGACAGGGCTTCGTTTTCCGCGACGGCGTAACGGCGCTGGCGCGTTGCATCGAGTTCCGTGATCAGCGCATCGAGCGTGGCGGGACCGCCGATGGGCGCGCCGTTGAGCGTCAGGTGGGGCAGGCCTTCAGGAAAACGGCCCCGAATCTCCGCTTCGCTCTCCCGCGCCAGCAGCGAACGGCCGGTCGAAGTTGCCCACGACGGCGAGCGATGGCCGGGATTCGTCATGGCCCGCAACGCTTGCGAACCCGGGCGCACGCGCAGTACCACCACGTCATTGCCTTCGAGCACCGACACATAGCCGGTATGGCCGTACTCCTGGCCGAGCGCGTCCAGCGCTTGGGCGCACATTTCGATGAGCGGCGTCGACGAGCGCACCAGATGCGAAAGTTCGAGCAACAGCAGCGACGGCCGATAGGCGAGCGTTGTCGGATTGCGCGTCAACAGCCCTTCCTCCGCCATTTGCTTGAGTACGCGCGACGCCGTGCTCTTGGGCATGTTCAGCCGCTCGACCAGATCGCTCATGGTGACTTCCGACTGCCGGGCTGCCATCAGGCGCAGCACCGCGGTGGCCGTTTCGAGAATGCTCATCGTGTCTCCGGTTCCGTAAAATGGAACCAAGTTCCATTTAATGATTCGAAGTCTACGGCAGGATCAAAAAGGCCGGAAGGCCTTTTGTCTAGAGATTTACCCTAGGGCGCGAGTGTGGGGAGCGTGGAGGGGGTACTTCAGGACGGAAGCGGGGAATGGGCTGACGTGCCGGGCTATCGCGGCCGGTAGCTATTGGAACGACGCGGGAGTCATTCCGGGAGGAGAGGGCTCCGGCGTCCGGAGCCCTGCGAGTGACGTGTGAGTCTCAGTTCCAGTCGTCGCTTCCGCCGGCGGACCCATCGTCCCACGATGACGTTTCGGTGACGCCGAAATCGTTGCCGCCCATGTCGTACGACGATTGCCGCGTGTCGTTCCAGCTATCCGCCTGCGGCAGCATGCCGGCATGCGACGCGTGATCGCCATCGAGCACCCGGTGCATCAACGCTTCGCCGGCGACGACGCCTGCGCCAACCGCCGCGCCGGTGGCCAACCCGCCCAGGATCCCGCTACCCATCCCGCCGCCCAGTCCGCCCCCCGACGGTGCGACCGGCCCGCCGCTGCCGTACATGGGGCCCGCATAGCCGCCGTAAGGCCCCGACTGCACGGGCTGGATGATGGTCTGCGTTTGTCGCCGGGCGTTGATGATGAACGCGATCAGCGCAAACACGCCCAGTCCCAGCAACAACATGCCCCACGGAAAGCCGGTGTGTACCGGTGCGGGCGCAATGAACCCGGCGGCGGGGGCGGTGGCGCGCACGGGGGCAGCGAGTACCGTATTCAAGGCGCGCACAGATTCAGGGGTGGCGAACGGCAAGCCCGGCGCCAGTCGCTGGGCTGTGGCCAGTTCGGTGCGGGCGGTGTCGAGTCGTCCCTGTTTTGCCAGCAGTTCCGCCTCGACGAAATGGGCTTTGCCGCTATTCGGGTGGTCATGCAGCACCTGCCCCATCATTTGCTGGGCTTGTCCCAGGTTGCCTGCTTGTGCGGCTTGATAGACCTCGTGGAGCGTAGGGTCCGCGGCGAAGGCCTGCGAAGCGCCAAACGCGACTGTGCCGGCAATGGCGAGACCAACGAGCATTTTTCGTAACATGGTAACTTCCTGGTCGGGCTTATCCCACGCCTAAGATAAGGATCAGGCGTGCGCGAATCAAGGCCCGGAAACAAGTTGTTACCTCAGTCACGCGTGGAAATATTACGCGGGATTATTTCGCGACAACACCCCATTCGGTGTAAGGTGACGCGCCTGGTGCGTTTGCCCTCACAATTCGAGTCGCCAATGAAGCTGAAACTGATCCCGCATCTGCTGCGTTTCCATCCCCGCCTGCTTATTGCCATTGCGGTGGGGGCGCTTGCTGCCGTGCTTGTGCCGATGCCCATGCCGATGTCCGGCATCTCTCGTACGCTCGTCGGCTGGAACGCCGCTGTGTGGCTCTATCTGGCGATGCTCTGGTTCATGATGATCACCGCACCGCACTGGCGCGTCCAGGGCATTGCCGAGCAGGAGGACGAGAGTGCGGTAGTGGTGCTGAGTGTGATCAGCCTGTCGGCCATCGCCAGTGTCGTGGCGATCGTCCATGTGCTGGCAACCGCGAAAGGCGGAGCCCCGCATCAGACTACCGAGCACGTGATCTTTGCGGCGGCAACGCTCATTGCCGGTTGGCTTCTGGTGCCGACGATTTACACGCTGCACTATGCGCGGCTGTACTTCACGGACACGGAAGCGCCGCGCGCCCTGCAGTTTCCCGATGCCAATTGCGAACCCGATTATTGGGACTTCTTGTACTTCTCGTTCACGATCGCCGTCGCCTCGCAAACCGCGGACATCTCGCTCGCCTCCCGGCGGATGCGGCGTACTGCGCTCGCACAGGCGGTACTGTCGTTCTTCTTCAACCTGGCCGTGCTCGGTCTGTCCATCAATATCGCCGCGAGTTTGCTTGGGTGATCAGAAGCTTTATACCGGGCTGACAGCCGAGATTTTTCCCAATAGATAAATGGGATAAATCACGCGTCAAATCGTGCGGGAAAGGCCCCAAAATATCGGCGGAAATCCCCCGAACCGTCACGATATAACCATGTCGAAATGCGCGAACAAAGAATGCGGCCTCTGCTATCCCAAAGGCGCACAAGAGCCTGAAAAGAAGGAAGTACCTTTCGACTGCGTGCAAGCGTGGCACTTCTATCAAAAGAAGGCGGAAGCCATTGTCGCCGAGCATGACCCGATTGCGCGCAATCGGCGCATTAATGCCGCTTACGCGCAACTCTGGCTGGAAGACCAACGCTTCCAATGGGCCGGGCTGGCGGCGTTCGCATCGAAGCAGGTGGGGTGCGGCCTGATCCACGCCGCAGGCATGGTTGCGAACTCAAATCGGCAGCGCGACGCGCATCAAGCGTGGATGCGGCAAAGTTCAGCGTTGGAGCGGATGTCACCCTTTGCCTCGCCCAGGATGCCCATGCATGACCAAGGGGCCGGCGGCGCTTCGGCTTTTGCATATGAAACGCTTACCAAAGGCAATACGGCGCTGTTCCTCGATATTTGGCCCTTGCACATGTTCTATAAGAAATACGGACTTCAACGGTTCAAAAGTTGTTTGGGAGAGCGTGAGCAATTGGCAGGCAAGGTGGTTTGGCCGCTTGAGGAGGAGGTTACATTCGGCAAACCTACCCCGGAAATCGCGCAAGGGTTCGAGGCAATCGATGCGGGAAATCTTCACGACGGCGTCAGAGCTCTTGCTCGTCACGAGCAACTGAACATCCTTCAGCCTGCGATGTACGATAACGTACGCTTCGCTGCCTTGATGCGATCGAATCAATTTTTCTGGGTAACGAACTTTCCAACCGGATTCTCCCAGGAAATCCAGTTGACGCTGTCCAACGAATGCAAGAGCGAGCGGGTTGACGATCCCCGTCATGTAGGTTTCAGCAAATCCCGGTTTGCCAACCTCGCGGACGGCAAGGAGCGGATGAAGTTCGTTTTACGCGCAGCCGACCAGTTCGATTGGTTGCTGCGGGATCCGCTAGGTCGTTATGACGTCGGTAACGCGCTGAGCGGGGTCGCCCGGGGTCGCAAGTGACGTTCTTCAGGAAGTTGCTTCGTCGGCGCCCCAAATCCGTGTTGGTCATAAGCGCCGCACTCCTGTGGGGACTCTACACGCTTGTTCGTCCGGCGGACATTGTGGCGCTGACCATCGGCGAACCGTATGAGCAAGTGAGGCAGCGAACACGTACAACGTTGCCACCTGGGCATCTCGGTCACTACGCGGGAGGCTATGTCGAAAGACCCTCGATATTGCGCTTCACGGATCCCCAATTCGGCTTCGTCACGCCGGCTGCAAAGCGCCTCTTTGTCGGTTACGACAAGCATGGAAATGTTGATTCGGTGACGATGTGGCCGCAAACGAAGCTTTTGCCCCTCGACGAGACGTTGAAAGTCGTCACCGATCTGCAGAGGCAGTTTCGCCAGGGAGGCTGGTGCCTTGAAAATGCCGCCAAGTTTCCAGCGATCGAGGACACACCGGCCATGCGCGAGAAAATGCGCTCTCTACCGGGGCCGACCAGCTATTGGCAAGGGGGAGACAAGCTAAAAGCCAGCATTGACGTATTCCGTATGCATCGCGATAGCCGTCCGAATGACGAGCGCTTCCAAATTACGTTACGCCTTTACAAATCCTCTGATGCCGGATGCTGCATGAAAGACATGCACTGAGCCACTGATTTCCTGCTTGGACGAGGGGTCGCCCGCGCTCGCGCGGGCGACCCCCAATGCGCTTAGTGTTGTTTAATTTTATGCCGATGGCTGTGTGACACCCATCTTGGCTGCACTGCGTTGCCGACCGATCTTCTCGGCGAGTGCGTAGGCTTCCGTCGCGAGCTCTTCCATCTGCTCAAAGAACGCGCTGATGAAATTCTCGTCGAGTGATGAGATCGTGCCTTGGCTGCCGATGGCGGATAGCGCCACGATTCGGCTCGTCAACTCATTGAGTCGCAGTGATTCCGCGTCTCCGTACTTCAGTGCTTCGGTGATTGCTTCGTCTTCTTCGGGGGGGGGAGTTGACGCTGGACTTCAGACATAGTCAGGCTCCTTGCTGCGCAGAAAAAAAGCGCCCGCCCTGGCGCTGCCAGCGAAGAGGAGACCTCGATAACGACGGGGGGGCGGGCTACAAACCGGGGTGAGAAACCGCACCAATAGCGTCATTGACGGTTGGCCCGAAGGCCACCCGGCTTGAACCCGCCCAATGATGAAAGACGTGCTCATGCCCGGGGCACGCTCGGCCGCAAACTTCGCGGCCGTGTGCCGACGCGTTATGGTTTCGGGTTCTCACACCCGAGTCGCGGTTGTCTGCCGCGACAGGAAAAGCTTACGAGCATCGCACGCCTTGCACAACCCGAATTCTACGGTTTTACATGCTTTTCGGAATCGTCCGAGTCGGGGGATTGGGAGAAGTCTGAGGCAATCATTTGTCGACGGAAGTAAGCCTCGATTCGCGTGATAAGATAAGTAGTCCTACGCAAACGGGGGTTAAGAAGACATCACCGCACGGGCGGACGCTTTCTTTCCATGCGGTTGATACGTGAATTGTTGTTTCAACAAATAACAGAAGATCAATATTTCGATTTCGGGGAAATATCGGATGCAAATCAAGTCACGAGTGGCACTCGCCGGCGCGGCATTGCTGTCGTTAAGTCTTATCGGAGGCTGCGCGACAGAGACATCGCGTACTTTGCAGGTGCAGAAGGTGGGAAGCGCGAGCCGTCCATACTCGGGGGAGCGCACGCCGATCTCTGTCGGAAAGTTCGACAATCGTTCTACCTACATGCGTGGCGTATTCTCGGACGGTGTCGATCGCCTGGGCGGTCAGGCCAAGACGATCCTGATTACGCACCTTCAGCAGAGCAACCGATTCAATGTGCTGGATCGGGACAATATGACGGAGATCAAGCAGGAAGCCTCCATTAAGAAGAGCGAACAAAAGCTCAAAGGCGCTGACTACGTCATTACCGGCGACGTTACGGAATTCGGACGCAAGGAAGTCGGTGATCACCAGTTGTTCGGCATTCTTGGCCGTGGCAAGGAGCAGATCGCCTATGCCAAGGTCAATCTGAATGTCGTGAATACATCGACATCCGAGGTCGTTGTCTCGAGCAGTGGCGCAGGCGAGTTCGCGCTGTCGAACCGCGAGATCATCGGATTTGGCGGCACGGCCGGCTATGACTCGACGCTGAACGGCAAGGTGCTGGACCTGGCCATGCGCGAGGCCGTTGACAATCTGGTCAACGCGATCGAAAGCGGTGCGTGGAAGCCGAGCAAACAGTAAAACTAAAAACGCGTCAACGGGGTAGTCCTTTCATGAGTCAGAAATTCACGATGTGGCGCGCCGCAACCGCGGCCGCCATGGGCGGCGCATTGCTGTGCGGTTGCGCCACGTCTCCTAAACCGCTCTACCAGTGGGAAGGCTATCAGCCGCAGGTGTACGAGTATTTCAAGGGCGAATCCAGGGAAGCTCAAGTGATCTCACTTGAGCGCGATCTGGAGAGGATCAAAGCGGCCAACAACTCGGTGCCGCCAGGATTCCACGCCCATCTCGGATTGCTCTACGCCGCGACGGGTAAGGACGACATGATGATTCGGGAATTTACGACCGAGAAGCAACTGTTTCCCGAGTCGGCTGCCTATATCGACTTTTTGTTGAGTAACAAGAAAAAGGGGGCGAACTGATGATCGCTCGTTTGATGAAGCTGAGCGCCGCAATTTGCGCAGGCGCCCTGATGGCGGGTTGTGCGGTGAAGCCACCAAAGAATGTCGATTACACGGCATTCAAGGCGAGCAAGCCGCATTCGATCCTGGTACTGCCGCCGCTTAACAGTTCCCCTGATATCGGCGCAACGTACAGCGTGCTGTCGCAAGTGACCATGCCGCTTGCGGAGGCGGGGTACTACGTGATTCCTGTTTCGCTGGCTGACGAGACGTTTCGTCAAAATGGCCTGACAGTCGCGGGTGACATCCATCAAGTGCCTGTGCCCAAGCTGCGCGAGATTTTCGGGGCTGACGCCGCGCTGTATATCACTGTGACGCAATACGGCACCAAGTACATGGTTGTCGACAGCGCGACAATCGTGGCGGCAAACGCCAAGCTCGTGGATATGAAGACCGGGGCCACGCTTTGGTCGGGAAGTGCCGCAGCATCCAACAACGAAGGTGGCAATAATAGTGGCGGCGGCCTGATTGGCATGCTGATCACTGCGGCGCTCAAGCAGATCATCAATAACGCTACCGACGCCGGCTACAAGGTTGCCGGTACCACGAGTGCGCGATTGTTGTCGGCTGGACATCCTGGCGGGCTGCTGTACGGCCCCCGTTCACCGAAATACGGTACCGACTGACCTGTCGCAATAAGCGCGTATCGCCTGATGCGCGCTGAACGCCCCCGCATTCCTCCCTCCGTCCGGCCCGAAAATCAGGCCTAGGTGTCGTTCGCAATTCAACTTGAGACCGTAGAATTCATATTTTTCAATGAGTTACGAAAAATCTCGCAAACTACTATCTGGTGATTTTGGCAGCTCAAATTGAGATTCTTACAGTTTTCCGCAGTCCAAGTTGAGATTTTTCTGGTATTCGGATTCTGTGGTTGGATTCTGCTTGTGCGGCGCAGCAGTCGCCGCGTGGAGCGATCGTTGATCTCGATGGCACAGAACGGCCAGGATGGGACATCCGTTCGTTGTATCGCATGACATTCGGGTGGCAGTTCCACTTCGCAAAGCCGTCACTCCAACACGGAGATGCGTAACAGCAGGGTAAGGCCAACTTATGCGCTTACGTTGTTAGCGTAAGTCAGCTATGCCCGTTGTTCGTACCGTAGCAAAATTTCAAGCCGCGGGTCGTTTCGGGTCGTGGGTTGCTCCGCCAATTGAGCGAGGATCTCTCCAACGCCATAAGGCCACACGCCCGGGGCTGGACTGAGAACAGCCGAAAGCAAGTCCAGGAGCGTTCGCGGATGTTGGGTGAGAATCTTGTCGTTGACATTGGCGCGCGCGAGCACTACTGAGTGCCCGTTAATCGGGACCAGTCTTGGAAGTATTGCCGTAACAATCTCTGGAAAACGGTCGGGGGCAGCCAACGCGAGGTCAATGAGCTTCCCGGACATCTGAGATGTTCGGACTGTTCGCTGGCGAGGCCAAACCTGTTCAAGAAACGGTAACAGGTTCTCGCCCAGTGGCGAATCGGGTTTCTTGGCCCACTGTTGGAGGTACCAGAGGACCGAGGAACGCAATTCATCCGCCGCGTGAATAAGTATCTCCCGCAATTCGATATCGGAGATGATCTGTTCGGGCTCGTTCGAGTCCTTCTGTCGTGCCCAACCTAGAAGCAGGATTCCCGCTAGATTGTTCGCGTGTGCCTTACGTAGGTTCTGTTGGCTGGCAAGCGCAATCAATGGTTGCTTTAGCTTCAGATAGAGCGGGGGTTGCGGTGCACGTGCGGCCCAGAAAAAGCCTGCCCAAAAGGCTTCAGTGTCTGCATCGTTGCGAGTCGAAAGCGGTAGCATCCGCGTGTCGACCCACTTTCGGTCAGTGCGATACAACCATGTCAGTCGTGACGCGACCATTACGATGGCGTAGCGCCGATCGTCGGCATGCAGCGCAAGCATTTCATCCAGCTTGAGTGACCACGCGATGGGAAGTCCCGCATCCGGCTTGATGTCATCCAGGCCAGGATATTTAAGCAGTGTGTCGAGCATGCGGCCTGCCGCACTGTTCAGGCTCTCATCGACCCATCTTCTATCTGAGCTTGGGAATTTATGCAGTCCGGAACTGGCTGGCAATGATGCTCGGAGCGCTTCCCACACGAGATCGAAAACCTCCGGACACTGTGAATAAAGCGTGCCACACCTTTCACGCAACCATTCGGTCGCCGGATGGACAATTTCTCCCAGTTGAGACGGTTCAAGTCGTGCGAGACGGCGTCCTATGACAGAAAGCATGCGAGGCGATTCAGCCCGGATGGTAGTTGAACTCAGCAAGGTGCGCCATGCCCACGCCGGGTAGTTGCCCTTTCTGGAGGCGTCTGTGATCGCACTCAGCGCCCGTGCGGGATGTGCCGCAGCGAGGCCGTGAAAAGGCTGGCGTAAGACTGGTGCCAGCATCCCGTGCTTTGCAAGATTTTGTGCGGCCTCCAGGATATCGCCGAGCGGCACGTGCTCGAGCGTGGCCGCGCTGGCATCGGTCTCAACTGTCCTGACTTTCGAAACGTGCGGCTGGGCCGTGTATTTGGTGGCTTCTTCCGTCCAATCGGGCGCTGCCGAGCGAAGCAAAGCAATCTCCGCATCCAGGTCAAACGAAAAAATGACGCCATGCGTTGCCAGCCAATGTAGTCGATTCAACCGATAGTGAGCGATCAGCTCGTCTCTGTGCTCGTGTCCTTGGGCCCAAGGAAAATTTCCGTTTCGCAACCGTTCTCCGAGTTCAGCAATCTTCACGGACGGGAGTTCGTGCCATCGGTCTCGTAAAGCAAACAGCAGATCGCGCTCGTGATCGGAGTCCCAGAACGCGTCATCACTCAACGCCAGAAACCCGTTGCCTGCTTCGTCCGCCGTGGTCAGTTCGGCGAGTCCAAAGGACCAGATGCGGAGGCGAGAAAATACCGCATCGGGTGATGTCCATTTCCAGACCGCTTGGCGTGCAGCATCCCGGTCGAATTTGGCCAATCGTGCAACCATATTGGTTAAGGTAATCAGGTGGCCGGTCAGCCCGTAGGCATTTTCATCCGGTGTCTCGCCGTCATCCGCCCTGATAGAGTCAAGGTAGATGTGGTCATGTTCTCTGATTTCCGATTCGAGGCGAACCGTATCCTCCAGTTGCCGGCGGAATATGGTTATCGCATATCCCAGTGCATCGTCAGGAATAGCGAACGGCTCATACGGTCGGGGATATTCGATGTCGAGTCTTAGAATAGCTTCCAGCGCAAGTTCCGGCGCGGGCGCAGGTGCTCTTACGCCATAGGAAGGCGCGACTGACAGATAGGGTTGGTAGAGTTCAATCGCTTCACGAACCAAGGGCAATGACCATCCGTCGCGTTTCGCGGCTTCTTCGACAGGGTACTTGTCGATATCCGGCTGTCGTGTCGTACGCCGCCAACTGGCGAGTAGTAAGCCCCAGCCCTTGCGCATGGCAGCGGTAAATCGCGTCGCGTCGTGCCGCAACGACCGCTCGATATCGTCGCAAATTCGGGGGTGGAGTGGGGGTTGCGCAGCAGCCCACCACAATGCTGCGGGCTGGTGTGTGACTTTGACAAACCACCATCCGAGATCAGCAAGGCGGGCGGTAAGAGCGGCCTCGCGACCGGCGCCACTCCGTATCTGCGCCGCAGCCGCCGCGGGCAACTTTTCGGTATCAGCCGAAGTAAGTTCCATGCCGTCCCATGCGGTTGCTGGCACCTCACGTTTGGCAATGACATCCTTAGGATCGGTCGGGGCGGGCAATATATCGCTGTCCAACCCGAACGCGTCAAATGGGTCGAAGGGGGGCAGCATCTCGTCATCGCCGACCCTCCCCGGGCGCCCGTACCTTGCATTGCGGTCAATGACGAACAGCCAGTCGGCCGGCAGAATTGTCTCGGACGTAGCCAGGTACTTTGAGCCGACTGATGTCGACGCCAGATGAGCGATCATCCCGCGTTCATAAGGTGCCATGGACTCTGGTCCTCGACTGGCCTTTTCTATTAGGTGGTTGTGCCAGCCACCAACATCTCGCGCGCGTTCGGCCCACGCAGAGAGCGTCTTCCATAGCACCGCGTGATGATCGGCGCTGTCATAGGAGATCGGCTCGACACCTTTGTGTGCCCATTGTTCTGCCGCCTGCCTTGTATCGCCGGATTGGAAGGCATACAGTGCATTCGCTGGTCGCGCAAAGCGATTTAGCGCCTCAAGCAGGTACTGGACCGGCGGATCGTCAGCCGAGTATCCGACAAACACGATACGGAACCGCTGCAGAAGCGCTTGAATGTAGCGAGTCGCCCAGCCATCGGACAGGTACGCGTGCCCAAAGTCAGCGCTCGATAGGACAAATTCGTCATCGCACGCTCGACGGTAATCTACGTCGACGCGACCATGAAGGTGAATCACCCCGCGAAAGTCGTTGTTTCTTCCTAGGTCTGGTAGGTGAGGAGGATTGAAAGAATCAAGTCCTTGCTCACATTCCTCAAAGAGAAGATCGAAATTGGTGGTGACGACGCGGGGCACGGACACTCTCGGTCGGTACGTAAAATCATCTCGTTATACAGAGGTCATGCTCCCTCGTTGCGGAGAGCCTGAATCGTAGCGGCAGCATCCAGGGTTCGCTGTAGTCCGATCCAGAGCGTCTTGGCGCCCGGTTCGCCATCGCTCTTGCGGCCCAAGAAGCCTCCCAGCGATGCAATTAAGCGAATCATTTGATTGAGCGTGGGCGGCGTTTGGGGGCGCGGCTTCTTCGACAGCAGATAAGCACTTCGTATCTCGTCGGCGTCAAAGAACAGCGACGCATCCAGCTCAGGGCAGGTTCTGCCCAAGCGCATCAGCCGCGCGATACGCCACGAAACCACCATGTACAGCACGAGCGTCCGTTCGACACGGTCCATGTGCGATAGCTGCAATGCTTCCATCTTGCAGGCATTTTTCAGCACGTGGAAGAACATTTCGATCGCTGACTGGACCGCGACGATCGGATGCCCATTTGCAAGAATGTGACATCAGTTCCGATGATGAGCAGCGGGAAGCCGCTCCACTTATGTCTGTCCGAATCGTCAGGGCGAAAAATCCCGAGGCAACGCCCCGCGACGTCACAAGCCTTCTTTATAGCCGCGATGGCGTCGTCCAGGCTGGGCCGTTCCGACTCCGGAACCGCGAGCAGGCTCTGCGCGAGGTCGAACGGGCCGATGAAGACCGCATCGATACCAGGCACGTTCGCAATGCATGCCGCATTCCTCACTCCAGTGAATGTTTCTATTTGCACAATCACGCAGGTACGCTCGTGCGCGCTCTGCGCGATAGTTCGCAACTGGGCGCCGTAAGACGAGCCGCGGGCGATGCCGACGCCACGTTGGCCTCTGGGCGCAAAATAGGCGGCCCTAACCACCTGCCTTGCATCGTCCTCGGTTTCCACGCGCGGAACCACAACACCTTGCGCTCCGGCGTCCAGTGCCCAGCCAATCCACCCGGTCGTAGCATCGGGAACGCGAACCAACGCGGGCAACTGTCGGCAATCGGCGGCGCGGAGCATATGCTCCATCGTTTCCCGGCCGATTGACGCGTGTTCGGCATCAAAGCAGACGAAGTCGACACAGTCTATCGCGCATGCCTCCACCGAGGCAGGGTGCGGAATCGATACGAAGCAACCAACGAGAGGGGCCCGATTAGTTACTGCTTCTTTCAAGTTCTTCATTACGGGGTATCAGTTGTCGCTCGCAGGGACGGCGTGGCCTTCCCTGCGAATGAAGAGTGGGTCAACGATTGGCGTGCTCGATTGCGTGAGCCATCGCGTTGGCCACGTATTCCACGTTTGAGGTGGTGAGCCCGGCCAGGCAAATTCGGCCGGTGCTGACGAGATATACACCGAACTCTTCGCGAAGCACGTCGATTTGCGCGGGTGTCAGTCCGGTGAAGCTGAACATGCCGCTCTGCACGAGTAGATAGTTCACGCGTTCAGCGCCCACCTTCGACGAGAGCGCATCGTGCAGCGCGTGGCGCATCGCCTGTATGCGGGCACGCATCGCGTCAAGCTCGGCGTGCCAAGCGGCGTTGAGCGTCGGCGTTGTGAGCACCTTCTCGATGATGCGTGCGCCGTGCGTCGGCGGACTGGAGTAGGTTCGGCGTGCAGTGGCCTTTAGCTGACCGAGGACATTTTCGGCTTGGGTTGCATCAGGGCATACAACACTCAATGCGCCCACGCGTTCCCCATACAGCGCAAAGTTCTTCGAGAACGAGTTTGCCACCAGGAATGACGCACCGGCGTCGCTCAGCGCGCGGATTGCGAAGGCATCGTCTTCGAGCGACTTCGAGAAGCCTTGGTACGCCATGTCGAGGAACGCTATGAGGCGGCGCCGGACCATGAGTTCGGCTACCTTCGTCCACTCGTCGTTCGACAGTTCGGCGCCGGTCGGGTTGTGCGCGCATGCATGCAGCACCACGACGCTTCCCTCAGGGAGTCCGTCAAGGAAGGCATGGAATGCGCCGAAGTCCACGCCGCCGGTACCCGCGTCATAGTATGGGTAGCGTGAGACCTTGTATCCGCATGCCTGGAAGATATCGAGGTGCGTTTCCCACGTGAAGTCGCTAATCCACACACTGTTGCTGTTCAGGTTGACGCGCAGGAACTCAGCACCGACACGTACCGCCCCAGTGGCGCCTACCGATTGAATCGTTGCGATGCGCCCGCTCTTGACTGCCTCGTGCGCCTCGCCGAAGAGCAGGCGCTGGGCTGCCGTGCGAAAGGATTGCATTCCCTCCATGGGCAAATAAGGGCGTGCGCCGAGGTTCAATGTGATCTCGTCCTCGGCGGCCTTCACGGCCCGCATGTAGGGAACCTTTCCATCCTCGTCGCAATAAACGCCAATGCTTAGACTGACCTTGTTCTTTCTCGGGTCCTTTTCGTACTCTTCGAACAGGCTGTAGATGGGGTCGCCGCGGTAAAAGGGAACATTGGAAAACATATGTTTCTGCCTAACTGGGTGAAGATTCTGTTGGAAACGTCATTTGGACGTCAAAGCTCGGCGCTTGCGGTCTGGCCGGCAATGCTTGAGCCGTTTCGGCGGTATTTCACGAAATACAGCGCGCTCAGGGCAGTCAGGAACGGGATGCCTGTCGCGAGCGTCAGCTTGAAGTCGTCGAAGAATGCCGTGCTGATCATGAGACTCAACATGAGGAGCAAACCGGTAATGGTGCAGTACGGATAGCCCTTGATGCGGAAAGGCAGCGTTTGGTTGTGCTTCCTCCAGCTGCGGCGAAAGAAGAAGTGCGTTACGAAAATCATCATCCAGACGAACATCAGCGCGAACATCACAATCGCAATCATCCAGATGAAAGCTTGTTTCGGCCAAAAGATGGTCAGAACGACACCGAATACTCCGCCGAGGCTCGACAGCATGAGCGCCTTGACTGGTGCGCCTCGACGCGTGAGCTTGCTGAACGCCGCAGGAGCGTGACCTGCGCGCGAGAGGCTGAACATCATGCGCGTGGTGGTGTAGAGCAGACTGTTCATTGCCGAGAGTGCAGCAATCAGGACGACGAAGTTCAGGATGCCAGCGGCCCCTGGGATATTGATAATCTCCATGACCTTCACAAACGGGCTTCCTCCGGCGCCGGCCTGTTTCCAGGGGACAATCGCAAGCATCAGGGCGATGGAAAGAAGATAGAAGAGAACAAGGCGGAGCACGGTGCCGCGAAACGCAGTGACGATGGCTCGGCGCGGGTCGCTGGCCTCACCAGCCGCAACCGCAATCATCTCGATACTTGTGTAGCTGAACACCGCGATAAGTGTGGCGTTCCACGTGCCGACGAACCCGTGCGGCATGAAGCCGCCATTCGAAAGATAGTTGCCGAATCCAATGCCCGGATGGTTCATGAAGAACAAGACATAGCTGGCAATCAGGATGAACGCGATGATGGCAGCAACCTTGAAGGACGAGAAGATATATTCGATTGCGCCAAACACCTTCACGTTAAGGGCATTTGCGATGATGAGGGCGACGGCGATGATTCCGGCCCAGAGGCCTGGATGCGAGTTCGGCATCCAGTAGCGCATGTAGACGTCCACGGCACTGATTTCGGGCCCGATTGCGAGCACCATGCCAGCCCAATAGGTGTAACGAACGAGGAAGCCCGCCCAAGGACCGATATACCGCTCAGCGCTTGCGCCGAACGAACCCGCCGTCGGATGCGCGACTGTCATTTCGGCAAGGCAGCCAATCAGCAAAATCGAAATGACAGCGCCGATTGCAAAGCTGACGAGTACGCTCGGCCCAGCAATATTGGTGGCGTAGCCGCTGCCGAGAAACAGGCCCGTCCCAATCGCGCCACCAATGGCAATCATGCCCATCTGGCCGGCTGTCAGCCCCCGTTGCAACCCCGCTTCGCGTTTTGAAATCTCGTCGTTCATATGTCGCCTCCTTCTGCTGATGATGATGGCGGATTCTATAGTCGACAAAGGTCGCGCGGGATGGTATATACCCTACACAGCAAAAAATTGCATATTTCAACCTTATAATTATCTTATGGAGGTATATTTATGTCAGAAGGGCTGGATTCGACGGACCTCGCGATATTGAATGAACTGCAGGCAAACGGGAGGTTGACGACAGCTGAGCTGGCGCAGCGCGTGAATCTCTCACAATCGCCTTGCTGGCGGCGCGTCAACAAACTGGAGTCGGAGGGGGTGATACGCGGGTACCATGCCGAGGTGAATCGCCGGGTGGTTGGCTTGGGCGCGATGGTCTTCGTGATGATATCGATTGACTACCAGTCGGCGGACCGGCTACAGGAGTTTCAGGACGCAGTCGTGAAGATTCCGGAGGTGGTGATGTTCCATTCGATTTCAGGTTCGGAGGACTTCATCCTGGTCGTGCTCGCGAAGGATTTGGAGGCATTCTCTGACTTGCTGCACGACAAACTGCATCGATTGCCGGGCCTTGCCCGATTGCAGACGTACTTCTCGCTACGGGAAATCAAAGGCAGGGTGGCTGAAATCCCCATTGAGTTGTGACTCGCGGCGAGCGCAAGCTATGGAAATGACCAACGCCATTGTCGCGGTTGCCGGAAGCCCTTTGCCGTATTGGCCCGCCGCTGGGTGGTCGAGCGCATCTTTGGATGGATGGTTCTCCGTCGCTGTCTGGTATGCGACTACGAGTAGCGTACCGATGTGTCGGAAACCATAATTCATATCGTAATGGGCTGTCTGTCGCCGCCCGCTTGCCGCTCATCGGGCGCGGTCGGCGCTGTAGCGTCCACGGCGGCGCGGTTCGATGCGGCAGTGCAAACGCGCGGCGCTTTCACATTCCCGTATCCCCCGCAGGAACGACACCGCACAAATCCTGTACCTCGACACAGGTTGCATGTACTGTGGCTTGCGCCCGTTGCGGACAGGTCCAGCCCGTGTCGGTAGTGCTCTGCCACGATAGTCTTCCAGGAACTGAGCCAATCGACGTACGCGCTTCGCACGGATAGCGCCACGTGTCGTGCCCGATCCGGTGGCTGACATTGCGCGCGCCCTCGCCATACTGCCGCCTTTCGACGGTTTTAAGGAGTGCGATGCGATGGCGATGCTTCAAGACCCAGCAGGACATTAATCGCAACATTGCACAGGACACCGACTTCCTCGCTTCGGTTCGGGGCGACAGTGGCGAGGTGCGTCGAGTGGCACGTACCGTCAAGTGCAATGGCCCAGCAGAACCTGGTCAAGTTAAGCGGCTAAAGCGAATACCTCAGCCGGGGGCGTCATCTTCAACGCTTGATGCGGGCGTCGATAGTTGTAAAAGTGAATCCGGTCATCGATCGCAGCGGCGCGCCTGAGACCGTGACAACGGACAAAAGCGGGGTCAATCGGGCCGCCCTCCAGGCCCATGATGGGATTCAAGGATTTCCGGTGTGCTCGCATCATCCTCTCACGCATTGAGACGATGCACATGATCCGCAAAGGTCAGATGAAGGACGGCGGCAACTCGCGAACAGCCGCCGAAAAATTCCACTTTCTAATAATGTAGTAATACGAACTATATAAGGAATTTTGGCGCTGTCAACCTTATCGCGACACTACCGTACTTCTTGGGGGCGACATCTTGTTGACGTCGCAGCCGTATTTTTTTGACCGGTCCAAATATCCGCTATGATGGGAACAAAATAAAGAATCAATTCCACAGTAATGGAAAAATGAGGCCGGTAGTTAAGTATCTTGCGTGTTTTGGATCTTGATGTTGTCGCCATGATTGCCCTATTTATGGAGAACTTGAAGGCAGATGGCCATGAAGGATGCATGTATTCGGCAAGAATAATTCCATTATTGTGGATATTTGTTTGGGCCAATTGCTCGCGTCGATGGATGGCACGCTGGGCGTCAACGGTTGCTACGCGAACGACAATCGCTTTTCCAATGCGGGGGGGGGGGGGCGAAAAGCTTGTAGTGATTTGAGGCACAGCGGGGTACGACGACGTGATATTGCAGCAATTTTGGTAGGAGAGGGTTGGCGACCGCGGGGAGGGGCGAATTTTTGTAGCAGATCGTGTAGTCGAGTGGGAGCGTGGAGGTAAGGTAGACATCCTGAGCAATAGAAGTGTCGCAATGCTCAATTATGTTGACACGGAGTTTTGACCGCTATTTTCAACTCAATGATGGCGTGGGAGACAGTGATGAAGATTCGAGCTTGTGCGGTTGGACAAATTCTCGCGGGAACTACCGCTTTGTGCGGCTTGGTTTCTCTGGCTTGGGCCGACCAGACCGTGTCGATAGGCACTGTGGGGCCACTAACGGGCGCTTACGCTGGTTATGGCAAAGACTCGGAGAACGGTGCACTTCTTGCCGTTGAGAGAGTCAATGCCGCCGGATTGACTATCGGTGGCCAAAAGATCACGCTGCGCCTCGAGTCGCAAGACGACGCTGGTGATCCTCGTACTGCGACGCAGGTTGCACAAAAGTTGGTTGATGACAAGGTTGTCGCCGTTGTTGGCCACACGAACTCAGGTACATCGATCCCAGCGTCTAAAGTCTATAGTGATGCGGGGATCGTGCAGATTTCGCCATCTGCAACGAACCCCGCATATACGCAACAAGGTCTGAAGACAACCTATCGCGTCGTGGCGACCGATGCTACGCAAGGTCCGGTGCTGGCAAGTTACGCCGCCAAGAAGTTGAAGCTGAAGAGTGTCGCGATCATCGACGACTCGACTGCTTACGGACAAGGCCTCGCGCAGGAATTCGAACGTAGCGCGAAGAGTGCAGGTATCCGCGTCGTTTCGCACGAGGCGGCTAACGACAAAACGATTGACTTCCGCGCGGTCCTGACAAAAATCAAGGGTGAGAACCCTGACGCCATCATGTATGGCGGCGCCGATGCAGGGGGCGGTACTCTGGCGAAGCAAGCCCGGCAATTGGGTCTGCGGGCGAAGATCCTTGGAGGAGATGGCCTTTGCACTGAAAAAATGGTGGAATTGGCGGGGCCAGCTGTTGAGAACGTAGTGTGCTCTGAAGCTAGTGCAGCATTGGAGAAAATGCCAGGCGGCCAAGCCTTCGATACCGCATTCAAGGCACGGTTCGGGCACCCGGTACAAAGTTACGCGCATTACGCGTACGACAGCGTGATGGTGATTGTCGATGCGATGAAGCGCGCAGGATCGACAGATCCAGCAAATATACTCGCAGCCATGCCTGGCACGCAGTACTCAGGCGTAACAGGGGCAATTTCTTTTGATTCGAGGGGTGATCTGCTCCATGGCACAATCTCGCTCTACGATTACGTAGGCGGAAAGCGAAAATTTCTTGATCAGGTAACGATGTAGCGCATCGACATGGGCGGTGAAGCGTGAACGAGCCTAAACCGGATTTGGTCCTCGTCGGGGGTAAAGATCTCTGGCAAGGTTGAATTTTCGGGAAGCAGTGTCGTCTTCCCTGTCAATTGAATCTTGCGGGCGACACTATATTCCTTTCTTTAATAGGACGGGGCCACTGTCGCTGGTGCTCGCCAGCTCATCAGCATGATCGTCGTCAACTGTTGGCTTCTGACGTAGGATGAGATGGCAAAATTGCAACCAAGTTGCAACCCTAGAGGGGACTCGTATTCGTCATCGCGCATTCATTGGATATGGTAAATAATTCGGATTGTTATTAATAAAGCGAGCGGTGAATGCAATCAATGCGGTTGTGTCAACATCGTTTAGCTAGGGAAAATCATGGATATTAAATTTAAACAGGTTGATGTTTTTACCGATCGTCGCTATGGCGGCAACCCTGTCGCAGTAATTCTTGACGGAACAGGTCTGGACACGGAACAGATGCAGCAGATCGCGAACTGGACGAATTTGTCGGAAACGACGTTCGTGCTTCCGGCAACTACCCATGACGCTGATTACCGCGTTCGCATTTTCACGCAACGTAACGAGCTGCCATTCGCAGGACATCCGACGCTTGGTACAGCGCATGCCTTGCTAGAATCCGGTCTGGTGAAGGCTAAAAACGGAGAGCTCGTCCAAGAATGCGGCGCGGGGCTAGTGCGATTGAGAGTGAAGCAAATCGAACAAGGGCAACACATTGCCTTCGAGCTCCCGCAGCCGAAAGTCACCGTGCTGAGTGACGATCAAACCGACGCTTTGGAAAGTTTGCTGGGAGGAAATATTTTGCGAGATCCGCCGGCTCGATTGATCGACGTCGGTCCAAAGTGGATCGTTGCGCAGCTACCTGACGCTGCATCTGTCCTAGCGTTGAGGCCTGACCTGCAGCGTATGACGGAGTTGGACCAGCACGTTGGGTCTACAGGCGTCACCGTTTTTGGCAAACATCCAATCGGCCATGCTGTGGCGTTAGAGGTGCGGACTTTCGCGCCCTCGGTTGGGGTTTCGGAGGATCCGGTTTGCGGTAGCGGTAATGGCGCAGTCGCTGTGTACGTTCGCGAATCAGGGCAAGTCGAGACTCTCGGATCGAATTTTCAATCCGGACAAGGAACGTGTGTCGGTCGGCAGGGGCGCATCCAAGTCGAGTTCGGATCGAATGGCGAAATTCGCATAGGAGGCCAGTCCATCACATGTATTGACGGTGTACTGATTAAGCCATGACAGGTATCCCGATCTGAACGCGGTCTCAACAAGTGTGTGCAGAACGCTCCAATATACACACGTTTGATTAGGTTCGGCGGTGCTTTGGGACAAGAATCCCGGCGATACAAGGTCGGAAGCCTGTGCAGCCGCGCCTCGATGGTTCGCCGGCGATCCTCTGAAATCCGGCTCTTGTAAAGCCACGTCTGCACGTCGGTCACAAACACGAGGCCCGCCTGCCGACGCAACTCATCGGCTCGCGAGGCTCGTGGCTGATTCCGGATTGCGACGAACCACGATTCAAGAATGTCGGCCAGCGCGCTGTCTTCCCCGTCAGGCCCATCATGATCGTCTCAATTTCGGTTGCCGTATCCCATATGATCGCCCGAGCGCGACAGAGCCCCGGCTACCTCGCAGTCTTTTCGAATTCGTTGGCGAGATCCTGATCGTAAGCGGTCGAGTCGTCGACGATCGCGACGCTCTTCAACAAGAATGGGAAGATATAAATTACATAGCTGTGTAAGCAATGTTTTTTGTGGAAATTTATCATGTGCTACGCTTCGAATGTTGATGTGGGAGCTTGGGAGTGGCTGCCAGTAGAGGAGAGGTCATGACCACGATATACGACAGTAAAGACGAGGCCTTGAGTGTTGTAGTAAAGGGCCGAGTAGGGGCGCTGGATCGCGCGCTGCAAGTGCTCGACTGCTTGCAGACAGTAGGCACTCCGCGTACTCCCAACGAAATTGCGCGCGTAACCGGCGCGCCCGTCTCCACCACCTATTCCATTATTGAAGATCTGTTGGAAAGGAGTGTCTTGGAGCGTAGCGAGGGTGGGCGAGTCTGGCTGGGAAAGCGGCTGTTCACCTATGGGTTGTCATACGCAAATCGATTGGAATACCTCGACGTGTCGGCAGAGGAAGCAAAGATCCTGTCCGGCGATGTAGGTGAGACTGTTCAGGTTTGTGGAAGAGACGGAGGGGAATTGGTCGTTTTGCAGATGGCTGAGGGAGATGGTTTTTTCCGTGTGTCATCGCGAATTGGTGCACGCATTCCCATCAACTGGACTGCGTCAGGCCGCCTCCTTGTCGGACATTTTTCTGCGAAGGACCGAGAGGCATACTTCGCACTGCATTCCAGGCCGTCGCCGACAGGAAGAGCTGAGACAGATGCACGAATTCTTTCGCAGTCGTCGGCAAGAGCATGGGCGGAAGGGTTTTCGATACAGATCGGTGAGACGTTCTCTTCAGTTGCGTGCATTGCGGCACCTGTTCTAAATGAGATCGGGGAATGCGTGATAACTATTTCGATCGTCCTTCCGGAATCTAAAGCTGTTGAGGACATGCAAGGTTACATTCGCGCTGTTAAAAACGCTGCGAGAAGAATTGAGAAAAGAATGGGTTGGTCGTCAGAGAAGGATGGACCGGCCAGAGTTTCATAGACACTCACGAGCCGTTTGGCGCGTAACGCCGCTCAAACTCTACAGGTGATAGGTCGCCAGCGAAACCGTGCCGGCGAATGGGGTTGTAGAACGAGCGAAAACGCAGCATCTAATGCTTTGGGCGGCCATGTGCCAGCTCCTTTGGGCAACGTAAAACTTGTGGGCGTGCAGGTCCGCGTAACGCGAGCGTCGCCTTTCTGTTGCTCGAGCGTTACCCGAGATTCAAGGCGAGGAAGACGCTAAATGAAAGCGATCAGATGGCGCAGTGGCACCCGCAACACGTATTGAATTAACACCGATCGGTCTAAAATTTTCTCCGCGTCGATATGTAGGTTCCAGTCAGCACTAGCACGAGGCCTACGATGTGCCAAGGGCTCAACGTTTCCTTCAGGAAGACAACTGAGCCGGCTACACCAAAAACGGGAACCCAATATAGCCAGAGCGATGCGCGCGCAGCGCCGACCTTTGCGATCGCTCGATACCATAGCATTCCGCCTAACCCAGTCGACAACGCTCCAGATAGAAAAACTAGGACCCAAAGCCAAAAAGAGCAGCTTAAACGAGGCGGCTCGTGCTTCCACCAAGCCGCTCCAGCCGCATGAAAAAAGAGCATGCATGAACCGAGGGCTTGTGTACAGACAGTCAGCGTAATTGCATCGATTCGGCGGAGGGCGTATTGGGCGATGGACGTTCCGACGCAGTAAGCGAGCACCCCACCAAAGATCAGTGTGTCACCCGTTCCCGTTGCTTTTGCCGCGTCCACAAAGGTGGCAAGGAAAATTGCGAAGGCCCCGCAGAGTCCCATCGACAGTCCCACCCAACGTTGTCGATCTATTCTCTCTCCCAAGAAGGCCATCGCTGTAACCGACGCTAGCAATGGTTGAAAAGCGGTGATTAAGGCACCGTTTGTCGCGGTGCTCATATGGATACCTTGCGTGGTTAGGATCTGAAATAGGTAGACCGTGAAAGTCGCGGAGAGACAAATGAGCGCTATTGTTTGACCGGTAATCATGCGGAGTTGAACCCGCGCGTATAAGCAGAAAAAGATTACCGCGAAGCCCGAGGCGAGGCGCAGAGCGGAAAGAATCACTGCATCGAAGTCGCCGGTTAAGAACTTCAATGCGGGACTCGTCAATCCCCAGATTGCCATAACAAACAGCAACTCGCTCGATTGTCCGATCACAAGGCTCCCGTTTGCCCCCAACGTCTTCGTTGACGGGTTCTTCACCTGAGAAGATTCCTAGATTGATGAGAGGTGTTGGAAAGAGAGTCCTCAGTGTATGAAGTGAAGGGGGAGTAATCCATCGTCAGATCTAAAACCAAGTTTCGGCGTTGGGGCAAGCACGTGATGCTGACTGGCAGCAGGCTCGGCCCGTTGCTCGGTACAGCGCGGCGTGTGCTATTCATTAATCAGTGGACACATCTTGCCACGCCCTCAGGCCCGAGGATACGTGCTGATAAATTCGCGCTTACGAACATCCGCTCAAGGCGTTGCGCCATGAGCTGCGCCTGCACCAGTTGTGCAGCGAAGTACTGCTCGACCCGTTCTCGGAACTCGAGGTCCAAGTTGAGATTTTTCTGGTATTCGGATTCTGTTGTTGGTTTCTGCTTGTGCGGACCAGCAGTCGCCGCGTGGATTGATCGTTGATCTCGAGGGCACAGAACGGCCAGGATGGGACATCCGTTCGTTGTATCGCATGACATTCGGGCCGTGCGCATATCGACCAGCACTGAAGCATCTCCCGTTTCAATGAGTCGAGAGACTGTGGGCCCTGTTGTCATGCCCGCATCTAAACGCAGCAGGGGGCGCCCGATACGGCGCTCGCTCCCCGCCGGCCCCCCTTGCATCACGCTGTGAGTCCACCGCAGCACTGCTGCACGCAGCGTCAATATGTGACGGTCGCCCGCGTGACCGCGGATTCTGGTTCGGGCATGCGAATGCTCCGGCGTTACCGTGGGAAGGTCCCTCGCGGCATGCATTAGCGTGACTAACTCTAGACCTCCCGCAAATCGAAATGTATGAACCAAGGTTCGTGCCTTCCTGATCCTGTCTTCGCACTTACACGTCTATGATGGGCTTCTCAACATGAGAGGTGAATATGTCAGAATCCTCGCTCGACCCAATCGACTCGCTTGTATCCCCCCGTTTTTCGGACCCGGCAACCTTCTTTAGAACGCCGTGGCTTCGTGACGGAAGCGCCTTTGATATCGCGCTTTTGGGGGTGCCGTTTGATTTTTCCAGCAACCGTGCAGGCACACGCCACGGACCAGCCGAAGTACGCGAGATGTCTCGGCTGATCAGGCGATTCAACTCGGACGGTGGCGCTTCACCATTTGATCAATGTCGGATCGCGGATCTCGGCGATGTGCCTGTGATTCCGGTCGATATTACGCGCAGCGTGGCGAGCATCGTCAAACATATCGAACGGATTGCCGCGTCGGGTGCCACGACAGTGTGTGTTGGCGGTGACCACGGCGTGACGTATCCAGTCATCAAAGGGTTGGGGTGGAAACAACCGTTGGGGATCGTCCATTTCGATGCGCATCCCGACACTTATCCAGACGCCTGGGGGGACCGCTACAACCATGGGACGTTGCTTCGTCGTCTCGTTGAAGAGGGTCTGATCGATCCCAAACGCAGTGTGTCTGTAGGCATCCGTGGCACGCGTTTCTGCCTGGATGACCGAGATTATCACCGCGAGACGGGGATGCGGTTGATTTCCTATGATGAATTCGAAGAGATCGGACGCGCCCGTACGATCGAGATCATCAGGGAAGTGATCGGAAATGAGCCCACGTATCTGACGTTTGATATCGATGTTCTTGATCCCGCATACTGTGTGGGGACAGGGGCGCCGGAGCCGGGCGGACTGAGCATGCGCGACGCGCAGATGATCATTCGTGGGTTCCGCGGCCTGAATATTGTCGCCGGGGACGTTTGTGAGATTTCCCCCCCCTTGGATATTACCAACCACACGGCACTGAACGGCGCCAACCTGGCATTCGAAATCCTGTGCCTGGTCGCAGATGCTGTTGCAAAGGGCAAAGCAAAAGCAGGCAATTAAGAGAACGGCTGTACGAGCTCAGGCCGTATCGGCCGCAGTTCTCCCTGTGTGTCCGCGATTTTCTTCAGCTGAAACCCATAGCGCAAGCGTCATGTCGGTGCGCTATGGGCAAGCGTTGTACCCCTGGCTGGCTTTTCGAGCGGCGATTACCGACACCGATGCAGTAGCAACTGGCTGCGCGCATCTGTGTTTCTGTTCGAGCTGTCGCCACCGATTCCACGCTGGCCGGGGTGAGTGTCTACGCCTTGCTGCTTGCCAGGAATCCATCGCGACGACCGGCTTCCAACCACGCCTCGTCCGCTTTCCGTCCCTCCCATGAGCCACTGACGGTGCAAACCCTGGCTATGGCGCCAAATACGACGCGCCGGGGCATCTGTAGATGCGCAAATGGGTCGCGCCAAACCTAGGTTCTACAAGTGTCGATAGAGCAAAAAAATATGCCCCTATACGATCAATTGTCAGGATCAGATTCGGATCCATCTGATCGTCGCAGCAAGCAAGCGTGGCGAGAACTGGCCAAGGATTCGTGCTTCGATCATCTAATGGGAAACGAGATGTTGAATAACAAAGCATTGCGACTCTGCCAAATTGCCGCCGTTCTCGCAACGTGCAGTGTGTCTGCGATGGCTCAACAGGCCCCCGATCTGAAAGGACAACACCTGACGACAAATCGCATCCGAAAGTTGATGCGCTCCTTTCCAACTTCCTGCCAACTGCGCAGGATGTAAAAGCAACGGCAATTGACCAGGATATGGGCTGGTGGGCGAAGAATTTCTCCGCTGTGAATCAACGTTTCGTGGCCTGGCAATCCAAGTAATCAAGTTTATGAGTTTCTGCTGTGCCGTGTGCCAAGCGTAGAAATCCACTATGAGCCAGGTCGGTATGACTTCAACCCCAGCTTCGGTCACGATGCCGGGATTCGTTCGCGTGCACAGGCGCAAGCTGAGAATGACGCGTCGCATGCTTATTGTTCCGGTGATCGTCAGGAGTTTCACTGATGTGTTGTCACCGTCTGTTCATTGATTCTGGGGACCTGCGCCGCGCTCAGTATATCGAGGATGAAGGGCTTCAGCTTGCTGGTGTCAAGCCACAAGAAATACGCGGCTTCTAATTTGTGAGAAAAATTTGCGTCCTAAGGTTACTTTCGGATTAACCAAATCGCGAAACATGGAGAAAAAAATGGTTGAGAATCAGATTCTGTTTGAGCTTGTGAATGGCGTTGGCTTTCTAACGCTGAATAGGCCCGAATCGCTCAATAGCCTCAGTCTCGATACTATTAAGGCGTTGCTGGATCGGCTGCGCGCGTTGAGCACACAGGATGAGTTGCGTGCCCTGGTAATCTCCGGGAGCGGTCGGGGCTTCTGCGCGGGATGGCAGCTGGACGAGAACGGCGTGCCCGGCCTGCCGGATGAATCGCTTGGCGTGCGCCAGGCTCATCTGATGGCTGAATACTTCAATCCGGTTATTCAAGTCCTACACGATCTTCCTGTCCCGACGATCGCGGCAGTCAATGGTGTAAGTGCTGGCGCGGGCGTAAGCATCGCACTGGCCGCTGACATTGTTGTCGCGGCCGAATCGGCTTCTTTTGTGCTGACATTTGCCCCGAAACTCGGTCTTGTACCGGACCTGGGCGCGAGCTGGAAGGTGCCCCGTCTAATCGGCTGGGGACGCGCGTTGGCAGTCACGATGTTGGGCGAACGAATCAGCGCGGAGGAGGCGGCGCAGTGGGGGATGGTCTGGCGCGTCGTCCCCGATGCCGATCTGAACTCGACGGCGCTGACGTTAGCCGCTCGCTTGGCGGAATCGCCGAGTGGCGTATGTCGGGAATTGCGCCGCGCCTACGAGGTGGCACAGCAAAATGACCTGGCAGCGCAAATGGAGTACGAGCGGTTGCGTCAGCGCGAACTGCTGGATAACGAAGCTTTTTGCGAAGGGCTTTCTGCGTTTCAAGAAAAACGGGCGCCGCGATTCAGAAAGACCTTGACGTAACACTTGGAGCCACCGGATCCATACGGAAGCGGTTTCGGCTCACATGACGACTGCCGCGGGCTTCACCCGCGGCATCCCGACTCTGGTCGATACCATCTGAGCGGGGCTTGCTTTTCAGCAGCGCCCTTAGAATTGGTCGACCGGCAGCCGCAACACGGAGTCACCTCCAGTCGTAACAATCTTCTCCAACGATGGAATTGCGGACATTTCGTGCTCGGCAAAGAAGAGCGCGGTCGCTATTTTCGCCGACTCGAAGCGGTCGTCTCCTTTCCCGACGGTGCGTTGAGCTGCCAGCGCCGAACGTCCAAGCTGCCAACCCGCTACCGTCAAGCCCATGAGCTGGAGCAACGGTACAGCGCCTGCCAGCACGGATTGCGAATTCACGTCGAAGTTCGAGACAATGTATGCGACGCAACGCTGAACTGAATCCTGAGCGCGCAGGATGGCCTCGCCAATCGATTTGAGATCCGCGACCTCGGAGTCGAGGAGTTGTTGCCCGGTGGTCTGGATATCGTTGAGCAAGCTCAGGCAGGCGTCCCCCTTGTCGCGCGCGATTTTTCGAGTCACCAGATCATTGGCTTGTATTCCAGTCGTGCCTTCGTAGATCGGCAGGAGGCGCGCGTCGCGCCAGTGCTGGCTCGCTCGGCACTCGTCCATGAAGCCGAGCCCCCCGTGTATTTGCACGCCGAGCGAGGTAACGACCTGTGCGGCTTCCGTATTCCAGCCTTTCATGATCGGGGTCAATAGATCCAGACGGGCTCGAGCCGCCGAGTCTCGCTCGTCGCAATGGTGGACTACGTCGATCTGTGTGGCGACCCTGACGGTCAATGCTCTCATCGCTTCGGTGTATGCGCGCATACGCATAAGCATGCGTCGGACATCCGGATGGCGAATGATGGGAACGCGTTCTTGTGAGCGACCGCTTGGGTCGGCGCCCTGAATACGCTCCCGCGCGTAGTCCGTTGCTGTCTGATAGGCCCGTTCGGAGATAGCCAATCCCTCGAGGCCAACGGCAAATCGCGCCTCGTTCATCATCACGAACATCGTATCGAGCCCGCGGTGAAGGTCGCCTACGAGATAGCCGATAGCACCGGTGTCCGGATCGTCGCCGCCATACAGGAGTGTCGCTGTGGGACTTCCGTGCTGACCGGCCTTAGACTCGATCGCCAGGCAGGTAACTCGGTTGCGTTCAGCCAGACTGCCATCGGCGCCGACGAGGAATTTCGGTACCAGGAACATCGATATGCCCTTGATTCCGGGCGGTGCATCCGGCGTTCGTGCGAGAACGAGGTGTACGATGTTCTCGGACATGTCGTGTTCGCCCCAACTGATGAAGATCTTCTGCCCGAAAACGCGCCAGGTGCTATCGCCCGCTGGGACCGCCTTCGTGCGGATCCCGGAGAGATCGGAGCCCGCTTGCGGCTCGGTCAGGTTCATTGTCCCTGTCCATCGCCCTTCGACAAGTGCTGGCAAGTATTTGTCGCGAATTTCCGGCGACGCACGCAGTGAGAGCGCCTCAATGGCGCCACGAGTGAGTGCTACGCAGCCCGTCAACGTCAGGCTGGATGCGCGCCACATCTCATCAACGAGCGATGATACGGTTCGAGGAAATCCTTGACCACCGTGGTCGGGAGGGCAGGGAAGCGCATGCCATCCAGCAGCCACGAATTTGCTGTATGCGTCGCGATAGCCGGTCGGTGTTACGACGCCTTGCGGCGTGAGGCGTGAACCTTCCCGATGGCCGGCCTGATCGGTATCGGAGAGTACCCCGGAGGCGAACTTTGCTGCCTCGTCCAGAACGGCATCCACCACGTCCGTTGTAATGCCAAGAGGATGACCCTCGAGCAGCGACTTCAGGTCGGCCAGTTCGCGCAGTACGAAGCGCATTTCCTGCAGGGGGGCAACGTATTGGTTCATGATTTACTTGTCCAGAGCGCGTGTCTTAAAAGTGGCGGCGCGATGAGAATTTCGCCAGAGAGGCCACCGGGCTCCGATGACGGTTGGCGCCATCATCCGGTATCCCGGCTGGATTCGATTTGAAGGGGCGTAGTCGGAAATCTGTCGACCGAGCGCAGGCATGAGCAATCCCTGTCGGGGCGACTGGGGCGCACGGTCTGATCGTCGGTCGACTGCTTTGGAATAACGGCAGCTCAGTTGAGGACCGCAGCCAGCGAGTCGTCCAGAACGGAGAGAATTGTGTCCACATCTTCGTTGGACAGCGCGAGCGTGAAGTAAAACTTCCCAACCGTCAGCACGCCGCGACGAACCATCTCGGTGCTCAGCTTGCGCTGGAGTGCGAGGTCACCGGAGACGCTCGTTCTGTAGTCCAGGACATCGCTTTTTGTAATTGCGATTTGCGTGAGGGCGCCCGAGCCGAGCGTTTTCCCGGGAACGCCATGTCGCGAGAATATCTCGCTGGCACCTTTGCGGAAATGTTCGCCGATCTCATTGAGCCGCTCGTAGGTCCCGGGACGCTGCAATACTCGCAGGGTCGCGAGACCGGCCGTAGCCGCTACCGAATTCCCGCAGGTCGTGCTTCCGGTGAAGCATTTGCGGGGATCCGGTCCGCTGCGAGGGTTGGCAAGACGCATCACGTCTTCACGGCCGCCGACCACTGACAACGGCAATCCGCCGCCAATCACCTTGCCATACGTTCCCAGGTCTGGAATGACGCCGTAACGCTCCTGTGCGCCACCCCACGCCAATCGGTAGCCGGTTACCATTTCGTCAAAAATGAGAAGAATTCCGTTCGCGTCGCACAGCGCGCGCAGCCCTTCCAGGAATCCCGGCAGCGGATCAATACATCGCTGCTGCGGCTCGACGATGATGGCGGCGATGTCGTTCCGTGCCGCCTCAACGATGCGCTGGACAGTTTCGAGATCGTTGAAGGGCGCGATCAACACCTCGCTTTCCAGCACGCGTGGAATTCCGGCGCTGTCCGGCCTCGGCGTCGGGAAGTCCGGCATTGGGCTCGAGGGGCCCATGCTCATGAGCGCGTAGTCGTTGCCGCCGAGGAAGCCACCTTCGAATTTTAGAATCTTCGAGCGCCCCGTAAACGCCCTGGCCAATCGCATGGCATACAGGGTGGCATCGGATCCGGTGACCCCGTACTTCACCTGTTGCGCGCACGGAATGGATTCGACGAGAAGTTCGGCGAGCTCGATTCCCTTCTCATTCAGCACGTAGAAATTGGATGGGCACTCGACTGCTTCGCGTAACGCACTCACAACTTCCGGGTGAGCGTGACCGAGAAGCATCGGCCCGGACCCCGCGACGCAATCGATATATTCGCGACCGTCGACGTCATATACTTTTGAACCCTTTCCGGTTTTGATAACCACATCGACAGACTCATCAAGAACATACGTGGTAAATGCGCCGCCCGGCATCACCCGGCGAGCGGTAGCGATCAGTGATTTCATATCGATCATTTTCGTGGCAGTTAGGGATATCGATGTCTACTCTGTCACGCGCCACCTCTTGTAACAACACGGAATGCCGAAGCTTTGCTTCGGTATTTCCGGAGCCTTCGCAATCTGCCCCAGTCGTTTTCCAATCCTAGGTTCGCCAAATGGTGATGGTGGATGAAATTCGGGTGACGCCACAATGATGACAGGTTCGAGCAAGACATCACAGGTTGTTTCGAGAAACCACGAGAAAAGGTGGGGCACCTTACAGGGCGCATTTGCCAAAAGATGCCGCCGACGATCTGGGCCAGTTGTTGAGTCTGGAGAGCGCCCGATACTGGCCGGATGCGCTTGGTGACGGCGACCAGACCTGGGCGACGCTCCAGCGTCAATCCTGAGCTCGCGTCCAGCTTGGGCTAGCTACGGGTTGCGCCCCAAAGTAGGGGCGCAGCGTGCGTTCTTTCGAGCTTTACGTGGCTAAGTAGTTAGGTTTACAGGAGATGTGATGAATTACACAGACTATCGCCACTTGACGTTTGAGCACTTGCCGAACGGTGTTTTGCTCATCGTTATTAATCGCCCCGAACACCTGAACGCCGCGAATGCCAGACTCCACGAAGAACTGGCTGAGGTGTGGCTAACGGTGAAAAACGACCCCAACGTGCGTGTTCCCGTCATCACCGGTGCGGGGCGAGCTTTTTCCGTTGGCGGAGATCTTGCTGAAGGTGTCCAGACGTTGGGGAAGATCGAACCGGCTATTCGGTCTGGCGAAGTTGCCCTGCAAATTGTCTACAACATGGTCCACCTCGATAAGCCGATCGTCTCCGCGATCAATGGCCCGGCCGCTGGAGCGGGCCTTGCAGTCGCGCTCACCGCAGACGTCTCGATCATCTCAGAGACAGCGAAGCTCACCGACGCGCACATGAACATCGGCGTAGCTTCAGGGGATCACGCCGCGTTGCTTTGGCCGCTGTACTGCGGTGTGCCAAAAGCCAAGCTCTATTTGCTGACGGCCGATTTGATTGATGGCCGGGAGGCTGAACGCATCGGCCTCGTCTCGATGTGCAAGCCCGCTGACGAAGTCTTGAAATCCGCGCTGCAAATGGCCGATGCATTGGGGCGCAAACCACAGCGAGCGCTTCGATGGACAAAACGCTGCTTGAATCACTGGGTACGCCAGGCAGCGCCGATTTTTGACCTTTCTGTCGCGTACGAAGGGCTGAATTTCATGGAGCCCGATGCCAAAGAAGGCCTCGACGCCTTCCTGGAAAAGCGCCCGCCCGTATTCCCCAGTACTTTGGATAGTTGATATCAAATCAAATGCATCTCGCTCATTTTCTACATCGATCGGCAAGAAATTATCCGGACCGCCCATTGTGGCTCGCCCCCAATCTCTCGATTTCATATCGGGAAGGGGCGCAGCGGATCAATCGACTGGCAAGCAGTTTCCTGCAGCACGGGAAGCAGCGTGATCGCGTCGCGATTGTTTCGTCGAACCGGTTCGAAGCGCTTGAGTGCTATTTCGCCGCACTCACCGCCGGAATGGCTGCAACGCCGCTCAACCCCAAGCTCCATATCGACGAAATCAGCTTCATGATTGCTGATTCCGGCGCCTCGTTCTTTGTGTTTTCGCCTGAGTTCGCCGACGTGGCGAGCGAGCTTCGCCGACGGCACCCGACCGTCGGACAGTGGATCTGCATGGAGCCGTTGCCGGAGTTCAGCTACTACGGCGACTTCCTGACGAATGCTGGCGACTCCGTCCCGACGCCGCAGATCGAGCCCGACGATGTGGCTTGGCTGTTTTACACCTCTGGCACTACGGGTAAACCCAAAGGTGTGATGGAGACGCACCGCAATCTGATTGCGATGGTGCAGTCACATCGACTGGGTTTGCTCAGGGACATCAACGAGTTCGATCGCATGATTCATTTTGCGCCGATCGCGCACGCCACTACGAGCATTGGATTGGCCTACATCTCTGTAGGCGCTGCTCAGGTTTTCCCGGGGTTGACCCGCTTCGATCCGCCGCAGGTTTTCGATGCCATTCAGCGCTTTGGCGCGACTGGATCGTTCATGGCGCCGACGATGGTGCAGATGCTTCTGCAGTACCCCGAGATCGCGCGATATGACCTGAGGAGTGTCAAAAACATCGTCTGTGGTGGCGCACCGATGTACGCCGAAGTACTGCGGCAGGCCATCGACGTGTTCGGCCCCGTCTTCAGTCAGGGCTTTGGGCAAAGCGAAGCCCCGGCGCAGGCCGCCATGCACAAGAGCATGTACGACCTGACTACGGAAAAAGGCATCAAACGAGTCTCGTCCGTTGGGCACGAGGTCCCTGGCGCCTACCTTCGCATCATTGATGAGGAAGGTAATGAAGTCGATTGCAATACCGCTGGAGAGATCACGGTCAGAGGTGATGTGGTGACGCCGGGATACTGGAACCGTCCGGAAGCAACGAATGAAGTGCTCAAAGGCGGATGGCTGCATACGGGAGACGTGGGCTACCGAGATGAGGATGGTTACATCTTCATTACGGATCGCGTGAAGGACATGATCATTTCCGGAGGATCGAACATCTATCCTCGCGAAGTGGAAGAGGTACTGCTGCAGCACGAAGCGATTGCCGAAGCGTGTGCGGTTGGCGTTCCTGACGTGGTGTGGGGAGAGTCCGTCAAAGCCGTGGTTGTGCTGCGTCCGGGCGTCTCTTTGACGGAGGATGAAGTCATCGAGTTCTGCCGCACCCGGTTGGCCACGTACAAGAAGCCGAAGTCGGTTGATTTCGTGACGGAGCTGCCCAAGAACGCGTACGGCAAGGTTCTGAAGAAGGACATCAAGGCTCGGTATTGGCAAGGGATGAGTCGGACAATTTAGGGGGAGAACAGACGATGAATGACGACAAAAGTCCGCCGCTCGACGCAAATCTGCGGGTCAATGGAAGCCGACTCTGGGAATCACTGCGGGAGATGGCCAAGGTCGGTCCGGGTGTGGCCGGCGGAAATAACCGGCAGGCTCTCACCGATGAAGATGGGCAGGCACGGGCGCTTTTCCGGCGTTGGTGTGAGGACGCCGGCATGCAAGTTTCTGTCGACCAGATGGGAAACATTTTCGCGACACGGGCGGGAACCGACCCGACAGCCCCCGCGGTGTGTGTCGGCAGTCACCTCGATACGCAGCCGGCGGGCGGGCGCTTCGACGGCATTCTGGGCGTGCTCGGGGGGGTGGAGATCGTCCGGGCGATGAACGATGCGGCCATCGAAACTCGGCATCCGGTGGTAGTCGCCAACTGGACCAATGAGGAGGGATGTCGCTTTTCCCCCGTCATGATGGCGTCCGGTGTCTTCGCCGGCGTTCATTCGCTGGAGTGGGCCTATGCACGCCAAGACAGATCTGGCGTGAGCTTTGGCGAGGAGCTCGAGCGCATCGGCTGGAAGGGTACGCTGCCGATGGGCGCGCTGAAGATGAAAGCCTACCTGGAGTTGCATATCGAGCAGGGGCCGATTCTCGAGGCCGAACGCGTCGACATTGGTGTCGTCAAGGGCGGTCAAGGGCTGACCTGGTTGCAGGTGAACCTGCAAGGCCGGTCGGCGCATGCAGGGACCACCCCGATGGACAGGCGTCGCAATGCGGGACTGGGCGCCGCGCGTGTCATCGAGCTGGTACACCAAGTCACGATGACGCACCAACCGAATGCGGTGGGGACCGTGGGGCGCGTGGACATCCGCCCGAATGCGACCAACAGTGTTCCGGGGGCTGCCGAACTTGCCATCGACATTCGGTCGCCGGACGCGGCGATTTTGATCGCGATGGAAGCCAGCATTCGATCGGGCGTCAAGACCATTGCAACCGAATTGGGGCTGAGCGCGGAGACAACGCTTCTACAACATGCGGCCCCCGTGGCCTTTGACGAGCACTGTGTCAATAGCGTCCGGGACTTCGCCAAGGCACTCGGCTACTCACACCGCGACATTATTTCGGGTGCAGGCCACGACGCCTATTGGATATCCAGAGTGGCCCCGACCGCGATGGTCATGTGTCCTTGCGTAGACGGGATCTCGCATAACGAGGCAGAGGACATCCTGCCGGAGTGGGCGGAAGCCGGCGCCAACGTACTTCTTCACGCGGTGACCGATGCCGCAGTGCGGGAGCGGTGATCGCGAACCGTTTTGTTCAGCAGGCCCATTGGGTCACGTCCGGCTTTACATGGGCTGTCCGCGATGAACCAATCGGCGCGATTCAAATGATTTGCTGAAACACGTTGCTTGGCAAACTGGACAACTTCCGATACTGGCTACCGCGTTTCACTGCGTTGGCGTTTGGGCCAGAAATTTTCAACGTTTCTTAGAGGCTGCGATGCAAGATATTTACATTGTTTCCGCGGTGCGCACCGCAATCGGGGCGTTCGGCGGCACCCTGAAGGACCTTCCTCCAACCCAGCTTGGCGCCGCTGTAGTGCGTGCGGCCATCGAGCGCGCGGGAATCGATCCCGAACGCGTCGGGCAAGTGGTGATGGGCAACGTCATTCCGACTGAGCCACGAGACGCATATATCGCTCGCGTCTCGGCAATCGACGCGGGAGTCCCCCAGGAGGCAGCGTCCTTCAACGTCAACCGGCAATGCGGCTCCGGACTGCAGGCAGTGCTTTTGGCGGCACAGTCGGTGGTGGCCGGGGACGCCGAGATCGCGATCGGCGGTGGCGCCGAATCGATGAGCCGCAGCCCCTATTTCCTCGGAGGGGCTCGTTGGGGAACACGTATGGGGGATGCAGCCGCAGTCGATTACATGCTGGGCATTTTGCACGACCCGTTCCACCGCATACACATGGGGGTCACTGCAGAGAACGTCGCGGACCGTGAGGGTATTACTCGCGAGATGCAGGACGCATTCGCTCTCGAGAGCCAACGACGTGCGGCGCAGGCGATCGCCGAGGGACGATTTGCGTCTCAAATCGTGCCGTTGGAAGTCAAGATGCACAAGAAGACTGTCGTTTTCGACACGGATGAAAACGTGCGTGCCGATCTGAGCCTGGCGCAACTTGCCGACATGCGCCCGGTATTCAAGAAGGATGGCACCGTGACGGCCGGGAACTCATCCGGCATCAACGATGGTGCCGGCGCTTTGGTGCTTGCATCGGGCGACGCAGTTCGTAGCTATGGCCTGAAACCGCTCGCGCGGCTCGTGAGTTACGGCCATGCGGGTGTCGATCCCCTTGTGATGGGCCTCGGTCCCGTACCGGCGTCCACCATTGCCTTGGAACGCGCAGGCCTCAAGGCAGGCGACCTGGATGTCATCGAGTCGAATGAGGCCTTCGCGGCACAGGCGTGTGCCGTTACCAAGGCGCTGGGTCTCGATCCGGCGAAGGTGAATCCGAACGGCTCGGGGATTTCGCTTGGCCACCCGGTCGGCGCCACCGGCGCCATCATCGCCACCAAGGCGATCTACGAGTTGCACCGAACTGGCGGCCGTTACGCGCTTGCAACGATGTGTATTGGCGGCGGTCAGGGGATCGCTGCGATCTTCGAACGGGTGTAAAAGACATGGACATTCAAAGCGTAGGCGTCGTTGGCGCCGGAACGATGGGTAATGGAATCGCTCAGGTCTGTGCAGCCGCCGGACTTCAAGTCACGATGGTCGATGTTTCAGGCAATGCTGTCGAACGTGGTCTGGCGATGATCGCGGCAAATCTCGGCCGCCAAGTCAAAAGGGGCACCATTGGCGCGGACGAACTCGACGCAATCGTAGCCCGCGTGCATGGCACGACGCACTACGAGGCGTTGAAGTCCGTCGATGTAGTCATCGAGGCCGCAACCGAAAATCTTGAACTGAAACTGCGTATCCTCCGGCAAATCGAACAAATTGTGGGGCACGGTGCGTTGATCGCCACCAACACCTCGTCGATCTCGATTACCCAACTGGCCGCGGTGCTGGAGAGACCGGATCGGTGTATTGGCATGCACTTTTTCAATCCGGTTCCCGTGATGGCGCTGGTGGAACTCATCCGCGGCATGCAAACGTCGGAAGAATCGTTTTCGCGAGCCAAGGCGTTGGTTGACAGGATTGGCAAAACAGCGATTGATGTCCGTAACAGTCCGGGCTTCGCGGTGAACCGAATTCTCGTGCCGATGCTCAATGAAGCGATTTTTGCGCTGCACGAAGGACTGGCCACCCCCGAGGATATTGATGAAGGGATGATGATGGGGTGCAATCATCCGATCGGGCCGCTGGCACTGGCCGATATGATCGGACTCGACACACTCCTGTCCGTCATTCAGGTGTTCTACGACGGATTCAAGGATCCGAAATATCGCCCCGCACCTTTGCTGGTGGAGATGGTGGCGGCGGGGCGACTTGGGCGCAAGAGCGGCCGCGGCTTTTACCAGTACAGTTGACCACGGCCGTATCGGAGCGAGGGTAATGCCCGCGCTCCATCCGCGCTGCCTACCTGGTGGGCAGCGTTGCTTGGCTCACCGCAGTCGTGAGGAATACCTGATCGGACGAATGCGCCATGATGACGCAGGAGCGCAGCATCGCCACAAGCTTTGCGCGTGGTCCTGTGTCGCGAGAAACAACGCGGACCGGCATGGTCCGTCGCGTGAGATCCGGTCGCACGGCGCGCAACTTGCCTTGGGCGACAAAGGGCGTCGCGACGTGTAACGGAACGTAGCCCATGTCCCGACCGGAAAGTATGAGCGCCAGTTGCGCTTGAGCGCCAAGGCCTGTGTCGCTGCCCGTGAATGTACGCGACAGGAACGATACGTCTTTGAATTCCAGGTGGCCGCGGCTGGAGTAAGGGTGAGCAATCAAATCACTTTCCGTGATTTCGTGGTCCGGGCGATCAAACAGCGGATGTCCCTTGCTGCAATATAACTCGTCCACTTCGTCGAAGACATGCTGCTCCTGGACATCCCGCGCCTTAGCGTCGGATACGCATATCCCAAGATGGGCCGAGCCGTCCGCTACATAGCTAATCGCCTTGTAGCCCACCATCGTCTCGACCCGTAGGCGCACCCTGCGGCCCACGCGCGCGCTGAACATTTTCAAGCCCTCGGGCAAATGGCAGGCCGGATTGGTGATGATCTCGTCCTCGACAACGATGACCAGCTCGCCAGTCATCTCGTCACCGATCCCCCCGATGTCAGCCTTGAATTCATCAATGGCTGAAAAGAGCTGCTTGGCCGCCTTGTAGACCTGTTCCCCTTCCGGCATCAATTTGAATCCGCCGGGCCCACGTTTGCAGAGGACATAGCCTAGTCGGATCTCGAGTGTTTTGAGATGTTCACTCAGAACCGATTGGGAGATGTTGAGCGTAGCCTGGGCTGCAGCGAATCCGCCGCGATCAACGATCTCTGAGAAGCTGCGCAGCAATCGCAGATCAAGGTCCGTGACCTGATTGAGCTTGGACATGGTCGAGCCATTTTGTGGAAGTGGATACGCGGTTGCTTTGACGATGCACGCCTGGCGACCAACAAATTTTGCAAAAAATGTGGCGTCTCAACCGGATGCGGTCGAGAGGGTAAGCCCTCCTGACCCGGGAGAATCAGAGGGCGGGACGGTGCCGGTGCATGAGCAGATTCGACAAATATGGAAACGCCGGCTACACAGTGGACGAGGAGATAGTCATCCCCGGTTCCAATGGAAACATATGCCTTGTCATACCTATACACGGCGCCCCTGATCCCGGACAGTGACAGCTACCGCAAAGATGCATATTTATTGTGTAATCACCTTGCTGTAGAGTCAAGTTCTCCAATCCTCGGGGGAATCCGAATGTCCGAGCAGTTGTGGCCTTGGTGCACATCGCATCGATCGCGCTCACTATTGGCGTCGGGAAAAGATCAGATTGGTGCAGGATCCAAGCGGGCAAGCGACGCCTGCTCGCAAGGCGTCGCTTGTATTTGCACTTCGCCGTGCGGCGACGCCACGCCTCATTCTCAGGCCGTCTCTGCGCGCTGGAGATGAGTTAGACCACCTTCCTCCCGATCGCGGCGAATACGGTCGGCTTGCGCTTCTTCAGAATTGACGCGTAAACGATCCCGAAAACCAAAGCCATCAAGATTATGGAGAGGAGAACAAGTGTAAGCGCGAATTTACGCACACCGCAGAGAGTTGGCCGGTGGGCTGTGGCTAGATCAGGCAGGTGCCGGTACTTGGT
>NZ_CABPRZ010000035.1 GCF_902459695.1 Pandoraea terrae
TGTGGCATGACCGAGACCGCCGGCATCTACGCCTTGAGCGAGCGCGCCGACTCAGCGCTCGAACGCGCCACCAACCAAGGCAAGCCGGTCCCCGGCATCGAGGTGCGGATCGTGGACTTCGAGACCGGCGAGGATGCGCGGCCCGGCGAAGTCGGCGAGATCCTCGTGCGCGGCTACTGCGTCATGGACGGCTACCATCACGACCCCGTGAAGACCGCCGCGGCGCTCGACCCCGAGCGCTGGCTTCACACCGGCGACCTCTATCGCCAGGCGTCCGACGGCAGTCTGACCTTCCACGGCCGAACCAAGGACATGCTCAAGGTCGGCGGCGAGAACGTGGCAGCCATCGAACTCGAGGCGTTCCTGTGCGAACACCCCGCGGTCAAGCTCGCCGAGGTCGTGGGACGGCCCGATGCGCGCCTCGACGAGGTCCCCGTCGCCTTCGTCGAGTTGCAACCCGGCGCACAACTGTGCGCCGAGGCGCTCATCGAGTTCTGCAAAGGGCGCATCGCCAGCTTCAAGGTCCCGCGCGCCGTGTATTTCGTCGCGCCCGGCGCCTGGCCAATGTCCGCCACCAAGGTCGACAAACGTGCCCTGCGGCAACGCCTGCTCGACATCGAACAGCAGCCAGCTTGCGATTGCATTTAAACGCCGCCCTCAGCGGAAATCCGAGGCGAATCCGAGTGCGGTGCAGCCACCCTGCGGATTACACTGGATCAATGCAGCGACGCCAGGTAACGAATAAAGGACACCAAATGATGCACGAAGGCGAGTCAAACGGGAGCATCTGGCGCAAGCAGCCGAAGCAGGGACGTTCCATCTGCACCGTGCAAAGCATCCTGCAAGCGGCTGAGGAGTTGTTCACCGCCCAGGGTTACGACGCGACGACGGCGGAAGACATCGTTTTGCGCGCGGGCATCGGTGTGGGCTCCCTGTACGACTACTTTCCCAACAAGAAAGCGATCGCGCTGGCCTTGCTGGAGAACATCTCGATGGGAATCGCCGACGGTTCGCGCCTGCTCTTCGTCGAGCACGGCAAGGAACCAATAGAAACAAGTCTTCCCAAGGTGATCCGCAAGATCTATTTGAGCTACAAGCGTCACAAGAGTGTGTTGATCCACCTGGTCAACGAGGTGCCTGCACTGCGGCCGCTCGCCGACCTGTACTCGATAGACAAGCTGATCCATCGAACAAGCCTGATGTACCTACACATCTATGAGGAACAGGTGGGCGGAAAGGACATCGAGGCCAACCACCAGTTTCTCAACCTTGTCTTCACGGCCAGCATCAAGCATTACCTATCGGAATCGACGCACGTCATCGATGAAGAGGCGTTTCTTGACCGTCTTGCGTCGATGATCTTGAACACACTGATGCCGACCGGCAGGGATTCATCAGGCGCGGTGATCCCCTTGCGACCATCGTGACGAGTAAAGCAGGCGCGCGCGGCGGATTGGGCCACGCATTGATCGGACCGCGTTCCGATGCGCCTCCGGCAGGACGATACGCGGCAACGAATTTTCACAAAGGAGACTGAGATGGAGAAGGACAGCAAGCGATTGATCGAGATTGCGGTAGCGTGGTGCGGCCCACTGTTTGTGCTGGGCTACATCGTCTTTTGGGCCATTCTTGGCCATAACGTGCCGCCGCCCAATATGATGGCCATGACACCGGAACAACTGGTAACCGGGTACTACGCAAAGTTTCAGCAAGACATTGCAATCGGCATGATCGGGTGCTGCGTGGTCGGGATGCTCTATCTCCCGTGGTCGCTGTTGCTTGCTACCAGACTCCGCGACGAAGACGGCTCCCTCGGGATCACCGGCCTCATGGAAGCCGCGGGCGGCACGCTTACGGCTTGGGTGCTCGCATTCTGTCCAGCGATCTGGGGCGCCTGCGCTGTCCTGGCGAACAGTATCGATCCGGCCATAATCAAGTCGATGCACGTATTCGCATGGGTCATTTACGACTGCACCTTCATGATTACATCGGTGCAGCTTGCGGGACTTGGCTTGCACACCGTTTTGAATAGAAAACGGAACATTTTCCCAGCCTGGGCGGGTTGGTGCGCTATTGCCGTGGGGATCATCTTCCTACCGCTGGTGCTGATTCCCTTCGTCCACGAGGGGCCCTTCACGTTGGCCGGCACGTGGAATTTTTACGTCGTCTTCGGCACCTGGTTATTTGCCTTCTTCTGCCCTTACAGCTACTACATGTTGAAGGATCTCTCACGCGACAACAGCACGCGTGAGACCGCCTTCGTCCATTCTCACTGATACCGCGGTCACGAATTACAACAGCGCGCCCCCTCGCTTCGTACCCTTGCGCTTCCTGAACAAGGAGATTTCTGCATGCAGAAGGATGCACGTCGACTGAACGCGGCGCCAAGTGCTCGAATGCCGGGCACCGAAGGCATATGGACCTTCGTATTTATCGACATGTGCATCTTTCTGCTGATTTTTCTCACCTTTATGAGCGAGCGGCTGCGTTACCTGGCACTATACACAGCATCCCAGCGACAACTGAATGAATGGTTTGGCCTGGCCAATACGTTGATTCTGTTGACCAGCTCGTGGACGATCATGAAGGCGGTTCAGTCTGCGAGACAGGCCGTGCCGAAACGCGCCTCCCAATATCTTGCCCTGACTCTTTTTCTCGGTTTCGCGTTTGCAGTAAACAAACTGCGCGAGTACGCATCGGAACTTGGCGCGGGTGTCACACCAGCGACCAACCCGTTCTTCTCATTTTATTTTTTCATCACCGTTGCTCACTTTCTACACGTGCTCGCCGGCATGCTATTCATGGGTGTTTGCTGGCACCAGATGAGAACACACAGCCGGACAACGCGTTTTCTGTCGACCCTGGAAAATGTCGGGCTCTTCTGGCATTACGTGGACGTTCTGTGGATCTTCATCTTCCCATCGCTTTACCTCCTCGGCAGATTCTCATGAAGGGGGCTCGGCGGACGCCAACATTGACCTGGGCGACTTTGGTCAGCCTTACCGCTCTTTCTGTCTTCGTGGCCGAGAAAGGCTGGCCGGGTACGTATTCGTCGGCCATCATCATTCTGATAACGACAGCAAAATCACGGATGGTGATTCTTCATTACATGGAGGCCAGGCATGCGCCAGCGCGATGGCGTTTCCTCTATGAGCTCTGGAACCTCGCCGCGGCAACCACATTCATGCTCGGCTATTTCATGGGCGCAAGCGTCATTTGACGACACTGCGTAGACCGTCCCAGTGTCAACACGTGTGACCTTAAATTCTCACCGCTTCCCGGTCCAGCTCCAAGGGTTCACTCCAACGGTGGGTCAGGACTTAGTGGAAACCAACGGCGATTCTTCTGCGAGGTACCGGATCGACCGCTCCTCCAGCAAGCGCAGCACACGCGTGGCAGTCTCTACGTCCGCGTTGGGAATATCGCCAAGCAGGTTCACGCGCAGCGCCGATGCGGTCTTTTCCAGGCGCTCCGCCACCTGCCTGCCCTTGCGCGTCAGCTTCACCAGCTTGATGCGACGGTCTGAGGGCGCGTCATGACGATCCAGCAGCCCTTCCGCTTCGCCCTGGTCCAGCAGCCTGACAATGGCAGTCGGGTTGACACCCACCTCGTCGGCAAGCATCTTCTGGTGCACGTCCGGGTTGCGGTGGACCAGCACGAGTACCACGGCTAGGGACATGGTCAGGCTTTCGTCTGCCATGACCGTTGCCGCCGCCTGGGTCCAGGCGCGCTTGGCCGGCTGGATCGACCCGGTAAAGGAAAGCAAGGTGTGCTCGATGGCATTCATGATGGTTCATCGCGCCTGCGGCTGCGCAGGCGCCATTCCGGCAGTGAGAAAATGCTTCGATCCTAGCGCTATTTCAGTGCCTTCTCAATGATTGCTTTATCTATTATTCAAGCGGGCGTGCCGTCGCCTCCCAGCCGCCGCCGAGTGCCAGAAAGATCCTGACCCTGTCGCTGGCAAGCGTGGCGTCGGAGGCGGCCAGTGCGCCCTCGGCAATGGCCAGCGTCCTCTCCGTATCGAGCCGCTCCAGGCCGGATACCGTGCCGCCGGCGGCGAGCCGCTGCTCGACTAGCGCGGCGGCCAGGCTGGCATCGCGGGCCAGGCGCAGGCGCTCGTTCTCCTCAAGATGGCGGACGTAGAGCGTTAGCGCGCTTTCCGCTTCGCGCAGCGCGTTTAGCACGGTGCCGTCGAACTGGGCCAGTGCGGCGCGGGCCGTGGCACTGGCCTCGTCGATGCGTGCCCTGGCCACTCGGTGGTTGGGAAATGACCAGGAGATCACGGGACCCAGACCGTATTGAAGGGCCGCGCCGCTGAACGGCTCGGTCCCCATGCGAAAGATCGTGCCGAGGTTCGCCCCGAGCGTGACGGTGGGATACAGGCCCGCGGTTTTCACGCCGATCACGGCGGTCGCGGCCGCCAGCTCACGCTCGGCGCGGCGGATATCGGGACGGCGACGGATCAGCCCGGCGGCATCGCCAACCGGCAACGGCCGGCTCAGCGCGGGCATGGTCTCGCACTGCGCCAGGGCCGGCGGGAATTCGGTCGGCGGATGTCCTGTCAGCACCGCCAGGTTGTAGAGCGCGGTCCTGCGGGCGCCCTCGAGCGGTGGCACCACGGCTTCCAGCTGCGCGAGCAGCGTCTCGGAACGCAAGGTGTCGCGCGTCGAGTAGATGCCGGCCGACGCCCCCCTGGCAGTCAGTGCCAGGCTCTGCCGCTGCAACGCCACCGATTGGCGCGCCACCTTCAGGCGGGCGCCGGCGGCACAGGCGTCGGTGTAGGCGCTGACGACACCAGCCGCCACGGTGACCTGCGCCAGTTCGTACGCGGACTGGCGCGCCTGCGCACTGGCGTCGACCGCCTCCAGCGCGCGGCGGATGCGGCCCGCCACGTCGACCTCGTAGGCGATCCCCAGGCCGGCATTGACGACGCCGTGCGTCCCGGTGGACGGGCCGATCCCCTGCGTGGACGCCTGCCCAACCGACACCCCTGCATCAACGGCCGCCTGCACGCCATAGGCGGCCCGCGCTTCCTCAGCTTCCGCCCGCGCGCGCTCCAGGTTTGCCAGCACCACGCGCAGGTCGCTGTTGACGCGCAGCGCCTCCGCTACCAAGGTATCGAGCTGCGCGTTGTCGTACAGACGCCACCAGTGTGGCGGCAATGGGTCGCTCGACAGCGCATCCGGACGGACCGCCTCGAAAGCGGCAGCGTGTACGGCAGGCCCTTGCGGCGCAACATAATCCGGTCCGACCGCAGAGCAGGCCGACAATGCCGCACCCGCTGCGACGACGGCCAAGGTCGCAAAGTTCCTCAATCTCATGGCTTGCCGGCGCCACCGCCCTCGACCAGCGACACCGTCACCGTGCGGCCGGCGACCAGCGTCACATCCGGCGGCACTTCATCCAGCGCGATGCGCACAGGCACGCGCTGCGCCAGCCGGATCCAACTGAACGTCGGGTTCACGTTCGCCAGCAGCATGCCGGGCGCGGTTGTCCGCTCCCTGTCCTCGATGCCGGCCGACACCCCTTCAACATGACCGTGCAGCGATCGGTCTTCGCCCATCAGGCGCACCAGCGCGGGCATGCCGGGCCGCATGCGTGCCAGCTTGGTTTCCTCGAAATAGCCGGAAACATAGAAACTGTCACGGTCCAGCAGTGCCATCACCGGCTGGCCGGCCGTGGCATAGGCGCCGGGCCGCAGCGAGAAGTTGGTCACGATGCCGTTGACGGGTGCCACCACCCTCGCCCGCTCCAGGTTGATCCGTGCACGGTCCCGGCTGGCAAGAGCCTGGGCGTGCCGTGCCCGCGCCTCTTCGACCGCGGAACGCCGGGTGTCCACTTCCTGCGGTGCCACCACATCGGCGAGCGCCCGGTATCGTTTGTCTTCGCGCTGCGCCGAAGCCAGTTGTGCCTGCGCAGTTGCCACCGCAGCTTCGGCTTCAGCCAGGTCATTCGTCAGGCGAACCGTGTCGATCACGAACAGAGTTTGGCCACGGTGCACCACCTGGTTGTCGTGGACCATGACCGCCTCCACGCGCCCCGAGACGTCGGCCGCCAGCGGTATCGTGTCGGCCCGCAACCTTCCGTCTCGGGTCTGCGGCGCATAGGTGTAGTAGGCGTAGAGCTGCCACAGCGTCCAGGCCGCCAGCAGCGCCAGCAGCACGGTCACGCCGATCCTGAGCGCCTGGTGGGGAGATGTCTTTTGACTCATGGAATGGAACGACTAATTGAGGACCCAAAGCAGCAAAAAGGCCGCGCCGGCCAGCAGGGTGAGCAGAGCCATGTCGAACAGGGGCCGGTTCCAGACCAGCCGGTAGAGCCCGGTTCGCTCCAGCACCCTGGACACGGCCGTCCGTGCCATCAGGCCCGACAGCAGGCACAGCAGCAATGGCGAGAAGAAAACCCCGGCGATATCGAACTCACCGATCATGCGCCTGCCTCCAGCGCGGCCGAAGCTTCCGGCAGCGCGAGCCGCAGCCCGACCAGGCCACGCATGACCGCATGGCGCTCCGGCCCCGCTGCCGCCGCGGCCATGCGCAGTGCACGGTCCAGTTGTGGCCGGATCGCTTCGAGCTGCGCCTTGTGGTCGAGGCCGGCGCGGATGCCCGTCAGCAGTGACTCCACCGTGTGGCGCAAGTCTCCCGCCCGCGATCCGGCCAGTTGACGCAGCGAAGCGATCGCCATTCCCGCGCGCAACAGCGCGAGCTGCGGTCCAGCCATGTCGTCACCGCTGTCAACCGGCGCGTTCCGGCCGATCATGCCCGCGATCCGGTCAAGGGCACGGTTGGCGTAGCCGTCTGGGTCCGCGGCGTCGGCCTGCCGCGTCACGCGCTGCAAGTCGACGCGGCTGGCCTGCAGCAGACGCTGCACAGCATGGGCCGAGCCCATGCGCCGGACCATGCCGATGCACTCCTGGGCCACCAGGATACCCAGCAAGGAACTCAGGCAACTCTCCAGGAACACACCGAATTCAACCGGGCTATACACCGCCTGGAGGTTGGTATTGCCCAGTCCTATGCCAAGCAGCAGGATTGCCATGGAATTAGAGGCGGCCCAGGCGCCGATCGGCAGCATGAGCAGCGCCAGCCCCACTACCAGCAGAGGAAAGTCCGCCGCCATGGGCAGGAGGCCATAGCTGATCACCGCCGCCAGCACCAGCGCCATCGCGCTGAAGCGCGCGAACGTCCGGATTGCCTTGCCGGCCTCGTCCAGGTTGCCGAAGAAGCCCACCGCCACCATGCCCATCAGGACCGCATTGGCGCCGTACGACCACCCCGTCACCCACCACAGGCCACAAAGCAACGCATAGGCAAGCAGGATGCCGCCCGACACGCGCGCGGCCAGGCCGACATCCGGCGGCAACGGAAACGCCCTCGCCTGCCAGACACGCTGCGCCAGGTCGGCTGCCAGCGCTACGCCGTGCGTCAGCGAGGCGTTGATCTGTCCGACTTCCGACCACAGCGCGGTGAGCTCGGCGACCAGTTCCTGGTGGCCCTGCGTGAGCAGCCCGGCCACCTGCTCATCCGTGTCACCGGGCACGACGCGGCCATATGCCATCAGGCCCGACAGCATCGGCACCAGGCGTAGCAAGCGGCCCTGGATCGCGAATACGCACTGGCGCTTCCAGGCACTGACGTGCGGGTCATAGGCAAGCTGGCCGGCCAGCGTCGACATCGCCGCAATATCCACGATGACGCGGCTGCGGTCCGCGCGGGCAGTCGCGTCATCCCTGTGGCCCGACATCGCATCGTCGATCCACGCCCCCATGTGATCCAGCCACGACTGCAGCCGCGCGTGCAGCGCCGGCGCCAGTGAGCGCGGCGCCACGATGCTGTCGACGAAGGCACAGCAGGCAATGCCCAAACCGATCTCACACACGCGCTCGACCGCGGTGTCGAACATGTGCCCAGGGGCATCCACGCCGGCTACGGCGACAATTATCAGCGTCACACCGAAGAGCTGGGCCCCGTAGGCACGAGGTGTGCGGTCGAGTAACGCGACCGCAAAGGCCAGTGTCGAGACAACACCGGCGCACACGATCATCAAATGCGGGACATTGGCCAACGCACTGGCCAGCAACAGCGACGCGATACCCGCGCAAAGGGTCCCGCAGAAACGGTATATCGCCTTGGTGTGGATGGCGCCCGTGGTCGGGTTCATGACTACGCAGCACGTCACCACCGCCCAATAGCTCTGCGGCAACCCGACACGCACGGAGACCGCATAGGCGATCATCCCCGCCAGGAATAACTTGATGGCAAACACCCACCGGTTCGGATCGAATATTTTCATTGCAAGCTCCTGGCTGCAGCACGCCACAGCGATGGCGCTTTCTGCTGCACGGGATGGCTCATCGGCGGCGGTGCCGACGCATCGAGAAAATTACGTCCAAATCAGTGCTTTGTCAATGATTTAATTGTGCACGATATTGCGACAATAACGTGTACCCTGCGTCGAATTCCAAAGCCGCTGCGCCAGGCTGCGCTGGACGCTCTCGGGCCAGGCATCGCCCCCTTCATTTGATGGAATCAACGGCCGATTGAACATGCAAGAAAGCAGTACGACACGACCTGCTGGTTGTCGCTCTCACGGCGTCTCGTGACCGAGCTCGAGAAGCGTGGCCGAGTCGCGAGCCGATACGAATTGCGAACCGCACTGTCCGACGTGAAGCTGATCACCTTGTCGGCGGCGCTCAGCACAACTCCGGCGTTGCGGCTTGTCTGCAGGGGCATCTATGCCCTTGTTGGATGGCCTCTAAACCCGACAGCATTTGCCCGCGCTGCCTCGCCAGGCGAAGGCACGCCAAACAGGATCGAGGTACGTCTCGATGCTGATGGCAGTGTTAGCTTCCCCTTTGTTCTCACCGAGTTCGCTGTAGAGAACAAGACCCTCCATATTCCGGCGGCCGGAGTACAAGTCGTGCCGGCCTGTATTGCATTCCCGACTTCGGGGCAACCGCTGAGTGTGTCAACCGTTCTTCAGGCGCTACTGTGATTAACCGTCTTGTGCACGAGATGCTCGCGCAGGGCTACGACGCAGGTGACATAGTGAGAATCTCTATCCATCCCACGAGCCGAACCATCGCTCTCGCGTCTGATGATGACGCCCACGCGGCCGCAGAATAGACTGCGGCGTTGCGGTGCGACGCCCCGGCAGCCGATAGGGTCGTAAAGCAGCTTGGAATACATCCGGGCCTCCTGCGCAAAAAAAGGAGCCCGCCGGCCTCCCGGAAGGGAGACGTGGCGGGCGGGTTTCCGGTTGGTGCTTTACGTGGTTGGCGACGGTGTCGCGCACGGTTCATCGTCATGCTCGGGGAACTCGTTGCGATCTCCCAAAGCGACTTCGGCGATATATCGCGCACATGCGACATAGTCGATTTTGTTGCCCACGACCGTGTCTCGCGTGATTTCACCACCCAGCCCGTCGAGGCACTGTTGAACCTTGGACAACGCAGCGCGAAGGCCTGCGACCTGGCGTTCGAGCGAATCCCGGCTGGTCTCGAAGGCCTTGCCGACATCGCCCCCCCCCTATGCCGATTCCGCGAAATCTTCGCCGGCATACCTGCCGCGCGCTGGAGCATACACTGATCGCTCGCTTCGGCACACTCGGACGGTTACCGAGCCATTCCCGCTTCGAAATGACAACGGCCTGCCTGGTCTTCACGAGCGCAGCTATACCGCCTTGGTACGCGGCTACGGCCTGCGCCAGGAATTCATCACGCGCCGCATTGCCCGCAGCTGGACACGACGGTCGAGCGCGCCATTCGAACGCTCAGGCGCAATGCGTGCACCGGCATCGCTTCGAGACGCTGCAGTTCGCCAGCCGCTTCGCAGCCGCCTGCCCGCCGCTAACTCACGGACGGCGCGCCTTCCAGGTTCTCCTTTCGAGGCTTCGGATTCCTGGTGGCAACAAATTGCTAACGTACGCATCAATAGGGAAAACGATCATTGGCATTCGTTACCCCACGCCGTACCTTTAATGCTAACGTTAGCCTTCCAGTCGCACCTGATTACCCCCGGCGCTACCGGCCTGATGCAACAAGATTCGCCCTCACCCGAACAGCAGAGGAGACCCACATGCAGAGGAGTTACACGCCCGTCGCCAAGGCCCTTCATTGGACCATGGCTATTGTGATCATCGTCGCCTGGGCGGCCGGCTACTACTCCAGTACGCTTAGCTTGCCGCAGAAGATTCAAACCGACAGCATCATGCTGCACAAGTCGATCGCGACAATCACGCTGTTTTTGTTAGCGGCACGGATTCCATGGAGATTCATACATGGCGCGCCCGCCCATTCGTCCGATAGGCCGCGCTTGGAGTGCGTGGCTGCGCGTGTGGGGCACCTTCTGCTGTACGTCTGTATGGTGGCGCTGCCGTTGTCCGGTTGGCTTTGGAGTTCTGCCGCAGGTTACAAAATTCCCGTAGCAGGCCTCTTCTTTATACCGCCGTTGATGGCCAAGACACCAGCGCTTTCACCGATTTTCAAACAGGTTCACATGTTGCTGGCCTACACAATCGCGGTACTCGTCTGCGGACATGTACTCATGGCGCTGAAGCATCACTTCATCGACCGCGGCGACTCGCTCGTATCAATGCTGCCGTCATGGTGGCCGTACCGTCGCGGTGGTAACGAAGGAACGCAGCGCCCCATTTCACACGGGTAGCAAAACGTGGGGCACGAATAATAAGCGTGTTAGAACCGCAGGCTTGTACAGATGACCCGTTGATGCCCCAAGCCGAACACGCCGGCCTCTACGACATCGCCGACGCGCAGATAGCGCCCGTAATGACTGCCGATTCCCGCGGGCGTGCCGGTGCAGATCAAGTCGCCAGGCTGCAACGAAACCTGTGTCGACAGATATGCGATCTGCTCAGTGATGCCGAAAATCATGTCGCTAGCCACGCCGTCCTGCATCAGCTCACCGTTAAGGCGCAGCCATGGCCGCAGCTCAGAAGGGTCTTCGATTTCCCATGCGGGCACAAGCCATGGCCCTGTCGGCAGCCAGCCTCGCCGTGATTTCGACTGCAGCCAATCAGTACCGAACGTCGGCAGTTCGCGTCGAAACACACGGTCGCGCAGCGTAATATCGTTGACCACACAATAGCCGGCAATGTACTCGAGCGCATGCGCCGGTTCGACATGGCTTGCGGGGTGCCCGATTACGACTCCGATCTCGGCTTCCCAGTCGAGCGTCGAATCTTGCGCTTCAATAGAAAGCGGATCGTACGGCCCCGACACCGAAGCCGATCCTTTAAGGCATACGTACGGAGCACCATCACGACTGCGGCTCTCGATCGCGGCGAGCGCCGCATCGCGCCGGGTCGCCGCTTGTGGCCCTTGAGGTCCGTCATCGGCATCGAGGGCAGCCTGCATGAGCTGGCTGCGATAGTTCCCAATAGTGCAATAAACCTGCCGCGGAGCGACAGGCTCGTGCAGATTAAAATCGGAAACCTCGGCACCATGCTCCGCGAACAATTTCCGCATAATTTCCGCGGCGCGTAGCGCCTTCAGTATGTCCGCGTTGGACGCCCAATTATCGAGAAACTCAGCCATCGTGCTGGTCCCACGAAGGCCCGCCGAGCGCCAGTGCGCCAAGGCGATCACTCGCTCTTCGAAAAGCAACGCCGGAAACGGCGTGCACGCGGCAACCGAGACATTCACCAGTACCAGGGACATGACAATCCAATCTTGATGGGTTGACGGGAAACGCGAGGCATCGGCACACATAGGTCTTGTTTAAAGAGATTCTGCGCCACGATCTGGCTAACAGGCGGCGGCCGATTCGAGCAATTCTCGATAACGGCCGCAACCCATCGCATCGCCACTAGAGCGGCGCGTCGCCTTTGCGGTTGATGCCCGTTACGATGTCGCCGCTCGCAGTTGCGGCAGCGCGCCGGCAAGGCGCGGTTTCGACGAGGAACACGGCGATACCCGCACCCGCGATGAGGCTATAAAGCGCAAAATCAATGGTTCGAGCAAGGCCGAAATGCTGTGCGATGAATCCCGCAATCACGGGCGCGACTCCGCCGCCGAAGGTCTCGCCCACTCCCGAGACGAAACCAATAGTTGACGCCACTAGCCCCAGCGGCGCAGCCTCGGTAGCCACCGGGCCGCTTAGCAAGGACAGCAGACCGATAGAGAACATCGAAACGCCAAAGAGCAGTGCGAACAACGCTTGCGGATTCGGGCCGGTGCATGAGAACAAGTACAGCAGCACGGCCGCGGCGACAAAGCCGATGAGAGCGGTCGAGCGCCGACCAATGTAGTCGGAGAGTCCCGCGAGTCCAAACGAACCGACGAAGCCTCCAAAGCCGACAGCCGAGGCGACAAAGCCCATGCTGCGTGAATCGAGATGCAGCACGGTGACCAGATAGGTCGGCACCATGGCACCAATTACAAAGATTCCGCTCATCGCACAAAGAATCGCGGCGGTCGCAACGACGACGTTGCGGCTGCTCAGCAATTCCGTCCAGCGCGGCCTGGCCGCTGGCACACCGTGCGCCACGGTCTCAGCACTGCGCTCCCGAAAATTGCGCCAAATCAACGCAGACACAATGAGGCCCGGCACCGCGGAAACCATGAATACCCAATGCCAGGAGGGTACGATTTCCAGTAGCTGCGTGGCCACGATGGGCGCAAAGCCCAGCCCCATGAGCGGCATCATGCTTAGTTGCAAGCCTTGATTCAGCCCGCGCCGCGCCGGAAGCGACGCTTCGCTGTTCGCAGCGAGGCTCGGCGGCGTAAATGCACCCTCTGCCACACCCATTGCCACGCGCAACAGCATGAGGCTCACAAAACCGGTGACAAGTCCGGACAAGCTCGAGAGCAGCGAAAAAGCGACCATCGCGATGACGAGGATCCTCTTTCGGCCGACACGGTCCGACAGAGGGCCCATCGCAATGGACCACAGCCCCCACGCAACACCGAGCACTCCGATCAGGCCACCGAGCTGCGAATAATTCAGGCTCAACTCGTTCATCATGTGCGGAAAGAGCGGCGCCATCAGCCACCGGTCGAAACCAACGAGCCCGAAACCTACGCCCATCAACACGAGCGTTTTGCGCTCGTACCTGGTGTCATGCCGTAAAGCAGTCATGAAATGTCTCCATCGATATGTTGTTCTTGCTGTCGCGTCGAGCGCGAGGTCCTCGTAGCTCTCGACCAAAGCAGTGGACGGAATCGTATAGCCCACCTCGCCTCAGAAGCTCGAGACATAGAGTGAGCCACGCTTGGTGGCCGGCGGGAACACACTCCAGCCACCATCGTCGTGTCGAAAGAAAAAGACGGTTATGAAATTACCGGAGTGCGGCAGATCGACCCGAAGACAGTGGTTTCGGCCTAGCTGGGAATGCATGACGCGACTCAGATGCAACGACGAATGCGAGTCTCGGCCAAACCACTTTTCAACCACGCTTCGCAGCGACCTGTCCTCAGTTAGCATTTCCACCTCCCCTGCGTCGGCAATGCAACACGACGCAAACGACTGGCTCCTCGATGAACGCGGCATTTCCCTATCCTGCCGCGCCTTCGTTCAATACCCACCCGCGTCACTACCGCAGCACCGAGACTAGACGCGGCCCGCCATCAGGCGGCCAGCGCTCGATACCATCGGCTTCACGACATCGCACTCCAGTGCTAACGTTAGCGTAGATTAGACCCATAAATACACCATGTCAAATGTCGTTTTCTATCGAATTCGTGCTTACGTAAGCATTGGGCGCGGGCGTAGGCGCCCTCTGACAGTAGGCACGTGAATCCGGAGAATTCGCCCTCGCGGCCTGCATTCCTCAGAACAAGAGCTTGCGACAAAGCTGCCCCTGAAGCAGGGTAGATGTGATGCGGAACGATCTTTTTATATGAATAGGGCGAACACATTACGCGGTACGCGATCGCCTCTGGCGTGGCGCAACAAATGCTATCGATAGCAATATCGATAGCCAGTCGCCACACTTGAAATTCGAGCGGAGCATGCGAGTAAAGCCAAGTCATGCGTATTGGATCCGCTATGCAGCATCCACGTAACATGCTATCGTTTTACCAAACCGTTACATTGAAACGCCATGGTCACCATCAAAGACATCGCTGCCCGCCTCCAGGTCTCGCCGTCGACGGTAGGACGCGCGCTCGCCGATGATCCGAGAATCAGCGGCGCCACGAAAAAGAAGGTCACAGAAGTTGCCAATGAAATGGGCTATGTGGCCAACCTGGCCGCGCGAATGATGCGGGGAATTTCAAGCAACCTCGTCGGCCTCGTGCTACCGGACATTCGCAACGGTTTCTACTCGACGATTGCCCATGCGCTGTCAACGTGCCTTCAAGGTGCCGGGCTTCAGCTCACGCTGTCGGAAACCGAAGACGATCGCATGGTGGAATTGCATCACATCCGAGAACTGATCAGCGCGAACGTGGCGGGCATCATCATCGTTCCCACTGCGAAACCGCATCGAGACACGGTGCGCATGCTCAAAATGTCGCCACATGTCCAGTTGATTCGCAGGCATGCCGCAATCGGCGACCAATGGTTCGGAATCGACGACACGCAAGCGATTTACGAAGCCACCAACCATCTCGTTCAGTTGGGGCATCGGCGCATCGGATACGTGGGCGGCATTGACGAGCTGCCCACAGGTGCGGCGCGTTTGCAAGGCTTTCACAAAGCACTGCCGCGCGGCGCAAAGCTTGGCTCGGCGCTTGTGCAGCTCGGCGCTCCAGGCTCGGCCGACTTTGGACGTGAAGCCGCGCGTCATTTGCTATCGCTTGCCGCGCCACCGACGGCCATCGTTGCAGGCTCAGTGCAAATCACACAAGGCGTCCTCGAGGAACTGATGGCGCAAGGCGTCCGCGCCCCTGATGACATTTCCGTCGTCGGTTTCGGCGACGAGCTGGGTTTTCGCTGGTGGGGTCCGGGACTGACCACGGTCGGCCTTCCTGTCTCCGATTTGGCAACGTCGTGCGGCCTTTGGTTTGTCCATCAAATCAAGCAAAATTCGTTTACCTCCGCACCCTACACGTCGATTTCGCCCGCAACGCTCATCGTCCGCGGCAGCACGCGTCCATTCGTTGCAGCCTCAAAAGAGCGGGCCGGCGCCCCTTTGCGCGGCGCTGCCGCTTAAGCGGACAGCCCACGGGCCGGCCAGCACGCGCGCGAGGTCGAGCACGCGGCTCGAGACGCTCCTGACAGTACGCCCTGGCCGAGTCGCGCACCATGCGCTCCTCATCGGTCAGCTGCTGATCGAGCAGAAAGGGAACATCCCACTAAAACGCCTCATATTTGTGCTTTGAGCTCATTTCGTACTCGTCAAAAAATTGATGTGCTGCAACACTATCGCTGGAAGCGTTTTAAGGCCGATAGCCTGCGTTGCTGCGGAAAACATGGAGCGCCGAAAGCGGGCGGTTGATACTTTCGCGCATCGACTGCCCGGCGATCCGCTACATCCTTAGAACCGGACGCGCAGCCCCGCGCTCGTGAGGAACTGATGGTTCGTCGACGAGGGCCCACCGCTACCCCCAATGAATGCGCCATTGAAAATCGTTCCGGCCGCGCCGCTGACGGTCTGATACTCGGCCATCAAATAGAGATCGGTGCGCTTGGACAGCGAGTACGCCGTCATCACGTTGAACTGATTCCACTTCGGCTTAGCACTGACCGAGGCACTGGAATATGAGCCGAGGGTAAACGTGTACGATGCAGCAACCACCCACGCAGGGTTGATCAGGTACCGTACGTTTGCCTCAAAGTTGTTGAAGCGCAGATCGGCAGGAGAACCCGTGGACACCGGAGTAAACGAGCTGCCGCGGTTCACAGACGTCGCATTGGTCATATGCGATTCGCTCCAGACCAGGCCAAAGGTCGCGGCGCCAACGACGTAGTTCACTCCGGCTCCCCATACTTGCTGACGTTCCGCGTGGAACGTGGCGTCGCCGGAGGTGGAAGAACCGTCGAGCGCACCGGCCGCTCCGTCGCCCGCGTGGTCGATTTGCATGAACGATGCGCTAAGCGTGAGCGGACCTCGGACATAGGTTGCCCCGGCGCTAAACGCACGGTTATCGTTGAAACCGCCGGCCTTATTGGAGAAGGCATAGAGTCCCCCGAATTTCAGGCCGTCGTAATCGATGCTCGTGTACTTCACCGAGTTATTGAGCCGGAAGAAATCCCCGAAGTTGTCGTTGTCCATCGGATGAACGAACTCCAGCCCGCCCACGAAGCTCTGAGCGAGACTTCTGGGCCCGAGATAGTCGACAACGGAATCGTATTGGCGCCCCATCGTGACTGTGCCAAAGGTCGGATCTGACAGCCCCACGTATACCTGACGGCCAAACATGCGGCCACCCTGCTGGAATGTTCCGTTCGTCCCGGTAAGCCCGTTTTCCAGCCTAAAAATCGCCTTGAGGCCACCAGCTAAGTCCTCGCTGCCGGTCAGGCCCCACCGATTGCCCACGATATTCCCTGAGGAAGCAAATACGTTACCGTGCCCGCTCTGGTTGCTCACGTACGAGATGCCGTTGTCGATCAAGCCGTAGAGCGTGACGGAATTTTGCGCATGGGCCGTGACGCAAATGCAGCTGCCGATCGCGAATGCGAGTTGCCGTTTCATTCCTTGTCTCCTGTCTATTTTTGTGTTGCCTTGGTTTGATGGTGTTACGCCGTTCGTCCGGCGAGAACGCATCCGCTGCACCTCGTACTCATCATGTCGTCAGACCATTTCCGCTGCGCCTCCCTTTTCCAAAACTTTGCTCCTGCTGGATCGAGGAAGTCGGGCACCGCGATCGCCCTCTCCAAGCCGGGTGCCTCATGCACCTCATGCGCTAACGTTAGCATTCTAAGCTAGTCTAGTGGCCTTGCCGGGACCGGACCAATAGGGGTTTTCTACAATCGTGCCCCCCCGCGTCAGCCTTGGCGCCTTTCTCCAAACCGCAATGGATTTCGTCATACGACCCTCGACTTGGCATCGATGGCCGTTTATGCTAACGTTAGTCTAAATTCCCCCAAGACCTCACCCAAGGTGGGTTTCTTCCCGCAAGCGCGGGCACGACGTGCGAGCCATTGCGCAAACCAGCGCCTGGCGTTTTGCAGCACCGAGACAGCGGTGGCTCGCACTACAACACGCTAGGTTGACACTCATGACTAACACTGTTTTCCTGACCGACTACGCCTGGCCCGACGACAGACTGGAGCGTGGCATCGTCGAATCCGCCGGAATGCGGCTCATCAGCGGACCGGCAACCCCCTTGCCTGCTTCGGAAATCGAAGCCCTTGTGCGGGAACATCGGCCTTCGGCCATCCTTACTTGTTGGGCGCCCGTTTCGGCAGAAGCCATCGCAGCTGCTCCAGATCTCAAGATCGTCGCAAGGCTCGGCGTAGGTCTCGATAACATCGCGGTCGACGCAGCGGCTGCGAGAAACGTGCTGGTCACGAATGTGCCGGACTACTGCGTCGAAGAGGTGTCCGATCACGCGGTCGGTTTCGCGCTTGCCTGGACCCGTGGCCTGATTCAATTCGATCGCGAAGTGCGCGCCGGACGCTGGGTGCCCGCTGACGCCAATCTGCGCCGCCTTGCTTCGCTGACCTGCGGACTGATCGGTTTCGGTCGCATCGGCCGCGCAACGGCCCGCAAGCTCGGGGCCTTTGGTTGCCGCCTGCTGGCGTACGACCCGTACATGCCGAAGGATGCTGCCGGCGTGCAATTCGCAAGCCTCGAGGAGCTGCTTGCACAAAGCGATATCCTCATCGTGCATGCACCGCTTACCGGCGGAACCCGGCACCTCATCAACCAGGAGCGACTTGCGCTCGTGCGGCCCGGCAGCCTCCTCATCAATGTGAGCCGCGGCGCTATCGTCGATACCGATGCGGTGATCGACGCACTGCAAAGCGGCCGGCTGTCGGCGGCCGCACTGGACGTGCTCGAATCAGAGCCCAGCGTTCCGCCCGCGCTGCTCACCGAGCGAGGCGCAATGCTGACGCCCCATGTCGCGTTTTCATCTGATGCATCGCTGCTCGAATTGCGCAGACGTGGCGCCGAAGAGGTTGTGCGCGTATTGCGCGGCGAAGCACCGCAGAATCCGTGCAATCTGCGCCGGTCATGAAGCCGGCGATTCGTTCCATTCATAGCTCAACGACCATGAATCAACAGAACAGTCCGGACCCGCGGCTCGACGCCTTTCTCGTCGAGCATAAGCTTGCGCGCTCGAACGAAACCGCGTCCTGGCACGCATTGACGGGCGGTGTCTCGTCCGACATATGGCGCGTCGATCTTCCGGGACGTTCTCTCTGCGTGAAGCGTGCCCTCTCCAAGCTCAAGGTGTCGGCCGACTGGCAAGCGCCAGTGTCGCGCAATGCTTACGAATGGGCCTGGATTCAGTTCGCTGCGCAACACTGCCCGGACAATATCCCGCATCCGCTTGCGCATGACCCTCAACTTGGCGTGTTCGCCATGTCCTTCCTTGAACCGAATCAACATCCGGTTTGGAAGCAGCAACTGATGGCCGGCCATGTGGAAGTCGGCACGGCGATTGCGCTCGGGCATATTCTCGGCCGCCTGCATGCTGCAAGCGCCGCTGACAGCAGCGAGCTCAGCAAGGCATTCGACACCATCGAAAACTTCCGCGCGCTACGCCTCGAGCCGTACCTCATCGCCACATCGGCGCGGCACCCCGATCTCGCTTCCAGGTTGAAGCAGCTGGCTCAGCGCACCGCGGACGTGCGTGCGGCGCTCGTGCATGGCGACGTGAGCCCCAAGAACATTCTTGTTGGCCCCAAGGGGCCGGTGCTACTCGACGCGGAGTGCGCCTGGTTCGGCGATCCGGCCTTCGATCTCGCGTTCTGCTTGAACCACTTGCTCCTCAAGTGCCTCGTTCACCCCGAAAAACGCGATGCGCTGATCGCTTGCTTTAAAGCGCTGACCGAATCCTATTTCGACGATGCGGACTGGGAGCCGCGCGCATCCCTGGATGCACGCGCCGCCGAACTTTTGCCTGCATTGCTGCTGGCGCGGGTCGACGGCAAATCTCCGGTGGAATACTTAAGCGACGAACGCCAGCGCGGCGTGGTGCGCACAGTCGCGACGACCCTGCTACGTCGGCCCGCCGAATATCTTTCGCAAGTCGCCGCGGTTTGGCTGGAGGAAATCGATAGGCATTGCCTGCCGCGTTAGCGGCAGGCACGCTGTGAAGACTTGACGAGCGAGCACGCGTAATCGCTCGTCAAGCCCGCCCCGGACAAAAACACAGGCATCAACATACCAAGAGTCCGGCCGGCAACAATAGCCACGAAGACAGAACAACGATGCGACCTGACAAGACCGTCGCCGACGTCGAATATGTGCTCGTCGATTCGGCTTCCAAGACGTTGCAAGCGTTACGCGCGGGCGACACCGAGAGTTGTGTATAAGGTGATGGGTTCAATCGCGTCGCATGCAGACGCAAGCTACCAAGCCGGCGGAATTAGTCGGACCTTTAAGGCTTTGAAATGCCACGATCGAAGTGGCCACCATAACCGGCCTACTAGCGAACGCGATCGCTTGCACGCCCTGCCCTTTAAAGTCAGCGCGTACTAGCGAGCCCACGATCAGCGCGCGAGGATGCTGCGATCTTCTGCCACAACGGTATTGCGCAACACGCCGATACCGGGGATTTCGACTTCGATCGTATCGCCGACTTTGATCGGGCCGACACCGGCAGGCGTGCCGGTCATGATCATGTCGCCCGGGAGCAGCGTCATGTATCGGCTAAGGTAGGAAATCAGGTATGGCACCGAAAACAGAAGATCCGCTGTTGCTCCGTTCTGCTTTACTTCGCCGTTGACGCGCGTAATGATCTGCAAGTTCGCTGGATCCAGCCCGGTGACAATCGCCGGCCCTATCGGAGCAAACGTGTCGTACCCTTTGCCGGCCAGCAAGCAGCCAAACGCGCTTTCGCGGCGCTGCACGACTCTGTCGCTTATATCGTTGCCGCACGTGTAGCCTAGTACGTAGTCGAGGCTCTGGGATTCGGGCACATGACGGGCGCGTTTGGCAATTACGACGGTCAGTTCGCCTTCGAAATGAACGTTCTCCGCGCCGTCCGGGTAAACGATCGATTCTTCTGGACCAATGACCGACGTGCTCGGCTTCATGAACAGGACCGGCACATCCGGGACAGGCTTTCCAACCTCATTTGAATGCGCCCTATAGTTATAGCCAAGACCGAACACGCGGGGCTCGTGGACGGGCGCAAGAATCCGGGCCGAACCTAAAGCATCCCTTGCGCCGCTCACGCGCAGTTCGTTGAAAGGAGAGTCGGCCAAGCGAGCGATCGTCTCATCGTCCTCGATGATTCCGTAGTGAATGAGTCCGTCCAGCGCGTACCTGACGATGTGATTGGATGACACGGAAGCAACCTCTCATCGATTCATATGTGCTAACGTTAGCAGATCAGGGGTATGTCGTCAACCTTACATAGCCGCTTCGCTTGGTGTCGTACGAAGTGCTTCTGGAATGGACTATTGACAAAGGCAAAGACAGTTTGCCACAATTATGCTAACGTTAGCAAACCATGAGGGGCGTGATCACGCGCACAGCGGTGCCCGTTCCGCTTTCAAGCCACGGTTGTCGGCAGCGTTCAATCTCGCATCACGCCATGCCATCGATGTGGGTGGCAAATCGCGACGTCGATGCGCCTGGGCGCGTCGCTCGACAATCCTTGCACAAGGGAGGCTCATCTTGGCATCTGATCCATTCGCCACTGACGGCGTGCCGCTGTCAATTCACCGTGTCGTGACCGGCCACGATGAAAATGGCTCATCAATGGTTGCTCTAAATTGCCCGCCGCCGCGCAGCGATGCTTTTCAGCATATCCCCGGCATGGTTTCGCGTCTGGTCTGGGCAACCGAGCCTGAGCCGACCCTGCCTTTCGATGGCACGGACCAGACGCTGGCCGTCACGAGCATCGTTCCCCCGCTGTCCGGCACGCGTTTTCTCGTTGTGACCTTTCCACCGGACAGCGTATTTTTCGCGCCGGGCTTCGATGCCGAAGCCGCTGCCGCTGAAAACCTGGCCATCAGCCCCGGCTTGGCCGAGCTGTTCGAAGCGGACGGCATGCACGCCACACCGACGGTCGACTACGGCATCGTCCTTGACGGAGAGATCTGGCTTGAACTGGACGACGGTCGCGCAGAATTCCTGCATAGGCACGACGTGGTTGTGCAAAACGGGACCCGCCATGCCTGGCGCAATAAAAGCAATCGCCCCGCAACGCTCGCATTCATATTGATCGGGGCACGCAAGGGCAAATAACGGCGATGAGTGTACGCACCGCACATACATTCAACACTTAGATCAACGCAAGGAACGCATATGACTGATACGACAATCGCCCGTGTACACGGGCGCCGAGTCTGGGACTCGCGCGGACGGCCTACGGTGGAAGCGGAAGTTACATTGCACAGCGGCACGCGCGGTCGCGCGATTGCGCCGGCAGGAGCATCCACGGGCAGCGGCGAAGCGCTTGATCTGCGTGACGGCGGCACCGAATTCGGCGGCCTCGGTGTCACGACGGCGCTTTCGCAAATCGATGGGGAAATTTCCAAAGCGCTCGAAGGTATGGATGCTGCCGACCAATCGGGCATCGACAAGTGCCTGGTGAACGTGGACGGCACGCCTAACCTCAGCCGCCTCGGCGGCAACGCCATCGTCGCGACGTCGATGGCCGTGCTGCATGCTGCGGCAGCAGCCAGCGGACAGCCATTGTGGCACTACCTGGCGGGCGGACGGCAAGTTCGCATGCCGCTGCCGGAAATACAGATCTTTGGGGGCGGTGCGCATGCGGCCCGACGCGTCGACGTACAGGACTTCATGATCATGTGCCCGGCGGCGAGCAGCTTCAACCAGGCACTGGAGTGGACCGCGGAGGTGTACCGCGCTGCCGGAGCCCTGATGAAGAAGGCCGGCAAACTGCAGGGAGTCGCAGACGAGGGTGGCTACTGGCCCGCCTTTGACAGCAATGAAGAAGCCCTCGATACCTTGGTGCAGGCCATCGCTGACGCCGGACTTCGCCCAGGCAAGGACGTCGGCATCTCGCTAGATATCGCCGCCTCCGATTTCGGCCGCAACGGGCAGTACACGCTTGCGCTCGACGGCCGTGTGCTTGATACGACGCAGATGATCGAGATGCTCGGGTGCTGGTTAGATACCTACCCGATCTTGTCGATCGAAGATCCGCTTGCGGAAGACGATCCGGCAGGTTTTCGCCAGTTCATGCAAGCATACGGCGCCCGCTGCCAAGTCATCGGCGACGATTTCCTCGTAACAAACGCCGCGCGCGTTGAGCAAGCCGCATCCCAGGGGGCCGTCAACGCCGTACTCATCAAGCCGAATCAGGCCGGTACGGTGACCGAAACGCACGCAGCCCTCATGGCGGGCAAAGCCGCCGGGTTCGGGACAATCGTATCGGCGCGCTCCGGTGAAACAGAGGATCTCACCATCGCCCACCTTTCTGTCGGCTGGGACGCAGGTCAATTGAAAGTGGGCTCGTTTTCCCGCTCGGAGCGGATGGCGAAATGGAACGAGGTCCTGCGCATCGAGGAATCGCTGGGCCGGGAAGCGGTATTCAGCGGCTGGTCCGCACTGCCATTTCAAGCCGCCTCATAAGGAAAATCCCTGACGTTACACGAGCCTATGCGTGCAATATAATTGCTAACGTTAGCATTGCGTTGCACACATTCCTTGGCCATCAATCATAGCGAGGTCATTATGTTGCCTGCCGTCAATCACCGGCCGCCCTTCAATATCACACGCGCCAGCCATGTCGTACTCAATGTCGCCGACTTGGCGAAGAGCCGCGCTTTCTACGTCGACATCGTCGGCCTCGTGGTCACGGAGGAAGCCGACAACATTTGCTACCTGCGCGGACTATCAGAGGCTTGCCATCATAGCTTGGTGCTTGTGCAATCGAGCGCAGCGTCGACTTGCAAGCGTATCGGCTTCCGAGTCTTCCTCGAGGAGGATCTGGACCTTGCCTATCAGTTCTTCAAGGCGGAAGGGCTCCCCGCTGAGTGGGTAGACGTAGCGCATCAGGGCAGGACCCTGCATGTTTCCGATCCGTTTGGCACGAAGATCGAGTTGTGCGCGCAAATGGAAACGCGTCCGCGGCTTCATCTGGAGCGCGACAAGTACAAAGGCGCGCACGCCCAGCGCATCGACCACTACCAGATCTTCGCTCCGAATGCGTATGAGTCTTGCGCGTTCTACAGCCGGCTCGGCTTTCGTAACTCCGAGTATCTGTCGCACGGCGAGAAACTCATCGGTGCCTTCATGTACCGCAAGGGAACGTGTCTGGACCTCGCGATCATCGAAAACGACGGCCCGTGCCTGCATCACTTCGCTTATATCGTCCCTGAATCGCACGACATCTTCACCGGCTGCGATCTGGCCGGCATCTACGGATATGCGCACGAAGTGGAGCGCGGCCCTGGCCGCCACGGCCCGGGCGGCATGCTGTTCGTGTATCTGCGCGACCCGGACGGTCACCGCGTGGAACTCTGCGACGGTCACTACCAGACGATCGATATTGAGATTGAGCCTGTCCGCTGGGATGCAGCCTCACTGAGCACGAACGTGCGCTGGGGGCTGCCGGCGCCGAGCCGCTGGTATTTCGAGGCTTCCAGATTCGAGGGCGCCGAGCTAATCGAAACACCGAACAAGCCCAAACCCCAAACACTCGAGAGCTATGTACAGAAGCTTTCGGAAAAAAACTGACAGAGTAAGGATCATCAATCAATGGCACGCATCAAATACCTCCAGCGTTCAGACGTCGCAGGCGTCAGCGATGCCCTTTTCGACAGGCTCGAGCGCGAGCGCAAGGTTCCCACTGCGAACATCTTCCGTGCGCTCGCGCACGCTCCGGAGATCCTCGATCAGTTCCTGTCCTATGCGAACGCAATCAGGGCTTCGTCAATCGACCCCAAGCTTCGTGAGCTGGCGATCCTGACCGTCGGACACGCTACGGGATCCGAGTATGAGATTGCGCATCATAAGTCGCATGGGTTGAAAGCGGGCATTAGTCCGGAACAGCTCAAGGCCATTGCCGATTTCGAAACATCGCCGCTCTTCAACGAGGAAGAGCGTGCAATCATGGCGGTGGCCAAGGAGTGCACCTTGAAGGTCAATGTAAGCGACCAGACGTGGGGCCGAGCCGCCGCCTTCCTGAGCGAGCGCCAACTCGTTGAACTGGCACTGAACATTGCCTGGTACAACTCCGGTGTGCGCATCATGGGTGCGCTCGCGATCGAACTGGAAGACGGCTACCGCCAACCGCAATCGTCTGCCTAAGGAACGCAGGAGACGCTAGGCGTTGCGTAACGCCTCGCTTCGGCAAGCACCGTGTGGCCCACAAGATTTCGCCCGGCGGGGCAGCGCTTCATTGCCCCTTGAGCAGACACTAATTTAAAGCTGCGTTCTTCCGTCGGCGCAAGGCGGGCAACACGGAAGATTTCACGTGAAAAGAGGTTAGGCATGGAAAGGACAATGGTTGCAGCACGGCTGCATGCCCTCGGTACACCAATGACGCTCGACACCATCCCCATCCCGAAGCCGCGGCCGACGGATGTACTGGTACGGGTCAAGGCCTGCGGCATCGTGCCCAACATGGCCAATGTCATTAACAATTGGCCCACGTGGTTTCCCCATCAACCGTTGGCGAAGTTTCCCGCCATCTTCGGCTTGGATCCCGCTGGCGTGGTCGAAGAAGTCGGCGAGGCAGTCATCAGTGTGAAGCCGGGTGACCGCGTATATGTAAGCCCGCTGCGCTCTTGCGGCTCCTGCAAGGCTTGCCGGGGCGGCCGACGCAGCGAGTGCCGCTATTACACGCTCAACGGTTACTTCAGCACCAGCCGCGACGGGCAGCGCATTTTCGACCTGTATCCATACGGCGGGTTCAGCGAGTACATGACCGCGCCTGAATACGCGATCGTCAATCTTTCCGACAACATCACATTCGAGCAGGCGGGAAGATTCGGCTATATGGGCACTTCGTACGGTGCGTTGAAACATGCAGGCGCAGGGCCCGGCCAAGTCGCAATCATCGACGGCGTCACGGGTACGCTCGGAGTGGCCGCGACGGTGCTTTGCCTTGCGATGGGTGTCTCACGCATTCTCGGTACTGGACGCGATGAACGTCTGCTCGAACGCGTGAAAGCACTCGCGCCTAACCGCATCGAGGTCATGAGGCTCGGCGAAGAATCGGTCGGCGAATGGGCGAAATCCCTGACCGGCGGCGAAGGCGCGGATTTCGTCGTTAGCGCGCTAGGCGCTAAAGCGCCGGCGGCAACGATGCTCGATTCGATGAAAGGCGTGCGCCGCGGCGGCAAGGTAGTCAACGTCGGCGGCGTGGCGGAGGATCTGCCGATCGATGTGAAGTGGCTGATGGACGAGCAGATCCACTTGATCGGCTCGAACTGGTTCACGACGGAACAGGGCCAGGAGATGGCGGACATGGTCAAAACGGGCACGCTCGATCTGTCGTATCTCGAACATCGCACCTTCCCGCTTTCGCGCGTCAACGAAGCTATTTCCGGTCTTAAGGATCGGGACGGCGGCTTCAGCAACTATGTCGTGATTCCCTGACTCCAATTTGCTGTGGACCGGTGCGGCGTACCCGTCCGCAGCCGCTAAACTGCCTTAGGCCAGCCGAGTTGCTGGCCGTTTTTTTTCACGATCGCATCGACGCATGCGTTTATGCGGATTACAGCTTCATCTGGCAATAGTGATTTCTAATTCATAGATATTTACCCTAATGTCTCGCCTCCCTACACTGCAGTCATCGGTTGAAGCGAACCCGCCAACCGAAAGCAGCCCAAACAACATTGGAGGTAAGTCATGAAATCGTTGATTCAATCCGCCCTCATCGTCGCTGCTGTTGCCGCACCGATCGTTTCGTTCGCGCAGTCGAACGCCCCGCTTACGCCTGCCCGAGTCAAGGCCGACCTCGCGCGACTCGAAAAGGCAGGATATCTCCCCACCGGCAGCGACATCGACTACCCTGCCAACCTGCAGGCTGCCGAAGCGCGCTTGGCACTGCAAGGCGACAGCGACAAAGCACCAACGCGTTGTGGCGGCACGGTCCCAAATTCGTCGGAATCAAGCGTCCGCTAACTGTGGCCGATTATTCAATGACCGTACGTGATTCGCGAATGGACAAGTCGGGGCGGCACGGTCACTCGATTGAGCCGAGCTCCCGACGTTGTCGTTTGCCGCAAAGGCAGGCGTTCGAATATAAAGAAGCAGGAGCGGCTTCGCGTGGCCCCGCGTTAGGCGGCGTCAAGCACCGCTAGCGCGTGGTTGTCGGCATTGAGCGCAGTAGGTAGATCTTCGCGCAAAAACGCAATCCAGGCTCGAATCTTGGCATCGAGGAACCGCCGCGATTGGTACAGCGCATAGACGTTGACAGGCTGAACCTCGTACCCTCGCAGGACTCTGACGAGCGAACCGGAAGCTAATCCGGGCAATGCCACTCCCGCAGGGAGAATGCCTATTCCAAGGCCACTCCTGACAGCCGGCTCGAGTCCTTCCATGACATTGACGCTTAACCGTGCGGAGCCGATATTGACCGCGAACGGTGCATCTGCCCCACTGAATATCCATTTGTCGAGCGGAAACACGGGTGTTGCCAGCTGGAGGCACTGGTGAGCGCGTAACTCGTCTGGGGTTTCCGGTTCGCCATGAACCGCCAGATATTGCGGCGAGGCGCAAACGACGCCCACGATCCTGCCAAGCCCGACACCGACCAGGCCCGAATCCGGTAGCTCCGGAGCGACGACGATAGACGCATCGTATCCCTCCTCCAACATGTTGGGCACTGTTCCCGAAAGCGAGAGCTCTACTCTAAGCGAGGGGTGTTGCTGCTGATACCGCAGTATTGCCGGAACCACAAGATGATGCCCGAAGCTCGAAAGCGCGTGCACGCGCAGGCAGCCCGAGGGCTGCTCCACCGCAGCACTCGCTTCCGCTTCCGCCTCATCGATGCTGTCGAGAATGTTCTGGCAGCGACGCAAATAGCGCTCTCCTGCCTCTGTCAGTGCCAAACTCCTGGTAGTCCGGTTCAGCAGCCGAGTGCCAAGGTGATTCTCGAGGTACGAAACGGCGCGGGACGTAATAGGCGCCGTCAGGTTGAGCTTGCGCGCAGCAATGGCGAAGCCTCCGTCAGTGGCGACCCTCGCAAAGATGCGCATGCATTGAAGCAAGTCCATACATTCTTCACTAGCGCTTCGAAAACGTCTCGACCCATTGCAAGAACGCGGCGGTGAATTGCTGCAGGAATTTGGCAGTGTCGGAATTGGTCAGCAGGCCTTGATCGCCGAACAACGCGGCGACGCCGCCTAGATATACTTCGGGCACTGCCATAACGTTTACGCCAAGACAAACGAGTGACTGCCGGAGGTGGTAGCTTGCACCAAACCCGCCCATTGCCCCCGGCGAGGTAGTTACGACGGCCGCCGGCTTGCCCCTTAACGCGTTGGCGCCAAAAGGCCGCGAAAGAACATCGACAGCGTTCTTAAGCACCGCGGGAACAGAGCGGTTGTATTCTGGCGTGACAAATAGAACAGCATCTGCCTCGGCCACATACCGTCTTACAGCCAGCCAAGCGGCAGGCGCATTTGCTTCCAAGTCGTCGTTATAGAAAGGCAGCTCGCCTATTTCGACAATCTCGAGTGCGAGCGTAGGGGGTGCAAGCTGCGCGAGCGCATTCGCAAGCATCCGGTTAAAGGACTTCTTACGAAGGCTACCAACCAAAACGGCGACTTGATACGGCTTCGACATGCACCTCTCCTGTGACGATAACTAACTTGGTGCCGTGCGATGAGCGGCGAGCACGACCGACAAATGCTAACGTTAGCATATCGGGCCTAATAAATTTCGTCAAATCCCCCTATATCTGACCGATTTTCCTTCACTACCTTGACACCCTGACTTTGCCGGCAAAGATGTCGCCCCAGGCACTCAGATCCTGAGGGACGCCGGGAGCCGTGCTTGCGGCACAGATCCGCGACCTGCATTCCTGCATCGGCCTCTTTCAAAACGCCGATAATCTGTTCTCATATGGACCGTGACTTCTTTATGACAAGACTTCTCCCGCAGCCTTGTCGCAAACTTTGCCGCGGGATACTTCTGTGGGGAAAGGTCAAAGACCGTCGCAGGCATGCGCCAGGTGATGGTGCGCGGCCTGAAGAAGATCGACCAACTGTTTGTGTTGAGCATGGCCGCTTACAACCTGGTGCGCATGCGCTCGCTGGGACAAATCCGTGCGCAGTGGCAGTACCTGCGGCAACGCGGGCAGAAACCGACGCCAAGTCACCGAAAAGGCCGGTGAAGTGGCGCCGAAGCGCGGTTCGGACCTTTCAGCAATGGCCCCGGGTGTGCGGACTGAAAATCCGAAGATTCAACGGCCGGACGACACGTTCCGCTTGCTGCGCCTTGTTTCCCACAAGGACGATGGTGCTGACGCTAATTTGTCGGGAAAGACTAATCTTGCCCGCTAGCAGTCTCAACTGCCTGTCGCTCCGCCTCCTGGGTCAAGCGCTTGTGCCTTGCGCTTATCCAGCGACACGATAAAGGGATGCTCCCGGAAAAAGCTCAGCAGTCGATCTTTCTGGCCGTCCGTCAACAGAGACTCCTCAATCATCGCAGGCCATGTTGCGTAGGCAGCCGCCACACACTGCTTGATGACCGTCATCGCCGGCTTCTCGGGAATATCCAGTCCCGCGCAGAAAGCGCGGACCACGCCGGGCGTCAAGTCCGGTTTGGTCGCCTTGGATTGTTTCGCATCTGCGACCGACATGCGTGGCTTTTTGGCGTGAGCCTCGTCGTCCGGCGGCAAAATGTGCAGCGCGTGGCCAACACGCTTCTGATACGCCGAGTACGCGACGATGTCGTACGCCGGCGGCAACTCAGGCGTCACGCCGTCAGGATAATAGAGTCCCACGTTCTTCACGTGACAGTCCGCATTGCCGAGCATCGAATTGACGACGAGTCGGCGGAGCAGTTCATGAACGGCCGGCTCACCCAGCGACGGGAAGGCCATCATGACCGTTGCCATGTCGTAGTAGGTGGCGCCCACGTACTTCTGCTCGGGCATAATGCCCAGAATCTGGGCAAAGTCTTCGCAGTGCACTCGGCCATTCGTCGTGCGGTCGTAACGCACAACGGCCAGAAAGTTGGTCTTCCGGTCAACATCGCCCAGGTCATAGCCGTGCTGGACAGCAAGTTTTTCGAGCGGCTCCAAATAGGCTTCGGTCGCATTCACACCGGCGGCCTTAGCCAATCGCAACGACAAATCCTCGAGCTCGGGAAGACGAGGCTGCCCAACGACAGGCAGCTTCGCAATGATGTGCGTGTCTTGCAGCTTCGTTCGTCCAACATAGCGGTCCCCGTCCTTGATGACCGCTACCTTCGGTTGAACTCCGGAGAGCGATACGCCGTCGTCCATCGGGTCGGCCGTCACCGACATCTCAAGCGAGTCGGCATCTTGAGTTACGTAGTGAGCAAGTTCATCTCGACTGAGTTCAAGCGGGCGCGCATGGACATTGCCCGGCAAATCCCGACCGCACGCCGCCAGCATCTCGAAATGGTCCTTCGGGTCACAACCGCGCAGCGCCCCCACGTGGTCCCGAAACACCCCTTCGGGTAACAAATTCTGAAAGAACGCAGGCAGCAACCAGCCATTGTGCTGAGAGAACCCTCCATTGAATAGCTCGGCCCGATAGTCCGCCCAAAGTGCACGCTGATCTTCCGGTTCGTCAGCCACCATGGACAGTGACAACACCGGCGCATTCCGGAGACTGGCGAAGGCATCGTCCGCGACAAAACGGTTGACGACAGGCGCCCCCGGCATCTGGTACTGAAACAAAACGCCCACGCGCAGCGTACCTAGGAAAATGCCCAGTGCTTTTACGTTCATCTAGCGTTCTCTTGCTTGTTCCAAAAGGCCTTTCTACTTCCTGCTCGCAAGCCCGCGTTGTGAGCAACGCACGACACCGCCCCCACTACTTCGAGGTTGGCGTACGTCGAACCGTCGCGAAGCGGTGCCGCGCTTGGCCAACCCGCGTCTTGATAGCAGACGGCGTCGACGTCGATAGCACTTCCGCACCAGGCAAGCCCTGCGCAGCCCCCTTTGGCACCAAGGCGACTTCCAGCCCCAAGCGGTCGGCGACCGCCATCAGGGTGCTGAGCTTGAAGTCGTTCTCTCCGCCCAGGACGTGCGTGAGCGTGCGACGCGAGACCCCCGCCGATTGGCCAAGGGCCTCCTGCGTCACTTCTAAGTTCTTGGCACGCGCACGAAGTGCCAACGCGATTTCGGCTACGCTCTTCATAGGTAACAAAGTAGGATTTCACGCATTTATCCTACTATATTGCACAACGCCAAACAAGGCAATAAAGTATGATTTTTAAGATATTGAGCACTTTGTTACGCACTGATCGCAAGCAACAAAGTATTAATTTTTTATAATATCCTACTCTACTTCCCAAATGGTGCTAATCCCGCGACCGCGCCAGCGCGAGTTGTGCCATGGACAATCTAGCTCGGAGTCAGCGTGCGAACGCCCGCCTCGAGTTTATACACGACCTCGTGGAGGGCGAAATTTTGGGGGAAGCTCAGCCGGGCACTTGACGCAGGCATCGACCTCCACGACCCGCGCCTCCTAGCAGCGTGGCGCCCCGGTAGATGTCAAACCATTGTTTCGAAAGAAAATATCGCGAGGAGCCGCCAGATTTCGCACGAACAGTACGATTTCTCCATTCAGCCTCTCCTTTGCCCCTGAGCATCGAGCGCAAGCAGACGCTGGGCATGCAGTACCACGGGCATGTCAACCATCCGACCGTCCAGGCTAACGACCCCGCCAGCGGCGGCCTCTGCTGCCTCTACTACCCGCTTCGCCCAAGCCACTTCATCCGGCGTCGGTCCCATAGCTTTCTGAACGATGGCAACCTGCGAGGGATGGATGCAGAGCTTGCCGCCGAACCCCCCACGTCGGGCACGATGGGCGTCCTTCTCCAAACGCGCGACGTCTTTCCAGTCCGCGGTGACGCCATCAATTGGCATCGGCAAATCTGCCCTGCGGCTCGCCATCACCAGCATCAAGCGGACGGAAGCTAGTTCCAGTTCGTCAGGATCGCAGGACAGACCCAAATCGACCTGAAAATCGAGATGCCCGAAGGCCAGACGGAGCACTTGGGGAGCGCCGGCGATCGCGTCAACAGTATCCAACCCCTTGCCCGACTCGATCAGCGGGATCAAGATGCCGCCGCGCCCCACGGCCTCGGCCATGGGAACCAGATCCGCTGCGTTCTCAGCCTTCGGAAACACCACGCCGCCAAGGCCCTGCGACGCTAACTGCGCCACGAGAGCCCGATCCGCGCAAGCTTGCGCAAGGTCGCGCGCGCCGCGTCTTCGCCAATATTCAGGTCGCGTGCAAGGTCACGCCAGACTGGACCCCGCCAACGTCGCGCCGCTCACTTTCATGAACTGGCGCCTGGACATCTTGACCATGGGGGAATTCTCCTCAAATCTTCGAGAATCTTCGGGAGTTTTCCGAGTATAGATCACTTTTATGAGGGAAATCCGTGACTTAGCACAAACCATGCCGAAATGTCGTAGCGGCCCGGTACAATGGAGCTTCCGGTGCCTGCGGCAGGTCGATCGCCGCTGCAAACACCCTTTTCACGGACGGATTCGACCCAGGTGAACGATACCCTGCCCCCCGACGACGACGTGACCGATCTGATCGCGTGTCCGCATTGCGACACCCTGCATCGCCGCGCGCATCTTCCGCCCCATGAAGTGGCGCGGTGCGTGCGCTGCCATTCGGTGATGTACCGCGCCCCCGATTTGCGCCTGTCGCGCGTCCTTGCCCTGACACTCGGCTGCCTGATCGTGTTCGCCATCGCCAACGCGTTTCCGATCGTCGAACTGGATGTGCAAGGGATCGTCACGCAAACGACGCTGGTCGGCGCGGCCTACGCGTTGCTGCACGAGGGCATGTGGCTTGTCGCGCTGCTGGTGTTCGCCACGACCGTCCTGTTCCCGCTGGGACACCTGCTCGCGCTTGTGCACCTGGTGTGGCCGCTGGCGCGCGGGCGGCTGCCGGCTGGCGTGTTCCCCATCATGCGCGCCATCGAGTTTTCCCGCGCGTGGAGCATGATCGAGGTGTTCATGCTCGGCGTGCTCGTATCCCTCGTGAAACTGTCCGCGATGGCCAGCGTGATCCCGGGCATCGCCCTGTGGGCCTTTGGCGCGCTGACCTTGCTGGTGGCCGCCGTGCTCTCGTTCGACGTGCGCAACCTGTGGCTGATGATCGAGCGCGTGAGCCCGGAGGCGCGCGCACAATGAAATATCTCACCGCAAAAGACGCCGGGCTTGTCGCCTGCATGTCCTGCGGGTTGCTCAGTCGTCGCGTGCCAACCGACGAGAGCACGCGCTGCCCGCGCTGCAACGCGCCCCTGCACCAGCGCAAAGTCGACAGCCTCGCCCGCACGTGGGCCTTGCTCATTGCCGCGGCGATCCTGTACATTCCGGCAAATCTGTTGCCGATGATGCACACGCGCTCGCTGCTCGTATCGCAGTCCGATACGATCATGAGCGGCGTGATCTATTTCTGGACGAGCGGCGAGTGGGAGTTGGCCGCCGTCGTGTTCACCGCCAGTATCCTCGTGCCGATGCTCAAACTGATCGCGCTGGCGCTGCTGTGCTTCACCGCGCAGCGCGGCTCGCCGTGGAAGCCGCGCCAGCGCACGAAGCTTTATCACCTGATCGAGTTTATCGGCCGGTGGTCGATGCTCGACGTGTTCGTCGTGGCGCTGATGGTGGCGCTTGTCAACATCCAATCATTGGCAGTGATCCAGGCCGGGCCCGGCATCGTGGCTTTCGGCTCGGTGGTCGTGTTGACCATGATCGCCTCGCTGCAATTCGATCCCCGTCTCATCTGGGACCAAATCCAGGACGACGCGTACTACCAAGACGATGACTGATCCCAAAACCCCGAAAGACGCCGAGATCCCGCCGACCCCGAACGCACCTGCCGGCGTGGGCGAACTGCCGATGCCCGCCATCCAGAAGCGCAAGCGCTGGGCGCCGTCGCTCGTGTGGCTGATTCCGCTGGTCGCCGCCGCGATCGGCCTGACGCTCGTGGCGAAGGCCGTACTCGAACGCGGGCCCACCGTGACCGTCAATTTCAAGACGGCCGAAGGGCTCGAAGCCGGCAAGACCAAGGTCAAATACAAGGACGTCGACATCGGCATCGTCAAGCACATCGACTTGTCGGATGACCTGACGCATGTGCGTGTCACGATCGACCTGACGGAGAACGCGAAGCGCTTCGCCGCGAAGGACACGCGCTGGTGGGTGGTACGCCCGCGGATCGCCGGCGGCAATGTGTCCGGCCTGACGACGCTGCTCTCGGGCGCGTTTATCGGCGCGGATGCCGGCAAGTCCAAGGAAAGCCAATCCAGCTTCGTCGGTCTTGAAGTGCCTCCGGTCGTGAGCAGCGGCCAGCCGGGCAAGCCCTACGTGCTGCACGCGCGCGACCTCGGTTCGCTCGACATCGGCTCGCCCGTCTACTTCCGTCATATTCAGGTCGGTCAGGTCGAGGCTTACACGCTCGACCCCGACGGTCAGGGCGTGACGCTGCGCGTCTTCGTGCAGTCGCCGTACGATCAGTACGTCGGTTCGAACACCCGCTTCTGGCATGCGAGCGGCATCAATTTGCGCCTCGACGCGAGCGGCTTCCAGGTCAATACCCAATCGCTCGCGTCGGTCGTGATCGGCGGTATCGCGTTTCAAGCGCCGGAAGACAGGGGCGGCGGTGTCGTCGCCAAGGCGAATGCCGTGTTTACGCTCGCCGCCGACGAGGATGCGGCCATGAAACAGCCGGATACGCGCGCCGTCGACGTCATCCTGAACTTCCAGCAGTCGCTGCGCGGGCTGACGGTCGGCGCCCCGGTCGACTTCCGCGGCATCACGATGGGCGAGGTCAAGGCGATCGGCGTCGAATTCGACCGCGCCGCCCAGCGGATCAACATGCCCGTCACCATACAGATTTATCCGGACCGCCTGCGCAAGCGCGACGCCAAGCATCCCCTGCCGACGGAGGACCGCGAAAATCGCCAACTCCTCGACGTCCTGGTCTCGCGGGGCCTTCGGGCACAGCTGCGCACCGGCAATCTGCTGACGGGCCAGCTGTACGTGGCGCTCGATTTCTTCCCGAAGGCCCCACCGGCCAAGGCGCAGATCCAGGGCGACGAAACGCTCATCCTGCCGACCGTGCCGAACACGCTCGATCAGTTGCAATTGCAGATTGCCGACATCGCCACCAAGCTCGACAAGGTGCCGTTCGACAGCATCGGCCAGAATCTCGATGCATCGCTCAGGAAACTCGACGCCACGCTCGCCAGCGCGCAGGGCCTGTTCAAGCAGCTCGACAGCGAGATCGCGCCCGAAGCCCGTGCCACCTTGGGCGAGGCGCGCAAGAGCTTTGGCGCGGCCGAGCGCACGCTCGCCGAGGACGCACCGGTGCAGCAGGATGTGCGCCAGGCGATGCAGGAACTCACACGCACGCTGCGCTCGCTCAACGTGCTCGCCGAATACCTGCAGCAGCATCCCGAGGCGCTCCTGCGCGGCAAAACCAAGGATCAACAATGACGCCGTTCGTGACTTCACGCCGGTCCCACGCCGGTCGCATGCCGTCCACCCTGGTGCGCGCAGCGGCTGCCGCGGCCCTGACGATAATGCTGGCCGCTTGCGGCAGTTCGCCGCCGACCCATTTCTACACCTTGTCGGGCGCGGCGCGAACCTCGCCGGGGCCGGCGGACGGCACGACGGGCGTGGCCGGACCGGTGATGCCGGCTGCGCCGTATGCGGTGGAAGTGGGCCCCGTTGCCGTGCCGGAACAGGTGGATCGTCCGCAATTTGTGACCGGACACGCCCCGGGACAGGTCAACATTCTCGAAGAGACCCGCTGGGCCGCGCCATTGAAGAATGAACTGACGAGTGCGTTGTCGGGGGCGTTGACCCAGCGGCTCGGGGCGATCGACGTCTGGGGCTTGCCGCGCGCCGACGCGTTGCCGGTCTACCGCGTCTCAACTTCGGTGCAACGCTTCGATTCCGCCCCCGGGGAACAAGCAGGATTGGCCGCGGTGTGGACGGTGCGCCGCGTGCCGGGCGACGTGTTGCTGACGTGCCGGTTTACCGGCGCGGAAGCGGCGCCGGGCGGCATCGACGCGTTGGTCGCCGCGCACCGGCGGCTGGTGGACCGCCTTGCAGCAGTGGTCGCGACGGCGATTTCGACCAGCGCTCAGGGGCAGACGCCGCGGTGCGGCTGATCCGTTGCCGGCCACCCTCCGGTGTCATAACAAACCACGAGCGTCTTGTGGCCACGCGGTCCGCGGGCCTTGTGCCCGTGCGATGCGAGGCGCCGAAAGGCGACAGCGACGCAGGCTGAAGTGGTAACGCCGATGCGGTGCCCCGTGCGGCGGATCAATTGCCGAGCGGCGTGGCAGGTTTCTTCATAGTCGACGCTGGCGACCGCATCGACTTGCGTCCAGTCCAGATGCACAGGATGCACCATGGCCATGCCGGAAAGCCGGTGGACGGGAAACAGGCCGCGTTGCGTGCAGGCACCTGCGGGCTCCACCAGCGTAACGTCGACCTCGAATCCCTCGCGGCGCAAGACCCGGGCGATGCCGGTCAGGCTGGCCCCCGTGCCCGCGCATGCCACGAATGAAAGCCGCCTGACATGCGGCCATCGCGCGGCCAGTTGCGTTGCGATTTCCGGCCCGGTTTCCAATTCATGCGCGCGAAGCGCCATCGCATCGATAAACGGATCCGCGCGAAAATAGCTGTGCCCGGTCTCCTGTGCGTGACGCAAGTGCCACGCGACAATGGCATCCGGGGCCACATCGGCGCCCGCCCGGGGATTCGCACCTGACGCGCGATCCGGGCCGTCCAGCCAGCGCGCGCCCGCCCGTTGCAGTGCGTCCCGGCGTTGCGGTCCCAATCCGCGCGAAGGCGCCAGCGCCACAGGGATGTTCAGCCCCCTGCACGCCGCCAGCAACCCAGCGCCGAAGGACACGCCCGCACGTGCGACGATCGTGCTGCGCCCGGGCACCAGCGCGCCGCACGCCAACGCCGATCGCACGATATGGCGCGCCGCGCGGGTCTTGTGATTGCCGCCGGGCTGGTGGCACTCGAACTTCATTAGCAACCCCGGGCTTATTTCCTGTAACGCCGTTGGCCCTGGCGCGCCGCCACCTCCATACACCCACGCCCATTCGCTTGTCTCATCCACTGCGCCCCCTCTCGTTTGCCCTCCGAACGTTTGAGAACGATGGTAGCGCCCGCCGACAACCGGCGATATGGGCGAAATCCGACTTTGCAGCGACCCGATATTAGCGCGAACATGCCCTAGCCCACGGCCGGCCGCGCCTGCCGATATCGGACGTGCTCGTAAATGTCCTCATCGTCTTCGGCACGCGTGTCCTCACGCAGCGCATCGAGACGGATCGCCGCGTGAACGAGCGCAATGTGCGAGAACGCCTGCGGAAAGTTGCCGACCTGCCGGGCATGCACCGTGTCGTATTCCTCTGCCAGCAATCCGAGGTCGTTGCGCAAACTCAGCAGGCGCTCGAACAGGCGCCGCGCGTCGTCCTGCCGCCCGATCATGATCAGGCAGTCGACCATCCAGAAACTGCACGCCAGAAATGCCCCCTCGCCCGCCGGCAGGCCATCGTCGACGCGGCTCGTCCGGTATCGCTGAACGAGTCCGTCAACCATCAGTTCACGCTCGATCGCCTCAATCGTGCCGCGCACTCGCGGGTCCTCCGGTGGCAGGAATCCGACCATCGGAATCATCAGCACGCTGGCGTCGAGCTCGGACGAATCGTAAGCCTGCATGAAGGCATTGCGCTCGGGATTGAAGCCGTGACGGCATACGTCCTCGTGGATCTCGGCGCACAGCGCCCGCCAATGGTCAACCGGTCCGGGAAGTCCGAATTTCTCGGCCGATTTGATGGCCCGGTCAAACGCCACCCACGCCATGACTTTGGAGTACGTAAAGTGCTGGCGGCCGCCGCGCACTTCCCATATGCCCTCGTCTGGCTGCCGCCAGACGGTCTCGAGGTGCGCCACGAGTTTGCCCTGCACCTCCCACGTCGCGTCGTCCGCCGGCATGCCGCCCAGGCGCGCCTGGTGCAGCGCGTCCATGACTTCACCGTAGACGTCAAGTTGCAACTGGCCGACGGCATTGTTGCCCACGCGCACGGGGCGCGAGTTCTCATAACCCGGCAACCAATCCACTTCCCACTCCGGCAAACGCCGCTCGCCGGCTAGCCCGTACATGATCTGCACCTGCGACGGCGCGCCGGCCACCGCCCGCACCAGCCACTGCTCCCAGTCGCACGCCTCGTTGTAGTAGCCGCCCAGCATGAGCGCCTGCAAGGTGAGCGTGGCATCGCGCAACCAGCAGTAACGGTAGTCCCAGTTCCGGACGCCGCCGATCTGCTCCGGCAACGACGTGGTCGGCGCCGCGACGACACCGCCCGTCGGCACGAATGTCAGCGCCTTGAGCGTGATCAGCGAACGCCGGATCGCGTCGGCCCAATGGCCGTCCAGCTCGCAACGGCCCGCCCAGGCACGCCAGTAACGCTCGGTATCGGCCAGCGCGGTCAACGGATCGATGGCGCGCGGATCGGCGTGGTGCGACGGAACCCTCGCGAGGACGAACGGTACGGTCTCGCCGGCACACACGTCGAATGTTGCACGCAGGCTGCCCGGGATGTCCTCGATCGGTACCGGCGTACGAATGACGACCTTGTCGGGCCCCGCGACCAGCCGCATCCCCGGACCACTCGGATCGCCCGCGTCCAGCGGCCGCGCCCACGGTACTGACGCGCCATAGTCGAAGCGCAGGATCAACTCCATCGACATCGTCACCTTGCCGTGAATGCCGCGGACCAGGCGAACCAGATCGGCGGTGCCATCGCGCAACGGCATGAAGTCGACGACGGCAACACACCCCTCGATGGTCTCGAAGCGCGTTTCAAGGATCAGCGTGTCGTCGTGATAACGACGCGAAAGGGTCGCATGAGGGTCCTCCGGCGCCAGCCGCCACCGGCCATGCTCGCGGCCGCCGAGCAGCGCGGCGAAACACGCGGGAGAGTCGAAATAGGGCCAGCAGAGCCAGTCGATCGAACCGTCGCGTGAAACGAGCGCGGCACTGCGGCAGTCGCCAATCATGGCGTAGTCTTCGATTCGTGCGGCCATGGTCACCTCGTTTGCCAATGGACAGGGCATCGATGACGGAATCGCGAATGCGATATTCCGGACATGGTACTCGGCTGTGGCCTGTCAGGCCACCGTCCCATCATGGCAACGGACCCACTCCACGCAAGGAAGTTCACATTACGTTCGGGCGACGACCGGCCCTTTTGACCTCACGCGTCGTCCTTGCCGCGCAGCGACAACTGCTGCGCGCGGCGCGCGCGGATTTCCGCCTGCCGCTGTTCCGTCCAGGTATAGAAGCCCTGCCCGCTGCGCACGCCGGTCTCGCCGCGTGTGACATGCTCGCGCAGGAGGTCGAGCACGTCCTGGTCCGTCGCGAGCGTCGGCATCAGATGCGTGGCAACGTCGAGAAATGTGTCGAGTCCGCCCATGTCGGCTGCCTCGAGCGGTCCGATCATGTTCCAGCGGCGGCCGAGCGACGCTTTCATCACCGTATCCACCACCTCCGGCGACGCGGCGCCCAGGCGCACGATGTTCAGCGCCTCGCGCAGCACGGCAAATTGCAGGCGGTTGCCGACGAATCCAGGAATCGCCTTTTCGAGCACCACCGGACGCGCGCCGACGGCGGCGAGCAGGCGGTCGCTGGCGGCCACCGCGTCCGGCGACGTGGCCGTGCCGGGCACGATTTCGACGAGCGGAATTGCGTGCGGCGGGTTCCAGAAATGCGTGATCAGAAAGCGCGCCGGATGGCGCAAGTTTTGCGCGAGGACGTCCGGCAAGAAGCCGCTCGTATTGCTGGCGATAATCGCGTCGGCGGCAACGATATCCTCGAGCGCTGCATACGTTTCGTGTTTGAGCGAAAGCCGCTCGGGGATCGCCTCGATGGCGAATGTCGCGCCCGCGAGATCGGCCATGACCGTCGTGGTGGCGATACGCGCCAGGGTGCCGGCTTCCTGCCCCGGCTGTACGAGTCCGGCGTCGATCAGTTCCGCGAAGATGGCGCGCACATGCGCCGGCAAGTCCTGCAAGCGCTGTCCATCGACATCGAATACGGTCACCCCGTAGCCGGCGCGTGCGAAACGGGCGGCAATGCCCACGCCCATCAAACCCGCGCCGAGAATGGCGATGCGCTGATCGCCCCGTGTGGCCTGCGCCGGGGTGTCGGAACGTGCTTGCATGGCGGCTCCTTGTTCGCGTGTCGAAGTTCGCTGGATGAACCCCTCAATCCAAGGAGTATAGCGGCTTGCGCCTCGCCGGACATTTCACGCCGGGCGATGCAGTGTTTCGACGGCGGATCGCCACCATGGGCGACAACACCGGGCATCGTACCCCGCGCTGCCGCCAGGCCAGCGTTCAGTCGATGAGCGCGGCGGTCACGGAGATTTCGACGAGCAGCTCCGGCAGCGCCAGCTTCGACTCGACGGTTGCGCGCGTCGGGGCGCAGCCTTCGGCCGTCCAGGCATCCCACACACCGTTCATGCCGGCAAAATCGGCCGCAATGTCCTTGAGCCACACTTGCGCCGTCAGCAAGCGCGACTTGTCGATGCCGGCGTCGGCGAGGAAGCCGTCGATCTTGGCGAGCACCTGACGGGTCTGGCCCGCGACGTCCTGCGTACGGTCATCGGCGGTCTGGCCGCCAATGTAGACGGTGCCGTTGTGAATCACCACGCGGCTCATGCGGGTGTTGGTGTGAATGCGCTTGATATCGCTCATGCGATCTCCTTCGAGGAATTCAAAAAAATCGCCGCTGCACCGCGCCGGTCAAAACGCGGTCGGCGGCAAGCAGGGGAAAACCTATTTCGGAAAACCCGCGCGCTCGCCCACGATCTCGGGCGCGGTCACCGCGGCGGCGAGTTCGCCGAGCGTGACCGGCTTGATCGGCGCACGAATGCGATAGTAGCCGACGTCCGGCACGGGGCAACCCTGTGCCTCGGCCAGCAGCTCGGCCACCGTGATGCCGCAAAAGCGGCCCTGGCAAGGCCCCATGCCGCAACGCGAAAACGACTTGGTCTGATTGGGACCGACACAGCCGAGCCTGGCCATCTCGCGCACGTCGCCGGCGGTCACCTCTTCGCAACGGCACACGATGGTGCTGTCGTCAGCCGGGCGGCGAAATGCCTCGGCCGGGCGATACAGTGCGTCGAGAAACGGACGGATTGCGCCGTGCCTGTCTAACGCGCGGCGCAGCGACAACGCGCGCGAATCGCGTTTGGACGTGTCGAGCGAACCGAGACGATGGGCAACTTGCACTGCCGCCAGACGCCCCGATGGTTCCGCCGCGAGCGCGCCGGCGATGCCGCCGCCGTCGCCCGCCACGAAAATGTCCGCAAGATTCGTTTCGCCCCATGCGTCGAGACGGGGCCGCCAGCAAAGCTGTGCCTCGTCCCACGCGTGGTCGCACCCGATCGAACGCGTGATCTGCGTATTCGGGATCACCCCTTGATGCAGCAGCACGAGCGATGCTTCGATGCGGCGCTTGTGGCCGCCGACGGTGTACTCGAGCGCTTCGGCCCGCTTGTCGCCCAGCACACGCAACGCCTCGACGTGCTTGACATGGGTGACCCCGGCGCGGCGAATGGCGCGCAACAGCGACAAACCCTTCGACAGATAGCCGGGCGCGCGCAAGGCGCCGCCAACGTGCCCGAACGCGCGGCGCAAACCGGCCGATTCGGTCGTGTCGAGAATCGCCCGTACCGGAATGCCCGCGTTGATCAACTGCCAGGCAAAAAGGTAGAGCAACGGACCGCAACCGGCCAGCACGGCGGGCACCTGCGGCGCGAGCCCGGCAGACTTGAGCAGCGTCTGCGCCGCACCCACGCCCATCACGCCGGGCAGCGTCCAGCCCGGCACCGGGAACGGTCGCTCTTGCGCGCCGCCCGCAATCACGATCGCCTTCGCCGCGATTTGCAGGGTGCCGCCGCCCGCGCCCTGGCGCGTGACCGACACGCGCTTGTCGGCGCCGATCTGCCAGGCAAGTGTCTGCGGCCAGTAAGCGATGCCGCTGCGTTCGAAGTCTTCGACCAAAGCCCGGCCGCGCAGATAGTCTGCGCCGAGGACGGCAGGGTCGGCCAACGGCGAATGGCTGACGTTGCGGTAGATCTGACCGCCCGGATACGGGTTCTCGTCGAGTACCATCGTGTCGACACGATGGGCGCGCGCTTCAAGCGCCGCCGCAATACCGGCGGGCCCCGCGCCCACAATCAACAGATCCACATTCTTCACGGTCATGCGAGGCTCCTTGCGCCATCCATGCGGCGCACGCGCATGCCCTCGCGCACCGGCGTCATGCAGCCCTGACGGTTGGGCACGCCATCGATCTCGACGAGGCAGTCGAAGCACACGCCCATCATGCAGAACGGCGCGCGATCGCTGCCCGACACCGGCGTCGTACGGCAGGCGGTAACGCCCAGTTGCAGCAACGCGGCGGCGACATTCAAACCGCTCGCAACGCGATGCGGGGCATCGTCGACATAGATTTCCACGGTCGCGCCATCGGCGCGCGCGAGCGGCTTAAACAACGAATCGTTTGGCATAAAACTGATCCAGGATGGCGGGGCGTTGCGCGCCGAGAATCCACGGCGCAATGGTTTCGCTATGCGCCGCGGCGAGCGTCACGCCGCTGTGGCAGGTGGCGAGGAACGCGCCCGGGTGGGCCGTCGATTCCTCGTAGATCGGCAAGCCGTCGGGCGTCATCACACGCAGCGCACCCCACGCGCGCACGATGCGCGCGTCTTTGAGAATCGGGAACGGTGCGATGGCGCGGCGTGCAATATCGGCCAGCACGTCCGGCGTCACGCCGTCGTCGAAGCCGACATCCTCGGCCGAATCGCCCATCATCACGGAGCCTTCCACCGTCTGGCGCACGTAAATCGTCGGATGGGAGAGGAATGGCTTCACGCGCTCCGTCACGATGATCTGGCCGCGCAGCGGCTTGACCGGCGCCGACAGGCCAACCATCGGCGCGAGCGTGCGGTTGCCGAGACCGGCGGCCAGCACGACCCGCCCCGCGTCGAACGTGCGCTCGCCCAGACGCACGCGGAACGCGCCGCCGGCCGGGGCGATGTCAGTGACGTTTTCGTTCGGCGCATACTCGCCGCCCGCCTGCTCGAAAGCCGCGAACAGCGCGCGCAGCGTATAGAGCGGGCTGACGTGACCGTCGTTAGGCGAATAGATCGCGCCGGCCACGTCCGGGCCGATCGCGGGCAGGCGCCGTTTCAGTTCGTGATGATCGAGGACTTCGTATTTCAACGCCGGCTCCGCCGCGAACAGGTCGCGCATGCTCGCTTGCTTGACCGCAAGCTGTTCGGCCGTCTCGGCGATGTTGAAGCCGCCGGGACGCTGGAAGCCGACGGACACCCCGGTGCGCTTCATCAGATCATCGGCAAAGGCTTGCCACGCGTTGGCCGAGTGCAGCGACCAGCGTGCGTAGTTCGTGCACGACGCGCCCTTGCCTTGCACCCACACCAATCCGAAGTTGCCGCGCGCGGCGCGCAGCGCATTGTCCTCGCCGTCGCACACGATCACCTTCTGGCCGCGCTTGGCGAGACCGTAGGCGATCGCCATGCCGACGAGTCCGCCGCCAATGACAGCGATATCGTAGGTTTTCTGCATTTAATGGTTTCCTACCAGCACTTTGTTCAGTCCGTAGACGCGATCGAGGATCAGCATCACCGCCAGCGTCAGGGCGATGATCAGCGTCGAGATCGCGGCCACGCTCGGGTCGACGGTCTCGCTCATGTTCATGTAGATGCGCACCGGCAACGTGATCGTCGTCGGCGACGTCACAAAGATCGTCGCCGTGAGTTCGTCGAAGCTGTTGATGAACGCCAACACCCAGCCGCCCGCGACGCCGGGCAGGATCATCGGCAAGGTCACGCGGCGGAAGGTCGTCCATTTGTCTGCGCCAAGCGAACGGGCGGCCCGTTCCGCGTCGTCGGCCTGCCCGGTTAGCGCGGCCATCACCAGACGCAGCGCATACGGCAAGATCAGCAGCGCATGGCACACGACCAGGCTCTCGAACGAGCCGCCCAGGTCCATCAGGGTGAACAGGCGCAGGAACGCGATGCCGAGCACCACCGGCGGGATCATCAGCGGCGAGAGCAGGAATGCATTGATCGCGTCGCGGCCCGGGAAGCGGTAGCGCACGAGGCCCATCGCGGTCGGCACCGACAACGCCGTCGACAGCGTCGCGGACAGCACGCCGAGCAACAGGCTGGTGCGCAACGCCGCCTTGAAGTCCTCGTCGCCCCACAGTGATGTGAACCAGCGCAGCGACCACGTTTTCGTCGGAATCGACAGGAAGTTGTCGGGTGTGAATGCGACCAGGCAGACCACTACCAGCGGCGCCAGGATGAACGTCAGGAACAGCAGGTGAAACACGATGGCGCCGAGGCCGTTGCGGTCGTTGTTGTTCATCGTCATTACCCCAGCCGGCGCGTGATGCGCTTTTCGACGGCGCGGTTGTAGCCGGTGATGATCGCCACGTTCAGGATCAGCAACACCACCGCGATGGCTGCGCCGAGCGGCCAGTTCAGCGTGCCGAGGAATTCGTCGTACGCAGTCGTCGCCACCACCTTCAGGCGGCGGCCGCCGATCAACGCAGGGGTGGCAAAGGCGCTGGCCGTCAATGCAAACACGATCAGGCTGCCCGAAAGGATCCCTGGCGTGATCTGCGGCAGCACCACGCGCCACATCACCGTGAAACGCCCGGCGCCGAGCGAACGCGCGGCATGCGCGACGGACGCGTCCAGGCGCGTGAGCGAGGTCCACACCGACAGCACCAGCAGCGGCACGAGCACGTGCACCATGGCCAACGTCACCGCGCCCATCGTGAACATCATCTGCAAGGGATGCTCGACGATGCCGAGTTTCGTGAGCACGAGATTGATCAGCCCCTCGCGGCCCAACAGGATCGACCAGCCGAGCGTGCGCACGACCACCGAGATCAACAGCGGGCCGAGCACCAGTACGAGACACAGCGAGCGCCACGGATCGCGCATGCGGAACAGGAAATACGCTTCCGGCACGCCGATCAGCACACACAGGAGCGTTACGCCGAGCGAGAGGAGCAGCGTGCGCAGGAAGATGGCGTAGAAATATGCGTCGGTGAGGATGTCGGCGTAGTTGTGCAGCGATTTCGCAGCGAGGATGCCACCGAGGTTCGGGTCGAAACCGTTCAGGCTCAGCACGAACGTCAGCACCAGCGGCACGGCGAGCAGCAACAGGAAATAGAGGGTGGCCGGCGCCACGAGCGCCCAGCCGGCCGCCCGCTGACGCCTTGCCGCCGATTGCACGCCCGCGTCCGGCTTGCCGGATGCGGCAGGCGCGTGAGAATTTGCGGCGGTGCTCATGCGCGCTCCTCCACGCGGCGCAGCGCGTCGTCGGCCCAATCAAGGCCGACCGCGTCGCCGTCGCGTGCCGCGTCATTGCCATCGTTCGACAGCAGCACGCGCAGTTCGCCGACGCCGGTGCTGACCGTCAACACCCAATGGTTGCCGTGAAAGCTGCGCTGCCCCACGCGCCCGGCGAGGCGGCCCGCGCCCGCGCCGGTAAGGCGGATGCGTTCGGGCCGCAGGCTGAAGGTCGCGGGGCCGCTTGCGCCCAAGTGGGCCGGCACGCTGAAGCGGCTGCCATTGGCCGACAGCACGGCGGCTTCGCCCAGGCGTTCGAGATGGCCCGAAATGAAATTTGTCTGTCCGATGAAATGCGCGGCAAACGTGTGTTGCGGATCTTCATACACGGCGTTCGGCGTGTCGATGCGCACAATGCGTCCGCCGTTGAGCAGGACCACGCGGTCGCTGATCGCCAGCGCCTCGGCCTGGTCGTGCGTCACCATGATCGTCGTGGTGCCGACCTTGCGCTGGATGGCGCGCAGTTCGTCCTGCATCTGCTCGCGCAACTTGGCGTCGAGATTTGACAACGGCTCGTCGAGCAGCAGCAACGGCGGCGCAATGACGAGCGCACGCGCGAGCGCCACGCGCTGACGCTGGCCGCCCGACAGTTCGCGCGGATAACGCCCGGCGTGCTGGCCGAGATGGACCAGCTCGAGCGCATCCTGCACCCGGCGTTTGCGGGCCGGGGCGTCGATGCGGCGCATTTCGAGCCCGAATGCGACATTCTGCGCGACCGTCATGTGCGGAAACAGCGCGTAGCTCTGGAATACGATGCCCAGTCCACGCTTCTCGGGCGGCATCGGCGTGAGATCACGGCCTTCGAGCAAGATGCGGCCTTCACTGGGATCGACGAATCCGGCGATCATCTGCAGCGTGGTGGTCTTGCCGCAGCCGGACGGCCCCAGCAGCGAAACGAACTCGCCGTGACCGAGGTCGAGGTCGATATTCGCCACGGCAGTGGTATCGCCGAAGCGCTTGCCGAGATTGTCGAGGCGCAGGTAGCTCATGAGGATGGCGTCCGGGGAAGAGAAACGTCACGCAACGTGGCGGCAAACCATGCGACGCGCGGTGACAGGCACACCTGCATGGGCAACACGGGAACGGGGGTGCGCAGCGGGCGGCGCGGAGATCCGCGCGCCGCCGCGCGTCACGTCATACGGCGGCGCGATTGATCAACGCTCGATCTGACGGTTCCAGCGTTGGGTCCAGTCGGCCCGCTTGGCATTGACGACATCCCAGTCGACGCGTACGAGCTTGTCGATCGCCGCCGGCGACGGCACGCGTGCGGCCACGGCCATCGACAGTTGCGTCTTGCGGTTGGCCGGCGCGACGCCCTGGCTTTCGGCCAGCAGCGCCTGCGTCTGCGGCGACAGGATCATCTGCACGAACTTCTGCGCCAGCGCATCGTTGGCCGACTTGTCGACCACGCACACGCCCATGCCGAGCGCCACCGCGCCCTCCTTTGGATAGACGAACTCGACCGGGATGCCCTGCTGACGCAACGCCTGGACACGGCCGTTGCCCCACACGGCGATGGCGACTTCGTCGGCCTGGAACAACTCAGCGATCTTGCCCGGCGACGGATCGAACGACAGGACGTTCGGCGCGATCTGCTTTTCCATGACCTGGAAGCCCGGATCGATATTGGTATCGCTGCCGCCGTTAAGCTTCGCCTCGACCAGCAGCGCGTGCAGGCCGTAGGTATTCTTGATGCTCGGCATCACCAGCTTGCCCTTGTACTTCGCGTCGCCCAGATCCTTCCACGACGTCGGCGCCGGCCAGCCCTTGGCCTGGAACAGGCGCGTGTTGTAGGCGATGCCCGTGGCAATCAAGCCGGCGGCGACGGCGTTGCCGCTCTTGAATTTCGCAATGTCGTAGAGATCCTTGTAGACGGGCGCGTCGGCAAGCTTGCCGCAAAAGCCCATCTGGATGGCCTGGTACATCGGACCGTCATCGAGGAAGGCCACGTCCATGCCCGCTTTCCCCTTTTGCGCCTGCAGCTTGGCCAGCGTAGTGGTGGAATCGCCCGGCACCACCACGACCTTGGTGCCCGGATTGGCGTGTTCGAACGAAGGAATCACGTCCTTCTTCAACATCTGCTCGAACGAGCCGCCATACGCGCCGACATACAGCGTCGTGTCGGCGTTGGCCTTGGCCATGCCAAGCACGAGCGACGCGGCTGCAGCGGCCATGCCGAGCTTACGAATGGTGCGGGGCGAAACCTTCATCTGGTGATCTCCTGACTCGTGTTATGACGCGAAAACGGCAAAAAATTCGCAAAACTGCTTTGTTTTCAATAGAATCGTTTTCGACACGATGACAGTCAAATCACATTTTTTCGGTCAGCCATACGCCAATGTTATAGAGACGTTCCGATAGGGACGTTCAACGGGGCCCTTCATGAAAATCCGCCAGCTCGAAGCCTTCCGCGCGCTGATCGTGCGCCAGACGGTCACCCGCGCAGCGCAAATGCTGCATGTCTCGCAGCCGGCGGTGACGCGGCTGATCAACGATCTGGAAGCCGACGTCGGCTTCGCGTTGTTCGAACGCGCCAACGGACGGCTGCATCCGACGCCGGAAGGGATGGTGCTGTTCGAGGAAGTGGAGCGCTCGTTTGCCGGCCTCGACCGGATCGCGCAGACGGCCGAGCAGATCAAGTCGCTGCGGCGCGGCTCGCTGCACATCGCCGGCGCGCCCGCCATGGCGCTCGAATTCCTGCCGGGCGTGCTGACGGCTTTCATTCGCGAGCACGAAGGCATCAACACGACGCTGCTGATTCATGCATCGAGCATCGTGATCGATCTGGTGGTGGGACGGCGCTGCGACGTCGGTTTCATCGCGCATCCGCTCACGCACGCGGGCGCCAACATCGAGACGATTCACAGCGCACCGATGCGCTGCATCCTGCCGCTTGGGCACCGGCTGGCCGAAAAGCCCGTCATCACGCCGGAAGACCTGCGCGGCGAGTCGTTCATCTCCTTTCCGAAGGAGTTCGACGCGCGCATGCATATCGACGGCCTGTTCGCCGAGCAACGCATCGACCGTGTGATGACAGCGGAATCCCAGTTGTCTGCCGCCATATGCGTGCTCGTCGAGCATGGCGCCGGCGTCGCGCTGATCGACCAGATCACCGCGCATTATGCGTCGCAGCGGGTCGTGGTCAAACCGTTCGAGCCGACCATCCTTTCGGAGTTCGCGGTCGTCACTTCGAACCAGCACCCGCCGTCACAATTGGCGAAAGCGTTTGTCGATTACGCCAAGCGCAGGATTGGGGAAATTTTTCCGGTGGACGGTTGAGAGGATGCGGGCGCTGCCGCGCCGAGCGTTGCCGCCATGAGATGCGTCGTAGCGGTTCGGCCATCGGCGTCGACGGCGCTCCGATTCGCAGGAAATCCTCTCGCGGGCTGAACTTTTGCGCCGCGATCTCCGACAGCCGGTCAAACATGATGCCGCTCGGCGCATGGCGCAGCCGGCCGCACAAGTCACTCGCATGGTGCTCAGGCAATCCTGCCCCGCAAGCGCGTGCTCCGCCAGCATCGCGCGCAAATCGGCATAGCCGGCGTGCACGGCAATGGCGGCGTGACTGTAGACGCTCGCTGACGTCGGGGTGCGGCTGCGCGCTACTTCATTGCATTCGTTCATCGTCGCTGTCTCCGTTGGGTTCGTTCATCGGGTGAAACTCGTCAGCAATTCGCGCAACGTCCGATATCTCAGGAACTCGCCGCCTTCGCGCGCCGCCAGCTTGTCGAGTGCCCAAATCGGATCGATGGCAGGCTCACCTTCGCCTGAACGGAATGGAAAGCCCCGCATGTGAAGGTCCACCAACCAATGAACGAGCCGGTCATAAGCCCCCGCGCTGCCGCCCCCTGCGTTGAAGCAGGCGATCAGCATGACAATCACGAGCGTCTCTCGCGTGCCGCCGATATCGCGCACATCGGCGCCAGCAGTCATCAGGCAGCCGACGGTGTCCAGGCAATGATCGAGGTGCGCCGGATCGCGATCGCATGGCCTCGGCACCCCCTCCCGGTCCCCGAACGAGAGTAGCGGGGTACGTCCGCCGCTGTCGCGCGCGTGCAGGTCGGCGCCAGCCGCCAACAATGCGCGTATCACGGGCACATTGCCATGCCGTGCAGCGTAGTGAAGCGGCGAGGCGCCAGGCACCGAATAGGTTGGGCCACGATGGTTCGGCAGCGCCGTGCAATTGGGCGACGCCACGTTGGGCGGCAGGCAATGGGCAAGCAGCCACCGGACGTCCGCCTCGCTCCCGTTCATGCGGGTCACATACAGCAACGGCGGCTCGCCGCTGTGCATGGTCAACCGCTGCGAGTCCGGCGCCAGTGCAATCACCGGGGCAAGCAATTGCCGTGCGCGAGCCCGTGCGTGCAGGTCCCCGCCTGCCGGCAGCGGAGCCAGCGCCATGCAACTCCTGTCAATCGCCTGGCGCACAACCGGGTCGGAGAGGACGTCGCGGCCAAACAACTGCAGGGTGCATAACGTGAAGAAATCGACGCCGGCCGGGTCACCGGATTCCGTCTCATCCATGGCGTCGATCCAATCGGCGGCCGTCGGTATTTCGATGATTTCGCGTGCGAGCGCCCCGGGCGGGGCGACTTGGAGCAGTGGAATCAAGCGGCGCGCCAGGCGTCTTTCCATCCCCGCGCGCAACAACATGTCGATATCGAATTCGCCGGGCGCACAGAGCAGCAATTCCGCAAGCGCCTCGCGTACCACGCGATCCTGGCGATGGCATCCTGCCAGCATCGCGTGGATTTCTTCGGCAACCCGACTGCGCGGGGACATGGCTCGCGCCATCATGGCGCTGCGAATCTTGCGCCCAATCGCGGACGAACTCAGCGTCTCGCGAAGCTCGTCGACGGACTGCGTTGCCGCCCGTTCGATCAAGGAATGGGGATCGGCGGGGGAGAATACGCAACGCGACGGTTGCGTAGGGGAGGAAGACAACGGGAAAGTGGACGGCATGGCGCGGAGCGAAGCGACTGGCTCGCCAGACCGGCCGCAAAGTCATGCTCGCGGGATCCGGCAAACCAATACGGAATGGCGAGTTTGCGCCACCGCCACCGCCGCCGCTGCCGATTTCGCTCACGTGGCTTTGGATTCCGTATCGTGGCGTTTTCCGCTGGCGAACGGCGCGCCCTGACTCGCCGTTCCCGAGGGAATCTTATCCACAGATTTTGTTCACAACACTGTGGATAACCACTTCACACGCCTATCTAACTCATTGAGCCATAAGCCATTTGCATCCGCCCTCGGCGATCGGAGCAATTGTCGGCGTATTAACGATTCCGTGGCCGCCACTTATCCACAGATTTTGTGAGCAAGGGTGTGGACAAACGACGCAAAACTCACGCAAGCCCATGATCTGAAAGCCATTTCGATGCGCGCGCGGCGTCTGCGCATCGCTGCCGCCTCAGATGACCGCTTGCCGCAAACTGTGGCGCTCGCGCACCACTTCCTTGATCAACTCCCACACGGTCAACGCGACCGGAGAAAGCGAACGGTTCTTGCGGCGAACGAGCATGATCGTGCGCTCAAAAGCAGGTAACAGCGGACGGACGGCCAGCGCCGAGTTCTCGGGCAACGGCAGTGCGAGCGGCGGGAGGATGCTCACACCCAGCCCCTCCTGCACCATCCGGAAGATGGTGCTCACGTGGCCCAATTCCTGGGTCACCGCGCATTGCACTTTCTGCGTGGCCAGCGCGCGGTCGATGAGCGGACGGCTGCCTGAGCCCTGATCGAGCAGCACCAGATTCTCGCCTGACAGTTCCGACCAATGGACGGCGGCTTGCGATGCCAGCGGATGATCGCTGCGGCTCACCAGGCAGAACGGCTCGCTCATCAACGCTTCGCCATACAGATCGTCGGCGCCTTGCGGGGCGACGACGATGCCGAAGTCCACATCGCCCGCGCGCACGCTGCCGAGCACCGCGCGTTGTACCTGATCGACAAGCGCAAGCGAGATTTCCGGGTAGCGCGCCCGACTGGCGAGCAGACACTTGGGCATCAGCGTGGCCGAGACGGTCGGTGCAGCGGCCACGCGCACGCGGCCGCTGGTCTTGGCTTCCGCACCGTGTGTCTGGAGCAAGGCGATTTCGAGTTCGTCGAGCACGCGGTCGAGGCTGCCCGCGAGCGTGTGTCCCGCGTCGGTCAGTGCGACTTCGCGCGTCGTACGGTCGACGAGCCGCAGGCCGAGCTGCGTTTCGAGTTCGTTGATGCAGCGGCTGATGGCCGGTTGCGTCAAACCGATTTCGGCGCCGGCGCGGCTGAAATTCTTGCTGCGCGCGACCACCATGAAGACTTTGAGCTGTCTTAGCGAAACGTTCATGAGGATGGGCCCTGCAGTTACCCTATCGCCGCAGCGGGCCGTTGCCGGTCCGGCTGCGGCCGGCGCACCCGGGCCGGTGGTGCCGGTGTCCGGAAGCATATCTCCATTGTCAAGATTTTTTGCGCTTCGATTGTGCATCGTGACCTCCTCAATCGCAAGCGCCAAAATGCCGCCGGGCCGGCGCGGCCGGCGCGGCCGCCCCACCGCGCCAACCCGGACCTTTGGGGACCCGAACTGCCGTTCCAATCGATCAAGCCGCCTTCACCATATCCTCGACGACCTTCTTCGCGTCGCCGAACACCATCATGGTTTTGTCGAGATAGAACAGTTCGTTGT
>NZ_CABPRZ010000036.1 GCF_902459695.1 Pandoraea terrae
TGCTTGGTCATCAGACACCTCTTCATGGCGAGTATTCTCGCCTAAATCAGTGTCCGGGTTCATTAGACCACTACACTACGCAGCCCAGCCAGCGTCTTAATAACTTAGAAATCAAAGGTGGACTATGAAGCTGAATCGAATCCTTGCAGGCGTCAGCATGGCCGTAGGAATGGTTGTAACTACCCTCGCGAATGCATCGCCTCCCTTGAATCCTTACGGCCCGAGTGCGTCCGACTACATAGCAGGCGCGCGGCGATCTATGGCAAGTACGTTCGGCAAGAATTCGGATGCGCTAATCTTCGCGGTTCAGCCGCTAAATGACGGATATATCGTGTTCACGCGCAAGAGTTGCCCCGAGCCGCACGATGCGTCGGGCAAATCGCAGGACGGTGGAGCCGAGGCGATCTACTTCAAATACGGCGGAGAAATTAAGCAAGCTGGCTGCTGGGTGCCATACGCCGATGCTGCTGCTCTCAAGTGGGCCGATACGGATGGCACAGTAACGCCAATGCGGGCCGTGCAGTGGGCCAATGTGTTCCTCTCGCCGGACGGCAAACAATACCTACTGAAGAAGTATGGCGATAAATTTCGGGCAATGGTCCAGCATGAGAATGCTAACCGTGCGTGGTGAAATGCTGGCAGCGCGCACGGCATGGCGATTTCAGCGGAGTGAACTATTTACGTTACACACTCGGAATGTCGCTCATTTCTAGCCCAAGTCTGCAATAATGCGTTCCGTCGATGAGATGAACGTGCCGGTGCCGAATGACCGGATGCGATCAGTGTCGATGAAGGCTTAGTTCAGAAGGTTTCAAGCAAGGCGAGAAAGAATTGGCGGCTTAGGCTGCTGGCTCTTTCTCGCCTTTTGTTTTGTCTTTTGACTTTTTATTTGGAGATTGGTTATCGGGATCTTTGATGATCCGGATAATTCGGCGTGTTCTATTTGTGTTTATTTGTGCATATGAGAATCCGTTGTGTGGGCACGCTAGTTAGAATATTTCTAACTAAACGGCTCACAGCTCAACAGGAGGTTATTGTGGCAAAAAACACTCACCCCGGGTTCAGACTCAGGCGGATTATTCTGGATAAGGGCATCCAATTCCAGCGGGTGGCCGAAGCAATGGCCGTCACAAAGCCTACTCTCAGCCTTATCACAACCGGCAAGCAAAAAATCACGCCGCCCATCGCGCTGGCCATCGTTAAAGCGCTTGGAGAGGAATACGGGACGGCTTGGGATTGGGCCGTGGCGCAAATCGCATACGACATGCAGGAATTGCGCAATGCCGCTGCCGCGAAGTCTGGCGAGCCGATGGAGGTCGCAGCATGAACACGTTATGGGATTGCGTCCTGCCGGTGCTGTGCGTCGCTTCGTTTGTGCCTACGCGCGTTTGGTTCAGGGTGCTGGGCCTATGAACGCGAACAGGCAAAAAGAAAAGCCGCGCGGCTTGTGTCAGGCAAGCGGCGCGGCTGAATAACGTTAAATCGAGTAACTGGAGTAATTTTACTATGCAGCACAACTCGGAAGCAACTAGCACCGATAATAACGTTCATCACTCCGTACATACAACCGGAGAAGAACTGCACGCCTCACCAAGAATGCCGCCGTTCACCGACGCTGGATACAGTGCGGAGTTCACCGCCATTCAAGAGTCCAGCGCCCAAGCCGTCCGAGGAATTAATGACACGAATGCTCAGAAGGAGATCGATGAGCACAAAGCGCACAAAAAGCTGAAGCAGGAACAACGCGCGGCGCAGGCCGATTTGGATGCACTCACCAAGCGCAATGTGAGCCGCGCTCCGTGGGCGCAGGACTGGTACTTTGTCAGCGGCATCGATCGGTTCATCAAGCTTGGCGAACTGAACACGTACTCGATGACCGGGTTCAATACCGTCTTTGCACAAGAAATCGACCTAGGCGCGAAAGGCAACCCGTACACCTTTGTTCGCGATACGGTCGGATTCAAGGAGGCCCACGGCATGGCGTACGCCGCCGGGTACGGCCCGGTGTACGAGTTCGACGGTATGACGCTCATCAACACCTACCGCGAAAGCCGCGTGCCGAAAGCCACAACCGAATACACGCCGGAAGGTGCCGCGTCAGTGTCCACCGTTCGCGCTCACCTGCGCAACCTGTTCGAGAGCGAGCGCGACGCCGCAATGGTCGAGTCGTGGATTGCCTTGAACGTTCGGAATCCGGGCAAGCTCATCGGCGTGGCGCTTCTCGTCAAGGGCGCGGAGGGTGACGGCAAGTCGGTGATCTTCCATGAAATGATGAGGGAGATTATGGGCAAGGAGAATGTGGCCGAAGTGTCACAGATCGAATTGCACGAGAAATTCAATTCTTGGGGCATCGGCAAGGCCGTCCGCGTGCTGGAGGAAATCAAGGTGGCCGGCAAGAACCGGTATGACGTGCTGAACGCAGTGAAGCCGCTGATCACCAACCCAACAGTACGCACTGTTGCAAAGGGCGGAAATGGCGTTAGCTCTCCGAATACTACCAACTATGTCGGGCTGACGAACCACGAAGATGCGTTGCCGATCAGCAATGTGGATCGCCGTTGGTGGGTTGTATTTACACCCTATGCGCATCGTAGCGAACTGGCCGCGAAAGTCGGCGACCTCCGGACGTACTTCGAGAAGCTGCGAGCGGCGATCTACGGGCACGGCGATGCCCTTCGCAAATACTTTCTCGAATGCGGGATTCACCCGGAGGTCTATCACGGCATGCAAGCGCCTGAAACTGAGGGCCGCCGCCGCATGATGGCAACTGACACTAGCGCGATTGGCGGAGATTACTTGGACGGGTATCTTGCGGATGGTGGTCGAGTAGGCATTAGCTCCGAAGTCGTGGCGGTGAGCGCTTTGACCGAACAGCTTGAATCGGACATGGGACGGTCGGAAATGCCGCAGAGTCGGCAGGTGGCGCGTTTGCTCGTATCTCGCGGCTATATCAAGTGCGAGGGTACATTCATGTGGAATTACAAGACCGTTCGCGTGTATGTGAAGGATAAAGCGCTAGTTCCGCTCGACACAAAGGAGATTCGCACTAAGGTGCGAGAGCTTTTGGATGCCACGAACGTTCCGCAAATTGTCGCCAAGCAGCCGTTTTGATGGCGTTGGCAGTGATGAGTTGTACTTGGACGGATGTCTTCGGACCTCCGCCCTTTTCATTTGTGACATGGGAATAATCGAAAAATTACGCATAATATTATTGATTGGGCTTGGCGTAATAATTGCAAGCCGTTGATTATATTGTAGATTCAGTGAAATATTACGCATTACGGATATTACGAATATACGGCGGCTATAAATACAGATATAGCGTATAGGAGTGTACGTTTGAATTCTAATCTACTAACCTAAACCGTATCCGTAATACGTAATATTTTCACTGCAAACGCACGCCGGGCAAGACTCGCGGCCTAATTACGGATTGCATTACGGAAACGAAGGGCGCGGCAAAATCCGTAATACGACTTCATGGCCCAGCGCGGCCACCACGCGCCCTTCACACAAGCCCGTCGATAATGGCGATTGAGTTCGACGACGACTTAATTAACGAACCATTCTGCTTATTACCATGTTAACCAAGCCACATTATAATCAGGGCAATAGATCGGCTAAGAGCAGGAAATCATGGACAACGAATACGAAGACGATGACGCAGTGCGATACTACGAAGACCCCAGCGTCTTCGAGTCGGACGCGATGCGCACGCTCCATCAAGAGCAATTCGACAAATTTGTGGAATTCCGTATTCGCGGCATTAGCAGCAATGTCGCTTTTGCCAAGGCGTTCCCACGTTATTCGCGACCTGGCGACCTCCGCAATGCCATGGAACGTGTGACCTACCTCGAATCGACGGATTGGTACATCGATGAATTCGAGAAGCGTTTGGCTGCGAAGACGGCCCAAGAATTGTGGCCGGTCAACACCGCGATCAACCGCCTGCTCCAGCGCGTTGAAGACCCTGCCGAGAAGGGCAGCACGCGCGTCTTAGCCATCAAAGAACTCAACGTGCTGACCGGAATCACCGTTGAAGAGGGCGGCCAGACCAAGGCAGGCCGTAGCTTAGAAGACTTCTACACGCAGTTCGCCGGTGCGCCCGGATCGGATAGCGTCCGGCACTGATCGTACACAAGGAAACCGCCCGCCCTTGGTCCCGTAGCACCGGGCTAATACGTTGGTAGCAGTCGGAACCGAAGCCCGCTAGGACACTTGTTTTAGCGGGCTTTCTCTTGGCACGTGGATCACTGGCGCGGCTCGCAGCAACCCAGTTCGATTAGGGTATCCCTTTCCGATACCGGTTCTGGAGCACGGTTTTCCAGTTCGATAAATACCGGTTGCCGGGTTAAATCGAACCAGTTATTATCGAACCACCCTAACCGAACCAAACGGAATCGGCCATGTTCATCCGTGCCTACCTTCGCGCCTCAACCGACCAACAAGATGCGCAACGCGCCCGCCACCAACTGGAAGCGTTCGCAGCCGAGCGCGGTCTGCACATCGCCGCTTGGTACGCCGAGAATGAATCAGGCGCGACGTTGCAGCGGCCTGAACTCTTCCGCCTGCTGTCCGACAGCCGTCCAGGCGATGTTTTGCTCGTTGAACAGATCGACCGTCTATCGCGCCTTACCGCAGGCGATTGGGAGACGCTCAAAGCCGAGATACAGGCCCGCAAAATCCGCGTGGTTGGCTTGGACCTTCCGACATCCCACCAACTCGCCACTACCAGCGATGACTTCACAGGCCGGATGCTCGACGCGCTTAACGGGATGATGCTGGATATGCTCGCGGCAATCGCCCGTAAAGACTATGAAGACCGTCGCAGACGCGCGGCACAGGGCATCGAGCGAGCGAAGAAGGAAGGCTTGTACAAAGGTCGTCCGCAAGACGCCGAACGCAACCAAGCCATTCTGGCGATGCTCGACACAGGCGCTTCATGGTCCACGGTCTGTGCCGCAACCGGCGCATCGCGATCCACACTCAGCCGCCTTTTGAAAGAGCGAAAGGCCACGACTCAAGCCTAGCCACACGTCGCAGCCCACCATCCCAACCTGCGTGGTCCTAGTGGCCCGCGCAGGCATCGTCACATCTGCCCTACCCTACGAATGGCATTTAGTGAAGTTTTGAACATGCCCCCGACCCTCCGACCAAAACGCGCACGGACCAATTTGAACCGGACACTGGCGCGGCGAGCCGTGGAGAGTTTGCATCAATTTGCTCTCTGAGCTTTTCCGCTATTGGTGACATGGAATACAAGCGTATTTCCGCTGATTAAATTCGCTCTTATCGCAGCACTTTTTGCATTGAAGATGTGATCGGCAAAATCGCGTCGATTTTCATTTCCAACAATAAATGCTCGACTAGCGGTGCCAATGTCACCCTCTTTCTTCTCAACGATGATGGGATAGGAGCGCGCAACAGATACACCACTCTTTTTCATGTTGAAATGGGCCTCCACGACCCCTCGACCGTTTGTGTCCAACCTAGGAAAATCAGGGAAATCGAAAAATACATTTATCCCCCTGGAATTATCCGTTACGCAAACATCGGCGAAAATTACTGGGCTTCGGCTATTTTCGTCAGGGGAAAGACAAAATCCCATATTAGCATCGCCGGTTACTTCATCCTTCCACTTGCTTACATCCCACACGCCGACCTTTGTCACGCCGCTGTATTGGCTCTCGTCGTATTTCTGAGACAGTGAATGCATTGAATCTGAAATCGACTCAGCACTATACGTGGCGCCGGATGTCGCGGCCAGAATGATAATGGCAGCATAGCCAAATTCGATAACTTTAAAGCTATTCATTATTCTTATCCTTCCGGTAATTTTTTAATTTTTAGTACATTTTCAACTTTGAAATGGCATTTTGTGAAACGTTGAACAGCCCTGCACCTCCCGCCAAACAACGCACCGACCAATTCGAACCGTACACTGGCGCTTTCAAGTTAGGACGGAAATAGGCGCTCGATCAATTCTGCGCATGTGCCGTCAAGGCCCGGAAATAGCGATCCCGCAGTGACTCCCATCAACGTAAGCTCCCGCATTACCGTTTCTCGACTCGCAACGGGCAATTCGATAGCGGTGAGGTATTGCTTTTTGGCGAGGCCTTCTGCCCATGCGATGTAGTGTTCGACATCCACGACGTTTGTGAGACCGGAAATTGCTTGCTGAGGAATCAGCCGCTGATTCTCTATGGGCAAGAACTCCAGTAGAGAGAAATGCGGTGCAGCTGGAGCGGTGACGGATATCTGACGATGGTCGTCCATCCATTGCTGACGATCGAATTGATGAATCCGTATCCGGTCCTCAGCATCGGAATTGGCGGCCTCCGAATTTTTGATCTTGTGATACGCGAAGTAAGCCGCAACGAATGGCGAGTGTGACCAGTCGATCAACGGCGTGGGGAATCCGTGATGCTGCGCCAAATGGAGCATTGCCCCATTCTCTTCACTGATGCCCCGGTTGAAGACGTGCTTCGTATGGGCACTCAGGTGTCGGTGGAGTGCCTGCATATCTTCGCCAGTGTAACGAACCAAGTCGCAGCGTCCTGTACGGTGAAATGCAGACCTGAGCCTCCATGGTTTGCGCTGACCACGAAAAACATAGCGGCGCGGCTCGACTTGAGCAACATGCCTCTTGAACGTCTCCCAATCCATTACGATGGGAGTTAGTTCGGACGGCCTGCCCGCATCAGTCGTTAAGAGAGTCGCCTTACCGCTGGCGCCAATATTGGAGTGCCACGTTGCGGTCAGCTTCTGTTGGTCCCACTCGACCTTGGCTTGGATGATCCTTCCGAATTGCATGTTAGGGAATACGCGCTCCAATTCTTCCCAAGGGACGGTTAAACCGGTCCCAGGGTGAATCGGATTGGCCAGAACGGTAATGTCCACCGGGCCGGGCTGCGGCTCGAAGGGAACGATGCGACCTACCGTAATCGTTCCCTCGCTGCCTTCCCCGGGGAACATCGACACGCTGCCCCCGATTTTTTCGCCAACGCTTTCTGCATCAATTGTGATCGAGCCGTGCCAGCCGCTCGCTTGAAATCCACCGATCCACTGTCCTCGCATTCTTATCCCCGTCGCTTGGTCAACGAAATTCTATTCTCTCAATCAACGCATCTTCCTCGTTACCCTCAGGCAGCGCAATTAGTGTCAGCGAATCGCGGCAATGCCCCGCCCGCTGCAATCGCTCGGTAGTCTCGACACTACACCAACACAACCGAGTCCAACAAATCCCGCGTCCTGTCGTGCCGCAAGTGGCCATAGTGCTTGTCGATCATCGCCGTGCTGGTTCCTGCGAGCTTCGCCACAACAAAGGTATCCATCCCACCCGCGATCATTTCGCTGATGGCCGTATGCCGAAGCGAGTACATTACGATGTCCTTCGCCAACTTCGCGGCCTCCACCGCTTCCTTGAATTGCTTCTTCCACGCATCCTTGTTCCACGGATTGCCTGACGCCTGGACAAGCAAATGCGCGCCGCCTATCTTGTCTTTCGCCAGTTCCTCGAAGAATCGCGCGGCAGCAGTCGAAAGCGTCACGACGCGAAAGCCGGTCTTGCCCTCCAGCGCCAAAGTGCCCTGCGCCTTATCGAAGTGCTGCACGGTCGCCTTCGCGAGTTCACCGGGACGCGCGGCGGTCAACAGTAGAACCTTCACGAGTCGCGCTAGGTCGGGTTCACACTTCGTCATCAGCACGGCCCGCTGTTCGAGCGGAATGAAGCCTTGCCGCCTGCGGCCTACGCCCTTGAATGGAACGACCGTGCGCCACCCGGCATCCGTGGCCACCAGCCGGTCTTTCAGGGCCAGATTCAGCGCAGCCTTGAACGATGCCAGATTCCGGTTCGCGCTGTCCTTCGCGCGGCGCAAATCCTCGTCATCATCCTCATCCTCGTCGATGTCCAGTTGCGCAGCCACCCACGCCTTCAGGTGGGACGTTCGGAGCTTCGCCAAATCAAGGCTGCCGATGTCCTTTCCGTACACGAGGCGCTTGAACCTGCCCTCTGCATCGTTCGAACTGGCTGCGCTCTTGTGAAGGCGAAGATGGTTGACGTAGTGCTCGCAAGCCTTCCTGACCGTGGTCGAGTCGGGCGAGACGCCTGAGTCAATCGCGCCTGCCCAGACCTCTGCTTGCCGCGCGGCATCGTCGAAATCCGCGAACGTACCCAGCGCGTGGTAGGCCTGCTTGCCCGATTCGTCGCGACGGCGCGCTATCCATGTCCCTTCGCCCTGCTCGGCCTTCCGATATCCCACGAATAGGCCGGCACGCATGCGCGCCCAGTATGGCTCCCTACGTGGTTTTAACCGGTCGCGGGCGGTCTTCGAGTTGATGGGTGTGCTCATGGGCAAATCTCCGTACGGAATTGATACGGAAATTATACCTTAAAGGGTCAGATCGAATCGATTGATGAGCATCGCCAAATCGTTGATTTTTCTTTATTTTTTATGCACAGGTTACCGCTCATGGGTCATGCACCCCGCCTTCACACGGCAGGGGTCACAGGTTCAATCCCTGTACCACCCACCAGATAAGTGGCAAGCGATTCCTATCGATGCCCATGAAACCCCGGCGCCGCAAGGCTTCCGGGGTTTTTTATTGCCATCTTTGCCCATCATCGCGGGTGCTGGCGAGCCCGTCTCGTTTGCCGAAGCGGGCTTGCTGTACGCGGCAGGGACGCCCTTATTCGTCTCAGGCATCGAGATCTCTCGCTGCGCTGGAGATGCCGCCTCGCTCCACCACCCGGGCGCAGATACACGTGGCTTCCAGGAGATTCATCACCATACCCCTTCCGACGCGCATGCTGCACGTCGAGTGTCCGTATCCGTTCGCAACCTATGTGTTGCCCGTTCCATCGCTTTACCTCCAATCCAGTCAGAAGCAAGCGCATCGCCGGCATGGCGATGTGTGAGTGCACAAAAATCGGTGGGATCGGAAGAGTACAGTTCTGATACGATTTTGCGTGTGCAGTACAGATCTGTGCACGTAGGGGGGAAGGCAACCGATGACGCTTTACGAAACACTCGCCGATGACATTGAAAGCCAGATTCAAAAGGGCGTATATCGTCACGGCGACCGGCTCCCGTCGGTCCGGCAAACCAGCCAGCAGCGCCAGATCAGCATCACAACCGTCATTCGTGCCTATTTGCTCCTGGAGAGCCGCGGCCTGATCGTGAGCCGCCCGCAGTCGGGCTATTTCGTGAACTTGCGCGAAGGGGACGGCCCGTTGCAGGGCCACGCGCTGAGCACGTCAAAACCCATTGCCATTTCGGCAACGGTCGACGTGAGCCGCCTGGTGCTCTCGACACTGCGCTCCATTTCGGCTGGCGACGCCGTGCCGCTCGGCTCACCCTACCCTGACCCCACTGCCTTCCCCTTCGAAAAGCTCAATCGGTATGCCTACGCGGCAGGCCGGGACGAATCGCTGCGGGGGCTGAAGGATGCGCTCCCTCCAGGCCATCCGAAACTGATCCGACAGATCGCCCGGCGCTATCTGGAAAAAGGCATGACCGTGGACCCGGCCGATGTCATCATCACGGTTGGGGCGACGGAGGCCATCAACCTCTGTCTGCAAGCCGTCGCCAAGCCCGGCGATGTGATCGCCGTGGAGTCACCGACGTTCTACGCCATGCTGCACGCCATCGAACGCATGGGCATGAAGGCGATCGAGGTGGCAACGCATCCGGAGCAAGGCATCGATGTCGCCGCACTGGCGGCCATCGTCGAGTCACAGCCGGTGGCCGCCTGCATGGTCATGCCGAACTTCCAAAACCCGCTGGGCTTTCAAATGCCTGACGCGCGCAAGCGCGAACTGGTGGAATTTGCCGCGAAGGCCGACATGCCGATCATCGAAAACGGCGTGTACAACGAGTTGTACTACGGCAGCGCCTATCCCAGCAGTTTGAAGTCCTACGACCGTAATGGCCTGGTGCTGCACTGCTCGTCTTTCTCCAAAACGTTGACGTCCGCTTACCGGATCGGCTGGGCGCTGCCGGGACGCTATCGGGATCAGGTCGAAAAGCTCAAGTTCCTGAATACGCTGACGACGGCGTCGATTCCCCAGCTCGCGATTGCGGAGTTTCTCGAGCGCGATGGTTACGAGCATCACCTGCGGCGTATCCGCAAGGCCTATGCACAGCAGGCGAATCTGATGAAGGCGATGGTTTCCCGCTTTTTCCCCGACGGCACAGGGATGTCGGGGCCGGCGGGCGGCTACGTGCTGTGGGTCGAACTTCCGCCCAAGGTCAACGCGATGCAACTCTATGAACTCGCGCTGGAGCGCGGCATCACGATCGGTCCCGGCTACATGTTCTCCACCTCGGACAGCTATCGCAACTTCATTCGGCTCAACTACAGCAGTCCCTGGTCCGCCGAGATCGAACAGGCCGTGATTACCGTCGGCAAGCTCGCCGCGACGTGCGCCAGGTGATCACGGCTCGACGAAGCCTCCCGGATCGTCAGCGACGGCAGGTGGTTTCCGAGCGGAGGATCCGGACCGGAATCGACTTGTAGGATGGCGTGCCGCTTTCCTCGTCGATGTAATCGAGCGGTACCAGAACGTTGGCCTCCGGGTAGTAGGCGGCCACCGATCCCGGCGCGATGTTGTACTCGATCACGGTGATCTTTTCGAGCCGCAGCGCCCGGTCGGACGAGATCGTCTCGATGTCGACCAGATCGCCATGCTCAAGCCCTCGTGCCGCGAGGTCCACCGGGTTCATGAAGAGCACGTCGCGCCGGCCGAACACGCCGCGATAACGATCGTCCATGGCGTAGATCGTCGTGTTGTACTGATCGTGACTGCGGATAGTGATGAGGCGCAGGACGTCGTCCGCCCACGGCTCGTAGTTCTCCCTCACCCCCTTGAACACAGAGAAGATCGCCTTGCCCGACGGCGTTTCCCACTTGCGTTCGGTTGGCGGCAGCGGCAGACGGAACCCGCCGGGCACACGGATGCGTGCATTGAAGTCAGCGAAGCCCGGCACGGTGCGCTCGATCAGGTCGCGAATCCGGTCGTAGTCGGCGATCAGTTCGAGCCACGCCACGCGGCTCTTGGGCAGCGTCGCGCTGGCAATACCCGCCACGATCGCGGGCTCCGAGCGCAGGTGCTCGGATGCCGGCTTGAGCTTGCCTGCAGAGGCGTGAACCATCGACATGGAGTCCTCCACGGTCACCGACTGCGGCCCGCTTTCCTGCGTATCGAGTTCCGTTCTGCCCAGCACGGGGAGCAGATATGTCTCCTTGGCCACCAGCAGGTGCGAGCGATTGAGCTTGGTGCCAAGGTGGACGCTCAGGTCGAGCGACTTCATGCCCGGAAAACTCCGCTCCGGATCGGGCAGCGCTACGGCGAAGTTACCGCCCAGGCAGATGAGCGCCTTCGCCGAACCGTCGATCATGGCATTCATCGCCTTGACGGCGTCGTGTCCGTGCGCTTGCGGCGGCGTGAAACCGAACACGTCCTCGATGCGCGTAAGGAAGGCTTCGGACGGCATCTCGGTGATGCCCACCGTACGGTTGCCCTGCACGTTCGAATGGCCGCGCAACGGGCAGACGCCTGCACCTGGCTTGCCGAAGTTGCCGCGCATAAGCAACAGGTCCGCAATCAGGCGGACGTTGGCGGTCCCCGTGTTGTGCTGGGTAATGCCCATGCCGTACGTGATAATGGTCGCGTTCGATTTTGCGTAGGCCGCCGCGACATCCTCGATCTCCTCGCGCGTGAGACCACTCTCCTTCTCGATGTCCGCCCACGGTGTCGCTTCCAGATCGGCCTTCAGCGCATCAAATCCTTCCGTATGAACCGCGATGAAGTCATGGTCGATGACGTTGCCCTGGGCAGCATCCAGCGCGAGCAGCGCCTTCATGATGCCTTTGAGCGCAGCCGCATCACCGCCCGCCTTGACCTGGTGATACGCGGAGGCGATCCTGGTGGAACCATAGGTCGCCATCTCGATGACGTTCTGGGGATCGGCAAATCGCTCGAGCGCACGCTCACGAAGCGGATTGAACACGATGATCGGAACCTTGCGCCGCGCCGCTTCGTGCAGCGTGCCCATCATGCGCGGGTGGTTCGTACCGGGATTGTGACCGATCGAGATGATGAGCTCGGTTTCGTCAAAATCGTCCAGCGACACCGTGCCCTTGCCGATGCCGATGGACTTCGGCAAACCGACGCTGGTCGGCTCATGGCACATATTCGAACAATCCGGAAAGTTGTTCGTGCCGAACTCACGGGCGAACAACTGGAACAGGTACGCCGCTTCGTTCGACGCCCGCCCGGACGTATAGAATTCAACCTGATCCGGTGAAGGGTAACTGCGCAACACTTCGCCAATGCGCGCGAATGCGGCGTCCCATTCGACCGGGCGGAACTTGTCGGTCGCCGGATCGTAGGCCATGGGATGCGTGAGGCGGCCGAAATCCTCCAGCTCGAAATCCGACAGCGCCAGCAGCGACGACACGGTGTGGTTCTCGAAGAACTCGGGCGTCACGCGCTTCGTAGTGGCCTCCCACGTAACGGCCTTGGCGCCGTTCTCACAGAACTGGAACGTCGAGCGGTGCTCCTTGTCCGGCCATGCGCATCCCGGGCAATCAAAGCCGGTGGGCTGGTTGGTTCGGAGCAACACGATCGGCGCCTGAATGCTCTCCATCTGGTTCCGAACGGCCTGTGCCGTCGCGCGAAGCGCGCCCCACCCGCCGGCGGGTCCGTCATATGGCCGGATACCCGGCACTTCACGCCGCTTAGTCATTTGAAAACTCCATGAACCGTCCCAGATACGCTGGAGACAAACTACTGCTTAAGGGTGATGCCGCTTCGCGGCCCAAGGCTGACATACGTTTCCAATATAAGCAGTCGGCATTACCGCGAAGCGTGCAGTTCGGACGTCGCGCAAAGAGTACAGTTGGCGCTTCAGTTCTCGCGCGCCGAATTCCAGTCGATAGCCGGCCTCGACCAAGTGATCGGTCAGGGTGTCGTCAAACTTGAGCGTGATGTTCAGCTCGGCTTCGGGGGCGGCACCACGCGGGTAAACCTTCATGCGGTGGCGACAAGGATTTCCTTGTACCGGCAAGATCCACTACCTAGAATTCTTCCTGCATTCCACCCACCTGAGTCTGCTCCCCGTGGGTTCTGTATCCGCAAGCCTTCGGTCCACCTCGGCTCGGAGGCAACGTTGCGCTTGACGCCAGATGCATCCATGCACCGCTCGGCGAAATTTCTCGATGGAGGCTGCCATGACCAGTGAGGCTATCCGTGCGCCGTTGGACGACCACCTTCTAACGCCCCAGAACTCTGCATTCATCATCATCGATTACCAGCCAGTCCAAGTGAATTCCATTGCATCGATGGATCGGCAACTCCTCGTCAACAATATCGTAGGAACGGCAAAAATCGCCCTGGCCTATGGGCTCCCGATCGTGCACTCGACCGTCAACGTGAAAACAGGGCTTAACAAGCCGCCAATTCCGCAACTGCAAAAAGTACTCGGTCACTTGCCGACCTACGATCGCACTTCGATCAATTCGTGGGAGGACGTTGAATTCAAGGCTGCCGTCGAAGCAACGGGACGCAAGAAATTGATCATGACCGCGCTGTGGACTGAAGCTTGCTTATCGTTCCCCGCGTTGGATGCTTTGCGGGAGGGCTACGAAGTCTACGCGGTCGTCGACGCCGTCGGCGGAACTTCGGTTGCGGCACACGAAGCCGCGTTGCGGCGCATCGAACAGGCTGGCGGAAAGATGATCAGTTGGACCCAACTGCTTTGCGAACTGCAGCGGGACTGGGCGCGCAAAGATACGGTACCGGCTTTCATGAACCTGTTCGTCGAGACAGGCGGTACCGCAGGCATTCAATTCTCGTACGAACGGACCTGATTCCAGTCTCGTCTCGCGTATTTCCGCAAAGCGCTCCACAAGATAGTCAATCATCATACGCACGGACGGCAGAAGTCCGTGCCGCGGGTTCGAGACTGTGACCATCGTGTACAAAGGCGAAGCCGCGGCAAACCCCGGCGGCAATCAGATCGGTGCGGGCGCGTAGCGGTCGTGGTGGCGTACCCACGCCATCTTGTGAGGTACGTCGCCCTCGTCGCGGCCCTTGGGCGTGAGGTCCATCATCTTGTACGCACCCATCATCACCTCCACGCCGCGCCCATAGGTCGAGTAGGTGTGGAACAGCTCGCCTGCATCGTCCTTGTAGAACACGCTGATGCCGGGCGCTTCCCCGGCCGGGAAGGACGTCATGCCGTAGTTGTAGTACACCTTGCCGCTGGCCTGTTCTTCCGGCGTGAAGCTCACGGCGAAGTCGTAGTTAAACTCGCTGCCGTGCGAGGACACCCACGGGAACTGCCAGCCCATGCGCCGGCGAAAGCGCTCGATGACAGCCAGCGGCGCGCGCGAGATGACCACCAGCGTGATGTCGCGTTGCGCCAGATGCACGTTCATGCCATCGATGTGGTCCGCCATGAATGAGCAACTTGGGCAGCCTTCCTCCCACTCCGGGCCGAACATGAAGTGCTGCACCAGCAGCTGGCGACGGCCTTCGAAAAGGTCGGAGAGCGTGCGCCGGCCCCCGGGGGCGTCGAAGACGTAGACCTTGTCGACCCGCACCCACGGCAGCGCGCGGCGCTCGGCCGCGACCTGGTCATGCAGACGCGTCAGCTCCTTTTCGCGCGCCAGAAACGCGCGGCGCTCGGTCACCCATTGGTCGCCGGACACGACGCGATGGTTCACGATGCTCCCTTCAGCAATGGTGGTGTTCATGGTGTGCTCCTTGGCTCGATCATCCTTTCGGACGCCGCACGGCGCGGACCTTTCCGCTAGCCCCGCCGCCGCAATAAAAGAGGTCTGCCCCGTCGGACTCGAGTCCGCTGACGCCGGTGCCGCGCGGCATCTCCAACCGCTCGAGCACGGCGCCGCTCTCCGGGTTGATCCGGCGGAGTTCGCTTTCGTCCCCTTCCCAGGTGCCGTGCCACAACTCGCCGTCGACCCAGGTCACGCCAGTGACGAAGCGGTTGGATTCGATGCTGCGAATGACCCTGCCGGTTGCCGGATCGATCTGGTGGATCTTGCGGTCGCGGTATTGCCCCACCCACAGGCTGCCCTCGGCCCAGGTCAGGCCCGAGTCGGACCCGTGGCCGGGCGTCGGGATGGAGGCCACCACCTCGCCGGTCGCGGGATCGATCTTGTCAATGCGGGCATCGGCGATCTGGTAGAGGTACGTGCCGTCGAAGGCGGTGCCGGCATCGCAGGCGACCTCGAGCGTGCGCGTGAGTTCGCCGCTTGCGGGATCGAAGGCGACCAACGCGCCGCCGGTCGCGGCCCACACGCGCTGGCCGTCATGGGTGACACCATGGACGTGCTCGGCGCCTGCAAAGGGGCCGTATTCGCGAACGATCTCGGCCGCGCGCACAGTGGTTTGGGAATTGCTCAGGTGTGTGTTGCTGGGCATCGCTGACTCCTTGTGTTGCGCCTTGATCGGCGCGTAAGTCAACTCTATTCAATCGGCAGCGCAGCGGGGAGTAACAAGATCGTCGTGAATCCCGCGAGCGGCGGCGACAGCCAGCGACGCGCCCGCGATTGCCCGAACGAGCGCACCCGCCCTTCGGCCTCCAACTCGCCGAGCGCGCGCTGCACCGTGCGCTGGCTCGCCCCCAGGGCCAACGCCAGCGCCGAGGTCGACCACGGTGCGCCGTCGGACAGCAGCGCCACCAGCGAGGCCCGATCGCCGTCGATGGGCGGTTCCAGCACTGCGACGGAGTGTCCCTCCTGCGGCCGGATCACGAAGCCGCGCGCGGTCGCCTCGATGCTCGCCAGGCCCTTGACGAGCGCCCGCAGGCGGCCGATCTCGACCCGTAGTCGTGCCCGGTGCGTCTCGTCGGGGCGGCGGGTGTGGAAGGCGGCGGCGATCAGGGTTTCGCGATCGACGTCGCCAGGCCATGCCTCGGCCAGCGCACGCGCCAGCGTGAACAGCACCGGCCGTCGCGCCAACGGCCGCCACGCGTCACCTGCACCCAGCCCGCGGCGGCAGGCATCGATCACCAGCGTCTCGGAAGCCAGCAGGCCGGCGACCTCGTCGAGGCGCAACGCCTGCTCACCGCAGGCAGAACGGCGCCGCGCGGCGGGACGCTCGAATTCCGCCCGTGCCTCCTTCACTTCGGCCCGCAGCGCCGGCACGCGGGCGCGCTCGGCCGCTTCATGTGCACGGGCCAGCGCCGCCTGCGCCGGGCCGATCTGCAGCGAGCGCAACGCCAGCTCAGCCGCCGTCAGTTCGGCCACTGCCGTCAGCGACGGCGGCAGGCCACGCGTGTCGACGCGCGCCAGCGCGGCCGCGGCCTCGTCAAGGCGGCCGAGCAGCAGGAGCCGGCGCGCCACGATCAGCCGCGCCTGCAAGGCGTTGGCGTTATCGGCGCGCGCCTCGAGCGTGGCCGCCGCCGATGCCAGCGAACGCGGCGAGCCGCCGAGATCGCGCATGGCCAGCGCCACCTCAGCTTCGGCGACAACGCAACGGGCGCGCGCCAGTTCCTCATGAGCACCAAAGCCGCGCGCCGCTCGCTTCAGCAGTTCTCGGGCGCGTGAATGCTCGCCCAGCTGGGCCATGGCAATGCCGCGCAGGGCCAGCGCCGGCGGGTCGTCGCGCAGGGCGACCCGCTTGAGGGCGCCGAGCGCGTCGCCAGCGGCCAGGGCGCGCGCGGAGGCGGCGATCAGGGAGTCCATGACGGGATGTTACCCCGGCGCGCCGATGTCGCGCCGCGCTTGTGACTTCCGGGGCGCAGGCCTGCGCGGCCGGCAATCGAAGTGTGCGGGCAGCTATGTATTTGCTACCAGCAGTTCCTCTGCATTGTTTGGCGGGCGCAGATCATCTGTCCTGCCCGCGAAGTAGCGCCGGGCAAGATCGGCCGCCGTGACGTGCCGTACTTCTCTAAAGCCGGCTTCGTGGGCCAGCGCCAGGATCTCCGGCGGGGTGAAGAATCAGGCGCCGACGCTTCCATGCCTGAGGACCTGGCTGATCGACCTCGAACACCCTGAGGTGGGACGCGATCTCCGGCCTCCGCTGCGCAAAGCTGTCAAGGCCGGCGCCGAGGATGACATACTGATCGAGCCCGCGGCTGGCCTGTTCCACGACCAGATCCTCGATGAAGCGGGCACGCGCCACGATTGAGGCGCGGAAGGGACGCGTGAATTGCGGGTCCATATCCCCGCGGCGGCGCCAGTCCGTGTCCGGGGCAAGCAGCTTAAGGCCGATTTCGTCTTCAAGCACACGCGGCGGAGGGTCGGCCTCGACATGCAGAGCGCGCCACAAGGCGACTCGCGCTGCTGTGCTGTCCGGCGCTACATCTTGCTCGTCGTTCATGACTTCCATCCTGTTGGTTCGGGACGAGGGACGCGGCACCCCGCCTATCCTACTTCACCCGGAACGCGTAGCCGCCCTGCGTGCGATGCCCGTCATGTGCGACGGCGACCCATCGAACGCGGTAGGCGCCGGGAGGTAACACGGGCACTCCCAGCAACATGACTTTCTGATTTGCCGGGCTCACCTGGGACTTCGAGACGTTGACCCGGTGCCCAGCGCTGTCGGTAACACTCAGCGAACTGAAAGCCGGCTCCAGCGCGTCGTCGAATTCAATACGAATCTCGGTGGGTGGCGCGGTCAGTTCGGCGCCGGCCGTTGGCGTTTGATGTACCGGAGCGGCGTGCGCCCAAGCCGCTCCCCCTTCGAGCAGGATGACCACGCTCACCAAGCCGCGCAGCAAGCCTTGCCGAATATGTGCACTCATTGAAATTAAACGCCCTCTCAGAAAATGGGTTTTCCGATCGATCCCGGAAACAGATCATCCGATATACGCCGACTTCTGTACAGTGGCCGCGTCGGCTGCGAACGCGCCATAGACTTCGGAGATAGACGGATTGCGCCGCAGCGTCTGGCCGCCGCTCACATGGATAACCTGCCCCGTCACAAAGCTCGATTCATCGCTCGCCAGCCAGAGCGCGGCGTCTGCAACGTCGGCCGAAACGCCACTGCGCCCGAGCGGTATCTCGCGGCGATAGAGCTCGGCGACAGCAGGCTTCGCCAGCCCGCCGCCCGACATCGGCGCATCGGCCACGCCACCCGGCGCGATCGAATTGGCGCGGATTCGATGATGACCGAACTCGTGGGCGATGCAGCGAATGACATGATCGATGCCCGCCTTGGTTCCCATATAGGCAGCATGGTGATCGAACATGATCGTGGCGGTGACCGAAGAAACCTGAATGATCGAACCGCCCGACGTCATGGCCCGCAGCAGTGCCTGAAAGTATTGGAACGGCCCGGTGAACTGGAGCGCGTTCATCATGTCCAGATCCTCGCGGCTGTGCTCCAGAAACGGCTTCAGCAGCCCCCAGCCCGTGGCATTCACACCGATGTCGAGCCCACCAAGACGCTTCTCGCTTTCCGCAACCAATTGATTAATTTCGGATTGCGATGTAATGTCGCAAGCGAGCCATTCGGCGCCGAGGGCCGCGGCCACCGTCGACACCGCATCAGCGCGGCGCCCCGACACGAGCACGCGCGCACCATGCTCGACGTAACGTCGGGCGATCGCTTCGCCGATATTGCCGGGCGCCACCCCAAGCACCAACGCCGATTTGCCTTTCAGTCGATCTGTCATTCGATCCTCACGCAGCAATATTGATGGTTTGAACCGGATTTGCGCCGTCCCAGACTCTGGTCGCGGCGATTCCCTCCCGGATCATGTCGCGCATCCCCGCACCCTGGATGAATTCAAACAGGACGCCCGGCTCGCCTACCGACTCCAGATAGGCAACCCGCGTCGCGGGGTTCGACGCTTCGAAAGCGACCGTCATTCCATTGGCGGTGACGCGCGCGACGGCGGCATCGAGATCATCGACGACCCATGCGACATGATGGGCGCCCAGAATCGGTTTCCCCGTCGCATCGCGATACGGCGAAGGCGCGTCGTTGGTCACCTTGATCAACTCGATCTGGATATCGCCCTGATAAGCAAGCGCCACATCCATTGTTACAGTGCCTGGCTGCCCGCGATATCGTCCCTCAAGGCTGACGTTCCGGAAAACTGTCCAAGGCCCCACGCCCATATGCTTGAGCCAGCGCCCGATGCTTTCCTCCAGATCGTCCACGAGATAGCCGATCTGATCGATCGGCCCGAACAATGCCTTGGTCATGATGCTCCCTTCATTGAATGTGTCGGCCGCGTGGCGACCTGCCCCGCCGGCAAAAATCAGGGGCCGATAATCTGTACTGCGACAGTGTCTTCCACGACGCAGACAAATGTCATCGCCGGCCCGATGGTCGAACCAGGACGTCACTATGACACAAAAATAAAAAATGTGTCATGATGAGACACAAAACTTGGGGGCGTCTTCCGCGGTACGTCCCGATAAATTTCAAACTAACGGAGACACGCACCATGTTCACCCCAGAATCGATCGAGGCGGCACGCCGCCACGTAGAAGCCGAGGTTACTGGCGACTTGGCGACCACGCTGGCGACCTTCGAGACCGAACCGGTTTTCGAGCTCTATCCCGTGGGCCTGCGTATGACCGGACTGGATGCCACGCGCCGCTACTATCGTCATTTCTTCGACCATGTCGCGCCCCGCTTTGATGGATCGCGTACCGCCAGTCATGGCGAGTGGCTCGGCGAAACGGGGCTGGTGCAGGAATACGCCATCACGTATCGCTATCCCGACGGCCAGCAGAAGCAATTCCGCGTCATCGGCATTCTCAAATTCGGTGAGCACGGCCTGACGGGTGAGCGAATCTATGCAGACGAGGCGCTGTTGAGAATGATGTTTGCGCCCGTCTGGGACGAGCTCGAGGTCATCGCCCCCGATGCCAATCAAGATGCGCGCACGGGAGCGAGCCGATGAACCGCACGTCCTATTCCCACCTGCTCGCCCCGGGCCGAATCGGCACGATGACGTTGCGCAATCGAATTGCCGTCACCGCGATGGGCGCGAGCCTTGCGGAGCCGGACGGCCACTGCGGCGAGCGCATCGTGCGCTATCACGAAGCGCAGGCGCAAGGGGGTGTAGCCTTGATCATCACCGGGGTCGCTGGCGTGGCGTGGCCGGCCGGTGCCAATCAGATCAACCAGATCGCGATTTCGGATGACCGCTTTCTTCCCGGCCTGACGGCGCTGACGGACGCCGTTCACGCACACGGGGCGAAGATTGCTGCGCAATTGCATCACGGCGGGTTGGTCGGCATGGAAGACATGCTGGCAGGACGCCCCATATGGGGGCCGTCACTGCCCGACATGCCCACTGGCGACTTCACGGAAGCTTTCCTGCTCGAAGAGTTGGCCGAGGCGCCATTCAGCCGCATCGCCAATGTGACCGTCCATGTCATGACGCGGGCCGACATCGACACATTGATCTCGCAATTTGCCGCTGCCGCGGGCCGGGCGAAGCGAGCCGGCTTCGACGGCGTCGAAATCCATGGTGGGCACGGTTACCTCCTGTCGTCGTTCATATCGCCCAAAAGCAACAAGCGCACCGACGAGTACGGCGGCCCGTTGGAAAATCGTGTCCGCCTGCTGATCGAGGTGATCGAGGCAGTGCGCGCCGAAGTCGGCCCCGACTACCCCGTATGGTGCAAAATCGATTCGCGCGAGGAAGGCAAGCCTGGCGGCATCACTATCGACGATGCAGTACGCACTGCACAGTTCGTCGAGGCCGCAGGCGCCGATGCGATCACGGTGACTGCTTATCATGACGCGGGACAACCGAAGCTGCATTCGGGGTCCCATACCCCTCACGAGCCCGGGCTCAACATTCCCTTTGCGGCGCGGATCAAGGCGGCGGTTGGCATTCCGGTCATCGCCTCGGGCCGGATCGAACCCGAACTGGCCGATGCCAGGATTGCCGAAGGGGAGATCGATTTCGTCGCGATGGGACGCAAGCTGCTTGCCGACCCTCAGCTTCCGCGCAAGCTCATCGAAGGTCGGCCCGACGATGTCCTGCCGTGCATCTACTGCTATACATGCATCAGCGCAATCTACCTCGGCAAACCGCTGCGCTGCGCCGTCAACCCGGAAACCGGCTTCGAATACCTTCGCCCGACATTGCCGAGCGGCGGCAAGCGGGTCGTGGTGGTCGGCGGCGGTCCGGGCGGCATGGAGTCGGCGCGACGTCTGGCGGCTGACGGACATCAGGTGACGCTGCTGGAACAGGGGAAGCAACTCGGCGGCACCCTGCGCTTCGCCGCACTGGCCTACCCAGCCAATGAGCGACTGCTTGACTGGCTGCGGCGTCAGGTCGAATCCGCACGCATCGACGTGCGTCTGCACACGAAGGCGACGCCGGAACTGCTGCATACGCTGGCCCCTGACGCTGTGGTGGTTGCCACAGGCGCAAAGCGCAGCCTGCCCCCCATTCCAGGCCATGACCTGCCACATGTGATGAGCGGCGACGACCTGCGCAGCCTGATGCTCGGTGAAAACTCGCAGCAACTGGCGCACAAGGTTGGCTGGGTGACGCGCACGGCGTCGAAGCTCGGCGCCGCGACGGGCCTGACGGCCAATCTCGATTTCGTTCGCCAGGCCACGCGGCGTTGGATGCCGCTCGGCAAGCACGTCGTGATCATCGGCGGCGAATTGGTCGGCCTCGAGCTGGCCGAGTTCCTGTCCGAACGCGAGCGGGTTGTGACGATCGTTGACGAGGACCCGCGGTTTGGCGCCGGGCTGACGATCGTCCGGCGCATGCGATTGCTCGCAGAGTTGAAGGAGCACGGCATTAAAATGCAACCCGAATCATCAGACATTCGAATAGAAACTGACAAGGTGCATTTTACCGATCATCAAGGCAAGGCCCAGGCGATTGACGCCGATCACGTTATCGTCGCAAAGGGCGCTACCGGTGACCTTGCCCTCGCGAATCAGCTGCGGGCCGAGGGTTTTCGGATCTACGAAGTCGGCGATTGCACCGGCGTTGGCTATATCGAGGGGGCCATGCGCGGCGCAGCCCGCGCGGCGTCGGAGATTTCGGATGTCCGCAGGCTGGATCATTAAAACGTTGATGCGAAAGCCCGGCGCAGTTGACGTGCGAATCGTGCGGCGGCCACGCGCGAAACGCGTCGCCGCCGTGCAATGCGTCTACTTCGTCTCGATACGCAGCATCTCGGTGGACTTCGTTGCGCGATTCACGTCGCCCGCGTCATGCCGCAGCGGCTTGCGGCCGAACGACGTGTAGAGCGCGACCTGATCGGCGTAGTGCGGCGAGGGTGTGCCGTCCGGCGCGATAAAGCCGCTCTGCCCCGGCGCAACCACGTCGTAAGCCGTGACCTTGCCCGACGCGCCTGGCGCCCCGAAGATAATCAGATCGTTCTCCGTGCCGCGGTTCATATACACCGGCGTGCGCACCGCCTCGGCGGCGTTCGCCTGCGGCACGCCGAAAAAGTTGTTCGCACGGAACGTCAGCGGCACCGTCGGCGCCCGCCATGCCGACGGATCGTCGCCGAGCTTCGTCTTGAGCGCCGCCGCCGCATCGCCAAGCGCCGCCAGAATCACCTCATCGTGCGGCTTGCCTGCGAAAATGTCGAACGTCTGCGGCACGCCGGCCTTGTCGCCACGCAACGCCTCGTACAGTACCTTGCTGCCGTTGCCGATGTTCGCGGAACCCGTCGGGCCGTCCTGCGGCGTGGCATAGCCACTTGCGAGGAACCATTTGTCATACGGCGCGGGCACGACTTCGCCCAGCGTACGCTTGAGCATCGCGCTCAACCAAGCATCCATGATGGCCGGCCCGGCGGTATCGTAGTGGCCGGTGTGCGTGTCGTCGCGGTTCAGGCCATCCCACGCTGCGAGCTGCAGCGCCAGCACGCGGCGCACGTCCGTTGTGGGCAGGCTGGCCGTCGCGTGTTCGATGAACGGCAGGAAGTGCCGGCGGTTGACGTCCACCGCGCTGGTCTCTTTCAGGATCTGCCACATCTCGTCAACGCCAAGCTTGTCGCGTGCCTTGAGACGTTCGTCGATCTCGGCCACACGGTCCGCGCCGCCCCACAGGAACGCGAACAGATCGCTTGCCGGATAGCCCTTCTGCGGCGAATTGTTCCAGTTCGCGATCCAGCCCTGCTTCGGGTTGTAAACCTTCGGGTTGGTCGAAAAGGGCAGCAGCCCGCGCCAGTCCCACTCTCCCGTGCCCGGCACCGGCAGGCGCGGATCGTGGCCCGGGCGGCGATCCGGATACTTGCCGGTGTGAACGTAGCCGATATTGCCGTCGCGATCCGCGTAATACCAGTTGATGGTCAACGCATGGCGCGATGCGTCCGCCGTCCATGACTTCCAGTCGTGCGCCTGCGCCTGGTGGGTCCACGCGAGCAGGGACTGCACTTCGAGGCCGTCCCACGCGCGGCCCTTGGCGTAGGCCACGTGGCGCGCGTCGTCGCGCTGCATCACGTTGCCGTGCACCGTGCGATAGACATCCAGCATGACCGGCGCGCCGTCCTTGACCTTGATGATCTCGACACGCTTTTCCATGTCGCGCCATTGGCCATTGTGGAAGTAGCGGTTCGGATTGGCCGGATCGACTTTCTCCGCAAACATGTCGATGTCATCGCCGAAGCCGGCCGTCGAGCCCCATGAAATCTTGCCGTTGTGGCCGAACAGGATGCACGGATAACCGAACGGCGTGTTGCCGACGAGATCAAAGCCCGCGCCATGCAGCCCGATACCGTATGTATAGGCGGGCGCGAACCAGCCGAACTGCGGACCGTTGAGCATGATGGCCTTCGCATCGAGCGCCTTCGATTTGCCAACGATCCACATATTGCTCGTGGTCGGGAAACCGGCCGGCCCGGGTTGGCCGAACTGCGCGAACTGGGCAAGCATCGTCGCGGCATTATCCGCAGGCGCTTCGTGCAGCAAGGCGCCGTCGCTGCCGCGCGCCAGACGCGCGAGCATCGGCGCCGGGCCATCGTAACGCGGCAGAATTTGTGCGGACGACGACGACGTCACGCCCGGTTGCGGCCCGACCTTGACGGCGTAGCTGCCTTCGCTCGCGGGCACCGTCGTCGGTGCGTCGGGATTGACGAGCCATTTGAGTTCGTTGAACAGCGCCATGCCCTTGTCCGCGCCGTACTTGTCCTTGAGCGCAGTGACAAGCGCAAGGTTGTCCAACTCGCTCGTGGCGTCGGAGAAGCGGTTCGCCATCGTGCCGACGAAGACCATCGCGACATCGAAGGCATCCCAGTTCGACGGCTGGAAGCCGAAGTCGGTGAATTGTTTTGGCAGTTTCGATCCGGGTTGCGCGCGCACCTGTGCGATCCATGCGTTCATGCCCGCGGCGTAGCCTTCGAGAATGTCGCGTTCGCGCTGCGGCAACGCGCTGAGCTGCCGCTCGATGGACGCCGGCCAGTAATTCGCCCGGATCGACTTGTCGAAATCGACGAACTTGCCACCGAGCACCTCGGCCACCGTGCCTTGGGTGCTGCGCTTGGCCATCTCCATCTGGAACAAGCGGTCCTGCGCGATCGCATAACCGTAGCCATAGAACAGGCCGTAAACGGTGTTTGCGTAGATATGCGGTACGCCGTATTCGTCGCGCTTGATCGTGACGCCCTGCGTCGCCGGGGCTGCGGCGGCGGCCGGCGTGGCGGGCGCCGCGGTTCGTGCCATCGCCGGGGATGCCGCGCCAAGCGAGGCCGCGATGAGCGTAAGCGCCAGCACCGGCACACTCAGGCGCCGGGCGAAGCGTGGCAGGGTAATCGGTGCGTGGGGGCTCGTGTACATCTTGTCTCCATATTCTTTTCTTGAGACAAAAAGATTAGCATGCTGTCGACCGACCGGTCGGCTTATGAATTACATGCACGTCGAAATGCGATTTTCGGGACACGCCGCCGAACCCCTGCCCCCTGCCCCGGCCCGCTGGCGCGACGTCGCCGCTACCTGACCGTCTCGGCGAGCAGCGATGCCAGCCGGCGCATGGCGGCAGGAATCGGCGCGATGATGGGCACGTCGAACTGGCCGGCCAACGCGATCGCCGCCTGACCGAGCGGACCCCCGCCGATGATGACAGCCTGCGCACCGTCAAGCGTAATGCATTCCGAGACTGCTTGCGCCAATGCCGCCTCGAGGCGCGCCGGGTCGGCCGTCAGCGCCTCGGGGTCTCCCGGGGTCAGGCGGACGCCGGTATAGCGCGCGCCCAGCCCCAGCGCATGCGCCCGTGCATCGATCGGCCCCACAAGCTCGGGTGTGACCGTGGCGACGCCAAAGCGGCGGCCGCCATGCGCCGCCTCCCGCATCGACGATTCGCAGATCCCCACAACGGGCACGTCGATGAGATCCTGAAGCGCCTCGATACCGGGATCGCCGAACGCGCTGATGACCACGCCGGCGGCGTCCCCGCCGTGCCGCCGCCAGCTTGCCAGGACTTCGCCGCCTGCCGCGTTGAGCGCAGCGGCGTCCACGATCATCGGCACGCCGCGAGCTGCCGTCGCCCCGCGCACCGCATATCCGGCGGGCGCAGACGCCCTGGCGATCGCCAGCATCATGGCGGTCGTGTCTTCCGAGGTATTGGGATTCAGTAAAAGGATCTCGCGCATGGGATGGTTGAGTCCCTCGTGGTGCCAAGAGGACCCATCATACTGCGAGGCGCACGCCTCGCGCAAAGCCATCACGCGTCCGGGTGCCGGCTTACTCGCGCGCCCACAAATCCGGCAGGCCCGGGTCCGTCGATGCGATGAACTTTTGCAGCAGCGATTTGAGTACCGCGCCATCGGCATATCCGAAACGTGCCAGGGCATCCGCTTCAAGCGATTTCGACGCAGCCACCAGATGCAGCGCGCGATCGCGGCCACTGGGTGTCAGGAAGAAGCGCGCGCCCTGCCCTGCCGCATCGTCCGCCTCGCTGTGCAGCCATCCGCCCGCGCGCAGACTTTCCAGCACCGGCGCGCTCGGACGCTCCAGACTGTGCGAGATCGCGGCATCGACGTCCGCCGCGCTCACGCCATCGCGCACGGTGAGCGTCGACAGCACATACCATTGCTCGTCCGTCAGGCCGGCCGCCTGGGTCTTCTCGCGAATCCTCTGGTAGAACTGAAAATGTGCGCGGCCCAGTTGATAGCCGAGAAAATCCTCGCTGAAACTGCCTGCAAGCCGGGCGCTGCGCGGCGCGGGCAAGGTCGGATCCTTTTGCATCGCCAGCGCGTATTTGCCTGCGTGAAACGCCAGCGGCGCACGTTCCTCGCGCTCGAACGCCGTGACCTCGCCCACGAAAATGATGTGGTCGCCGCCCTCGTACTGGAACGACGTCTTGCAATGGAACCGCGCCACGCACCCACGCAGAAGCGGCACGCCCTGGGCCGTGGCATCAAGCTCCAAGCCCGCGAATTTGTCTTCGCCGCTCTTCGCGAAGCGGTTCGACAGCGCCTCCTGATCGGCGGCCAGCACGTGCACCGCCCAATGATCGGCGGCCTCGAAGGCTGTGCGGCTATGCGCCTTCTTGGCCAGGCTCCACAGCACCATCGGCGGATCGAGCGAAACAGAGTTGAAACTGTTCGCCGTCAGTCCGACGAAACTGCCGTCCGGCGCCCGCGTGGTGATGACTGTCACGCCAGTGGCAAAGGCGCCGAGCGCCGAGCGGAAGGCTTTCGGATCGGTCTTGGGGTCGGCCGTCGGTGCGGCCGGGGCATCGTGTCGGGGGGCGCTTGGTGCGGTCATGAGGAACTCCATCGAAGCGTTATGCAGTGAGTATCGGCGGGCGCACCGACTGGCTGTCGCTGCATCGGTGCCCCGTCATGATCCCGAGCTTCCCACAACGCATTCACGGCCTCATCGTCCTGCCAGACTAGCCAGGGAGCACATTGGCCCGCCGCTTTTCGGGCTTAGCCCGCCTGACGCGCGGCCAGCACCAGCGAGAGCTGCGCCGGGTCGAGCTTCAGGACCAGCGTGGAAGTCGGGACGCACCGCGTGGCCGACATCCGCCATTCGTCGCCGACGCGGCGGTAGCGGTCCTCGTAGACCGCGCCGAGTTGCAACAGCGTCATCGCCTGCGTGTCGATGCGCTGAAAATGCAGCCCCCAGGTACCTTGCGCTTCGTCGTCGCCCGTCAAGGCGATCTGCGGATTCACGCCATGATGCATTTCGATGATGTGATCGACGCATCCGAGCCGGGTGAAGACGTCCACCAACGCCTCGCGATTGTCGAAAACACCCACATTTCCGTAATCGATATGAACCTCGCCCGGCACGAAACACTCGCGCATCCCCGCCGGATCCTTGGCGTCGCAACACGCCAGGTAACGCGCCTTGAGCCGGCGAATCGCTTCGATGTCTTCAAGACGGCGCACGCGCGCCGCGATGTCGTGATCAGTCATCCATTGTCTCCGTGGATTATTCCGCAGCCAGTTGCTGCGTCAGCGAGGGATCGTTGCCCGGACCATAGACACAGCTCACCCCCGCCGGATCGTAGATCTTCGCCACGCACGCATTGCAACTGTCGCACGCGGAGCGGTCCGTCACGCCGTCGCGCCAATGCGTGACGAGCGCCGGGTCGTGAATCAGCGCGCGTGCGAGCGCGACGCAATCGAAACCTTCGCCGATCAGCCGTTCGGCATCGGCGAGCGACTTCAAGCCGCCGATATACGCCAGCGGCATGCGCACCGCCTGGCGAATGACGCGCGCCGGTTCCAGGAAATACAGGTCGCGAAACTTGAGATCGCGCGGCGTGCGCTTCTCGAGCATGGTGATGCCGAAGCGGGCCAGCGCATGCGGCGCCGCCGCCTTCATCTGGGCAGTCGGCATCGGGCTGCCGAAGAGCGCCCACGGACTCTCGACATTGCGCCCGCCCGAAAGCGTCAGGATGTCCGCACCTTCGGCCTCCAGGACACGGGCAATCGCCGCGGACGCCTCGGCGTCGTTGCCTCCCGGAACGCCATCGATAATGCTGAGCTTGCAGCCGACCGCCATATCGTGTCCAACGGCGTCCTTGACCGCACGCAGCACGGCAGCCGGGAAACGCGCACGCTGTTCAGGACCGCCGCCGTAGGCATCGCGCCGTTTGTTGGACAACGGCGACAGGAACTGGTTGAGCAGATAACCGTGGCCCATGTGGATCTCGACCGCGTCAAAACCCGCCGAGCGCGCCAGGCGCGCTGCCTCGGCGAATTGCGCGGCGACGGTCGACATCTCCGCCTCTCGCATCGCCCGCTGGAAATACACGCCGTACATCATGCCGAACGCGTTCAAACCGCCCGACGCGCTGGCCGGCCGGCGGCTGCCCCCGTGACGCATCATCGTGAACGACCCGGCGTGCGTGATCTGCAGGCATGCGGCCGCGCCTTCCCGATGCACGGCGTCCGTCAGCACGCGCAGATAGGGGATGGCGGCTGGCGTCAGATGGATCTGATGCGGGAACGTCATGCCGTCGCTCGCCACGGCAGCGTAGGCAACGGTCGTCATGCCGACGCCGCCCGCAGCCAGGTCGCGATGGTGTTTCACGAGCGCTTGCGTGGGCAGGCCATGCGGTGTCATGCCTTCGTTCGCGCCCGCCTTGATATAGCGGTTGCGCAGCGTGAGCGGGCCGAGCTTGACCGGCGTAAACGTCGATCGGGCAACGGGAGACTGCACCATGGATAGCGGGAATTCGGATGAAGCGGACGACGACGAAGTCGACGGCAAGGAAAACTGCGGCATGCAAGCCTCCTGACGATTCTGTGGATGGGTGTGCTGCGGACGAATCAGACGTCGATGCGCTTCATCGTCGCCAGACTCTCACGGGCGAGCGCCTGATACAGCGTTGTGCCATGACGCTTTGCAGCGATTTCCTCAGGTGTGAGCGCGCGTACGACCCGCCCCGGCACGCCCATGACAAGCACGCCGGGGGGAATGCGCTGCGCCGTGGACACGAACGCGCTGGCTGCCACGATCGAGGCCTCGCCAATCTCGGCGCCGTCCATGATCACGGCGTTCATGCCGATCATCACGTCGCGGCCGATCTGGGCGCCGTGCACGACCGCTGCGTGGCCGATATGACTGTTCGGCAGGAGGCGGCAGACCTCTTTCGGGGCGACGTGCAACACGCAACCGTCCTGCACGTTGCACCCTTCACCGACCTCGATACGCCCGAAATCGCCGCGCAGGCTAGCGCAGGGGCCGATATAGCAACCCGCGCCGATCTCGACGTCGCCGATCAGCACCGCCATTTCGTGAACGAACGCTTCGGGATGGATACGCGGCCGGCGGCCGGAGAATTCATAGAGTGCCATGACGATGCCGGGATCAGGCCGGATGAACGTCGTCCGGCGCCCAGAACGCCTGCATGCGTTCGATCTTTCCGGAGTCGTCGAACGTCATCACGTCGGTCACATCGATCTTGACGGCGTGCCCGTTCATCGTCACCTGCACCTGGAACGTGATGGATGCGCTGCGGCCATGCGAGCCGCGCGGCGGCGCGACCAGCGCCAGCCGTGCGCCGGTTTTGATGGCGCCTGCGTAGAAAGCCTCGATCGCGGCCCGCCCTTCAACGCGCGGCGCGCCGACCGGGTCTTCGACCGTGGCATGATCGGCGTAGAGTGCGCACACCCGTGCGGCGTCGCCTGCATTGAACGCCTCGACATATTCCCGCAATGCGGCCTTCATCGTCGCGCTGTCGACCATCGTCATCCCCTGAAATCCGGTAATAAAAGGTGGCCGCCGCGCCAAGCAAGCGGCGGCCAATGTCTTGCATCATCCTCCGCGACCGCTGCGGCGATCATCGTCATTTCAGACTAGGGCGGTTCGCCGGGCCGTCGGGCATCTACCCGGCGCCTGCACGGCATCTGCGCGGACATCTACTCGTTTTCCCGCATAGGCTTTCCGGGCATGGCCCGGCCGCCCTTCTCCCGCCGTACCCGCCGATTTTCTAAACATATCCGTCTAGTCTATTCCGACGTTTTTTTTTAGCGGCGGCATCACTAGTCTGCGGTTCAAACCACAAGAAAGAATGGCTTCGTCATCACTACAGGAGACACCATGCAGGCTCGCCGCAGCACCCACGCACCGTTGCTCAATCAGCCTTACTCCCGCATAGCGGTTGCCGCTGTCCTGATGTTTGCTGCCGGCGGCGCCCTTGCCGGCAACACCATCGATCTGGGCAATGAAACCTCCCTCGACTGGTCGTTGACCGGGACATACGGTGCCGCCATGCGCACACGTTCGCCCAGCCCGACGATTCTGCAGCCCGCCAACATCAACGGCGACGACGGGGACCGCAACTTCCAGAAGGGCAGCCTGATCAATAACCGGTTCAGCCTGCTCGGTGAAATGAATCTTTACCGCGGGAACATGGGTGTGTTTCTGCGCGGCAGCGCCTTCTACGATCAGGTCTACCGGCGCGCGAACGGCAACGATTCGCCGTTCACCGTCAACCATTCCGGCGATTTCAACCAGTTTACCGATCCGGCGCAGTTCTACCATGGCCGTCGCGCGCAGTTGCTCGACGCCTACGTGTACAACACGTTCTCGGTCGGCGAGACCAAGCTCAACGTGAAGCTCGGTAATCAGGTGGTGGCCTGGGGCGAATCGCTGTACTTCCCGAACATCGCCGGTGCGATGGGTGTGGCCGATGCGACGAAGTCGTTCGTGCCTGGCGCGGAAGTGAAGGACATCCTCTTGCCGGTGCCGCAATTGTCGATGCAATGGCAATTGAACCCGACCGTCAGCCTGATGGGCTATTACCAGTTCACGTACCAGCCGAATCAGCTGAGCGCACCTGGCAGCTACTTCAGCACGACCGACGTCGTCGGGCCGGGCGCGCAATACATTATCGGGCCGGGCGGCTTCAAGATTCCCCGCGGGCCGGACATCACCCCGAGCAATCAGGGTCAGTTCGGCTTGGGCTCGCGTGTACGCGTATTCGGCGACACCGAAGTGGGCCTGTACTTCTTGAATTACCACGACAAGAACCCGAACGTGGTGACGTCGTTCTTCCCGACCATCCAGTACCAGCAGAAGTACTTCGGCAACATCAAGCTCTATGGTGCGAGCGCGTCGACCTCGTTGTTCGGCGCGAACGTGGCGGGCGAAGTCAGCTACCGCGACGGTGCGCCGGTGCTCGTCAACGTGGGCGGTACGCCGCAAGCGACGCGCGCCAACGTTTGGCAGGCCCAGGTCTCGGCGATCTACTCGATCGGCCCGACCTTCCTGGCGGATTCGCAGTCGCTGGTGGGTGAAATCGGCTACCAGCACGTTGCCAGCGTGACGCCGTTCATGGGATCGACGCAACTGGTCAACACGACCAATTCGGCGGCCTACCAGGTGAGCTGGTCGCTGACGTACAACAACGTGTTCGACGGCTGGGACTTGACGATCCCGTTGACCTACGCGGACGCGTTCTCGGGCCATTCGGCCGTGGCAGGCAGCTTTGGCTCGTTGTCGGGTGCGGGCGACCGGCGCGTGTCGATCGGTGCGACGTTCAAGCGTCTGAACAACCTCGAACTAGGCCTCACGTACGCGAAGTTCCTTGGCAGCGTAAGCCTTGCCAACCGGCCGCTTGCCGATCGTGACTACGTTGCCTTCAACGCGAAATATTCGTTCTGATGCCGTCGGTCCTGAGACCGGGCGACATGCCATCCAAAGGAGTTGAACAGAGATGAAACGATATCGAAACCTGACCGTGCAAACCGGTCTTTTGGCTGCCAGCCTGCTGGTGGCGGTGGCGTCGTACGCAAAGACGACGCAGGATGACCTCAAGCAGCTTGAAGGCCCGCTCACGCCGGTGGGTGCTGAGCGCGCCGCCAGCAAGGACGGCCAGATTCCTGCGTGGAGCGGCAAGTGGCTGGGTGCGCCTCCGGGCGTGCAGTACAAGGCGGGCGACCGTTATGCGGATCCGTACGCGAGCGAGAAGCCGCTGTATGTGATCACGGCGCAGAACATGGCGCAGTATGCGGACCATCTGACTGAAGGCGAGAAGGCGCTGTTCAAGAAGTATCCTGAGACGTTCAAGATGCCGGTGTACCAGTCGCATCGCGACTTCCGTTTCCCGGATGCCTACTACAAGAGCATCACGACGTACGCGCCTGAGGTCGAGATGCTGCCGAATGCGAACGGCATCAAGAATTCACCGGCGATCGTGCCGTACCCGGTTCCGAAGAACGGTTTGGAGTTGATGTGGAACCTGCGCGTGTCGGCGGGGCTGGCGTTCGAGAAAGCCACCTATGACCAGGCGGTCGTCTATCCTGACGGCCAGATTGCCTGGGGCCGGGTGAAGTACTCGATCTACGGGCCGCGCTCGACATTCCAGTTCGCGCCGAAGGACGAAATCTACAACCGCAGCTTCTTCCGCACGGTGACGGATTTGCCGTTGCGTGATCGTGGGACGGTGATCATCGGTTACTCGGTGTGGAACGAAGACGCAAGCAATTCGAACCGCACGTGGATGTACAACCCTGGTACGCGCCGTGTGCGTCAAGCACCGGAATACGGCTTCGACCAGCCGAGCGGCCCGGGCGGCTTCCGTACCGTGGACGACGACCGCTTGTATAACGGCTCGGGCGAGCGTTACAGCTGGAAGATCGTCGGCAAGAAGGAGATGCTGGTCCCGTACAACAATTACAAGGTGATGAACACGTCCACGAAGTACAAGGACATGTTGACGAAGGGTCACGAAAATCCGGATGTGATGCGATATGAGTTGCATCGCGTGTGGGTGCTCGAGGCCACGCTCAAGCAAGGGTTCCGTCACCAGTACGCGAAGCGGGTGTTGTACCTTGACGAAGACAGCTGGATTGCGTTGTCGGCAGACAACTACGATGCGCGCGGCCAACTGTGGCGCACGAACTTCGCGTCGACGGTCTACGCTTACGACGCCAAGTTCTTCTACACGACCACGGTGTTCTTCCACGACCTGATCTCGGGCGCCTACCTCGCCGACCGACTGACGAACGAAGGCCCGATGCCGGCGCTGACCCCCAACTCGGAATTCAACGAAAGCTACTTCTCGCCGGATGCGGCACGTAGCGCGGGGACGTGATCGGCGGTTTCCGCAGTAACTTGATGTAGAGGTATGCCCCGCTTCGGCGGGGCTTTTTGCTTTATGGTTACTGGTGCTTTTGCTTGGTGTAACTGCCTGTCGTGCCTATTGATGCCCGCGCCACCCGCAATGGCCCTTCTTGCCTATTGATGCTCGCGCCGGCCGCAGCATTGACCCGCTTTCCGCTCCCGACAGAACACACGTACGCGGAAAGCGGGTCAACGCTCCGGCGAACCGCTACCGTTCCGTCGACACCCTACCTCAAGCCGCCCAATGCTTGCCCCAGTCTGACGCGACAGCCGTCTTCACCAGCCGCTCCACGCGGCATGCCGATTCCCGGACTCGCTCACGAGGGACCGGCGTCGACTCCGATAATCGTCATGCCGTGACACCCCGGCGGTCCACTCAGCCCCCGCGGCCTCGGGGCCGCACACCGAACGCGGGTTTCGACGTACCGGCACCGCGCGACGCGCGCAGGTTCGTTGAAACCTGTGTATTCCGGCTTTATCGCGAAGGTCAGGGCCGTAACGCATCGATAATCGCCCGGATGATATGCCATCCGGGCTAAGCTGCCGCTGCGGGCGGGCGGGCGTTACGCGGCAAGAGGCTGCGCACGATCCATGAGGTGGTTTCGCTGCTCGAAGATTTGCGCCGAAAGTTCATGTGCAGTGTTCGCGAGCTCTTCGAGTTGCTCAAAGAACGCATGCACGAATTCCTCGTCCAGCGAATCGATCCCGCCTTGGCCACCCACCATCGACAGCGCGACTATCTTGCCAGTCACATTGCGCAGTTCAACCGCACGTTCATCCTGCTCCCGACGACACACTGGGCAATCGCTTCGTCTTCCGGGGAAAGTTGACGTTCAACTTCAGACATAACACCTCCAACACAACAAAGTGGGTTTGCGCCCGCTCAGCGCTGTCGTGGGAGTGACGTAAAGGTTGGCGTTTCGATGACGAACGGGTGGGCGGGCACCAGGCCGGGGTGAGATACCGTGCAATTCCCATGGAGAAAAACGGCCGATCCGAAGATCGCCCAGCCTGAGCCCGCCCATAGAGAAATGACGTGCGCAGTCGGTGCACGACGGGCCGCGCCGAAGCGCGGCCGTGTGCCCATGGCAATTGCTGCCGGGATCTCACTCCCGTATCGCGATTGGGTCGCGACAGGAAAAGCTTACGTGCTGCACACGGCATGTACAAGGCGATAAGTCGTCAGTTCTATCATTTTGCGCGACTTTCGGAATCGTCCGAGAAAATCATTGGGATAACATGCCGATTTTCCAACTAGCCGCCTCCCGGCACGGCATGGCGCCTGTATGTCGTCGCCGATGACCCGCGTCGCACGATACGCAGTGGCGCGCTGGAAGCTTCGTTCGGTTTACGGCCCCGAGGCCGCGGGGGCTGTGTGGACCGCCGGGGTGTCACGGCATGACGATTATCGGAGTCGACGCCGGTCCCTCGTGAGCGAGTCCGGGAATCGGCATGCCGCGTGGAGCGGCTCGTGAAGACGGCGATAGCGTCAGACTGGGGCAAGCATTAGGCGGCTTGAGGCAGTGTGTCGACGCGACTTGAGCGGTTCGCCGGAGCGTTGACCCGCTTTCCGCGTACGTGTGTTCTGTCGGGAGCGGAAAGCGGGTCAATGCTGCGGCCGGCGTGAGCACCAATAGGCAAGACGGGCAGTTGCGGCTGACGCGAGCATCAAGAGGCAAGGCGCGCAGTTCCACCCGACGCAAGCCCCATAAAAAAACACCCGCCGGAGCCATCCCGGCGGGTGTTGAGCAATATTGCCCGACAACGCGGGCGGCGGATCAGGACGATGCCGATACCGTCATCGTCGCCTTCTCCACCTTCGATGCGTGGCCTCGCGCCCGCGCCCGCTCTTCCTCCGCAACGCCAAGCCACGCAGCCAGTGCAGGCAGCAGGAATACCGCGCCGAACAGGTTCACCAGGAACATGAACGCGAGCAGAACCCCCATGTCCGCCTGGAACTTCAACGCCGACAACGCCCACGTGCCCACACCGATGAACATCGTCAGCGCCGTGAACAATGCCGCAGTGCCCCGCTGGCGCATCGACTCCGCAAATGCATGCGGCAGGTCCTGCCCTTCCTCACGGATCTGGTGCTGGATGCGCTCGTACAGATAAATGCCGTAATCGACGCCAACGCCCACGCCCAGCGTGATCACCGGCAATGTCGCGACCTTCAGGCCGATGCCCAGATGCGCCATCAACGCATTGCACAGGATCGAGACAACCGTCAGCGGCATGATGATGCACAGGACCGCGCGCCACGACCGGAAGGTGACCAGGCACAACAGCGTAATCGCGCCGAAGATCGACAGCAGCATCACCACTTCCGCTTCTTCCACAGCCTCGTTCGTCGCCGCCATCACGCCAATGTTGCCGCCACCCAGCCGGAACGCAACGTTCGGCGTCTTGTCCGTCGCCACGAAATGCTTGATCTCGTCGACGATGTGCGCGATGGTCGTGCCCTCGTGATTCGTCGTATAAATGAGCACCTGAATCGCCTGGCAATTCGGCGTATTCATCGCGTTGTCCGGATCAAATGCCTTCGCGCCCTGGCTCAAACCCGCGCTGTTGCGCGGCAACGCTTCCCAACGCGGATTGCCCTCGTTGCTCGCACCGATCGCAACTTTCGCCAGCGACGGCACACTCACCACCGAATGCACGCCAGCCACACCACGCATCGTCATCTCGAAGCGCTCGACCGCACTCATCACCGGATAATGCAGACAGGCGTCATCGAAGCCGGTCGGCTCGACCACCACCGTCAACACGTCGACACCAATGTTGTACTGATGCGTAATCGCAGAATTGTCGCGGTTGTAACGCGACTCCGCACGCAGCTCCGGCGCACCATTGCCGATGTCGCCGATCAACAGATGCCGAGCCTCCCGTGCACCGAAGCCAAGCAGCACGAGCGCCACGGCAAATACCGCCAGCGCAGGCTTCGGACGCGCGAAACGCGCAAACCACTGCCAACGGCTGCCGCCCGTTCGGCCCGCTTCCGCCTGACGCTTCGCTGCAGCCAACGCACGCGGCTCAAGCCGAGTGTAGGACAACAGGATCGGCAGGAAAATCTTGTTCGTCACGATCATCAACAGCACGCCCAGACACGCCGTGATGCCAAGTTCGCGCACAATGTCGATCTCGATGCGCATGATGACGAGAAAGCCCAGCGCGTTCGTCAGCAACGCGACCGTGCCCGGAATGAACAGCTTGCTGAATGCGCCGCGCGCCGCGCCCAGCGGCGAAGCGTCCGTCGCCAACTCCTGCTTCCACGCATTGGTCATCTGCACCGCGTGCGAAACGCCAATAGAGAAGATCAGGAACGGCACAAGTATCGACATCGGATCGATGCCGTAGCCCAGCAACGGTAATACCCCCAGCAACCAGACAACCGGCAACAACGCGACCACCAGCGCCAGTACCGTCGTCTTGAGCGAACGGGTGTAGCCGAGCAACAGCAATGCGGTAATGACGAAGGCCACGGCGAAGAAGACCATCACGCCGGAAATGCCCTCCTCCACGTCGCCGACCAGCTTCGCAAAGCCGATGATGTTGACCTCGACGCCGCTGTTTGCATAGCGCGCGCGCAATTCCTCAAGTTTCTTCGCGACGAGCGCGTAATCGGTGGTCTTGCCATTGCCGTCGGTTTCGCGCAATTCCGCGCGGATTAGCGCCGACTTCAGATCGTTGCCCACCAACCGCCCGATCTGGCCCGAGCGCGCAACGTTGCTGCGCACCGTCGCAAGTTCGTCCGGCCGGCCACTGAATTTGCCCGGCATGACGACGTCGCCCTTGAAGCCGTCTTCCGTAATTTCCGTGTAACGGACGTTCGGCGTGAACAGCGAATACACGCGTGAACGATTCACACCCGGCAGGAAGAAGACGTCGTCCGTGGCGCGGCGCAGCGCGTCCATGAACTGCGGGTTGTAGATGTCGCCCTCGCCTTTCCAGCGCAAACTCACCAGCACGGTGTTCGCACCGGAGAAAGTGCTCGCGTACTTGTTGAGGATCTGCATATACGGATGCTGCATCGGGATCATTTTGTTGAACCCGGGGTCGAGACGCAGACGTGTGGCCGACAGGCCCAACGCGAGCGTGACCGCGATGCACACCGCCAGCAGCAGCCGGCGGTAGGCAAACAGCAGATCCGCGCAGCGTGTCACGAAATGGGACATGCGATTCATGGATTTCTCGCTTACAGACATTGTTCGGGAAGGACGCGTCCGGCCGCCGGCAACTTTGCGCGGCGGGCTTGCGAACGCACGCGTCGCAACGGGTTCATCGCGGCGGCAAGGCCAACGGGGTCAGGCCGCCGTCGCCGGCGACCAGGACGTTGGACGACGTAGCGCCCGGCGCTGCGGATGGCATCGGCAAGACAGCAGACAAGCTCATCGCGCCGCCGCCGGGGGCGGTCGTGAAATGACGGCCGCCGTCGCCGGATACGGCCACGGTGCCGCCCTGCCCGACGAGTACGATGCGCCCGTCAGCCAATTGGGCACCGCCGAAGAACGATGCCGCCGCCGGCAGTTCCACACGCTCCCAAGTCGTTCCGAAGTCTTCGCTGCGCAGGACGTTGCCGCGCATGCCATAGGCTACCCACGCGCCATCGGTCAACGGCAGTACGCCGTAGAGCGAACCGGCGTACGGCGATTTCACCGCCGCCCACTGCGCACCGCCATCGGTCGAACGCAGGACCGTGCCCGCTTCACCAACGATCATCAGGTTGTGCCGCGCGTCGCTGGCCATCGCGTTCAGATGCCGGTCGGCCGCCGGCGTCTGCGGCGACGGCTGCCACGTGCGCCCGCCATCGTGCGAACGCAACAGTGCGCCGAAGCTGCCGAGCGCGAACCACTCTCCCGTGGGCGCACCCCACACGGACAGCAACGGGTCGGAATGCGCCTCGTCGATGTGGACCTGACGCCAGTGCAGTCCGCCATCGTCGGTGCGGACGATCACGCCGTCATGCCCCACGGCCACGCCGACGCGGGCGTCAGCAAAAGCGACTTGCGTCAGGGTGGAGCCGGCGTCAGGCTTGACGTCGGCAGGCCGCCAATGCGCCCCCGAGTCGTCGCTCACGAGGATTTTGCCGCGCTCGCCCACGGCCACGAGCCGGTCGCCCGCGCGCGCAAGGCCATTGATCTGCAGACGGTCGGGTTTGAGGCTCGATGCCGGGAACGCCGGCAGGGGGCGCGGCGCGAACGCGAAAATTGCCGCCGCCACGACGGCCAGCGACATCGCGAGGCCGATCAGTCGTTTCATGAAAGTCTCCTCCATACAGCTTGTTCCGGGACGGTCCCGGCGCGGCGTCTGTGTTCGACGCGTCGTCGCCATCGTCCCGCGGGGGTCGCGCAGCAAGGGGTGCCCCCCCATGTCGGCGTCGTGATATTCACTATCGGCCAGTCGTCCGCGCGGCGCATCGTCTGTTTCGATAAGACGCCCCCGCCGCGCGAGCACTACACCATCGTGTTCACGCCTGCCCGCGCGGCTCGCGCGGCATGCCGAGCCCCCGTTCGGCAATGATGTTGAGCTGGATCTCGTTGGTCCCCGCGTAGATCGTGTCCGCGCGTGAAAACAGCGCCATCTGCTGCAAACGCATGCGGCGCGGATCGTCAGCATCGATCACGTTGGCGTCGGCGCCCAGTACGTCGAGCGCGAGTTGGCCGAGGTCCCGGTGCCAATTCGACCAGTAGTGCTTGTAGATGAGCGCTTCACGGCCCGGCGCAGCATTTGCCGACTCGCTTCCGGCGGCATCTCCCGCCAGCATCCGCAAGGCGTTGTATCGCATCACGCGCAATCCCGTCCACGCGCGTGCAATGCGTTGACGGACCAGGGCGTCACGCAGCGCGCCGCGTTCGCGCGCAAGTGAAACGATCCACTCGAGTTCGTGCGCAAAGTGCATTTGCTGACCCAGCGTCGAGATGCCCCGCTCGAAGCCGAGCAGCGCCATGGCAATGCGCCAGCCGTCGCCCGGCTTGCCCACGACATGTTCAGCCTTCGCGATCGCGCCGTCGAAGAACACCTCGTTGAACTCCGCGCCGCCACCCATCTGCCGAATCGGACGAATTTCCACGCCAGGCTGGTCAAGCGGCATCAGCAGGAAGATCAACCCGCGATTGCCCACAGATCCCGCTTCCGAGCGCGCCAGCACAAAAATCCAGTCCGATTCGTGGGCGAGCGACGTCCACACTTTCTGGCCATGCACGCGCCAGTCGCCCGTCGCAACGTCCAGTTCCGCACGGGTGCGCACGTTGGCCAGATCCGATCCCGCGCCCGGCTCCGAATAGCCCTGGCACCAGAACTCCGTGCCGTTGCGAATGCCCGGCAGGAAGCGGGCCTTCTGGGCCTCCGTACCGAAAGCGAGCAAGGTCGGACCAATGAGCCCTTCGCCGATGTGCCCCGCACGCCCCGGCCCGCCCGCGCGCGCATATTCTTCCTGCACGGCGACCTGATCCATAACGGACATGTCTCGCCCGCCCCACGCCTGCGGCCACCCCAGACAGGTCCATCCGCCGTCGGCCAGCTCACGCTCCCAGTCCTTGCGCAACGCCGGATACGCCTCTTCGTCGCCAGGACCGCCGCGATGACGCAATGGTGCGAAACGGCCGCGAAGATGCGCGTCCATCCAGGCCGTGATTTCCTTTCGCAGCGCGGATTCGTGCGCGTCGTATGCGGCATCGTCGGGCGTATCCGTGCCACATTCGCCGCGCGGCGAACGCTCGTTCACCTCCGTCGCGCCACCGTGTCCATGCGCCGCCGTCATATCGGCGGACATCTGCCCCGCCAGCGCTTCGAGCGTCGCCGCCGCGCCGCCGAACCATGATGCCGACGCCTGCGCACGCTTGAAATGCAGTTGCGGATCGTATTCCCACGTGAAGCCGACGCCACCGTGCAACTGGATCGCTTCGCCCGTGCAGAAGCGCTGGACGTCGATCGCCAACGCGTGCGCCGCAGCGACATCGCGCCATGCATCGATGCCGGCGAGCACGCAAGGGGCTCCGTTGTCGGTTGTCGCGCCCGACGCATCGTCGAGTCCGCGCGCCGCACCGTAGACCAGCGAGCGCAGCGCTTCGATACCGATCATCATCTCGGCGCAGCGATGCTTTACCGCTTGAAACGAGGCGATGGCGCGGCCGAACTGCACCCGCGTCGCCGTGTATTCGACGGTAAGGTCGAGACATTGTTGCGCACTGCCCAGTTGCTCCGCCGCCATGGCGAGCGCGCCGTTTGCGAGTGCGTAGGCCAAGCCTCGCGCCACACCCGGTCCCTGCGCGACGCATGCCGCCGCCTTGACCGCCAGGCCGTCAAAGTGCACCGACGCGACCGGGCGCGTGAGGTCGAACGCGACCAGCGGTGAAATATGAAGACGGGAATCGTCACGCAAGCCCGTGCGGTCAAGCACAAACAGCGCCGGCTCGGTCGCGCCATCGAGCTGTGCTGCGACGACAAGCCAATCGGCCTGCGCTGCATCGAGCACCTGCGCGACGTGTCCGTCAAGCACGAAGCCGTTGCCGGCCCGGCGCGCACGGACCGGCAAGGTGTGGGGCGCAATTGCGCCTGAAAGCGCTGCCGGCAAGCCGTCGCATGGCATGACAAGCGCGGCGCGCCGGCTGCCGGCGGCGATCGCCTCGAGCCACGGCGCGGCATCCGCTGCGCTCAGGCTCGCCTGCAACGCGGGCGCGGCGAGGCAGACCGTCGACAGATACGGCACGCATGCCAGATGACGCCCCAATTGCTCCATCAACAGCGCCGACTCGAGCGCACCCAAGCCCGCGCCGCCGACCGCTTCAGGCAAGGTCAGGCCGCACCAGCCGAGTTCGCCGCCGAGCGTTTGCCACAGGGCGTCGTCATCCGGCGCGCCGGCGTCTTCGCTGCGTGCGTTCACGATGCGCCGTACGGCCGCGCTGTCGCTTTGCGCAGCCAAGACTTCGGCCGCGCTGTCGCGAATCATCTGTTGCTCCATCGAAAACGCAAAACGGTCAAATCCCATCGTCCTCTCTCCAAACGACAAAAGCGACGGTCGCACACGAATTCGCGAACGTCGCCTGAACAGTGTTGTCCTGTACCTGCCTCACGGTCCCGCGGCAAACGTGCTGCCGGGTCCGATCGGCGTAAGCGTGCCAAGCGCTGTGCGCCCCAGCACGTGCATGGCGACGCGGCGCTTGTGAAACGCGCTGTCGCCCCACGTGCCGGCCAGCGCCCATGCGCGCTTGGCAAACATCTGCAAATCAAGTTCCCACGTGTAGCCGATCGCGCCATGCGCCTGCATCGCGTGCCGTGCCGCGAGACGCGCCACGCGCATGGCCGCGAGCTTGGCGTGCGAGACGTGCGTCGGCGCGAGGGCGTGACGGTTGGCCAGCGCGTACGCGGCGCGGTACAGCACCGGGCGTGCGAAATCGAGCTGTATCGCGACGTCGGCGAGTGCATGCTTGACCGCCTGATTCGCGCCGACCGGTTTGCCGAATTGCTTGCGCTGCACCGCATGATCGATGGCCAGATCCAGCATGTGCTGCGCCAGGCCCAGCAGTTGCGCGGCGACAGCCAGCGCGGCGCGGTCGAATGCGCGATCCCAGTGCGCGGCTGATGCGTCGGCCGTCAGCAGGCGCGACTCGGCCGCGGGTGCACCGTCGAGGATGAACAAGCGGCGTGACGGGTCAACGCTCGTTTGCGGCACAAGCCGCATGTTGTGCTTCGTCACCAGGTGCAGCGCACCCTCGTGGTGGCAGATCAATGCGTCGGCCACATGGGCGTCGGACACAAACGGTTGCGACGGATGCATCACCGCCACGCGCGCGCGCCCTGCTGCGATGCGATCGAGCAGCGTCAGGCAACGGTCGCGCTCGGCTTGTACGGTAACGTCGCCACCCTCGCACAGATCGCGCAACAGGCCGGCCGCGACAAGCGCCGTGTCAAACAGCGGCTCCGGCACGGCGAAGTAGCCGCACGCTTCAGCCAGCGGCGCCCAGGTGGTCTCGTCGAAGCCCAACCCGCCCTGCGCCGTGGGCACCTGAACGCCGCACAAGCCCTGCGCGGCAAACAGCCGCCACAAGGTATCGGAGCGGCCGGTGTCGCGCTCCCAAAGCTCGCGAATCAGCTCCGGGGTCATCTCCAGCATGAGCACGCGCCGCACGGCCTCGATGAAGCGGGTCTGCTCGGCGTCGAAAGTGAAGTCCATTCGCGTGTTTCCCCCGTAGGTTCCGATGCGTCAGCCGCGCGGCAGGCCAAGCAAACGCTCGGCCACGATGTTGCGCTGGATCTCGTTGGTGCCGGCATAGATCGGCCCGGCCTGGGCAAACAGGAAGCCATCCAGCCAATGGTCGGGCGCAGCGCCACTGGCACTTCCTGCACCTTCGCGGGGCCAGCATTCGGCGTGCGGCCCGAGCAACGTCATCGCCGTGTCGTGCATGCGCAGGTCGAGTTCCGACCAGAACACTTTGTTAGCGCTTGCTTCGTCGCCGAGGTCGCCGCCCTTGTGCAGGCGACCGGCCGTGGAATAGGTCGAAAGCGTGTAGGCCTCGGCGTCCATCCAGGCTTGCAGCACAGCATCCTCCACAGCCGGGTCGCCGCACGGGCCGTCGTGCCGTTCGGCGTAAAGATCGCGCAGCGCGGCGGCCGTCTGCTGAAACCGGGCGGGCGAACGCAACATGAGGCTGCGCTCGAACGCCGCCGTGGCGTTAGCCACTTGCCAACCCGCGCCTTCGGCGCCGACACGGTTCTCGATCGGGACGACGACGTTGTCGAAGAAGATTTCGGCGAAGCCGGTCAGCCCGTTGAGCTGACGAATCGGACGCACCGTTATGCCCGGACTGTCGAGCGGCACGAGCATCAGGCTCAAGCCGTGATGGCGCGAGGCCACCGGATCGCTGCGGAACAGGCCGAACAGCCAGTCTGCCCAGACAGCGCGCGTCGACCAGATTTTCTGGCCGTTGAGAACGTAGTGATCGCCGTGACGGATCGCGCTCGCGCGTATCGCCGCGATATCGGAGCCGGATTCCGGTTCGGACCAGCCCTGCGCCCAGATGAATTCTCCGGCGGCGGTCGGCGGCAGAAAGCGTGCCTGCTGTGCCGGCGTCCCGAAGGCCATCAGGGTCGGCCCGAGCAGAAAGATGCCATTCTGGTTCACGCGCGCCGGCGCGCCGGCGCGCCAATACGCCTCCTCGAACACGAGCCAGTCGACGAGATCGCTGCCGCGCCCGCCGAGGGCTTGCGGCCAGACGAGCGTGCTCCAGCGTCCACCATGAAGTGTGCGCTCCCATGCGCGATGCTGCGCAAAGCCTTCGGCGGTATCAAAGCTCGCCAGGGGTGCCTGTGGCACATGTTCGGCAAGCCACGCCTCGGCTTCGGCGCGCAAGGCATGCTGTCGTGGGGTGTAGTCGAGATGCATCCGCGCTTCTCCTGACGGATCTTCCTGCTGCCTCGCGCGGCATCGGGACTACGGCCAAGCCTGCTGCCGGCCGCCCCGATGCCGTTCGTGTTACGCCACGCCCATCAACATCTGGGCGTTATCGATGCGCATCTCGGCGCCGTTGACGAAGCGGGACTCGTCGGACGCGAGGAACAGCACCAGATTGGCCACGTCCTGCGGCGAGCACATGCGCGCCATCGGGTCCGTTGCCCCTTGTGTCGCGAGTTCGGTCGCCCCGCCGTCGGCCGGCAGCAATGCGAGGGTCATCGGCGTAAGGATCCCGTCCGGATGCACGGAATTGCAGCGGATCTTGTAGCCGACTTGCTTGCAGTACGACGCCGTTGCGCGTGTCAGGGCCGCCACGGCGCCCTTGCTCGCGCTGTACGCGCAGAACATGCCCATGCCGCCAAGCGCTGCGACCGACGACATGTTCACGATCGACCCGCCCTTCTCCTTCATCGCCGCCACTGCATTCTGGCAGCCCAGGAAGTAGCCGTCGGCATTGATGCGCAGCATCCTTTGCCATTGCTCGAGCGTGGTGTCCTCGATGGAACCGACGGCCAGGATCGCCGCATTATTGACGAGGATGTCGGGCGCGCCGAAACGTTGGGCGGTCGCCGCCATTACGGCACGCCAGTCCGCCTCATTGGCGATGTCGTGACGCACGAACAGTGCCGCATCGCCGATCTCGCGCGCGACGGCGCGGCCGGCTTCCTCGTTGAGGTCGGTGATGACCACGCGCGCGCCTTCACGCGCGAGCAGCAGTGCGTCTTCCTTGCCTACGCCGCTCGCGGCACCCGTCACGATGGCAATCTTGCCTTCGACGCGTTGTCCCATGCCTATGTCTCCTTGTGATCTTTATTCGATGGACAAGGCCGGCGTCGTGCCGGCCGCCATCGCCCTACAGGAAATAATCGCCGTTCGGACGCCCCATCAGCACGCCGCCGAGATTCTGTCCGAAACGGTCCACGTTGTTGGCGTAATGCGCCCGTGCAGCGTGCAGGTCGAGGAACCGGCGCACGAGCGGGTTGCTCAGATAGATGCCGTTGCCGCCCGCGTAGCGCAGCAGTTGATTGGCCAGCTGCGCACAACGCTCGGCCACTTGCGCCGACTGATAACGGAAATGCGTGCGCCGGGTCATGTCGACGGTTTCGCCGCGCGTGGCGCTGGCGAGCAATTCGTCGAAATTGCGGCGCAGCAGCACTTTCATCTCGTCGATGGCCACGGCCGTGTTGGCGCACGCGACTTGCGCGCCCGGATCCTCCGCCGTCTTCGTGCCGCCATTTGCGCTCACGCGCCCGTCTGCATAACGGCGGAAGTCGTCCAGTCCGCCTTCGAGCGCGCCGATACACGCGGTACACACCGCACGCACGAAGATCTGCGCGAACGGCAAGCGATACAACGGCGACGGGTTGACGGCGCAACCCGGGCTCGTGCCGTTCGCGCCGTCCACCGAACGGTGAGTGCGGTAGGCCGGCACGAACGCATCGTCGACATGAATATCGTGACTCCCGGTGGCGCGCAGGCCCATCACGTCCCAGTTGCGTTCAATGCGGTAGTCGCTGCGCGGCAACAGGAAGGTCCGGTACTCGGGCGGTTCGCCCGCTACCGCCGGCGGCACGAGCGCGCCGAGGAAAATCCAGTCGCACAATTCGCTGCCGCTCGAAAACTTCCAGTGCCCCGACAGACGAAATCCGCCTTCGACCGGCGTCACCTTGCCGACCGGCATGTAGGTCGATGCGATCAAGGTTTCCGGATTCTTGCCCCAGACGTCCTGCTGGGCGCGATCATCGAACAGCGCCAGTTGCCAGTTGTGCACGCCCACGACGCCGTACACCCAAGCCGTCGACATACAGCCTTGCGCCAGGGCCATCTGGACTTCGAAGAACGTCTGCGGATCGAGCTCCTCGCCGCCGTAGCGCTTCGGCTGCAGGACCTTGAAGAAGCCGGCCGCCTGCATGTCGGCGACCGTCTCGCCCGGAATACGCCCCGCCGCCTCGGCGGCGGCGGCGCGCCCGGCCAACACCGGCGCGAGTTCGCGCGCGGCGGCGATGAGGGCGAGGGCTGTCATGCGGTTGCGCGCAGTTTCACGCCCTGCTTGCGGAAATGCGGAATCACGTGCTCACCGATGTTGCGGATCGTCTCGAGCTGCGCCCACTGCGGCACGGTGCCCATCTGGCAGATGAACAGGATTTCGTCCGCGCCGGCGTCGATCAGGCGTTGCACGTAGCCGATGCAATCCTCGACCGTGCCGTAGGCATGGTTCGGGTTGAGCATCATCATCGCCGGATCGCTGAAGTCGACCGCCACCTTTTCCGAGGCGAAGCTCGTCTTGATGACGGCTTTGCCTTCGGCATCGGCCTCGGTGGAATTTTCAGCGTCCCATGCGTCGGGATTCGGCTTCTCGCCACCGGTGTACCAGTAGGCGAGCGATTCCATGAAGTAGCGCTGGCCCTTGATGCCGATCTTGCGTGCGGCCAGACCGTCTTCGAGCACGATGGTCGGGCACAGTGCCGCCAGATGCTGCAGCGGACGGAAGCCGACCTGGTCTTCGGGCTTGCGCGCGGCCCAGGCATCGCGATAGACCTGGTTCTTGCGCGCCACGTCTTCCGGACCGCCAAAGCCGAGCACGAGCGCGCCGATGCCGCGTCCGCCAGCGCGCTCCAGCGAGTCGGTGTTGGTGCACGCCATGTACATCGGCGGATGCGGCTCCTGACGCGGCTTCGGATGAATCGGGCGGCGCGGGATCTTGATGAATTCACCGTCGTGCTCGATTTCGTCCTGTACGAACATCTTGGGGATGAGGTACATGGATTCGTCGATCATCGGATACAACGTATTCAGGTCATAGCCGAAGGTGCCGGCTTCCTGCTGGGTGCCGCCCTTGCCGACGCCGAAATGCATGCGACCGTTGGACAGGATGTCGAGCGTTGCCACGCGTTCGGCGACCTTCACCGGGTGGTTCATGGCCGGCGGCAGACACACGACACCGTGCCCGATGCCGATGCGCTTGGTGCGCCCGGCTACGAAGGCGAGGAAGGTCTCGGGCGCGCTCATGTGGGCGTAGTTGGTCAGCGCGGTGTGCTCCACCGCCCAGATCACGTCAAAGCCCTTCTCTTCGGCGAGTTCGACCTGTTCCATGATCTCGTCGAAAACCTTGTGATCGCCGGCCCGCGATGCATCGACCGTCTGCGCTTCGTAAATCAGTGAGAACTTCATCGCCAGTCTCCAATTTCAAATGCTGGATATTTTTCAGGAATCGCGAGCCATTCGCGTCTTCGTTTGCCTCGCCCGGCACATTGGCCGATTGAGGCACAGTTTGAAATTTGCGGAATTTTTCAACAACGTCTGTTTGGATTACGCAAATCTTTCCCGAAATCCCTAAGATGCAATGCACTTTCAGCGATTTTCAAATCGCATTGCCAAGTTAATTAACCTGTTTCGCTCAGGCGGGACATTTCGGCATTTGCCGGAGGACGGATATGAAAGCCAAACTGGTCATTCACCCGGTCGACGATCTCGACGCATGCGTGCGCTTCTATGCGGACACGCTCAAGCTGGCCGTGAAGTTTCGCGATGGAGATCGTTATTGCGCAATCGATGCGGGAGGAATCACGCTGGCGCTGGTTGCCGGGGAAGAGCGGCTTGTCGACGTGCCGGCGCTCGGCTATGCGTGTGAATCGCTCGACGCCCTGCACGCAGCGATCGATGCCGCCACAGCTTCAGGGGCGACGGTCACCCGCGCGCTGGAGAAAGGGCCGCACGAGTGGCGCGCCGTACTCAAGGATCCCGCAGGCATGCCATTCGTCGTGAGCGCGAAGCTCTGACGCCCATCCCCCTTCTGGGGGATGGGCCGGTGCTTTGATCAGCCGAGTGAAATGACGCTGGAGAGCAGCGTCCGGACCAGCGTGGCCTGACGGGTGACCCCCGTCTTCGAGAAGATTGCACGCAGATGCGCGCGCGCCGTGTTCTTGCTGATGCCGAGGTCATCCGCCGCATCTTCGACGGAGTAGCCGTTCGCCATCAGGAGCGCGAGGGACGTTTCCGCAGGGGTGAAGTCGAAGAGTTTGCGCATGACTTCGCGCGAGGCATCCGAGCGGCACTCCGGATCCCGGATGAACACGACACAGGCCGGGCGCCACTTGTTCTCTTCCGACCATTCGGCAAACGGGATTGCGCGAATCAGGAGGCCGAGCTTTGCCTTGCCCGACGGGCGCGTGATCGACATTGCCTCGATCATCGCAGGTTGCACCGCGCCCGCGGGTTGCGGCGCCAGCATCTGCTTGATCATCTTCTGGAACTGGCGTTGTTCCTGGGCGTAGTTGAAGTCGAATGCGCCATTGTTGATGCGGATGCCGTCGTGATGACTGAGAATTTCCTGTGCGGCCGCATTGGTCTTCAGGATCGTGCCGGTATCGTCGAGAATCACGGTGCCGACCAACATGCGATCGACGGTGTTCGCGTACAGCGTGCGTTCGGATTCGATCAGGTCGAGCCGGGAGTGCAGGTCGACGGCACGCTTCAAGTGCGGCAGCAGAATCGACAGGAGAGCGCGCTCGCGCACGCCGAAGTCCTCTCCCGTGTGCCCGCGCGAAACGCGGAATCGGCACTCGACGCCGTCTTCCGTGCGGATGTCGGCCGCCAGGACGTAGCGAATGTCCAGATCGCGCAGGAACTGCTTGTAGATCTCGCTGGAAAGCCACTTCTCGGCACCGAAGAGTTCATCGGCGGTCGTGACGCGGTCGGCCGGCAGATTGACGATCGGATCGAGCGAATAATAATAATTGTTGTACGAGGCGGCCGCCGGCGTAATGCCGTCGTGGGCGGCGTTGATCATGAGACCGGGGCGATCGGCTGCGGGGGGGCGCAGAATCAGCGTGGCGTGGCTCCCGCCGAGCAGGCGGCGCATCGTCTCGAGCGCGGTGCCCCAGGGCACATCTTCCGTCGGGCCTTGATAAATCTCCTCGATCAGCGCGCTGAACTGCGGCATCGCCAGCATGGCCTGCGCAAACGATGGGGCCTCGTCGTAGCTGCGTGAAGTGGCCATCAACATACCTCGTCTCCTATTTCATGATCCGCCCGCACCGGCCACCGTTCGCAGTGGCGCGTTGCGGACTTTTTTTGCGGTGTCGGATCGCACCGTTCGTCGATATTATTTTTATTGATCGGCTGATTATAAGAATTGATCGGCTTCAGCTAGCGGCCGGATGTCTCGGTGTTTTCCCTTGAAAACGGCCAGCTTCGGGCTGGTCTACTGTATTTCGGGACGTCTCAGGCAATGTATAGGAAACGGGCCAGTTACCTCCTCGTCTAAATGCATTAGATTGGCCTCGCCTGCGGGTATTCACTGACGGCCGCCTGATATATTGCATTCGGTGCCGCCGGGGATTTTTCCTCGATGCGACCAAAACGGACGATGCTTGCGGCGTGTGGTGCCGGTAGAAATACGCGTCATTCAATGCCATTTTCCAACGACATCAGGAGACGCCGCATGTCCCAACGAACCGCAGTCATCACCGGCGCAGCCGGCGGCCTTGGCCGCGCGCTCGCCGCCCACCTGGCCGCGCAGGGCTACGCCCTCGCACTGGCCGACGTCAACGCCGAACGCCTGAATCAGGTCTGCCGCGAGTTGGAAACGCCCGAGGCGCGGGTGTTCGCCATTCCGACGGACGTTTCGAGCGCCGATGCGGTGGAGGCACTCTGCGTCCGCAGTTTCGAGGCGCTGGGGCATGTTGATCTGCTCATCAACAACGCGGGCGTGCTTGTTTCGGGCAATAGCTGGGAAATTGCACCCGAAGTGTGGCAGCGCACGCTCAACATCAATCTGTGGAGTGTGGTGCACGCGCATCGCGCATTTGTGCCGCGTCTGCTCGCCCAGGGCAGCGGTCATATCGTGAACGTGGCATCGATGGCCGGCATCGCCGTCGGCCCCTATCTGGCGCCGTACACGGTTTCGAAGCAAGGTGTGGTGTCGCTGACGGAAACTTTGGCACTGGAAATCGCTGCGGCCGGTCTGCCGCTGAAGGTCTCGGTCGTCTGCCCGGGGCCGGTTGCAACGGGCATCGCGAGCGGGCTCACTGAGGCGTCGGCCGCCGGGGTCGCGCAAATGAACGGTTTCTTGCGCGCGGGCATCGAAGGCGGTACGCCGGCGGAGGCTGTCGCCGAGCGTATTCTCACGGGCGTCGCGGCCGGGGACTTCTGGATCCTGCCGCACCCGGAAGCCGCCGACGCCGCCACGCGCCGCGCGGCCGGTATCGCCGGGAACATCGCGCCTGCGCTGCCTTGGTAAGGCCGACGTTTACCTCGCTTGCCTGTTGATGCTCGCGCCGGCCGCAACTGCCCTTCTTGCCTATTGATGCTCGCGTCGGCCGCAACTGCCCCTCTTGCCTACCGATGCTCACGCCGGCCGCAGCATTGACCCGCTTTCCGCTCCCGACAGAACACACGTACGCGGAAAGCGGGTCAACGC
>NZ_CABPRZ010000037.1 GCF_902459695.1 Pandoraea terrae
GCGTCGATCGGCGCGCTGGGCTTCGGCCTGATGCAGGTGTACTTCCTGTTCTTCGTGGCGCTGCCGTCGTATCGCGGTGGCAAGCCGGCCGAAGCCAAGCCGTGGGATGGCGCCGAAGGCCTCGAGTGGACTGTGCCGAGCCCGGCGCCGTTCCATACCTTCGAGACGCCGCCGAGAGTCCATTGATCGGCGCACCGGTCAGAATGTAGTCGTGGGATGGCGGCGGCGCGCACGGTGATATCCACTGTGCCACCGCCGCCGGAAACAACGGGATCCGAAATGTCTTCGCCTCAAGAAAAAAGTTCGTCACGCGATGCGCTACGCGCCCGCAACCTGCGCACCGGTCTGATTCTCCTGACGGTCGTGGCGGTCTTCTTTATTGGCGTGATGATCAAGACGAAATTGATGGGCATGTAGGGCGCTGCTTGCGGCGCGGAAGCGGGCCCCCTTTGTAGGAAGCGGCGATGAGCGGCATGCGGCGTTTGAACCTTCGCACCTTCGGCAAGTTGTTGCTGATGGTGGCCGTGATGTTTGGCTTCGGCTACGCGATGGTGCCGTTCTACAAGGCGTTCTGCGAGTTCGTCGGCATCAATCAGTTGGGCGACAAGTCGAGCGGGATCGTTGCGCGCAACACGCAGGTCGACGAAAGCCGGCTGATCACCGTCGAGTTTGACGCCAATGCACGCGGACCGCTCACGTTTGCGCCGGCGCAGAGCAGTATGCAGGTGCATCCGGGACAGATGGCGACGATCCGATACGAGGTCGCGAATCAGCAGCCGCATAGTGTGCGTGCGCAGGCAATTCCAAGTTATGTGCCGGCGGTGGCGGCCAGTTACTTCAAGAAGATCGAGTGCTTCTGTTTCACGCAGCAGACGCTGCAGGCGGGCGAGGCGAAGGAATTTCCGGTGGTGTTCGTCATCGATGCGAACCTGCCGAAGGATGTGAAGACGATCACGCTGTCCTATACTTTTTTTGATCTCGGAAAGACGCCGCCGAACGCTGCGGCCGATGACGGGAAGGATGGGGGCGGCAATGGATGAATTCAAGGAGGCGGCCCGCCGCAAGCTGTCGTTCGGCCAGACGATCAAAGCCGTCTTCTGGTCGTTCTTCGGGGTGCGGAAAGGCCGTGATCACGACCGCGACATGGCACAGCTCAACCCTGTGCATCTGATTATCGCGGGCGGGATCGGCGGGCTTTTGTTTATCGTCGCACTGATCGTGCTGGTGAAATTGGCGATCCGCGTGGCGAGCTGAGGCGACATTCGAAAACTGGACTGAGAGTGGAGAAACAACAATGAGTGGTCAACACCAAACGGCGCCCTATTACTACGTGCCGGCGTCGTCCCGCCATCCGGTGATGTGCAGTATCGGTCTGCTGGTGGTGCTGGGCTCCGCCGCGGCTTGGGTCAATGGACAGGCGTGGGCGCCCTGGACGCTGCTCGTTGGCCTGCTCTGGACGCTGTTCGTGCTGCGCGCATGGTTCGGCGACGCGATCGTCGAGTCCGAAGGCGGCCTCTACGGCAAGCGTATCGACCTGTCGTACCGCTGGGGGATGAGCTGGTTCATCTTCTCGGAAGTCATGTTCTTCGCGGCGTTCTTCGGCGCGCTGTTCTATGCGCGAGTGCTGGCGATGCCGTGGCTTGCCGATCTCGACAACAAGCTGCTGTGGCCCAATTTCGCGGCCGCGTGGCCGAACACCGGCCCGGCCGGCGTGGTCGACGCGTTCGAGACGATGGGCCCGTGGCCGATTCCGACGCTCAACACCGCGTTGCTGCTGACCTCGGGCAGCACGCTGACGGTCTCGCACCATGCGCTGCGTGCCAACGAACGTACCAAGGCGATTTTCTGGCTGGCGCTGACGGTGGTGCTCGGTGTGGTATTCCTGGGTTTCCAGGCCTTCGAATATCACCACGCGTATTCGGAATTGAACCTGAAGCTGACTTCGGGCGTCTACGGTTCAACGTTCTTCCTGCTGACCGGCTTCCACGGTTTCCACGTAATGCTGGGCGCGATCATGCTGACGGTCATGCTGGTTCGCCTGATCAAGGGGCACTTCACGCCGGACCACCATTTCGGCTTCGAGGGCGCTGCCTGGTACTGGCACTTCGTGGACGTGGTCTGGCTCGGCCTGTACGTCGTGGTGTACTGGCTGTAGACTGCGCGGCTGCGGGCCGGTGGCTGCAGGTTGCCGGCGCGCGGGGCAAGCGTGAAGCATGACGCCAGCGCGAACGACGCCGCCGCTTCCGGCGGCGTTTTCGTTGCACAACGCCATTTCAGGATTCGTCCGATGGACGAACGTCGGCCGCTGCAGCAAGCTGGCGATGCGGGACAGGATGCGGCGTTATGCCGCAGCGGGGTAAGCGGGACGGCGCTGCGCGCATGCGGTGGGCGGATTCGCCCGATGGGCGGTTCGGTGCGGCGTTTTGCCGCACGGCATTGTTCCGGGAATCAGTACCGTATACCGGTGCTGTGAATCCAGCCCATCCAGTTTGCGAACAGGATGAACAGGAACAACGCCACCGAAAAGCCGACGCGCAGCATCAGCGAGTGTACGGCGCGGTTGGTAGTGCCCTTGTCCCGCATCATGAAGAACAGCGCGGAAGCGAGACTGCCTAGAATCAGGACGAAGGCGACGGCAACGAGGATGCGCATGATCGGTCCGAGCGGGTAAGACTGTCATTATCTCATCATCGTGGCGACCATATGTGGCGTGAACGGGCAAGGACTGGGTTGATCACGTGTTGAAAACGATTTTGCGGGGCTGTCGGCCGTGGCCGGCGCTGTTGGTGGCATCGGGCGTGGCGCTGACCGCTGCGCTCGGCTTCTGGCAGTATGGACGCGCACAGACACGGCTCGCCCATCAGGCGCGAATCGAGCGTTGGGAAGCTGCGCCCGTGGTGCCGATCGGCACCGAGCCTGTTTCGCTCGCCGACGTCGAATACCATCGGGTGCGTATTTCGGGACAGTTTCTTGGCAATCGGGTCGTTTATCTCGATAATCGCCCCCGCAATGAACAGCCCGGCTTTTATGTCGTGATGGCGCTCGAGATCTCGCCTGGACACGCAGTGCTGGTCAATCGCGGGTGGCTGCCGCGCGACCTGCGGGACCGTACGGCAATCATGCCGTATCCGACCCCCCAGGGCGCCGTGACGATCGACGGCATCGCGCAGGCCGACCCGAGCCGGGCGTTCGAGCTTGGCAACGGCTCGGTCGCCGGCACGCCCATTCGCCAGAACCTCGACGTGGCCGCCTACGCCAAGGAAACCGGGCTGGTGCTCCAGCCGTTCGTCGTCATGCAAACCAGTGCGCTGGACGATCGCCTTTTGCGCGACTGGCCGGCCCCGGCCTCGGGCGCGAACCGCAATTTCGGCTACATGGCACAGTGGTTCGCCATGTCGCTGGTGCTGGCCATCATGGGCCTGCGACTGGCCTATCGGCGCGGGCGAATGCTCGCCGCCGGATCGACGAACGCCATGAAGGAAGAAGGGACCGCATGAACCCGAACGTAACGACACCGGATGAACCGGTGAAGGACTCCGCGCAGCGCCGTAAAGCGCGGCGCATGCTGATTTTGCTGTTTGTCGTGTGCGCCGCGCCGGCGGTGGCGGCGTACCTCATGTATTACGTCTTCCGGCCGCAGGGCGGCACGTCGGCGTACGGCCAACTGATCGAGCCGCAGCGGCCGATTCCGGCCGGCCTCATGGTGCGAGACGAAAGCGGCCAGCCAGTGCCGCTCGCGCATATGAAAGGCAAATGGCTGATGCTGAGTGTCGATACGGCCGCGTGCGACGAGAAGTGCGTCAACAAGCTGTATTACATGCGGCAAATTCGCGTGTTGCAGGGCACTGAACGCACGCGGGTGGAGACCCTGTGGCTGATCACCGATGGTGCGCCGGTGCCGGCGAGGATTCACGAGGCATACGAGGAAACGAGCGAACTGCGCGCCGACCCCGTCGCGTTGGCCGCATGGCTGCCGACGCAGGCTGGCACGGGCGTGCGCGACCACATCTATCTGGTCGACCCGTTGGGCAATCTGATGATGGCGTTTCCGAAGGATCCCGAGCCGGGCAAGATCAAGAGCGATCTGGCGCGGCTGCTGAAGTGGTCGGGGACCGGCTGATCCCGCCGCGTCGGCGCGCACAATGCAACGACATGCAATGGATTGAGTTATCGATGCTTTACGTTTTGGAACTGGGCCTGATCGGCCTTGCGATCGCGGTGCTGCCGCTGACCTGGGTGCTGATCCGGCGCGACGCAAACAAATACCGCAAGCTTGCCTGGGTGACGGTCTTTCTCACGCTAGACCTCATCATGTTCGGCGGCTTCACGCGCCTGACCGATTCCGGCCTCGGCTGCCCGGATTGGCCTGGCTGCTATGGCACGTCCTCGCCTTTTGCCGCGCATCCGGAGATTCATGCTGCGCAGACGTTGCTACCGAGCGGACCGGTGACTTTCATGAAGGCATGGATCGAGATGGTCCATCGCTACTTTGCCATGGCGGTTGGCGTACTGATCATCGCGCTGATGGTGCTCGCGTGGGTCAAGCGCAAGGAATTGAAACAGTCGCCATGGCTGGCCACCGGCCTGTTCTTTCTCGTCTGCCTGCAGGGTGCGTTTGGTGCATGGACGGTCACGATGAAACTGCAGCCGGTAATTGTGACCACTCACTTGTTGCTGGCGCTGACCTTGCTCGGCTCGCTGGTGTGGCTGGCGTGCCGCCAGATGCCGCCGGGCATGGTCGCGGCCGACCCCGCTGCGACGCGCTGGCGCTGGGCGGCATTGGCCGGTCTGGGGTTACTCGTGTTCCAGATTGCACTGGGTGGCTGGGTGAGTACCAACTACGCCGTACTGGCATGCACGGACTTCCCGACGTGCCAGGGGCAATGGATTCCGCCGATGGACTTCGGTCACGGCTTCAAGCTCTGGCGCGAGTTGGGCCGCACCGCCGGCGGTGAGATCATTCCCATGGACGCCTTGGTGGCGATCCATTGGGTGCATCGCACATTCGCGGTCATGGTGGTGCTGTACCTGGGCTGGCTGGCCACGCGTTTGCGCCGCCATGCGATGCTGCGGCGACCTGCCTTATTCCTGTTTGCCCTGTTGTTCGTGCAGTTCGCCACCGGCCTGTCGAACATTGTCTTCCAATGGCCCCTGCTTAATGCGGTCGCCCATAACGGCGGGGCAGCGGTCATGCTGCTGCTGCTCGTTATGCTAAACTACCGCATTATCGCGGCCGGCCGCTTGGCCCGCCAGACGCCCGTCCCGACGCCGGACCGGGCTGCCGCTCCACTCGCTGGCGCCCCGACTGGCTCGGCGTAGCGCATTGCCAAGAGTGTATGAAAAGCACGACTCTATCTCCCATACCGGCTAGCCGTATCGCGCAGTACTGGGCGCTGACCAAGCCCCGCGTGACGCAGCTCGCCGTGTTTTGCGCCGTGATCGGCATGTTCCTGTCCACCCGCGGCATGGTGCCCTGGCAGGTGCTGATCGGCGGCACCATTGGCATCTGGCTGCTGGCCGGGGCCGCGTTTGCCGTCAATTGCCTGATCGAGCAGCGTGTCGACGCCCTCATGCGCCGGACCGCATGGCGGCCGTCCGCACGTGGCGAGATCACGCCGATACAGATCATCGTTTTTTCGACGGTGCTCGGCGCTGCCGGCATGGCCGTGCTGTACACATTCACGAACGCGCTGACCATGTGGCTCACGCTGGCCACCTTCGTCGGCTACGCGATCATTTATACGATCATCCTCAAGCCCTCCACACCGCAGAACATCGTGATCGGCGGGGCATCGGGCGCCATGCCGCCGGCCCTCGGCTGGGCTGCCGCCACGGGTGCCGTGCCCGCGGATGCCTGGATTCTCGTGCTGATCATTTTCGTGTGGACGCCGCCGCATTTCTGGGCGCTGGCGCTCTACCGCCGCCAGGATTACGTGAACTCGGGGCTGCCGATGCTGCCGATCACGCACGGCGAGAAGTACACGCGCCTTCAGATCCTGCTGTACAGCGTCGTGCTGTTCGCGGTGTCGCTGCTGCCGTTCGCGCATCGCATGAGCGGTTATGTCTACCTGGCCGCAGCCGTAGTCCTGAGCGGCATTTTCCTCGGCTACGCGTGGAAACTCTGGCGCAACTATTCCGACGAACTGTCGCGCTCGATGTTCCGTTATTCGATCGTCTATCTGTCGTTGCTGTTTGCGGCGTTGCTGATCGATCACTACGTGCAGATTTTCCTGCTCGGCTAACCTTTTCGTTCCGCTCAACATGACGCCTGCCTTCATGTGGTTGCGCCGCGCCGCTGCGCTCTTGTCCCTGACGGTGCTCGTCGCCGCATGTGGTAAGGATCAGCCGTCGTTCCAGAGTCTCGATATCACCGGCAACAAGGAATTCGCGCAGGATTTCTCGCTGCAGGATCCGCAGGGCAAGACACATACGCTGGCCGATTTCAAGGGCAAGGCCGTCGTGGTCTTCTTTGGCTACACGCATTGCCCGGATGTTTGCCCGACGACGATGGCCGAGATGAATCAGGTCATGCAGAAGCTCGGTAACGACGCGCAGAAGGTGCAGGTCATCTTCGTGACGGTCGACCCGCAACGCGATACGCCGCAACTGCTCGGCCAATACGTGCCGGCGTTCAATCCGGCGTTCCTGGGCCTGCGTCCGGCGGATGACGCCGCGTTGCAGAAGGTGACGAAGGGCTTCCGCGTGGTAGTGAACAAGGTCGAGGGCTCCACGCCCAATAACTATACGATCGACCATACCGCCGGCATCTACGTGTTCGACCCGAACGGCCAGTTGCGCCTGTTCATGCGTCCGGACCAATCAATCGACGCGATCACGCAGGATTTGAAGACGCTCGTTTCGTAACGCTTCAAGTCCCGCAATGCAAACCGGCCGCTGGCCGGTTTGTTCGTTTACGCGTGGCTTTGGGCGTACGCTTGCAGCGCGCCCTTCATCTTTTTCATCGCAGCGGCTTCGATCTGGCGGATGCGCTCGGCGGACACGCCGAATTCGTCGGCCAGTTCGTGCAGTGTCGCGGCGCCGCTGCCGTCGTCGTTGACGGAGAGCCAGCGCGCTTCGATGATGCGGCGGCTGCGCGCGTCGAGTTTGGCCAGCGCAGTCTGCAAGCCGTCGCCATGCAGATGGTCGCGCTCGCGCGCGGCGATCACGGCGGTCGGCTCCTGATGCGAGTCTGCCAGATAGGCGATCGGGGCGAAGGCGGTTTCGCCGTCGTCCGTCTGGCCTTCGAGCGCGATATCGCCGCCGGTCATGCGCGTTTCCATCTCCATGACTTCTTCGCGCTTCACGTTCAGGTCGCGTGCGACCTGATCGATCTCTTCCGGCGTGAACGCCTGCAGACTGGTTTTCTGGCTGCGCAGATTGAAGAACAGCTTGCGCTGGGCCTTGGTCGTGGCGACCTTGACCATGCGCCAGTTCTTCAATACATATTCATGAATCTCCGCCTTGATCCAGTGCATGGCATAGGATACGAGACGCACGCCTTGTGTCGGGTCGAAGCGCTTCACGGCCTTCATCAGGCCGATATTGCCTTCCTGGATCAGATCGGCGTGCGGCAGGCCGTAGCCCAGATAATTCCGGGCGATCGAGACGACAAGACGCAGGTGCGAGAGCACCAGCTGACGGGCCGCTTCGAGGTCTTCGTGTTCGCGAAAGCGTGTGGCGAGCGAACGCTCGTCTTCGGCGGAAAGCAGCGGAATCCGGTTGACGGCCTGGATATAGCTGTCGATATTGCCCAAACTGCCCGGCAGCATTGCCGACGGCGCAATTGTCAGGGCACGCGAGGTCGGCGCCGTGCCGAAAGCCGGCGTCGTCGGTTGCATGGTGGCGGCAGTAGTCAAGTCAATACTCTCCTGGTGAGCCTTTGGGAACGTATTTTAGCACTCCCCCGGCGGGAGTGCTAAAGGCCATTAGAGGGCTTGCCCCACAAGAAGTTTCCATCGGGATCGGGGTTTTCCAGCAGGGGAGAAAAGATCGGAAAAAGTCTCTGCTCAAACGTCGGCATGTTGGTGTAAATTGCATCTCAAGCCGACACACAGGGCGACGGGTGACGCAGGAGGTCAGCATGGCGGGGAAGCATATCGACGCGGTTCGTAGTCTTGAGGCAGCGCGCTTCAGCGCGATGGTCGAGGGCGACGTCGAACAACTGGATTCACTTCTCGCCGACGGCATTCACTATGTTCATTCCAACGGCAAGCGGGAAACCAAGGAGCAATTCCTCGGTGCCCTGTCGTCGGGCCGCCGCCGGTACCGTGACATCGAAATCCAGGCTCAGGAGTTGCGTCAGTTCGGCGACACGGTGGTCGTGACCGGAAAACTGTACGTCGAACTCGAAACGGCCACCGGCTCCCTGGCCTCTCAGATGACCTACACCGCGGTGCATGTGCGCGAAGCGGACGAATGGCGTCTCATCTCGTGGCAGGCCACAAGAACCGCATCTGATTCTTGACACCTGCGGAATTTCCGCGAATCGGGCGCCGATCCGGGCGGCGTGTCGCCCGAACCGGCGGTTTCGGTGTCATGCTGCCTTGGGGGTGCGATCGGGCGGCGATGCCCTGGACGAGCCCGCATGCCGGTTCAGCGCACTCGCCACGGCGCGTGCGGCTGCAAGGTGCGGGGTAGCGGCGATGCCGACGCCGAAGCCGACGGGTCCGTCGCCTACCCGAACTTCCACGTAACACGCCGTGTGCTCGGCGCCACCGCGCCGGATGGCATGGCCATGCGAACCCGTGACGAGGATCTGCCCATCGTGCCGCGCGTTGAAAGCGGCCACCACAGCGCTCACGGCGTCAACGCCGCGCCCGCGCAGGCTGATCGGCGCGCGCCGATCCGTCACTTCGATCTGGATAGCGCCGGCGGCTGCGTCGTGACGGCAATCCGTGACCTGGTAGGGCGCGTCTCCATCGAGATATTCGCGTACGAACAACGCATGGATCGCCTCGGCGGTGGCTTCCTGACCCGTTTCGTCGGTCACCGTCTGCACGGCCCGGCTGAACTCGATTTGCAGACGGCGCGGCAAAGCGATGCCGTAGCCCTGCTCAAGCAGAAAGGCCATGCCGCCCTTCCCGGACTGGCTGTTGACTCGGATGACCGCGTCGTAGCTGCGGCCGATATCGGCCGGATCGATCGGCAAATAGGGCACGTCCCAATGCGCATCGGGTTGCTGAACGGCGAAACCCTTCTTGATGGCATCTTGATGCGAGCCGGAGAACGCCGTATGCACCAGATCTCCGACGTACGGATGGCGTGGGTGCACGGGAATCTGGTTGCAGGCTTCGACGCATTGACGTACCGCGTCGATATCCGAGAAGTCGAGGCACGGGTCGACGCCTTGCGTGTACAGATTGAGTGCGAGCGTGACGAGATCGACGTTACCCGTGCGCTCGCCATTGCCGAACAGGCAGCCTTCGACGCGGTCGGCGCCGGCGAGGATGGCCAGTTCGGCGGCGGCGACGGCCGTGCCGCGGTCATTGTGCGGGTGGACCGACAGGACGATCGAATCGCGCCGCGACAGGTGCCGGTGCATCCATTCGATCTGGTCGGCGTAGATATTGGGCGTCGAGCACTCGACCGTTGCCGGCAAGTTGATGATGAGTTTGTTGTTGCGCGTAGGCTGCATGACCTCCGTCACGGCGTCGCAGACCTCTCGCGAGAATGCCAGTTCGGCGCAGCTGAAGGTCTCCGGCGAGTACTGGAAGACCCATTCCGTGTCCGGTTGTGCGGCGGCGCATTGCTTGATGAGGCGCATGCCAGAAACCGCCAGGTCCTTGGTCTCTTCGCGTGTTGCGCCAAACACGATGCGCCGCCAGGCCGGCGAGATCGGATTGTACAGATGGACAATGGCCCGGCGCGCGCCGCGCAATGCTTCGAAGGTACGGAGAATCAGGTCTTCGCGCGACTGCGTGAGCACTTCGATCGTGACGTCGTCGGGGATGCGGTTTTCGTCGATGAGCCGGCGGACGAAGTCGAAGTCGGTCTGCGACGCCGACGGGAACGCAACTTCGATCTCCTTCATGCCGATTTTCACGAGCATGTCGAAGAACTGAAGCTTGCGCTCGATGCTCATCGGTTCGATGAGGGACTGATTGCCGTCGCGCAGATCGGTGCTCATCCAGATGGGCGCTTTCGTGATCGTGCGGTTCGGCCACGCGCGGTTGGACAGGGCGACGGTTTGGGACGGACGGTATTTTTCAGCCGGATTGCGCAACATCGTGAAGCTCCTTGTTGGATTTTTTCAAAGGTCGACGTGGCGAAAGGCGGCCGGACTGCCACTGAGGCTATGGGCCTGCGTTACTCGAGGCCCGGCCGCCGATCGGTAGCGGTAGCGGCAGCGATAGCGGCACCGCGAGCACGCGCGCCGCCGCAACGCGGGCAGCGCTGGCTTGCGTACGGGCGAAAGGCTGAAAAATTGCCATGGGTCGATACCTTCCTGGGTCAAGGGGGGTGACGGCGTTTCACGATGGCGCCTGGAACGAAAGCAGGGCAGCATGCGGCTACGTCGGCGTCACGGTGAGCCTGTCATGCAACGGCTCGGGGTACTGCGGGAACTACAGAATTCGGAGAATTGCGACGGAACTCAACGCGTTAGCAGGCGTAGGTGTCGCGCCGCGGCCGGTAGGGCAGCGGAAGATAGCGATAGCAGGAGGGTGGTCGAATGCACGGTAGGCATGGCGACGACTATAGCGGCCGGGCGCGGCCGCTGTCAAGTCGGGGTGGGGATGGCGCTTTCGGGCGGCGGTGCTTGACCACCGCCGCTGAGTCCGTGATGTGGGGCGGGCGCGCCGGACGCGCCTTAAGCGCTCGCCTGCGGCAGGCCGAGCGCTGAGCGAATGCCGGCGACTTGCCGGGCGATCGGCAAGGGCACGGCCGTGTTGCCGGCCAGGACGGATTCGATCCAGCGGGCGGTGCTGTCTGCGTCGGCCGCGGGGAGATCGGGGGGCGTGCCAACGGCGCCTTCATCGGCCGCGACGAGCGTGGTCTGTTTCCCCTCGCAGAAGGCATCGATGGCGGTCTGGCGACGTGCGTCGGCGACCGGCTCGCCCTCCGTGCCGCGTGCCAGCAACACGCCGGGTGCAGGGGAGTCGACGGGGTCGGAGAACATGGCCGTCAGGGTTTCGCGGTATTCCGGGTGGGTGTAATTGAACAAGCGCAGCGCCGGGCTGGCAAACGGTTGCAGGAGCTTGACGACGGTATGCCCGGAATTGCGAACGCCCAGCACGGCGCGCATTTCGAGCAGGCGTTCGAGCGGCGGCGAGATGGCGTTAAGCGGCAGGTAGGCGACACGCCGGTCGCGCAGCGCCGTTTCGGCTTCGGCGCCGCTCTGGCAGGCGGGGTGGCCGAGTGCGGCGAAAATCGCCTGGGTGCCAACGCGATGCGTGCCACTGTGGTGCTGGCCGTGGACAAGCGCCGGAATGCCGTCGCGCGCCAGCAGCAGGGCCAGCAGCGGGGTGAGGTTCGGCTGCTTGCGCGCGCCGTTGTAGCTGGGCAACACAACGGGCGGCGGCGCGTCGGCCGGGGCGTTCAGCGGCGTAAACGTCGCGTGGGCGGCGGCAAGCATGGCGCGCAGCTCAACCGGCGTTTCGCCCTTGATACGATAGGCAATCAGCACGCCGCCCAGCTCGGCCGGGCCGACGCGGTCCGCGAGAATCGCGTCGAACAGGGCGCGGGTCTCGTCCTCGGACAGTGGGCGAGCGCCCTTGGCGCCACGAGCGATGGTTTTGAGCAGCGGCGCACAGGCAAAGGAGTCGGCGGCGGTCATGGCGTATCGGTGCCGTAAAAGCTCCATCATACGCAATCGGCGTTCGCCTGTGCGCTGCGTTGCAGTACCATGACGGGTTTCGGCCCGCTGTGGTGCTTCGGGCGACAGGCGCGTGCGAGGCATGCCTGGCGTACGCGGCGGCGATGGACCGTGGGCGAGGCCCCCAACCAACGGTGATCGAGGATTCTCATGTATCAGCTGTATAGCTACTTCCGCAGTTCCGCCGCGTATCGCGTGCGCATCGCCCTGAATCTGAAGGGGCTCGACTACGACATTATTCCGGTGCACCTGGTGCGTGACGGCGGCCAGCAACTGAAGCCCGAGTATCAGGCGCTGAACCCGGACTCGCTGGTGCCGACGTTCGTCGACGGCGACGAGGTCATGAACCAGTCGATGGCGATCATCGAGTATCTGGACGAGGTTCACCCCGAACTGGCGCTGCTGCCTGCCGACGCGCTGGGCCGGGCACGGGTGCGCGCGCTGGCGCAGAGCATTGCGTGCGAGATTCATCCGCTGAACAATCTACGCGTGTTGCGCTACCTCAAGCACGACATGAAGGTGTCGGAGGAGGCGAAGAACGCGTGGTACGTGCACTGGATCGAGCAAGGTTTCACGGCATTCGAGAAGCGTCTTGCGGCGCAAGGGCAGCCGGGCAAGTTCTGCTATGGCGATACGCCGACGATGGCCGATTGCTGCCTGATACCGCAGGTTTACAACGCTGAACGCTTCAACGTCGATTTGACGCCATTTCCGCGCATCGCAGTAATCAATGCACATTGCCTGTCGCTCGACGCATTCGCGAAAGCCGCGCCGGGCGCGCAGCCGGATGCCGAGTAAGCGGGCAGGAAGGACCTCGCGCACGACGGCTGCGCGGGGTTCGGCATGATCGACGCCGCTTACTGGAAGGGCATGGCACTCGGCGCGAGCCTGATCATGGCGATCGGCGCGCAGAATGCGTTTGTCCTGCGACAAGGCATTCTGCAGCGGCATGTCGGCATCGTCGTGGCAGTTTGCGCCATTTGCGATATGGTGCTGATCGCCGCCGGCGTGGCCGGCATGGGCAGCCTTGTGGCCGCCTATCCGCGCTTTCTGGCAGCCGTGACCTGGGGCGGGGCGGCGTTCCTGTTCTGGTATGGGCTTCGCGCCTGGCGTGCCGCTTTTGACGGCATGGGTGTGTTGAAGGCCGACGGCAGTGCGGCCGCGGCGAAAGCGGATTCGAGCTGGCAACGGACGCTGTTGCTCGTGGTCATGCTGTCAATGCTCAACCCGCATGTCTATCTCGATACGGTGATCCTGCTCGGCGGGTTGGGCGCCGCTCAACCCTGGCCGGGGAATCTTTGGTTTGCCGCGGGGGCGATGACGGCTTCCGCCCTTTGGTTCTGCGGTCTCGGGTACGGCGCGCGGCTGGTGGCGCCGCTGTTCGCCCGGCCGCGTGCATGGCAGATTCTCGACGGGATCGTCGGCACGATGATGTGGACGCTTGCGGCCGGGTTGGTGTTTCAGCGCGCTTCGCTGGGGTAATGCGGGTATTACCCCAGCAGCGCGTCGGCAAACTCTTTCGCTGAAAACGGCTGCAGGTCCTCGACTTTCTCGCCGACACCAATGAAATACACCGGCACGGGGCGTTGACGCGCAATCGCCGCCAGGATGCCGCCCTTGGCCGTGCCATCGAGCTTCGTTACGATCAGGCCGGTCAGCGAGAGGGCGTCGTCGAATGCCTTGACCTGGGCAAGCGCGTTTTGTCCGGTATTGGCGTCGATGACGAGCAAGACCTCGTGTGGCGCGCCGTCCGCTGCCTTGGCCAGCACGCGCTTGATCTTTCGCAACTCCTCCATCAAGTGCAGCTGTGTCGGCAAACGGCCGGCGGTGTCGGCCATCACGATGTCGATTTTGCGTGCCCGCGCCGCATTGACAGCGTCGAACACCACGGCTGCCGGATCGCCGCTCTCCTGCGCGACCACCGCAACGTTGTTGCGCTCGCCCCAGATTGCCAACTGTTCGCGCGCCGCCGCACGGAACGTGTCGCCCGCCGCCAGCAACACCGATTGATCGTACTCCTGGAAGTGCTTGGCCAGCTTGCCGATGCTCGTGGTCTTGCCGGCGCCGTTGACACCCGCGATCATAACGACCAGCGGCTGCTCGCGGCCCAACACCAGGCTTTGCTCCAATGGCCGCAGCAACTCGACCAGCAAGTCATGCAGCGCGCGTTTGACCTGCTCGCCTTCCGTCAAACGTTCTGCCTTGACCTTCTTGCGCAAAGCTTCGATCAGGTAGAGCGTCGCTTCAACGCCCGCGTCGCTCATCAGTAATGCGCTTTCGAGTTCTTCGAACAGGTTTTCGTCGACCTTCACACCGACAAAGATGCCCGTCAGGCCGGCGCTCGTCTTGGACAGGCCCGATTTCAGGCGGGTCAGCCACGAACGCTTCGCGGCTGGCGCCGGCGCAGGTGCCGCCACGATCTCGCCAATGGTCTCGCCACGGTCGTCCTTCACCTCGATCGGCGCCGCCAACGGTTCGGATGCCGCTTCGAGGGCCGCTTCTGCCTCGGCCCCAACCGCAGCGACGACGGCTGGCGTCCGAGCCGGTTGGGCGATTTCGGGCATTTCCCCGGAAATGTCCGATTCGACCCGCGCAGGTGCCGGTGCCGGGGCAAACGCCTCCGCAGGCCCGCGTGCGACGGCTTCGGATGTGCCCAAGGCCCGTGATTCGGGCGGTTCGGCCTGTGGCGCGGGGCTCGGCTCGGTCGGCGCGGCGTTACCGGATTTGAAGCGTTTGAAAAAACTGAACATGAGGCGAAGAACTCGAGGTGGGGCGCGTGGTCAGTAAACGGTCCGAAAACGCCATACAATGGCAAACCGACATTTCCGACGCGGGAAATGCGGCGTATTTTATCAGACGCGTATCGACGTCCGTCACGGGCGAAAGGGGAACCATGCGCTGGCTTCATGCCTTGGCTGGACTGACGTTGGCTGCAGCCGTGACCTTGGGTCACGCCGCCGACGCCGGTCGCAGCGGTACCATCGACAATACCTCGGAATTCACGCTGGCCAACGGCCTGCGCCTGATTGTCCGTGAAGATCATCGTGCCCCGACCGTGGCGCACATGGTATGGTATCGCGCCGGCTCGATCGACGAATTCAACGGCACCACCGGTGTCGCGCACGCGCTCGAACACATGATGTTCAAAGGCACGAAAACCGTCGGTCCCGGAGAGTTCTCGCGCCGTGTGGCCGCGCTGGGTGGCCGCGAAAACGCTTTCACGAGCAAGGATTACACCGGCTTTTTCGAGCAGACGGAAAAGTCGCGCCTGCCCGACATGATGAAGCTCGACGCCGACCGCATGCAGAACCTGCAGTTGACGGCCGAGGAATTCAAGAAGGAAATCCAGGTAGTCATGGAAGAGCGCCGGCTTCGTACCGACGACCAGCCGCGCGCGTTGCTCGATGAACAGTTGATGGCCACGGCGCTCGTTGCGAATCCCTACCGCCGCCCGATCGTCGGCTGGATGAACGACCTCCAGCACATGACCGTCGACGATACCAAAGTCTGGTATCAGCGCTGGTATGCGCCGAATAACGCCGTCGTCGTCGTGAGCGGCGATGTCGATCCGAAACAGGTGAAGGCCTGGGCCGAGCAGTACTATGGCCCGATTCCCGGCCACGCACTGCCGGAACGCCGGCCGCAAGAGGAACCCGCGCAGACCGGCGTTCGCCGTGTCAGCGTGAAGGCGCCCGCGGAGCTACCGTATCTCGTCATGGCCTACCGTGCCCCGCAACTCCACGATGTGCAAAAAGACGACGATGTCTATGCGCTGCAAGTACTCGCAGCCGCGCTCGATGGCTACAGCAACGCGCGGCTGAGCCGCCATCTGGTGCGCGAACAACGCATCGCCAATGAAGCCGGCGCCAGCTACGACGGCCTCGGACGCGGCCCGCAATTCTTCATACTCCAGGGCGTGCCCGCCACCGGAAAATCGCCGGCAGCACTGGAACAAGCGCTGCGCGGACAGATCGCCGAGATTGCCACGCATGGCGTTACGGCTGATGAACTGAAGCGCGTCAAGGCGCAAGTCGTCGCATCGCAAATCTACAAGCGCGATTCAGTCTTCGGACAGGCGATGGAAATCGGCCTGAATGAAATGTCAGGAATTTCCTGGCGCGATATCGACCCGATGCTCGACAAGTTCAAGGCAGTGACGCCCGCGCAGGTGCGAGCCGTGGCGAAGAAGTATTTCAGCGACGATCAACTGACTGTCGCTACGCTCGTGCCGCAGCCGGTCGACGCGCAAACGCTGAAACGGCGCGCACAAGGCGCCGAAGACCTCAAGAACATGCGCTAAGGGGATTCGAATCCAATGAAAATTGCCGCACTCTTTCGCGTGATCGCCGCGCCGGCCTGGGCCACAGTGGTCGCCCTTTCCGCCATTGCCACGCCTGCGCATGCAGCGCTGCCGATCCAGCAGTGGACCGCCCCGTCCGGCGCCAAGGTGATGTTCGTGGAAAGCCGCTCGATCCCGATGCTCGACATCAACATCGATTTCGACGCCGGCAGCCGCTACGATCCGCCGGGCCGTGACGGCCTCGCCGCCGTTACGGCCGATCTGCTCGACGCCGGTGCGCTGGCCGCCGGCGGCCAGCCCGGGCTGAATGAAGCGCAGATTGCCGACCGCTTCGCCGACGTCGGGGCAATGTCTTCCACGTCTGCCGGGCGCGATGCCGCCACCGTTACGATCCGCACGCTGTCCGCTGCGCCGGAACGCCAGGCGGCGCTCGCAGCGCTTGCGCAGTTCCTGCAGCATCCGGCGTTTCCCGAGGCGGTGCTCAAGCGCGAGAAGTCTCGCCTGATCGCCAGCATCGCGGAAGCGGACACGAAGCCGGAAGTCATCGCGCAAAAGGCGTTTCGCCGCGCCATGTATGGCAGCCATCCGTATGGGGCCAGTGCCACGGCGAAGAGCGTCGGATCGCTCACGCGCGACGACCTGGTGGCGTTCTATCGCAAGACCTACAGCCCGCGCCGTGCGGTCGTCACGCTGGTCGGCGACATCGATCGCGCCGAGGCCGAGCGGATCGTCGCGCAGTTGACTGCCGGCCTGCCCACCGGTTCGCCGCCGCCGGCGATGCCCCCCGTCGCAAAGCTCGCCAACGCCGTGCAGATCGATCTGCCGCATCCGGCCGAGCAAGCGCATATCCTCATCGGCCAACCGGCCATCGAACGCGCCGATCCCGATTATTTCCCGTTGCTGGTCGGCAACTACGTCCTCGGCGGCGGTGGATTCGTGTCGCGTCTGACGAGCGAGGTGCGGGAAAAGCGCGGACTGACGTACGGCGTCACCAGCTATTTCATGCCGCAACTGCAGCCGGGACCGTTCGAGATCGGCCTGCAAACGCGTCGCGAACAGGCACCCGAAGCGCTCAAGGTGGTCCGCGCCACGCTCGACAAGTTCGTCGCGGAGGGCCCGACCGACAGCGAACTCAAGGCGGCCAAGGACAATCTCGTCAATGGCTTTCCGCTGCGGCTCGACAGCAACCGGAAATTGCTCGCGAACGTTGCCGCGATCGGCTTCTATGGCTTGCCGCTGAATTATCTCGACACCTGGACGGAGAAGGTGACGGCCGTGACGGTCGCCGATATTCGCGCCGCATTCGCGCGTCATCTCCAGCCGGACCGGATGGTCACGGTTGTGGTTGGGCCGGGCGACGTATTCAAGGCCGTGTCGCGGTAGGCGCTACGCGCATCGTGCAAAACGGGCGGCGCCTGAATTCGGCGCCGCCCGTTTTTGCTTTGGTGGGGCGCGCTTAGCGCAAGATGCGCCGCCGCAGCAGGGCCAGTGCAATCAACAGGCCGGCGATGGCATAGGCGGCGAGCGCCGCGAGGTGCCAGAGCGGAGACACCAGCGGACGACCCAACATCGCCGGGCGTACCAGTTCGACAGCGTGCGCGAGCGGCAGGAGTTCCGTCACGTGACGCGCGGCCGGCGGCAACTGGGAAAGCGGAAAGAAGACGCCCGAGAGCAGCAACATCGGCGTCATCACCAGGGTCTGGTAGAACATGAAGAAATCGTAGCTGGGTGCAAGGGCGGTCACCACCATCGCCAGACTCGCAAACGCGATGCCGGCCAGCACGATGACGGGGAGCACCACCGGCAGGCTGTCGATCCGCGCGTAGCCGAGTGCGCTCGCCACGACCAGAATCGCGAGGCCCGATAGCGTCGCCTTGCTCGCCGCCCACGCGACTTCGCCCAGCACCACGTCGCCGAGGGTCAGCGGCGCGTGCAGGAGGGCCTCCCATGTACGCTGAACGTGCATGCGCGAGAAGGCGGAGTACATCGACTCGAAACTCGCGGACATCATCACGCTCGAACCGACCGTGCCTGCTGCAAGGAAGGCGATGTAGGAAATACCGTCGATCTCGCCAACCATCATGCCCAGGCCAAAGCCGAGGCCGAACAGGTAGATCATCGGATCGGCGAGATTGCCGAACATCGAGGCGATCGCCAGTTTCTTCCAGACCAGGAAGTTGCGCCGCCAGACGGCCACCCACAACCAGGGGCCGGGCAGGAACGGCTGCGGGTAGGTTTGCCGGGCAGCGGATTTCGTCGTCGGATCGTAGGCCATGAGTGGGCGGATCAGTCCCGCATCTCCCTTCCGGTCAGTTTGAGAAAGACATCTTCCAGGTTCGCGGGCCGGTGCAGATACCGTACGCCCGGCGCGTTCTGCAGATAGGCAAGTGCCGGGGCGGCGTCGCGGACATAGCAGAACAGCGTCTCGCCACTCGTTTCGATGCGCAGCGACAGGGGTTCGAGCGCGGCGCGGGTGGCGGCGTCTGCCTCGCCGAAGACTTCCACGACGTCGCAGCCGATCTCGCTGGCGATCAGGGCGTGGGGTGTGCCTTCGGCAATCTTTCGGCCGCCGTCGATGATGCACAGCCGATGGCAAAGGCGCTCGGCCTCTTCCATGAAGTGCGTGGTCAGCAGGATCGTCTTTCCGGCGGTCATCAGGGACTTCAGGCGCTCCCAGATCAGGTGTCGCGCCTGCGGGTCGAGGCCGGTGGTCGGTTCATCGAGTACCAGCAGATCCGGATCGTTGATGAGTGCGCGGGCCAGCGTCAGCCGGCGCTTCATGCCGCCCGAAAGCTGCGCCACGCGCGCGTCGGCCTTTTGCGTCAGACGGGCAAAGTCGAGCAGGTCGGGAACGCGCCGGCGCGATTCGGCGGCCGACAGGCCAAAGTACCGGCCAAAGACCTCCAGATTCTCGCGAACCGTGAAATCGGGGTCGAGATTGTCGAATTGGGGTACGACACCCACACGCCGGCGCGCGTCGGGCGCGAATCTCGGGATTTCGAGCCCGCCCAGCGTAATTTCGCCGGAATCCGGCGTGACCAGGCCGAGCAGCATGCGTAGCGTTGTCGTTTTGCCCGCGCCGTTCGGGCCCAACAGGCCGAAGCATTCGCCGGTGGCCACGGTCAGGGACAAGTCGTCGACGACCGGCCGGCCGTCATAGGACTTGTCGAGACCGGACAGGGTGATAGCGGGCACCGCCATGGCGTGTATCGAATCCATCGAATCGTTCATTCGGACGAGCGGGCAGGGTCTATGCGGGGTGCCCGTTGTGGTATGTTTCGCCTCAACAATGTATCGTAGATTGCCATGATGTCCGATTATTTTGACGCCGGCGGCGTGTTTCGCTGCCCTTGCACGGAGGATGCCCGATGAAGGGCGGCCAGACCGGCGCCCGCATGCGCGGTGCGCCCCAGCAGGTGCGTATCATCGGCGGCGAGTGGAAACGCACGCCCCTGCCGGTGCCGGCAGGCGACGGGCTGCGGCCCACGCCTGACCGAGTGCGTGAAACGCTGTTCAACTGGCTTGGCCAGGATCTTACGGGCTTGCGCTGTCTCGACGCATTTGCCGGTAGTGGGGCACTGGGTTTCGAAGCGGCCTCGCGGGGCGCCGCGCGTGTGCTGATGATCGAGCAGTTTGCGCCGGCTGTGCGCCAATTGCGCGCCAATCAGGAGAAACTGCGGGCTGACAGAGTCGAGATCGTGCAGGCGGACGCCCGGCGCCTGCTCGCTACTCTGCCGCCGGGAGCCTTCGATGTGGTTTTTCTCGATCCGCCCTTCGCCAGCGGTTGGCTGACGGAATTGCTGCCCGCAGCCGCCCGGTTGCTGAGCCCGGACGGGGTAATCTACGCGGAAAATGACGCGGCGCTGGACGCGCAGGCACTCGTCGGAGCAAAACTTGCGTGTGTGCGTCAGGCGAAAGCCGGCGCGGTGCATTATCATCTGTTGGAATCGATTTCGAACCTTAGAGACGACAATGAATAAGTTCGTAGCACAGGTCCCCAGCCGCGAGGAGACGTCGGCATGGTAGTGGCTATTTATCCGGGCACTTTCGACCCGCTCACGCGTGGCCACGAGGATCTTGTGCGCCGGGCTGCCGGCATATTCGACAAGCTCGTCGTGGGCGTGGCCGATAGCCGCAACAAGAAGCCGTTTTTTTCGCTCTCGGAGCGCATCGACATCGCAAACGAAGTGCTCGGGCACTATCCGAATGTGACGGTGCAGGGCTTTTCGGGGTTGTTGAAGGATTTCGTCCGCCAGCATCAAGCCCGGGTAATCGTGCGCGGTCTGCGGGCCGTGTCCGATTTTGAGTACGAGTTCCAGATGGCGGGCATGAACCGCTACCTGTTACCCGATGTCGAGACGATGTTCATGACGCCGTCGGACCAGTACCAGTTCATTTCGGGCACGATCGTGCGCGAAATTGCCCAGTTGGGCGGCGATGTCAGCAAGTTCGTGTTCCCGTCCGTCGAGAAATGGCTTCTCGCCAAGGTCGGCGGCCAGCCCAAGGCCTGACCGGCGGCGGAACACGAGAAATGAGCGTTGTGCGTCCGGAGCGCTCCGGACGCCGGCGCGGGAGTTTGCCGTATGGCGTTGATGATTACCGATGAATGCATCAATTGCGACGTTTGCGAGCCGGAATGCCCGAACGATGCAATTTCGATGGGGATCGAGATCTACGAGATCGATCCGAACAAGTGCACCGAATGCGTCGGCCACTTCGACGAACCGCAGTGCGTACAGGTGTGTCCGGTCGAATGTATCCCGATCAATCCGGAACATGTCGAGAGCCGCGAGGCGCTGCTCGTCAAATACACGCGTCTCCAGCAAGCCAAACAGGGCTGAGCGCCGTTTCTTTGCCGATCGGCACGCCCAACCCACCTGCCGCGTGACTTCCCGCCCCGCGGCGGGCTCAATGCCCCTATGCTGAACGGCCGCCTGCGCCATGCAGGCGCATCATGGCCTTTTCCATATCGCCCTTGACCGCCAGATCGATGACATCGAGCGAGCGCGACATGGCATCATCGATGGCGTCCTGCTCTTCCTTGCGGGGCGGTTTCAGCACGAAATCCACGACCTGCTGTTGACTGCCGGCCGGCAGTTGCGTGCGCGGGTGACCGATCCCCAGGCGTAGGCGCCAGTATTCGGGGGTCGTCAGATGCGCGCTGATGTCCTTCAGACCATTGTGGCCGCCGCTGCCGCCGCCGCGCTTGAGCTTGACGGCGCCAGGCGGCAGATCGAGTTCGTCGTGCACGACCAGGATTTCGTCGGGCATGATCTTGTAAAAGCGCGCCAACGCCACGACCGACTGTCCGGAGCGGTTCATGAACGTTTGCGGCTGCAAGAGCCATACCTCGTGGCCGGCGATATGCGCGCGTCCAGCATAGCCGTGGAAATTCTTTTGATTGGACAGGGATGCCCCCGTCTGGCGCGCCAGCGCGTCGACGAACCAGAAACCTGCATTGTGCCGTGTGGCGGCGTATTCGGCGCCCGGATTGCCGAGCCCCGCGATCAGTTTGATCATGGCGATGTCATGGGTCGCGCGGGCCTTCGATAAGGGGAGGGCTCGCCGCGAACTAAACGGAAAATCCAATAAAAAACCCGCCGGACTTGCGTCGCGGCGGGTTTTTCGTTCAGCGTCGCCGCTGAATCCAGACGCTTGATGCCAAGTGTAACCTTAGGCAGCCGGCGTTTCGCCTTCTGCCGGAGCAGCGGCTTCTTCGGCAGCGGCGCCAGCCGGTTGCACGGCCGAGGCGATCAGCGGGTTTTCTTGCTCAACGTGCAGCGTCAGCGCAACGCCAGCCGGCAGTGCGACATCCTTGGCGTGAACCGATGCACCGGCTTCCAGCTTCGACAGGTCGACTTCCAGGAATTCCGGCAGCTTGCCCGGCAGGCAGCTGATGTCGAGTTCGTTGACGACGTGGCTGACGATGTTGGCGGACAGCTTCACGGCCGGCGCATTTTCCTCGCCGATGAAGTGCAGCGGCACCTTGATGTGGATCGGCTTGTTCGCGTCGACACGTTGGAAATCGACGTGCAGCACCATTTGCTTGAACGGGTGATATTGCACGTCGCGCAGCAGCACTTGTTCGGTCTTGCCGGCAACTTCCAGCTCGAGGATCGAAGCGTGGAAAGCTTCCTTGCGCAGGGCGTGCCACAGCGCGTTGTGATCGAGTTCGATCAGTTTCGGTTCAGCGCCAACGCCATACACGATGCCCGGGGTCTTGCCGGCATTGCGCAGGCGGCGGCTCGCACCCGTACCTTGCAGATTACGCTCAAAAGCGACGACTTTCATAACAACTCCTTGTTCCACCCGCGACCAGGTGGTTATAGCCCCGAGGCGTTCGAAAACGCGATCCCCGGGAACGACAAAGGCGGGGAAGCTCCCCGCCCGACACGACAACGGCGCCACACGGCGCCGTCGCAAAAAAAGACCTGTCTTACGCGTCAGCGAACAGCGACATCACCGAGTCGCCGCGACGGATACGCGCGAAGGTTTCCGCCAACAGGCCCGCGCACGTCAACTGGCGAATCTTGCCGCCCCTCGAATCGTCGCGCAGCGGAATCGTATCCGTGACGACGACTTCGTCGAGTGCCGAGGCGTTGATGCGCTCGGCCGCACCACCCGACAGCACCGGGTGGGTACAGTAAGCATAGACACGCTCGGCGCCGCGTTCCTTCAGCACTTGCGCCGCCTTGCACAGCGTGCCGGCGGTGTCGACCATGTCGTCCATGATCACGCACGTACGGCCGTCGACTTCACCAATGATGTTCATCACTTCCGACACGTTCGCCTTTGGGCGGCGCTTGTCGATGATGGCGAGGTCGCAATGCAGTTGCTTGGCCAGCGCACGGGCGCGGACCACGCCACCGACGTCCGGCGACACCACCAGCAGGTTCTCGTGGTTCTGCTTGCGCACGTCGCCGAGCAGCAGCGGCGAGGCGTAGATGTTGTCGACCGGGATGTCGAAGAAACCTTGAATCTGGTCGGCGTGCAGATCCATCGTGATGATCCGCTCGACGCCGGCGATTTGCAGCATGTTGGCGACGACCTTGGCCGAGATCGCAACGCGCGCCGAACGGGGGCGGCGATCTTGACGGGCGTAACCGAAATACGGGATGGCGGCAGTGATCCGGCCGGCCGACGCACGCTTTAGCGCATCGACCATGATCAGCAATTCCATCAGATTGTCGTTCGTCGGCGCGCAGGTCGACTGCAGCACGAACACGTCCTTGCCGCGCACGTTTTCCTGGATCTCGACCTGGATCTCGCCGTCGGAGAAACGGCTGACCATGGCTTTGCCGAGCGGAATGCCGAGGGTTCGTACGACCTCTTGGGCCAAAGCGGGATTGGCGTTCCCGGTGAAGACCATTAGGTTATCACTACTCATCTGGCTACCTGCGGAACGTGTTGGTGCGGATACTGAACGACAGAGAAATTGGCAGGGGAAGAAGGATTCGAACCTTCGGATGCCGGAATCAAAATCCGGTGCCTTAACCAACTTGGCGACTCCCCTACACTAACCGATGCCTTTGCTGCATGTGGAAACGCAACAAAGTAAAAACTATGACGCGAAGGCGAACAACGGATGTTCGCCCAGGCTGGTGGCCACTTGACCTTGCCAGCGCTGTGGCAGCCGCCCACTTGCCGCACGGGCTTCCTGCAAGGTGTCGAATACGGCAAACACACTCGCCCCCGAACCGGTCATGCGTGCAGTGGTGAAGGTCGAAAACCAGTCAATCACTGCGGCGACTTCCGCGTATTCCCGGGTGACTACAGGCTGCATGTCATTGCGGCCAAACATCCCGTTCAACAAACCGTTATCAGATTCGCTCTCGATTCCGGCTTGTTTCGCAGCACGTTTTGTTTCGTGCCCGAGAAAGACCGTAATTTTGCAGGGCTTCGTATCCCTTGTCAACAGGGGATCGTGAAAAATTTTCTCTGTCGCGACATGGACCGGCGGCTTGACGACGAGGAAGTGTTTTTTCGGCAGGTCGATGGCGGTCAAAATTTCGCCCAACCCCTCGCCGAACGCATTGCGGCCGAAGACGAAGAACGGTACGTCCGCGCCCAATTCCAACGCCAGCGCCTGCAATTCGGCGCGCGGCAGATCCAGTTGCCACATGCGGTTCAGCGCGAGCAGCGTCGTGGCCGCGTCGGAGCTTCCGCCGCCCAGCCCCGCGCCTTGCGGCAGGCGCTTTTCGATGCCGATCTCTACGCCGAAGCGTACGCCGTAGCGGCCTTGCAGCAATCTTGCTGCGCGCACGGTCAGGTCGCGCTCGGCCGGCACGTCGGGCAGCGGGTTGACGTGCACCACGGCGCCGTCGGCGCGCCGCTCGAAATGCAGGGTATCGGCCCAGTCGATCAGTTGGAAAGCCGTTTGCAGTTCGTGATAGCCGTTTGGACGACGACCCGTGATGTGCAGGAAAAGGTTCAGCTTGGCGGGCGCCGGGCAGTCACGCAGGATTTCGTACATGAACGGGCAAATTATTCGTCGATCACGAGCCGGACGTCCAGCGGCGTGCCGCCGAGCGTACGGGTCAGGTTCAGACGCTTGACGCGCACCGGATCCGCATCGAAATACGCCTGGTATTCGATCGTCCAGCCGTCCTGGCGCAGCGACGCGGGGCGGCCCGAAGTGGGGTCTCGCGTCATTTGGGCCGTCGAGCCGGGCGCGGGTTGCATTTGCAGCCAGTAGCGCAAGCCGGCGACCGGCAGGGCGAAGCCAAGCGCGTCGTGCATGACGTCTTCGAGACGCGGGCCGGTCAACGGCGCCTTGCCGGGTAATTCGAGCGACGCGCCGCGCGGCGCGCTATGCACGATCGCCTGTGTCTGGCCGAGCGGGTCGAGCAATTGCACGGTGATCGTTTCGCCGGCTTGTTCCCAGGCGAAGTTGCCGTAGGTGTTGCGCGGCTCGCCGTGCTGTTCGTAGCGCACCGCGAAGCGGCCGTGGTAGGTCTGCGCCGCGACGCCATCCTGGGCGAGCGAGGCGGGCGCCTTCAGGCTCGCGCAGCCGGCCATTCCCCCAACGGCGATGCCCATCGTGGCGGCGATCAGCACCAGCCGGCCCAGCCGCGCGGCGTGTCCGATGCGCGATCGCGCTCGCGACACCGGGCAATCCAGAGGTCGTTCGGTCATGGATTGACGTTATAGCGCTTGATCGTCGAGCGCAGGGTGTCGTCCTCCGCATCCAGTTTCAGGGCGTCGCGCCAGGTCTTGCGGGCCTCATCCTGCTGGCCCGATTCCCACAGCACTTCGCCGAGATGCGCGGCAATCTCCGCCTGCGCCTGAATCTCGTACGCGCGGCGCAACAGGCCGAGCGCGGCCTTCTTGTCGCCCAGGCGGTATTTCACCCAGCCGAGGCTGTCCATGATGTACGGATCCTGCGGAGCAAGGTCCGATGCTTTCTGCAGCAGCTTCAACGCTTCGGGCAGGCGCGTGTTGCGTTCGGTCAGCGAATAGCCGAGCGCGTTGTAGGCCTGGGCGTTGTCGGGCTGCGCCGTCATGACGCGGCGCATGGCCTTTTCCATCACGTCGTAATGACGGTTCAGTTCCGCGACCATGCCGTACTGATACAGCAGGTCGTTGTCGTCGGGATTCGCCTTGACCTCGATGGCGAGGAGCTTTTCGGCGTCGTCGAGGCGCTTGGCCTTGACCAGCAGATCCGATTCCGCACGCTTGAGGGCCAGCCGTTCACGGGGATCATCGGACTTGATGCCGGCCAGCAGTGCGCGGCCTTCGTCGACCTTGCCCTGGTCCGCCAGCAGTTGCGCACGGCCGATCTGTGCCGGGAGATAGGCGTTGCTGTCTTCGCGAATGCGCGAGAGCCATTTGTCTGCCGCCGCGTAATCCTTTCGATCCTGCGCGATCTGCGCGAGATAGATGTAAGCCTGGGCGCCGTCGGTGTTCTGCGCCTCGGCTTCCGTTGCGTATTTCTGCAAATACTTCTCCGCAACCGCGTCGTGCTTGTCGTGCAGGTTGATAAGCGCCAGCGCCATCAATGTGGAAAGTTCGTGCGGATACCGCGTTTCGAGAATCTCGAACTGCTTCTGCGCGGCGTCGATCTGATTGTCGGAGAGCAGCAGCTTGGCGTAAGCAAAGCGGGCTTCCTTGGCGTCGGGGTTACGCGCCAGGAAATCGTGCAATGTACCCAATGCAGCGATGCGCTGCTGTGGACCGAGCTGCGCATAGAGCAGCGCGGCAGCCTCGTAATCGGGCTTGAGCTTGAGCGCGTTTTCGAGCGACACCTTCGCTGCATCGGTATCGCCGGCGTCGATCTGTGCGCGCGCCACGGCCAGGTTGGCTTCGGGACGCTGCATGTCGTTTGCAAGCAGGCGTTTCAGCGACTCGACGCCGGCCGCGCGTTCCGGGCTGCGCGCGATCATCTGCTGCAATTCGAGAATCGCCTGCCCGCGGCGCGCCTCGGGCACCTTGTTCAACTCCCCGGCCAACAACGGTTCGGCTTCAGCGAGATGGCCAGTGCCGACCTGCAGGCTGGCCAGCAGTTGCGTGGCCGGGCGCCATTCCGGATCGAGGCTGTGCCACAGGCGCGTGGCGATCAGCGCGTCGCCCAATTGACGGGCGCCAAGCGCAATTTCCACCGCGCGGCGGGCCATGCGCGGGTCCCTGGTTCGGTTGCCCAACGCCAGATACGTGTTGTAGGCGGGCGCCAACTGGCCGCGCTGCAGGCTCAGTTCGGCGGCCAGCACCTCGAAGACGATTTCACTGTCGAGTTGGACATTCGGCAGCTTTTCGCTTGGCATCTCAGCCGTCAGTGCGGCCTGGGCGGCGGCAGCGCTGGCAGCGCCCGGCGGCGTGGCCGTATCCCGGGCCCACGCAGGCGACGCGCCAACGAGCGCGCCGCCGACGGCGGCACCGATGACCGTCGCGCCAATGGCTGCGCCGCGCGCAAGCAATGCGCGCAGACGGGCGCCGGCAACGACCGGATGCAGGGGGACGGGCAGGATTCGAGGTGTAGACATAAAGATCCGCAGCATGTTTCGAGCGATTGTAGCGCGCCCGATACAATAGAGTCTAAATCCTCTCGAAACGTTCGCAGGCATGCCCGAACTCCCGGAAGTCGAAGTCACCCGCCGCGGCATCGCGCCCCATGTCGCGGGGGCGCGTCTCGCGCGTATCGATGTGCGAAACCCGTCACTGCGCTGGCCGGTGCCGCCCGGCCTTGACGCCGTTTTGCGCGGCCAAACGCTGATCGGCATCGAGCGGCGCGGCAAGTATTTGCTGCTCGAATACGCACCGGGCTGGCTGCTGGTGCATCTTGGCATGACCGGCACGCTGCGTGTTCTGCCGTCGCCCGAGGCGGTGCCCGTCGCGGGCGTGCATGATCACGTCGACCTCGTGTTCGAGCGGTGCGTATTGCGCTATCGCGATCCGCGCCGCTTTGGCGCAGTGCTGTTCCATCCGCGTAGCGCGGGCGACATCCTCGCGCATCCGCTGCTCGTCAGCCTCGGCGTCGAACCGCTCTCCGACGCATTCGACGGCGCGCGCCTCTACGCGGGCACGCGCGGGCGCAGCGTCTCGATCAAGCAGGCATTGCTGACCGGCACGATCGTCGTTGGCGTGGGCAATATCTACGCATCGGAGAGCCTGTTCCGTGCGCGCATCAATCCGCGCCTGGCGGCCGGAAAACTGTCGCGGCCGCGGTGCGAAAAACTGGCGCAGGCGGTGCGCGAAACACTGGCCGCCGCGATCGAGAAGGGGGGCAGCACGCTGCGCGATTTCGTCGGCAGCGACGGAAAGAGCGGCTACTTCCAGAACGAATATTTCGTCTACGATCGCACCGGACAGCCGTGCCGTGTGTGCGGTACGCCGATCAAGCAGATCGTACAGGGCCAGCGCTCCACCTTCTATTGTCCGCATTGCCAGAAATGAGCGACGCGTCCGAGACCCCCATCCGCCCGACAATGACAGCACCGCTCACCGACACCTTTGCCGCCCGGCTAATCGCGTGGCAGGCCGAACATGGCCGTCATGACCTGCCCTGGCAGAACACGCGCGATGCTTACCGCATCTGGCTCTCCGAGATCATGCTCCAGCAGACCCAGGTCGCGACAGTCATTCCGTATTACGAACGATTCCTGGTGCGCTTCCCTACGGTCGATGCCCTCGCCGCAGCACCGCAGGACGACGTCATGGCGCTATGGGCCGGCCTGGGTTACTACTCGCGCGCGCGCAATCTGCACCGTTGCGCGCAAGCGGTGGTGAGCCAGCATGGCGGCACGTTTCCCGCAAGCGTGGAAGCGCTTGCAGAGCTTCCCGGTATCGGCCGGTCGACGGCCGCGGCGATCGCGGCGTTCGCCTACGACGCGCACGCGGCCATTCTCGACGGCAATGTAAAGCGGGTGCTGGCGCGGGTATTCGGCATCGACGGTTTTCCCGGAACGCCGAAGGTCGAGCGAGAGATGTGGGCGCTGGCCGAGGCATTGCTGCCCGACGATCACCTGCCGGCTTACACGCAGGGGATGATGGATCTCGGCGCCACCTTGTGTGGGCGGGGCAAACCGCGCTGCGGCGAATGCCCGTTCGAAACCGACTGCGCGGCGCACGCCACCGGCCGTGAGCGCACGCTGCCGGCGCCGAAGCCGAAAAAGGCCCAGCCGGTGCGGTTCGTCGACGTGCTGGTGGTTCGCGCGGGGGCGCATGTCCTGTTCGAAAAGCGACCCGACAGCGGTATCTGGGGCGGGTTGTGGAGTTTGCCGGAACTGACGCCGCCGCAGGACGACGCGCCCGCCGACGACGCAGCCCTGCGGGCGCGCTTGACCGAGCATGCGGCATGCGCTGCGCAACTCGCGCGCGCCGCCGACGTTGCCGCGTTGGCGCCGCTGCGCCCGCTCACGCACGTGTTCACGCACTTCAAGCTGCACTTGCGGCCGTGGCTGGTGACGATGGCGGACGATACGGCGAGACGCGGGGCTGCCGGGGGCATGGCATGGTTTGCCGATGATGCAATCGGCGCCGCCGGCTTGCCGTCCCCAATTCGCCGCATCGTGGACGCATTGTCGCCGGCGGATGGCCAGCTTGCGTTGACAACCTGAATCCGGTGCGTCAGCCGGCGGCTTCAGAAGGCGATCAGTCCTCGTCGCGCATTTCCCGGTGGCGAACGAGCACGCTCGATTCGGCCACGAAGCGCTCGCGCAGCGTCTGGGCGATATAGACGGAGCGGTGCTGGCCGCCGGTGCAGCCGATGGCGACGGTCAGGTAGCTGCGGTTGTCGCGCATGAAGCTTGGCAGCCACTTGTGCAGATAGTTCGCGATGTCGTCGATCATCTCGGCGACTTCTGGAATGGCCGACAGGAAATCGATCACCGGCTGATCACGGCCGGTCAGCGGCCGAAGCTGTATGTCGTAATACGGATTCGGCAGCGAGCGCACGTCAAAGACGAGATCGGCATCGAGCGGCACACCATGCTTGAAGCCGAACGATTCGAACATCAGCGTGAGGCCGGCGTGTTCCTGTTGCACGAACTCCTTGATCCAACGGCGCAGCGCACTGGCGCGCAGGTTGCTCGTGTCGATCTGGTGGCCAAGCTCGGTCACGCTGTTGAGGAGCTCACGTTCTTTCTCGATGGCCTCCACGAGCGAGCCGGTCGGCGTCATAGTGTCCGTGGGCAGCGACGACAACGGGTGGCGGCGGCGCGTCTCGGAGAAGCGCTGGACCAGCGTTTGCGTGGTCGCGTTGAGGAACAGCACGCGCACGTCATGGCCGAAGCGGCGCAGGCCGCCGATGATTGGCGGCAGATCGGCAAGCGAGCCGCCACTGCGCGCGTCGATGGCGACCGCGAGGCGGTCGTAATTCTGGGATCCGAGATATGCGGCCAGGTCAGGCAGAAAGCGCGACGGCAAATTGTCGACGCAGTAGTAGCCGGCATCCTCGAGGACGTTAAGCGCGAGCGATTTTCCCGACCCCGAAACGCCCGTGATGAGTACGATCTTCATGGTTCGATCCGCGTGAACAGCTATCATGGTACGCGATTGTGTCCGCGCGGTGTCGGCGGGGGGGGGGGGGCGGCCGAAGGACCGGCGCTCCGGAAGGAGCGCTGGTGCATCGCAAGAAGCGCTCAGGACTTCTTGCTGAGACAATCCTTCATGAACGCCTTGCGTTCGTCGCCGGTCTTGCCGGTGGCGTCCTTGTTGCACATCTTCATTTTTTCCTGCTGGGTCGGCGCCTTGGCCGGCGCAGCCGCGGACAGGCATTCCTTCATGTAGGCCTTGCGCTCATCGCCTTTCTTGTCGCCGGCTTGCGCGTTGCACGTCTTCATCTTGCTTTGCTGGGCGTTTTGGGCAGGTTGCGCATTTTGGGCGAAAACCGGCGATGCCAGGAGCGGGGACAGCAACAACACGAGCGCGAATGCTTTCTTCATGGTTGTCTCCAGAGGTCGACATGCGGGGGACCGCCCGCGCATTACAGCATGAAAGAAAAGGCGCCGCAATCGCGGCGCATTATCTGCGCCGTTGCCGCATGGCAAGCGCCGTCAGAGCAGCTTGCCGTGCATGCCGTCGGGATCCTGCATGGCCTGGCGCTGTCGTTCCATGAAGTCCTTGAGCGTATCGATGCCGCGCAACTGCAGGATGGTGTTGCGCACGGCAGCTTCGACGAGCACGGCCAGGTTGCGGCCGGCGGCCACTTGCAGGATGACCTTGTTGACCGGCAGGCCGAGCACGTCGACGGTCTGCGCTTCGAGCGGCAGGCGCTGGAATTCGCCGTCGGGGCGGCGCACCAGCTGGACGATCAGTTTCAGCTTCATCTTCCGCCGCACGGCGGTTTCACCGAAGATCGTCTTGATGTCCAGCAGGCCCAGTCCGCGGACTTCGAGCAGATTCTGCAACAGCGGCGGGCAACGGCCTTCGACAAAATCGGGCCCCAGACGCACGAAATCGACCGCGTCGTCGGCCACGAGTCCATGGCCGCGCGAAATCAGCTCCAGACCGAGTTCGCTCTTGCCGAGGCCGGAATCACCCGTGAGCAGGACGCCCATGCCCAGAATGTCGAGGAATACGCCGTGCATCGTGCAGCGCGGCGCGAACACGCGCGAGATGTACATGCGCAGGCTATCGATGACGGAAGCTGTCGAAAGCGGGGTCGTGAACAATGGCGTCGACGAGCGTGTACAGCGCAGGACGAGATCGGGCGGGGCTTCGAGGCCGTCGGCCACGACCAGGAACGGCGGCTCCAGGGCAATAACTTCGCCCATGTGGCGCTTGCGGTTTTCGTCGGACAGGCGCTGGTAATAGCGCAATTCCGCCTCACCCAGCACCTGGATTCGGTTCGGGTGGATCAGGTTCAAGTGACCGACGAGGTCGGCGCTCGAGGTCGCCGTGGCCACGCTCTCGGGCGTGAAGCCGCGCTCCCAGCCTTCGTGGCCGGTCAGCCAGGAAAGACGCAAGGCGGCAGCGTTGTCGTCGAAAATGCTTTGCGCATTGATGCCTGTCAATTCCACCACGTCGCCTCGTCTCTTCGTGTCATGGTTTGGCCGGCGCGGGCCGACCGGTCTTGCATCCGCCCTACGGTTGCCAGGCAGCCAGCGCCGAATGAACGGTTTCGGCTGACAGCGCGTGGGTGAGCGTATCGCGCATGGTGCGGTCGGACAGCAATTGGGCGATTTCGGACAAGATCTCGAGGTGCTGTTGGGTCGCTTGCTCGGGGACGAGCAGGAAGAACAGCAGCGAGACCGGTTGGCCGTCGGGCGCCTCGAACGGAATCGCTTCTTCAAGCCGCACGAATGCCGCCATCGGGTGCTTGAGCCCCTTGATGCGGCCGTGCGGAATGGCGACGCCTTCTCCCAGACCTGTCGACCCGAGGCGCTCGCGCGCAAACAGGTTGTCGGTAATGGTGCTGCGGGCCAGTCCGGCGTTATTCTCAAACAGCATGCCGGCGTGTTCGAAGACGCGCTTTTTGCTGGTGACGGAAAGTCCAAGCAGGATATTGGACGCAGGTAGCAGTTTTACTAAACGGTTCATCTTGTAACGCGGGACGCGCGGATGCCGCCCCCAACCCCCGATTGACCTCGCATTATAGACCACCTGCGGCACCACGCCGCACGGGTGCTGCCGCTTTGCTCCGGGCAGACAAAGGGGCCGCAAAGCGGCCCCGGTAACTCATCACGCTGCAGGCATGACCCGCGGGCGAAACCGGATGGCGGCGCACTGCGCCCTGGCGATTCGACTTCGCGTCACAACGGGCCAAGCGGCTTATTGCAGCGGCTCGGCAGGCAGTTCCTGATGTTCCTGATGCTTGATAGCCTCGTGCGCATGGCCCTGAAGCTTCGTCTTGTGCCGGATGACCTGACGATCCAGCTTATCGATCAGCATGTCGATCGCGGCGTACATATTTTCGTCACAACTTTCGACGAAAATCTCCTTACCCTTGAGATGGACGGTGATATCCGCCTTTTGCCGCCTTTCCTTCTCTTTGTGATTGTCGACTGACAGTAGCACACTGACATCAATCACTTGATCAAAATGCCGGATTACCCGATCCAGCTTGTTGATCACGTACTCGCGCAATGCGGGCGTGATGTCGAGATGGTGTCCACTGATCTTGAGATTCATAGCTGCTCTCCTTGCTAATGTGCCGATGTGCAGGCTGCGCGCTGGATGTGGGCGCAAGCGGAGTTGCGAGCCAAAAAGGCAAGGCGCAACGTCACACGTCGGCGGTTTGCCCGTTAGCGCCAGGTCTGCGCAACGAGCTTTTACAAAGATTTGCGCAAATTGACTGCCGGAATGCGCAGTGCCTCACGGTACTTCGCGACGGTGCGTCGCGCCACCACGAAACCCTGCTCTGCCAGCAGTTCTGCTATGCGGCTGTCGGAAAGGGGGGTATGGGGGTCTTCGGCTCCTATGAGTTGCTTGATGAGCGCGCGGATGGCGGTCGATGACGCGGCGCCTCCGGCTTCGGTAGCCACATGCGAACCAAAGAAATACTTGAGCTCGAACGTGCCAAACGGAGTGAGCATGTACTTGCTCGTTGTTACGCGTGAAATCGTCGATTCGTGTAAACCTAGGGTATCAGCAATTTCACGCAAAACCAAGGGCCGCATGCCTATTTCGCCGTGCGTAAAGAAGTTCTTCTGACGCTCGACGATGGCTTGAGCCACGCGCAGGATCGTATCGAACCGCTGCTGGATATTCTTGATCAGCCAGCGCGCTTCCTGAAGCTGCTGCTGGAGGTTGCCGGTGCCTGGATCGCTGCGGTTATTACGCAAAATCCGTGCATACATCTCGTTGATGCGCAAACGCGGCATGACTTCCGGGTTGAGCTCGGCCAGCCAGCCCCCGCCTTGCCTGCGCACCACGACGTCGGGCACGACGTAATCGGCCTGCGGGCTGCCATAGGCGGCGCCCGGAAACGGGTCGAGGGAGCGGATCAGGTGGTGCGCGGCGCGCAGATTGTCTTCCGACACACCCAGCAGGCGGCGCAGGCGCGTGTAGTCGCGCGCAGCCAGCAATTCGAGATGATCCTGCACGATGCGCAGCGATAGCGTGCGCACGCCGCTCGAGGGCAGTCGCTGCAACTGCAATTTGAGGCATTCCGCCGCGTTTCGGGCACCGATGCCTGCCGGATCGAAGCTGTGCAGCAGGGCCAGCGCGGTCGTGATTTCTTCCGGCTCGACTTCCAGCTCTTCCGGCAGTTCCTGGGCGATGTCGTCCAGCGTATTGCCAAGATAGCCGTCTTCGTCGAGCGATTCGATCAGGAATTCCACCAGCGCCCGGTCGCGGGGGCTGGCCTTGGTCACGCGCAATTGCGCGAGCAGGTGCTCGCGAAGGCTCGGATGGTCGACGTGCAGTTGCGGCCGGGCATTGTCGTCGTCGTCGCTGGCACTGCCGCTGCGGGCGAAGTCGTTCAGGCTCCAGTCACCGCCGTTGTCCTGCGCGCTGTCGTCGAAACGGGCTTCGCCGTCGAGTTCGCGCGTTTCCTCGCGGCTCTCGCCGGACGGACCGCTTTCCTGCGAGTCGCCGGACGGCGCACTGCGTTCCGTGCGTAAAGACCCGTCGGTGCCCACGCGAACGGAACCGGCGAGCCAGTCGTCTTCGCGTTCGAGCATCGGATTTTGCGTGAGGGCGTGCTCGACTTCCTGTTGGAGTTCGAGCGTCGACAGTTGCAGCAACCGGATCGATTGTTGCAACTGCGGTGTGAGGGTCAGGTGCTGCGAGGTGCGGAGTTGGAGCGTCGGTTTCATAGCGTGTCTCGCCTTCATTGTAGAGGCTTTGTCACGTCAGCGGAACCGCCCCCTGCCCGAATCCGGGGCAGGGTATACACACGGAAATTTCGCTTTACATCCGGAAATTTTCGCCGAGATAAACCCGACGGACGCTTTCGTCGGATACGATCTGGTCCGGTGTGCCGGAAGCGAGGACGCTGCCTTCGCTGATGATATACGCGTGATCGCAGATGCCCAGCGTTTCACGCACGTTGTGGTCGGTGATCAGGACACCGATGCCACGGTCTTTCAGGAACCGTACGATGCGCTGGATTTCGAGCACGGCGATCGGGTCGACGCCCGCGAACGGTTCGTCGAGCAGAATGAAACGCGGTTGCGTGGCCAGCGCGCGGGCGATCTCGACGCGGCGGCGTTCGCCGCCCGACAGCGACAGCGCCGGGTTCTCGCGCAGATGCGCGACCTGGAGTTCGTCGAGCAGCGATTCAATGCGTTTGTCGATCTCTGCTTTCTTCAGCGGCTTGCCTTGCGGATCGATCTGCAGTTCGAGCACGGCGCGTATGTTCTGTTCGACCGTCAGCTTGCGAAACACCGACGCTTCCTGCGGCAGGTACGACACACCCATGCGGGCGCGTTCGTGAATCGGCAGCTCACCGATGGCGGCGCCGTCGAGCATGATCTGGCCGTCGTCGGCCGGCACGAGCCCGACGATCATATAGAACGACGTGGTCTTGCCCGCGCCGTTCGGGCCGAGCAGGCCGACCACCTCGCCGCTCTTCACGTCGAGCGAGACGTCTTTGACGACCGTACGGGCGCCATACTGTTTCTTCAACTGCCGGACGACGAGTGCGCTTTGCTTGCCCGGCTTGGCGGCTGCCGTTTCGGCAGCGGTGGCGGCATTATTCACGCGGATTCCCGATGCGGTTGGAGGGGTTGAGCTGCATGCCGTCGGCGCTGGGCGCCGGCGCCGCGGCGGCCCCGGACGCATTGCCTGCAGGCTTCGCGCTGGCCGGGGCACTGCTGCCGGCCAGCGGCTGCGCGGCGTTGCGCGGTGCGAGCGTCGCGCGCACACGGCCCTTCGGATTGTTCGGATTGACCTGATCCGAGCCGCCATTGGCGGTGTAGACCTCGTTGTAGGTATCGTAGACGATCACGCTGCCGTGAACTTCGTCGAGCACCTTGGTGCCGCCGGCCAGGCGTTTGAGCACGGCGCGCGTGGTCAGCGTCGCGACTTCCGTCTTGCCGTTGTAGTTGATCTTCTCGCCCCAGCCATCGATGTATTCGTCGACGCCATCGCGCTTCTGGCGCATATAGGCGAGACCGCCGGCGCGGGCGAAGGCGGTGGCGTACTGATAGCCCTCGGGATCCTGGGTCACTTCGACACGCTCGGCCTTGAGCAGGATCGTGCCCTTGGTCATCGTCACGTTGCCGGTGAAGATGTTGACCTGCTTCAGGTCATCGTAGGTCATGCGGTCCGATTCGATGTTGAGCGGCTTGTCGCGATCGGCGTGTTCGGCGTGCGCGGCCGGCGCAATCATGGCGCACAGCAGGCCGAGCGTCGCCAGAATCCGGCTGAACGGGCCTAAAGGGCCTAAAGGGCCGAAAGTGCCGAAACGGACAGCGGGGACGGGTCGCAGAAAAGGACGATCGGTCATGGAGGCTCTATGGTTTCGCGCCGGCAGGCGCAGGCGGGCGCGCGCCGAGTTCGGCAGGCTGAATGGTGCCGCGTACGTTGCCGAGCAATTGTACGGCCCGCGTGGTGTTATTGAAAATCATGCCGCTGGCGTTCATGACCGATTGACCGCGGAACAACTGCACCGGCTTTTCGGTACGGACGATATCCTCGTTCACGAGCACCTGGAAGTGCTCGGACAACGCGTGCATCTCCGGGTCGCGCGGGCCGGGCTGTCGCGTGACCACGGCGTCGTCGTAAAGATCGACGATCGACATGTCCGCGTTCAGCGTGCCGCGCTTGCCGGTCGCCGTGACTTCAGGCTGATCGGGCGTGAAGGCGCGCACGGCCGGCAATGTCATGGCCGTGGTCGCATCGTCTTCGAAGTGCACCAGATGCACGGCGTTGACGCGGTACTGCGTCTGGCCGGTCGGCGACAGCATCGAGATGACGAGACTGTCGGCGTAATAGTCGGGGATGTGGCGCTTGACGTAAGGCGTGCTGTCGCCGCCGGACGGCAGCGTGCGCTGAACCATCCAGTAGGTGCCGGCGGCGATGGCCGCGAGCAAGGCGGCGGCGATCAACGAAGCAGGGCTGGCGCGTCGCATCCGGGGCCCTTAGTCGAGCGCCTGCGCGAGCAGGCAGTCGTAGTGGCCCTGTGCACGCAACACGAAATCGCACACCTCGCGCACTGCGCCACGGCCGCCTGCCGCCGCAGCCACATAATGGCAGCGCGATTTCACATCGTCGTGGGCGTTGGCGGGGGCGGCGGCGAATCCGACGCGCGTGAGTACCGGCAGGTCGGGCCAGTCGTCGCCCATGTGGCCGCAGACGTCTTCTTCGACGCCCAGCGCCGTGCGCAGATGGTCGAAGGCCTCGCGCTTGTCGTGGACACCCTGATAAACATGTTCAATGCCGAGATCGGCCGCGCGTTTGGCGACGATCCCGGATTTGCGGCCGGTGATGATCGCGAGCGTCACGCCGGTCGAGGCGAGCATCTTGAGGCCGTGGCCGTCGAGCGAATCGAACGCCTTGATGGTCTCCCCCTCGGGGCCGTAGCGCAGGCGCCCGTCGGTCATGACGCCGTCGACGTCGAAGACCATCACGCGCAGACGCGCCGCGCGGGCCGTGGCGCGGGTGTTGTCATGGAACGCGTTCATACCACCTTCGCTGCGAACAGGTCGTGAACGTTCAGCGCGCCTTGCAGCGTGCCGTCGGGCAGGGTGACCAGCAATTGCGTGATGCCGTGGCGCTCCATCAGTTCGGCCGCCTCGGCGGCGAGATGATCAGGCCCGATCGTGCGCGGTTTGATGGTCATCACCTCGGTCAGCTTGAGCGTGCGGAAATCCAGCGTGCGCTCGAGCAGGCGGCGCAAGTCGCCGTCCGTGAAGATACCGACGACCTTGCCGTCGTTGTCGACGATGGCCGTCATGCCGAGCCGCTTGGCAGTGATCTCCAGCAGCGCTTCGGACAGACTGGCTTCCTGGCCCACGCTCGGCACCTGATCGCCGGTCCGCATCACGTCGCGCACGAAGGTCAGCAGGCGGCGGCCGAGCGCGCCGCCCGGATGCGAGCGGGCGAAGTCGTCAGCGCCGAAACCGCGCGCTTCGAGCAATACGACAGCCAGGGCGTCGCCCAGCGCAAGCGCGGCGGTGGTGCTCGCGGTCGGGGCGAGGTTGAGCGGGCAGGCTTCCTTCTCGACGTGGGCGTCGAGATGGACGTCGGCCAGCTTGGCGAGGCTCGACGCGTCGTTGCCGGTGAGCGCGATCAGCTTGGCGCCGGTGCGCTTGACCAGCGGGAGAATGCTGACCAGTTCGGCCGTTTCGCCGGAATTCGAGAGGGCGACGACGACGTCGTCGGCCGTGATCATGCCCAGGTCACCGTGGCTGGCCTCGGCCGGATGGACAAAGAAGGCAGGTGTGCCGGTGCTCGCGAACGTGGCGGCGAGCTTGCGGCCGATATGCCCCGATTTGCCCATGCCGGACACGACCACGCGGCCGCGACAATCCAACAGCAGGCCGAGGGCGTCGGCAAAGCTGTCGTCAAGGTGCGCGGCGACGCGTTCGATGGCGTCGGCTTCGATGCGCAACACCCCGCGGGCAAGCTCGAGCGCCCGGCCTGAATTGATTTTCGCTATCATGCGCGGAGTATAGCAAAACCCGGGAGAACCCGAGGATAGCCGCGCCAGTGCTGGCTCGGCGGCCTTCCGCCCGCGTCCGGTACGCATCCAGCGTGGTTCGGCTGGCACGGGGCTTGCGTTCACGCGGTTTTCAAGGCGCCCGGGTACACTGGCGGGGCGCGCCCCGGCGCCCGCGCGCACCACGCATTCCACTGGAACCTTACGCATCGATGGCATCCCCGCTTGAACTGACTCTCGTCCTCCTGTTCGCCGCATGCGTGGGCGTGGTGCTATTTCGGATATTGCACCTGCCGCCGATGCTCGGCTACCTGAGCGTCGGGATCATCATCGGGCCGCATTCGCTGGGACTGGCTGCCGATTCGCAGCGCGTGCAGTATCTGGCCGAGTTCGGCGTGGTGTTCCTGATGTTCTCCATCGGGCTCGAATTTTCCCTGCCCAAGCTCAAGACGATGCGGCGGGTCGTCCTCGGCCTCGGCGTCTCGCAGGTGTTTGGCACGCTGGCCGTGGCCGTCGGCGTGGGTGCGCTCGTCAATTTGTTCTGGTCGTTCTCCTGGCAGGCGTCGGTCGCCCTGGGCGGCGCGTTGGCGATGTCGTCGACCGCGATCGTCAGCAAAATGCTCTCGGAACGCCTCGAACTGGAGAAGGAGCACGGCCGCAACATCATGGGCGTGCTGCTGTTCCAGGATCTGGCCGTGGTGCCGTTGCTGATCGTGATTTCCGCCCTCGGCGGCAATCCCAAGGCGCTGATGCTCGCGCTGTCGCTTGCCGCCCTGAAAATCTCCGGGGCGTTGGCCCTGCTGCTGTGGGTGGGACAAAAGCTGGTCGGGCGCTGGTTTCACATCGTCGCCGCGCGCCGCTCGCAGGAGCTTTTCATGCTCAACCTGCTGCTGCTCGCGCTGGGCCTGGCCTCGATCACCGAACACCTGGGGCTGTCGATGGCGCTCGGCGCGTTCATCGCGGGGATGCTGATCGCCGAGACACCGTTCCGCCATCAGGTGGAAGACGACATCAAGCCGTTTCGCGACGTCTTGCTCGGGCTTTTCTTCATCACGACAGGCATGCTGCTCAACCCGGCGATCGTGATCCAATCGCCTTGGCTGGTACTGGCGTTCTTTGTCGGGCCGCTGGTCGTCAAATTCACCCTGATTGCCGGGCTCGCGCGCGTTTTCGGCAGCCCGCCCGGCGTGGCGATCCGAACCGGCCTGGGCCTGGCGCAAGCCGGGGAATTCGGCTTCGTGCTGCTCAACGTGATCATCGCGCGCGAATTGCTCGACCCGGCGCTGTCGCAGGCGGTGCTTGCCGGCATGCTGCTCTCGATGCTTTGCGCGCCGTTCCTGATCATCAATGCCGACCGCATTGCGCTGCGCTTCGTCGCCAACGAATGGATGATGCAGTCGTTGCAGATGACGAAGATCGCGACGCAGAGCATGAAGACGTCCGGCCACGTGATCATTTGCGGGTACGGGCGCTGCGGACAGAATCTGGCGCGCATGCTGGAGCAGGAGGGTATTGGTTATGTGGCGCTCGATCTCGATCCGGACCGCGTGATGGAAGCGGCAAGTTCGGGCGAGGCGGTCGTGTTCGGCGATGCGGCGCGGCGCGAGGCGTTGATCGCGGCCGGGGTTCACCGAGCCGCGGCGGTCGTGGTGACGTACGACAGCACGCCCGCCGCGCTCAAGGTGCTCGCGCAGGTGCAGACGCTCGAACCGACGCTGCCGGTGGTCGTGCGCACCGTCGACGACACCAGCATCGACGATCTGCTCGCCGCGGGCGCCACCGAAGTCGTGCCTGAAATTGTCGAGGGGAGCCTGATGCTCGCCTCGCATGCGCTGGTGCTGTTGGGCGTGCCGATGCGGCGCGTGCTGCGCCGTGTTGCGCAGGCGCGTAACGCACGCTACAGCCTGCTGCGCGGCTACTTTCACGGCTTGGATGACGACGATGAAGGCGGCGAGCGCGAACAGGTGCGCCTGCAATCCGTGCCGCTCACACCGAATTCCGATGGCGTCGGCCGCACGCTCGGCGAACTCGCACTGGAAAAGCTGGGTGTGACGGTCACGGCGATCCGCCGGCATGGCATTCGCGGCATAGAGCCCGCGCCGGAGACGCGTTTGATGGCCGAGGACATCGTGGTACTGCGCGGCATGCCCGAGAAACTGGCCGAGGCCGAAGAACGGCTGCACGGACGAAGCTGAAGGACGAACGCCGGCCGCCGATTGCGCCCGCCATACGAGGGACATCCGCCTTTGGCATAATGCGCGCATATGCCGGCAAGGCTTGTTCGCTGCATCCGTGTTGGTGTTGAATCCGCCGTTCCCATTGAGAGAGAGTTGCGATGCCCAATGTCTGGCTGTTCCTGCTTGCCTCCGTCGCGATCACGTTCGCGCCCGGCCCTGACAACATGCAGGTCCTCGCGCGCGGTATCGCGCAGGGCCGCCGTGCGGGCGTGGCGGCCGCGCTCGGTTTCGCCGCCGGCTGCCTGTTTCATACGACCATCGCGGCTGTCGGCATGGCCGCCGTGCTGCGTTCGTCCGAATGGGCATTCCACGCGATCAAGCTCGCGGGCGCAGCGTATCTGGTCTGGATCGGTTTCAAGGCAGTGACGGCGCGCGGCGGATTGTCCGTCGCGCAGGAAGCGCAAGGCGTGCCGTTGTGGACCGTCTTTCGGCAAAGCGTACTCGGCAATATGATGAATCCCAAAGTGACGCTTTTCTTCCTGGTGTTCCTGCCGCAATTCGTGAATCCGGGCGCAACGCACGCGGGCTGGCAGATGTTCCTGCTCGGCCTTGTGTTCATGGCGCAGACGGCCGTCGTGTTCAGCGCGTTCGGCTTGTTCGCGGGCTCGCTCGGCGGCTGGCTCAAACGCCGTCCGGGGACCGGACGCTGGCTCGACCGCCTGGCCGGGGCCACGTTCATCGGCCTCGGCATTCGCGTCGCGCTGCCCGGTTGAGGGTTTGTGACCGGCGCTGACGATTGCGCCGGGTTTGTCTTGCATGTGAGAACATGCGGCCCGTTGTACGTTGACTGAATCCCCCCATCGCCTTTTCCGTCCGAACATGCTTGCCGAACAACGACAACAATTTGTGCTCGAACAGCTCGCCAAGACCGGCGCGCTGGCCATCAGCGATCTCGTGCGAGAACTTGGCGTGTCGCGCGAGACCGTGCGCCGGGACCTCAACACGCTGGCGTCGCGGGGGCTGTTGCTGATGACGCACGGCGGCGCGCTGGCCGCCGATCGCAGCGAACCGGACTGGACGCTGCGCGAGAACGTCAATGCCGTCGGTAAACGGGCGATTGGCGTGCGGGCGGCCGAACTCGTGCCCGACGGCGCGTCGGTCATCATCGATTACGGCACTACGACGCGTGCAGTCGCGCAGGCATTGCTTGCCAAGCACCGGCTCATCATCTATACGAACGACTGGCAGATTGCGCGGCTGCTCGGCCGCCATCACGATAACCGGGTCACCGTGCTCGGCGGCGAGCTGCAGGACAACGAAGATGCTGTGCAGGGCTGGGATGCCATCAATCAGATCGCGCAGTACCACGCGGACTTTGCGTTTGTCGGCGTAGGCGGCGTGACCGAAGATGGCGAGGTCACCGATTTCAACCGGGCTGCCGCAGAACTGCGTGCCCGCATGCTGCTCTGTGCGAACGTCCCCGTGGTCGTCGCCGACCACACGAAGTTCGGCCGGGTGACGCCCGTGCGTATTCGTCATTTCGAGGCGGCGCGCTACCTCGTCTCCGACGCGGCGCCGAACAAGGCGATGCTGCAAGCGTTGCGTCAGCGCGGACCGGAATTGCTGATCGCGTAACACTTCCCGTTTGTCACTGTCCTGTCATCCTGTCTTCTTAGACTGCGGTCACTTTTGGCAAAAAATGCCACAAAACAGCTAGTCGCGCTCGGCAGGACACCCCCCGAAATTCGTCCCTCCCGACAGCCGGCCGGCTTACGACCGACAGGTGAATCGTGGACGAAGCAATCCGCATCGAGCGTCTCTCGAAGACATTCAGCAACGGCCGCCGCGCGCTGGACGAAGTGGCATTGCGCATCATGCCTGGCGAAATGGTCGCGCTCATCGGCGCGTCGGGCTCGGGCAAATCCACGCTCATGCGCCATATCGCGGGCTTTGTGCCCGCCGACCCGCAGCCGGGCGGCATCGATATTCTCGGCCGACCGATCCAGAGAGATGGCCGCATCGTGCACGAAGTGCGCAAGATCCGCAGCGACATCGGCTTCGTGTTCCAGCAATTCAATCTCGTGGGCCGCCTGCCGGTCATCACCAATGTCCTGACGGGTTTGCTCGCCCGCGTACCGCTGTGGCGCAGCCTGATGTTCCGTTTCACTGCGCCTGAGAAGCAGGCCGCGCTGGCGGCGCTTGCCGAAGTCGGTATTGCGGATCTGGCCTGGCAACGCGCCAGCACGCTTTCGGGCGGCCAGCAGCAGCGCGCCGCGCTCGCCCGCACGCTGGTGCAGGGCGCCAAGATCATTTTGGCAGACGAACCGATTGCATCGCTCGACCCCGAGTCGGCCCGCAAGGTAATGGACATGCTGGCGCGCATGAACCGCGACCACAAGCTGACCGTACTCGTTTCGCTGCATCAGGTCGACGTCGCGATGCGCTATTGCACGCGCACTGTCGCCCTGCATAACGGCAAGGTCGTGTACGACGGCCCGTCCGATGCGTTGACGCCGAACCTGCTGCGCCGGCTTTACGGGGTGCAGGCCGCCGAGTTGCTCGGCGAACCCGGCGCCGAATCCGAAGGCGCGGCCCCTGTGGCCGGTGCCGAAGATGCATTCCTCACCTCGATGTCATTGAGTCTGACCTGACCCAGGAGCTATACGTCATGAAACTCTGGAAATCCCTTCTTGCCGGCGCGGCCATGTTGACCGCCCTGGCGGCCCACGCCGAGGAAATCAACTTCGGCATCATCTCGACCGATTCGAGCGCCGCGCTGCGTCAACGTTGGCAGCCGTTGATCGACGACATGCAGAAGGCGACCGGCATCAAGATCACGCCGTTCTTCGCCACCGACTACTCGGGCGTGATCGAAGGCATGCGCTTCAACAAGGTTCAACTCGCATGGTTCGGCAACAAGGCGGCCATGGACGCCGTGGACCGCGCGCAAGGTGAAGTCTTCGCCAAGATCATGTACGCCGATGGCAGCGAGGGCTACTACTCGCTGCTGATCGCCAACAAGGCGAGCCCGTACAAGACGCTCGACGACGTGCTCAAGAACGGCAAGAAGATCGATTTCGGCCTGGGCGATCCGGAGTCGACGTCGGGCACGCTGGTGCCGAGCTATTACGTGTTCGCAAAGAACAACATCGATCCGAAAACGTTCTTCAAGTCCGCGCGCAGTTCGAATCACGGCGCGAACCTGATGGCAGTGCTTAACAAGCAAGTCGACGTTGCAACGAACAACACCGAAGAGCTGGACAAGCTCAAGGCCCAGCAGCCGGAGAAGTACAACCAGATCCAGGTGTTGTGGAAGTCGCCGTTGATCGCCTCGGATCCGCTCGTGTGGCGTCGCGATCTGCCGGAAGCGACGAAGACCAAGCTGCGTGATTTCTTCCTCAACTACGGCAAGGACGCGCACGAGAAGGAAGTGCTGAAGAACATCTACAACTACGGCGGCTTCCGTGCTTCGACGAACGCGCAATTGCTGCCGATTCGTCAGTTGGAACTGTTCAAGCAGAAGCAGAAGATCGAAAGCGACGCCAACCTCGACGCCGACAAGAAGAAGGTCCAGGTTGCCGAAATCGACGCCAAGCTCGCCGCGTTGCAACAGCAAGTCGGCAAGGCGCAGTAAGCGCCTGCCGAAGCCGGCGTGTGCCGGCATGACGGACGCCCTGGTGGCGTCCGTTTCTCCATTTCATGCAACGTTTTTTGCAATGCATCTTCAACGAGTCTGATCATGAATTCCAACGTTTCCCAGACTACGAACGGCATGGGCCGTCTGCCGGGCGAGCCGCCCAAGCGCTCGCTGCTGTCGCTTGTCGGATGGGGCGTCTTCTTCCTGGTGCTCGCGTGGTCGTGGCAGGGCGCCGACATGCGTCCGCTTGATCTGCTGCGCGACTCGGGCAACATGGGCCAGTTCGCGCACGACTTCTTCCCGCCCGATTTTCATGATTGGCGCGTGTATGTGAGCGAGATGCTCGTGACGATCCACATCGCCGTGTGGGGCACTGTGCTCGCCGTCGTGTGTTCTGTGCCGTGCGGTCTGCTGTCCGCCTCGAACGTGGTGCCGGCGTGGGTGTATCAACCGGTACGCCGGATCATGGACGCTTGCCGCGCCATCAACGAGATGGTGTTCGCGATGTTGTTCATCGTGGCCGTGGGACTTGGTCCGTTCGCCGGTGTGTTGGCGCTGTGGATTCATACGACCGGGACGTTGTCGAAGCTGTTCGCCGAAGCCGTCGAGGCGATCGATCCGCGTCCTGTCGAAGGCGTACGCGCTACTGGCGCGCGGGCGATCGATGAGATTCTTTACGGTGTGCTGCCGCAAGTCATGCCGCTGTGGATTTCGTACACGTTGTATCGCTTTGAGTCGAATGTGCGTTCCGCTTCGGTCGTCGGCATGGTCGGCGCGGGTGGCATTGGCGTCGTACTGTACGAAGTCATCCGCAGCTTTCAGTATGCGCAGACGTGCGCCGTCATGCTGATCATGATTGTCGTCGTCACGTGCATCGACGTGTTCTCCGCACGCGTGCGCAAGCTTGTTATCTGAAGCGCTTGCTGTCTGACCAGACTCGCGCGGTTGTCTTATAATGCGAACGGGCGCGACAGGGCGCCCGTTCTCGCGAAAGCCCACGCACCTGTCGTCTTGAAGCGTTCCTTGGGGCGCATCATCTGCAAAAGCCGTCACACAACGACTTTGACCTGTTTGCCGTAGCGAGACCGGCGTAATGGAAAAAAGGATCGTTATGTGGTCTCTCGAAAACCCTGAATCATCCCCGCGGTCTTCTGCGTCCGCCTCGGCAACGCTGCACAGTGACTTTCTGCGACGCTATGCGCGCCGTATGCTCAATGACGTTCACGGCGACAGGGCCAGCAGCGCGCTGCCGGTGCTGCGTCGTGTCCTGGCCGCCGGTGTGACGCCGCATGCCAAGCTGACGGCGCTCTTTGCGGAGCGTGAGGCGTTGCAGTTGAAGCACATGCTGCACACGCTCGCTGCAGAACTCGGCTTCGCGCGCTGGGAGGCGTGCAAGGCTGCCATTGACCAGACGGACGGCGCAATGCTCGACCGGTATCGCTTCGATCTCGGCGCGTTTGGCGACTATGAGAAGACGTGGTTTCCCGATGAGGCGACCGCGCGCGAGTGGCAGCGTGAGCACGGCGGTTATGTGGTGCGTTACGGATCGCAGGCTGTCGCGATATTGAACGACTGAGTTTCGTACGCGCTTTCGTGAAGTAGGGCGCCAACCCGATGGGCTTGGCGCTGTCATGCACTGAACGGACTCGTGTTCGTATCCAGTAGCTAAATCCCGTTTTCGATAGAGAAAATTCCGAAAGATTGAGTGTCTGCGGGAACGCTGGCCGTCAACGCTCTCACCTTCTGTCGCAATCCCCGCCGTTTTCCATTCGGTTCCTGGCCACACGCTGATGGCTGGATCATTGCGGTCCTTTTTCGACTCCGCAAAGCGCGTGGTCGTCTTGGCATGACGCGTCGAAAGATTCCGTTGCCACAGCGACAAAATGTTCAGTTTCAGAAATAAGTGATCGATTTTCGATAGGCGTGATGCGAGATCCCGCTTACGCTCGCCTTGCCCCTCACGATGCGTTACAACACGACGCTGACGACCGAGCATTTGCCTGTGGTCGTCGAACGCTTCGCTAGCGCTTTCGGAGCAATGAAGGATGTACGTATGTAGCGGAGAATATTCAATCACCCAATCAGGGCGACGATGGCGATGGTTGATCGAATTTTCCGGTGAATATTTGATTGAGTTGCATATGAAAAAATACCATCAACGTTTTTTATGGTACTTCTCCCTTTTTCTTATTACAGCCGGATTTTTGGGAACCGGAAATTCGACGCTCTTGTCGGCGTACATCCCCGCGCTGCTCACCTATCTCCCAATTTCACTGATATGGGTTGTGTGTTGTCGCATCATCTTCAAATTTCAGCCTCAGGCAAGAACGATATTTGGGATAAGCACGGAAAAATTCTCGATCGCGACGACGATTGCAGGATTGGGCGTTGCTTTCGTCTCGATGCTATATCAGAACATTCAGGTTGCGTCGCTGGGAATGGGAATATGCATGTGTGGTGCGGATTCCATTTATTCGATCCGGGAGATAGGGTTCTCCGTGAGCAAAGAAGCAGCGAAATAGCTCGGCTGCACCTCCTGTTACGAATTCGTTTCAACCTCATTATTTTGGCCGTGACGGTCGCTCACGTGCACCGAACGGAATCGTGTCGGTTTTCGGTAGTTAAATCCCGTTTTCGATAAAGATAATTCCGAAATGTCGGGCGTTGATGGAATTGCCGGCTAACAACGCTTGCGCCTTCTGTCACAATCCTCGCCGTTTTTCGTTCGGTTCGTAGCCACATTCTGATGGCTTGGCGTGACCGTGGGCGCGCCGTTTGATACATCGCATTTTTCTGCAGCCGTGCCCCCCGGCGGCCGTCCGTTTCCCCGCGCGGTTGGCTCTGACATGTAGCAGCCGCGCCATGAACCGAGATCGGCATGAACGCTCGTTGTTATCGTTTGGTTTTCAATCCTGTGCGCAGCCAGTGGCTGGCGGTGGCGGAATTTGTTACTTCCGGCCAGTCGCCGGGACTGAGCCGTAGCGGCCGGCGTGCCAGCGGCGGGGGTACCAGTGGGCAACGTGCCGGTGGTCAACGTTCCCTGGGGCGCGCTGCGGCACTGTGGGCGACGGCGGCGATGCTGGTCTTGCCGCACATGGCCATCGCACAGATCGTGCCGGATACGGGCGCGGGGCCATCGTCACCGGGCGTGCACGCGGCGCCCAACGGCGTGCCGCTGGTGGACATTACGGCGCCCACGCCCGGCGGCGTATCGCACAACGCCTATGAACGGTTCGATGTCGGCACGCCCGGCGCGATTTTGAACAACGCGCCGACCAGCGTGCCGACGCAGCTCGGCGGCTGGGTGCCGGGCAATCCGAATCTGGGCGGCGGCAGCGCCGCGGTGATCGTCAACGAGGTGACGAGCGCCCTGCCGTCGACGCTCAACGGCTATCTCGAAGTGGCCGGCCCGCGCGCCGAGGTGGTCGTCGCCAACCCGAATGGCCTCACCTGCAACGGCTGCGGCTTCATCAACACCTCGCGCGGCGTGCTCACCACCGGCGAGCCGGTGTTCGGCGGCACCGGCTCGCTCGAAGCGTTTCGCGTCAAGGGCGGCACGCTGCGCATCAACGGGGCGGGGCTCAATGCGCGCAATCTGGAGGGGGCCGCGCTGCTGGCGCGCGCGATTCAGTTGAACGCCTTGATCCACGCGGGCAAGCTCGATCTGGTCACGGGCCTGAACGAGGTGGACGCGCGGACATTCCTGGTGCGCTCGAGCCTGGCCGGCGCCGACGGCAAGCCGGAATTCGGGCTCGACATCTCGCACCTGGGCGGCATGTACGCGGGCAAGATCCGCCTGATCGGCTCGGAGCGCGGCGTGGGCGTCAACGTGGGCGGACACGTCGCGGCGCAGGAGTTTCACCTGTCGGCATCCGGCCTTCTGACGGTGACGGGCCGGGTGCACGCGACGGAGGACATGTCGCTCAACGCCGCCGGCGGCATCGGCAACACCGGCACGATCTCCTCAGGGCGCGACATCGAGATCGCAAGCGGCGGCGACGTGGATAACGCAGGCACGCTGTACGCCGTGCGCGACGTGACCGCGCGCATTGGCGGCGGGCTCACGCATAGCGGCGCGTGGGCCGCAGGCCGGCATGTCGTGCTGTCGGCGCAGCGCATCGCCTCGCGCGGCTGGTTTGCGGCGGGTGTCGATGTGAACGGTCAACCGGCGCAATCGGCTCAATCGGCTCAATCGGCTCAACCCGCTCAACCCGCTCAGTCGGGCCAACCGGGTCAGCCGGACACGTCGGCCGAGGCCGGCAACCTGCGGCTTGCGGCCGACGGGGCGCTCGTCGCCACCGGCCGGCACTGGGCGGCGGGCGATGTCGCGCTGCAAGGCGCCTCGCTGGAT
>NZ_CABPRZ010000038.1 GCF_902459695.1 Pandoraea terrae
AGTACGCAGACCGAGACTTCACGGCCCGCCTCCTGCGCCAGCTGCTTCAGGCGGATCGCCGCGGCCAGGCCGGCCGGCCCACCGCCCACCACAACGACGTCGTACTCCATCGATTCTCTCGGGCCGTATTGCTCGAACCGTTGCTGTTCCATGCCGTTCATTCCACTACCGTGCGCTTTGATAACGCCGCGCATCATCATTCACAAAAAAGGCGGCGCACGATCACGCTGCGCCGCCCATCACTGACTTCAGGCAAACTCAAACGCTGGCCGTCAATTCCGGCACAAGTACGTTCAGATCGCCGACGAGACCATAATCCGCCACGCTGAAGATCGGCGCATCGGGGTCCTTGTTGATGGCGACGATCACCTTGGAGTCCTTCATGCCGGCCAGATGCTGGATCGCGCCGGAGATACCGATGGCGATATACAGATCCGGCGCAACCACCTTCCCGGTCTGACCGACCTGATAGTCGTTCGGCACAAAACCGGCGTCGACGGCCGCGCGCGATGCGCCCAGGCCTGCGCCGAGCTTGTCCGCGAGCGGTTCCAGCACTTTCGCGTAGTTCTCGCCCGAGCCCGTACCGCGTCCGCCCGAGACGATGATCTTGGCCGATGCGAGTTCGGGGCGGTCCGACGGCGTCGTCTCGCGCGACACGAAACGCGACAGACCGCTGTCCGGCACCGCCTCGATCTTCACGATCTCGGCCTGGCCGTCCAGCGCGGCGGCATCGAACGCCGTGGCGCGCACCGATACCACCTTCACGGTATCGGCAGACTTGACCGTCGCGACAACATTGCCGGCATAGATGGGACGCTCAAAGGTATCCGGCGCTACGACCTTCGTGATTTCCGAAATCTGTGCGACGTCGAGCTTGGCGGCCAGGCGCGGCAGGACATTCTTGCCTGCGGCGGTCGCCGTTACCAGCACGTGCGAATACTCGCCCGCAGCGGTGACGGCCAGCGCTTGCGCCGCGAGATTCTCGGCCAGCGCGGCGCCCAGATGCGCCGCATCGGCCACCAGCACGCGCGAGACGCCTTGAATACGCGCCGCTTGCGCGGCGGCTTCGGCGCAATCGGCGCCCGCGACGAGGACATGGAGTTCGCCGCCGCACTGCGCGGCGGCCGTGACGGCGTGCAGCGTGGCGTGCTTGAGCGAACGGTTATCGTGTTCTGCAATAATCAGTGCGGTCATGATGAATTCTGTCGTGAGTCGTATGACGGCAGGCCGGCGCCGGGCATGCCCGTGCGCCCGGAGCCTTAAATAACCTTGGCTTCCTGCTTGAGCTTGGCGACCAGCGTTGCCACGTCGGGCACCTTGATGCCGGCCGCGCGTGCAGCGGGTTCCGCGACCTTCACCGTGGCCAGGCGCGGCGCGACGTCGACGCCGAGCGTTGCCGGGGTGAGCGTGTCGAGCGGTTTCTTCTTCGCCTTCATGATGCTCGGCAGCGTGACGTAGCGCGGCTCGTTCAAGCGCAGGTCGGTGGTGATCACGGCAGGCAGTTTCACCGCGACGGTTTCCAATCCGCCGTCGACTTCCCGTGCGACCGTCGCTTCGCCGTCGGCGATGACCAGCGTCGACGCAAACGTGGCCTGCGGCATATCGGCGAGCGCGGCGAGCATTTGGCCCGTCTGGTTGCTGTCGTCGTCGATGGCCTGCTTGCCGACAATGACGAGCGACGGCGATTCCTGCTTTACGACAGCGTGAAGCAGCTTGGCGACGGCCAGCGGCTGGAGTTCGTCGTCGCTCTGCACGAGAATGCCGCGATCGGCGCCGATCGCCAGCGCCGTGCGCAGCGTTTCCTGTGCTTGTGCGGGGCCGCACGATACGGCGATCACTTCGGTCGCGATGCCGGCTTCCTTCAAGCGCACAGCCGCTTCGACGGCAATTTCGTCGAACGGATTCATGCTCATCTTGACGTTGCCGATGTCGACACCAGTGCCGTCCGATTTCACGCGGACCTTCACGTTGTAGTCGACCACGCGTTTGACTGCGACGAGGATTTTCATGACAAATCTTGAGTGGTTAAGCAAGGTTAAGCCGGTACTGGGCGCTCACGCGGCCAGACGGCACGTTCCGGAGTATCAGGCCCGTGCCGCAGAGCAACATCGTCCGTTCGGACTGGGCCGGAAGTGGGATTGGTCAGCCGCCTGCGGCCCGATGACTCCCGCCCCGCGCACGATGACGCCATATGCGTTCATAGCTTCCTCTCAATGGGAACGCCGCCAAGTGTGGCCTCGGAACGCGTCAGACGCCGGTTAGATAAGAAAATCTAATGTTTTGAAGCAGTGCGTTTAACATAAACGCTTCGGTACTCGTTTTCCTTCACCATTGCCTGCGATCCGGCGGGCGTTGCCTTCGCTGCCGGCTGACGCGATTTCATGGGATTGAGGATGATCATGCAAGCAGACATTCCGGTTTTTGACTTCCGGCAGGGCACTGCGCCGCTGCTGATTTCCATTCCGCACATGGGCACCGACATTCCGGCGCAGCTCGCGGCCAGGATGACGCCCGAGGCGCGCCTGCTTGCCGATACCGACTGGCATCTGGGCCGTCTGTATGACTTTGCCGCCGCGATGGGGGCATCGGTCATTCAGGCGGGCGTGTCGCGCTACGTGGTGGACCTGAACCGTCCGCCGTCGGACGAGAGCCTGTACCCGGGGCAGACGACCACGTCCCTATGCCCGACGGAAACGTTTCGCGGCGAACCGGTGTACCTGGCGGGCGAAGCGCCGGACGCGGACGAGATCGCCGCGCGGGTCGAGACATACTGGCGGCCGTATCACGACACCATGCGCGCCGAGCTTGAGCGCTTGCGCGAAGCGCATGGCACGGTATTGCTGTGGGATGCGCATTCGATCGCGAGCCATCTGCCGCGCCTGTTCGACGGCAAATTGCCCGACTTCAACCTTGGCACGAACGGCGGCGCGAGTTGTTCGCCCGTGATTCAGTCCGCCCTTGCCGCCACCGCCGAACGCGCTGCCGGCGATGCGTTCACCTGGGTTGTCAACGGACGCTTCAAGGGCGGCTTCATCACGCGTCACTACGGCGAGCCGTCGCGCGGCATCCATGCCGTCCAGCTGGAGATGTGCCAGTCGGCCTATATGGACGAGACGCTGCCGTTCGGCTACCGGCAGGACCTGGCCGTGCATGCCGCCCCGGTCGTCCGTCAGCTGATCGATGCCGCGCTGGTGGCGGCGACCGGCGAGCTGCAGCGGATGTAGCCGGGCGGGGGGCGACGTCGCCGGCCGGTCACGGCCGCCGCGCGCGTTCCCGCAGCATCACGGCAGGGCGGCTGCCTTCTTCAATATCCTTGCCATCGACACCGGATCGCCGACGCGGGCCGTCGGCCCTGCGATCGACAAGGCGCCCAGCACCCGCGTGCCGCTCATGACCGGTACCGCGACGCAAGTCAATCCGTCGATCAGCTCCTCGGCGTCTACGGCATATCCCTGTGTTCTCACCCGCTCCAGTTCCGCCAGCAGTGTTTTCTTGTCGACGATGGTGCGGGGCGTGAAGCGTTCCAGGCCTTGTGCGCAGATTCGGGCGAGCAGCGCCGGCGCCGCCCACGCCAGCAACGCTTTGCCGACGCCGGTGGCATGCAACGGTCCGCGCCATCCGATCTGTGAAAACATCCGGATCGGATGTGGCGAGTCAATTTTCGCCAGATAGACGACGCGGTCGCCATCGAGCGCAGCGAAATGCGCGGTCTCGCCGGTCTCGTTCACCAGCGCCTGCAACACGGGCGTCATCCGGTCAGCCAACGACGACCCTGCGCCCGCATGAACGAACAGCCCCGTCGGGCGGAAACTCAGACGATATGTCGTGCCGTCCTGGATCACCCACTCGAATTCGGCCAGGGTTCTGAGCAGCCGGTAAACCGTTGCACGCGGCAGTTCGAGCGCGTGGGCAATCTCGCTCACGTTCCTGGGCGATGCCCCGCCTGCCAGGAGCTCGATGAGCCGTATGGCATGCCCGACGCTGCTGACCGTTGATATCTCCCCCATCTTCCCCCTCCCTGATTTCCCGGATCCTTGCGCGGCGCACCTTGCCATCTTTGCGCCACGCGCCTACCATGTTCATTATTGATTCTATGGTGTTCATTACTGATACACAAGGTCATTTGCAATCATGGATAAATCAGCTTCGAAACCGGTATGGATCGCATCCGTCATACAAGACGCCCCTGTCGCATTTGATTTGCCCCGCACCTTGGAGAAGGTCGACGCCTTGGCGGCGCAGGCAGCTTCTCGCGGCGCGGACTTGGTGGTATTCCCCGAGGCGTTTGTCGGCGGCTATCCCAAGGGGCATGCATTCGGTTCGTACGTGGGCGGGCGTAGCGATGCCGGACGCGATGCCTATCGCGAGTATTGGGAATCGGCCATTGACGTGCCGGGGCCTTGCGTGGACGCGCTGGCGCAAACCGCCGGCCGTCATGGCGTTCACCTGGTGATCGGCGTGATCGAGCGCAGTGGCGGGACGCTCTATTGCTGTGTGCTGTTCTTCGGCCCGGACGGCAGTTATCTCGGCAAACATCGAAAGCTGATGCCGACCGGCGCGGAAAGACTCATCTGGGGCTATGGCGACGGTTCCACCTTGCCTGTAATGGATACGGCGCTGGGAAAACTCGGCGCGGTCATCTGTTGGGAGAACTACATGCCGATGATGCGCACGGCAATGTACGCCAAGGGCATCCAGATTTATTGTGCGCCGACGGCTGACTCCCGGCCGAGCTGGGTCGCGTCGATGCAACATATCGCCGTCGAGGGCAGGTGCTATGTGCTCGCGAGCAATCAGTTCCTGAAACGAAGCGATTTTCCGGAGGGCTATGTGAACGCTTTCGGCGACGATCCCGATACGGTGATTCAGGCGGGCGGGAGTTGCATCGTTGATCCGTTCGGCCAGATTCTCGCGGGGCCGGTGTTCGGAGAATCGGCGATGCTCACTGCCGAAATCGATCTGCGAAACATCACGCGCGGCAAATTCGATTTCGATGTCACGGGACACTATAGCCGTCCCGACATATTCCGCCTGACGGTAGACGAGCGTCGCCAGGCGCCTGTGACCGTGTTGCCCTCGATATCCGGGAATGAAACGAAGTACGAGGAGCCGACCCAATGATCACCGGAGACGATATTCGAATCGCCGCGCGCAGGATTTCCCCGTACATCCGGACGACACCTGTGATTCGGCTGGATGGACCGTGGTTTGATACGCCGGCCGACACCTATCTGAAACTCGAGTCCCTGCAGGTGACCGGTTCATTCAAACCCCGAGGTGCGTTCAACCGCTTGCTCAGTGCGCCAATTCCGCCCGCGGGCGTTATTACGGCATCGGGGGGGAACCATGGCGTCGCGGTCGCGTATGCCGCACAACGGCTGGGCACGCGTGCCGAGATCTACGTGCCCAGTGTTGCGCCGGCGTTCAAATGCGAGATATTGGCCGGACTCGGCGCGCACATGGTCGTCGCCGGAGACACTTATGTTGAGGCGCTGGCGGCCAGCGAAGCGCGCGCCGCCGTTTCGGGTGCGCTTGCGGTACACGCATTCGACGATGGCGCCACCGTTGCAGGGCAGGGCACGTTGGCGCGTGAGCTGGATATGCAGCTGCCGGGCATTGACACCTTGCTGGTCGCGGTTGGCGGGGGAGGATTGATTGCGGGGGCGGCGGCGTGGTTTCAATCGCGCGTGAAGATCGTCGCCGTCGAGCCGGAACGCTGCCCCACATTCAACCGGGCATTGCAGGCGGGAAACCCCGTCGACGTCGCCACGGGAGGTATCGCCGCCGATGCGCTGGGCTGCCGGCGTATCGGCGCATTGCCATTTTCCATTCTTCAGCCAGTGGTGCGCGAGTCGGTATTGGTCACGGACGCGCAGATTCGCGAAGCGCAGTGGATCTTGTGGGAGTCGCTTCGGATCATCGCAGAACCCGGCGGCGCGACCGCGTTTGCTGCGCTTGCCTCGGGCGCATATCGGCGATCTGCCGGGGAGCGCGTTGCTCTCGTGATTTGCGGGGGCAACGCCGATCCTGCCTCCGTGGCGCGACAAGTGGACACCGGTGACATGACGTTGGCACAGCTTCGGCGCTAAGGGGCCTTCATTTTTTTTCATCGGTGTCCGTCTCGTCGGGGAGCGTGTGGCATATGATCGGGGCAGTGCCGGCTCCCCCCGAACCCATCGATGTCCATCGCCCCGCTCACGTCTACCCGATCCCGCATGACATCCTTGCTGGCCGCCGTCGGCCTCTCGCTCGGTGCGGCGATTGCGCTCGGCATCGCACGCTTTGCGTATGCGCTGCTGTTGCCGCCCATGAAACTCGACCTCGGCTGGAGTTTCGCGCAGGCCGGCTCGATGAATACCGGCAACGCGCTCGGCTATCTGATCGGCGCGCTCGCGTTTCCGTGGCTGTCGCGACGTAGCTCGGCGTATGGCGCATTCCTGGCAGGTTGCGTGAGCACTACGATACTGGTCGCGACGGCTGGCGCCATGTCCGACAGCACGGTTTTGTTGGCGCAACGGGTCGCGAGCGGGGTCAGCAGTGCATTGATTTTCGTCGGCGGCGGGGTGCTCGCCTCGCGCCAGGCGTCGCGCCATCCGCAGGACGCCGGGTTGATCCTGGGCATCTACTATGGCGGCACGGGGTGGGGCATCGCGCTCGCCGCGTGGCTCGTGCCGGTGACCTTGGGGACCGGCCTGCATGGCTGGCAGCCGTCGTGGCTGGCGCTGGCGGCGGCATGCGGCGTCCTGTCGATCGTGGCCATCCGTGCGGCGCGCACCGCCGATCTCGACGCACCCGCGCACGGGGCGGCGGCCTCCGCAACGGCAGGCGACGCACGGCCATCGTGGTGGCGAATGCGCTTCGCACTCATCGGCTACGCCATGTTCGGCGTCGGCTACATCGGCTACATGACGTTCGTGATCGCACTGCTGCGCGATGCCGGCCTGAGCGCGTTCATCGTCACCGTGTTCTATTTGCTGCTTGGGGCTTGCGTGGTGGTATCCGCGGCGCCGTGGGCGCGCTTGTTGACCCGCTGCAAGGACGGGCGTGCGTTGGCCTTGCTCAATGGACTCGTCGGCATCGCCACCTTGATCCCGGCGCTGTCGACGGCACCGGCGTTCGCCTTTGTGTCGGGTGCGCTGTTCGGGTTGACGTTCCTGTCTGTCGTGGCGTCGACCACTGCGTTCGTGCGCCACAATTTTCCGCCATCGCAATGGCCCGCCGGGATCAGCGCGTTCACGATCATGTTCGCGTTCGGACAGATCGTGGGGCCGGTCGTCATCGGCTGGGTGTCCGACGGCGCCGGGCTGGCGCGCGGCTTCCTCTATTCGGCGCTGCTCCTGCTTCTCGGCGCCGGGCTGGCGGTGCTGCAACGTCCGCTGCGGGCAGACGCTTGACGGCACCACGCGGTAGCCGCTTCCCGCGATTGGCTCAGGGCCTGAAAAGCGCGAGCAGGCCGTCGAGACCGACATGATTGAAAGCGACGGACGCCTTCTCGCGCACCACCGGTTTGGCCCGGAACGCGACCGACAGGCCGGCGATGGCCATCATCAGCAGGTCATTGGAACCGTCGCCCATGACAATGGCCTGGTCCGGGGTCGCGCCGAACTGCGCCGCGACTTCGGCGACGGTACGGGCCTTGACCTCGGCATTGACGATCTCGCCGAGCACCCGGCCGGTGAGTTTGCCGTCAACGATTTCAAGCGTGTTGGCGCGCGTGACGTCGAGGCCGAGGCGCGGCCCCAAGCGGTCCGTGAAAAAGGTGAATCCGCCCGACACCAGCAGCGTACGGATGCCGAGCGCCTGCACGCCGCGCAGCATGTCTTCGGCACCGGGTGACAATTTCAGGCGTTCCTCGTACACACGGTCGAGGGCGCTCGCGTCGAGCCCTCGCAGCAGTGCGACGCGCCGCGTCAGGCTCTCGTTGAAGTCCTTGATCTCGCCGCGCATGGCCGCTTCCGTGATCGCGGAGACTTCGGCCTTCAGCCCGCAGTAGTCTGCGATTTCGTCGATGCACTCGATGGTGATCAAGGTCGAATCCATGTCCATCGCGACCAGCTTGAAGTCGGCCAGGCGGCGGGTGCCGTCGACGATCACTGCGTCGAGCGATTGGGCTTGCGCGAATACCGCCATCGAAGCACGCAAGGCCGGCGTGTCGGCGACATTCGCGATACGGGCGATGCTGGCGGAGCGGGCGTCGAATTGCGGTGCGGCGCCCGGCGCGAGGGCGCGGATGGCGTCGGCTTGGGCGGGCGAGAACGGGGCGGGGCCCAGAATGACGAGGTCGTTGGTCATCGTAGCGTCGAAAAGGCCATTGCCAACGGACGCTTCATACGTCTGGCAGCAAGCGGCAATACGGCAAAAAAGCGCCATTTTACCGGGTTGGCGCGGCACGCGCGGGAATTCCCGAGAGGCAATGCGAAGAAATGGCCCCGATGGATGGCGCCAATGACTGCAAGGCGGCCGTCTTGGTGTCGGTGCGGGCGTGGCTCGGCGGCCGCGCGTCGAATTTGTGCCAGACGCGGCGCAATTGGCGGCCCGAACCGAATCCGGCCCGTTGCGCCACGTGTTCGATGTCGAGCTGGCTGTTGCCGAGCATCTCGCGCGCAAGCGCAATGCGCAGACGGTGCAGATAGTCGAGCGGAGCCGTGCCGGCATGCTCGCGAAACAGCCGTCCGAGATGGCGCGGACTCGTGCAGGCGATGTCCGCCATCGACTGCACCGACCAATCATGGGCAGGATTGGCCGCGACGGCATCCTGCACGCGGTGCAAGGCCGGATGCAGATGATTGCGTCCTTCGAGCCAGGGCGACAACTGCGGATCCGCGCCGGCTCGGCGCGCGTAGACGACCATTGCGCGCGCGACCGCCGCAGCGCACAACGGTCCGGCGGCCTGTGCGATCAGCGTGAGCATGAGATCGAGCCCGGCGGTGACCCCGGCGCTCGTCCAGACGTTGCCATCCTGTACGTAGAGCCGGTTATCGGCGACCCGGGCCAGCGGGGCGAGGGCGCGCAGTTCGTCGCAATTGCCATGATGCGTCGTGCAGTGCCGACCGCAACAATCCAGGCATTGTCGGGCAACGTTTCGGGCAGGGGTTCGAGCGGGGCGACGTTCAGCCCGATGGACGTGGCGACCTGGGAGCGCGGGCCGACGTAGCGCAACTCGAACCGGACGATGTCCTGCCGCAGGTTGGCCATGCGCAGCGCTTCCGCAGGCGCGGCGACGTCGAGCAACAGCGTGTTCGGCGTCAGCAGGAAGATGACAGGTTGCAGATGTGGCATGGCGGACGGCCAGGGTGGCGCCCCGGCATCGATGGTGACGTACGGGAACGGATTCGCGCCGCGCCGGATCGTCCCGCAGGACAGATCCGGACATCGGCGCCGGGTACTGGGTTAGATAAGGCGCATTGTGTCACAAGGCGGCGAGCGCGTCCTCGACGATGGCAATGCGCGCGAAGCGTCCGGCCAGGACCAGTTCAGTGCGTTCCTTGATCTCGGCCGGGCTGTAGATGCGGCCGCTGCCGGCGTGCGTCATCGGGAACGTGAGCGTCGCTTCCGTGACGTAGTCGACGCTGAAGCCGGCGTCCGATGCCGCGCGCGTCGTCGTCTCGCAGCACTGCTCAGTGCGAATGCCCGAGACGATCACTTTACGGATGCCGCGTTCCTGCAGCCACGTGCCCAGCCGTGAACCGGCCAGCGCGCTGTGCTTCCACTTGTCGACGATGAAATCGGGCGCGATCCGAATGCCTTCGAGCGTCCGGACGAAGCCGGAATCGCGCGAGAACACGCCTTCGCCTTCGTTGTGGAATACCTGCACGACGGGCACGCCGCGTGCGGCGCAGCCGTCGATCAGCGCCTGTTGGCGCTCAAGGTAGACGGGCAGGTCGGTTTCGGACCAATACGGGCGATGCCGAAACGATTCCTGCACATCGATGACGATCAGGGCGGTAGTGGCTTGCGGCGAGGTCATGGTCAACTCCGTGTGAAAAGACGAATGAGACCATCTTAGGGGCTGCCGCGGCCTCGCGCGAGGTCAGGCCGGGACCGGAAACGGACCGATTCGGACATTCGGGCCGCAAGCCGTGACGTCAGATCGAGACACACCCCCCGGCGTCCCGCGCCTGAGCCCGGTGATACAGGGCAGCGGCAAGTGCCACGTCCTGCGCGCCCATGCCGAGCGACTTGAACAGGGTGATCTGTCCGGCGTCGCCGCGGCCCGGATGGCGTCCGACGATCAGATCGCCCAACTCGGCGAGCAAATCCTCCGGGCCGATTCGGCCGGCATCGCGTGCGGCGAGGTAATCGCCCGATTCGTTGACCGTCGATTCCTTGCGGTCGACGAACAGCGCCGCGCGGCCCATCAGTTCGATATCGGCTTCGCGATGGCGCGGCGTGCTGCTGCCGACGAGATTGACGTGCGTGCCCGGCGCGAGCCAGTCGCCGTGCAGCACCGGCTCCGTCGCATTGGTCACGGTGACGACGATGTCGGCATCGCGCACGGCGTCTTCGACGCTGTCCGCCGCCGCAATCGGGAATGCATACGCCGGTTGCTCGGCATCGGCAAACGCTTGCGCCGTCGCGCGCGTTCGGCTCGCAACGCGCACTGATGCGAGCGGCCGGACGGCGGCCAGCGCGGCGAGATGCCAGTGCGCCTGATGCCCCGCGCCAATCAGCGCAAGATGCGTGGCGCCCGGGCGCGCGAGCCATTGCGTCGCGAGCCCGGTCACCGCCGCCGTGCGGATTCCCGTGATTTCCGCCGCGTTCATGACGGCAAGCAGTTCGCCCGTCGTGCCGCTCATCAGCACGACACACCCTTGATGCGGGTCCTTGCCACATGCGCTGTTGCCCGGAAAGAAGGTGCCGACCTTCGCGCCGTAGACTGGGGCGTCCCCGGCAATGTACGCGGGCATCATGCCGAGCAGGCCAAGCGCGCCCAACGCCTCGGGCGGGCGCACGATCTGACGCAACGGCAGATGGATCTCGCCGCGCGCCAGCATGGCGAACATTTCGGACATGACGGGAATGGCATCGGCCACGGGCATCAACGCCGCGATTTGCGCGGCATCGAGGACGCGAACACGCGGCGAAGCAACGCTCGCGTGACCCATCGTCAGACAGCCGCGGCGGCCGCGGCCTCCAGGTGACGCATCAATGTGGCCGGATCGGTATTCGTGCCGCACAACAGCACGCCCACGCGCTTGCCGGCGAGTTCTTCGCGCAGCGGGCCGAGCAGGGCGGCGGTGGCGGCGGCGCAGGCCGGCTCGACGGCGAGCTTGAGCTGCTGGAACAGTGACAGCATGGCGGCGCGCAATGCGTCGTCCGTGACGGTCACAAGTTTGTCGATGTTGCGGCGGCACAGCGTGTAGCTGTACACCTCGGTATGCGGGGCCATCAGGCTGTCCGCGATGCCGGTCATCGGGCCCATCTTGATCGGACCGTTGGCGGCAAAGCTTCGGGCCATCGCATCCGCGCCGGCCGGCTCCACGCCGCAGACCAGAATGTTCGGTGCATACAGCTTGAACGCGGTCGCCACACCTGCCGCGAGGCCGCCGCCGCCGATCGGCAGGATGACAGCGTCGAGATCCTTCGCTTGCTGCGACCACTCGTACCCGAGCGTTGCGGTGCCCATCACCGTGCGATAGCCGTTGAACGGATGGACGAAGTAGCGGCCTTCCTCGGACTCGACGCGCTTGACGACGTCGAATGCCTCGTGGACGTTTTCCGCCATGATCACTTCGGCGCCATATTCGCGGCACAACGCCGCGCGTGCCGGGCTGGCGGTCTTGAGCATGACGGCCTTCGCCGACACGCCCATGCGCATCGCCGCGTACGCCACGGCGACCGCGTGATTGCCGGCAGAGACGCACGTGACGCCGCGTTGGCGGGTCGCGTCGTCGAGCGACAGCAGATTCGAAAAGGCGCCGCGCGCCTTGAAGGTGCCCGAGGCTTGCAGCAGCTCGAACTTGAAATTGATGCGTGTGCCGGCGACCGGCTTGAAGTCGTCGCGCTCGAACACCGGCGTCGTACGCACCCAGGGCTTGAGCGCGTCGTGCAGAACGGCGATGCCGGCGGCGGTCGGTGCGGGCTGACCGTCAATCGTCTCGTCAATCTGAACGGCGTTCTGCCCGGTGCTTTGCGTCGAAGGGAGGGTCACGGGAAAGCGGCTCCATTAAGAGGATCAGCGCAGGCCGAGGCTGCGCGTGCGCAGCAGGGCGGCAATGCTGATCAGGGCGGCGAAGATCAGGTAAAAGCTCGGCGCCAGCTTGTTGCCGGAGGCGCTGATCAGCCACGTGATGATGAGCGCCGCGATCCGCGACATACGGGATGTACATCAGCGGATCGCGGGGCCTTCCTGCCAATTACAGCGAGTTGCTGCGAATCAGTTTCTGCAGGAACGATTCGCACTGGGCGATCTGTTCGAGCGACACGAATTCGTTGGGCTTGTGGGCCTGCTCGATGTCGCCGGGGCCGCAGACGATGGCCGGCACGCCGGCCTGCTGGAACTGGCCGGCTTCGGTGCCGTAGGCGACCTTGCGCTTGTCAGCGTCCCTCGTCAGCGCGCGCACGAGTTGCGTGATCGCGTCTTGTTCGGACGCATCGAGCGCGGGCGCGGCGGCGATCTTCCTGAACTCGATGCCTGCGTTCGGGCTTTCGGCCTGCATCTTCGGCACGAGCTGCTCGCGTGCGTAGGCTTCGATCTTCTTGAAGATGCCTTCCGGATCCACGCCCGGCAGGTTGCGGTACTCGAATATGAACTCGCACAGCGCCGGGATCGTGTTCAGGGCGATGCCGCCGTGGATCGTGCCGGTCTGGGCGGTGGTGAAGGGCACGTCGAAGAGTTCGTCGAACGGGCCGTTTGCCTTGAAGTGGTCGGCCAGGTCACGGATGTGACAGATCATGCGCGCGGCGTATTCGATCGCATTGCAGCCCCGGGGCGTCAGCGACGAGTGGGCCGCATGGCCGCGCACGCAGCATTGGTAGGCGTTGATGCCCTTGTGGGCGACGATCACGCGCATGCTGGTCGGTTCGCCGACGATGCAGCCGTCCGGACGGATGCCGCGATCGCGCAGCTCGGCCAGCATGACGGGGGCGCCGACGCAGCCGATCTCTTCGTCATACGAAAAGGCGAAATGCAGCGGCGACTTGAGCCTGGCGTCGCGCATTTGCGGCAGCAGCGTCATGACCGTGCCGATGAAGCCCTTCATGTCGCAGGTGCCGCGGCCGAACAGCTTGCCGTCGCGCACTTCGGGCTTGAACGGATCCGTATTCCAGTCCTGGCCGTCGACCGGCACCACATCGGTATGTCCCGACAGCACGATGCCGCCTTGCGTGTTGCCGTCGGCGGCCGGCAGCGTGACGAACAGGTTCGCCTTGCGCTTGGTCGCGTCATACGACAGCCACGGTTGGACGCCGCTCTTTTGCAAGCTGTCGCGCACCGTCTCGATCAGGCCGAGGTTCGACTCGCGGCTTGTGGTATCGATGCTGACCAGACGTGTAATCCAGTCGAGCGAGGCCGGCACGTCTTGCGTTGCGTCGGACGATTGAAGGGCGGGGGCGCGGGTCATTGGAGCTCCGGTAATGCCGTATGGGGAGATAGTAAATAAAAATAATTTAGATGTAAAATATTGCGTGCACGAGGGACCTCGGGACCTCGTCGTTCTCACCCGCCGGGAATGGCGTGCCTCCCCGGAAAATGTCCGCGAGGCGCCGTGCTTGGGCCGCGCGGTTTCCATGTTGCAATGCGTCATGCGGCCGCGTGCGCGACCGGATGACCGAGCGCGCGCAGCGTGTCCTTGATCGCGCGCACCCGTGCGCTCAATTCGGGGTGTGCGGCCTCGATGCGCAGTTTGTCCTGGCCCGCGAGCTTGATGTGGCGGTGCTTCTGCACCAGCTCGATGATGCGCAGGCCGTCGATCGGCGGGTTCGGCTCGAATTGCAGCGCAATGGCTTCCTCGCTCGCGTCGATTTTCGCCACACCGAGCGGTTTGGCGGTCAGACGCAGCCGGTGCGTTTCGATCAGCGCCTGGCCTTGCGGCGGAAGTTTGCCGAAACGGTCGACGAGTTCTTCCTGAATCGTATCGATGGCATCTCCGTGGGTGCAGTTGGCCAAGCGTTTGTACAGCGACAGACGCTCCTGGACATCACCGCAATAGTCGCTCGGCAGGATCGCCGGCATGTGCAGGTTGATCTCCGTCGTCGCTTGCAGCGGGGCGTTCAGGTCGGGCTCGCGGCCCGCCTTGAGGGCACCCACGGCGTCGGCCAGCATGTCCGTATAGAGCTGGAAGCCGATCTCGTGGATTTCGCCCGACTGTTTGTCACCGAGGACTTCGCCCGCGCCGCGAATTTCCAGATCGTGCATGGCGAGATAGAAACCGGCGCCCAGTTCTTCCATTTGCTGAATCGCTTCGAGCCGGCGCTGCGCCTGTTTCGTCAGGGCCTGCGGATCGTGCACCAGCAAATAGGCGTACGCCTGATGGTGCGACCGGCCGACGCGGCCGCGCAACTGGTGCAACTGTGCCAACCCGAATTTGTCGGCGCGGTGCATCAGGATTGTGTTGGCTGTCGGCACGTCGATGCCGGTTTCGATGATCGTGGTGCACAGCAGCACATTCGCGCGTTGCGTCACGAAATCCCGCATCACGCGTTCCAGGTCGCGCTCGTGCATTTGACCGTGCGCGACGACGATGCGGGCTTCCGGCACCAGCGCTTCGAGGTGCGCCTTGCGGTTCTCGATCGTTTCGACTTCGTTGTGCAGATAGTAAACCTGCCCGCCGCGTTTGAGTTCACGCAGCATGGCTTCGCGCACCACGCTGTCTTCCTCGCGGCGCACGAAGGTCTTGATCGCGAGCCGCTTCTGCGGCGCGGTGGCGATGACCGAGAAGTCGCGCAGGCCTTCGAGCGCCATGCCGAGCGTGCGGGGAATCGGCGTTGCCGTCAGCGTGAGAACGTCCACTTCGGCGCGCAGCGACTTGAGCGCTTCCTTCTGGCGGACCCCGAAACGGTGTTCTTCATCGATGATCACCAGGCCGAGGCGTTGGAACTGGACATCGTTCGACAGCAGCTTGTGGGTGCCGATGACGATATCGACCTGGCCCTCGTTGATCGCCTTGACGCTCGCGTTGACTTCCTTGGCCGTCTTGAAGCGCGACAGCTCTGCAATGCGCACGGGCCACTCGGCAAAACGATCGGAGAAGGTTTGCGCGTGTTGCTCGGCCAGCAACGTGGTGGGCGCGAGAATCGCGACCTGCTTGCCGTCGAGCACGGCGATGAAAGCTGCGCGCAGGGCAACTTCCGTCTTGCCGAAACCGACGTCGCCGCAGACCAGCCGGTCCATCGGTTTGCCGCTGGTCATGTCGCTCATGACGGCGGCAATGGCTGCCGCCTGATCGGGCGTTTCCTCGAAGCCGAAGCTGTCGGCGAACTTTTCGTAATCGCGCGGCTGCAGCGCGAACGCGTAGCCGGAACGCGCCGCGCGCCGTGCATAGAGATTGAGCAGTTCGGCGGCCGTGTCGCGAATCTGCTGCGCGGCGCGGCGCTTGGCTTTCTCCCACTGTCCCGAGCCGAGCGCGTGCAGCGGTGCGGTATCGGGGTCGGCGCCGCTGTAGCGCGATATCAGGTGCAACTGCGAGACAGGCACGTACAGCTTGCTGTCGCTTGCGTATTCGAGATGCAGGAACTCCGTTTCGCCTTCGCCGAGATCCATGGAGACGAGCCCCAGGTAGCGTCCGATGCCGTGCTGGCTATGCACCACCGGATCGCCGACCTTGAGCTCGGCCAGATCGCGCACCATGGCGTCGACCGACGTGGCCTGTTCCTGGCGGCGCTTGCCTGCGCGCCGGGCCATGCCTTCGAACAGTTCGTTTTCGGTGAGGAACGCGAGGTCTTCCGCCGGCAGCACGAAACCCGAGGCCAGCGGCGCGATGGTGACGGCGAAGCGCGTGTCGGTCGTCAGAAAGTCGGCCAGCGATTCGACGGACGAAGGCCGCAGGTCGTGGTCATGCAGCAACTGCAACAGCGTCTCGCGGCGGCCGGCCGAATCGGCGCACAGCAGCACGCGTGCGGGTGTACGCGCCAGATAGGCGCGCAAGGCCGAGAGCGGATCGTCCGCGCGGCGGTTGACGGCAATTGGCGGCACCGGAATGGCCCAGCTGCCGTCGCCGCCGGCAGGCAGCGTCAGGCGCGCGAACGGCTTGGCAAACGTGAAGAAGTCCTGATCGAGCAGGAACAGCTGCTCCGGCGGCAGCACGGGCCGCTCCCGGTCGTGAGACAGGAATTTGAAGCGCTGCTGGGTATCGTTCCAGAACCGCTGGATCGATGCTTCCAGATCGCCGGCGAACACCAGTTGGGCGCCGTCCGGCAGGTAATGGAACAGCGTGGCGGTCTCGTCGAAGAACAACGGCAGGTAGTACTCGATGCCGGCGGACGGCACGCCCGCGCCAATATCCTTGTAGATCGGACTGCGGCTCGGATCGCCCTCGAAGACTTCGCGCCAACGCCCGCGAAACGCCGTGCGGGCAGCTTCGTCGAACGGGAACTCACGCCCTGGCAGCAAGCGGACTTCCTTGACCGGATACAGGCTGCGCTGCGTATCGGGATCGAACGCGCGGATGCTGTCGACCGTATCGTCAAACAGATCGAGCCGGTACGGCAGGGCCGAGCCCATCGGAAACAGGTCGATGAGGCCGCCTCGCACGCAGTATTCGCCCGGCCGCATGACCTGGCTGACGTGTTCGTAGCCGGCGAGCGTCAGTTGCGACTTGAGGCGCGCCTCGTCGAGCCGCTCGCCCTGGGTAAAGAAAAAGGTGTAGGCGGCCATGAAACTCGCCGGCGCCATCCGGTAGAGCGCCGTCGTTGCCGGCACGAGCACGATATCGCAGCGCTTTTCGCCGAGATCGTGCAATGTCGCGAGCCGCTCGGAGACAAGGTCCTGATGCGGCGAGAAGGTGTCGTAAGGTAACGTTTCCCAATCGGGCAACAGGCGCACGCGCGCTTGCGGGGCGCACCATGCCAGTTCCTGCTGGAGGCGCAGGGCGTCGGTGGCCTGCGCGCAGACCACCGCAAGCAGCGGTACGGTGTCCCGATGCGCTTCAAAGTAGCGGGCGATCAGCAGCGCGTCGGCCGAGCCGTGCGCGCCGCTGAAGGCGAATCGTTGACCGGCCTTGACGATCGGCACCGGCACGGCGCCGGCGGGTGTTGCGGACGTTTTCGACATATCTGCGTGGCAAAATCCTGTAGGCAGCTCGCGCCGCAACAGGTCGTGCAGTTGGGCAGCAATAGCAGGGCGCGGGGGCGCAAATGAATGGGCCCCCGAAAGTGTCAGCCGTTATTATAAAATCTCGCCTTTACTTTCACCCGCGTTTTATCGTGACCGACCGACTTTTCGCCGTGATTCCCTGTGCCGGGGCCGGGGTGCGTGCCGGCGCCGATGTGCCCAAGCAATACCGCAGCGTGGCCGGCCGGGCGATGCTGCATTATGCGCTGGCGGCTTTCGACGCATGTTCGGAGTTCGCCCAGACGCTGCTGGTGCTGGCGCCGGACGACGCCCACTTCGACGGACGCCGCTTCGGCAATCTGCGCTTCGCGGTGCGCCGCTGCGGCGGCACGTCGCGCCACGCCTCGGTGCTGAATGGCCTGCAGGCGCTGGCCGAATTCGGTGCGCAGGATAGCGACTGGGTGCTGGTTCACGACGCCGCGCGCCCCGGCATCACACCGGCGCTGATCCGTGCGCTGGTGGGTGCGCTGCGTGACGACCCGGTCGGCGGTCTGCTGGCCTTGCCGGTGGCGGATACGCTCAAGCGCGCCGTGCCCGGTGACGAAGGCGGTGCGGTATCGGTCGTACAGCAGACGGAGGCGCGCGACGCGCTGTGGCAGGCCCAGACGCCGCAGATGTTCCGCCTCGGGATGCTGCGCCGTGCACTGGAAGCGGCCCTGACGGCAGGCGCGGAAGTCACCGACGAAGCGAGCGCCATCGAACGCCTGGGGCACCACCCGAAGCTTGTGCGCGGCAGCCTGCGAAACTTCAAGGTGACGTATCCCGAAGACTTCGCGCTCGCCGAAGCGGTCCTGGGCGCGCCGGTGCGCTGAGCTGAGCGGCAAAAACGGGGCAAACGCCCAAGGAATCCTGAATGACCCAGACATCGCTTCCGAATCTTCGCATCGGCCAGGGCTACGACGTCCACGCGCTCGTGCCCGGACGTCCGCTGGTGATTGGCGGCGTGACGATCCCGTTTGACCGCGGTCTGCTCGGCCACTCGGACGCCGACGTGCTGCTGCACGCGATCACCGATGCTGTCCTCGGGGCTGCGGCGCTCGGTGATATCGGTCGTCATTTCCCGGACACCGACGCGCGGTTCTTGGGGGCGGACAGCGTCGTGCTGCTCAAGGAAGCGATGCGGCGTGTACGTGCGGCCGGGTTCGAAGTGGTGAATCTCGATTGCACGGTGATTGCACAGGCGCCGAAACTTGCGTCCCACATCGGCGCGATGGTCGCGGCCATCGCCGGCGCATTGGGCGTAGCGGCCGGTCAAGTCAATGTCAAGGCGAAGACGAACGAGAAACTCGGTTACCTGGGGCGCCAGGAAGGGATCGAGGCGCAGGCTGCCGTCCTGCTCGCAGGCGTCACGAAGGGCTGAGCGCGCCGGGCCGGGACCCGGCCCGGCGGCTGTCCAGCCACTGCCGAATCAGGCCGCGTCTGCGGCGATCACTTGCGCGGCGGCGTTGATGACGGACGCGATGCGGCCGACGTCACGCAGTTGCTTGGTGCTCATGCCGTGCTCGGTCGCGAGCAGCGCGTAGTGCGATTGCACACAGAAGTGGCATTTGCCGACGATCGACGCAGCCAGCGCGTACATCTCGAAACGGCGCTTGTCGACGCCGCCGTGCGACGCGTAAGCGTTCATGCGCAACTCGGCCTTTTCTTTCTTCAGGTCCTCGTTGTCGGCCATCTCGAGATACGGATACCACGTATTGTTCATGCCCATCAGCGCGGCGGCGGTCAATGCGCCGTGCAGCTCCTCGGGCGACAACACGCCGGCTTCCTTGATGGCCTTGATGATCGGCTGACTCTGGGCGGCGAATGCGGCGGCCAGCGCCACGCCCACGGCGTCGTGGCCTTCCAGCGAGGAGCGGGCGATCGTGCCGTCGATGTTCAGGCGAATGTCCTTCGCGTAGTCGGGGATCCGGGCCTTGATCGAAGTCAGGAATTCCATAGATTTCTCCTATTGCTTTGGGCTGAAAAAGCCCGCTTGCGCGGGCTTCGACACGATGCTTACAGCGTTGCACCGCCAACCGCGCGATTGCACGGGCAGAGCTCGTCCGTTTGCAGACCGTCGAGGATCCGCAGCACTTCTTCCGGGTTACGACCGACGTTCAAGTTGTTCACCGAAACGTGCTGGATGACGTTGTGCGGGTCGACGATGAATGTCGCGCGCAGGGCCACACCGGCTTCCTTGTCACGCACGCCGAGCTGGTCGATCAGCGAACCCTTCACGTCGCCGAACGCATAGTGGTTCAGCTTGCTCAGGTCCTTGTGTTCGCGGCGCCATGCCAGCTTCACGAATTCGTTGTCGACCGAGCCGCCCAGCAGCACGGCGTCGCGTTCGGCGAATTGGTCGTTCAGCTTGCCGAATTCGACGATTTCCGTCGGGCACACGAACGTGAAATCCTTCGGGTAGAAGTAAATGACCTTCCACTTGCCCGGGAACGAGGCTTCGGTGATCTCTTCGAAAGCCGAAACGCCGTTCTCTTCGTGGTTGTTGAAGCCCGGCTTTGCAGCCGTGACCGAGAACGCTTCGAGTTTGTCGCCGACGGTTTTCATCGATTTACTCCTAGATGATGCGGTTTATGTCGAGATGCAGGGTACATCGCAACCATTGACCGGCCATGGCAGGGTGCCAAGGCCAACGGCAAAATTATACACTATCAAAACTAAAAAGCAATTGTTTTTAGTTATTGAGGGGATAGTTATTTCATATCCCCGCGATAGGTTTTGTCTGATTATTTAGCAACGGGAAATGACACGGTGATTTCAAGCCCGCTGCCGGGGCGCACGTTACGCAGGGCCACCGACCCCTTGTAGCGCGACGCGATGCGCTGGACGATCGCCATGCCGAGACCGGTGCCGTCCGCTTTCGAGCGGGCGGTATCGACACGATAGAACGGACGAAAGACAAGCGCCAGTTGTTCCTCGGGTATACCGGGACCGCTGTCGCGCAGACGAAGTTCCACGCGTTCGCCGATCTGGCGTGTCGTGATCATGACGTCGGTGACGTTCGTCTCCGGGTCCTTGCCATATTTCCGGGCATTTTCGAGCAGGTTCGCCAGCAGCCGGCGCAGATCGGTGTGCTCCCCGAGCAGCGGCACTGTGTCGGCCAGTTCGGTGTCGATCCGCATGTCTTCGCGGCTGACGAACGGTTGAATGGCCTCGCGCACGATTTCGCTCAAGTCGACCGTCTGCATCGTGCGGACCGCCGGGCGTGCGTAGTCGAGGAAGCGGCCGATGATCGCGTCCATCTGTTCGATGTCGTTGATCATCTCGCGCTTGGTCCATTCGTCGGACGGGCTCATTTCCGTCTCGAGCCGCAGCCGGGCGAGCGGCGTGCGCAGGTCATGCGAAATGCCGGCAAGCATCAGCGCCCGGTCGGCTTCAAGCCGGTCGAGTTCCTGCACCATCTGATTGAAACTGCGATTCGCCTCAGCCGCTTCGCCCATGCCGCGCTCGGGCAGGGGATCGGGGTGCTCACCCGCGCCGATCGCGCGGGCGGCGTGCGCCAGGCGCGCGAACGGCCGATTCACAAGCGCGGTGATGAATGCCGCGCCGATCAGGGACAACGCAAGTGCAAACGTTCCCCAGCTGAACAACTGCAGGCCGGTGGCGGTATCGATGCGGTCCTGTTCGATGGCGACCCAGTAGTCGTCTTCATCGATCTTGAAGCTGATCCACATCGCGGGGATTTCGTTGACAGACGAGGCGACGACCGTATCCGTGCCGAGTCGGCGTTGCACGTCGCGGGCGATCAGGTCGATGAGCGCGCCCTGTTGCGAGTTGTCGATCTTGTCGCCCGGCTCACGCGGGTACACGCGAATGCCTTCGTTGCTCTCGAGATCCTGGAGCAGGGCGCGGCGCAAATCGGGTTCGGAGTAGAGGAGCGCGGTCCGTGTGAGCTTCACGACGGACACGAGTTGCTGTGCCACGCGCTGGGCGCGCGGCTCGCGTTCCACCACGCGGAAGCTCTGATACCACGCCGCCAGGCTGACGCCGATGAGCAGTGCGATCAGGAAGAAGGTGCGCCAGAACAGGCCGCCGAACAGCCCGCGCACCACACGTACAGGGTGCATCAATCGCTCCGCTTCACGACTGCGGGGCGCCATTGCTTCGAAGCATCAGGCGCCGCCGTCCGGGATGAAGACGTAGCCAAGGCCCCAGACGGTCTGTATGAAGCGCGGGCTGCCCGGATCCGGTTCGATCAGCTTGCGCAGGCGCGAGATCTGCACGTCGAGGCTGCGGTCGAACACTTCGTATTCGCGCCCGCGGGCCAATTCCATGAGTTTCTCGCGCGAGAGCGGTTGGCGCGGATGGCGCGCGAAGACCTTCAGCACCGAGAACTCGCCCGTGGTCAGGGCAATTTCCTGGCCGTTCTTGGTCAGCGTGCGGGTGGCGAGATTCAGGGCGAAGTCGCCGAACTCGAAGGTTTCCAACGTTTCGCTTGGTGCACCGGGCAGTTCCGGCGGCGCCTGGCGGCGCAGCACGGCGTGGATGCGGGCAACGAGTTCACGCGGATTGAATGGCTTCGGCAGATAGTCGTCGGCGCCCATCTCGAGGCCGACGATGCGGTCGACATCTTCGCCTTTGGCCGTTAACATGATGATCGGCGTGCGATCGGACGCACCACGCAAGCGGCGGCAGATCGACAGGCCGTCCTCACCCGGCAACATCAGGTCGAGCACGAGCAGGTCGAAGCGCTCACGCACCCACAGCTTGTTCATTGCCGTGGCGTTCTCGGCGACGAAGACGTTGAATCCTTGTTCCCCGAGGTAGCGTCGCAGCAAGTCGCGCAGGCGCGGATCGTCGTCGACCACCAGAATTTTGGGAGAATTTTTGTTTTCCATGCCACGTATCTTAGCCCGAAATGTTACGTGCTGAGGAGACCCCCATGCGGGGTTACAAAGGGTTACACAATTTACCCTACAGCGCGTGCGCTTGCCATAGCCTATTCGTACACTTCCGCCGCCGCTTGGGCGAAAATAGCCGCTTTCTTGCGCTCGCCTCGTTGGCCGGGCAACACAAGCCCGATATTGGTGTGAACAGACCCTAAGATGAGATTGGCTGCTGCAATGACGATGGTGTTCGCGGGAATCATGCTTGGGGGACACCCGGGCGTGACGCATGCCCATCCCATTGGACATGACGTTTCGCAAGTCGGCGGGGCTTATTACGCGCCGGGCCTGCGCGCCGCGCCGCCGCGTGAGCCGGGGCCGCCCCCGAATCCCGGCCGGGGGGCGAAGGGCCAGTCCGAAGCGTCGGCCGACCGGCGTGACGCGCCGCCGCCCGGTCCGCCGCCCGGCAGGCGCGCCAACGGCCACATGTCGCCGGAAGACCGGCGGCTGCTGCGGCAGCATATCGAAGATGCCGTACGCGAACTTTACCGCCATTGATGTCGTCTTATTACCATTCGCCTGTATTTGGAAGGACGAGGCCGTCATGACCATCCAGGGAAACAAGCCAGCCACATCGCGTGCTGGCTTTTTTTGTGGCCGCGTGCTGACGGCGGCCATGGCGATTGCCGCCGTCGGCGGCTTGGGCGGCGTGGCAAATGTTCATGCGAAGACCGTTCACCGTCACGCCGATACGGCGCGTGCGGCGGATGCGGCGGATGCGGCGGATGCGGCCGCCACCGACCCCATGCAACGCCTCTTGTCGGCCGACGACGCCCGTTTCCTGCTCACGCGTGCGGGCTTTGCGCCCGACACCCGGGAGTTGGCGTCCTATGTCGGCGTCACGCGTGCGGCCGCCGTCGATCGTCTGCTGGCGCAAGTGCGCCGCACGGCGGTCACCGCCCCGCCCGAATGGGGCGGCGACCCGCCGCTTTACGGCGCGCAGGGCAAGACACTGACCGACGATGAACGCAAAGCGCTCAATCAGCGGCGCAACCGGATGACTCAGCAGCTCGACGGGTGGTGGGCGCAGGAGATGGCGACGACACCGTCGCCCCTGACCGAGCGCATGACCCTCTTCTGGCACAACCATTTCGTGTCGAGCGACGACAAAGTGCGCGAACCGGCGCTGCTGTACCGTCAGAACGTATTGCTGCGGCGCGAGGCGCTCGGCAATTTTGGTGCGATGCTGCACGCCGTGTCCAAGGACCCGGCGATGCTGATCTATCTTGACGGCGCCACGAGCCGCAAGGAGCGTCCCAATGAGAACTTCGCGCGTGAAGTGATGGAGTTGTTCACGCTGGGCGAGGGTAATTACACGGAGCAGGACATCAAGGAGGCCGCCCGCGCGTATACGGGCTGGAGTGTCGGTCGTCCGACGATGACTTACCTCTGGCGGCCCAACTTCCACGACGACGGTGTCAAGACGGTTTTCGGCCAGCAAGGCAACTTCGACGGTGATCAAATGCTGGACCTGTTGCTGGCCCGGCCCGAGACCGCGCGATTTGTCGTGACTAAACTGTGGCGCGAATTTGTGTCGCCGACGCCCGACATGGCGCAGGTTGCGCGAATCGCGGACGATTTTCGGGCGAGCGGTTATGAGATTCGCGTCGCCATGCGCGGTTTGCTGTCGAGTGCGTCATTCTGGGATCCACGCGTGCGCGGCACGCTGGTCAAGTCGCCGGCCGAATTCGTGGTCGACGCAGTGCGCGAGTTCGATATCGGCTACGACGACAGCCTTTTCCTGGCGCAGCGCATGCGCGCCCTGGGGCAGGATCTGTTCCGTCCGCCCAATGTGAAGGGGTGGCCGGGCGGCGATGCATGGATCGACAGCTCGACGTTGCTCGCACGCAAGCAGTTCGTGGAACAACTGTTCCGGGCAACGGAAATGGCCAATGCCGGCGGCGGGCATGGGGCGGCGTCGATACCCGATGCGGGCATGCAGCGCGTTGCGCTGAACCGCGGCGGCACGATGCCGCGCACGGTGGGCGGCGTGCGTTTCGATCTGGCGCGCTGGCTTGCGCCCTACGGATTGAACCCGGTCGATGTGCCGGGCGCGGACGCGCAGAAGGCGATGCAGCGTGCGGTCGTGGCGGTCGCACCCGTGGCTGCGCAAGTCGCCCAGGCGGAAAGCGCCGCGTATTTGCAGACCCTGTTGATGGATCCTGCGTATCAACTCAAATGAGCATTGAAATGCGCACGCAAGCGAGGTGTTCCGATGCGACGTCGTGATTTCCTGAATTTCGCCGGCGGGCTGGGTACGGCCCTGCTGCTGCCGAAGCCTCTGCTGGCCGCCGCGCGTGCGGATGCCGCCGGCCCGGGGGGATCGGGTTACGCCAACCTGCTGATACTGATCGAGCTCAAAGGGGGCAACGACGGCCTGAACACCGTCGCACCGTATGCCGACCCCGAATATCTGGCGCTGCGCCCGAAAATCGGCATCAAGCGCGAACAGGTGATCCAGCTCGACGAACGCACGGGGCTGCACCCGTCGTTGCAGGCGCTGCTGCCGATGTGGCAGGCGCACGAGTTGGCGATCGTACAGGGCGTGGGCTATCCGCAACCGAACCTGTCACATTTCCGTTCCATCGAGATATGGAATACCGCTTCGCGTTCCGACGAGTATCTGCGCGATGGTTGGCTCACGCGCGCGTTTGCGGCGCGTGCGGTGCCGGCGGGGTTCGACGCGGACGGCGTGATCGTCGGCAGCGCGGAGCCGGGGCCGCTCGGCGGCGGCGCGCGTGCGGTCACGCTGACGAACCCTGCGCAATTCCTGCGCGCGGCAAGTCTTGCGACGCCGGCGAGCGTGCGCGAGGCGAACCCTGCGCTGGCGCACATTCTCCAGGTTGAACGTGACATCGTACGCGCTGCGGACGGCTTGCGGCCGAGGCAAGGGCAGTATGTCCTCAAGACCGCCGTACCGGGCGGCGCGTTCGGCAATGTCGTGAAGACGGCGTTGCAGGTTGTGGCGGCAGCGGATTCGCCGGCGGGCGTGCCGCTCGACGGGCGTGGCGTTGCGGTATTGCGATTGACGCTGAACGGGTTCGACACGCATCAGAACCAGCCGGGGCAGCAAGCGAATCTGCTGCGTCAGTTTGCGGAAGGCATGGTGGCGTTGAAGTCGGGCCTTACGGAACTGGGGCGCTGGTCGTCGACGATGATCATGACGTATGCCGAGTTCGGCCGGCGTCCGCGCGAGAATCAGAGCGCGGGCACCGATCACGGCACGGTCGCACCGCATTTCATTGCGGGCGGACGTGTGCGTGGCGGGCTGTATGGCCAGGCGCCACGGCTCGATTCGCTCGACGGAAATGGCAATCTGCCGTTTGCGGTGGACTTCCGCGAGATCTACGCGACGGTGCTCGAGCGGTGGTGGGGCATGCCTTCGCAGCCGGTGCTGCTGGGGCGCTTCCGGCCGCTCGACATACTGCGCGCCTGATCGGCGATCGGCGATTGGCGGCTGGCGGTCATCTGGCGCGCCAGGCGAGCCAGAATTTGCGCAGTGGCGTGAGATCGATCTGTTGATGGAGCACCTGGTAGCCGCTTGTGGCGACTTCGTCGAGCAGGGCGGTTTGCAGCGCGGCGAGCGCGAGCAGCGGCTTCTGCCGGCGGCGATCGATCTTGGGAATGGCGCGGCGCGCGGCGGAAAGTGCATCGCGTGCGCGGTCCGTCTGAAACTTCATGAGATCGGCGAACTTACCCGAATAGCGGCCATTCTGCAGGTCGGCGGCGGTCACGCCGAAACGTTGCAGTTCGTCGATCGGGAGGTAGACATAGCCGCGCCGCGCGTCGGCGCCGGCGTCGGACACACGCCGCGCCAGCGCCAGCGCGTGGCCGAGTGCGCGGGCACGCGCTGGCGTGTCGGGACTTTGGAAGCCGTACACGTGGGCCGCGAGCTCGGCGGGGGCGCCGCCGGCGGCGTCACAGTAGTGGTCAAGGCCGGGGAAGTCGAGGTAGCGCATCTGGGCCAGATCCATCTCGGCGCCATGCATTACGCCGACGAGGTGATCGCGTGTGATGCCGCTGTCCTTGAGGCTTGGGGCGAGCGCCTGCGTGACCGGGTGCGCCGGACGTCCGGCGAGCATGTTATCGATTTCGTTGCGCCACCAGTCGAGTTTGGCGTGCGCGACACCGGGGTCGTGCACGGCGCTGCGGATGTCGGCGATTTCCTGGCAGAACGCGTGGACGGCGTATGCGCTGGCGCGCCGCGAGGGCGGCAGTTGGAGCAGGGCGTAGTAAAGCGAGGAGCCGGGCGGGCCGGCTTTCTGGCGGCAGTATTCGTCGGGGTTCATGCGAAGCATTCTGTGAGCGGCGGCCGTCGTGGCGGCATGGACGGAGACCGTGGCATGCCGAACGGGGCCCGGGAATTGGTGCGGATTCTAGCATCGTGGGGACGACTGCGTCGCCGCGCCGGAAACGGGCCGCAATTTTTCGACACGGCGTCAGGCTTCGTGTAAAATGCTGGCCTGCTTTGACACATGAGCGGGCGGCAAACAGTCGCCCCTTTTTATGTCGTCGATCCCGATGCTGTAGGTGGCAAAACGGCGGATGACCTCTGCCGGCTGCCGACGGGCTGCGAGGATGGCGAAATTGGTAGACGCACCAGGTTTAGGTCCTGACGCCAGAAATGGTGTAGGGGTTCGAGTCCCCTTCCTCGCACCAATCGCCCTTTCAGCATCGGTTCTGCAGGTTCTCACTGCTTCCCCGATTTTTCTGCGCAGGTATTCGCGGCACGGCATCCGTCCAGACAGGCTTTCGCTCGTCTGAGTCGCAGTCATGACTGGCGCCGATAAGCGCGCCTATCGAGGCCACGTTTGCGTGCACCGCCTCTGTTCGGCCCGACGTGATCACAGACATGGCGAGCATGGCGACTGACAATAGCGTTAAGTCGTCCAATTTTATTGAGGTTGCTGCAGGCCCGGGCGGTGCCGGGTTGTCGGTGGCGTCATTCAAAGCGGTGCAGCGCCCCGGGGGAACCTCAATGACGCCTTCTTGATCGTTGCCGACACTTATCGAGTTCGCCGGCCCATTACTCCTGCTGCCGCCCGTCGACGAGCAGGATATCCCAGCACGAGACAAACAGCGCCGCGATGAGCGGGCCAATCACGAATCCGTTGATGCCGAAGACGGACATTCCGCCCAACGTCGAAATCAGGATGGCCCAGTTTGGGCTATTGTTCCCCGTATTTCTCGCGCACGTTACGTAAGCGATTATGCGTGAATAACCGTCTCAGGTACGGTTGTCAGTTTGACGCCGAGAGCGTGCATGAGCTTCATGACCGTGTCGAAACGAGGTTTCGCGCCAGGCGTGAGTGCCTTGTACAGGCTTTCACGGCCGAGGCCGGCATCGGCGGCCACCTTTGTCATGCCGCGGGCCTTGGCGACATCTGCGATGGCAGAAAGAAGCACTGCTGTGTCACCTTCTTCGAGTGCCGCATTCAGGTACTCGGCGATCATTTCTTCGCTGTCGAGATAGTCGGATGCGTCAAAACGTGCGATTTCAGTTTTGCTCATGATGACTCCTTCTTGATCGTTGCCCACATTTCCTTGGCACGCTTGATGTCGGCCTTCTGCGTCGATTTGTCACCACCGCAAATGAGCAGGTAGGTGATAGTGCCCTCCCGTCCGTAGTAAACGCGATAGCCGGGGCCGAAGTCGATTCGCATTTCAGACAAACCATCGCCGATCGGTTCCGAGTCGCCAAAGTTGCCTAGTTCGGCGCGTTTGAATCGGGCCAGAATCTTGGCTTTGCCCTTTAAGTCCTTGAGGTGTGATAGCCAAGTATCGAACTCGGCGGTCCGGTAGAGCGTGTACATGTGCAGCATTGTATCCAATCGGATACGGATGTCAATGGCAATTCGTTGCGGCGCTTTGGTCCATATTGTGAAAACCGTCGCGCTCCCCCATTACTCCTGCTGCCGCCCTTCGACGAGCAGGATATCCCAGCATGAGACGAACAGCGCCGCGATCAGCGGGCCGATCACGAATCCGTTGATGCCGAAGACGGACATGCCACCCAGGGTCGAAATCAGGATGACCCAGTCCGGCAGGCGCGTATCCTTGCCGACCAGAATCGGGCGCAGGACATTGTCGATCGTGCCAATCACCAGGGTGCAGAACAGCACCAGCGCGATGGCCTTTCCGATCGCCCCGATCATCAGGAAGTAAACCGCGGCCGGCACCCACACCAGCGCCGAGCCGATGGCCGGCAGCAGCGACAGGAACCCCATCACCGTTCCCCACAGCAGCGATCCCGAAATACCCAGGGCGAGAAACGCCAGCCCACCCAGCAACCCCTGAACGGCCGCCACGGCGACATTGCCCTTCACCGTGGCGCGTATGACCGTGGAAAAACGGCTCAACAGCTTGCGCTTGTGCGCGTCATCGAGCGGGATCGCTTCCCGGACGCGCCGGGCAATCACCGTGCCGTCGCGCAGCAGGAAAAAGACCAGGTACAGCATGACGCCGAAACTGATCGCCAGGTCCAATGTGTTCTGTCCCACGCTCAGCGCGCGAGACGCGATGAACTGGCTGATCTGCGCCGCGCCCTCCGACAGTTTCGCCTGCAATCCGGCCACGTCCGACAAGCCGAGCCGGTCCAGCGCCCGTTGCATGAATTGGGGGAGCACCGCCAGGCCTTTCTGGAAAATCGCGCCGATGTCCCATTGACCGCTCTTGATGTTCTGATACGCAGCAGCGACTTCCTGTGCCAGCGCGCCCACCATGAAGAGCATCGGCAAGATCACGACGAACACGCACAGGACAAACGTCGTGAGCGCCGCAAGGTTGGCCCGATTGCCGAACCGTATCGTCAGCCGGCGTTGCAGCGGCTGGAAGATCAGCGCAAGAATCGCGCCCCAGAATATGGCGTTGAAATAGGGGAGAAGGATCCAGACGAGAGCGAGGGAAACGGCCGTCAGCAGAAAATAGAATACCTTGATGTTGCGGTCGTTCTCAGTCATGGCGCTTTCGTCGGTCCGTGTAGCTTGCTTTGGTGAGTCTACCACCCGGTCGACGGCTGCCTCCGCCACACGCTCGAAATTCGACGGTTCACGACATTTAGGAATGCTCTGAGTCGGATAAAGCCTTGTCACACAAGGCGATGCCGGCATTTGCGTGCAACGCGTTCGCGTCAGAGTTCACGAATTCCGAAAATGGCGCTCGGGGGTATGAAGATCAGAATTGCCTGACACACTAGCGGGCCGCGAACGAGGACACTTGAAGGTTTGAAGATTTTCACTTATCGGGCGGCATCGTCATGCTGCCGCCCGCCAAACCGATGATCGATACCTCTCGTGATTTTCCAGCTCGCAGCACCTTGTCAAACGTCCGTCAGTGGCTTTCCCGATGCTGGGGGCGCCTGCCCCGACGCGCGCCATCCTCGGCCGCGTCGGTAGCTGGAAGCGTATCCGCGGCCGAGGACTGCCGGTGCGCTTCGCGGCAAGACGCCAATACCATTCTCTTCGCCGCTATCAATCATGAACTGCGCGTTCCGTTGCAGTCGATCGCCGGTCATCTGGAATTGCTCGCGAAGGAGACGCTGCCTGCGGGTGCCTCCCAGCGCCTCGTGCTGGTCGGCAATGCCGTCGATGAACTTCGGCGCGGACTGGACGATGCGCTGCAGTTCAACCGTGACCAGGTCAAGCGATTTCCGCTGTCTGTCGCTGCCTTCGATCTTCGTGCGCGCCTCGACGCCGAAATCGCGCTGCTGTTGCCGACGGCGCGCGCCAAGGGCGTGGCGCTCGTCGGCCGATTTGACGCCACACTGCCTGACTGGCTGTTGGGCGATGCTGATCGGGTGATGCTGGTCGTGCGCAATTTGATGGCCAACGCGATCAAGTTTACGCACGACGGCCGGGTGACGGTCCGGGTGCACGCGCCCCGTGCAGTGGACGAAGCCGTGGCAGTGCGCATTTCCGTCGAGGATACGGGAATCGGGATGTCGGCGCATGAGCAGGCCAGACTGTTCCAGGCGTTCGGACAGGCAAGCGCGTCGATCCAGCCGAACTACGGCGGATTCGGACTTGGTCTGTGGATGTCGCAACAGTGGGTCCGGCGCATGAACGGCACGCTGTCCGTGCAAAGTGTGGCGGGCGAAGGGTCGTGCTTCTCCTTCGACCTGACGCTCCAGCGGGTACGTGCACCACACCGGCACCGTATCCCGCGGACCTCGGCCAAGGCGCCGCCCACATTGCCTGCGGCGTTGCAGGACACGCGGGTGCTCGTCGTCGACGACCACCCGATGAATCGTCTGGTCCTTGCGCAACAATTGACCGCCCTTGGCTGTCACGTCGAGACGGCGGCCGGCGCCTTGCAGGCGCTGGCGCTGGCCGAGGCGGCGCGCATCGATGTCGTGCTGACCGACATCCGGCTCGGCGATGACGACGGTTACCGGCTTGCCGCGCAACTGCTGCAGCGCGCCAAGGCGCGAGGCGCGCGCGTCCCGCGAATATGGGCGGTCACCGGTAACGATGCCGATGAACTGCGCGCCCGGACAGCTGGCCTCGAAGGCACGTTCATCAAGCCCGTCAGCGGCGAGCAGCTCGTCGCGGCATTGGCCACAAGGCCCCCGCAGCCCTTGCAGTCCGCTCAGCCCGTGCAGCGGCCGCACCTCGCCCTTGATCCGGTTGCCCAGGACATCCTGCGCCAGGCGATGCGCGCGGATGCCGGCGCGTTGCGCGAGGCCATCGGCCGCCGTCATGCAGCCGACGTCGCACATCGACTCCACCGGATTCGAGGCGGGTTCGCTGCCGTGGGCGCCTCGGCGATGGTGCAGCGCTGCCGGGATGTCGAACGGCTGCTGTCGGAGGGGGGATTGCCGTCGGCATTACGCGCCTGCCGGGGGCTGGTGCGTCAGATCGAGGGGATGTTTCGCGCGTCGGCTACAGATAACGGACCACCGCCAGACAATGACAAGTCGTCCCGCCGATAGCGAACAGATGCCAAACGAGGTGGCCGAACTTGATTTGCCCGTCGAGCGCGTAGAAGGCTGCGCCGACCGTGTAGGCGGCGCCGCCGGCCAACAGCCACCCGACGCCGGGCGCGGGCATATGCGACAGCGCGGGGCCGGCCACGAGCATCGCGATCCAGCCGAGCGAGAGATAGAGCAACGTGGAGACGACGGGCCGCTCGATCCAGTCGAGCGCCGTGGCGACGAGTCCGGCCAGCGACAGTGTCCAGATGCCGGTCAGCAACGGCCAACCCCACGGATCGTGCAGGATCTTCATCGTGAAAGGGGTGTACGTGCCTGCGATGAACAGGAAAATCGCACAATGATCGACGCGCATGGCCACCTGCTTGGCGCGTCCAGGCGGCAAGCCGTGGTACAGGGCCGACGCGAGATAGACCAGGATCATGGTCACCGCGAACACGGCGATTCCTGCCTGCCGACTCGGCAAGAGCGGGCGGTTGGGTTCGAAAAGAAAGGGAGTCGCGGACAACGCGGCCAGACAGGCGAGGGCGTGGCTCGCACTGTTGGCGATTTCCTCGCCGTGAGTCTGGACGCGTTCGGTGCGCATGGTCGTGCGGTGCTACTCGGGTCCAACTATGTCGGGTGTGTCGCACGCCACTTTTTCAGAGCGTCGAGCGTTTTCTCCACGTGTTTTTCAGGATTCAGGCTGACGTAGCTGTACACCACGGTCCCGTCGGGCGCGATCACGTAGGACACGCGATTGGCCATATCGGGCTTGAGCGCGAGTACCGCACCGTAAGCCCGCATGATGTGCTGGTTGGTGTCCGCGGCGACCGCGAACTTCGAGCGGCATTCACTGACGGAAAAACGGTTGAGCGTATCGATGTTGTCGTGCGACACCCCAATCACCGTGGCGCCAAGCGCCGTGTAGGTGCCGGTCGCTTCGGCAAAATCGTGCGCTTCGATCGTGCAGCCGGTCGTGAATGCGGCGGGGTAGAAGTAAAGCACGACGGGACCTTTCTTCAGCGCTTCTGCGAGCCTGAACGAAAAGACCTTGCCGCCGAGCGATGCCTGCGCCGTGAAGTCCGGCGCCCGCTCGCCATTCTTGAGTGCTGCGTGGGCGGGGATGAAGCACCAGGCCGTGATGCCGACCACGGCCGCCGCCAACAGCACACCGAACCATCGTTTCATGCGTTCCCCCTGAAAAGTCGTTGATTAAGCATAGAGTCCCGCATCGTTGCTGTCCAACCGGACCAACCCGGACGAAGGCCTTGCCTCCCTCGCCGGAGCCAAGCCTGACGCGGCTGTGCGGGCGAACTCGGGACTATCCCTGTCACGTTGCTCGGGCGCTCGACACAGGCAAGACCGTTGTCGACTTGATCTGTGACAGGGCAATCATCGAGTTGACCTCCTGTACCATCGGCAACTGGGAAAGCCGCTCGAAGAAGAAGCGCTCGTAGGCGTCGACATCGCGCGTCACGATGCGCAACAGGAAGTCGACATTGCCCATCAGCACGTGACATTCCATCACTTCCGGAAAGTCCTGAATCGCCTTGGAGAACTCCGGCAGGGCATTGCGATTGTGGCCGGCGAGTTTCACGTGCGCGAAGAGCATAACGTTCAGGCCGATCTTCTTCCGGTCGACAAGGGCGACGCGTTTTTCGATCACGCCCTCGCTTTCGAGGCGATCGATGCGCCGCCAACATTGCGACTGCGACAAGCCGATCCTTTCGCCCACCTGCGCGGCGGACAGCGAGGCATCTTCCTGAAGGATTGCAAGGATTTTTTCGTCAAAATCATCTATCTGCATGATCGCGTTGATATTTGCCGATGAAATGAATGGATCATGTGTATTCTGTTCGATTTTGTCAATGAAACGCGAAGCAATTGCCGGCCGAAACCCATAAGCTGATGGCAATGTCCCCTGAACAGGCGCCGGATGCGCCGGTCCCCAACCTGAAGCGAATATGAAATTCGACCTGAATCTGCCCACTTGCGAAAACGCCACCGGCGCCATGTCCGACGCTGTCACCCCGCTTGCCGCCAAGGGCGCAGACCTGATCGCCCGCACGCTCGTGGATATCGGCGTGACGACGGTCTTCTGTTACCCGGGCGGCGCCAATCTTGAAATGCTCGACGCGCTATCGCGCGTGGCGATCATGCTGGTGCGTACCGAACATGAGCAAGGCGCCGTATTTGCGGCACAAGGCTATGCCCGCGCAACGGGGCGGCTGGGCGTTTGCCTGGCGACGTCCGGCCCCGGGGCAACGAATCTCGTGACTGGCATCGCCGACGCCAATAGCGATTCGGTCCCTATCCTGGCCATCACCGGGAACGTGGCCACGCATTGGCTGGGCAAGAACGCATTCCAGGAAGTCGATATCGTCGCCGTGACGAAGCCCGTGACCAAGCTGGCGCGCCAGGTGCGCGAGGCGCGCGAGATCCCGGCGGCGTTGCGCGAGGCCGCCGCTTGCGCGCTGGCTGGCCGCCCCGGGCCGGTGCTTGTCGATTTCCCGAAGGATATCCAGCAGGCCCGCCCCGAACAGCCTACGGACAAGCGCTTCGCGTCACCCGCGCCTGCCGGCATGACGGCGGACTCGGCCGCGCGCATCGCTGCGCTGCTGGCGCAAAGCGAGCGTCCGGTGATCTACGCCGGCGGCGGCGTGATTGCATCGGACACGGGCGCGCAGCTGACGGCGCTTGCCGAAAAGCTCAACGTGCCGGTGGCATTGACCATGATGGGCCTGGGCGCGATGGCCGACGACCATCCGCTGTTGCTCGGCCCGCTTGGCATGCACGGCGCTTATTGCGCTAACGTGGCCGTCAACGAGGCCGACCTGGTGTTGGCGCTTGGCGTGCGCTTCGATGATCGGGTCATCGGCAATCCGGCGGCATTCGCCCGGCACGCGAAGATCGTCCACATCGACGTCGACGCGGGGGAGATCGGCAAGAACAAGCCCGTGACGCTGGGCGTGCATGCCGATCTGCGCGATGCCTTCGACGGACTGCTCGCGGTGGCGCAGCGCCGTGACGTGGACAGCTGGCATGCGTATTTGCGCGACCGCCACGAGGCGCATCCGCTCCGTGCCGGCGATGCCGGACAGGCCGGTACGCTGACGGGCGTGGGCGTCATCACGGCGCTGGCGGCGCTGTTGCCGGCCGAAGCGGTCGTGACGACCGGCGTCGGCCAGCATCAAATGTGGGCGATGCAGCACCTGAAGCTGCGTCAGGCGCGCACCTTCCTGTCGAGCGCCGGTTTCGGGACGATGGGCTTCGGCTTGCCGGCGGCCATCGGCGCGAAGGCGGCGCTGCCCGACGTCCCCGTCATCGACATCGATGGCGACGGCAGCCTCAACATGTCTGTCAATGAATTGAGCACGTGCCGGCGCTATGGCCTCGGCGTCAAGGTGCTCGTCATCAACAATCAATGGCTGGGCATGGTGCGGCAGTGGCAGGACATGATCTATGCGAAGAACCGCGTGGCCTCGTCGCTGGTCGATCCGACGGCGGCGGGCACGCCGGGCGAAGCGCATCCGTACCCCGATTTCGTGACGATCGCCGCCGGCTACGGCGTTGCCGGCGCGCGCGTGACGACCGCAGACGCGTTGCCGGCCGCGCTGGCGCGCATGCTGGCCGATCCGCAAGAACCGTATCTGCTCGACGTGCTCGTGGCGCGGGAGGATGACGTCTTCCCGATGATCCCGGCCGGAAAAAGCTACCGTGACATGGTTTTCGGGCCCGGTCAAGCGAGCGGTGGTATCGCGCAGGGTGCCTTCTGAAGGACGCCGGCCGTAGCGGTTGCGCGTTGATTTGTCGGGGTTTTTAAGTCATTCTCACCGGGCGGGAATGGGGTGCTTCGTCGCGGGAAGGCAACGGCCCGGCAATCTGTTCAGGATTTTTACGATATGCCGGCGGCGAGGAGTATCATTGCGCCTTTTACAAATTCTCGCCAAGGAAATCAACATGTTGCTCAAGCGCCTCGTGATGGCCGCCGCCTGTGTTTTGACGACCCTGTCCGCGGTGCCGGCCGCACTTGCCGCCGATCCGACCTACGTCGTGGGCGCGGGCGGCACGTACCGCCCGTTCGAATTCGAAACGGCCCAGAAGGAACTGGTCGGTTTCGACATCGACGTGATCAAGGCGATCGGCCGTGCGGGCGGCTTCAACGTGAAGCTGGTGAGCACGCCGTGGGAAGGCATCTTCGCGACGCTGGACCAGGGGGACCGCGACATCATCGTGTCGGGCATCACGATTACGGAAAAGCGCCAGCAGATGGTGGATTTCTCGGCGCCGTATTTCCCGGCCGACCAGGTGATCATCACGGGCCCGAACGCGAAGGTCGCGGGCCTGGCGGACCTGAAGAAGCTGCAGGTGGGCGTGGTGAACTCGAGCACGGGCGACATCTCGGTGTCGGAAGAGCTGGGCAAGGCGAGCACGGCGATCAAGCGCTTCGACAACACGCCGCTGATGCTCGAAGAGCTGTATCGGGGGGGGGTGGATGCGGCGGTGGGCGACGTCGGGGTGATCAAGTTCTATATCAAGAGCCACCCGGAGAAGCCGTTCAAGCTGGTGTATGACGCGAAGTTCAAGCGCCAGTACTTCGGCATTGCGGTGAAGAAGGGCAACAAGGTGGCGCTGGACAAGATCAACACGGGCCTGAAGAAGATCGTGGCCGACGGCACCTACGCCAGGATCTACAAGCAGTGGTTCGACGCGGACGTGCCGACGCTGCCGCAACAGTAAGCCGACCAGGGCCTGTTTGCGCCCTGTTCGGGCCCCCTCGCGGCCCGTGCTGACAGACGCTGACGAAAGCGTCCTGCCAAGCCCGGGCCGCGAGGCATTTCTGAGTTTGTCGGCCCCCCGGCTTTCGCCGGGCGGGATGCGCCGATAATCGTTTTCCATTGTTTGCTATCGTTTGTAAGGTGGTCCATGGGTGCGTTCCAGTGGAACATCATCAGCGAATACATGCCTTTGTTCGTGGAAGGCACGCTGATGACGCTCAAGTGCACGGTGATCTGCGTGATCGCCGGCACATTGCT
>NZ_CABPRZ010000039.1 GCF_902459695.1 Pandoraea terrae
GGCTTCGAGATCGTGGAGGCGCTGCAGCGCGAAGTGGGCGTGTTCGTGACCAACCGGGCGCAGGAGGCCGATGCGCTCGAGAAGGCGCGCGATGCGCAAGCCGATCCCGCAAAGCGCGCCGCGCTCGATGCACAGTTGGTCGAGGCGCAGAAGTGGGGGCCGGGTGGCGACTACCGGCGAATCGCAACTGCCATCACGGCGGCCGCGGGCGGCAACGTGACGGGCGGTGCGGCCGAGATGACGAAGGCCGCCACGGTCAACTACCTGCAAGGCCTCGGTGCCAAACAGGTCAAGGCGCTGGGCGAGCACCTCGACCCGGCCTCCAAGGCGGCACTGCATGCGATCGTGGGCTGCGCGGGCGGCGCGGCCTCGGGCGGCAACTGCGGCGCTGGCGCGATGGGTTCTGCGGCGGGCTCACTCCTGGGCAACCTGCTGGCGTCAACCGACCAGACCGGCCAGAAGCTCACGCAGCCAGAGCGCGAAGTGCGGGTAAACCTGATCACGTCGATCGTGGCGGGTGTGGCGGCGGGCGCTGGTGGCGATGTGCCGACGGCGTCGAGCGGGGCAAAGACCGAGGCGGAGAACAATACCGCGGGGATCCTGCTGCCATCTACGCCGCCGCAGTCAGGTGGCGTGCGCCCCCCGTTCACGATTCCCGGGTTCGAGAAGTTCGAGCGGAAAAAGGGCGACAATGTTACTGCTGACCCGATCGCCGAGATCGATCCGACGGCGGGCACGACGACGCCGAACGATGGGCCGACCGTGTTTGATCCGCTGATTCAGCCAATTAAAGACTTGGTTGGTAGCATCAACGATACGATTACGACGGCGGTGACTGGGGAAGGTGATGAGAAGAAATCACCGACATTAGATGGTGGAAAGCAGGGGAAACACATTCCCGGCCATAATAATTTCACCGATGGTCGTAGCGAGCTAACACACTCAAACCCACAACAACTCGTCGAGAAATTTGCCGGTACTGGACAATCCGCCAACGGAATTCCAATAGGGCAGGCCGGTTCACGAGAGCGAGTCGATTTCGGCGACGTGATCGGTATTTATGTTGACCCTGTCACCGAGGAAAGGTCGCCGACTACAAACGGCATTATTCATTACGGTAAGGATGGCGTACATATCGTACCTGCGAGGCCAAAATGAAAGAAGATCTGAGAATAAGGTTGATGCTTTCGCTACAAGTAGCGCTTTTGGGGGCTATTACGCCAAATATTCGCGCAATTACATGTTCGATAAATGAGAAGGGAATTGTGATCCTAGCAATCTTCGATAGTGTGATTAATGATGACGATATCGATTCGATGGAATCTGTCGCATCAGAAGTAGCCTCTCACTTCGAAAGCCTTAAGGTGTTTGTGGAATGTAAGCGATTGGATGCTCCAGTGGATTTTCGGCCGCAAGCACTTGATCTGTGGGTCTATCGCCGGAAGGAAAGTTGATCAGATTCATTTAATTTCTGTTGCCTTTGGTTGAAGGTCGGGGCGCGGGAACGCAGATCAGCGTGGTCGCGCCAAGAGCGCAACGAAGCGCTGCATCAGCGCCGGGGTGATCGAAATCGCGGCGTTCCCCTATCTTGTGAAAACCAAACCGAAGACTCCAGTACAAGGGGGCGGGGGGCTAATGGCGCGTTGGTGCGATATGAAGGGCAGAATATACGAATGGGACTTCCAACACGGGGCGATCGAAAAGTACACGTCTCGCGGTCAACATCTGGGAGAGTTCGACCACCTAACTGGTGAGCGGTTGAAGCCGGCTGACAGAAACCGGTGGATAGAGCCATGACAGGAATAGTTCATCGATACTTCATAACTGCCTATTCACCAATCGACGACTCGATGATTGGTGCGGTTTCGATTCCGGACGGCGTGACGATGGAAGGTTTGCGAACCGTCATAACCCCTGATCCTGATGATCCGATGTTTTATGCATGTTACAGATTGACATTTGAACAAGCCCAACGGCTTTCCCCCCTGCTTTCCCACATGTCTTTAGAAAGTAAGGAACGCGTACCGGAATTTTTTCTAGAGACGGACGCCGTTTGAAGCGTGGATAAAGAAACAGTGGTGATTACGCTGCGTGATGCGTACGAAAAAAATCGCGCTCCACGCTGCGCTTGGGACGACTCAGTTGATGGCGATAACCGAAACCCACAGCAAGCAAAGGTATCGACCGGTGAATGCCGTCTGCAAGGCCAAAACCAGCATCGGGGCGAAATTGAGCAAGCCAGCAGCGCGTCTGCCGACGCGCTGCTGGCCAAGGCTAGCGGCATAAGGCGCTAGCTGCGTCGACAACGGTAAACGCGTCAGAGGCAACTGTTGGCAAGATCTTTGACGAGCAGGAGATCCGCGCCGGCTTCGAGATCGTGGAGGTGCTGCAGCGCGAGGTGGGCGTGTTCGTGACCAACCGGGCGAAGGAGGCGGACGCGCTGGAGAAGGCGCGCGATGCGGAAGCCGATCCGGCCAAGCGGGCCGAGCTTGATCAGCAACTTGTCGACGCGCAGAAGTGGGGCCCGGGAGGCGAGTATGGCCGGATCGTGACGGCGATCACGGCAGCGGCAGGCGGCAACGTGACGGGCGGTATGGGCGATCTGGTCACCAAAGCGACGATCAACTACATCCAGAGCCTGGGCGTCGAACAGGTCAAGGCGATTGCCGACGGGCTGAAGAGCGAGACGGCGCGGGCGGCCTTGCAGGGCATCGTGGGATGCGCGGGAGCAGCAGCGTCGGGCGGTGACTGCGGCGCCGGTGCGTTGGGCGGCTCGGCCAGCGTGGTGCTGAACAACCTGCTGGACAAGGCGGGCGGGAAATCGGGTGAGGACCTGAGTCAGGAGGAAAAGCAGGCGCGCGCGAATCTGGTGACGAGCGTCGTGGCGGGGATTGCCGGCGCGACAGGCACAGACGTTGCCACGGCAAGTACGGGCGCAAAAATAGAAACAGAAAACAATGCGCTGAACCTTGGCGAATTCAAGTCGCTGATCCAGGAAGCCCGGGGTTGCGAGAAAACCAATTCGTGCGAATCGGTGCGCGACAGATATCGGAATCTCAGCAGAGAGAATCAGGAAAAAGTCGTGGCCACCTGCGCGACCGACCCGCAAGCCTGCCAGGGCGAGTTCAGCAATTACCTTGCTGAGCTAGGCGACTTCCGCAAAGCACTCGATGCGGCGGTCGGTGAAAAACTACCCAGCGAAGTCAAGAACGATCTCGGGATCTATCTGCTGCATTACAACGATGCGGTGGGAGCGGTCAACGAGCCGGAATTTGCGAAGCAGCTACAGGAAAAGTTTGGGGTCACGCAGGAAGTGGCGCAAACTGCGGCTGCCGTCGCTGCTGCTGCGGCCGCCGGCACAAAGGGACGAGGAAAATACATCCCGAATGCTGGTGCGGTCAATAATATGGGCGAGTTCATGAAGCAGCCCGGTTTCGGCAGCCAGATCAAGACATCAGTGCGCAAAACGAACTATCAGTATCAAGGGCAAAGCGTATATAAGGTATCGAATGATTTTGGCGATACGGTTCAGAAGGGTGATTTGGTTTGCCTCGATGGGGCGCATAAGAATCACCTTGAGGTTTTCGATAGCACGGGCAACTTCAAGGCTGCGATAAATCTTGATGGGACGCCCAACGACGATAAGACAAAGGCTGGCAAGGCGCAGGGGCGCAAACTCAAGCTGAGGTAATGATGGACTTCGAATTAATTAAACAACGCTTGATCGCTTTGGCGGCAATGCACAACTTAACTGATGTGGATCTGGATTTTTACGATGAAGAACGCGATGAGTTTGATTGGCATATCAATTGGAAACGAGATCTCAATGAATCGTTTGGCGCCGGCATAGCTCGCTTGCAAGCATCGCTCGATCTCTACGACAAGGGGCTTGCCGCGGGAGATATGCTGGCAGCCCAGGCGGGGCTACTCCGCGCGGGCATATACGCCCACAACCTGATGAGTTTCTTCGATGCCTTGCGGCATGACCTGAGCAAGGCCGTCATCGACTCGCGCTTCAACTGGCCGACGTTCCCGGAGGGCTACAAGATTCCGCCGCACTACGGCTACGAGGAGTGACAGGAGCGGTTCGGCGGCATCCTTGGGGCCGCTCGCCGAACGCGTTGGCAAGATCTTTAACGAGCAGGAGATCCGCGCCGGCTTCGAGATCGTCGAGGCGTTGCAGCGCGAGGTTGGGGCGTTCGTGAACAACCGGGCGCAGGAGGCGGATGCGCTCGAGACGGCGCGCGACGCGGAAGCCGATCCAGCCAAACGCGCCGCACTTGATCAGCAACTGCCCGAGGCGCAGAAGTGGGGCCCGGGCGGTGACTACCGGAGGATTGTGAGCGCTATCACGGCCGCTGCGGGCGGCAACGTGACGGGCTCCACCGCCGAGATGGCGAAGGCCGCCGCGGTCAACTACCTGCAAGGCCTGGGCGCGCAACAGGTCAAGGCGCCGGGAGAGCACCTCGATCCGGCCTCGAAGGCGGCACTGCACGCGATCGTGGGCTGCGCGGGTGGCGCGGCCTCGGGCGGCAACTGCGGCGCCGGCGCGCTGGGCTCGGCAGCGGGCTCGCTCCTGGGCAGCTTGTTGGCGTCAAACGACAAACCAGGGCAAAAACTCACGCAGCAGGAACGTGAAGCGAGGGTGAGCCTGATCACGTTGATTGTGGCGTGCGTGACGGCGGGCACTGGTGGCGACGTGGGCACAACATCGACAGGGGCGAAGACAGAGGCGGAAAACAATACAACTGCGATCGTACCGCAGGTCCCTCCGTCGACAGTGACGCAGCCTCGAGGAGGTTTGGGCGGCAACCATATCGCATGTCGAAGCAGATCTCGCGAAATCAATTTGACCCCGTAGTATGCGTGGTCAAAGCGGTACGCCGATCACCTTTCGATCGAATCGCCAAAGCGGCAAGTGACTTCATTTGGACGAGCACCGCATCGGAAACCGACAATGTTTGGCGATTTGCAATATGAGAGTATTGAAAGGTAGCTCGCGCAAACGAACCAACATTTGGGCAAATTCCCATAAATCACGGGAATCGTGACGGTGGTGCTCGCAGACATTTGAGTTTGCCTACCTTAGGCTGGCGACTTCGTAATGAGTTGATGACGCCCCTCCAGACGGGGCGTCATCCTTGATGTCTCCGGTCTTGCACGAAGTTGGCTTGCCGCGTGAAGTTCCATCATTTAAGCAAACGCGGCAGCTCGAAACCGAAAGGTTTTGCGATTCGCAATACCTACGCATTGACCGGGCGGCGTCGCGCAAACTTGGCGTCATTTGGGTAAATTCCAATAAGTCACTCGAATCGCGATTACCGCGTCCGCGGACACTCGAATTTCCCTATCATGGGACGGTGACCTCGCAATGTAGCGAGGGCGCTCTTTTGATAGGAGACCTCATGAGTGCAAAACGGCGTAAAGCGGATTTGACCCAGTGGCTCACGGCAGGCGAACCGGGCGGGCATGACCAACGGTGCTTGCCGCCGCAGTCGGCGGACTTCGAAGGATTCATCGTCTGGAGCTATACGAACAATCTCTATCTCGGACAGATACTTGACGAAAGCACGGGGCAACCCGCCGACACATTTGTGCCGCAGTCGATCTTTGCATTGCAATTCAACACCTTCGACGAAGCCAGCGAGAAGGTGTTCAAACTGGACGTGCCAGCGGTGGTTCTATTCGCCGCCGAGTTCAATGGAGAGGTATCGGTGATCGGGTGACGTGTGCCGACCACGCTCCACGCACGCCAGTATGGCAGGCGTGACGAACCCTGCCGCGCAGTGCATCGCGCCGCAGGGATTCGCGGCCGGCTTCGAGATCAAGGGTGCGCTCATGAGGCGACCGACCACCGCTGGGCGCACTTCCTGATGCATGCCACAGGCTCGACTTGCCTTGCAAACCGGGGCGCGTTCATATAAGTAGGTCCGTTGGCGGCCCCGGGAGCCAGCAAGCGCGCGAGCAGCCCGACCCGCGACAGGTTTTGGTGCAAAATACCGCCAAATACCGCAAATCCTTATCCGCACCGAAGACCGCCTGCAATGTCCCTGCCGCTCCACCCCGAAGCCACGCCCGGCGCAGTGCCGAACCTGCTGTTCGACCGATTTCGTTTCGTGCTGAATGAAACGAGCCACCCGGGCAACGTTGGCTCCGCCGCGCGTGCGATCAAGACGATGGGCTTCGGGCGACTGGTCCTGGCCGCCCCGAAGGCGGGCGCAGACGTACTGCGCGATCCGGAAGCCGTGGCACTGGCGAGCGGCGCCGACGACGTGCTGGCCGCCGCGCTGGTCGTGCCGGATCTCGAATCGGCGCTAAAGGGCGTTAGCTGGGCCGTAGCATTATCGGCGCGCACGCGGGAATACGGGCCGCCCAACGCTGAGCCGCGTGTCAGCGCCGCACTCGCCGGACAGCACGCCGCCGCCGGCGAGGCGGTCGCATTCGTGTTCGGCAGCGAACGCACCGGGCTCGCCAACGCTGACGTCGAACGTTGCAATGCGCTTGTCCATATTCCGGCGAACCCCGCCTACAGCTCTCTCAACCTGTCGCAAGCCGTGCAACTGATCGCCTACGAGGCACGGCTGGCGTGCCTCGACGCCGAAACCTCCGGCGCAGCCGCCGCCGGACAGGACGCCCTCGCCACGCGCGACGACGTCGAAGGCATGCTTTCGCATCTCGAACGCGCACTCGTCGAGCTCGATTTCCTCGATCCCGACAACCCGAAGAAGCTCATGACGCGCCTGCGCCGGCTGTTCGCGAAAAGCCACCTCGAGCGTGAAGAGGTCAATATCCTGCGCGGCATCTCGAAGCACATCCTCGAACGGAAAACGCGCCGCTAACCAAACGCACGCGATCACGCGTCCGGGCGACGTCCGGCCGCATTCCCGTCCAACGCCCCGCCAGCCAACGACCCTACTGCCATACCGGGCATTTTCAGAGGTTCTGCACGCATTCGCAAAACCCCATACAATCGTAAGTCACAAGCTTATCTCGTTACGGAAAATGAACCGTCTGCGCCAGCGTTGCGCTGCTTCCCTACCTTACTCCGTGCACTGTTAGCGCACGCCGTCCGCCGATCGTTGATTTGCGCGGGCGCGCGTGCTGCCGCGCCGGTACCTCACCCCGGCACCAGACCCGGCACACCGCCCCGTACGCCCCGATGTTTCGCGTCCGTGCCCGCCATGCCACCGCCGGGCCCGCCGCCACCCAGGAAAGATCCAGGCTCATGTTCACCCATATCCGAGAAGATATCGCCGCCATCCGCCAGAAGGACCCCGCTGCGCGCAGCAACTGGGAAGTCCTGACGTGCTATCCGGGCCTTCATGCCGTTTTGCTCCACCGGCTTGCGCACGGCTGCTGGCGAATGGGATTCAAATGGACCGGCCGCTGGATTTCGCAGTGGGCGCGCTTTCTGACCGGCATCGAGATCCACCCCGGCGCCACACTCGGGCGCCGCGTATTCATCGACCACGGCATGGGCGTGGTGATCGGCGAGACGGCCGTCGTCGGCGACGATTGCACGATTTATCAGAGCGTCACGCTCGGCGGCACGTCACTCACGCGCGGCGCCAAACGCCACCCGACGCTTGAGGCGGGCGTCATTGTCGGCGCGGGCGCGAAAGTGCTCGGCGGATTCACCGTGGGCGAGGGCGCGAAAATCGGCTCGAACGCCGTTGTTGTCAAGCCGGTGCCTGCCGGCGGCACGGCAGTCGGCAATCCCGCCCGCGTGATTCGCGCGGATGAACCCCGCCCGAGCGCCACAGACGGCACGGGCGCCGGCAACGCCCGCAAGCAGGAGTTCTCCGCGTACGGGATCACGCCCAATGCCGATGATCCGGTCTCGCTCGCGATCCACGGGCTGATCGAAAACGCCACGGATCAGGCACAAAAGATCGATGCGATGGTCGCGGCCCTCAATCAGCTCGGCGCTCACCTCGAGGCCCTGGGCGCGAGCACGACCGACACGGCGGAACTGCGAAAGCTCGGCAAGGAAATCCAGGATATGTGACTGCGCGTCGCGGCGCAGTCGATTTGCAGCAAGCAAGGCCCGGCGACGCCGGGCCGTATTTCATGCCGATGCAGACAGGTCAATGGCCCGCAATCCGTGGGCATCCCACTGCAGGTAGCCGCCGCGCGGCGGCGCAATGTCGAATTCCCAGTCGGGAAGCACCCAGCGAACGAATGCCCCGTCGACATGACGCGCCGGACGATGGGTATGGCCATGCACAAGCGTCGTTTCATGCGCCGCCGTCAACAGTTCGCGCACGGCGCTCGGCGTGACGTCGGCATATACCCTAAGGCGCGCACCCTTGGCCGCACTATTGCGGCGAATGCGGTCGGCCACGGCCATGCGCCAGTGACGCGGCAGCGCCAAAAAGAACCGTTTGCCGAGCCACGAGTGGGCCACGCGCCGGTAGCGCAGGTAGCCGACGTCGTCGAGACACAGCGCGTCGCCATGACTCAGTACAAGACGCTGTCCGTGAAGTTCGACGAGAGAAGGATCGGGCAATAGCGTCGCGCCGGCGGCGCGCGCGAATCGCGCGCCCAAGAGGAAGTCGCGATTGCCGCGCATGACGGCGATCGGCACGCCCGTGGCGGCCAGCGCCGCAATCAGTCCGGTCATGCGCCGCGTGAATTCACCGAGCGGCGAGCCATCGTCGTCGAGCATGTCGTCGCCGACCCAGTACTCGAACAGGTCGCCCAGAATGAACAGGGCCGACGCTTCGCGCGCCGGTCCGCGCAGAAAATCCTCGAACACCTGCACCGTGCGCGGCAACGCCGGGCTCAGGTGAAGGTCGGAAATGAAAAGCGCGGGCCCATCGCCGTGAGGCTGGATGGGACACCGCGCGATCGATGCGGGCATCAGGCGTCCGGGATTCAGGCGACGATGACGGCCTTCTCGATGATGACGTCGTCGACCGGCACATCCTGATGGAAGCCACGCGTACCGGTCTTCACACCCTTGATCTGCTCGACGACATCCATGCCCTCGGTCACCTTGCCGAACACGGCATAGCCCCAACCGCTCGGGGTCGGCGACGTGTGGTTCAGGAAGTCGTTGTCGTTGACGTTGATGAAGAACTGGGCCGTGGCCGAGTGCGGATCGTTCGTGCGCGCCATGGCGATCGAACCGTTAACGTTCTTCAGGCCGTTGTTGGCTTCGTTTTCGATCGCGGCGTCGCAGTCCTTCTGACGCAGGCCCGGCTCGAAACCGCCGCCCTGGATCATGAAGCCGTTGATGACGCGGTGGAACACCGTGTTGTCATAGTGACCCTTACGCACGTAGTTCAGGAAGTTCTCCACCGTGCGCGGCGCCTTGGCTTCGTCAAGTTCAAGGCGGATGACGCCGAAATTGGTATGCAGTTCAACCATGATGTTTCCTTGTGAAAATGTCCCCGAGGTCGGGGCGGGGCTCAGCGCGTCACCACGCTGGCCGATTCGATCACGACCGGCGTCGCCGGGACGTCACTATACATGCCGCGGTTTACCGTGCGCACACCCTTGATGCGTTCGATCGTGTCCATGCCGGCGATCACCTTGCCGAATACGGTGTAACCGTTGCCGTCCGGCTTCGGGTAGTCCAGGTTCGCATTATCCGTCACATTCACGAAAAATTGCGCGGTCGCCGAGTTCGGATCGTTCGTGCGCGCCATCGCGATCGTGCCGGTCTTGTTCTTGAGCCCGTTCTTCGATTCCAGCGGGATCGGATCGCGCGTCGGCTTTTCCTTCATGTCGGGTGTGAAACCGCCGCCCTGGATCATGAAGCCGTTGATGACGCGGTGAAAGATCGTGCCGTTGTAGTGTCCGCTTTTCACGTATTGCAGAAAGTTATCCACGGTCTTCGGCGCGGACTCGGGGTACAACTCGACCTTGAATTCCCCAGCCGACGTCTTGAATTGCACGACGGGATGCGCGGCGGCCTCGGCGAAAGCGGTGGCGGGTGTGGCAAACGGCACGGCGAGGCCGGCCAGTACGGCGCCGCCCACAAGGGCGCGGCGCAGGCGATTGGGAAGGGACATTGTCAGTTCCTGATATGGGTCAGTGGGCCACGGCGGCGCTGGCCGGCGCGGGTTTGGCTTCGATCGTCTTCGACGCGGTGCCGTCGCCGGCGTTCGCGGCGCCCGTCGCGCTGGCCGGCATGGCCTTGGCGGGCGCCTTCACCGGCCCCCCCAGCATACGGTCGAGCTGCGCGGCCTTGTCTCGCACGCGCGCGGTCGGCGCAATGCGCAACGACTGCGCATACGCCTGTTGCGCCAACTTCGCGTAGACGTCGCCAAGATTCGCGTACGCCACCGCAAAATTCGGGTTGGTCCGAATGGCCATCTCGAGGTCGGCGCGAGCCTTCTCGTAGTCGCCTTGCTGCGCATATAGCGCGGCGAGGTTGTTATATGGCTCGGGCAGTTCCGGAAAGTCCTGCGTCAGGGCGACGAACGCGTCGATCGCCTCGGGCCGGCGGTTCAGTTCCATCAGCATGCGCGCGCGCGTGAAGCGCACCTGCGCGTCGCGCGGGTACTGCTTGATGTGGGCTTCGGCCGCCTTCAGGGCATCGTCGTAACGGCGCGCGCCGGCGAGTTTGTTGATGGCCGATTCGCTTTGCTGCTGCGGCGTCTGCAGTTCCGGCGTCGGGGCCGGCGTGGGCAATGCCTGGGCGTGCGCGGGCAGGCTGGCGGCACCTGTGGCGAAGCCAGCAGCGATGGCAAGCGCCAGGGTTGCGAGGCGAGTGTCGCGGCGCAGGAAAGACCACGGGTAAAAGCGGGATTGATCCGTCATGATATGGGTGCTTGGGATACCTGATGGGATGCCAGAGAGTCGCCGGAGAATTGTGCAAGAGATGCTATACTCGGCCGCATTCTAACAAAACACCCGCGACGGACCGGAGTCATTTCTCGCGAGCACGGGGTCGTTTTATTCTTTCGCACGGGGTGCGTCCTGCCTTGCCGACCGGATGTCCGGTGCCGGCGCAGCGCCAGGCCGGAGCCCGTTGCGGGTCAAGCATTGTTTCTATGGATTCTCTCCGCGTTTTCAACTCGCTCGCGCGAGACAAACAGCCGTTCGTGCCGCTCACGCCGGGTGAAGTGCGCATGTACGTCTGCGGCATGACGGTGTACGACTACTGTCACGTCGGTCATGCGCGGGTGATGGTCGTTTTCGACATGGTACAGCGTTGGCTGCGCACCCTCGGGTTCAACGTGACATATGTGCGCAACATTACCGATGTCGACGACAAGATCATCAAGCGCGCGCTCGAGAACGGCGAAACGATGCGCGCTTTGACCACGCGTTTCATTCAGTACATGCACGAAGACGCGGATGCGCTCGGCGTCGAGCGCCCCGATCTCGAGCCGCGCGCCACCGATTTCATCCCGCAGATGGTCGACATGATCGGTGCGCTCGAACGCAACGGCTACGCCTATCAGGCCGACGACGGCGATGTGAACTACGCGGTGCGCAAGTTTGCCAACTACGGCAAGCTCTCCGGCAAGTCGATCGAAGACCTGCGCGCGGGCGAACGCGTCGCGGCCAACACCGCAAAGCAGGATCCGCTCGACTTCGTACTGTGGAAAAGCGCCAAGGAAAGCGAGCCCGATGAATCGAAATGGGCCTCGCCGTGGGGCCAAGGCCGTCCGGGCTGGCACATCGAGTGCTCGGCCATGAGCTGCCAACTGCTCGGCGAACACTTCGACATTCACGGCGGCGGCGCGGATCTGCAATTCCCGCACCATGAGAATGAAATCGCCCAAAGCGAAGGCGCGAACGGCAAGCCGTTCGTCAACTACTGGCTGCATAACGGCTTCGTGCGCGTCGACGACGAGAAGATGTCGAAGTCGCTCGGCAACTTCTTCACCATCCGTGAAGTGCTTGAAAAGTACGACGCGGAAGTCGTGCGGTTCTTCATCCTGCGTGCGCACTATCGAAGCCCGCTGAACTATAGCGATACGCACCTCGACGACGCGCGCAGCGCGCTCACACGCCTTTACACAGCATTGAAGGATGTCGATGGCGACGGTGCCGCCATCGATTGGGAAGAATCCTATGCGCAGCGTTTCCGCGCGGCCATGAACGACGATTTCAACACGGCTGTGGCGATGTCGGTGCTGTTCGAACTGGCGGGGGAAATCAACAAGCAGCGCGATCCGGTGCTGGCGCGTCAGTTGTCCGGTCTGGCCGGCACGCTCGGCCTGCTGGGCCGCGATCCGGCGGCGTTCCTGCAAGGCGGGGTGGGCGGCGGCGGCGACGCGTTGCGCGCGTCGGTCGAGGCGCGCATCGACGCCCGCGCCGAGGCGAAACGCGCCCGAAATTTTGCGGAAGCCGACCGCATCCGTGCGGAACTGCTGGCCGAGGGCATCGTGCTCGAGGATCGTCCGGGCGGCGCCACTGAATGGCGTCGCGCGTAACGGCGGCCGAACGAGGAATCCATGGCTACACGTAAAACGGCGTCTGCAACGACGCCCGCCGCGAAGACCTCGCGCCGCACGAAGGCGGCCGGCGAGGTTGCCGCGCCGGCCAAGTCGGCGCGTCGCGTCATTGCCAAGACGGCAGACACCACGCAGGTCGTCGCGGCCAGCGACGGCGCGGCCGGCAAGGTCGTCATCAACGGTGCGGTGCCGCTGCCGGCCGCGCCGGCCGTCGGCCGTCCCGATTACTGGGATCAGGCCTGTATCGACTTGATGAAGCGCGATCGCATTCTCAAGAAGCTGATCCCGCAATTCGGGCCGGTGCATCTCGCAGGGCGGGGCGATCCGTTCGTCACGCTGGCGCGTTCCATCGTCGGCCAGCAGATTTCCGTCAAGGCGGCCCAGTCGGTGTGGGAGCGTGTCGCCACGACCTGTCCGAAGCTGACGCCCGCGCAGTTCATCAAGGCGGGCCATGAAACGCTGGCCGGCTGCGGGCTTTCCAAGCGCAAGGCCGAATACATTCTCGACCTCGCCACCCATTTCAAGTCCGGCGCGCTCCACGTGAACGCATGGGCGGAAATGGACGACGAGGCGGTCATCCTCGAACTGACGTCGATTCGCGGCATCGGCCGCTGGACCGCCGAAATGTTCCTGATGTTCAATCTGCTGCGCCCGGATGTCCTTCCGCTCGATGATGTCGGCCTGATCAACGCGATCAGCGTCAACTACTTCAGTGGCGAGCCCGTCACGCGTAGCGAGGCCCGGGAAGTGGCTGCAAACTGGGAGCCGTGGCGCACGGTCGCCACCTGGTATATGTGGCGCAGTCTCGAGCCGGTGCCGGTCGAATATTGATCGGGTAATCTCACGATCACGTACACAATCACCTATAATCCGCGTCCGTCCGTTTTACTGGTATCTATCGATCGCCCAGTTTCAATGAAACTTGCCTATGTCGATCGGCATGACACCGGTAGCGGTACAATACGCTGCCGAATTTCCGGGGAAACCTGATGAAGAACACCTTTTTGGATTTTGAACAGCCGATCGCCGAGCTGGAAGCGAAGATCGAAGAATTGCGCTTTGTGCAGGACGATTCGGCCGTCGATATTTCCGAAGAGATCGAGCGGCTCTCGAAGAAGAGCCAACAGCTCACCAAGGACATCTACACGAACCTGAGCCCCTGGCAGGTTTCGCAGATCGCCCGTCATGCGCAGCGTCCGTACACGCTCGATTACGTGCGCGACATTTTTACCGACTTCCACGAACTGCACGGCGACCGCGCGTTTGCCGACGATCAGGCGATCGTGGGCGGCATGGCGCGATTCAACGGCCAGGCCTGCATGGTGATCGGTCACCAGAAGGGCCGCGATACGAAGGAGCGCGCACTGCGCAACTTCGGCATGCCGCGCCCGGAAGGCTACCGCAAGGCGCTGCGCCTGATGAAGCTCGCCGAAAAGTTCGGTTTGCCGATCTTCACATTCGTCGATACGCCGGGCGCTTACCCGGGCATCGACGCGGAAGAGCGCGGCCAGTCGGAGGCCATCGGTCACAATCTGTATGTCATGGCCGAGCTGAAGACGCCGATCATCACCACGATCATCGGCGAGGGCGGCTCGGGCGGCGCGTTGGCGATTGCCGTGGCCGACAGCGTGCTCATGCTGCAATTTGCGACCTATTCGGTGATCTCGCCGGAAGGCTGCGCGTCGATCCTGTGGAAGAGCGCCGCGAAGGCGCCGGAAGCGGCCGAAGCGCTCGGCCTGACGGCGCACCGCCTGAAGGCGCTCGGCCTGATCGACAAGATTGTGAGCGAACCGCTCGGCGGTGCGCATCGCGATCCGCTCGGCATGGCCGGCATGCTCAAGCGCGCCCTGGCCGACACGCTGCGTCAATTCCATGGCATGAATGGACGCGAGTTGCTGGAGCGCCGGCACGAGCGTTTGATGAGCTATGGCAAATTCAAGGAAGCCGGCGCGAAGTAACTCCGCCGCGACACCGCTGCATCGTGATGATGCCGGCCCGGGCGGCGTTGCCGCCGAGGCCGGCATTGTTGTCTGTGGCGCCGTGCTCGCACCGCTGCGCGCGTCGCTCGATGCCGCGCGATCCGTCGTATCGGAGCGCCCGTTGCGCGTCGCGGTGGCCTTGAGCGGCGGCCTCGATTCGATGGCGCTGCTCGATGCGCTCGCGCAGTGCGCAGCGCTCGATGCGTCCATCCAGGCCTTCGCCTTTCACGTTCATCACGGGCTTGCGGCGGCTGCCAATGACTGGCTCCGGTGCTGCGCGCGCGAAGCCGAGACGCGGGGCGTCACATTCGATGCGCGTCATGTCGACGTGCCGCGCAATGCGCGGCAGGGCATCGAGGGGGCAGCGCGCGCGGCCCGCTATACGGCGCTGGCCGGCATGGCCGAAGCGCATGGCGTGCATCTCCTCCTCACGGCGCACCATGCCGACGATCAGGCGGAAACCGTGTTGCTTCAGCTGCTGCGCGGCGCGGGCTTGCCCGGTGTCGCCGCCATGCCCGCGCTCGGTGCGATGCCGGGGCAGGGCGCGGGCGGGCGCATGATGGCGCGTCCGTGGATCGGGGTGTCCCGCGCAACCTTGCAGGCGTATGCCGAGGTTCGCGGACTGACGTGGGTCGACGATCCATCCAATACCGATACCCGCCATCTGCGTAATGGCCTGCGACATGACGTCATGCCTGCGCTGGCGCGACACGTGCCCGGGTATCGCGATACCCTCGGCCGTTTCGCTCGCCATGCGGCGCAGGCGCAGGGGCTCCTGGATCAGCTCGCCGCGATCGATTGGGCGGCGGCCGATCTGGGAGACGGGCGGCTGTCGCGCACTGTTGTCCAGGCGCTCGATGCCGACCGCGTGGCGAACCTCCTGCGTTACTGGGTGGCGCGCGTGGGTCTGCCGATGCCTTCGGAAGCGCGGCTCGACGAATGGGTGAAGCAGGTCCGCGAGGCGGCGGCGGACGCATCGCTGACTTTGCCGCACGGCGAGGGCGTGCTGCGGCTCTATCGCGGCGCTTTGCAATGGACGCGGGTCTTCGCGGCGGACGACGCCCCTGCCGATGCCACGTTGCAGTGGCGCGGCGAACTCGAGTGGCGGTTGCCGGCGTGGCATGGACGTATCGGCTTTGCCCCAGCCGCGCCGGGGGAGTCCGGCATTGAAGAATCCATCCTGCGTGCGCACCGCCTCGTCGCGCGCGCACGCGGCGGCGGCGAGCGTCTGCGATTGCGCGTGGACGGGCACTCACGCTCGCTCAAGCACTGGTTTCAAGCGATGGGCGTGCCCGTATGGCGGCGCCAGGTGCCTGTCGTGTGGCTCGACGACCGGTTGTTGTTCGTGCCGCATCTCGGTCTGGACGCGGCGTGGCTTGCGGCCGACGACGCCGTTAGCCCCCCGGCGGCATCGCGCGAAATACAGTGGATGCTGACCTGGCATGACGACGCCGGATTCGGCGCGCGGGGCGGTTGACGGTGTATCGTGCGGCGGAATGGTTCCGCTGCGGTACATTCATGCGATAATTAAAAGTTCCGCAGATCGACATACCCCGCACGCCATGCGCGCCTGCTTCGGGATGGATCATTAAACGGTTTTAAATCAATGTGTTAGCAATGTTATGGCTCTGATCGTACACAAATACGGCGGCACGTCGATGGGCTCCGTCGAGCGCATCAAGAATGTCGCCAAGCGCGTGGCCAAGTGGCATAAGGCCGGTCACAAGTTGGTGGTAGTGCCGTCGGCCATGTCCGGCGAAACCAACCGTCTGCTGGGCCTGGCCAAAGAGATTTCGGCCCAACCCGACCCGCGCGAACTCGATGCCATCGCCGCGACCGGCGAACAGGTCAGCGTTGGCCTGCTGGCGATTGCCTTGCGTGAGCAAGGCATCGAGGCTGTCAGCTACGCCGGCTGGCAAGTACCGATCAAGACCGACAGCGCTTTTACCAAGGCACGCATTTCCGACATCGAAGGCACGCGCGTGCTGGCCGATCTCGACGCGGGCCGCGTGGTGGTCATCACCGGCTTCCAGGGGATCGATCCGGACGGCCACGTGACGACGCTGGGCCGTGGCGGCTCGGATACCTCCGCCGTGGCGGTTGCCGCGGCCCTGAACGCCGAAGAGTGCCTGATCTATACCGATGTCGATGGCGTCTACACGACCGATCCGCGCGTGGTCGATGAAGCTCGCCGGCTGGACAAGGTGACCTTCGAAGAGATGCTGGAAATGGCCAGCCTCGGCTCGAAGATCCTGCAGATCCGCTCGGTGGAGTTCGCCGGCAAGTACCAGGTCAAGACGCGCGTGTTGTCGAGCCTGACCGACCCGATGATGTCGCTCGACGAGGAAATGTGCTCGGGTACGTTGATTACTTTTGAGGAAGACGAAGAAATGGAAAAGGCTGTCATCTCGGGTATCGCTTTCCAGCGTGACGAAGCCAAGATCACCGTGCGCGGCGTGCCCGACCGTCCCGGTATCGCCTACCAGATCCTGGGCCCGATCGCCGACGCGAATATCGACGTAGACATGATCATCCAGAATCAGAGCGTCGACGGCAAGACCGACTTCACCTTCACCGTGCCGCGTGGCGAATATCAACGCGCCATGACGCTGCTGCAAAGCAACGTCAAGGACCACATCGCCGCCGCGGACGTCCTCGGGGACCCGAAGGTCTCCAAGGTCTCGGTGGTCGGCGTCGGCATGCGTTCGCACGTTGGTATCGCCAGCAAGGCATTCCGTACGCTGTCCGAAGAGGGCATCAACATCCAGTTGATCTCCACCTCGGAAATCAAGATTTCGGTGCTGATCGACGAGAAGTACATGGAGCTCGCCGTGCGCGCGCTGCACAAGGCTTTCGAGCTGGATCAGGCGTAATCGCACATGATGTCGCACGCATGAAAGCACTGTAAAAAAAGTGCGATTTTCATGCGCGAAACATTTGACCGATTCGAAACAAGCCGTTAATATCTTGCCTTCGTTACGTCATCTCCCTGACGTAACGACAAGTTTGGGAGACGTGGCCGAGAGGTCGAAGGCACTCCCCTGCTAAGGGAGCATCTGGGCCAAAACCTGGATCGAGGGTTCGAATCCCTCCGTCTCCGCCAAGTCGCCTTGGCGGAACACCCCCGGCTCTTCGCGGAGAGCCGGGGGTTTTTTCTTTTTGTGGTGCGCGCAATACGTTACAACGCCCGCGACGTTTGGCTGTGCACCCATTCGCAAATTCATCCGCTCTGCAAGGACATTGCCCCGCCCGCACGTCTCGCGGTAGCATGGCACTTTAACCCTGACGAGCGAGCACAAGATGTCCATCATCACCACCGATTCCGGTCTGCAATACGAAGAACTGACCGAGGGTACCGGCGCGGTCGCAACGCCGGGCAGCACCGTCAGCGTGCATTACACCGGCTGGCTCACTGATGGCCGCAAATTCGATTCGAGCAAGGATCGCAACGAACCGTTCGCCTTCGCGCTCGGCGCAGGCATGGTCATTCGCGGCTGGGACGAAGGCGTGGCCGGCATGAAGGTCGGCGGCAAGCGCAAGCTGGTCATTCCGCCGGAACTTGGCTATGGCGCGCGTGGCGCCGGCGGTGTCATTCCGCCGAACGCGACACTGGTTTTCGAGGTTGAACTGCTGGACGTCTGATAAGCATCGCGCCGCGCTGAACACACCGCGCGGCAAGCTTCCCGGACACCCCCGGTGCCTCGCCCGCACCGGGGGTTTTGTTTTTTCTGATAGACGATCATCGGCGGCCCGCCTCACAAGGGCGAATCGTCAAAGGAGTGTTGTCGACGTGGCTGTTTCACGTTTCTGGTTTCCGTTATCGCTGGTGGCGTTTGAATTCGCCGTCTACATTTCCAACGACATGATCATGCCCGGCATGCCGCTCGTCACGCGCGAGTTCGGTGCATCGTCGGACCTGATCACGCTCGCGCTGACCGCCGCCATGCTCGGCAATGCCAGTCTGCAATGGCTGCTCGGACCGCTTGCCGATCGTTACGGCCGCCGCCGCGTGCTGCTCTCGGGGCTCGTCATGTTCATCCTGGCGTGCGTGGCCATGCACTGGGTACAGACCATGCCGCAATTCATCCTGCTGCGTTTCTTCCAGGGCATGGGCTGCTGTTTCGTATTGACGGTCGGTTATCCGACGGTGCACGAAGCGTTCGAAGAGAAGACCGCCATGCGCGTGATGGCGCTGATGGCCAACGTGTCGCTGCTCTCGCCATTGTTCGGGCCGCTGGCCGGCGCGGCCGTGGTGTCGGTGTGGCCGTGGCGCAGTATTTTCTGGTTGATCGCCGTCGTGGCGGTCATGTCGCTCATCGGCCTCTATCGCACGATGCCCGAGTTGTCGCGCCATGACCCGAAGGCGCTGGGTGCGCGCGCACTCTGGGACGGCTACCGCTTGCCGCTCAAGAGCGGCCGGTTCTGGCGCGGCGCCGTGTTGACCGGCATCGCCGTGACGCCGCTGCTGACGTGGATCGCGCTCGGCCCCGTATTCCTGATCGAACGCGCGGGGCTCGGCCAGTTGCACTATGCCCTGTTGCAGGTGCCAGTGTTCGGCGCGCTGATCGCAGGCAACCTGATACTTGCGCGCCAGGTCGGCCGCTGGTCGAACGGCCGCCTGTTGGCGACGGGGGTGGCCGCCATGCTGATCGGCGCGGCCGTGTCCCTGATCGGCACGGTAATCCTCTCCCCGGGCTATCCGGCGCTGCTCGTCGGCACCTCGTTTCATGCGCTTGGCATGGGCCTGAGCTATGGCGTCGTGTACCGGCAGTCGCTGTTTGCCGTAGACAGCCCGAATCGCGCGACGGTCGCGGGCATGCTGAGCATGATCACGATTGTCGTGGCGGTGGCCGAGATCGAAACCGTCAAGGTCGCTTATCTGGCCTTCGGCGATGCCGCGCTCGGGATCGGCGCGATGGCGGCTGCGGCGCTGGTGGCCGTGCTGGCGACGAATTTCGTGCCGCCGCCGACCCAGGACGCGCTCGCACAAACGCGCGGGGCGTGATCCGTTCGTCATGATGCAAAAAAAGCCAGCGGATGTTTCGCTGGCTTTTTCCTTGGTGGCGCAGGTGCGCGGTGCGCTTACCCCGCAGCGGCGACCGTCTCGCCCATGCCGCCGACAACCGTGTTGAAGCCTGCGTCGACGTAGGTGATCTCGCCCGTCATGCCGGCGGACAGGTCCGACAGCAGGAAGGCCGACACGTTGCCGACGTCTTCGATCGTGACGTTGCGGCGCAGCGGCGCATTGTGCTCGACGAAATCGAGAATCTTGCCGAAGCCCTTGATGCCCGAGGCGGCCAAGGTCTTGATCGGGCCGGCGGACACGCCGTTCACGCGAATGCCGCGCGGGCCCAGTGACGTCGCGAGATAGCGCACGCTGGCTTCGAGCGCAGCCTTGGCGAGGCCCATCGTGTTGTAGTTCGGCACGACACGCTCGGCGCCCAGGTAGGTGAGCGTGAGCAGCGCGGCGCGCTCCGACAGCATCGGCAGGGCGGCCTTCGCCAGCGCCGGGAAGCTGTAGGCCGAGATGTCGTGCGCGATGCGGAACGCTTCGCGCGACAGGCCGTCGAGGAAATCGCCGGCGATGGCTTCGCGCGGCGCAAAGCCGATCGAGTGGACGAGGCCGTCGAGTTTGTCCCAATGCTGGCCCAGTTGCGCGAAGCAGGCCGTAATCTGCTCGTCGCTGCCGACGTCGCATTCCAGCACGATCTTGCTGCCGAATTCTTGAGCGAAGCCCTCGACGCGCTCCTTGAAGCGCTCGCCAACATAGGTGAAGGCCAGTTCTGCGCCTTCGCGCTTGCACGCGGTGGCGATGCCGTAAGCGATCGAACGGTTCGACAGCAGGCCGGTGATCAGGATTCGTTTGCCAGTCAGGAAAGCCATGGATGCTCCGAAAATCAAATGCGGGTGGCCAATTGCCAAGTGGCGCGCATTGTCTCATAAACCGGCGGCCGGACTCAAAGGCGGTCCTTCGCCGAGGCGTGCGCATCGGCGTAATATTCGCGTTCCCAGCGTTCGTGATTGGCTTTGGCCTGCTGCAGCTCCGGCGTCAGCGGCGCACAGGCCAGCAGCGCCTTGTTCAGCCAGCGCATCGGCGCCCGGCACGGCCGCTCGAAGTCGACGAACAGGACGACGCGTGTTTCAGGCGTGTCATTGTGCACTTGATGGGGGTAGGCGTCATCGAACACGACGGCGCGGCCGGCTTGCCAATGATAGGGCGTGCCGTCGATTTCGATCCAGCAGCGATCGCTTGCGGCCGGCACCCGTAATGCCAGGTGCAGGCGCAGGACGCCGTTGTATGGGCCGCGATGCAGCGGAATGTGTTTACCTGGCGACAGGATCGAGAAGAATGCGGTGCGCAACCCGGGGATGCCTTCGAGCGCCTTGGCGGTTGCCGGACAGCGCGCCAGGTTCCGCTGCGCGCGCAAGCCGTAGCCGAGGAACACGAACGTCTGCCATTGATCGTCCTGCGTAATCGTGCCGACGTCGGGCGAAATCTCGTGGAACGCCGGCAAGCGCCCCGGATTGGCCAACACGGCGGACAGTTCTGCCTGAATCTCCGGTGCTTGTGCTTCCAGCGTGGCGACCCAGGGAAACAGCGCATTGTCGAAAATCGGCCGGTCGCCCACGAGCGAGGCGCGTGCGATTCGGCGCTGCGCGGCTTCAACGAAGCGGAAGAATCCTCTGATAAGCCAGCGCGGCAGGGCGCGGGACGAGGCTTGCAGGGTGGTGCGCGACGCAGTCAACGGCAACCTCCGAAGTCGGCAAATGGGGCGCGGCGGCCAGCGGCACTGCATTCCGATGCAGCGTTTGCCAGCCTTTTGGGTACAATTGTCGCGCGGTCTGTCCTTCGCGCCAAGCATTGGCGAGGGTTTCCGGCCAGCCGATTCGGCGATTGGGCGCCGTTTGGACACAGGAGACGCATGAAAGCGCGCGAGTTTCGCATTCCTCTGCTGGTGCTGGCCCTCGTGGCCGCCACACTGCCCTGCGCGCATGCCAAATACGCCATTGCCCAGTATGGCGAGCCCAAGTATCCCGAGGGTTTCACGCATTTCGACTACGTCAACCCCGACGCGCCCAAGCGCGGCACGCTGACGCTGGCCAATCCCGATCGCCGCACCAGCTTCGACAAGTTCAATCCGTTCACCCTGCGTGGCGTGGCTGCGCCCGGTGTGTCGAGCCTGATGTTCGAGACGCTCGCGACCGGCAGCGCCGACGAGACGTCGAGCGCTTACGGACTGCTGGCCGACGATATCGATGTCGCCGCGGACGGCCTGTCCGTCACGTTCCATATCAATCCGGCGGCGCGCTTCTCGAACGGCGACCCGGTGACGGCGTCTGACGTCAAGTATTCGTTCGACACGCTGATGAGCCCGCAGGCTGCCCCTAACTTCAAGGTGCTGTTCGGCGATGTGACCGGCGCGAAGGTCGTCGACACGATGCGTGTGCGTTTCGATTTCAAGCTGAAAAATCCCGAGTTGCCTCTGTTGGTCGGCGGGTTGCCGGTGTTCTCGCCGAAGTGGGGCATGGGTGCAGGCGGCAAGCGCACGCCGTTCGACAAGTTGACGTTCGAAGCGCCGATCGGCAGCGGTCCGTATCTGATCGAGACGTTCGACGCGGGCCGGCGGATCGTCTTCCGGCGCAACCCGAAATACTGGGGGGCAAATTTGCCGGTGCGGCGCGGCACCAACAACTTCGAGCGCATTGTCTACAAGATGTACAGCGACGACGTGGCGCGGCTCGAAGCGTTCAAGGCGGGCGAGTTCGATGCGACCGTCGAATATCGGGCGCGCAGTTGGGTGCGCAGCTACGTGGGCAAGAAGTTCCGCAATGGCGAACTGATCAAGAAGGCGTTCGAGCATCACAACGGCGCGGGCATGCAGGGGTTCATCCCCAACCTGCGGCGGCCGATCTTCCAGGATGTGCGCGTGCGGCGTGCGCTTGACCTTGCGCTCGACTTCGACTGGCTCAACCGTCAACTCTTCTACAATCAGTACACCCGCATCGACAGCTTCTTCGCCAACAGCGACCTGGCGGCGAAGGACATGCCGAGCGAGTCCGAGTTGAAACTGCTCGAACCGCTGCGCAAACAACTCGACCCGGCGGTATTCGGCCCGATGGTCAAGCAGCCGGAGACGGCGCCGCCAAGCAGCTTGCGCGATAATTTGCGGCAGGCGCGCGAACTGCTGGCACAAGCCGGCTGGACGTATCGCGACGGCGCCTTGCGCAATGCTCGCGGCGAGCCGTTCCGCTTTGAGCTTCTTGACGACGGTGGCGCGATGGGGCCGGTCATCTCGGCCTTCGCGCGCAATCTGGCCAAGCTCGGCATCGAAGTGCAGGCGCGTCAGACCGACTATGCGCTGTACCAGAAGCGTCTTGAAGTCTTCGACTACGACATGATCATCTTGCGGTATCCCGATTCACAGTCGCCGGGCTCGGAACTGTTCGACCGTTTTGGCAGCAAGTCGGCCGATATCGAAGGATCGGACAACATCATGGGCGTGAAGTCCCCAGCCGTCGATGCGCTGGTTGCCAATCTCGTGCGCGCCCGCACCCGCGAGGCGCTGGAGGCCGGCGCACATGCGCTCGACCGCGTGTTGATGCATGGTTACTACGCCATCCCGCAATGGCTGTCGACGACGCATCGCATCGCGTATCGCAGTACGCTGCGGTATCCGGCGACGCTGCCGCGCTACTACACGGCCGAGGGCTGGCTCGTCTCGACCTGGTGGGACGGCGCCCCGGCACAGGACAAACGACCATGACGCGTCTTGACTTGCCCATCGATTCACGTCGGTTGCCGTGCTCGCAAGGGAGGGCATAAGCCATGTGGGCCTACATTCTCAAACGCCTGCTCATCATGATTCCGACGCTGCTCGGCGTCATCACGCTGACGTTCGTGGTCATCCAGTTTGTCCCCGGTGGTCCCGTTGAGCAGTTGGTGCTCGAACTCAAGGGGCGTGGCGCAGGCGGCGGGGGCGGCGGCGAGGCGAGCGGCGGAGGCGGCGACTATCGCGGCCGGCGCGGCGTCGATGCGCAGCAGCTCGAGCAGATCAAGGCGCTCTACGGGTTCGACAAGTCGCCGCTGGAGCGCTACTGGCTCATGCTCAAGCGCTTCGCGCGCTTCGACCTTGGTCAAAGCTACTTTCATCATCAGAGCGTGTGGTCGCTGATCGTCTCGAAGCTGCCGGTGTCGATCTCTATCGGGCTATGGACTTTCTTCCTGACGTATCTGATATCGGTGCCGTTGGGCATCGCCAAGGCGGTGCGCAACGGCTCGCGTTTCGACGCCGTATCGAGTCTGGTCGTGCTGGTCGGCTACGCCATCCCGGGTTTTGTGCTGGGCGTGTTGATGCTGGTGCTGTTCGGCGGCGGTACGTTCTGGCAACTGTTTCCGTTGCGCGAGTTGACGTCGGACAATTGGGCCGATCTGAGCTGGCCCGGGAAAATCCTCGACTACCTGTGGCACATCACGTTGCCGGTGACGGCATCGGTCGTCGGCAGCTTCGCGGTCGTGACGATGCTGACGAAAAACGCCTTCCTTGACGAGATCCGCAAGCAGTATGTGCTGACGGCGCGCGCCAAGGGTTTGTCCGAGCGCAAGGTGCTCTTCAAACACATCTTCCGCAACGCGCTGATTCCGCTTGTCACCGGATTTCCTGCGGCGTTTGTGGGCGCGTTCTTTGCGGGCAGTCTGCTCATCGAGACGCTGTTCTCGCTCGACGGCCTCGGCCGCCTCTCGTATGAATCGGTCCTGCGCCGCGACTATCCCGTGGTGCTCGGCTCCCTGTACCTGTTCACGTTGATCGGCCTGGTGACGAAACTCGTTTCGGACCTGTGCTACGTGCTGGTCGACCCGCGCATTCAATTCGAACGACTGGAGCATTGATTTGGCCCGCTCGCCCCTCTCCACGACGGCCGCAGATCGCTTGCCATCGACGTCCGCGTCCGCCGGCGCGCGGCGCGCGATGTCGCCGGGCCGCCGCACCTGGCGGCGCTTCCGTCAGAACAAGCTCGGCTACTGGAGCCTTGTCGCGTTCGTCGTCGTATTCGGCATCAGCCTCTTTGCCGAACTGATTGCCAACGATAAGCCCTGGGTGGTGCGTTACGACGGACATTGGTATTTCCCGCTTGTGAAGACGTATCCAGAATCGGTCTTCGGCGGTGATTTCCCGACGCAGGCGGATTATCTCGACCCGTTCATCGAGAAACGCATCCGTGAAGGCGACAACTTCGCGATTTATCCGCCGGTGCGCTATCACTACGACACGATCAACTACTTCGCGAAGTCGCCCAACCCGGCGCCGCCGTCGGCCGATAACTGGCTCGGCACCGACGACCGCGGCCGCGATGTGTTCTCGCGGCTGCTATACGGCTTCCGTCTGTCGGTCATCTTCGCGCTGGCGCTTACCATCACCGGCACGCTGCTGGGCATGCTGGCGGGCGCGGTGCAGGGTTTCTTCGGCGGGCGCATCGATCTTGTCGCGCAACGCCTGATCGAGATCTGGGGATCGTTGCCGGAGCTGTACCTGCTGATCATCTTCGCGTCGATCTTCGAGCCGAGCCTGTGGCTGTTGTTCCTGCTGCTGTCGCTGTTCGGATGGATCGGGCTGTCGGACTACGTGCGCGCGGAGTTCCTGCGCAACCGTCAGCTCGATTACGTGCGCGCCGCGCGGGCAATGGGCCTGTCGAACTGGCAGATCATCCGCCGGCACGTGTTGCCGAACAGCATGACGCCGGTCATCACGTTCCTGCCATTCCGCATGAGCGGCGCGATTCTCGCGTTGACGAGTCTCGATTTTCTGGGCCTGGGGGTGCCGCCGCCGACGCCGAGCCTCGGGGAGCTGCTCGCGCAAGGCAAGGCCAATCTCGACGCCTGGTGGATCTCGCTGGCGACGTTCGCCGTGCTGGTCATCTCGCTTTTGCTGCTGACGTTCATGGGCGATGCCCTGCGTAACGCGCTCGATACACGCATCGCGGATCGCCAGGCCGCGGGGGGAGGGGTGCTATGAGCGAACCGCTGTTGCAGCTCGACCAATTGTCGGTGCGATTTGGCGACACCGAGGCCGTGCGCGATGTGTCGCTTGCGATTTCGCGCGGCGAACGCGTCGCGCTGGTCGGCGAATCGGGCTCGGGCAAGAGCGTGACCGCCCTCGCGATCTTGCGGCTGTTGCAGGACGCGGAGATTCGTGGCCGCGTCCTGTTCGACGGCCGCGATCTTGCGACGTTGTCCGAGCGTCACATGCGGGGCCTGCGCGGCAACGACATCGCGATGATCTTCCAGGAGCCGATGACGGCGCTCAATCCGCTCTACACCATCGGTGAGCAGATCGCCGAAACGTTGGCGCTGCACGACGGGCTGGATGCGAAAGCGGCCAACGCGCAGGCGGTCGAACTGCTGCGCCGAACGGGCATCCCGGAGCCGGAGCGACGTGTGGCGCATTTCCCGCATGAGCTGTCGGGCGGTCAGCGTCAGCGCGCGATGATCGCAATGGCGCTCGCGTGCCGGCCGAAACTGCTGTTGGCGGACGAACCCACGACCGCGCTCGACGTCACGATCCGCGCGCAGATCATCGAACTGCTGCTCGAGCTGCAGCGCGACGAAGCGGCGCGGCACGGCATGGCCGTGCTGCTCATCACCCACGATTTGAATCTGGTGCGGCGCTTCGCGCAGCGCGTGGCGGTGATGGAGCGCGGCGTGCTGGTCGAGTTTTCCGACACGGAGACGTTATTCGCGAATCCGCAGCATCCGTATACGCGGCGGCTGATCGACAGCCGTCCGCAGCGCGAGGTGCAGCCGGTAATGCCGATCGCACCGGTGCTGCTCGAAGCCCGCGGCGTGGCGGTCGATTATCCGGTCGCCGGCGGCGGCATCAAAAGCTGGTTCAAGCGGGGAAGGTTCCGTGCCGTGCATCCGGTCGACCTGGCGCTGAAACAGGGGGAGACGCTCGGCGTCGTCGGCGAGTCGGGGTCGGGCAAGACAACACTAGCCATGGCCCTGCTGGGGCTGCAACGCGCAACCGAGGGCGAGATCGAGTTCCACGGCGAGCCGCTGGCGCAATTTCGTGGAAAGGCGAGGCGTACCTTGCGCTCGCGTATGCAGATCGTATTTCAGGACCCCTTCGGCTCGCTGTCGCCGCGCATGACGATCGAGGCGATCGTCGGCGAGGGACTGGCGCTGCATCGTCCGCAGCTCGATGCCGATGCGCGCCGCGCCCGGGTCGTCGATGTCCTGCGCGAAGTCGGTATCGACGCCCGCGTGTTGCACCGCTACCCGCATGAGTTCTCGGGCGGTCAGCGGCAGCGTATCGCGATTGCGCGCGCGCTCGTCGTCGACCCGCAGATTCTGGTGCTCGACGAACCCACCAGCGCGCTCGACGTGTCGATCCAGCAGCAGGTCCTTCATCTGCTGGCGCAATTGCAGATCAAATACAACCTGAGTTATCTGTTCATCAGTCACGACCTCGCCGTCATGCGCGCCATGGCGCACCGGGTGCTGGTGTTCAAGGATGGGCATCTCGTCGAGGCAGGCGATACGGAATCGGTATTGTTCGCACCTCAGCATGCGTATACGCGTGAGTTGTTGGCGGCAGCCATGTTATGACCCGTCCCGGGTCCTCCGGGGCGATCTTCGCGTGAAATGACGCGTCCATGAATCTGCGCGCATCTCCGGGTATCGTCGGCCAAATCGCAAGCGCTTGATTGCTAATGAAAATTTTCTCGTTGCGCTGATTGTTTTTTTCTATTACCTTTTGACATCACGTGACGTTCACATTACTATCGCGTACCAATTCGGTTGATTTATCAACGAGTTAACTTTATCGGTTTCTCTCACTGACACGGCGACCAATGCAGACGAATTCCCCGCGCAACCGCAGGTCTCTCCTTATCGCGATTACCGCAGCAGGCCTGTTTGCCGGTTCGATGTCTGCCCACGCCGTGGACGACCCGTACAACGTCAGCCCGGCGGCCATGGCCCGTGCCAACAACACGGGCGGCGCCCAGCCGGTCGCTGCGCAGGCGGTTGTCGCCGCGCAAGGCGCCCCGGTTGCGGCGCCGGAGTCGCGTGTGCAAGCCGCGCAGAAGCTGCTCTCGAACGTGACCGACAAGGCCAGCGATGTCGTGCTCAACGCCTTGCAGTTCATTGGCGTGCGCTACAGCTACGGCGGCAATACGCCGGACAGCGGCCTCGATTGCAGCGGCTTCGTGCGTTACGTTTTCCAGAATACCGCCAGCATGATGTTGCCGCGCCGCTCGGAAGAAATGAGTCGCGTCGGCGAACGCATCGCCAAGGATGACCTCAAGCCGGGCGATCTCGTGTTCTTCAACACGATGCGCCGCAGCTTTTCGCATGTCGGCATCTATATCGGCGGCGACAAGTTCGTGCACGCGCCTTCCACCGGCGGCAAAATCCGCGTCGAAGACCTGCGTCAATCCTATTGGACCGCCCGCTACAACGGTGCCCGCCGCGTCGAATCGCTGGCCGGCAACCCCGAGCTGAGCCGCGTCGAAACACTGTTCAAGCAAGACCGCCCGATGTAAGGCGGTTGCCGCCGGATCCGGTCCGGCAGGCCATAAAAAATGCCGTCCCTCGAGACGGCATTTTTTATGGCGGTACGACGCTTGGCCCTGAGCTGACCTTACCGGCTCGCCTGGGTCCCCTGCGCGCCCGGCGCCTGCGCTTCGGCGATCTTGTGCTGGATTTGCGGCCAGAGACGGCTGACGGCTTCCTCGCCGGCCAGGATGGCCTGGTTGCGCGACTGGAAGTCGGCCGCGCCCATGGCGTTCAAGGCGGGGCGGATCACGACGTCGGCATTCTTCTCCAGTTCATATTGCTTGATCGATTGCCCCATGATCGAGAAGGTCTGGAGCAGGATGTCGAATTGCCCCTGCGTCGCTTGCGTGGCGGGATTGGCCGAAATATCGACGGCAATGACGAAGTCGGCGCCCATCTGGCGCGCATACTCGGCCGGCACCGGGGCGACGAGGCCGCCGTCCACATAATCGCGGTTACCGATACGCACCGGTTCGAACACGGTCGGCACGCTGCTTGAGGCGCGCACTGCCATGCCGGTATTGCCCCGGCGAAACAGGATCGGCTGGCCGCTCTGCAGATCGGTCGCTACGATGCCCAGGGGCTTGGCCATCTGTTCAATCGCGCGGCCCTTCAGTACCTTGTTGACGTATGACTGCAGCGCTTCGCCGCGCAGCATGCCGCGCGAGCGGAAGGGCATGGCCCAGTCGCTGATCGACGCTTCATCCATCGTTACGGCCAGGCGATTGAGCTCGAACCCGTTCAGCCCCGACGCGTAGAGCGCGCCGACCACGCTGCCGGCGCTCGTGCCGACCACCAGATCGGGATGGATGCCGCGCGCTTCGAGCGCCTTGATCACGCCGATGTGCGCAAAACCGCGTGCGGCGCCGCCACCCAGCGCCAGGCCGATTTTCAGGGGGCGCACGGCCTTCGGCGTGCCCGGTGCCGGGGTCGCTGACGGATTGGCGTCCGTGACCGGCGGGACGGCCGACGTAGCGGAATTGACAATGGGAGCGGTCGGCGTGCTGGCGCAACCGGCGAGGATGGCGCAGGCGGTCAATACCGCAGCCAGGGGGCGAACTAACGACAAGACTTTCTCTCCACATGCGAGGGCGCAAGCGCGCAATTCTACGCCATAGGGCCTGGCCCCAGGGCCGATGACATTCGAGTGTGCATTCGACACCGCACGGTCTCGCACCGTTCCATCGCGTACGCATTACCGACTGCAACTCGGTAATTAGCATCTTAATCAATAATGAGAATCGTTTGCATTTAAGGATTGCTTTCATTATGCTGATGGCTCCGAATTGTCATCCTGGAAGCAAAAGCCCATGAATCGACCTATCCATCACCTTGTGAAGCGACCGCTGAAGCGTCCGATGCTCAAGCTTGCCGTGCTGCTTGGCGCCTTTGGTGTGACAGTGGCGGCCCAAGCCGACCTGAACGTCTACTCGGCGCGTCATTATCAGACGGACGAGCAGCTGTACGGCAATTTCACCAAGCAAACGGGTATCAAGATCAATCGCATCGAGGCTGACGACGCGGCGCTGCTCGAGCGTCTGAAGAGCGAGGGTGCGAAGAGCCCGGCCGACGTGATCCTGATGGTCGACGCGGCCCGTCTGGCCAAGGCCGACGAGGCTGGCCTGTTCCAGCCGGTCAAGTCGGCCGTGCTCGACGCGCGCATTCCGGCCAAGCTGCATGCGGCCAGCGGTGCGAACGGCACTGATTGGTTCGGATTTTCGACGCGCGCGCGGGTCATTGTCTATAACAAGGACAAGATCGATCCGAAAACGGTGCAGACATACGAGTCGCTCGCCGATCCGAAGCTGAAGGGGCAAGTGTGCACGCGTTCGGGCTCGCACCCGTACATGCTGTCGCTCGTGGGGGCTTTGATTGCGCGCAACGGGGAAGCGGCGACGACGCAGTGGGCGCAGGGCGTGGTAGCCAACATGGCGCGTACCCCGCGCGGCGGCGACAGCGACCAGATCAAGGCGGTCGGCACGGGCGAGTGCGGCGTGGCCTTGGCCAATACCTACTACTACGTGCGCATGGCGCGCTCCGAGAAGCCTGAAGACAAGGCCGTGATGGCGAAGGTCGGCTTCATCTGGCCGGATCAGGCCGGCAAGGGCACCCACGTCAACGTGGCAGGCGCCGGCGTGGCCAGGCATGCGCCGAACCGCGACGCGGCCGTCAAGTTCCTGGAGTATCTGTCGAGCGACCAGGCGCAAGCCTACTTCGCGAACGGCAACAACGAATGGCCGGCCGTTGCGACCGCCAAGGTCGAAAATCCGGTGCTCGCTTCGCTGGGTGATTTCAAGGCGGAGACCGTGCCGATCGGCACGATTGCGAAGCATCTGCCGGAAGCGCAGAAGATTCTCGACCGGGCGGGCTACAAGTAAGCCGGGTAAGCCGAGGGGCGAGGGCGCCGCCCACGGGCGATCTGATGTGCGGGGGGGGGCGCCCGCCACGCTTCGTGTAACGCAGCGCAGAAGTCAAAAAGCCGGTCGATTCGACCGGCTTTTTGTTGCCTTGAGGGCGCGAGACTCCGGGCGAACTTAACCGCCGCGGCGCATCATGTCGAAGAACTCGGCATTGTTCTTCGTCTGCTTGACCTTGCCCAGCAGGAATTCCATGGCTTCGGCCTCGTCCATGTCGTAAATGAGCTTGCGCAGTACCCAGATCTTTTGCAGGATCTCGGGCTTGATCAGCAACTCTTCGCGGCGCGTGCCGGACTTGTTGAGGTTGATCGACGGATAGACGCGCTTCTCGGCCAGACGGCGCTCGAGGTGCACTTCCATGTTGCCGGTACCCTTGAATTCTTCGTAGATGACGTCGTCCATGCGGCTGCCGGTTTCGATCAGCGCGGTGGCGATGATCGTGAGCGAACCGCCTTCCTCGACGTTACGCGCGGCGCCGAAGAAGCGCTTCGGGCGCTGCAGTGCGTTCGCATCCACACCGCCCGTCAGCACCTTGCCCGATGCCGGGATGACGGTGTTGTAGGCGCGGGCCAGGCGCGTGATCGAGTCGAGCAGGATCACCACGTCTTCCTTCATTTCGATCAGGCGCTTGGCCTTTTCGATCACCATTTCGGCGACCTGCACGTGACGCGTGGCGGGTTCGTCGAACGTCGAAGCAATGACTTCGCCGCGCACGGAGCGCTGCATTTCCGTCACTTCTTCCGGGCGTTCGTCGATCAGCAGCACGAACAGCTTGGCTTCCGGATGGTTGGCAGTGATGGCGTGGGCGATGTGCTGCAACATCACGGTCTTGCCGGACTTCGGCGAAGCGACGAGCAGACCGCGCTGGCCCTTGCCGATTGGCGCGATCATGTCGATGACGCGGCCGGTAACGTTCTCTTCGCCGCGAATGTCGCGCTCGAGCAGCAGCGGCTTGTTCGGGTGCAGCGGCGTGAGGTTCTCGAACATGATCTTATGTTTCGAGGCCTCGGGCGGATGGCCGTTGACTTTGTCGACCTTCACCAGCGCGAAGTAACGTTCGCCGTCCTTCGGCGTGCGCACTTCCCCTTCGATGGTGTCGCCGGTGTGCAGATTGAAGCGGCGGATCTGCGACGGACTGATGTAGATGTCGTCCGTGCTGGCCAGATATGACGTTTCGGGCGAGCGCAGGAATCCGAAGCCGTCGGGCAGCACTTCGAGGGTGCCGTCACCGAAAATCGTCTCGCCGGTCTTGGCGCGCTTCTTCAGAATCGCAAACATCAACTCCTGCTTGCGCATGCGATTCGCGTTCTCGATTTCGAGACCGCTCGCCATTTCCAGTAATTCGGAGACGTGCTGGGACTTCAGTTCGGATAAATGCATACGGAGATGCCGTCGGAACGACGACAAGTGAATGACCAGGGAAAAAGTGAGCGAACGCTCGAAGAACTTTTTGAATCGTTTGGGCGGATTATATAGCATGCAGCGCGTCGCGCAAGCGTTGCCGCACGCGCTGCATGCCAGGCTGTCGCGCGAGGGCGACAGCGGACAGCTTACAGATTGCCGTCGAGGAACGCGGTCAGTTGCGATTTCGACAGCGCCCCGACCTTCTGGGCAGCCACGGCGCCGTTCTTGAACAGGATCAGCGTCGGGATGCCGCGGATGCCGAACTTGCTCGGCGTCTGCTGATTGTCGTCGACGTTGAGCTTGGCGATCTGCAGCTTGTCGCCGTATTCGGTGGCAACTTCTTCGAGGATCGGCGCAATCATCTTGCACGGACCGCACCATTCGGCCCAGAAGTCGAGCAGCACCGGCTTGTCGGACTTCAGCACGTCCTGTTCGAAGGACCCGTCGGAAATATGTTTGATCTGTTCACTCATGGATAAAACGCCTCGTCTGGCTATTCGGAAACGCTTCGGCGGAACGGATGTCCGCTTCCGCGCTGGAGATGTGCTCGCGGCCGCAACCGTCGAATCCATTCTCCATATGGAGGCTGCCGCGCCGATCTCAAGCCGTCTGAAGCGAGGGACCGTGCCGCAGTTTCCGCCCATCTTAACGGAAATTGTCACAATGTGCGTGCAGCGCCCTTGCCGTTGACCGGGCTTTTCGCGACGTATTCCGTCGTTCTCGGGTCATTTTCACAAGTCGGATGAAGAATTTCCTTAACCATTGGGCTTCTGCTCGAAGCCCGACTCTGATAGAATCCTTCGGTGACGGGCCTCCTCGCATGGTGGCGCGGCCAATCTGGTCAGGTCGGGAACGAAGCAGCCACAACCGTTTTCTGCCAGTGCCGAGGGTCAGGCTCGTCACCCTCCCATTCTTTGTCGCAGTCGTGCCTCGCGCACCTCGCCCGCTTCCTCTATCGTTTCCCCCATCGTTTCCCGTTGTTCGCCGTTGCGCGCGGATCTGCGATTCGCCGTGGCATGCCTGCCGCGTTCACCGCGCCGATCGACACCCGCCGACCTATACCCTTGGTAGAATCGCGAAGCAATTTTTTCTATCGCGCCGATAGCCGCCGCCGGACATCCGTTCGGCAACGGCAATCGGGACGACCGCGGACGCGCCGGGAGCGCACGCCGAACTGTTACAATTTGGCATGACCTATCAAGTACTCGCGCGCAAATGGCGCCCTAAAGGTTTCTCGACCCTGGTTGGCCAGGAGCACGTGGTGCGCGCCCTTACGCACGCGCTCGAACAGCAGCGCCTGCATCATGCGTATCTGTTCACGGGCACACGCGGTGTCGGCAAGACCACGCTCTCGCGAATTCTGGCCAAGGCGCTCAATTGCGAGACCGGCATCACCGCCGAGCCGTGCGGCGTCTGCAAGGCATGCCGGGCAATCGATGAGGGGCGTTTTGTCGATTACGTCGAAATGGATGCCGCGTCGAACCGCGGCGTCGACGAAATGACCTCGCTGCTCGAGAAGGCGATCTATGCGCCGGCCGACGCACGCTTCAAGGTCTATATGATCGACGAAGTGCACATGCTCACCGGGCATGCCTTCAACGCGATGCTCAAGACGCTTGAAGAACCGCCCGCGCACGTCAAGTTCATTCTCGCGACGACCGATCCGCAGAAGATCCCGGTCACGGTCCTCTCGCGATGCCTCCAGTTCAACCTCAAGCAGATGCCGGCAGGGCACATCGTGTCGCACCTCACGCATATCCTGCAGGAGGAAGGCGTCGACAGCGAACCGCAGGCCTTGCGGCTGCTGGCCAAGGCGGCGGGCGGCAGCATGCGCGATGCCCTGTCGCTGACCGACCAGGCGATTGCCTACGCCGCGGGGCCGTTATCGGAAGCGGCCGTGCGTGGCATGCTGGGCGCGATCGATCAGAGCGTGCTGGTACGTTTGCTCGATGCCTTGGGCGACGGCAAGCGCGCCGAGTTGCTCGCGATTGCCGACGAGATGGCCGAGCGCAGTTTCTCGTTTGCGTCCGGCTTGCAGGATCTCGGCAGCCTGCTGCACAAGATCGCGCTCGCCCAGTTTTCGCCCGAAGCCGTTTCGGACGACTGGCCCGAAGCCGCGGACGTGCGGCGTCTGGCCGAAACGTTCTCGCCTGAAGCGGTCCAGCTTTATTATCAGATCGCCACGCGCGCGCGCAGCGAATTGGGGCTCGCTCCCGACGAATACACCGGTTTCTCGATGGCGCTGCTGCGCATGGCGGCATTTACACCGCTGCTCGCGGGCGGCGTGCTGGCGGAGCCGCCGGTTCCGCAGGGCGCCAACGCGCCCGGCGCGGCGCCCGTCACGTCGCCACGTCCGGCCTCTGCCATGACACCGCCGGCCGCGCGTGCGGCC
>NZ_CABPRZ010000040.1 GCF_902459695.1 Pandoraea terrae
CGCGGCGGGCGGCGCGGCGGGCGGCTCGCCGCCCGCACGGGCGGCCTGATCTGCCAGATCGAGAAGATCGGCAGAATCGCCGGGAGCGGCAGGCGCGGAGGACGCGGGAGAGCGGCGATCGGTCATGCAGCGGCGTATGTGCGATGAACACAGTAAAATGGCGGTTGCTACGCATTGTAAACGCTGATGTATACCCTTTCCGATTTCGATTTCGAACTGCCCCCCGAACTCATCGCGCAAACCGCGCTGGCCGATCGTACCGCCAGCCGCCTGCTCGAAGTCGATGGCAGCACCGCCCCGCCGTGCCTGACCGACCGGCAGTTCGCCGATCTGCCCGCTTGCCTGGCGCCGGGCGATTTGCTCGTCTTCAACGATACCAAGGTCATCAAGGCCCGCCTGTTCGGCGTCAAGGCCAGCGGCGGCAAAATCGAGGTCCTGATCGAGCGCGTGCTCGACAATCGCACCGCGCTGGCGCAGATCCGTGCCAGCAAGAGCCCGCCGAGCGGCACCACACTGCGGCTCGCGGACGCATTCGACGTCACCGTCGGCGAGCGCGTCGAACCGTTTTACACGCTGCACTTCCCGTCGGACTGCTACGACCTGTTCGAGACCTACGGCCGCTTGCCGCTGCCGCCCTACATCACACACGATGCGGACGCCGGCGACGAGCGCCGTTACCAGACCGTTTATGCGCGCAACCCGGGCGCCGTCGCCGCGCCCACCGCCGGCCTGCATTTCGACGATGCGCTCTTCGCGCGCCTCGATGCGATGGGCGTGGGGCGCGCCACGCTGACGCTGCACGTCGGCGCAGGCACATTCCAGCCGGTACGCGTCGACAATATCGCCGAGCACAAGATGCACTCGGAATGGTATGAAATCACGCCGGCGCTCATCGACGCCGTCGCCGCCGCGCGAGCGGCGGGCGGGCGCGTGATCGCCGTGGGCACAACCTCCATGCGCGCGCTCGAGTCGGCCGCGCAAGCTGCGCTGGCAGCCGGCGCCACGCCCGGCACGCTGCACGCTGGCAGCCGCGAGACCGACATCTTCATTACCCCCGGCTATCGCTTCCAGATCGTCGACCGGCTCGTAACGAACTTCCATTTGCCGAAGTCGACGCTGCTGATGCTCGTGTCCGCCTTCTCCGGCGTCGACACCATCCGCGCCGCCTACCGGCACGCCATCGACGCGCAGTACCGCTTCTTCAGCTATGGCGACGCGATGCTGCTCTCGCGCGTCGAGCCTGCGGCGGCCTGACGCACGGTAGGCACGGTACAATACCGGCTTCGGCGGCGCATGGGGCGCTGCCCGCGCATTCCGCACCGCGCGCCGCCAACGCCGGCCGGCGCGCCCTCGCGGCGCTCTCCCGCTATGCTCAAGTTCGAACTTATCACCACCGACGGCCAGGCCCGACGGGGCCGCGTGACGCTGAATCACGGCGTCGTCGAAACACCGATCTTCATGCCCGTCGGCACTTACGGCTCGGTCAAGGCCATGTCGCCCGCCGAGCTGGTCGAAAACAATGCCCAGATCATTCTCGGCAACACCTTCCACCTGTGGCTGCGTCCAGGCCTGGAAACGATTGCGGCCCACGGCGGCCTGCACCGTTTCATGGGCTGGGACCGCCCCATCCTCACGGATTCGGGCGGATTTCAGGTGTTCAGCCTCGGGGATTTGCGCAAAATCAGCGAAGAAGGCGTGAAATTCGCCTCGCCGGTCAATGGCGACCGCCTTTTCCTCTCCCCCGAAATCTCGATGCAAATTCAGCACGTGCTGAATTCCGACATCGTCATGCAGTTCGACGAATGCACGCCCTACGAAATCGACGGCCGTCCCGCGACGGAAGACGAAGCCGGCAAGTCGATGCGCATGTCGATGCGGTGGGCCCAGCGTTCCATTGACGAATTCAATCGCCTGCAGAACCCCAACGCGCTGTTCGGCATCGTGCAGGGCGGGATGTATGAGCATTTGCGCGACGAATCGCTCGCCGGCCTGTCCGAACTCGACTTCCACGGTTACGCGATCGGCGGCCTGTCGGTCGGTGAGCCGAAGGAAGACATGATGCGGGTGCTGCAGCACGTGGCGCCGCGTCTGCCGGCCAACAAGCCGCACTACCTGATGGGCGTCGGCACCCCGGAAGACCTGGTGGCAGGCGTCGCGGCCGGGGTCGACATGTTCGACTGCGTGATGCCGACGCGCAATGCCCGCAACGGCTGGCTGTTCACGCGCTTCGGCGACGTGAAGATCCGCAACGCATCGCACAAGACCGATACCCGCCCGCTCGACGAAACTTGCGGCTGCTATACGTGTCGTAACTTCTCGCGCGCCTATCTGCATCATTTGCAGCGCGCCGGGGAAATTCTGGGCGCGCGCCTCAATACCATCCATAACCTGCACTACTATCTCACGCTCATGCACGAGATCCGGACGGCCATCGAGGCCCATGGCTTCGAGGCGTTCGTGGCCCGTTTCCGGGCCGACCGCGCCCGCGGCGTACAGTAATCGCCGCCGCGCGCGGTTCGCTCGGGCAGGAGAACGGGAGAAAGCGGGAGAAAGCGGGGTAATGGGGTCGGGCAGTGGTAAAATCACCGGCTGTTTGAAGTGCCTTGCCGGCACGATGCTTCGCACGGCCCCCGGGCCCGGCGGTGCGCCACCACCGGCATCGTCCTTTTCGTCACGCCGCTGGCCCTGTCACGGCAACGAAACACTTGCCGCGCGTTGCCGTTCTGATCGGCAACACGCGGCTTTTACGCGTCTTAGATAAGGAGAACCGACCGTGTCGTTCATTTCCAACGCCTTTGCCCAGACTGCGGGCGCATCGTCTGCCGGCCCCTTGGGCAACCTGACGAGCTTCCTGCCGCTCGTGCTGATGTTCGTGGTGCTGTACTTCATCATGATCCGTCCGCAGATGAAGCGTCAGAAGGAACACCGCAACATGCTGGCCGCCATCGCGAAGGGCGACGAAATCGTCACCTCGGGCGGCATGGCCGGCCGTGTGACGAAGGTCGGCGAGACCTTCATCACGGTCGAAATCGCGGAAAACGTCGAGATCAACGTGCAAAAGGGCGCCATCACGACCCTGCTGCCGAAGGGCACCCTGAAGGCGCTCTGACCCCGTCGCGCGGCCGCCGGCGCCGGCGCGCGGCTCATCATGGAGCCCGCGCCGCACGCGGCCACGCCGTGGCATTCCCTCTTTGCCCGCCGCTATGAATCGCTACCCTCTCTGGAAGTACATCATCATCCTGGTGGCGCTCGCCATCGGGCTGTTCTATACGCTGCCGAACCTGTTCGGGGAAACGCCGGCAGTTCAGATTTCCAGCGTCAAGGCGACCGTGAAGGTCGATCCGGCCCTGCTGGCACGTGTCGAGGACACGCTCAAAGCCCAGAACATTGCCTATCAAGGCGCCATTTTCGACACGTCCGGCAATAATGCCAGCGTGCGGGTGCGCTTCGCAGATACCGACACGCAACTGCGCGCCAAGGATCTGCTGCAAAGCACGCTCACCACCGACCCGACCGATCCGACCTATATCGTCGCGCTGAACCTGTTGTCCGCATCGCCCTCGTGGATGACGCGGATACACGCGCTGCCGATGTACCTCGGCCTCGACCTGCGCGGCGGTGTTCACTTCCTGTTGCAGGTCGACATGGCCGGCGCGATCACGAAGCGTCTTGACGCCGCCGCCAGCGACTCGCGCGCGCTGCTGCGCGACAAGGGTGTCCGCCACAATGGCGTGACGCGCACCAACACCGGCATTGAAGTGCTGCTCGCCTCGCAAGCCGACGCCGACCGCGCCCGCAGCGTGCTGTCCGACGGCCTGCCGGACCTGCAGTACACGGCCGAAGCGGCCGACAACGGCCAGGTCAAGGTCGTGGGCACGTTCACGCCGGCGGCACGCAAGTCGGTGCAGGACAACGCCGTCAAGCAGAACATCGTCACGCTGCACAATCGTGTGAACGAGCTCGGCGTGGCCGAGCCGGTGATCCAGCAGGAAGGCCCGGACCGCATCGTCGTCCAGTTGCCCGGCGTGCAGGACACGGCCAAGGCCAAGGACATCATCGGCCGCACGGCCACGCTCGAGGCGCGCCTGGCCGACCCGGAGGCCCCGCGCTTCCCGACCGCCACGACCCCGGTGCCGCCGCAAGACGAACTTTTCGTGCACGGCAACGGTGCGCCGGTCCTGCTCAAGCGCCAGGTGATCTTCAGCGGCGACCGCATCACGAGCGCCTCGGCCGGCTTTGACAGCACCCAGCAGCCGTCCGTCAATATCAAGCTCGATGCCGCCGGCGGCCGCGTCCTGCGCGACGTCTCGCGCGACAACATCGGCAAGCCGATGGCGATCGTGCTGTTCGAAAAAGGCAAGGGCGAAGTACTGACGGTTGCGAACATCCGCAGCGAACTGGGCGAAAGCTTCCAGATCACGGGCATGGGCTCGGCACAAGCCGCCAACGACCTCGCGCTGCTGTTGCGCGCCGGCTCGCTGGCCGCCCCGATGGACATCATCGAAGAACGCACGATCGGCCCGAGCCTTGGCGCGGACAACATCAAGAAGGGCTTCGATTCGGTGATGTACGGCCTGATGGCGATCGCCGTGTTCATGATGGCCTACTACATGCTGTTCGGCGTGTTCTCGGTGATCGCACTGTTGTTCAATCTGTTGCTGCTGGTCGCGGTGCTGTCGATGCTGCAGGCAACGCTGACCCTGCCGGGGATCGCCGCAATCGCGCTGACGCTCGGCATGGCCATCGACGCGAACGTGCTGATCAACGAGCGGATCCGCGAGGAACTGCGGGCCGGCGCATCGGCGCAGAAGGCGATCTCGCTCGGCTTCCAGCATGCCTGGGCGACGATTCTCGACTCGAACGTGACCACGCTGATCGCGGGCCTGGCGCTGTTGGCCTTCGGTTCGGGGCCGGTGCGCGCGTTCGCCGTGGTGCACTGCCTGGGGATCCTGACGTCGATGTTCTCGGCGGTGTTCTTCTCGCGGGGCCTCGTGAACCTGTGGTATGGCAGCCGCCGCAAGCTGAAGTCGCTGGCGATCGGCCAGGTGTGGAAACCGCAAGGCGCTGACACGCCTGACGCGGGCGAGCAATAAACGCACCGCGAGAGGAAACCAAGATGGAATTTTTCCGAATCAAGAAAGACGTGCCGTTCATGCGGCATGCCCTGATTTTCAACGTCATCTCGTTTGTGACGTTCCTCGCGGCAGTGTTCTTCCTGGTCACCCGCGGCCTGCACCTGTCGATCGAATTCACCGGCGGTACGGTGATGGAAGTCGCCTACACGCAGGCGGCCGATCTGGAGAAGATCCGCGGCACCGTCACCCGCCTCGGTTATCGCGACGTGCAAGTGCAGAACTTCGGCACCTCGCGCGACGTGATGATCCGCCTGCCGATCCAGAAGGACACGACGGGCAAGATCGTGTCGAGCGCGCAGCAGAGCGAGGCCGTGTTCGGCGCGCTCAAGGCCGCCACGCCCGAAGCCGTATTGCAGCGTGTCGAGTTCGTCGGCCCGCAGATCGGCAAAGAACTGTTCACGGGCGGTCTGCTGGCGCTGTTGTTCGTGGTCGTCGGCATCATCATCTACCTGTCGTTCCGCTTCGAATGGAAATTCGCAGTGGCCGGCGTGATTGCCAACCTGCACGACGTGGTGATCATCCTCGGCTTCTTCGCGTTCTTCCAGTGGGAGTTCTCGTTGCCCGTGCTCGCCGGCGTGCTGGCGGTGCTGGGTTACTCGGTCAACGAATCGGTGGTGATTTTCGACCGGATCCGCGAAACCTTCCGCAAGATGCGCAAGGCCACGGTCCAGCAGGTCATCGACCACGCCATCACGACGACGATGTCGCGCACGATCATCACTCACGCCAGTACGGAAATGATGGTCCTGTCGATGTTCTTCTTCGGCGGCCAGACCCTGCACTTCTTCGCGCTGGCCCTGACCGTCGGTATCCTGTTCGGCATTTACTCCTCGGTGTTCGTCGCCGCTGCGTTGGCCATGTGGCTCGGCGTCAAACGCGAGGATCTGATCCGGCACAGCAACAAGGATGACGAAGAGTTCGATCGCAACGATCCGAACTACGGAGCCCGCGTTTAACGTGAAGAAGATCCGCATCTGGGATCTCCCCACCCGCCTCTTTCACTGGGGATTCGTCACCCTCGCGATCCTGGCCTTCGTCACGGCCAAGATCGGCGGTAACGCCATGGTCTATCACTTCTGGTGTGGCTATGCGATTCTGGCGTTGCTGATATTCCGGTTTGTCTGGGGCCTCTTCGGCCCCCGTTATGCCCGATTCTCCGCCTTCATCGCCGGGCCGCGGACCTTCATCGCCTGGATGCGCAATCCTGACGCCGAAGCGCGGCGCTTCGCCGGACACACGCCGCTGGGTGGTCTGTCGGTCATCGCCATGCTGGTGTTGTTCGCGGCGCAGGCGATGCTCGGGCTGTTTTCGAATGACGATATCTTCAACGACGGGCCGCTGGTCAAGTTCATCAGCAAAGACACGAGCGACGCGCTGACCGGTTGGCACCTGCTGAATCAATGGGTACTGATCGGACTCGTCTCGCTGCATGTGCTGGCGATCCTGTACTACCGCTTCAGCAAGAAGAAGGATCTGATCCGGCCGATGATCGTGGGCGACAAGCACGCGGCGCATCCGCATGCGGCGCCGGCGCGCGACGACTGGCGCGTGCGTCTCTCGGCGTTCGTCCTGCTGGCGATCAGTGCCGCCGCCGTGTATGAGATTGTGCATCTGGTGCCCACCGCGAGTTTCTGACTCAGGATGGCCCAAACAAAAACGGTGTGCCGATTGCCCGGCACACCGTTTTTTCATGATGCGGACGTAGCCCGCCGTCGAATCCCTTACTTCGCGCGGAAGCTGTCGTGGCAGCTCTTGCACGTTTGTGCAGCTTCGCCGAACGCCTTCTTGATCGACGCGAGGTCGCCGCCCTTGGCGGCCGTATTCAGTTGCGCCACGGCCAATTCCATCTTGTCGGACGCTTCCTTGAATTTGGCGTGATTGCTGAAGGCGTCTGGCTTGGCCTTGCTCTTGGGCGTCGTCACGCCATTCTCGAACGCCGGCCACGGCAGCTTCGACAGCGTGGCCACGAGCTCGGCATTCTTCGCCACTTCGTCCTTGTTGAACGGCTGTTCGCCCTTCACCACCGCGCCGAGGCGGCTGAAGTGGTTACCGAGCAGGAACAGCGACGACTGGCGGTACTCCACAGCGTCCTCCGGCTTGGCGAACTGGGCGTGGGCGATCAACGGCGAGACGACGGCAAGAAGCGCAAGAGCGGCTTTTAACTTCATGGGGATACTCCTTGTTGTGGTGTGCGTATGATACACACCACACGCCCCAGCCGTTACACGCGTTTGGCGAGCGCCTCGGCAAGACCCGTGTACGATGCCGGGGTCATTTCCAGCAGACGCGCCTTGGCATCTTCCGGGATCGCGAGTTGCTGGATGAACGCTTGCAGCGCTTCGCGGGTAATGCCCTTGCCGCGCGTGAGTTCCTTCAGTTGCTCATACGGATTCGGCACACCGAAACGACGCATCACGGTCTGCACCGGCTCAGCCAGCACTTCCCACGTATTGTCGAGGTCTTCGTCCAGGCGCGCCGGGTTCACCTCGAGCTTGCCCAAACCGCGCAGGCACGAATCGTAAGCCAGCAGGCTGTAGCCGAGCGCGACGCCGATATTGCGCAGCACCGTCGAGTCGGTCAGGTCACGCTGCCAGCGGGACACCGGCAGCTTGTCGGCGAGGTGGCGCAACAGCGCGTTGGCCAGGCCCAGATTGCCTTCCGAGTTCTCGAAATCGATCGGGTTGACCTTGTGCGGCATTGTCGACGAACCGATTTCGCCGGCCTTCGTCTTCTGCTTGAAGTAACCGACCGAAATGTATCCCCAGATGTCCCGGTTCAAGTCCAGCAGGATCGTGTTGGCGCGCGCCACGGCGTCGAACAGCTCCGCCATGTAGTCGTGCGGCTCGATCTGGATCGTGTACGGATTGAACGTCAGGCCCAGACGGTTTTCGATCACGTCGCGCGAAAACGCTTCCCAATCCACGTCGGGATAGGCCGACAGGTGGGCGTTGTAGTTGCCGACGGCGCCGTTCATCTTGGCCAGCAGCTCGACACGCGCGATACGGTCGATCGCACGGTTCAGGCGCACGGCCACGTTGGCCATCTCCTTGCCGAGCGTGGTCGGCGACGCCGGCTGGCCATGGGTGCGCGAGAGCATCGGTTGCGCGGCCAGGCCACGCGCGAGCTCGGTGAGCTTGGCGGCCACCGATTGCAGCGACGGCACCAGCACGGCATCGCGCGCGCCCTTGATCATCATGCCGTGCGACGTATTGTTGATGTCTTCCGAGGTACAGGCGAAGTGGATGAACTCGCTCGCCTGCTCCAGTTCCGGCTGGCCCAATACCCGCTCCTTGAGCCAGTATTCGACCGCCTTCACGTCATGGTTCGTGACGCGTTCGATATCCTTGATGCGCTGGGCGTCGGCGCTCGTGAAGCGCTCGGCCAATCCCAGCAGGAACGCTTCGGCCTCGCTCGAGAACGGCGCGATTTCGGCGAAACCCGCCTTCGACAGCGCGATCAGCCAGTGAATCTCGACTGTCACGCGTTGGCGCATGAATGCCGCCTCGGAAAGCCAGGGACGCAGGGCGTCGGTCTTGGCGGCATAGCGGCCGTCGAGCGGGGAAAGCGCGGTCAGGGGGGAGAAATCGTCGGACATGGCGGAAAACACCGAAAAAATAAGGCGAAAGGCAGGTAAAACACCCGCGAAGTCCGCCATTTTACCATTCCGGGCCCGTGCACGTCCGCGCAAGACGACCGCAGCGACCGCCAACCGCCTCGCCAGAGTCCCCGGGGACTAACCCTGTTGGTAGTGGCTCGCATCGCCCGGCTGTTGCGCGGCACGTTATACTCTGTGCCGCTCCACTCAAGAATTTTCCCCAAGGATTCCCATGAAGTTGATCGGCTCTCTCACCAGCCCCTACGTGCGCAAGGTTCGCATCGTCCTGGCGGAAAAGAAACTCGATTACAAACTGGAGCTCGAGGACGTCTGGTCTGCGAGCACGCGCATCCAGGAAGCCAACCCGCTGGGCAAGGTGCCGTGCCTCGTCATGGAAGACGGCGAGGCCGTGTTCGATTCTCGCGTCATTTGCGAGTATCTCGACACCCTGTCGCCGGTCGGCCGGCTGATCCCGCCGTCGGGCCGCGAACGGGCCGAAGTGCGCAGTTGGGAAGCGCTGGCGGACGGTCTCGCCGACGCAGCCGTGCTGATCCGCCTCGAAAACCAATACCACGACGAAACCGCGCGTTCGCCGGTGTGGATCGAGCGCCAGCGCGGCAAGATCGACGCTTCGTTGCAGGCCATGTCGCAAGGCCTCGGCGAGCGCGCCTGGTGTGCAGCCAACCATCTGACGTTGGCCGATGTCGCGTTGGTTTGTGCCCTCGGCTACCTCGATTTCCGTTTCCCGGACATCGCCTGGCGCGAGCTGTACCCCAATCTGTCGAAGCACGTCGAGCGCCTGTCGGCGCGCGCCTCGGTCACGGACACCGCGCCGCCCACGGCCTGAGCGCCGGGGCGCGGGGGGCCGAGGGGGCCGGGGGGCCTGGGGAAAGCGGCGGCCGTCACACCGTTCCCGGCAACGCCTGCGGCGATACCGGATCGCCGCTGCCGCCGGGCTTGCCTTGGCGGCCCTCTCCAACCGCCTCGCCGCGCAGCCAAAGGCCGCCCAGCCGCTGCAGCCACTGCCAAGCGTCCGGCGCCACCTCGCGCCCGGCATCGGCGCTTTGCGCCCGAACCGGCCCGGTGACGGCCGAACCCATCATTTGCGCCGCGCCGCCCGGTTGCCCTGCCCCGCCGTTCGGGCCGGCAAGCGCCTGCGCCGCCGCTTCGCCCGCGAGTTCCCGATAGCCGGACATCACCTTGCGTACGTACTCACGTGTCTCCTGGTACGGCGGCATGCGCCTTCCATGACGCAGCACGGCGCCTTCGCCAGCGTTGTATGCCGCCAGGGCAAGCTCGAGGTCGTCGTCGAATTTCTCCAGCAGCCAGCGCAGGTAAGTTGCACCCGCGAGCACATTGACCTTGGGGTCGGCCAGCCGTCGATGGCCGAAGCGCGCACCGGTCTGCGGCATCACCTGCATCAACCCGATGGCGCCGCGCCGGGAGACGGCCTTGGGATTATGGCCGGATTCCGTGCGAATCACCGCGTGCAGCAATGCAGCATCCAGCGCCAGGTCGGCGGCCACGGCCTGCACGACCGGATCGTACGGCAACGGTTCGGCGAGCGCAGCGCGCCGGTGCGCCGCGTGCGTCGTGCCCGTTGCGTCCGGCACGTCCGGCGAAACCGCGGCTGCCCCGGTGACAGGCGGCACCTGCAGCAATGGCGGCCACGATGACGGCCCGCCGACCGTCAGGCGCGGGTGCGCCGGCAGTCGGGGGCTTTCGGCGGCTGCCGCGCAAAGCCAGAAAAGCATCGCGCCAGCAACCATGCCCCGGCGACGCATCCCGTGGCGACAACAACAGCGGAGCCAGCCGCGCCACCGGGCGCGCGGCACAAACGCCGGCGGCGAAACGGCGGTATATCGATCAGCTTTCAGGGGCATCTTCCGGGACATAGGGCAAATTCAGGGCAAGCCGCAGCACCGCGGCCACAGGTTCAAACAAGTCATGCGGAATCGGTGCGCCGATCTCGACGTCAGCCATCAGCCGCCGCGCGACCGGCACGTGCTCCAAGACGGGTATGCCCGCGCGCTCGGCGAGCGCCACGATCGCGCGAGCGCGGGCGTGACGCCCTTTTTCGACGACAACGGGCACGGGGGTCTCGTCCGGCACGAAGCGCAAACAAATTGCCAGACGCGTCGGATTGCGCACGACCACCGTCGACTTGTTGACATTGCCCGCAAGACTGCCGCTTTCGACGTCTTCGCGATGCTGCTCGCGGCGCCTGTGCTTCATCTCCGGATTGCCCTCGATCTCGCGGTATTCGCGCTTGATTTCGTCGAGCGACATCCGCAACTGCTTTTCGTGATTGAACTTCTGGAACGCAAAATCGGCCGCGCCGAACACGACATACGCCAGCACCAGCACCGCCCAAAGCCAGAACAGCATCTGCACGGCAACCCCGAAGCCACAGGCCGGCCCGCATTGCGGCAAGGCCCCGAGCGTTGGCCCGTATTGTCGAACGAGATAGAAGAAAATCAGTGAAAGGACGGTCACTTTGGTCAATGACTTGCCGAACTCGAACAGCGATTGCATCGAGAACAACTGCTTGGCCTTGGCGACCGGGTCGATGCGCTCGAACTTCGGCGCGACCGCGTCGGGCGCGACCAGCACGCCGAACTGCATGATCATCGCCATCCAGGTCACGAACACCAGCAGCGCCGCCACGCCAAGACTGAAGCGCGCCATGACAAGCAGCGCCGCCACACCCAACCTGCGAAATGCTTCGTCGACCGGCGCCCCGATCACCGCGAGCGTGAGCGCGACAAGGTCGCGAAAGGCGTCGAACATGGCCGGCCCTTCCAGCCAGAAGTATGCGAGCAATACGCCGAGCTGAACGAAAACCGTCAGGTCGGCGCTCTTCGCAACTTGCCCTTTCTTGCGCGCGTCGTCGATCTTCTTCGGTGTCGGTTTCTGGTTCTTTTCGCTCATCGTGGCGCGCGCCGCTCACTGAAACATCGATGCAAAGTACCCACTCCACTCGGGCATCCGCGTGAAGTAGCCGACGAACAATGGCAATGCGAACGGTACGCTGACCATGAACATCAGCAACACCATGCCGCTCTTGATCGGCATGGCCAGAAAGAACACATTGAGCTGCTGCGCGGAGCGGTTGACGAATCCCAGTGCGATATCGACAAGCACCATCACGACCACGGCGGGCAACGCAAAGCTCACACACAGCTCCTGCATGAGCTGCCAGAGTCCGAAAATCATCGGCAACGCCGTGGACGCCCAGCCTGGCCCGGCCCCCACCGGCCACCATCGGTACGATTGGTAGAACGCGTCGAACACCGCGTGCGCCGCGCCCGTGACGAAAAAGAGCACGCACAGCATCTGGGTGAACGCTATGCCGAACACGGAGGACTGGGCCCCGAGCAACGGGTTGAGCACGCTCGCCATCGATGCGCCCCGCATGGTATCGACGAGAAACCCGATCATGTCGACGGCCCAGAACGGGATGGCGGACACGAAGCCGAGCAGCAGCCCGATCGTCAGTTCGCGAAGGGCGAGCGCGATCCAGGCGCTGGTCGTCAACGACATGGGGACCAGCGCCTCGTGCACGACCGGCAACACCGGCATCGCCAAGGCAAGCAACATGGCGTTGCGCAGCAGCGCCGCACCGAGCATGCCCTGGGACAACAGCGGCAGCAGCAACGCCAGCCCCATCGGGCGCACCATCGCGACAGCCAGCGTTGGCAGCCATTCCGGCGCAAGCAGGCCGGCAAGCGACGTCGCGGCCGGCATCACCGCATCCTGCCGATCTGCTCGAAGGTCTGCCCCGCGTAGTTCATGAGGACGTGGCCCATCCAGCCGTACGTCGCCACGAGCGTGACCGACACCGCGATGAGCTTGATCAGGAACTGCACGGTCTGGTCCTGTACCTGCGTGAGCGCCTGCACCAGCGACACCACGACGCCGACCGCGGCAGCCACCACCACCGTCGGCAACGACAGCAGCAGCGTGAGCCACAGCATTTCGGCCATCAGCCGGACGACAATCGCTTCGCTCATGAAAATCTCCAACGCGGCCAGCCACATGCGGCACCGCCGGGATCCGGTCCGACGTCACGCATACGACAGGACCAGTTGACGCAGGAGCACTTCCCAGCCGTTCATCAGCACAAAAAGCAGCAGCTTGAACGGCAAGGCGATGGTCATGGGCGAAACCATCATCATGCCCATCGCAAGCAGGATGTTCGAGATCACGAGATCGATCACGACGAACGGCAGGTACAGCAGCAAGCCGATCTTGAAGGCTTCGGCAAGCTGGCTCACGGCAAATGCCGGCATCAGGACCAGCAATGAATCCGGCGGCATGCGATCGTGGTAACGCGCCGGCCAGGTGCGTTGTCCGATTTCGGCGAAGAAGCGCCGATGACTGTCGCCCGTGTGACGTTGAAGGAACACGCGATACGGCGAAAGCACGCCCTTATCGACGTCTGCCACGAACGTGGGCGCACTCATGTTGATGGGCCGCTTTTCAAGATTGTCCTGAATCTCGAAGCCCAGCGGTGCCATGATGAACATCGTCAGCACCAGCGCCAGTCCGTAGATCGCGATGTTCGGCGGGATCTGCTGCGTGCCGAGCGCGTTGCGCAACAGCGCGAACACCACCGCGAGCTTCAGGAATGCGGTGCCCAGCACGATCAGCAAGGGCAGGATCGACAGCAGAAACAGGACGACGATCAACTGCATCGGCTGATCGAGCAGGGACGGCATAAGGACTCCACAAGGCAACGCGGCCCCGATTGTAGGAATGCGCGCGGCGGCTGCCCATCAGGCCAAGACCTCAGATCGCACGAAATTTTCGACGCGCACGGCGAGCCGGTCGTCGAACGCGGCGAGCCTGCCAATGGCCCACGGTGCGCCGTCGCGCCACAACGTCACGAGTTGTGCGGGCACCGCCGGTATTTCCAACGGCATGCCTGGCGTCCAGGCCGCAACATCGGGCAGCGCCATACGCACGTGCGCGAGCGTCGCGACGATCCGCACCGCCGTCCCGCCATGCGGCGAGCTGCCGGCATCGGCGACCGCCAGGACATCGGTCGAGATGCCGCCCGGAACGTCTTGCATCTGGATAAGCGCTGCCCGGCGTCCGTACACACACCAACATTGGCCGCCCGCGATATCGGCCGCCTCATCAAGCAACACGCCTTGGCCGATGCTGACAGCGTCGCACTGCCCGGGCGTCAGCCAGCTCCAGCCGGCGGCCAGTGCGCAGGTCAGTCGCGGCACGAACGAAGCGCCACTCGCCGGCGTCATGCTGTCGATGCATTCGCGCAGTCCGCTGGCGTCAGCCTCAAGAAAATGCAAGGTCAACCGGCGTCCTTGCCACGTCAACGTGAACGTTATGCGCGTTTCGACGGGCATGTCGGCTGCGTCGAAGTGAACACCCTGCGGCCAGTGCGGCAGGCACGTGCCGTCGCAGAGCGACGCCGGCGCAGCCAGGGTCCACGCCGCCAGCGTTGATCGCAACGCCTCGGGCACCGAGGCGGCATCGGTGACCGGCAGCACCGGCGAAATCCATTCGGTCCAGGCCGCGGCATCGCACCAGAAGGCTGCCGGCGCATCTCGCCAGCGGGCATCGATCCGAACGCCTTCGCCGCCGCCTCGGCCATAGCCGGCACGGAGCTCGGCGTCGCCGCCGGCAACCGTGCAGCCCAACCCGAGCCGGTCAGCCACTAGCCAGACGAGCGGATGCACCGCACAAGGCGTCTCGCCGGCGTCGGCGAGCCATGCGGTTTCATCATCACCGCTCTGCGCGATTGTGTCGCCGATCGTGTGCCGTGGTGTCTGCATATCACGTGTCCCGATGCCAGTGCGGTCCTGACGGACAGGTCACGCGATGCATTCCATCGGTTCCTGTCCCTACGTGTTCAGCGGGCACGGCAATCGAAACCGGACATCCCAGTTGTCGTGCCAGCGACGCAGCCATGGCTGCCGCATGCGTGCGAAGCCTGACACGCATGCGCACGGAGGGCGTGTCGAGCTGCAATGCAACGCCGCCGCCGCCGGCCCGCGCTTCGATCGTGAGGCCGTTCAGGACGCCGCCGTGCACGCGAACCTGCAGGACGTCATCGCGCGCCAAGGCGCCGGCACGCATCCCGTGCCAATGCCGCACCCAGCGCAAGGCGTCAGAGGCGCTCGCCACGCGCGACGGCGTGCGCCGCCACACGCGGCCGAATCCCCCGTCCGCGTGATTGCCTTCCGTTCCGGAGCCATGCGCGGCATTGGCGCCCGGCCCCATCGGACGGTATCGCCCGCTTTTGTTCGTTATTCGCATCGCGCTCCGCCGTGCAAGCGCCCCGTCAAACCGGTAACAGGGCGGTCAGTTTTTCCTGCTTCATCGCATTGGCCCGTATGGCCTCGCGTTGTGCGGCGATCCTTTGCGCCAGGGCTTCGCGCTGGCGCAACAAATCCGCACATGTCTGCTGTGTTTGCGCCACCTGCGCGCGCAGCCCATCCGCTTCGCCGCGTAGCGCTTCGAAATCCTGCCGGTCATGCATGCCGCAACGTGCGAGCGCCGTCTCCCATGACGCGTACAGCTGCGCCGATCGCTCACGGCATGCGCGCACGGCATCGTCGAGCGCTGCGGCCTCGGCCTGCATCGCCGACAGCGCCGCCGCCAGCCGCCGTTCGCGCCGCCGCGCCAGCGCATGCAATTGCCGCAGTGCGGCTAGTTCACGGTCTCCGAGAGCCATGCCAGCGTCTCCTCGAAATCCGTTCGTTCATCCGTCGATTGGCACAGGAACGCGGCAATCGCTTCGCGCCGTGCCAGCGCATCGTCCGTCTCCCGATCCTGCCCGTGCTGGTACTCGCCCACGCGCACGAGCAGCGCGACTTCGCGGTAGAGCGCCTGCAGGCGGCGCAGCCGGCCCGCATCGCGGCCATGCGCCGGATCGCAGATCTGTGTCATCACGCGACTGACGCTGGCCGACACATCGATCGCCGGGTAGTGGTTTTCCTGCGCCAACTGGCGCGAGAGGACAATGTGACCGTCGAGAATCGAACGCACCTCATCGGCCAACGGCTCATTGAGGTTGTCGCCCTCGACGAGCACCGTATAGAACGCCGTGATACTGCCCCGTGCCGCCGGCCCGGCGCGTTCGAGCAAGCGTGGCAGGCGCGCGAAAAAGCTCGGGGGAAAGCCGCTGGCCGTCAACGGCTCGCCCGCCGCCATGCCGATCTCGCGTGCCGCCCGGCCGAAGCGCGTCAGCGAATCCATCAGCAGAAGCACTTCCTGCCCCTGATCGCGAAAATATTCCGCGATCGTGGTCGCCGTGTACGCCGCCTTGATACGCTCCAGTGCAGGCCGGTCCGAGGTCGACACGACCACGACCGCCCGGGCGCGCGCCTGCGGCGTGAGGACATGTTCGAGAAACTCCCGCACCTCGCGTCCGCGTTCGCCGATCAATGCCAGCACGACGACGTCGACGCGCGCACCGTCGCACAACATTCCCATCAGCGTGCTCTTGCCGCCGCCGGCTGCCGCGAAGATGCCCATGCGCTGGCCGCGTCCGCATGTCAGCATGCCGTCGATCGCCCTGACCCCCAGCGGCATCGGCGTATCGATCGGCGCGCGCGTCAGCGGCGGCGGCGGCGCGCATTCGAGATCACGCACTTCGCACCCGCGATTGTGCGTGTCCGCGCATGGAAGCGCTGGCTTCGCGCCGTCGACGGGCCGGCCGAGACCGTCGAGAACGTGTCCGAGCAGGTACTCGCCGACGGACACGCGGCATGCCGCGCCCGTCGGCAGCACCAGGCATCCGGCCGCGACGCCGCGCGGCTCGGCATAGGGTGAAAGCCAGGCATGGTCGCCCTCCACTGCAATGACCTCCGCATCCAGACCGCATCCGACGAGATGGCATTGTTCGCCCAGCGCCACACGCGGCAGCACCGCGCGCAAGGCCGTCGGCGTTACCTCGATCACCCGGCCGTAGCGCAGGTCCTCGGACGGCCGCGCCAGCGCCGAATCGACCGCCATGCGCGTAGCCGTCAGACTGCGGCGCAGTCCATTGGCGATCCGTTGTGCCGAGGGCAGGCGCATCATCGTTCCGGCGCCAGATCGATCGTGCCCAGCAAGTGCAACGACGCCTCCTCGCTGACCTCCTGAAACGACAACACCGGAACATGGGCAAGGTCACGCTCGATCAACTTGCGCACGAAGCGCCGCACGTCGATCGCCGTCAGCAATACGGCGGGGGTTCCATCGTGGCGCGCGACGGCCTCCTGAATACGCGCCACGATGGCGTTTGACTGCTCCGGCGCGAGTTCCGCATAGGTGCCCGCAGATGTCTGCCGGACCGACGCGCGCACCATCTCTTCAATGCCGGCGCCCACCGGCCAGCCGGCGATAGACGGCTTGCCCCGGCGAAAACGTCCGGTAATATGGCGCCGCAATCCGAGCCGGACGTATTCGGTCAGCATGATCTGGTCACGCTCCTTTGGGGCCCATTCGATCAAGGCCTCGAAGATGCGGCGCAGGTCGCGAATCGAAATCCCTTCGGCCACCAGGCGCTGCAAGACTTCCGCAATTCGGCTGATGGGCAATTGCCGCTGGAGCTCCTTGACCAGCTCGCCATAGCGGTCTTCCATCGCGTCCATCAGGTAACGGGTCTCCTGCACGCCGACGAAATCAGCCGCGTGCGCATCGATGACGACGGAAACACAATGCGCGATGCAAGCTTCGTTCTCATACAGCACGACGCCCGCGCCTTGGGCAGCCGCGGCTTGCGCCGCGTCGAGCCAATGCAGGCGAACGCCGCCAAAGGGCAACGCGTCGGACTGCGCATCGCGCGGCAGATCAAGGCGCGGCGTGTCGGTATCGGCGAGCGCCGCGTCCTTCGGCACCGATAACGCGAGTACCGGCTCGTGGTAAAGATGCACCTCGAACCGGTCCGCGTCGAGCGACGGTGCGGGCAGCACTTCGATATCGGGCATCGGTACCCCGAACTGCTCGAATTTCCGCTCCCGCAGGGCGTCGATCAGCGCCCCCAGCTTCGCTGCATCGCCGAGCCCGGCGCCCAAGTGCACCTGCAAAGGCTTCGCGCCGGGCTTGCTTTTGCGCTCCGCAGCCGGCGCACCGGCCGCGAGCGCCGCGCTGTCGGCGCGTTTTCGGCGCGACACCCACCACGCGGCCGTACCGGCCAGCGCGCCCAGCGGCATGAAGTAATGCACCGGAAAGCCGGGGATCAATCCGAACAGCACCATCACACACGCCGCCACCAACAACGATTGCGGCTGATTGGCCAATTGGTCGGTCAACTCGCGCGCCAGGTTCCGGCGCTGCTCTCCCGGCACCCGCGTCACGATAATCCCGGCTGTCACGGAAATCAGCAGTGCCGGTATCTGCGACACAAGGCCATCGCCAATCGACAGAATTGCAAACAGCGCCGCCGCATCGCCGGCGCTCATGCCCTTCATGAAGACACCGACCCCGATGCCGCCCAACAGGTTGACCACGATGATGACGAGCCCGGCAATCGCGTCGCCCTTGACGAACTTCATCGCCCCGTCCATCGCGCCGTAGAACTGGCTCTCCTTTTGCACGACGCGGCGCAATCTGCCCGCCTCGGCCGAGTCGATCGAGCCGGCGCGCAAATCGCCGTCGATGCTCATCTGCTTGCCCGGCATACCGTCGAGCGAGAAACGCGCCGAGACCTCGGCCACCCGCTCCGACCCCTTCGTGATCACGATGAAGTTCACGATGGTGATGATCAGGAACACGATCATGCCGACGACGATGTTGCCACCGGCCGCGAAATCGCCAAACGTATAGACGATATCGCCGGCATCGGCCTGCAACAGGATCAGGCGGCTGGTACTGATGGTGAGGCCGAGCCGGAACAACGTCGTCATCAGCAGTACAGACGGAAACGCGGAGAAGTCGAGCGGCTCGTTGACATACAGCGCCACCATCAGCAACAGCATCGATACCGCCAGGTTGAAGGCGGTCAGCAAGTCCATCAATGCCGGCGGCATCGGGATGATGATCATCAGTACCGTGAGCAGCAACAGCGCCGCCAGCACGATGTCCTGGCGCCCGGCGGCAATCCTCAACCAATGAAGCGTGCGATTCATGCCGGCGCCACGGCGAGACGGATCAGCACCCGGCGCATGCCCTCGAAACATGCCAGCCAGTCGCCGACCGTGCACGCCACCGGCGGCGCCGCAATCAGCATCGGCCGGCCTGCGGGGCAACAGGCGCGTACCGGCACGCCGCAGGCCCACTCCGGTTGACAAGCGCCAAGCAACGACGGCAGGCAGCCCAGTCCGGCGCGCGTACGCCGCAAGGTCGTGAGCGCGAGGGTCACGCGCCCTTCCGTGGCGTCGACGAACAATCGCAATGGCGGCATTCGCACTTCCATCTGCGCTTCGCAACGCACGACACCAATGCCCGTCAACTCAAAGAACTTCTCCAGCTTTCGCTGCGTTTGCAAATCCATTGTCATCCGTGAGCCGAGGCGCGTATCGCGCGAGCCCGGACAAGATCGTCCGGCACGCCATGCGTGCACCGCCGGGTGCGGCGCCGCATTCGCATGGCGATGCGATCTTCGCCGAGCCCGCCTCGGGATTGCATCGGGCGAACACCTGAATTCGCGCCCGCGCCGGGCGACTCCCGGCGTCAGACAATCAAACCGAGCCGATGCGCCGAGTTCACGACGTCAGCAACACTGTGCGCGTCGATCTTGCGCATCAGGTTCAGGCGATGGGTCTCAACGGTCTTGACGCTGATGGACAACGCTTCGGCGACATCGCGATTGCGGTGCCCCTCGGCGATCAGCTTCAGGACCTGAAGTTCGCGATGCGTCAGCGCATCGGCCCCGGCGACCTCGAGTTTGTGCGTGCTGCCGGAAGCCATGAGTGCAGGATCCACGAAGGTGCGACCGGCGACGGCCAGCCGTGCGGCCGTCAACATGGTTTCATGCCGGCTGCTCTTGAGGACATACGACAGCGCGCCGGCATCGAGCGCCCCGCGTGCGCGGCGAATATCGCCGCATGCGGAGTGCACCACGATCTTGAGCGCCGGCCACCGCTGCCGGCATTGACGAATCACCTCGACGCCGTCCATGCCGGGCAGTCCGAGATCAAGCACCACCAGATCCGGTTGGTGCGTCTGGCACGCACGGTAAACCTCGAGGCCATTCTCCACCCTGGCCAGCACGCGCCAGTTCAGCACGCGTTCGAAGAGTTGGCACAGTCCGTCCGCCAGCAAGCAATGATCTTCCACGATAACCACGCCCATTTCGTTTGCCATCTGCGATTGACTCCTGTGTACGCGTTACCCGCAACGTCGTGTTTTCCATGAACACCGGGCGATCCATACGGACCGAAAATTGCGCCCACATACATCGGCATCCATGCTTTTCAGGTATTCACCCGATGATGGATACGATGGCGGACGCGACAATGACCTCCCTTTTCCCGCCATTGTCCTGCACTCCCCATGACGCCACCCGCTTGCCTGACCGCCATCGATTGGATCGTCGCCCGGCGCGGCGACGATGTCCGGTGCGCGCTCAACCTTGCGGGCCATGATGGATGGTGTTGCAGCACGCCCGCCGGCTTCTGCGTCGCGACCGAGATTCCGATCGACGACCCCACCGACATTCCGACACGCTGGCTGCACGGCATAACGCTTGCCGTGGCGGGCTCGGCCGACTTGCAAGACGACCAACTGTGCATTGCCAACGCGAAGCTCTGGTGGGTGCACCACTTTTCCGCCAGCGCCTGCACCGCGGTTGTCGAGGCGCACCTGAACCGGCAGTTGCTCGCCTGCGATCTGCTGGCCCGGCAGGCGGAACAAGCGCGGCCCGCAAACGCCGACCACGCTTCGATCCGGCCATGAGACGCGGCGTCGCAGGCCTTGCGGCCGGACTGGGGGCGCTCATGTGGGGCGCGGGTGTGCCTGCCGCGGCGGATACACCGGTCTGGCGCGGCCCCCCATTCTTCTTTCACAGCGTCGGCACGCCGCTTGCCGAAGTGCTGCGCGATTTCGGCGGACACTACGGCATGCCCACGCTCGTGAGCGCGCAAGTCAACGACACGTTCATCGGCACCTTGCAGGACATCCCGCCGCAACGCCTGCTCGATGAGCTTGCGCAACGTTATCGGCTGTCCTGGTATCACGACGGTCAAACCCTGCATGTCTACAAATCGCTCGAAACCTCACGGCGTCTGCTGACGCTGCGCTACGTCAAACTTCCTGTTGTCGCAGAACACCTGCGCGCCGCCGGCGTCCTGCATCCAAAACATTGCCTGGCCCGGGAGATCACGGCGGCCAACGCGGTAGAGGTCGCCGGCGTTCCTGCATGTCTCGAAACCGTCAGCGCGCTTGCGCAACATCTCGAAGACAGCGCCCGCCAAACGCAGGAGAGCGAGGAGTCCATCGAGATCCTGCCGCTGCGCTATGCGTCCGCTGACGACACCCGCTATCAGTATCGCAACCAGCAGGTGGTCGTCCCGGGGATTGCTTCCGTGCTGCGCGACCTCGTTCTCGGCGCACGTCCGCTTGCACAGGACGCCGAGGCGGCGCCGAGTCCCGCAACACCCCGGTTTTCCGCCGACTCGCGCCGCAACGCCGTGATCGTGCGCGACCGCCGGCGCAATCTGCCGATTTACGCCGACCTCGTGCGTCAGCTCGACATCAAGCCGCGCCTGATCGATATTTCGGTTTCCATCATCGACGTCAATGCCAACGACATGGACGCCCTCGGCATCGACTTCTCTGGTGCGACACGCCTGGGCGGCGCCGGTTCAGTCGAATTCAATACCGGATTGACCGAAAGCAGCAATTTTTCGACCGTCGTCGGAGACACCGGAAAATTTCTCATTCGGCTGAACGCACTCGAAAAGAACTCCAAGGCACGTGTGCTTTCCCGTCCGTCGGTCGTGACGCTCGACAATATGCAAGCCGTGCTCGACCGCAATATCACTTTCTACACGAAGCTCTACGGAAATAAGTCCGGCAACCTCGAAAGCGCGTCAACCGGGCTGCTTTTACGCGTCACGCCGCGCCTTGTCGACGAGGCTGGCGCACAGGAAATCATGCTTTTTCTGAATCTTGAAGACGGTCATCTCACCCCCGACAAGACGAACGTCCGCAAGGACATTCCGAATATCAGCAGTTCGTCGATTTCAACGCATGCCACATTGCGTGCGGGACAAAGCCTTTTGTTGGGCGGATTCCTACAAGACGAACAACACGAGAGTGAACAGAAAATTCCCTTGCTCGGCGACATCCCGATCCTCGGACGGTTGTTCAGCTCGACCCAGAATCGCACGACCAGCGTGATTCGCTTGTTTCTCATCAAGGCCGAGCCCGCGCCCCTTTCGTGACGCCTCATGGCCGAATCATTCAAGCTGAAGCTGCTGACCGGCCCGCTGGCCGGCCGCGAACTCCCGTTGCCGCATGGCGTATTTCGCCTGGGCGGCGACGACGCGGACATTGCCGTCCCGCTTGACGACAACGTCACGACCGCGCTCATGATCGACGATAGGGGCGTGCGGCTCGGCGCACCGGTACCGCTGTGGATCGACGGGCGGCCCGAGACGGTCGACGACTGCCTGCCGCTCGATCGCGCGCTCGACGTGGCCGGCTTCGGGTTCGCGCTGGGCCGCGAAACGGACCTCATCGCGACACGCGAGCTGGTACCGCGCAATGCGTGCGTGCCGGTGCCCCCCTGGTCCGCCGTCAGGCCGGCGCCGTCCATGCCAAAAAGGTTTCTGCCCGGGCGTGTCGGGCGCGTGGCGGTCGCCGCCGGCGTGACATGCGTCATCGGCGCCGCGACTGTGGCGCAATGGCCCGTGACGGCGAAGGTGCCGGCGCCAACGCCGGCGGCGCAGCTTGCCGCGCTGGTCGATCGCGTCGGCGCGACAGCGCGCATCGACGCAAGCTTGCAAAGCGATACCTCCGTTCTCATTCACGGCGACTGCACCGATGCGCGTGCGCTGAGCGCGCTGCGTGCCGGCGTGCGGGCCATGGGGCTGGCCATTCGCGACGAAACGGAATGCCGCGCCAGTGCATTGGAGGCCGTGCAAACGACGCTTCGCATGCACGGCTATCGCGACGTCACCGTCAACATGGCGGCGGACGACGCCAAGGTCACCATCTCCGGGCCGATCGACGCCGACGATCGATGGCGCAGGGCGGCACGTGCGCTGGACGACATGAAATTGCGGGGTGGGTGGCACGTAAGCAACAGCATCGCGTCGGAACTCGAAACGCTGGCTGCGCTGCTCGCGCGCCACCGGCAACTTCCGGGCGTCGGCGCCATGCGTGTTGGTGGCACTTGGGTGGTCACCGCGCAATTGTCGAGCGCGAGGCGCCGGGCCGTTCAGGCATTGCTCGACGAATTCAATGCAGATCAACCACCGCACGCCCGGGCGCGCTTCGATCAATTGCCGAATCGGCCGGTGACCGGGGGCGATGCATGGCTGCCGGCATCCGTCGCGAGCGTGGGCGGCGACGTCCGAGCACCCTATGCAACGCTCACGGACGGCACGCGCCTGACCGTCGGCACCCAACTGCCGAGGGGGCTGCGCGTACTGGCGATCGGCAGGGAGGGCGTGTCGCTGCTACGTAGCGACCGCCTGATTCACGTACCGCTGGCCTCGTGAGGTACCGCCATCATGACACTGACGAATCTTGAAAACCGACTGCGCGACGGTGGCCCGGCACTGGCAGGTGAGCGCGACGCACTTGTGCATGCCTTGCGGGCGTTGGGCGCCGCCCTGCGCGAGGGGCACCCGCCGGCCCATCATCGCGCGCTGACGGCGCAAGCGAACGCGTGTGCCGCGGCCATCGATGTTATCGACAAGCTTGCGGCGCGCTACCGTCGCAACGGCTGAGCGTGTGCGATGACGCGCGCCGGCGCCACTGGGCATGCCGGAATCGACAACTGGCGTACGCCGACAACAGCACAACGGTCCACGGAAGTCTACGATCGTAGCCAGACCGCGCCGAATGCGCGGCACCGCCGCCGCGCGCGTTCGGGTGCCGCGACGGCGTGCCCGATGCAGATGAAGCCCACCCATGGAAACCATGCATTACGATATCGCCCAGACCCTCGTAGACGCCCTCAAACTGATCGGTTGCGATCCATCGAAAATCGGCCGCATCGATCGCCATTCGCCCATTGAGCTGACGTTTCATGCGTCGCCGAGCATCATCATCGAAATGATCAACGACGACTGCGGCATCCACGCGGTGGTGGCGAGCGACGAGGGCGCGCGACTGCATCGCGCCAATAGCGAGCGGCTGCTCCAGTTGCTGATCGAACCGGCCGGATGGGCCACGACCGGGCATGTCCAGCTTCGGGCGGATGACACCCGGCTCGTGCTGCACGCGCTGTTCCGGCAGGACACGGTGGCCAACGCGGAGCCGCTGGCGCATGCGCTGACCGACTTCTATGACCGCATCAAGCAGTGCAGGGAGCATTTGACCGCGTAAGCGCAAGCGTTGCGGCGGCGTCGGCCACGTTCTCGCGCGCGGCCGGCCATCCCGCCCTTCAGTCGTTGTCGTCGCCGGCGCCTGCGAGCGCGCTGCGGCGTTTCGCCAGGGCCGTGAGCAGCATCTCGCGCTGGCCACCGTCGCGAAAGCAGGCGTCGTGTGTCCACTGCGTGAGCGTCGTCAGCTCGCGCGTCAACGCGTAGGATCGTTCGGGTGACGTCACCCCGAGTCGCGCACTGCGCATCGCAAGCCACCCCGCGTCCATCCAGGGCTGATCGAGCATGGCAAGCATCTCGGCGATCATGGTGTCTGTGTCGATGCCCACGACCCCGGCCGCAACTGCGCATTGCGATTCAAGTGTCATGAAAAGCAGCACGCGGCGCACGTCCTCGATCACGGTGGCCAGGCGCGCGCTTTCGGCGGCCGCGCCTTGCGCGCCGAGTTCGAAGCCGAGCGTGCGCAGCAGCGCTTCGAGGCGCTTGCCCCGATCAGGCATTTGCCGGCAGGCATCGAACCATTGCGCCATCGATTGCTCGCGGCACGATGCATGACGATAGAGCTGCGCCAACTGCCGTGATAGCGCCGGCGTCGTATCGCCGCACACCCATTCGCCGAAAAGTTCGAGCGCCCATCCCTCGGCGCATGTCGCGTCGTCGAGCGCACGGCGCAAACGGCGGCGTTGCGTCTCATCCAGACCGGGCCTGCCCAGCCAGAATGCGAGGATCAATGCGCTTGCCCCGGCCGACACCCCCTCCCGACGCAGCAGCGCGAGCGGGTCCGGCACCGCCGGAAGATCGGGGAAGCGCTCCTGCATCGCGTGAAGGTGGGCCGGATTGATCCGATTGACCTGGCGCGCGAGCTGCTCGAGCAACAGCCGGCCCCGCACACGATCGTCGCGCACGTCCTCCCTTCCCGGGCGCCGAAACCGCGTGCCGAGGGCGAGGCTGAGATTTTCCCGGGATTCGGCGACGGCGCTGTCTTCATCATGCGCTGCAGATGTGATGACCTGAGCCATGTGCGTCTGTGGCGGCAATATCTGCCGTGGCGCCTGTGATCCTTCCCCTTCGAGTTCGTGCCATTCCTCGTCGAGGATTTGATCAAGCGCCGTCGCCGCAGGCGGCGCCGTGCGGACGCGCGGCGTGAGCGAATCAGCCATAAGCGAATCCGGGTGCCGGGGTCTGAAGGAAGTGCTGTCGGATGCGTGCAAGATCGGCATCGATATCGATCCGCACGCTTGCCACCGGGCTTTCCAGCAAGGCCTGCGAGGGCGGCAGCCGGCTGTCCGGCATCGCGCGCAGGGGCGCCAGCGCCACCAGCGCGGTCTTGATGCCTTCGACATGATCCGGATGCGCACGCAGTGTCAGGCCGCCGTCGGCCGCCATCGCCGGGATATTGCGGGCGATGCGCAGCGAAAGCATTTCGACGGTGTCCTGCTGGCTGACGAATGCCGCCAGCGCGCTCGCGATGGCCTCGCGAATGCGCTTGTCGAGGCTTTCAACGATCGTACGCTCCAATGCCGACTCATCGGCGAACCAGGTCACGGCAGCGTCGACTGCCGCGGCGCGCGCTGCGTCGATTTCCTCACGCGCGGCCGCCATGCCCGCACGCCTGGCCGATTCGCGAATCGCCTCCGCCTCGCTTTTTGCCTGGGCAAGACACCGTACGGCGGCCTCCCGATGTTCATCGGCGAAGACATGCGCGCGCTGAAGCACCGCTGCGGCATCGGCCGCCGATTGCATGCGCTCGGCGGATACGATCGGGCCTGAGGGCGCACATCCGGCCAATCGTTCGATCGGGATGCGCAACGCCCTCATAACCAAACGCCCAAGCGCTGCAGGCTGTGCCATGGATCGTTCGCCCAGGGTCTTGCGAGGTCGCGCCCATCGTTCGCGCACAAGGCCGCCGCCTCGCCCACGGCTTGGCCGGCCGCGGGCGGCAGCAGGCTCAACATGGCGCGGTGAACGTCGCACGCCTGCTGCGCGCCGGCGCATGTCGCCGCGAGCGCCCGGGTGCCGGCGGCAAGGGCGGCGTCGCGCAACTGCGCAGGTTCAACCTGCGGCGCGCCGGGCCACTCGCGCCGGGTCAGCAGCAAGCGGTCGCACTGTGAAGGCAGCATCCAAGCCGACAGCGCTCGCCGGAAAACGCCCAGCAACAGGTAGTCCGCACAAGCGAGCTCGCGCAAACCCAAGGCGAGCGTCAGCATGAGAAATCTCGGCCGCAAGCGCAGCACCGCCCGGGCGGCATCGTCGAGCGGGCCCGGCAGGGTCGCTCGCGGCCAGCCCCGCGCGGCGACAATACACCGGTCGAGCGCGGCCCGGCATCCGGGCGCGTCACGATAAGCGTCATGCCACGCGTCCAAGCCCAACGCCGGCCACCAGCCGCGATGCATCATGCTGCCCGGCCGCCACGCGAGGGCATGCCAGTCAGCGAAGTGCCGGTCGATCATGCAGGCCCTCCAGTGCGCCTGCGGCGGCGCAGAAACCACGCGAACCCGCCAGCGCCGACGAGCAGCGCCAACGCCACAATGGCCGCCGGCCAAGGCACAGCCTGCAGCTTTTCCGCCGACGGCATCGCCTTTGCCGCAGGCAAGCGGTAATCGGAAGCTTGCAGCACGACGCTGATTCGCTCGGGCGCAAGGCCCGGCACGCTGTCGTGCACCAGGCTCTTGATGTCGGTCACGCGCTGTGCAAGATTCACTTCTGGCGTGTACTTCACAAGCACCGCCACTCCGGGCGGTGCCGCCGGCCTGCCCGCGCTGTCGGGCGGGGCATGCGCAATCGACACGTCTGCGGAAATCACGCCTTCCATGCCGGTCAGCATCTTTTCGATGCGCTGCTCCTTCAGATAGATCAGCTTGGCCTGCTCCTGCAAAGGGGAGCTCACGAGCTGGCCGGACGGAAACACGTCGGCGACCGAGTCGCGCCTGCGCTGCGGCAAGCCGTGCTGGCGCAACACCTCGACAGCGTGCACGAACTGGGCGCGCTCGACGCGCAAGTTGACCGTACCCGTGGCCGCGGGGCGTTTATCGGCATCGATGCCCGCGAGCATCAACAGCGCGAGCATCTGATTGGCTTCGCCCTCCTGCAGGCCGCTATGGAGATCGACCTTGCACCCCGTCAGCAGGAGCAGCGCGACCATGCCTGTAACGCGGCGAAAGCGCACCGACATCATTGCATTTGCGTGAGTTTGTTGACGGCCTGCGAGACCGTGCCAGCCACTTTGGCCACCAGTTCAAGTGCCAGGACCCGCTTTGTTAGCGCCGTTTGCTCAGCCAACATGCGACCGGGGTCGCTCAGCGCGCCAGGCCCCGAGAAGGCCGTGCCGGCGAGTCCGTCGGTCGCTTGCGCCACGCCGCGCACGGCGTGCAACAAGGCGTGCTCAGGCAACGGCGGCGCCCCCATGAGCGCCTGCGCGAACTGTTGCGCGGCTGTGGCGTCGGTGGCGGCGCCGGAGATATCCCCGGAAGCCGAGGGTGCCAACGGACTGGCAAGGGCCGCATTGACTGCCATGACGGGATCAGACATGTCGTGGAGGATTGAGTGGGATCAACGGGGCCGCCGGGACAACCGCCGGCAGCGGAGCATCATGCGGCAGCGAATGCGGACCGCGCCCGCGTGCCGCACCGATCCATTGGCGCAGCGCGCACGCCTCGGTCGATGCATCCTGCCGCAGACATGCGGCGGCCTCGTCCCCGCGCCCAAGCGCAATGAGGCAAGCCGCGTGCAAGCGCCGCGCTGCGTCCGGATCCGGCACGAGCGCAGGCAGCGCCGCCATGATCGCATCGGCCTCCGATGCCAATCCGTGGTGCGCCGCCGCGAGTCCGGCCTCGACGATCAGCCTGCGCAATGTTGCGGTCAGCGGCACGCTCATGCGATCTTCGCGATGATGCCCATCAACGTGTCCTTGACGAGCTTGATGACCGCGCTGTGTGTGCCCACGACAATCGAGTATTGTTGCAACGCGAACTGCATTTTCAGCATGTCCTGTGTATCGTTTGTCTTGTGCTGTTCCATGGCGCTGACCGCCTGACTCGAGGCGTGCCGCACCATGCCTGACATCCGGTCATTGATTTCCTCGACGTTCACAACGCCATTTCCTTGTCGTGCGCGCCGTGTCCCGCGACCAGATCGGCCCGCATCAAGGCAAACGCATCCGCCGTCGGCAGCGCGACGCGCATGCCGCCGCGCAGCGGCGGCGCGCCCAGACGAATCTCCGTCGGCGCGCAGTCGAAGCGCTTGCGAAACGTGTCCGTGAAATGCGCGTGGTTGGTAAAGCCGCACTCCAGTGCGATATCGAGCACCTTGTGCCGCGTGGAGAGCAACAGGTCCCGCGCGAGTCGCAAGCGCCGCTCAAGCAGCCACTGCTTGGCCGGCATGCCATAGGTTTGCTGGAACAGATATCGGAACTTGCGCAGGGGCATGCCGAACTCGTCGGCAAGGCGGCCGACCGGCCACGGCTTGTGGAAATTCGCCTCGACAAAATCAAACAGGGAATGACTGCCGGCAATGCTTTGCCTCAGCAACGCCGAAAAATACACTTGATCGCGGCACAAGCAATAGACGAAGACGAAACGCAGCAGCGCCATGCGATCGGAAGCCTCCAGCGCCTGCGCAACTTCGAACACGCTCGATTCCAGTGCGAGCGTGCGTACCAACTGCCGATGAAAGACGCCCAACGGCCGCCTGTCGAGCAGATCGACGACATCGGCATATAACGCCTGCAGATCGCACACATGGAAGTCATGAAAGCGCGATGCCGCGTCATCATCGAGCGACGCCTCCGGAACGGTGGCCGTCATGCTGCATGCGGGGACCGCGTGCAGGATACCGCGCACTTCCAGTTCAGTCGGCTTTGCATTGAACAGAAACCTCACCGTACTCATGGCCTCACCTGTGATGGAGATGGTGCGTCGAAGATACGGGGGGCAGCCTCACACCGTCATCCGGTAATCACCTGAACCCGGCACAAGGAAGGTTGCTGTCGATAGTTATCCGAAAATTCTTATGCGAGATTCGAAAGTACTTTTCCCAAACGCGCCCTGGCCGCCTCTACGCCGGTCAGGCCGGAACGGCGGGTGCAAAATTGTCGGCGCGCGACGGGCCACCAACGTTTGTAAAGTTGATAGCGGAACTGGCCGCGCAACAGGTCACCCGGTTCCAAATACTTGAGAAGATCGGAAAGCAGACGGATATCGTTGGCCGACACGCGGCGAACTTCCCGGCATTGAACGTGCCGTCGTCATTGCGGCAACCGAAGTCGCCCGAAGCCACCTCCCGGATGAGGGCGGCGCCGGGCGGGATCAGCGTGCGATGGCGTGCTCGCGGGCCGGGGCCAAGGCGGGGGCCGCGCCGGCGATGATACCGCCGCCCAGGCAAATCTCGCCGTCGTAGAGCACGGCGGATTGGCCCGGTGTCACGGCCCACTGGGCATCGGCGAAGGACAGCGTCAGGTGGCCGGCGTCCGCGCGCGTGACCGTGCAGGCGGCATCCGCCTGGCGGTAGCGCGATTTCGCGCCGCACTGTGTCCCCTCGGCCGGCGCCTCGCCGGCGACCCACGAGAGGTCTTCCGCATCGAGCGTATCCGAGAGCAGCCAGGGATGATCGTGGCCCTGCACGACGTACAGTGTATTGGCCGCCATGTCTTTCTTCGCGACGAACCACGGCTCGCCCGAGCCGTCGCGGCTGCCGCCAAGGCCGATGCCCTTGCGCTGGCCGAAGGTGTAGAAGGCCAGGCCAACGTGTTCGCCGACAACGGTCCCGTCAGGCGTCTTCATCGGTCCCGGCCGGGTCGGCAGGTAGCGGTTGAGAAAGTCGCGAAACGGCCGCTCGCCAATGAAGCAAATACCGGTCGAGTCCTTCTTCTTTGCGTTCGGCAGACCGATGCTTGCCGCAATCTCGCGCACTTTCGTCTTCGGCATTTCGCCCAACGGAAACAGGGTGCGCGAGAGCTGACGCTGGTTCAGCCGATGCAGGAAATAGCTCTGGTCCTTCGTGTGGTCCAGCGCCTTGAGCAGTTCGAAACGCCCTTCGCGCTCGCGCACCCGGGCGTAGTGGCCCGTGGCGATCGTCTCGCCGCCCAGCGCGATGGCGTGGTCGAGAAACGCCTTGAACTTGATTTCGGCATTGCACAGCACGTCGGGATTGGGCGTGCGGCCGGCGGAGTACTCGCGCAGGAATTCCGCGAACACCCGGTCTTTGTACTCCGCAGCGAAATTCACCGCCTCGACGTCGATACCGATCAAATCGGCGACCGACACCACGTCGATCCAGTCCTGCCGGGTCGAACAGTACTCGCTATCGTCATCGTCTTCCCAGTTCTTCATGAACAGTCCGACGACGTCATAGCCTTGTTGTTTGAGCAGCCATGCCGTCACTGACGAATCGACGCCGCCTGACATGCCCACCACTACGCGTTTCTGACTCATGTGTTGCCCTGCCCGCCGGCCAATGCCGGATGGGAGTAAAGAAGCGCCAGGTCGAAGCGCTGGCCGCCAAGGTAATCGTCGACGCATCGCTCCAGCAGCGGACTGCGGTGGCGTGCGCGTTGTGCCCGAATCTCTTCCGGGCTCAGCCAGAGGATCCGTTGAATGCCGGCGTCAAGTCGCTGCCCGGCGATCTGCTCGCCCAACTCGCCCGTGAAGGCGAATCGCAGGTAGGTCACCGGACTCGGTCCCGGCGCCAGGTAAATGCCGAGCAGGTGTCGCGCGACAAACGCGTGCGCCGTCTCCTCGCGTGTCTCGCGCGCAACGGCAGCCAGCAGCGACTCGCCATATTCGAGGTGACCGGCCGGTTGGTTAATTTGCAAACCGTCCGGCGTTTCCTCTTCGACGAGCAGGAAACGGCCGTCCCGCTCGATCACCGCGGCCACCGTAACGTTCGGCTTCCAACGTGCGTCCATCGCGTTACCTTGGGATTTCTCCGGGGGATACCCCGCTAAGGCCGCTATTTTACCGTCTGGCGGGACTTTTCGCAGACGGCGGCGCAGCGCCCGCTCCCCGGAAGGACAAGGGATACGTGGCGATACTGTCTGCTGGGAATAACCTTATGCCAATACGTGTAATAGGCTTGTGCCCAATCTTCGGGTAAGCTTGCCGCTCAAGCAGTGCGCAGTCTTGTAGTACCGCCTCACCGAATTCTTGTAGTTAGTTCCAGCAGGACTCCAGCAGGACTAATGTCATCAGCGGCGACGGGGTACGCGTAATTAGGGTGCAAGCCCTGCCCCCCGGCAGCGTAAACCTCTGCTCCTTGGCCGTTGACGAGATCCGTTCTACATACCAAGGAGAAGTGCAATGAGAATCGGCATTCCCGCCGAGACGCTCTTCGGCGAATCCCGCGTTGCGGCTACGCCCGAGACCGTCAAGAAACTGGTGGCTGCGGGCCACCAGGTCATCGTCGCGCGCGGTGCTGGCGTGGCGGCAAGCGTGCCGGATACGGCGTTCGAAGCAGCCGGCGCCTCCCTTGGCTCGGCGGCAGATGCGCTCGGGGCCCAGATCGTGCTGAAGGTGCGTGCACCGTCAGGGGAAGAGCTCGCCCAGATTCCCCGGGGAAGCGCGCTCGTCGGCATGCTCAACCCGTTCGACACCGAGAACAACGCCCGCATGGCCGCCGCCGGGATCAATGCGTTCGCGCTCGAAGCGGCGCCGCGCACCACGCGCGCGCAGAGCATGGACGTGCTCTCGTCGCAGGCCAACATCGCCGGCTACAAGGCGGTGATGCTCGCCGCCAATCTCTACCAGCGCTTCATGCCGATGCTGATGACCGCCGCGGGCACCGTCAAGGCCGCCCGCATCGTCGTGCTCGGCGCCGGCGTGGCCGGCCTGCAGGCCATCGCCACGGCCAAGCGGCTGGGCGCGGTCATCGAGGCCTCCGACGTGCGCCCCGCCGTCAAGGAGCAGATCGAGTCGCTCGGCGCCAAGTTCATCGACGTGCCGTTCGAGACCGACGAAGAGCGCGAGATCGCGCAGGGCGTGGGCGGCTACGCCCGGCCGATGCCGGCCGCGTGGCTCGCGCGCCAGGCGCAGCT
>NZ_CABPRZ010000041.1 GCF_902459695.1 Pandoraea terrae
CAGTTCAATGACGGACTGGCACCGGCTGTTGCGGAAGAAAAACTTAACGCAGTGTCCGGGATGAGTTGACCACTACATAGCTATCCTACCCGGTTTGACTGGGTAGCGGGTCTAACGACCCACCAAAGTCGTCACTCGCCCGCGTACGACCTAGCGTGGCGGAATCCCAACGAGTGACCTTGCCCACGCGAGTATGTGGCTGCATAGCCCGTACACACATGCGGCCTTCAGTACGAACACCGCTGCATAGAAAGCGACACTAAGGGGGCTAGGGTAGGGCGGCGGGTTGACTCGGTTTGAGCGGATAGGGCGGCGCGACCTGTTGGTGGCTGGCTTGCGGCTTCGGAACTGCATCGGTCTGATCTATTAGTAAGGAATCCTTATACAAGATTAACCGGTTTGTGTGTGGCCCGCCTGTTGTCGGGTGTTCGTTTTCGCCGTGCGCGCGGAAGCGGTGTGCGAAATTTTAAATCTGTAACGAGTTCACTTGCCGGTGGGGGCCAAGCTAGCGACTATAGAGTCATGGCCCCGTTGTTTCCAAATAGCCTAACGGGAAAGAATGGCCCCATTAACGCAGTGTAGAAGGGAGCACTAAATGGTGATTTTTGACGATGGTCGACCGACGCATCCGGGCGTCATTCTGCGCGGCCTGATTCACGAACGCAGAGTCGCACACAAGACCGTTGCCGCTGACCTAGGAATTGGAGAGTCGACACTCTCCAAGATCATCACGCTGAAGGCCGGTGTCAGCGCGGCAATGGCCATCAAACTTGAAGCTTGGGACCGAGGGTATCGAAACACAACCGCCAAGCAGTGGATGGCCTGGCAAAGCGCTTTCGAACTCGCACAAGCAGAAGAACGGGTGGCAGCATGAACATCGATCCGCAACTGTACGACGAACTGATGTCGATCAAGGAAGAGCGTCGCATGAACGCCGACTTCGTGTCCGCGCTCGCTGGGCTCAAGCTCACTGAAGCCCTGCGACGTATCCCGACCTTCGCAGGTCAAGTCCGCGCTGACGTTCCGCATTACGTTCTCTTGGGCGCAATCGAGCAGGGCAAGATCGACAACGAGCTTGCGGCACTCATCCGTTCATACGCCAGGTTGAGAGTGCACGGATATCACAAAGACCCGGCGTTCATCGCCATCTTCTGTGACGGTTGCGAAGTGGATGGCATCGCGTCCCAACGAGCCGAGCGCGGCGTGAAGCTGATCGATTCGTCCGCGTACTACGGCGCGGTGTTCAAGGCCATCATCGTTAACACTTCCGTGAGCGATGTGTGGAACCCGTCGATTGCCGCTGCTGAACTCGCGCAGCTGGCGGCAGACGCTGAGCGCCACGGCAAACCGGGCATCGCAAGAGAGGCGCGCGCCATTCGTCAAACGATTCAACCGTCTCACTAATAGTTTCACATCCCATTAACAGGAGCAGTAAATGTCAGCAATCAGTGCAGTAATCAACGGCGCGAAACTCGTCCTCACGAAGAAGGCAGCGGACGGCGTGTCGAAATCGGGCGAGCCGACCGCAGAGCAACATGCAGCCATCAAGGAAGCAGTCACCGGCACGGCCAACAAAATCCGCGCATTGGCCCATGAATTCGGAATCGTCACCGAATCCATCGATCAAGAAATCAAGGCCGCGATGAACAAGGTCGCCGCGCTAGCAGCACTGAAGCAGCACGCCGGTGATAGCGCGCTCGGCCATACGAGCCTTGACGAATATCTGGGCGTCAAGCCGCGTGCAATGACGATGGATTCGTATCTCAGCGGCCCGACCGTCACCGCCAGCTTTGAAGCGCAATTGGCGGCTATCGATTCTCACACGAAGCAATACTTCATCGTTCGCGGCAATCGGAGGGCATTGGACGAGGCAGCACGGCTGGATGCTACGGTGAGGGGCATTCAAGAAGGCAAGGAAGTGCCGCAGGAAAGCGCAGATGAAGGTGACCTGACGGGCGAGGAAATCGATTCACTTGTGCAGATGCTTTCGGCTGTTGGCGCGTTCCTCACGGTCATTGCTGATAACAGCAACGTGATGAAGCCGGGGCAGGCTATCGGCTCGCCCGCCGCTGAGGTCATCGAAAAGGTGTATCGGCTGATGGTTTCGCTATCCCTCAAGCATCACCTGATGGCCGTATAACCCGAATCACCGCCTAACCCAAGGCTTTAATCTTTCACATTTGATTAGGAGTATTAACATGATCCTCACAACTGCCGAACGCACCGACATTATTCTCGGCTCGATGGGTCAAGTCGAGCACATCATCACGCCGGAGGTAAAGGCCGAACTGGAGCGACGCGGCTACATGGTCGACGGCAATAACGTCGTGGACTTTATGCCGGAAGGTGCGCGCAATGCGTTCAACGCGAGGCTTGAACAACGCCGCGCGGCTGACGCTGCCCACGAACAGATGCAGCGCGTGGTTGGCTATGGCCTCGAAGGCTTCTGTTTCATCCAGTCGCCGCGTCCGCACCGTAACTGATCGATCATTGGCGGCCTAACAAGCCGCCCAAACAAAACAACATTCGGAGTAACGCATCATGAACGCAACCATCCTCGCAGTCGTCACCAACCTCATCGCAAATGCGCCGCGCCCTGATGTGACGAAGCCCGTCAAGGTGGAAGTGCGCAAGTCCATGTATTCGACCATCAAGACCATCAGCAGCAGCTGCGTTTTCGTGGGCGACAAAACGATCTTCATGAAGTACGACCGTCGTGGCTCGCTCGTGCGCGAAGAATCGAAGCTGATCGGGTGTGAACTGGATTTCGAGTCCGTCAACATGTTGTGCATCGCGGCAGCGGATTACTTGGTCAGGGAGGGCCACGCTTCCAATTCCTTCTGGCGCGAGGTGCGCGACTACACACCGGCTGCTGCGCGCGACTACGAAGCCATCCGTGAGGGCGTTGCAGCCATGATCGAGCGGATGAACGCGCCGCGCGGCAAGCCCGTTCCTACCTGTGCCCTTCTGGAATCGGTCGGAGTGTAATAACGCGATGGCGCTGCCACCGTAAGCCCTTGCCGGGCAAGGCCACGCCAGTTACTTTAGACAGTACAAAGTAGGCAACACTATAAATATTCGGAGTATCACGATGACTCAATACAGCAACCCGCTGTCCGGTCCAGGTCTGGATGTAACGGTCTACGCCAGCAATACCTTTCCTGATGGCTTGAAGATCGACCGTGAAGACCTCAGCGATGATTATCCTGCGGCATCGGACGTCACCAAGTCGGGTCGCATCACCCTGCATGTGAAGCCAAGCAGCAAAGCCGACCGCAACCTGTCGATTCTGGTTGACGCGTACAAGCGCTACGCTGGTCGCGCGCACGAGTTCGAAAGCATCTACGTGAACGCCCGCTACCCGGATGGGAATCTGGTGGCGTTCTATGGTTGCCTGATCGTGGGCGAGCCGGATGACCCGAAGGGCATCAACCCCAGCCATCCGTACTCGTTCCACTTCGAGCGTTCGTTCAATGCAATGGCCGCAGCAGCATAATTTTTTTGATCACATTATTTAGGAATACGAATTATGAAAAATGTCATCAAGAATCTCGTGGGCGGCAGGAATAAGGCCGAAGCCGTTGCAGCGGTGACCGAAGCGGCCAGCGAGCAAGCCGCGAAGGACGTGGCAGCAGCCGTCGAACGGGCCAAGCCCGCGACCACGGCACGGATCACGCTTGACGTGGACGGTGAGCCGCGCGATTTCATCGTGCGGCGCTATCCGGCTGCTCACGGTTTGCGGGTGGCGCGGATGATCGACCGTGAGGTTGCGGAGCGTCTTTCCAACGGCAAGATTGGCGCGCGCGAAGGTGAAGTGGGGCATCTCGCAGTCCTGTTCGGAGTCACCGCCGTTGTGGGCGGTGACGAGGTTGCGATTGATGGTGAAGACGCGATCAACACCTATACGTCCACGTGGCAGAACCTCGCTGCGCTGCGTCGGGAAGTCCTCAAGTTCAACATGATTGATGAAGAGGAAATCGAAGCGAAGATGGGCGCGCGTATCTGGCTGACGACCGGCGCTGAAATGGCCGCAGGATTTTTGTCCGCGAGCGCTGCGTTGCTGGAGTCGAATGGTCTGTATATCGACCCGAAGAACGTTTCCAAACAATAAGGGGAATCAATCATGAGTGATCAACTCGACAAGTTTGTTCTGACGTACACCGTCGAAGTATCCGATTCCATCAAGCGTTTGGAAGACCTGAATAAGAAGGTCGAACAGACCAACAAGAATGGCGACGGATCGACCAAGGGGTTCGGCAAGTTCACGAAGGCCGCGCAGGAACTGAGTGACGCGTTGCCGTCAGGCATTCGTCGTATGGGTGAGGTCGCATCGAATTTCAGCAAGATCGGCATGGCAGGCGGCGGTGCGGTAGCCGGTGTCGTGGCAGTCGCTGCGGCTATCAAGATTGCCACGGAGCAAGCGAAGGAGTTCAACAAGCAGTCGGACTTGGCCCTGAAGATTGGCACCACGCCGCTGACTTTGGAAAACTTCGCTCGTAACATGAGTGCATCGTCGGGCGGCAAGGTCGGCTACAACCAGTCCAACGACATCTACAGCAAGATTGCTGCTCTCGGCTCTGCGGCGTACACGAATCCGTTCCAGAACAACCGCGAAGCGTTCATGTTGCGCGGGATGCACGTAGACATCAACAACCCGAACGGCGGCATTGCGAGTGTAACCACACAGGTTTCTCAGGTCAGTAAGGCGCTCGCCGCTATGTCGGAAGGCGCGGCCTACGCTGCTGGTGAACTGCTCAGTTTTTCAAAAACGGAAGTAGACGCCCTTCGCAAGCTCAATGGCGCGACGAGCGAGCGCACACACATGTCTGACGAGGAAGCAGCGGCCTACTATCGCGCCATCGCAGCATCTCGTGAACTGCAAGGTGCTCAGGGGCTTCTTGGTGAGCAGATTCGCCGCGCTGAACAGGCCATTGCCACCCACTTTCTGCCTACGTGGGCGAAGTTCTTGACGGCTATCGCGGATGGTGTTGGTAAGTTGAACCTCGCTAACGCCATGGACGATGCGGACGCGGGCAACGCCGCAGCAGATAAGGAGCAACAGCAAGATTTCAAAACGCTGAAGAACGTTTGGGGCAGCGACAAAAGCATCGGTGACAAATTTGCCGCGACTTGGGAGGTGTTACAACACGACCACTGGGACGCATACAAGAAGGCCGTCGAAGACCGGCACACACCGGACGGCGAGTTGGCCAAAGATGGCGCGGTCGCGCGCGCGAAGGCCGATGCTGAAGACTCTGCGGCGCAGCAGTATGCGGAGACTTCATACAACATGGTGAACGAGTTTAACCGGAATATGCAGTTGTTCTCGCAGGCCGTTAATACATTTTCCGGTGCGATTGACGAAAAGCAGGCGTGGGCTGCATGGGCCGGTGAAATCGGTAAGGCCGGTGGGCTAGGCGGCAGGAATACGTGCGCGACGGACACCGCAGGATCGAGCGTGTACAACGCGGGGGCGTACAGCGGGGCGTATGGCGGCGGCCAATCGTCGGGCAACGCACCGTCCGGTGGTCGCGACAACCACCAGTATGACGACCTCATCAGCAAGGCCGCGCAGGCAAATGGGTTGAGTCCGCTGCTGTTAAAGCAGGTGATCTCTGCTGAAAGTCACTTCGATCCGAAGATCGTCAGCCCGAAAGGTGCGGTTGGGCTCGGTCAAATCATGCCGCCCAACTTCAAGTATCTCGGCATCACCGATCCGACAGACCCGGTGCAGAACATCAACGGTTCCGCGCGGCTGCTCAAGGAGGCGATCGCCCGTAACAAGGGAGACATCAAAGCCGGTCTTATGGACTATAACGCTGGTCCCGCTCACATGCTGAAAAACGGCAAGCTGAACTGGGAAAACGACGAGACCATCAAGTATCCGGGCCGCGTGCTGTCGCAGAACGTAAGGATCAACGGCCAAGGTGTCGCGGGCTATCCGCAGATGGATCAGATGGACTACGGCACGGTCGTGTCGGATGCGTGGAACCCGAAAGCCCAGCCGACATTCTCGCCGGTGGGCGGCTCGTCGCTCGGTGATATGCGTAAGGGCGGTGAATCACGGAACAGCGCGCAACGGTCACTGGTCGCGCAGATGCTGGCCGGTTATCTCCACGTATCGCCGCAACAGTTGATGACGGGCAGCGTCAACAAGGGCGATGTGGCGTGGGAGTACGGTCAAGCGGAAACGGACTTGCTGAACAATCGGACGAAGCTCAATGCGCAACTGGCCAACCCTGGCATGATGAATCCGAAGCAGATGAGCGCCGCGCAACAAGCCCTTCGCGATACGACCATGCAGTTGATTCAACTGCGTAAGTGGGGCGGCGGATTCATCGACCAAGCTCAAGCCGGTGATCGTTCGCAGACTCTGGGCGATACGCGCAGGCCGGTCATCGAGAATCAGAACATCCAGATCGACATCCATGATGCGCACGAGCCGCACAAGGTTGCCGCGACCATCCAGCAACACCTTTCGTCTCACTTCGCAGATTTGACCCACGGCTATGCCGATGGCATGAATTATTAAGGAGCGTCAGGCAATGAGAAAAGAAGTGAAGGTGAATGTCTGTGGGCGGCCCTACTTGATCCATCAGATGGCCGCCCGCGAAGGGTTCGAGTACTTGGCCATCGACAGCGCTGACTACACCGTAGAGGAACTGGTCAAGGGCGTGAAGGTCAAGGTGGCGGGCCAATGGGTCGCGGCGGAGGATGAGGAAGTGATCAATGTCGCGATCAGTGATGCGGCTGGAATCCTGCCGCCCTACAAAGTCTTGTGGGCGCTCAACGCGGAAGTCCGGCAGGTGAACTTCGGTTTCCTTGCCGGACGGAAGAAGCCCGAGGTGCCGGGGCGGTTCCGTTCTAACGTAGATACACAGGAGGCAGACGGCATGGACCCGTTGATCGCTAATCTGTTTGCTTCCGGCAAGGCATCGATGATCGAGTTGGAGACTGTGTACTCGGTAGAGGATGCCGTGCGAATGATGGATTCGATTGTGGTCGCAAACGTCAACCAAGCGCTGATCGATGAGGCCGCGATGGCTGAGGCGAAATCGAAGAGCAAGCGCTGACTTAGCCGTGTGCGGCAAATAGGTTTTCGTGGTACTCCGAGCGCCCCTGCAGCGTTTAGATGGCCCCTCTACCGGATACGGTTCAGGGGCTTCTTTTTTGCCCGCGTTCGGTCACTCGCTCGATTCAGCGGCTAGGCAACGGGTCAAGAGTATCGGCGCTGGAATGTCTCGGGTCGGCGGAACTAGTCTGTGTAATTCACAAATTTTAGGTGGAGCTTCCGTGACTCGTCAGCCCAGATTTCGAACAGCGCGGAGCGCTTGCACTCCAGAGCGTCGACCCGAACCACAAACGTCCGCTTGGTAGCGTCGTCCATGTACTGCATGGACTCAAAGAATGCGCCGCTCGTGGGATTGCTGAATCTAAACTGTTCGACGTGATCCCAATGGGCCGCAATCTCCACAAGTTTCTCAGGATCGTCGTGGCGCAGGTGGAAGCCGCTACCGTCAAGCAGCAGTACGGTGTCTACTAGCGGACTCGCTGGAGGCGATATCTTCTCGATATACACCTTGCAGTTTGAAAGGGTCTTGCCGCCTGAGTTCTTGATCCCGATCCTTACAGTGCTTAACACGCGACCCGCCTGAACCTCGGTCATCTGATAGGGCGCGACTTGCTCCGTGTGAATTTCAATCTTGCAAGGTTGTGTGGCCCGTCCGTTGGACGTGTTCGAAACGGAACTGGTTGATGGTCTGCGAAGAAGGATGGATGCAGCCGCGAGGGCGACCAGCACAACCGTGACGGCGGCCCAAAGCCAAATCTGCCAGCGCGGAAGTTGGATGGAGGCCCGGAAGTATTCCGCGAGGGTTGCCACTTCAGCGAAAACGAACTCCCATGTAATGCCATAGAAGTGAGCGAAGATGGTCCAACCAAATGAGACGGAACCGAGAATAGCCGCCGAGATGATAGTGGCCCATACCGGATGCTTCGAAATCCGTCGCACAAAGCCCATGTTTGGGTTCTCCGTTGCAGGCAAGATTGGGCGCAAATTTCCGTACCGATTCCGTACGCAAGAAAAAAGGGCTTAGCCTTTCAGCATAAGCCCTTGTTTCTACTACAGAATCTGGTGGGTGGTACAGGGATTGAACCTGTGACCCCTGCCGTGTGAAGGCAGTGCTCTACCGCTGAGCTAACCACCCAAATCATTGCTAAACATCAGCTAAATCAATGATTTAGTGTTGATTGCCAAAGCTTCGCTTCGCAATCAGGAGCAGAACTTTAACCGAAGGTCATCAAGTCTGCAACCTGTTTATCTCGTATTTTGCTGCGCCGTGATGATATCTCGCGATCACTTCACGCCGTATTCTCGCGATCTGTTGCAAGCAGCAAAGACAGCGATTATAGCGAGCGTTCCCGTGGATGTGAAGCCCTCTCGCCAAAATTTTTCGGCTCGCTCCACTCGACGAGTTGCCCGATTTCAACGTGTTCCTGGTCTATCACTCGGCCGGCGCCGGTTCGCGGCGCCAGACGCTGGTACCCTTGACGGCTTTGTCGATGCCGTCGAGCACGCCATCGTGCAGCGCAACTTCGTCGTCCGCCGCGCGAATCACCGGCAGGTCGAACTGCGACAGCGCAATCCGCTCTCCTGCGGCCCCCGCATGGTCGCCACTCTCCGCGCCCGTATCGATGACGAGGCTCTCTTGCCCCCGCGTCATCGCGAGATAGACATCCGCGAGCAATTCCGCATCGAGCAATGCGCCATGCAATGTGCGGTGGGCGTTGTTCACGCCGAGCCGCTCGCACAGCGCGTCGAGCGAGTTGCGGCGGCCCGGGAACATCTCGCGGGCGCGCAGCAGTGTGTCGATCAACCCGTCGCAGTGCGTCATGAATGCTGGCCAGCCGAGCCGGCCGAACTCCATGTCAAGGAAGCCCAGGTCAAATGCCGCGTTATGGATGATGATTTCCGCGCCACGGCAATATTCGCGAAGTTCCTCGGCGATCTGCGCGAACTTCGGCTTGTCGCTCAAAAACTCCGTCGTCAAGCCGTGCACCGCCAACGCCCCCGGGTCGCTGTCGCGCTCGGGGTTGATGTAGAAATGCAGGTTGTTGCCGGTGAGCCGGCGGTTGACCAGCTCCACGCAGCCGATTTCCAGCAGGCGGTCGCCGGTCCTGGGGTTCAGGCCAGTCGTTTCCGTATCGAGAATGAGTTGTCGCATCGTGCTTCGTATTTGCTTTCGTTCAACCTTGGCGCAGGAGACTTTCTACGCCACGATTGGCCAGTTGATCGGCCCGTTCGTTCCCTTCATGACCGGCGTGGCCCTTGATCCAGCGCCAGTCGATTTCATGCTTCTGGCTGACCGCGTCGAGCAGTTGCCACAAGTCGGCATTCTTGACCGGCGCCTTCGCTGCGGTCTTCCAGCCGCGCGCCTTCCAGCCGTGAATCCACTCGCTGATACCTTTCTGCACATACTGCGAATCGGTATGCAGCACGATATGGCAAGGTTTGGTCAACGCCTCGAGCGCACGGATCACCGCCAGCAACTCCATGCGGTTGTTGGTGGTATTGAGCTCACCGCCGAACAGTTCCTTCTCGTGATCGCCCGATTTGAGCCATGCCCCCCAGCCGCCCGGGCCGGGATTGCCCTTGCAGGCGCCGTCGGTAAAAATTTCCACTTGCGGCAATGTCATCTCACTTGTCTTGACTGACGCCACCGTCATGATGCCGGTGCGTCGTGTTGGGCGTGGCCACGGGGGCCGCCGCCGGCTGGAGGCCGAGTATACGCTTGCGCACCTTGCCGACCAATCGCATGCCGCGCACGCGCTTGACGGCGCGCACCGCATAGAGGGCGCCGAAGATGGGCCACCAGCGATCGCCGGCGGGTTCCATGAACGCAAAACGGTCGAGCCATTGCACGCCGCGCAGCGGCGGGCGGTAGCAGCCGAAGCGCCCCCGGTCGAGTTCGAAGCTCAACAGCTTGAGCCAGTCCTTGAGCCGGGTGAACGCAATCAGGTCCGCGCCCGGCGGCAAAAACGGCGAGCCGGCCAGGCGGCCCAACTCCTCGCGCGCGCCCCACAGGCTCAGATTGTTGAAGCCGGTGATGATCACCTGGCCCTCGGGGACCAGAATGCGCTCGACCTCGCGCAGGATCGCGTGCGGATTCTCGGTGAACTCCAGCACGTGCGGCAGCACGACGAGGTCGGTGCTCGCCGTGGCGATCGGCAGTTCGTCGAAGCGGCTGACAAGCACGTCGCGGATGGCCTGCTCCGCGGGCGGCTCACCGTTCGATGCCGGCGCGGGCAGCGCCTTGGTCATCAGCGGCGGTGCGTCAGCCGCGCGCGGCGTGGTCAGGACCAGGCCGCGATACGGCATGCGGTTCTCGCGCAGGGTATCGAGCTCGGGACGCCCCAGTTGCAGGGCATGATAGCCGAATAGATCCCCGACCCATTGGTCGAAGAGGGCCTCTTCCCATGCGAGCGCGTAACGGCCGGGTGGCGAGTCGAGCCAGGCGGGCCAGTCTATAATCGGGCGATCGGACATGGTGGCGAGTATATATGGATGCGGGCAACGATAGCGTGAAGGTAGTGCCGGTAACGGCATTTCAGGACAATTACATCTGGGTGCTCGACGACGGGCGTCACGCCGTTGTGGTCGACCCGGGCGAGAGTGGTCCGGTGCTCGATTACCTCGCGAAAAAAAGTCTTGCGCTGACGGCTATTTTACTGACGCATCATCACGGCGATCATATCGGCGGTGTCGCCGAATTGCTCGCGCATGCGCCGGTGCCTGTCTACGGCCCCGCCGGCGAATCCATCGTATGGATCGACCATCCTCTCGCGGGCGGCGAGCATGCGCGGCTGACGACGCCGGCGCTCGATTTCGCGGTGCTCGATGTTCCCGGCCACACGGCCGGCCACATCGCTTACTGGCTTGCGGGCGGTCCGGCCGACGCGCCGCGCCTGTTCTGCGGCGACACGCTTTTCTCCTGCGGGTGCGGGCGCCTCTTCGAGGGCACGGCCGCACAGATGCTCGCATCGCTCGATCGCATCAGTGCGTTGCCGGGCGATACGCACGTGCACTGCGCGCACGAATACACCCTGTCGAATATCCGCTTCGCGCTTGCTTGCGAACCGGAGAACTCGGCGCTTCAGTCCTGGCGCGATCATGCGCAGCGACTGCGCGACGAGGGACGCCCGACGCTGCCCACGACGCTTGCGCAGGAACTGGCAACGAATCCGTTCCTGCGAAGCGACGCCCCCGGCGTCATTGCCGCCGCGCTTCGTCATGCAGGCAAGCCGCATTTGTCCCGCGAACAGGTTTTCGCGACAGTGCGTGCGTGGAAGGATGGCTTCCGTTAGGTGCGGGATCAGGCACAGGTTTTCACGCGAGACAAACCGGGTAGCTATCACGTTGAAATGACCGATTGATGCTGGGACATACCCTCATTTTTAAGGGTTTTTCAGGATTTTTGTGCAATAAAAATAGGCAAAAAGGTTGACGCGTCAGCAGGGTTTCCTTAACATCCAAGCCAATTTCATGAAGATGTCACTCACTTTGAGCCCAATCAATGCGACTTCTCGTTAGCTTGCTATTTACGCTGGTTTTGGCTGCGTGCGCCAGCACTGCGCCAACGCCAGTTGCGCCTGACGCCAACGCAGGCGCGCAAAGCAAAGCTCCGCTCGCATCCGCCGCCGCTCGCGGCAATTCCAAACAGAAAGTCTCCAGCGATCAGACGATCGACCTCGACAAGGATTCGATCAACGACCTCGCTTACGGCAGCGACGATGCCGACCTGTGGTCACGTATTCGCCACGGCTTCGGCATGCCCGATCTCGACACCGACCTCGCGCAGGACCGGACGAGCTGGTACACGGCGCGCCCCGACTATGTAGAGCGGATGATCGACCGGTCGAACAAATACTTGTTCCATATCGTTGAAGAGCTCGAGCGCCGCAATATGCCGACGGAACTGGCCTTGCTGCCGTTCGTCGAAAGTGCCTACAACCCGCAGGCGCTGTCCACGGCCAAGGCCGCCGGCATGTGGCAGTTCATCCCGAGCACGGGAAAGACGTACAACCTCAAGCAGAACATGTTCCAGGACGAGCGCCGCGACGTGCTGGCCTCGACGACGGCGGCGCTCGACTATCTGTCGAAGCTGCATGACATGTTCGGCGACTGGCATCTGGCACTCGCCGCCTACAACTGGGGTGAGGGCAATGTGCAGCGCGCCATCGAGCGCAATCAGGCGCAAGGTCTGCCGACCGATTACCTGAGCCTGCGCATGCCGACCGAAACACGCTACTACGTGCCGAAGCTGCAGGCGATCAAGAACATCATCGCGCACCCGGATCAATACGGCGTGAAGCTGCCGGAGATTCCGAACCACCCGTATTTCGTGAGCGTGTCGACCAAGCGCGACATCGATGTGGCGCTGGCCGCCAAGTTGGCCGATTTGCCGCTTGACGAATTCCGCGCGCTCAACCCGTCGTTCCGCAAGCCGGTGATTCTCGGTGCGGCCAAGCCGAAGATCCTGCTGCCGTTCGACAGCGCCGAAGTCTTCCAGCGCCGTCTGAAAGGCTATGACAAGCCGCTGTCGAGCTGGACCACGTACACCTCGTCCTCGCGTGAGCGTCCGGAAGATGTCGCCAACAAGCTGGGTGTCGATGCGTCGACGATCCGCACCGTCAACAACATCCCGCCGCGCATGCGCCTGAAGGCCGGGTCGACGCTCCTGGTGCCGCGCTCGGATGATATCGACGAAGACATCAGCGCCTCGGTCGCGTCCAGCGCCGTGCTCGCCATGGAGCCTGACCTGCCGGATACGCGCAAGGTCATGGTGCGCGCTCGAAAGCGTGACACGCTGGCCTCCGTCGCCGCGCGCAGCGGTGTGAGCGCGGCGCAGATCAAGAGCTGGAACCGCCTGCGCAGCGATCGCGTTGCACCGGGCCAACTGCTCGTGCTGCACCTGCCGGTGCGCGAAGCCGCCCGCGTGGCCGCGGCCAGTGCCGCGAAGGACGAGGACGATGCCCCGCGCGTGACGCGCACGATCCGCGGCAAGAACGGCAAGGTCACCCGCGTGGTCGAATCGCGTCCCGCGCGCACGGCAACGGCCAAGGCCTCGACGAAGGGCGCACCGCGCGTCGCCGCGGCCAAGGCGCCGGCCGCCAAGGGCAAGACCACGACGGCCAAGGCCAAGACGCCCGCTGCCAAGGTTACGAAGACCGCCCAACGCTAAACCGACCGTCAATCTCGTTTCAAGACAAGCCGCAGCCTCCGCTGCGGCTTTTTTGTTGTGTGCCGCAAATCCCGGCACAGCCGGCCCTGTTCCTGCACGATACGGTAAGTCGTGTGTAAGCGATCGGGAGCACACTGAGGCTTCGATCCGTCACGGCCGGCAAGCGCCGGCACCACGGCGGCCCGGCGCAGTCAATTCGCCGCGAGGCCCGCCGTGCGCATGCAAGATCCCGAGTTTGCAAAAAAAATGACAGGAGGAGACATGAGTTCGTATGCGTCGTTTTACGCGCGCTCGATCGCGTCGCGTGAGGCGTTCTGGGCGGAACAGGCCCGGTTGATAGACTGGGAGACGCCGTTCTCCAAAGTGCTCGAATACGACAACCCCCCGTTCGCGAAATGGTTTGTCGGCGGGCGCACCAATCTCTGTCACAACGCCGTCGACCGTCACCTGCCGTCGCGCGCCACGCAAAATGCCCTGATCTGGGTGTCGACGGAAACCGATCAGGAGCGCGTGTACACGTACGCCGAGCTGTCGGCCGAGGTCAACCGCATGGCCGCGTCGCTGGCGTCGCTTGGCGTGAAGCGGGGCGAGCGCGTGTTGATCTACATGCCGATGATTCCCGAAGCGCTTTTCGCCATGCTGGCCTGCGCGCGGCTGGGGGCCATCCACTCGGTGGTCTTCGGCGGTTTTGCTTCGGTCAACCTGGCCGCGCGCATCGACGATGCTCGCCCGAAAGTCATCGTCAGTGCCGACGCCGGTTCGCGCAACGGCAAAGTCGTGCCGTACAAGCCATTGCTCGACGAGGGCATCGCGCTCGCAAAGGCCAAACCCGCCAACGTAATGCTGGTGGACCGCGGTCTGGCGCCGATGGCGCGCGTGGAGGGCCGCGATGTCGATTACGCCGTGCTTCGCGCGCAGCACATGGAGGCAGAGGTTCCCTGCGAATGGCTCGAATCGAGCGAGCCGTCATATGTCCTTTACACGTCGGGCACGACCGGCAAGCCGAAGGGCGTGCAACGCGACACGGGTGGCTATGCCGTCGCACTCGCTGCGTCGATGCAGCATATTTTCTGCGCGCAACCGGGCGACACGATGTTCGCCGCATCGGACATCGGCTGGGTCGTAGGACACAGCTACATCGTCTATGCACCGCTCCTGGCCGGCATGGCCACGGTCATGTACGAAGGGACGCCGATCCGCCCCGACGGCGGGATCTGGTGGCGCATCGTGGAGAAGTATCGGGTCACGCAAGTCTTTACCGCGCCCACGGCGATCCGCGTCCTCAAGAAGCAGGACCCGGCCTATCTCACGCAATACGATCTCTCGTCGCTGCGCCTGCTGTTCCTCGCGGGCGAGCCGCTCGACGAACCGACCGCTCGGTGGATCACGGAAGGGTTGGGCAAGCCGGTCGTCGACAATTACTGGCAGACGGAAACCGGCTGGCCGATTCTCGGCATTGCGCGTGGTGTGGAAGTCGTGCCGAGCAAGCTCGGCTCGCCGGGAATGCCTGTGTACGGCTATGACGTGAAACTCGTCAACGAGGCCACAGGCGAGGATTGCGGTCCGAACGAGAAGGGCGTGCTGGCGATCGAAGGGCCCCTGCCGCCGGGCTGCATGAGTACGGTGTGGGGTGACGACGCGCGCTTCGTCAAGACCTATTGGGAAACGGTGCCGGGCCGCTTGCTGTATTCGAGCTTCGACTGGGGCGTGCGCGATGACGATGGCTATTACTTCATCCTCGGGCGCACGGACGACGTGATCAATGTGGCCGGCCACCGGCTCGGCTCGCGCGAGATCGAGGAAAGCATCGCGAGCCATCCGGCCGTGGCGGAAGTGGCAGTGATCGGCGTGCAGGATGCGCTCAAGGGGCAGGTCGCGGTGGCCTTTGCGGTGCTGCGCCAGTCTGATGCGGCTGCGACCCCGGAGGCGCGGCTCGCGCTCGAAGGCGATGTGATGAAGATCGTCGACCGGCAACTGGGCGCGGTGGCGCGTCCGGCGCGCGTGTTCTTCGTATCGATGTTGCCGAAGACGCGTTCGGGAAAATTGTTGCGGCGTGCGATTCAGGCCATCTGCGAAGGGCGCGAGACGGGCGACCTGATCACGTTGGAAGATCCGGCAGCGCTCGAACAGGTTCGCGACGCCGTGCGCGGCGGATGAAATGCCTTAGCCCTGGAGCAAGTCCGGATCCCGGATGGCGTCGATCAACAGCCCGAGAAAGGCTTCGACCGGCGCCGGCAGGGTGCGGCCGGCCATCGTCTGGACTTGCAACGTGCGTTGATGCAGTTCCGGATTGCGAATTGGAATGGCAGCCAGGCCTTCAGGCGCCAGCCGGCTGCGTACGGTAAGCAGACCAGTCAGCGTGACAGTCTTGCCATCGCGCACCAGGCTATGCAGCGCCGCGTGGTAATTGCTGACGAACACTGGCTCGAACAGCAACCCTTCCAGGCTGCAGCACAAGTCGAACATCTGGCGAATGGTCGCGCCGGTGTTCGCCAGTGCGATCGGGTAAGGCAGCAAATCGGCCAGCGCGACTTCACTGTGCTGTGCCAGCGGATGGCGCTGCGCGACAAGCGCGAAGATCGGCGCGCGTTCCGCATGGACGACCCGGACGCCTTTTTCCGGCGCGATATTGAAGCACACGGCGATATCGGCTTCGCCGTCGCGCACCCGCTGCGTGGCCTCCAGAGGTGACAGCACGTCAAGGTGAAAGTGCGCGCCGGGATAGGCTTCACGAAAGCGCGTGATGACTTGCGGCAGGAAGTCGCGTGCCCCGCCTTCGGAACTGGCGATGCGAATCGTGGCTCGCCCGACTGCCGACAAGCCGCGAATCTCGGAAGTGACCCGCTCCGCATCGAGCAACACGCGCCGCGCGTGCTCGGCGAGCAACGCGCCGGCTTCGCTCAGCACCATTCCGCGCGGGCGCCGCTCGAACAGCGGTGCGCCGATATCCTCCTCCAGCTTGGCGATCTGCCGGCTCAACGCCGAGACCGCAACGTGCAAGCGCTCGGATGCACGGCTCAACGAGCCCGTGCGGGCGACTTCCAGAAAATAACGTAACGCGTGAGTCTGCATGGCGGTTCGCGGCGTCCTGAGCCCGTCGTTCTGGTTTGCCAAAACGGCAACGATTCATTCGAAATATTATCATTGTTGTCAAAAAAAGCGGCTTCTAGAATGGGCTGAAACGGGGACATGTGCCGGTGCGCTGCCGCAAACGGAGCCCGTTCTCTCGCAATCCATCTGGAGACTGTTGTGACGCGTAATTCCGCCCGTATTTCTGCCATCTCGCAAGCCTCGCACTATTTCGATTCCGGAGCGTTCCGCGCTGAGCTGGCCCGCCGGGTGGCGTTCAAGACCGAAAGCCAGGAGATCGACAGCGGCGCCGTCCTGCGCGCCTACCTGGACGAGGAGATGGCGCCGGCGTTGGCCGCGCTCGGGTTCACGTCGCGTGTCGAGGCCAATCCGGTCGTAGGGGCGGGGCCGTTCCTGATCGCACACCGTCACGAGGGCGATGCGCTGCCGACGGTGCTCACTTACGGCCATGGCGACGTGGTGCGCGGCTACGACGTGCAATGGCGCGAAGGCCTGAGTCCGTGGGCCGTGACGATCGAAGGCGACCGCTGGTATGGCCGCGGCACCGCCGACAACAAGGGCCAGCACACGATTAACCTGGCGGCGTTGAAGGAAGTGATGGCGGCGCGCGGCGGCAAGCTCGGCTTCAACGTGAAAATGATCGTCGAAATGGGCGAAGAGATGGGTTCGCCGGGGCTGCATGCAATCTGCGAAACCTTGCGTGAGGAACTGCGCGCCGACCTGCTGATCGCCTCGGACGGGCCCCGCCTGGCGGCTGACCGCCCCACGGTCTTCCTGGGCTCGCGCGGGCTTGTCAATTTCAGCTTGCGCCTGCAATTGCGCGAAGGCGGTCACCATTCCGGCAACTGGGGCGGACTGCTGCGCAATCCGGGGGTCGTGCTGGCCAATGCGATCGCATCGATCGTCGACGGCGACGGCAAGATCCTTGTCGAGGGTTTGCGCCCGCCGGCCTTGCCGGATGCGGTGCGCCGCGCGCTGGCCGGACTGGATGTCGGCGGCGGCCCGAACGACCCCGCAATCGATGCCGACTACGGCGAGCCGGGCCTCACGCCGACGGAGCGTGTGTTCGGCTGGAACAACATCGAAGTGCTGGCGTTCAAGTGCGGCAATCCCGAAAAGCCAGTCAATGCGATTCCGCCATATGCCTACGCGCACATGCAGATCCGCTTCGTGGTCGGTACCGATTGGGAAAACCTCGGCAGCACCCTGCGCGCGCATCTCGACGCCCATGGCTTCCCGATGGTGGAGATCGAAGTCGAGCGCGGCGTGATGGCCACGCGGCTCGACCCGGAGGATCCGTGGGTTTTGTGGGCGCTCCAATCGATGCGCGAGACGACCGGCAAGCCGCCAGTGCTGCTGCCGAACCTGGGCGGCACCTTGCCGAATGACGTGTTCGCCGACGTGCTCGGGCTGCCGACGCTGTGGGTGCCCCATTCGTATCCGGCGTGTTCGCAACACGCGCCCGACGAGCATCTGCTCGGTTCGGTGGCGCGCGAGGCGTTGCAGATCATGACCGGCTTGTTCTGGGATCTGGGCGAATCGGGTCACGCACTGCGCGATGTCCGCCACGCCGCGCCCCAATAACGGGGAAATCGCGGGCAAATCACGGGCCGCCGCAGCGGCCCGGGACGTCACGACAACAACGATATTTACGCACGTCACACCAGGAGAATCCCCCATGAATCCCAGTGCCGCCGCCGGCATGGCGCCCGCCGAGACGCGCGCGAAGCCGAGCGTCTACAAGCTCATTCTCGCCACGTCGATCGGTAACGCGCTCGAATGGTACGACCTGATCGTTTACGGCTATTTCGCCGTCACGATCGCCAAGCTGTTTTTCCCCGCCCACGACGAAACGGTGTCGCTGCTGCTGACGCTGGGCACGTTCGCGCTCTCGTATCTGGCGCGGCCGCTCGGCGCATTCGCGTTGGGCGCCTACGCCGACCGCCGCGGCCGCAAGGCGTCGCTGATGTTGTCCATCGCCATGATGACCGTCGGCACAGGGCTGATCGCCTTCATGCCGACGTATGCGGTCATCGGCGTGTGGGCGCCGCTCGGCATTTTCCTGTCGCGGTTGATGCAGGGCTTCTCGGCTGGAGGCGAGTTCGGCAGTTCGACGGCATTTCTCATCGAACACGTGCCGGGCCGCCGGGGCTTCATGTCGAGCTGGCAGTTCGCCAGCCAGGGGGCAAGCACGCTGTTGGCATCTGCGTTTGGCGCGGTGCTGACGGGATCGCTGAGCGGGGCCCAGCTGGAATCGTGGGGGTGGCGCATTCCGTTTCTGTTCGGCTTGCTGATCGGGCCGATCGGTTTGTATATCCGCCGCTATGTGGACGAAACCCCGGAATTCGCGCGCGAAGTGGAGCGAAAAGCGGCGCGCATGAAGCCGGCGCAGTCACCGATCCTCGAAGTGCTGGCCACGCAGAAGGGGCGGCTGCTCGCGTCGATCGGCTCGCTGGTGCTCACGACTACCGCGAACTACATGATCCTGTACATGCCGACGTACGCGACCAAGCAACTCGGCCTGCCGCCGGCCCAAGGGTTCATCGCCACGCTGGTGACGGGTTTCGTGATCATGGTGTTGACGCCGTTCGTGGGGCACTGGTCAGACCGCGTCGGACGTATCCGGATCATGATGGCGGCCGGCGCACTGTTCTTCTGCACGGTCTACCCGGCATTTGCCTTCATGAATGCGCACCCGTCGCTTGCGACGATGCTGATTGTCATGCTCTGGGTCGGCATGCTCAAGGCGGTCTATTTCGCGCCGATCCCGGCGCTGCTGTCCGAATTGTTCCCGACCCGCACACGGGTCACCGGCATGGCGGTCGGTTATAACCTCGGGACGACGATTTTCGGAGGGTTTACCCCATTGGTTGTCGCCTGGCTCATCTCGGCGACCGGTAACAAGCTTGCACCGGGCCTGTACCTGATGCTGGCGGCGATCATCAGCCTTGTCACGCTGGCCATCACGCGGGTGCGCCTGAAGGTGCATTGACGCTGGCGGCGCTCACGGCGGCGAGGGCCGCCACAGCCGGCCGCGACGCCCGGCATGGAAGTTTCACCGTGCCCCGTGCTTGCTGCGGGGAATTTTTTTCGCTAGTATTTTAAGCATAAACTATTTATGATTTAACAAAGCGTCTGCGCGGCGGGTCCCATCATGGTCCGGCCGCGGCCTGACCGGCGCCCGGCAAGGGCGGAGCGGGCGAACTCTGGAGGATGGCAATGAATATCATATGTATCGGTGGCGGCCCGGCTGGATTGTACTTCGGCTTGTTGATGAAACTGCGTCAGCCGTCTCACCGGGTCGTGGTGGTCGAGCGCAATCGTCCATATGACACCTTCGGATGGGGCGTCGTATTCTCCGACGCCACGATGGACAATCTCCAGGAAGCGGACCCCGTGAGTGCGGCCGAGATCAACGCCGCCTTCAACCGCTGGGACGACATTGATATCCACTTCGAGGACCGCACGCTGACCTCCGGCGGCCATGGCTTCATCGGCATCGGCCGGAAGAAGCTGCTCAACATCCTCCAGGCCCGTTGCGAAGCGCTGGGCGTCGAGCTCGTGTTCGAAACGGAGGTGGCCGACGACCAGGAGATTGCGCGAAAGTACCAGGCCGACCTGGTCATCGCGTCCGATGGCCTGAATAGTCGCATCCGCACGCGCTACGCCAATACCTACCAGCCCGACGTCGACACGCGCCGCAACCGTTTCGTCTGGCTCGGCACGCATCAGCGTTTCGACGCCTTCACGTTTGCGTTCGAGAAAACGGAACACGGCTGGTTCCAGGCGCACGCGTACCAATTCGACGACAAGACCTCGACCTTCATCGTCGAGACGCCCGAGGAAGTCTGGCAAAAGACCGGCATCGACCAGATGAGCCAGGAAGACGGGGTCAAGTTCTGCGAAAACCTGTTCGCGAAGTACCTCGGCGGCCACGAACTGATGGCCAACGCCAAGCATCTGCGCGGCTCGGCGATCTGGATCCGGTTCCCGCGCGTGATTTGCGAACACTGGGTGCATTGGGAGAAGATCGACGGCAAGCCTGTGCCGATCGTGCTGATGGGCGACGCCGCGCACACCGCGCATTTTTCGATCGGCTCGGGCACCAAGCTCGCGCTCGAAGACGCGATTTCGCTGGCCGACGGCCTGGGCGCGGGCGGCCCGGACGCCCTGCCGCAAGTGCTGCGCGACTATGAAGCCGTGCGCAGCGTGGAAGTGCTGAAGATTCAGAATGCGGCGCGCAACTCGACCGAATGGTTCGAGCATGTCGACCGTTATGCACAATTCGCGCCGGAGCAGTTCGCCTATTCGCTGCTCACCCGCTCGCAGCGCATCTCGCATGAAAACCTGCGCGTGCGCGACGCGAAATACGTCGAAGGTTTCGAAGCCTGGCTGGCTGCCGGCGCCGGTCTTGCTGTTACCGGACAGCAGGCGTCCGTGCCGCCGATGTTCACCCCTTACAAGGCGCGCGGCGTCACGCTCAAGAACCGCGTCGTGATGTCGCCGATGGCGATGTATTCCTGTCACGACGGCGTGCCGGGCGAGTTTCATATGGTCCACCTTGGCAGCCGTGCGCTGGGCGGCGCCGGCATGGTCGTCGCGGAAATGACCTGTGTGTCGCCCGATGCGCGCATTACCCCGGGGTGCCCGGGCTTGTGGAACGATGAACAGCGCGACGCGTGGAAGCGCATCGTAGGCTTCGTCCACGCCAGCAGCGACGCGAAGATCGCGATGCAGATCGGCCATGCGGGGCGCAAGGGATCGACGCGTCTGGCGTGGGAGGGCATCGATTTGCCGCTCGACGACGGTAACTGGCCGCTTGTGTCGGCCTCCGCGCTGCCGTATATCGACGGCGTGTCCCAAGTGCCGCGCGAAATGACGCGCGCCGACATGGACCGCATCAAGACCGATTTCGTGCTTGCGGCGCAGCGTGCCGCCGAAGCCGGTTTCGATTGGCTCGAACTTCATTGCGCGCACGGCTATCTGCTGTCGAGCTTCATCTCTCCGCTGACCAACCATCGCACCGACGCGTACGGCGGCAGTCTCGAGAACCGGCTGCGCTATCCGTTGGAGGTATTCCATGCCGTGCGCGCCGTGTGGCCGCAAGACAAGCCGATGTCGGTGCGGATCTCCGCGCACGACTGGGTCGAGGGCGGCATCACCGCTGACGACGCAGTGGAGATCGCCCGTGCGTTCAAGGACGCTGGCGCGGATCTGATCGACTGCTCATCGGGGCAGGTCAGCAAGGCCGAAAAGCCGGTTTTCGGCCGCATGTTCCAGACGCCGTTCGCCGACCGCGTGCGCAACGAAGCGAATATCCCCACGATTGCCGTGGGTGCGATTTTCGAGGCGGACCACGTCAACAGCATTATTGCCTCGGGCCGCGCAGACCTTTGCGCGCTGGCGCGGCCGCATCTGGCCGATCCGTTCTGGACGCTGCATGAAGCCGCGAAGATCGGCTACAAGGAAGCGACGTGGCCGCAGCAGTATATTGCCGGCAAGCGTCAATATGAGACGAACCTCGAGCGCGCGGCGCAATACGCGCAGCAGCCGGGCAAGTGAGGACGACGATGACCGATATGCAGAAGCCATCTGTCAACCCGCCGCCATCGCTGCGGGGCGTGCATGCGCTGGTCACGGGCGGTGCGCGCGGCATTGGCGAGGCCGTCGCCCGTCAATTGCTGGCGCAGGGTGCTCGCGTGACCCTGCTGGGCCGTCAGGCCGAGGCGTTGCAGGCCACGGCGCAAGCGCTTGGCGCGCGGGGCGAAATCGGCTTCGTCACGGCTGACATTGCCGATGCCGACAGCGTCGCCACCGCGTTCGCGCGGGCGGCTGAGCGTTTCGGGCCGGTACAGGTGCTCGTGAACAATGCCGGGCAGGCGATGAGTGCACCATTCGGCAAGACCGACGCGCAACTCTGGCAGCGCATGCTCGACGTCAACCTGACGGGCACGTTTCACTGCATTCAGGCGGCGCTGCCGTCCATGCTTGCCACAGGGTGGGGCCGCGTGGTCAACGTCGCGAGCACGGCGGGCCTGATCGGCTACGCTTATGTCACGGCCTACACCGCCGCGAAACACGGCGTCGTCGGCCTGACGCGTGCGCTGGCGCTCGAAGTCGCGAAGAAGGGCGTCACCGTCAACGCGGTCTGTCCCGGCTATACCGAAACCGACATCGTGCGCGACGCCGTGGCCAATATCGTCGCCAAGACCGGCCGCAGCGAGGCCGATGCGCGCGACGAGCTTGCCAAACGCAATCCCCAGGGCCGCCTCGTGCAGCCCGACGAGGTCGCCGATGCGGTTGTCTGGCTCTGCCAGCCGGCCGCGCAGGCGATTACAGGACAATCCATTGCCGTAGCCGGCGGCGAAGTGACTGCCGGCTGAACGCCTCTCGACAGGAGACACCCCGCATGAGCGACGTCAAACTCAGCATGACGCATCACAAGCGTCCGTTTGCCGATTATCAGCCGAAACATTTCCTGTGGTCCGTCTCGAACGACGCACAGGGACGCCCGAGCATCGGCACCATCACATTGAACCGTCCCGAGAAGAAGAATCCGCTGACGTTCGATTCGTACGCCGAGTTGCGCGACCTGTTTCGCGGCCTCGTCTACGCGACGGACATCAAGGCCGTGGTGATCACGGGCGCCGGCGGCAATTTCTGCTCCGGCGGCGACGTGCATGAAATCATCGGGCCGCTCACGAAAATGCGCATGCCGGAGCTGCTCGACTTCACGCGCATGACCGGCGATCTCGTCAAGGCGATCCGTGCGTGTCCGCAACCGGTCGTCAGCGCCGTAGACGGCATTTGCGCCGGTGCGGGCGCGATGGTCGCGCTGGCCTCCGACATGCGCCTGGGCACCCCGCAGGCCAGGACCGCATTCCTGTTTGTGCGCGTTGGCCTGGCCGGCGCCGACATGGGCGCATGCACCTTGCTGCCGCGCATGATCGGCCAGGGCCGCGCCTCCGAATTGCTGTTCACCGGCCGCTCGATGAGCGCCGAGGAGGGCCTGCAATGGGGTTTCTTCAACGCGCTGCATGACAGCGGTACGGTACTGGCTGCCGCACAGACGTTGGCGGACCAATTGGCGTGCGGCCCGTCCTTTGCGCATGGCGTGACGAAGAAACTGTTGCATCAGGAGTGGGCGATGGGCGTGGACGAAGCCATCGAGGCGGAAGCAGAAGCCCAGGCCATCTGCATGCAGACCGAAGATTTCCGCCGCGCGTACGATGCCTTCGTCGCCAAGCAAAAACCGGTTTTCAAGGGTGACTGACGTCATGAGTGACCGACAATTCCTCGACTGGCCCTTCTTCGACGACGCACACCGCACGCTCGCGAACGATCTCGACGCGTGGTGCGGCGAGCACCTGCATGTCGATCATCACGCCGATACCGATGCCACATGCGTTTCGCTCGTGCGCCAACTGGGCGCGGCGGGATGGCTCAAATACTGCGTGCCCGCGAGCCACGGCGGCGCGCTTCAGACGCTCGACTCGCGCGCACTGTGCGTATTGCGCGAGACGCTCGCGCGTCACGACGGCCTTGCCGACTTTGCCTTTGCGATGCAGGGCCTTGGCAGCGGCGCCATCACCTTGGCGGGCAGCGACGCATTGAAAGCGCGCTACCTGCCGCGCGTGGCGTCGGGCGAGGCGATAGCCGCCTTCGCCTTGTCGGAGCCGGAAGCGGGCTCCGACGTCGCTGCGATGCAATGCAGCGCCGTGGCCGATGGCGGCGATTACGTCATCAACGGCGAGAAGACGTGGATTTCCAACGGCGGCATTGCCGACTTCTACTGCGTGTTCGTACGTACCGGCGAAGCGCCGGGCGCGCGCGGCATCACCGCATTTGTCGTCGACGCCGATACCCCGGGCCTCTCGATCGCCGAGCGCATCGACGTCAGCGCGCCGCATCCCCTTGCGCGCCTGCGTTTCGACAACTGCCGCATTCCGGCTGCGCAGCGGCTTGGTGAGGCCGGGCAGGGCTTCAAGGTGGCGATGATGACACTCGACGTCTTCCGTGCTTCGGTGGCGGCGGCGGCGCTCGGCTTTGCACGCCGCGCCCTCGACGAAGGGCTTGCACGTGCCAGGTCGCGCCAGATGTTTGGCCACACCCTGGCGGATTTCCAGATTACGCAGGCGGCATTGGGGGACATGGCCACTGCTGTTGACGCCGCAGCGCTGCTGACCTACCGGGCGGCGTGGCAACGTGACGTACAGGGGCAGCGCACGACCCGTGAAGCGGCCATGGCCAAGATGTTTGCGACGGAATCGGCGCAGCAGGTCATTGACCGCGCGCTGCAGATGTTTGGCGGCGCCGGCGTGGTGTCGGGCGCCATCGTGGAGCGGCTCTACCGCGAGATTCGCTCATTGCGGATTTACGAAGGCGCCACCGAAGTGCAGAAACTCATTATCGCGCGCGAGCTGCTGAAGGACGCCTGAGGCGGCCTGGGCGCGCGTGGCATCGCTTGTGCAGTCGAGCCGGGGCAGGGCGCCCGACGCGAGCCAGGGGCGGCCCGGCTGTTTGCGGACATAAGGATACGGGGCAAGGAGAAGCACATGGAACGATCTGGACATCTCGACACCTTCGCGCGGGACAACCTCCCGCCTGCAGAACAGTGGCCCGAGTTTCTGCTCGACAATCCCGACGTGGCGTATCCGGCGCGCATCAATTGTGCGGCGGAACTGCTCGACCGGACCATTGACGAGGGGCGGGGCGACGCGCCGGCCATTTATTCCGTCGAGAACGGCGTGCGCACCGTCACGACCTATCGCGGATTGCGCGAAATGGTCGACCGAATCGCCCACGTATTACGCGCGGACATGGGGCTTGTGCCGGGCAACCGTGTCCTGTTGCGCGGCCCGAACAACCTCTTCATGGCGGCGGCGTGGCTGGCGGTCATCAAGGCGGGCCTGGTCGGCGTGCCGACGATGCCTTTGCTGCGCGCCAAGGAACTCAAGCAGATCATCGACAAGGCTGAAGTCAGCGCCGCGTTGTGCGACGGGCGCCTCAAGGAGGAGCTCGAGTTCAACCGCACGCCGGACCATGAATACTACTGTCCGGTGCTGACGCAGGCCGTGTACTTTCACGACGCGGGCGACGCCTCGCTCGAAGCGCGCATGACAAAGCAACCGGCCGCCTTCGACGCATGCGACACCGCGGTGGATGACGTTTGCCTGATCGCCTTCACCAGCGGCACGACGGGCCAGCCGAAGGGCACGATGCACTTCCATCGCGACGTTCTGGCGATGTGCGACCTGTTCCCGCGCCACGTTCTGAAACCGGGGCCGGACGACATCTTCTGCGGCACGCCGCCGCTGGCCTTCACCTTCGGCACGGGCGGCTTGCTGACCTTCCCGTTGCGCGTGGGCGCCTCGACCGTTCTGCTGGAAAAGCTTACGCCGGACACCTTGCTGCAGGCGATTCAGGACTACCGCGCGACGATCTGTTTCACCGCGCCGACCTTCTACCGCCAGATGGCGGCGCTGGTGGGCAACCATGACCTGACAAGCCTGAAGAAGACCGTATCCGCAGGCGAGGCGCTGCCTGATGCAACGCGTCAACTCTGGAAGCAGGCGAGCGGCATCGAGATGATCGACGGCATTGGCGGCACCGAGATGATCCATATCTTCATCTCGAGCGCGGGTGCGGACGTCGTGCCGGGCGCCATCGGCAAGCCGGTGCCCGGTTATATCGCGATGATCGTCGACGACGACATGAAGCCGTTGCCGCCGGGCGAGGTGGGCAAGCTGGCGGTCAAGGGGCCGACGGGTTGCCGCTATCTGGCCGACTCGCGCCAGACGAGCTACGTGAAGGACGGATGGAACCTGCCCGGGGACACCTTCTCGTGCGATGCCGACGGCAATTACTACTATCAGGCGCGTTCGGACGACATGATCGTTTCGGCGGGGTATAACATTGCGGGCCCCGAAGTCGAAGCGTCGCTGCTCAAGCATCCGGCAGTGGCCGAATGCGGTGTGGTTGGCGTGCAGGACGACGGGCGCGGGCAGATCGTCAAGGCATTCGTGGTGCTGAAGCCGGGAGTTGCGCGTGATGAAGCGATGGTGCGCACGTTGCAGGAGTACGTGAAGGCAACCATTGCCCCATACAAATACCCGCGCGCGATCGAGTTCATCGATGCCCTGCCGCGCACGGAGACGGGCAAGCTCCAGCGATTCAAGCTGCGCCAGCCCCATTGATAGAAAGAGGACGTATTCCCTCATGACGCACCCATTTGTCAAACCGCTGACCATCCGCTTCCGGCATTGCGATCCGGCGGGCATCGTGTTTTACCCGCGTTACTTCGAGATGATCAACGACCTCGTTGAAGACTGGTGCGACGAGGGACTTGGCATGTCGTTCGAGCGCATGCACATGGAGGCCGGGCTTGGCGTACCCACGGCCAACGTCGAATGCCGGTTCTCGAAGCCGAGCCGCCTGGGCGAGACGATCACCCGGACCTTGGCTGTCGAGCGCCTGGGCACCTCGTCGATGACCTTGGCGATACGTTTTGCGGGTGTGGACGACGACACACGTTTGACGGCGACACTGGTACTGGTCTGGGTGGCACAGCCCGATGGCCGGCCGGTGGCGGTGCCTGACGACATACGGATGAAGATCGCCGCGTTCGAGGCGGCGAAAAACGATAACTGAATTGGAGGGAACCGATGCAAATTCTGCAACCGCCCAGCTGGGCCAAACCGCGCGGCTATGCCAACGGCATGGCATTTGAAATGACGGTCGGCAGCCGGCTCGTGTTCGTGGGCGGCCAGATTGGCTGGAACGCCGAGCAACGATTCGAGACGGACGACTTCGCCCTGCAAGTGCGCCAGACGCTGGAAAACATTGTTGCGATTCTGGCCGAAGGCGGTGCGAAGCCTGAGCACATTGTGCGCATGACGTGGTACGTGAAGGACAAGGTTGAGTACGTCGCGAACTACCCGGCCATTGGCGAGCATTATCGCGCGACGATCGGCCGACACTTCCCGGCCATGACGGCCGTCGAGGTAGCCGATCTCGTCGAGGACCGGGCCAAGGTGGAAATCGAAGTCACCGCCGTAGTACCGGCGGCATAAAGACGTAAATAGAAAACCCGGCCGAAGCCGGGTTTCAAAAAAACTCCCGATCCATGCCGCCAGTGATCGGGGTGATTTGCGAACGCAAA
>NZ_CABPRZ010000042.1 GCF_902459695.1 Pandoraea terrae
CAAGTACCGGCACCTGCCTGATCTAGCCACAGCCCACCGGCCAACTCTCTGCGGTGTGCGTAAATTCGCGCTTACCCCACAGGCGCTATACGTTATCCATAGCTATGCGCATGTGCTACACGATCAGGATGAGCCTGGAGAGTCATTGAATTTGCTGGGTAACTGGCTAAATGAACACCGCCCGTCAGCGGAGGGCGGCGCTATGTATAGCCATGTGCAGTGGCACTTGGCCCTGGCAGAGTGGCAGTTGGGGCTAACCGAACAGGCATGGCAGCGCTATGAGCGTTACTGTGCACCAGAGACCACTCGCTGTGGTCCGGTGTTGACTCTGGCCGATTGTGGCGGTTTTTTGTTGCGTGAATACCTGCGCACAGGAACTACCCGTCCGATTTCAGCTGCGGTTTCCGCCCTGTTCGAGCGCTTCAACGCTATGCTGTCGCATCCGTTTATAGCGCTGCATCTTGCCGGGATTCAGGCATCGGCGGGCGATATTGCTGCGCTCGAGCAAAGCAAGGCGGCTATCACGGCCAGGGAACCCAGCGACCAGGCGCGGCTCTCGCTCAGGTTGGTTGATGCTGTCAGTCAGTTTGCTAGAGGGCAGTACGCTGAGGCAGCCGATACATTAAAGCGGATATCTGCAGATCAACGCGTTGGCGTCGGTGGAAGTCGTGTTGAGCGCGTACTCATCGATCTGCTTGAAACAAGAGCAGCCGAGCTCGCTGCCTAGTTCGCATATTCCTCTGTTTGCAACTTCACCCTCATATGTCTAAAGACCCCGAAGTGCTGGCCACCGTCATTAAGCCGGCGGTCCAGGGCCTGAAGGCAGACCGCGCGAAAATGTGAAAAGAAAAACCCCGGCAAGCCTTGACCTGTCGGGGTTCTATGAGTCCGGGTGAGACACCCTGAGACGAGCTTACATCTGGTCGATCATGACCTGACCAAAGCCCGAGCACGACACCTGGGTCGCGCCTTCCATCAGACGGGCGAAGTCATACGTGACCTTCTTCGACGCGATGGCCTTCTTCATCGACTCGATGATAATGTCGGCCGCTTCCGTCCAGCCCATGTGACGCAGCATCATTTCAGCCGACAGGATTTCCGAACCCGGGTTCACGTAATCCTTGCCGGCGTACTTCGGCGCCGTGCCGTGCGTGGCTTCGAACATGGCCACCGAATCCGAGAGGTTGGCGCCCGGGGCGATGCCGATCCCGCCGACTTGTGCAGCCAGGGCGTCCGAGATGTAGTCGCCGTTCAGGTTCAGCGTGGCGATCACGTCATATTCGGCCGGACGCAGCAGGATCTGCTGCAGGAACGCGTCGGCAATCGAATCCTTGACGGTGATTTCCTTGCCCGTCTTCGGATTCTTGAATTTGCACCACGGACCGCCGTCGATCAGTTCGGCGCCGAATTCCTGCTGGGCCAGCTCGTAGCCCCAATCCCGGAAACCGCCTTCCGTGAACTTCATGATGTTGCCCTTGTGCACCAGGGTTACCGACGAACGATCGTTGTCGATTGCGTACTGGATGGCCTTGCGCACCAGGCGCTGCGTGCCTTCCTTCGACACCGGCTTGATACCGATACCCGACGTTGCCGGGAAACGGATCTTCTTCACGCCCATTTCGTTCTGCAGGAACGCGATGACCTTCTTCGCCTGTTCCGACTCGGCTTCCCATTCAATGCCGGCGTAGATGTCTTCCGAGTTTTCGCGGAAGATGACCATGTCGATCTTCTGCGGCTCACGCACGGGCGACGGCACGCCCGTGAAGTACTGCACCGGGCGCATGCAGACGTACAGATCCAGTTGTTGGCGCAGGGCAACGTTCAGCGAACGGATGCCACCGCCGACGGGGGTCGTCAGCGGACCCTTGATCGACACGACGTAGTCCTTCAGGACTTCCAGCGTTTCTTCCGGCAACCAGACGTCCGGACCGTAAACCTTGGTCGACTTCTCGCCGGCGTAGATTTCCATCCAGCTGATCTTCTTTTTGCCGGCGTATGCCTTTTGCACCGCCGCATCGACAACCTTGATCATCACCGGGGTAATGTCGAAGCCGGTACCGTCGCCCTCGATGTAGGGAATGATCGGGGTATCCGGAACGTTCAGGGAGAAGTCCTTGTTGACGGTGATCTTCTCACCGGCCGGGACCTTGATATGCTGATACGACATGGTGGGCTCCAATATTGGCAGTTGGCAAAGCGCGGCGCGTACCGCTATCGGCAAGTCACGTCTATTTTAGACGCGGTTGGCCGATAACTCCTCGCCTGTTCCGGAAATCTGGCGGTAAGTCTTATATAAGACACAAGACTTGGTTTCGTATTATGCATTACTATTTCACGATTTGCCAGACCGGGAATTCTCGGGTTTTGAATTTTCCCCGGTGATATGACCGCCCGTTGAGGTCCAAGCCTCGCACTACGCTCGTCCGCATGACACTTCTCGCACTCAACAAGCCTTTCGGCACGATCTGCCAGTTTTCGCCGCACCCTACCCGGCCGTCGCTGGCCGCATGGATCGACCGCCCCGGCGTCTATCCCGCCGGCCGTCTCGACGCGGACAGCGAAGGCCTTCTGCTGTTGACGGACGACGGCCGGATTCAGGCGCGTATCGCCGAACCCGAGCGCAAGCTGCCCAAAACCTACTGGGCGCAGGTCGAAGGCGCCTTCGATCCACGGGCCATCGCCACCCTGCGCGACGGTCTGGATCTCGGCGATTTCATCACGCAACCCTGCGAAGCCCGCGAGATCGCGCCGCCCGATCACCTCTGGACGCGTGACCCGCCGATCCGCTACCGCGCCAACATCCCGACCCACTGGCTGGAAATCACACTCACGGAGGGCAAGAACCGGCAGGTTCGGCGCATGACGGCGGCAGTCGGAAAACCCACGCTGCGGCTGGTGCGCGTGGCCATTGGCCCGATCAATGTCTTCGACCAGCAGCTCGCGCCGGGACAGTGGCGTGAGCTGGGCGCGGAGGTGTTGCAACAAATGCTTACATTTTCCGGTCAACGCCGGAGTCCGCGACCTCGTTAAGGGCACAGGTGCGCAAAAAAACGCATCGACGTCCAAACAGAGGAACCACACATCATGAACAAACTGCTGCTTGCCCTGACCGCTGGCCTGTTCGCCGCCGGCGCGTTCGCCCAAACGTCCGCTCCCGCCACCGCCCCGGCTGCGCCGGCAGCGCCCGCCGTCGCCCCGGCAACGGCTGCTGCACCGGCACCGGCAGCGGCCAAGTCCGAGGCCCCGATGGCCAAGAAGACGGCGCACAAGAAGCACCACAAGCACCACGCCATGTCGCCGGCGGCCGGTAACAAGCCGTAATAAGAAATTCGCGAAAAAGTCGCTTCGCGCGTGTCAACGGATTGCCGCGGCACGCGTTATTGGAAGTGACTCCCTCCGCGGGTCAACCAGTTTCATTACCTAATATTGCGCTTCACGAGGAACCTCATGAAAAAACTGATCGCTGCCCTGATCGCTGGCCTGTTCGCTACCGGCGTTTTCGCACAAGCTTCGGCTCCGGCCGCTGACGCTGCTGCCGCCGCTCCGGCCGCTGCAAGCAAGCCGGCTGCTGCCAAGAAGGCGCACAAGAAGTCGGCACACAAGAAGGCAAAGAAGGCTGCGCCGGCTTCGGCTCCTGAAGCCGCGAAGTAAGTGGCGCGCCGCACGCGCGGTCGTTAAGCGCGTCGGAATGAAAAGGCAGGTTGCTCTGGCAGCCTGCTTTTTTTTCGTCCGGCGGCTACAATGGTCCGCTCCTCTTCTCTCCCAGGAGTCGTACGTGATCCGTTTCTCGCGCCAGCTCGCCGCGCTTGGCCTGGGCGCCGCACTCGCCGTCGTTTCAGCCTTTTCCGTCGTTTTGCCCACCCCCGCCATGGCGCAGATGAAGCAGCCGGGCGAATTTCCGACCGTTCAACTGTCCGCAGGGATGTTCCTGATCAAGGCCGAAGTGGCCGCGAACGAAGCCGATCGCGAGCAAGGCCTGATGTACCGCACCACGATGCCTGCCAATCAGGGCATGCTGTTCGTATTTGAACAGCGCGCCGGGCATTGTTTCTGGATGAAGAACACCAACCTGCCGCTGTCGATCGCCTTTCTCGCCGACGATGGCACGATCGTGAACATCGAAGACATGGCGCCGCAGACGGAAAACAATCACTGCCCGCGCGCCGCCGTGCGCTATGCGCTCGAAATGAACAAGGGTTGGTTCCGCGACAAGGGCATCGGTCCCGGCGCGAAGATCAGCGGTCTGCAACGTCTGCAGTAGGGCAAGTCGTGCATTAAACGTGCCGCGTTGGCACGAATAACAAAAAAGCCCACCGCGAAGGGTGGGCTTTTCTGCTCGCCGGGGCGAAGCCGGCAAGCGAGGCCGAGGTCCGCTCAGGCGAAGTTCTTCGCAGCGAAATCCCAGTTGGCCAGATTCCAGAATGCCTCGACAAACTTCGGACGGGCATTGCGGTAATCGATGTAGTACGCGTGTTCCCACACGTCGATCGTCAGCAGCGGCTTGTCGGCGCCGGTCAACGGCGTCGCGGCGTTGCTCGTGTTGGCGATGTCGACCGAACCGTCAGCTTTCTTCACCAGCCACGTCCAGCCCGAACCGAAGTTGCCGATGGCCGACTTCGAAAAGGCTTCCTTGAAGGCATCGAACGAGCCCCACTTGGCGTCGATCGCCGCAGCCAGGGCACCGGTCGGTGCGCCGCCGGCGTTCGGTGCCAGGCTGTTCCAGAAGAACGTGTGGTTCCAGATCTGCGCAGCGTTGTTGAACACGCCGCCCGACGACTTCTTGATGATGTCTTCCAGGCTGGCGTTTTCGAACTCGGTGCCTTTGATCAGGTTGTTCAGGTTCGTCACGTAGGCTTGATGATGCTTGCCGTAGTGATATTCCAGGGTTTCTTGCGAAATGTGCGGTTGAAGTGCGTCAAGCGCATACGGCAGTTGCGGAAGCGTATGTTCCATGGCGTTTTGTCCTTTGTGCTCTGAGGGGAACCCGATTTGCAATATCCGGAATCGTTGATTCTAGTCCGTTAGATAAAACCCCGCAAACCACACGGGTACTCGCTTCACCGACGATTTCGGGCACGGCGGGAGCGTTGTGCGCCGATGCTCGCCGATCAATGCAGATGCCTGCGCATTGGCGACGCCAGCGGGCCGCATCCCGTTCAAAAAGTATCGTCAAGCCTGACCTGAACGTCACCAATGCCGACATCGGCCGCGCCTTCGGCCAGGTGCACCGTCACCTGCTGCCCGCGCTGCAGCTTGCGCGGATCCCGCAACGGCTGCCCGCGCGTATCGAGTACCGCCGCGTAACCGCGTTGCAACGTTCGGCGCGGGTTGAGCAATTCCAGCCTGGCTGACAAGTCGTCCATGCGCTGTCCATCGCGCTCCAATTTCCGGCCGATGGCGGCCTCGACACGCTGTGCCAACAGGGTAATCCGCTCATGTTGCGATGCGGTGTCAGGCACGACGCGTGCGAGCCGCAACCGCAGCATCTCGAAGCGGCCGCGCCGTTGGGCGAGCGGCCGTTCCAGCGCGTGGCGCAGCCGGTCGTTCAGGTGCAGCAGCGTGCCGCGCTGACGCGCCAGCCGCTCGCGTGGACTGATCAGGCTGCGCGACAGCCCGTCGAGCTGCTGGGCGCGCTGTTCCAGTACGCGGCGCATTGCGCGCGTCAGCCGCTGGCGGTCACGCTCGAGATAGCGCAAGCATTCGTCGCGCGCCGCGCTGATCATTTCGGCGGCCGCCGTCGGCGTCGGCGCACGCACGTCTGCCACGAAATCGGCAATCGTGAAGTCGGTTTCGTGCCCGACGCCCGACACGACGGGTAAGCCGCTGCGCGCGATGGCCTGCGCCAGCACTTCTTCATTGAAGGCCCACAGATCCTCGATGGACCCGCCGCCGCGGCACAGCAGGATGGCGTCGACTTCATTGCGCACGTTGGCCGTATCGAGCGCAGCGGCCAATCGCACGGCCGCGTCGGCGCCCTGCACCGGCGCCGGGTAGACGATCACGCTGACGTGCGGCGCACGCCGCGCCAACGTCGTGAGCACATCACGCAGGGCGGCCGCCTGCAGCGACGTCACCACTCCAACGCGTCGCGCGAAGCTCGGCAATGCCCGTTTGCGCTGCGCATCGAACAGCCCGGCGGCAGCCAGTTTTTCCTTCAGGCGCAGGAACGCTTCGTAGAGATTGCCCTGTCCCGCGCGCCGAATCGCCTCGACGTTGAGTTGAACCTCGCCGCGCGGCACGTACATCGAGAGTAATGCACGCACTTCCACCCGGTCGCCCTCACGCGGCGAGAAGTCCGCGTATTGCGCGCGCCCCCGAAACATCACGCAGCGCATCTGCGCCTGGGCATCCTTGATCGAGAAGTACCAGTGCCCGCTCGCGGCACGCGTGAAATTGGAAATCTCGCCGCTGACCCATGCAAGCGGGAAACTGCGCTCGAGCACGCCGGCCACGGCCTTGTTCAATTCTGAAACACTTATCACGCGATCCGCGCCGGCGGCGGGCCGTGTGTCGTCAAAGGAAAGGTTCATGCGGTTTCGCGAGGAAAAATCTGTCCACAGGACCGTTAATTTAAGGGTTTTCGCTTGTACGTGCGAAGAGATTCCTCTCGCAGACGCATAAGACAATGATTTCTAAACGAAAAATGAGCATTTGAAAGCAATGTCCCAGTCGGTATTCGCGGTCCTGCGTCCAATTGCCGCATGCTCGTCGACATGTTCACAAAGTTATCCACAGGCGCGAGCACAATACGGCATTTTTCCGACCGACCGGTACACATCGAATCTGAAACGTTTTCCAGCCCAATTTTTGAGCAATCCAAAAAAACGTTGTCCGCGCAACGACTTAGCGAATCTTTTCAATGCTTATATACAACCTTATGCGCGCGGTTTGTGGAAAACGGCGCTTGCCCGTCGCTTGCCCGCGCGCTACAGTGCGGCCTGTTCGATGTTATCCCCGCTCACACCAAGAGGTTGTCCTTGTTTGCCGTAATCCAGGCCGCTGGCTGGCCCATCTGGCCATTGCTTATTGCTTCCGTCATCGCCCTCGCCCTCATCGTCGAACGCGCGCTCAGCTTGCGCCGTGAACGCGTGCTGCCCCCGGGCGCGCTCGATGCCGCCATCGCCCTCGCCCGCCGTGGCCAGGGCAAGGGCGACGCCACCGACCAGCTCGCCCGTGGCTCGATGCTCGGCCGCGTGCTCGCCACGGGCGTGCGCTACGTTGCCGGCAACCCGAAGGGCCCGCGCGACGCCGCCAAGGACGCCCTCGAGGAAACCGGCCGCGCAGTCGCCCACGAACTCGAAAAGTATCTGTCTGCGCTCGGCACCATCGCGTCTGTCGCGCCGCTGATGGGCTTGTTCGGCACGGTCGTCGGCATGATCGAGATCTTTGGCTCGCAGGACGCCACGGGCACCGATCCGGCGCAACTCGCGCACGGCATTTCCGTGGCGCTCTACAACACCGGCTTCGGGCTCATGATTGCCATTCCCGCGATGATCTTCTATCGAATGTATCGCGCGCGCGTCGACGCGTTTCTCGTCGAACTCGAAACGCAGGCGGTGCATTTCCTCGATGCCACGCTGCCCCGGCACTGAGCGGCGAGGCGACGTCTCATGAACTTTCGCCGAGGCCTTCAGAAAGCCGAACCCGAGATCAACCTGATCCCGTTGATCGACGTGCTGCTGGTGATTCTCATCTTCCTGATGATCACCACGACGTACACGCGCTATACCGCGCTCAAAGTGAACCTGCCGGTCGCCGACGCCGCGCGCGCGATGCAGCCGCCCGAGCAGATCGTGGTGTCGGTGGGCGTGGATGGCGCCTACGCGATCGACAGGCAAACGCTGCCCGGGCGCGACGTCGCCAGCCTTGCCGCGGCGCTGCGCGGCGCGGCTGCCGGGAAGCGCGCCGGCACCGACGAGCCGGTGATCGTCATCAACGCAGACGCGAAAAGTTCTCACCAGTCGGTCATCAACGTCATGGAAGCTGCGCGTGAAGCGGGGCTGTCGCGCCTGACGTTCGCCGCGCGTGCCGCATCCGGGCATCCGAAGCGATGAGCGCACCGCGCGCCCGGGCGCTTGTCCCCCGCCTGTCGGGGCCGCTTGTCCATTGGGTCACCGCCCAGTGGCAACGACGCGGTCTTGCAGCGTGCCTGCTCTGGCCGTTTTCATGGGGCTTCGCGGCCGCGGCAGCATGGCGCCGCCTTGGCTTCCGCATGGGGTGGCGCAAAACCGTGCGGCTGCCCGTGCCGGTCGTCGTGGTCGGCAACCTGACCGTCGGCGGCACTGGCAAGACGCCGACAGTCATCGCCTTGATCGGCGCCCTGCGCGCGCATGGATACACACCCGGGGTGCTCTCGCGCGGCTACGGCGTGAAGCTGTCGGCGCCGCGCGAAGTCCGGGCGGGCGATTCGCCGTCCGACGTCGGGGACGAGCCGCTCCTGATCGCGCGACGCACCGGTGCCCCCGTATGGGTTTGGCCGGCCCGCGCCGAAAGCGGCCATGCACTGCTGGCGGCGCATCCGGCGTGCGACGTAATCGTCTGCGACGACGGCCTGCAACACTATGCGCTCGCCCGCGACGTCGAGATCGCCGTGTTCGATCACCGTCTGGCCGGCAACGGCTTCCTGCTGCCGGCCGGCCCGTTGCGCGAACCGCTGTCGCGCCTGCGTGACGCCAACCTCGTCAATGACCCTTACGCCAACGCCCTGCCCGACTGGCCCGACACCTGGCGTTTGACGCTGTCGCTCGGCGACGCCTGGTCGGTGAGCCAGCCGGAACTGCGGCGGCCGCTCGCGCATTTTGCCGGGCGCCGCGTACTTGCGGCGGCGGGCATCGGCGCCCCGGAGCGCTTCTTCGCTGCGCTGCGCGCTGCGGGGTTGACGCTCGACGTGCTCGCCTTGCCTGACCATTTCGATTTTGCCGCCAATCCGTTCGACGCCGCGAACGCCGACGCCATCCTGATTACCGAAAAGGATGCAGTAAAATGCCTGACCTGGTCCGACCCGCGCTTGTGGGCCGTGCCCGCCGAGGCCGCGCTGGATGCGCGCCTGGTATCCCTGGTAGTGGAGAAATTGCGTGGACACCCGACTGTTTGAAATTCTCGTCTGCCCGTTGTGCAAGGGCCCCCTGGCGTACGACAAGAAAGCCCAGGAACTGATTTGCCACGCGGACAAACTCGCCTACCCGATTCGCGACGGCATCCCTGTGATGCTGGCCGATGAGGCCCGCCAGTCAGTCGAAGGCACACCCGTGCCGCTCGAGCCGTCGGGCCCATCGGACACGCCTGCGAAGTGAGTGCGCCCGTGAAGCCTGCCGCGCCCGCCACCGATTTCGTCGCGGTCGTCCCCGCCCGCCTCGCCTCGACCCGATTGCCGAACAAGCCGTTGGTCGATCTGGCCGGCAAGCCGATGGTCGTGCGCGTCGCGGAACGTGCGCGCGAATCGGGGGCGCGCCAGGTGGTGGTCGCGACCGACGCGCAAAGTGTGTTCGACGCCGTGGCGGCCTATGGTTTCGACGTGCGGCTCACGCGTGCCGACCATCCGACCGGCACCGACCGTCTCGCGGAAGTCGCCGAACAGCTCGGGTGGCCGGACGACACGATCGTGGTCAACGTCCAGGGCGACGAACCGCTGATCGACCCCTTGCTGGTGCAGGCGGTGGCGGCGCATCTCGCGGCGCATCCCGAATGCGCGCTCGCCACGGCGGCGCATCCGATTCACGCGAACGACGAAATCTTCAACCCGAACGTCGTCAAGGTCGTGCTCGACGCACGCGGGCGGGCGCTGTACTTCTCGCGAGCGCCGATTCCCTGGGCCCGCGACGCCTGGAAAGCGGGCCTGACGCAGACCGACAGCCTGCCCGCGCCGGAAACGCCGATCTATCGGCATATCGGGCTGTATGCCTATCGCGCGTCGTTCCTGCGCAGCTATCCGACGCTGGCGCAAGCGCCGATCGAGATGGCCGAATCGCTGGAACAACTGCGCGCCATGTGGCACGGCGAACGGATCGCTGTGTTGCTGACGAACGACATCCCCCTGCCGGGCGTAGACACACCGGAGGATCTGACTCGGGTTCGGGCGCTGCTCGGCGCGTAGCCCCGGGGATCCGATCGCCGAATCCCGGCCCGGCGTCCGCGTGGGCGGGATCTGCCGCCCTGCCGACGGCCGGGTCGTGCACCGCGCGCAGGCGTCGCTTGCGTCCCGATCGTTCCATTTTGGGCCGTGCCTGCCCCTAAAATCGTCGGCCATCCGACGCATCGTGGCATAATCGCTGTGATCCAGCGAGCAGAGTCCGGTTGATCGCCCCCCAAAAAAACGGCGCCGCAATGCCAACGCAGGCACGCCGACCGGTCTCCCATGCCCGCCGCAAGAACCGCATTCATAAATCACAATCTATCAGGAGTCATCGATGCGTCTGATTTTGTTGGGGGCACCCGGAGCCGGCAAGGGCACCCAAGCGACTTTCATCAAGGAAAAGTTCGGCATTCCCCAGATTTCGACCGGCGACATGCTGCGCGCGGCGATCAAGGCCGGCACGTCATTGGGCCTCGAAGCCAAGAAGTTCATGGATGCTGGCGAATTGGTGCCGGATCAGGTCATCATCGGCATGGTCAAGGAGCGCCTGACGCAGGACGATTGCGCCAAGGGTTACCTTTTTGACGGTTTCCCGCGCACGATCCCGCAGGCGGAAGCGATGAAGGAAGCCGGTGTTGCCATCGACTACGTGCTTGAAATCGACGTGCCGTTCGACGAAATCATCTCCCGCATGAGCGGCCGCCGCACGCATCCGGCATCGGGCCGCACTTACCACGTCAAGTTCAATCCGCCGAAAACCGAAGGCGTCGACGACGTGACGGGCGAACCGCTGGTGCAGCGCGACGACGACAAGGAAGAGACCGTCAAGAAGCGTCTTGAAGTCTACGAAGCGCAGACCAAGCCGCTGGTGGCGTATTACTCGGCTTGGGCGGACAATGCCAGCGCAAGCGCCTCGGTCGCCGCGCCGCAATACCGCAAGATCTCGGGGCTGGGCAGTGTCGACGACATCCGCGCCCGCGTGTTCGAGGCGCTGAAGTAAGCAACGCCCGACGTTAGACAAGGCCGTCCCCACGGCCGATGAGAAAGGCGGCTTCGGCCGCTTTTTTCGTTTCCGCGGGCACGTGCATGCACGCACGTTGCCGCCGGTAGAATACGGTCAACGGCGCGCGGAGGTCCATGCCGGTTTCGGCATTATCCGGCATGCCGGTTGACGACTCATATGGGAGGCGGCATGGAAATCCAGGACAACGTGTTCATCGTTACGGGTGGCGCATCGGGTCTGGGGGCGGCGGCGGCACGCTGGCTCCGTGGCCTTGGCGCGCAAGTGGTGCTGGCGGATCTGAATGAAACCGAAGGCCGGAAGCTGGCCGATCACCTCGCCGGCGGCTTCGTCAAGTGCGACGTGACCCGTGCCGACGACGGCGAAGCGGTGGTCGCCGCCGCGCGCCAGCGCGGTACGTTGCGCGGGCTCGTCAATTGCGCGGGCATCGCGATCGGCTGCAAGACCGTCGGCAAGGATGGCCCCCACCCCCTCGATACATTCGCCAAGGTCATCCAGATCAACCTGATCGGCACGTTCAACATGATTCGTCTCGCAGCGGCCCAGATGACCATGAACGAACCGAACGGGGAAGGCGAGCGAGGGGTCATCATCAACACCGCCTCGGTGGCGGCCTACGACGGCCAGATCGGCCAGGCCGCCTATGCGGCGTCCAAAGGCGGTGTGGCGAGCCTGACGCTGCCGGTGGCGCGCGACCTGTCGAAGCGCGGCATTCGCGTGATGACCATCGCGCCGGGCCTGTTCGAGACGCCGATGATGCTCGGCATGCCGCAGGACGTGCAGGATGCGCTGGGCAAGATGGTGCCGTTCCCGCCCCGGCTCGGCAAGCCGGCCGAATACGCCATGCTCGTCGAGCAGATCATCCGCAATCCGATGCTCAATGGCGAAGTCATCCGGCTCGACGGCGCGATCCGGATGCAGCCGAAATAACCGTCCCCGGCGCACACGGCCACGCATGCTGCACCGCACCAAACGGCACACCGATTCCTGACTACAATGGAAGCCCGGCCGCCCAGGTCATGCTGCGCGGCCGGTCTCGACGCCGGTCCCGTCACCGGCGCCCCGCGATTCCCCGGCAGGAGGTTGGCATGAAATCCCTGGCTGAACAGATGTCGTTCTACCAGCGCTACCACCGCAGTCCCAAGAACCGTCTTACCCACTTCATTGGCGTCCCGGCGATCATGCTGGCGATCCTGCTGTTGCTGTCGTGGGTCCCGCTCGGCCCGAGCGGCCTGAACGCCGCGCACGTGTTCGTGCTGGTGTTGTTGATGTACTACTTCGTGCTCGACGTACCGCTCGCGCTTGCGATGACGGCGTTCTCGGCCCTCATGCTGGCCGCGGCCCGGCATTTGTCCCGGCTTCCCTGGACATGGGGCCTGGGGGCATTCTTCGTATTGTTTGTCGGCGGCTGGATTTTCCAGCTGGTGGGGCATCACTTCGAGGGCCGCAAGCCGGCGCTGCTCGATAATTTCTTCCAGGTGTTCATCGCCCCGATTTTCCTGATGGCCGAGCTGTTCTTCTTCTTCGGCTACAAGCCCGGCTTGCGCCGGCGCGTGGAACAGCTGGCGGCGCGATCGGCCTGACGACGGACGCGCGGGCAACGCCGCGCACTGCACGTGCGCCCCTCTGCGGGCCGTGCCCAGTCCTGCTCAGCCGTGTCCGCCCGGGCGGCGGCTCAAATCGTCGAGCATGTGCCGCACCGCGTCTGCGTCGTCAGATTCGCCGCGCTGCGACAGATAAAACTCCAGATCTTCCTGCGCGGGGCGCACCAGATTCAGACGGGCATAGGCAAGCCCGCGATCGCGGCGTTCCGCCGGCGCATCGGGCAATACCAGCACCATGCGCTCCTGCACCGCCAGCACACGTTCCCAGCGCTCGCTTTGAGTGTAGATGGCGCGAAGATTGCGCAGCATCCTCGCCAGAATCTCGCGTGGCGATGCCGGCTCCAGAAACGGGTGCAACAGCGCCCAGAGCGCCAACTCCTGGATCGGCTCGGCGCTCTCGTCGCGGTAGTGCCTGAGATAGGGTTCGACCATCTCGAGCAGTCGTTGCGGTGACAAGGATTGCCCCGACAACGGATCGATCACGACGTCGCCGGCAGGTACCGCCAGGCGCATCAGGAAATGCCCCGGAAACGACAACCCGCGCAGCGGCAAACCGATCTGTTGACCAATCTCCATGCACAAGACGGCAAGCGAAATCGGGATGCCGCGACGCCGGTCCAGCACCACATGGAGATGGCTGTTGTCCGGGTCGTAGTAGTCGTTCTGATTGGCGGAAAAGCCGAGTTCGCGGAAGAAAAAGTGATCGAGCAGCTGCAGCTTCTGCAATTGACCTGCGTCGGCCGGCAGCCGCTTGGCAAGGCGGGCGGCCAAACCGTCGATTTGCGTCAGCGTGCCCTGGACGTCAAGGTCGGGGTACGCGTCCTGCGCGAGGGCCACAGCCGCCTCGGTGAGAGGCAGGCCCTCGTCCGAGGCCACCAGGCTCGCGAAATACTCGAGAAAACGATTCGCCATGCGGTCTGTCCGTCGATATGCGCCACGGCAGCGGCTCGGCCCGGACGATCAGGCCACGCGCCGCCGGAAGAACGCGAAATTGAAACCCATGATGAATAATGCCCCGAAATACAGCACACCGCATAGGACCAGACTGGCGCCCAATAGTGCGATACGCGCGACCGGGCGTTCGCCCAGCGCGATCCAGTCGAAGCTTTGCGTGAACCACAGTAGCATGCCCGCCAACAACAAGCATGCGGCCAGCAACTGCACGAAAAACAGCTTCCAGCCAGGCGCGGGACGGTAGATGCCGCGCCGATAAAGCCCGACAAACAGAAGCGCCGCGTTCATGCAGGCGCCCACGCCGATCGACAGGGACAGCCCCGCATGCGCGAACCAGCGCACAAACAGCAAGTTCGACAACTGCGTGGCGATCAGCACGACCACGGCAATCTGCACCGGCGTCTTGATATCCTGCTTGGCGTAAAAGCCGGGCGCAAGGATCTTGATCAGGATCAGGCCCACCAGCCCGACGCCATACGCCGTCAGCGCGTGCGCGGTCATGACCACGTCGGTCGCGTCGAAACGGCCGTACTGGTACAGCGTGGCCGTCAGCGGCCCGGCGTAGACGAACAGCCCGACGGCGCTTGGCGCCGCCAGCAGGAACGTCAGGCGCAAGCCCCAGTCCAGCAGGGACGAGTATTCATGCGGGTCGCCGTCGGCGTGGGCGCGCGCCAGACTGGGCAGCAGGATCGTGCCGAGGGCGACGCCGAGCAGCGCGGTCGGGAATTCCATCAACCGGTCCGCGTAGGCCAGCCACGAGACGCTACCCTGCGCCAGCCGCGACGCAATATTGGTGTTGATGATAAGGCTGACCTGCGCGACAGACACGGCCAGCGTCGCCGGCACCATCTTCGAGAGGACCCGCTTGACGCCCTTGTTGCGCAAGGCGGCACGGACGTTGAACGAAATGCGCGGCATCATCCCGATGCGTGCGAGCGCCGGCAACTGGATCAGCAATTGCAGCACGCCGCCGGCAATCACGGCATAGGCCAGCGCGTAGACGGGCGTTCTCAGGTGCGGGGCGACCCACAGCGACGCGACGATCGAGCTGACGTTGAGCAGCACCGGCGCAAATGCCGGCACAGAGAACTGCCGCCAGGTATTGAGCACGCCCGCGGCGAGTGTCGTCAGGGAAATCAGCGTAATGTACGGGAACATCACGCGGGTCATGAAGACCGCCGCATCGAACGTGCCGCCTTCGCGCGACAGGCCCGTGGCCACGGCGTAGACGACGCCGGCGGCCCCGAGCACGCCCGCCGCCGTCAGCAGGGAAAGCGCCCAGAACAGGATGGTGGCGACGGAATCGACGAGCCGCTTCGTGTCGTCTTCACCGCGTTGCGACTTGAATTCCGCCAGGATCGGCACGAAGGCCTGCGAAAACGCGCCCTCGGCCGATAGCCGGCGCAGCAGGTTCGGAATACGGAATGCGACATTGTAGGCGTCGGTCATGGGACCGGCGCCGAACATGCGGGCGATCAGGATTTCACGGATCAGTCCGGTGATGCGCGAGAGCATCGTAAACCCGCTGACCGTGGCTAGGGCTTTGAGCAAATTCATGTTGCGCGTATTATACGCACAGCAAATGCCCCGGGCATTGCAAGATTCTGAAAACCTGCGCTATAATCGTTGGTTTAGAAGTCAATGGATTGCTTCCTGGCCTTACCGTGTCTCCCGGGAAGCCTCGCCAATCCGGATAAAACTGCATAGGCCGCATCAGGCGGAGCAATTCAAGGAATTCACAGAACATGGCAAATACCGCTCAGGCGCGCAAGCGCGCTCGTCAAACCGTCAAGCTCAACGCACACAACTCGGCACTGCGTTCGCGTCTGCGCACGGCTGTCAAGGCTGTCCGCAAGGCCATCGCCGCGGGTGACCCCGCTGCCGCCAAGGAAGTGCTGCGCACGTCGGCCAAGACGATCGACATCATCGCCGACAAGAAGATCGTTCACAAGAACACCGCTGCCCGTCAGAAGAGCCGCCTGTCGGCCGCCATCAAGGCCATGACCAGCGCTGCCTGATAGCAGCGTCAGCGATACAGGCTACCCGCGCAAGCTGCCTCATGGCGGCTGCTACGAGTTGCCTGCCGTTTCCGGCTCAGGCCGGAACATGAAAAAAGCCCGCTTCGCGCGGGCTTTTTTCATTGGGTCTCACGCCGGATCGGGAATGGTACAAGCTTCGGTCAGTTGCAGATCGTTGTCGCGGGCGAAGTTCAGCACGAAATCGAACGCCATCGGCTCGATCTGGCGCAGTCGTTCGTCGACCACGACACATTTCACATCGCCCACTTGCATCGGGCGGACGTAGGGGGAGTATTGCATGTGCGCGTGCGGGCCGGCAGCGCTGCTTCGGCCAAAACACGACATGACGCCGCACAGACGCTCCGCCCAATCGCTGGGCCGGAACTTCTTGCCATCCCGGGTGATGCCCTGGATGAAATACTCGCGCGCGGTAACCTGGTCGGTCATATCGCTCAATCACCTCATAAAACACCTGCGCCGGCCGTCGCGGGTAAGCGTCGCCGGCAGAGTCAGTATTATATCTTATATAAGACTTAAACCCGTCGCCAGCCGTCACCGCCGATGTTTTTTTAGCGCTTGCCAAGCCATCTTTCCTGTGCTGGCAGCGGTCTTGATCATACGCCATTCGTGTGACGCCAAAACGATTTGGTAGACTTAGGGTCCCTGCGCGCCGGCGCCGACCGCATACAGAGCAACGCAACGCCAAGATGACAGCCAAACCGATCAAGCACTACTTGCAGTTCAACGACTTCTCGCTCGAAGAGTACGACTACGTCCTCGAGCGCGCGCGCATCCTGAAACGCAAGTTCAAGAACTACGAGACCTACCATCCGCTGCACGACCGCACGCTGGCGATGATCTTCGAGAAGAGCTCGACCCGCACACGCCTGTCGTTCGAAGCCGGCATCCACCAACTGGGCGGCCACGCCGTGTTCCTGAACACACGCGACACGCAGCTTGGCCGCGGCGAGCCGATCGAGGATGCCGCGCAGGTCATTTCACGGATGACCGACATCATCATGATCCGTACGTTCGGCCAGGAGATCCTGGAGCGCTTCAGTCAGCACTCGCGTGTGCCGGTCATCAACGGGCTCACCAATGAGTACCACCCGTGCCAGGTCCTCGCCGACATCTTCACGTATTACGAGCAGCGCGGCCCGATCAAGGGCAAGACCGTGACGTGGATCGGCGACGCCAACAATATGTCGTACACGTGGATTCAGGCCGCCGAAATCTTCGGCTTCACGTTCCACATCTCGACGCCGCCGGGTTATCGTCTCGACCAGAAGCTGGTCGCCGAGTCCAGCCGTCCGTTCGTGCGTGAGTTCGAGGATCCGCGCGCGGCGTGCGCGGGCGCCGACCTCGTGTCGACCGACGTCTGGACCAGCATGGGCTATGAAGCGGAAAACGAAGTGCGCAAGGCGGCCTTCGCCCAATGGTGCGTGAACGCGGACCTGATGGGACAGGCCAAGCCGGATGCGCTCTTCATGCACTGCCTGCCCGCTCACCGCGGCGAAGAAGTGTCCGCAGAAGTCATCGACGGCCCGCAAAGCGTTGTGTGGGACGAGGCCGAGAACCGTCTGCACGTGCAGAAGGCCCTGATGGAATATCTGCTGCTGGGCCGCTTGACGGCCTGAGCACCCTTGCGGGCGGCCCGATGAAAGTGGCCGCCTTCCGCTATCATTTATGAACTCAACCCATGCGGCATTTGCCGCGTTACAACTTTCCGATTTTCATCATGACGCAGAACAACTCGCAATTCGATAACGTCTCCGTGGTCAAGCGCGCCAACGTCTATTTCGATGGCAAGTGCGTGTCGCACACCGTGAAGTTTGCAGACGGCACCCGCAAGACGCTGGGCGTGATTTTCCCGGCCGCGCTGCAATTCGGCACCGAAGCGCCGGAAGTCATGGAAGTCACCGGCGGCCGTTGCCGCATCCGCCTGGCCGGTCAGAGCGACTGGCAGGAATACGCCGCAGGCCAGCAGTTCTCGGTACCGGGCAACAGCAAGTTCGATATCGAAGTGCTGGAAACCCTCGATTACGTTTGCCATTACGGCTGAACGTTTTCCAACCGGCGCAACGCCTATCAAAGCATGACGGGTTCGGGTTCGAGCGTCACGCCGAAACGTTCGGCCACGCTCGCCTGAATGGCGCGCGACAACGCCACCACGTCCGCGCCGGTCGCCCCACCCCGATTAATCAGGACCAGCGCCTGGCGCTCATGCACACCCGCTTGCCCCATGGTGCGGCCACGCCAGCCGCACTGGTCGATCATCCACCCCGCCGCCACCTTCCACGCCCCTGACGGCTGCGCATAGCCGACGATGTCGGGAAAGCGCGCACGCAATGCGGCGAACGTGGCGGCGTCGACCACCGGGTTCTTGAAAAAGCTGCCTGCATTGCCGATATCCGCCGGGTCGGGCAACTTGCGACGGCGGATATCCACCACCGCATCGAAGATATCGCGTGGCGCGGGCGTTGCAACGGCGCGCTCGGCCAGCGTGCGCGAGACATCCGCATACCCGGTGACGGGTTGCCACGGGCGCGGCAGTCGAAATGTCACCCGAGTGACGATATAACGGCCGGGTTGCTGCTTGAACAGGCTGTCGCGGTAGCCGAAACGGCAGGCGGCGGCGTCAAGCGCGACGAATTCGCCCGACGCCGTGTCGAGCGCGCGCAGATACGCAAAACGCTCGGCCACCTCGAGGCCGTAGGCGCCGATGTTCTGGATCGGGGCAGCCCCCACCGTGCCGGGAACCAGCGCGAGGTTTTCGAGGCCGGGCCAGCCCATCTCGAGCGTCCAGGCGACGAAATCGTGCCACGTCTGTCCCGCGCCTGCCTCCACAAGCCACGCATCGGTGCTTTGCGCAATGCATGCCCGCCCCTGGATCGCCATCTTCAGCACGAGGCCGTCGAAGTCACGCGTCAACACAAGATTGCTGCCTCCGCCCAACACGAGGCGCGGCAGCCCCTGCCCTTCAGGCAAGGCGAGCGCGGCGCGCAGGTCGTCTTCGTCGCGCACGGCCACGGCGAAACGCGCCATGGCGGGCAAACCGAAAGTATTGTGTTCGCGCAGGGAAAAATCGCGTTGCAGCTCGGGCATGGGGAGAATCAGGCAGCGCCACGCGCCACGGGCTTAACCGGGACGCACGGCTGAATTACAATGTCGGTCAAATTCAATGATTGCGCATTATACCGGCCGTCCCGCCACGGCCCTGACAGCTTTTGGGAGAAATCGAAATGCCATCGTTTGACACGGTCTGCGAAGCCAATATGGTGGAGATCAAGAATGCGGTCGAACAAGCCAACAAGGAAATTTCGACGCGCTTCGACTTCAAGGGTTCCGACGCCCGCATCGAGCACAAGGAGCAGGAACTGACGGCGCACGCCGACGACGATTTCAAGCTCAGCCAGGTGCGCGACGTCCTGATTTCGAAAATGGCCAAACGCCAGGTCGACGTGCGTTTCCTCGACTACGGCAAGATCGAGAAAGTGAGCGGCGACAAGGTGAAACAGGTGATCACCGTGAAGAAGGGCGTGACGTCCGACCTTGCCAAGAAGATCGTGCGCCTCATCAAGGACAGCAAGATGAAGGTGCAGGCCAGCATTCAGGGTGACGCCGTGCGGATTTCGGGCGCCAAGCGCGACGACTTGCAGTCGGCCATGGCCTTGTTGCGCAAGGAAATCACGGATACCCCGCTCGACTTCAACAACTTCCGCGACTGAGCGGCTGAGCGGCTTACCCGCTCACCGACTGTCGGCAAAACGAAACGGGCGCTTCCTGGCGCCCGTTGTCATTGATTCTGCCACTTGCGCGGCGTCGGCTTACGACTTCTTCTGACCGATCCGGCTTTCCTTGCCGGCCATCAGCTTCGCAATATTGCCGCGATGGCGATAGATCAGCAGCACGGCCATGGCGATCACGGCTGGCGCATACGGGCCGAAACCGAACATCAGCACATAGAACAGCGGCGCGAACACCGCCGACACGAGCGCGGCCAGCGACGAATAGCGGAAGAACACCGCGACAATAAGCCACGTGGCGATCACGGCGAGCCCCAGCACCGGCGAGATCGCCAGCAGCACACCGGCCGCCGTGGCGACGCCCTTGCCGCCTGCGAAGCGCAGGAATACCGGATACAGGTGCCCCATGAACACGGCCAACGCCACGGCGGCAAGGCCGAAGTCGCCGACACCCCAGGCCCCGGCAAAGCGTTCCGCCAGAAAAACGGCCAGCCAGCCCTTGAAGGCGTCGCCGACGAGCGTAAGCACGGCCGCAAGCTTGTTGCCCGAGCGCAGGACATTGGTCGCGCCGGGATTGCCCGAGCCGTAGGAGCGCGGATCGGCGAGGCCCATCGTACGGCTGACGATCACGGCGAACGGCAACGAACCGATCAGATAGGCGATGAGAACGAAAACCAGGGTGGACATGAACTTCGGGGTGCCTTCTTATTGAGATGGCCGCCATTCTACAAGAGCTGCGCAAACGTCCCGATTCTGGCAAACACGGGGTTGCGCGCGCGATGCGCGTCTGCACCCCGTCGCGCTTGCGGCAAACCGGCGAAGGCGCCGTGCGGCTCAATCGTCAAGCGCGCACAGCACGGGCTTCGCGTTCAGCGTATTCTGCAGCACTTGCGGCGCAATCCCGATCAGATAGCCGCGGCGCCCGCCGTTGATATAGATTCGCGGCAGCGCGAGGATGCTCGACTCCACGTAGACGATCATCGCCCGCCTGGTGCCGAAAGGCGACGTGCCGCCGACCAGGAAACCGGAATGCCGCTGTGCGACCTCGGGCTTGCAGGGTTCGATGCGTTTCGCGCCGATCTGGCGGGCGAGATTCTTGGTGGAGACGGTCCGGTCGCCGTGCATCAGCACGATCAGCGGGCGCGCCTTCTCGTCTTCCATCACCAGCGTCTTGACGACAGCATGTTCCTCGACACCCAATTGCCGTGCCGACTCCCCGGTGCCGCCATGCTCGACATACTCGTAGACATGCTCGGTGAACGCCACATTATGCTTCTTCAGAAACTGTGTGGCGGGCGTTTCCGAGACGTGTTTGGCCTTGCTCATCGCGCCATTGTAATAAAAAAAGTCAGCCGCGCGGGTGATGCCGGGCGTGAAGCGTCTTGAGACGTTCGCGCGCCACGTGCGTATAGATTTGCGTGGTGGAAATATCCGCGTGACCGAGCAGCAATTGCACGACGCGCAGGTCGGCGCCGTGATTGATCAGATGCGTGGCGAACGCGTGCCGCAGCGTGTGCGGCGACAGCGGCGCATGAATATCCGCCAATTGCGCATAACGCTTGATCAGATACCAGAACGCCTGGCGCGTCATGCCATCGCCGCGTTGCGTGACGAACAGCGTATCGCACGCGCGGCCACCCAGCAGTACGGCCCGGCTCTCGCGCAGGTAGCGGTCGAGCCACGCGCCGGCTTCGTCGCCGAATGGCACGAGCCGCTCTTTCGCACCCTTCCCGAAAATCCGCAGAACACCTTCGTTGAGCCCGACTTCGATCGTCTTGAGCGACACCAGTTCCGACACGCGCAACCCGCTAGCGTACATCACTTCGAGCATGGCGCGGTCTCGCAGACCGAGCGGCGTGCTGACGTCGGGGGCGGCCAACAGCGCCTCGACCTGGGTCTCCGACAGTGTGGACGGCAATCGCGGCGGACGTTTCGCCGAAGCGATGCGCAGGCAAGGGTCCGAAGCGCAATGATGTTCGCGCAGCGCCCATTGATAAAAGCGTTTGAAGACGGACAGCCTGCGATTGACGCTGCTCGCGAGGCTGGCCCGCCGATAGGCGAGATAGGCGGTGAGGTCAGCTTCCGTGGCGCTGTCGAGCGACTTGTCCAGCGAACCGCTCAGCCATTCGGCGAAAAGGCGCAGATCGCGCCGATACGCTTCGAGCGTATTGCCGGCGAGGCCGTCTTCCAGCCAGACGGTGTCGTTGAACGTGTCGATCAGCGCCGCGCTGGCCAGATACGATGCGCAATCCGGATCGAAAGCGATGCGGCCGGTGTCATGTTCGTCTTCGAGCGCCGGGTCGTGCGCGTTGTCGTGCAGATCGTCGGGCAACGCGGAGGATGTCATGGGCTCACGCCTTCCTGCGCCAACGCCCAGGCGACATGCTCCCGGACCAGTGCGGACGGATGGTCGGCACGCGCGGTCAACGCAGCGCGCAACGGGGCGCGAGCGGTTTCATCGGCTGCGGCCCGCAACGCATTTCCGAGACCCACGGCGAGATTGCGCAGCCAGCGCTCATGACCGATGCGCCGGATGGCGCTGCCGGAGAGCCGTTCGAGAAACTCGCTTTCCGTCCAGGCAAACAGCTCGGCCAGCGACGCCGCGTCGAGGCGATTGCGCGGCGCGAAATCTGTCAGCGGTGACGGCCGGGCAAACTTGTTCCAGGGGCAGAAGAGTTGGCAATCGTCACAGCCATAGACACGATTGCCCATCTTGGCGCGCAGCGCTTCCGGGATGGCACCTTTGTGCTCGATCGTCAGGTACGACACACACAACCGGGCATCGACGCGATATGGCGAGACGATCGCGCCGGTCGGGCAAACTTCCTGGCAGCGCCGGCATTGCCCGCAAAACTCGCCGGCGTCGAGGGAGACATCTACCGGCAGCGGGACATCGACAAACAACTCGCCCAGGAAGAACATCGACCCCGCGTCACGGCTGAGCAGCAAGGTATGCTTTCCGCGCCAGCCGATACCCGCCTTTTGCGCCAACGCCACTTCCAATACCGGCGCGGAGTCCGTAAACACCCGATACCCGAACGGACCGATCTCGGCCGAAATCCGATCTGCCAGTTGCTGAAGACGGCTACGCAGTACCTTGTGGTAATCGCGGCCGCGTGCATAGACGGACACCACCGCTGCGTTCGGATCCTGTTGGCGCACATCTTCTTGCGCGCGCCATGTGGCGGGATCGGTGTCCTGGGGCAGATAGTCCATGCGGGCGCTGATGACCCGCAACGTGCCCGGGACCAGTTCGGCCGGCCGCGCGCGCTTCATCCCGTGGTTGGCCATATAATCCATGTCCCCGTGGCAACCCGCGTCCAGCCAGGCTTGCAGGCCCGCTTCCGCGTGCTCCAGATCCGTGTCCGCGATACCGATCCTGCCGAAACCGAGTTCGCGTCCCCAGGTCTTGATGCGGGTGGCGAGCGCCGCCAGCGCGGCGGCGTCCAGGGACGCGTGCGGCGCATCGGCAACACCGGATGTCGACGAAGTCTCGACTTGTGCGGCGGGAGCGGGGAAAATCACGGAAGCTTTCATTCACTCCATTTTACGCAATGCCCGAATATCCTGCGGCCGGCGGCACTTCTGACGATCCTGTCGGCGACGCGCCCGGTCAAATTTCCGGCACCCCCGGGCCACGCATCTTCGCACTGCCTGACGAGCCTGCCACCGAGACATTTGCCGCCCGCCTCGCGCAGGCCATCGTCGCGCGCATGGCCACCGCCCCCTCAGGCAAACGGGGACTGCATGTGCAGCTCTCAGGCGACCTCGGCGCCGGCAAGACCACCTTCGTGCGCGCGCTTTTGCGTGCCCTCGGACATGTCGGCCGTGTGAAAAGTCCCACCTACACGTTGTGTGAACCATACAACATCAGTACCCCCAACGGACCGCTGCCGGTCTATCATTTCGATCTGTACCGCTTCGGCGATCCGGCCGAATGGCACGACACCGGCTTTCGCGAACATTTTGCCGGCGACGCCCTGTGCCTGGTCGAATGGCCTGAAAAGGCCGCCGGATTGCTCGGCACCCCTGATTTGACACTGGCGTTGGAACCCGAAGGCGATGGGCGCCGTCTGACTGTCACTGCCGGCACCCCGGCCGGCCTCGCCTGCCTTTACTCATGCTGATCAAACGCTTTCGACGCACCGACGATTCATCCACGCTCGACGCCGGCCGGCGCCGCGCGCTGCGCACGGGCGCATCCACGCTGATCCTCGCGCTGGCCGGGCCCCGTCTTGCGTTCGGCAACACCATCGTCGCCGTGCGCGTCTGGCCGGCCAAGGACTACACGCGCGTCACGCTCGAAACGGACACTGCGGTCCCGTTCCAGCAGACGCTGATGGAGAGCCCCAACCGTTTCGTGATCGATCTCGACGGCCTGGAAATGAACGCCGCGCTGCGCGATCTCGTCGCCAAGATCCAGCCAAACGACCCCCAGATCAGCCAGGTCCGAGTCGGCCAATACAAGCCCGGCGTCGTACGCATGGTGTTCGACCTCAAGACCGGCGTGAAACCGCAGTCGTTCACCCTGCCCCCGGTCGCTGGCTATCAATATCGCACCGTTTTCGACCTGTACCCTGCCGTCGAACCCGATCCGCTGATGGAGCTGCTCGCCAAGTCCGAGCGCAAGGCCGAAGCCTTCGCCCAGAGCGGCGGCGCGGCCGGCAGCGAAGACAGTGAGGCGTTTTTCCGGAAATACGCTCAGGGCGATACGAAACCGTCGGGCCGTCAACCGTCGCAGACCGGCAAGCCTGCAGCGAAGCCTGCCGACAAATCGCCGCAGCTCGCCCAACGCCAGGATGACGACGACGACGCGCCCGCCCTGCCGCCGGCGCGCGGCGCGAAAACCGCGCGGCTGCTCACCATCGCCCTCGATCCTGGCCATGGCGGCGAAGATCCGGGTGCCGTCGGCCATCGCGGCTCGTACGAGAAAGTCGTGGTGCTGCAGATCGCCAAGCGCCTGCGCGACAAGATCGACGCACAGCCGAACATGCGCGCCATGATGACGCGCGACGCGGATTTCTTCGTGCCGCTCGGCGTGCGCGTCCAGAAAGCGCGGCGTGTCGAGGCCGACCTGTTCATGTCGATCCACGCCGACGCCTTCACTTCGCCGGAGGCGCGCGGCTCGTCCGTGTTCGCCCTGTCCGAGCGCGGCGCGTCATCCACCACGGCCCGTCTGCTCGAAAAAACCCAGAACGCGTCCGACCTGATCGGCGGCGTCAACATCAAGACGAACGACCGCGCCGTCGCACACGCCCTGCTCGACATGTCGACGACGGCGCAAATCCGCGACAGCAAGCAGTTCGGCAGCGCCCTGCTGCGCCAGATCGGCGGCCTCAACAAGCTGCATAGCGCGAATGTCGAACAGGCCGGCTTCGCTGTGCTCAAGGCTCCGGACATTCCTTCGGTGCTCGTCGAAACCGCGTTCATCAGCAATCCCGAAGAAGAATCGCGCCTGAACGACCCGGCCTATCAGGAAAAACTCGCGGACGCCCTGCTCACCGGCATCAAGGCCTATTTCGCCAAGAACCCGCCGATCGCCAAGAACCGCACCACGTAATCCGCCCCCGGAAAAAAGAAACGCGGCCCGTATTCGCCTACGTGGCCGCGTTTTTTACGTCTGTCGTGCGCGTTTTTTGTGACCGCTTACTTTCCTTGCGGATCAACGACGCGCCTGCGGCCGCGCGTGAGCAGCTTCCAAAGGGCGCCGAGCGCGATCGGGACGACGGCAGCGGCCAGGCCCACCAGCACGATCACGTTCAGGTACTGCTTCACGATCGGCAAATTGCCGAACAGGTAGCCGCCACCGACCAGCAGCACCACCCAGATGAAGGCGCCGACGACGTTGTACAGCTGAAAGCGCTGCCAGGTCATCTGCGAGATCCCCGCAACGAACGGGGCGAAGGTACGCACGACCGGCACGAAACGGGCGATGACGATGGTCTTGCCGCCGTGATGCTCGTAGAAATCGTGTGTCTTGCGCAGGGCGTCACGGTCGAGAAGGCGCCAGTTCCGCTCATAGACCTTCGTGCCGATCATGCTCCCGATCCAGTAATTGAGCGTATTGCCGGTGGTTGCGGCCACGAACAGCAGCACGCCCAGCAGCCAGGGATCCATGGCGCCCGTGGCCGCAAACGCTCCGCCGATGAACAGCAGCGAGTCGCCGGGCAGGAACGGCACCAGCACGAGGCCCGTTTCGACAAATACGATCATGAAGAGGAACAGATAGACCCAGTTCCCGTACTGATCAATGAAAACGCCCAAGTGTTTGTCGATATGGAGAACCATCTCGAGCAGTTGCAGCAAAGTATCCAAGTCGATTCCTCAAAGAAGGACGCCGGCCCGACCCCATGGGCGCGCGACGCAGGCATGATACCAGTCCGCTCGCCGGGCGTGACGGGTAGGGCGCCGAGGGCCGAAACCCTATGTCTTTGAGGGCTACCTTTATAATGGTTCCCATGTCATCGAATCCCGCCTCCGATCCGACCCCCGCCCATCCGGCGCCGAGCCCCGCCACGCCGACGCCGCGCCGCGAGATCCGTGTCCTTCCTGACCAGCTGATCAGCCAGATCGCGGCCGGGGAAGTCGTGGAACGGCCCGCGTCCGTCGTCAAGGAATTGCTCGAGAACGCGCTCGACGCCGGCGCGCGCGCCCTCCAGATCAAGCTCGAAGAAGGCGGTGTACGCCGCATCGCCATCACCGACGACGGCGGCGGCATGCCGCCCGAACAGTTGCCGCTTGCGCTCACGCGTCACGCCACCAGCAAGATCCGCAGTCTCGAAGAGCTCGAATCGGTGCTCACGCTCGGCTTTCGCGGCGAAGCGCTCGCGTCCATCGCCTCGGTCGCCCAGCTCACCCTGACGAGCCGTCATACGGACGCCGCGCACGCCACCGCGATCGACGGCAATACCGGGGCGATCACGCCCGCCGCCGGTCCCGTCGGCACCACGGTCGACGTACGGGACCTGTATTTCAATACGCCCGCGCGGCGCAAGTTCCTGAAGACCGAACAGACCGAGTTCGGCCACTGCATGGACGTCATCCGCCGCAGTGCCCTCGCACGGCCCGAAGTCGGCTTCTCGATCCTGCACAACAACCGGGCCGTCGAACACTGGAACGCGGCGGAACCCGCGGCCCGGGTCGCGCGCGTGCTCGGCGGCGATTTCGCCAACGCGCATCTGGTACTCGACGAAGGCGCGGCAGAGCTGCGGCTTTCCGGGTTCGTCGGCCTGCCGACCGCCAGCCGTGGCCGCGCCGACCAGCAGTTCTTCTTCGTGAACGGACGGTTCGTTCGCGACAAACTGCTCACGCACGCCGTGCGGGCGGCGTATGAAGACGTGCTGCATGGCGAACGCTACCCTGCCTACGTCATCTACTTCGATCTGCCGCCGCAGCTGGTCGACGTCAACGTCCATCCGTCGAAGATCGAAGTCCGTTTCCGCGATGCGCGCAGCGTTCACCAATTCGTGTTTCACGGCGTGCAGCGGGCGCTCGCCCGGGCGGCCGGCAGCGGCGGCGCCACGCATTCGGCCCATCTGACCGACGGCGGCGGCATCGCCCCGGGGGCGGGCACGCTGCCGCTAACGGGC
>NZ_CABPRZ010000043.1 GCF_902459695.1 Pandoraea terrae
CGACTCCACGCCGATGATAGTGCGGATTGCCCGTGTGAAAGTAGGTAATCGTCAGGCTCCCCTAAAAACCCTTCAGTACATGCGTACTGAAGGGTTTTTGCTTTTGCGGCAGTGATTTCTTGCGGATGAAAGGACGCGATGACACAATTGATGTTCGATTCGGTTGTCCTCGGCGCAGGCATTGTCGGCGTGTCCACCGCAATTCACCTGCAACAACGCGGGCACGCGGTCGCGCTGGTCGATCTGCGTGCGCCCGGACAGGAGACATCGTACGGAAACGGCGGGTTGATTCAACGCGAAGGCGTGTATCCCTATGCCTTTCCGCGTGGGCTCCGTGCACTGTTGCGGTACGCAGGCAATCGCGCGAATGACGTGCGTTATCACTTGCGCGATGTCGGGCAATTCGCACCGTTTCTCGCCGCGTACTGGCGCTATTCGCATCCCGCACGCCACGCCGCCATCGCGCGCAATTACGCAACGCTCATCACCCATTGTGTCGACGAACACCGCGCGCTCGCGCAAGCCGCCGGGGCAAGGGGATTGATGCGTTCCACCGGTTGGATAAAGGTATTCCGCACGCCCGCCGTTCAGGATGCCGAGGCCGCAAACGCCGCTCGGTGGCACGCCGAGTTCGGCGTCGGTTTCGCATTGCTCGACGCCGCGCAACTCCGCGCAGCGGAACCCGATCTCGACACGTCGCTCGTCGGCGGGCTGCATTACACAGACGCGGAATCGGTCAGCGATCCGGGGGCGCTCGTCACCGCATACGCGGCATTGTTCGTGCGGCTCGGCGGACGTATTTTTCTCGGCGATGCGAAGTCGTTGCGCGAGTCCGGCGGCCGGTGGGTCGTCCATACGCAAGACGGCGACGTCGACGCGAAGCATGCGGTCATTGCACTCGGCCCATGGGCCGACGACGTGACGACGCGGCTCGGATATCGCCTGCCGCTCGCCGTCAAACGCGGTTATCACATGCACTACGCGCCCCGCGGCGGTGCACAGCTCCATCGCCCGGTGCTCGACGCCGAGAACGGCTTTCTGCTCGCGCCGATGGCGCGGGGGATTCGCCTGACGACCGGGGTCGAACTAGCCGATCGCGACGCGCCCAAGACGCCCGTGCAACTCGCCGCTGTCGAACCCGTCGCCCGCACGCTCTTCCCACTGGGCGAACGCCTCGACGCCGAACCGTGGATGGGACGGCGGCCCTGCACGCCCGACATGATGCCGGTCATCGGTCCCGCCCCCCGGCACAAGGGACTGTGGTTCGCATTCGGCCACGCCCACCACGGACTGACTCTCGGCCCCGTCACCGGACGTCTCATCGCGGAAATGATCACCGGCGAAACGCCATTCGTCGATCCCTCACCATTTCGCGCCAACCGTTTCTGACACCGCGTTTTCCATCCGTCAGGTCAACGGACAGTGGCGGCCCATCGCCGCCACTGTGACATCCGTTGCTTCTCGAATGAATCGCTTATGCGCTTGCCGCAGCGTCCGGAAACACCGGCTCGCCCAGGTTGAGCATGAGACGGTTCGCCCACGCGAAGATGGCGATGGAATGGATCAGGTCCAGGATCTCGGCATCGGTCACGCCAACGTCGCGCAGGGCGCGCAACTGGTCAGGACTGACATCGCCCGGGTTCTCCGTCAGCACGATGGAGAACTTTGCGATCGCCTGCTCGCGCGTGTTGGTGCCGGCCGTGCGCGGTTCGTCGAACACTTGCCTGATGACATCGTTGCGCTTGGCCAGTTGCTCGAAGCGCTGTGCGTGCACCGACGCGCAATAGACGCAGCCGTTGATGCGCGAGACAACGGTGGTCGACAATTCGCGCTCGGCACGGCTCATGCCGCCCGGGGCATACATGATCGCGTTGAAGGCTGCGGAACGCTGGCGCAGGATTTCCGGCTGATGTACCAGAAACAGGTAGTAGTCGGAAACCTTTGCCTTCGGATGGCTCTCCTCGAGCACGGCGATCTGTTCCGGCGTGGCGCGATCGAGTTCGACGACGTCAAGCCAGGCAGCCCAGTCGAGGGTCTCATTGGTGAAGCCGTGGGATCGGATGACTTCGCTCATGCTGCGTTCTCCAGGGATTTCAGTGCCTGCAGGCCTGCGACGAGACGAATCTGGTACGACAGGAACGCGATCAATTGCGCCAGGGCGACAACGGCCGGTGTCGTCAGCCCTGCCGCGGGCAAGGTGTGGAGGGCAGCGCGATCGCCAGCTACAGGATTCTCGATCAGCGTGCGAGTGAAGGTAAGGATCGCACGCAAGCGTGGGTCACTCACGTCTTCCGGTGCGCCCGTCTCGACGGCGGCCAATGATGCGGCGTCGACGTCATGTTGTGCCAGCGCCGCGCGATAGTGGGCGGCGAGCGTCGCACAGGGCGTCAGGCGGCAAGCATAGAGCGCTACGAGCAGGCGCTCGGTCAGCGGCAAGCCGGCAAGAGATGGATCGAAAAGGCCGTCGTAACTGCCTTGCGTGGCAGTGGCCACTTTGTCGCGACGATGCCGCAGGGTGTGCGTGGCGCTGCCGACGGCGAGGCCGGCAACGCGGTCGACCACGTCGTGGTCGAGGTCGTATTCAGTCGAATGTGTCATGGAATTCCGCTTGGCCCCGGAGGCAGTCAAGAAGACGAAAAGTATCGGTAATCAACGCGCCGCAGCGGCTTTCGCCGCCACGGCCTCGGCCAGGAAGTCGAGGACGCCCACCCAGGAGCGTTCGTCCGCATGCGCGTTGGCGGCCGGCTCGCCTCCGCCTGTGCTGATGCGCCCAGAGACCGGGTGGGCATACACGAGCTGCGTCGTAGGCACATACGGGAACACGATGGCGTGGCCCGCGCCTGCAAAGTCTAGATGCACGACCGCATGCGGATGCCGCACCTCGGCCAACGTGTCCGTCACCATCCGCGAATAGCGGCTCGACGGCCAGGAACCGTCATCCTCGGCAGACAACAGCATTACCGGACCGCGAATGTTCTCTACGCGAATTCGGGCGCGCGCCACGGCGTCAACATCGTCGAGCGCGGTCAGGATTGCCCGCGCGTGACGGTGCGGCGGCGGGCCTTCGTCGAACGGAGTCCACGTGGCCGTGCGGTTGTTCTCCCACAGATGTGGCAACGATTCGCCGCGAAGCAGCCACGTCGGTCCCTCGCGGCCAGTGGCCGGATCGGCAGCGTTTTGTGCGCTGTGCACCACTGCGCCCGGTACGTAGCCGATGACGGCCGACACCGCATCGGGAAACGTGGCGCCAAGCAGCAGCACCAGTTCGCCACCGCGCGATTGTCCGGACAGGGCAACGAAATCGTGCGCCGGCTTGACCGTCTCGCGCAACCACTGCATCGCCGTCTCGAAGTATTCGAGCGGTGTGTTGCTGATGTAGTCGGACAAACCGGGCGCCTTGAAATAGCCGAGCGCGAACGCCGCGTAGCCATGGGAGGCGTAGAGCGCGGCGCGGGGTTCGTTGATGCCGCCGCCTGAGCCGTTGAGAATCAGCACGGCCGGGTGCGGACCTGCGCCCGGCGGCAGATACAGGGTGCCGACGAGCCCGTTGTCGCGGACGTCGCGCCGCGTGACGCCCTCGGCAGCCAGACGTTGCGCGAATGTCGTGCTCGCGACGACATGCCCGTCGGGGTCGATCGCTTCGAGCGTCGTGACGAGTGGCGCCGTCACCGGTACGGGAAACACGTCTCGGCTCTTACCGTCGGCAGGCGTCTGCGACCAGATGAGGCCCATCGCCGAGACGCCCGCGTAGGCGCCTTCCACGGGGGCATCGCACGTCAGCTCGACAGTGCCGTTGGCGTCGGCGACGAACACGGCTTGGGCGGTCCATTGAACATCCGCACCGCGCACGGTGCGCGCGCGCAACACGACCCGTGCGCCCGGCGCGAGGCCCGAGACCGTAATGTGCCGCGGCACGTCAATCAGGGCGTCCGCAGGTGCGGCGGCAAGCAGGACTTGTGACATGGCGGTGCGCATCGTCGAGGGGCCTACTTGCCGACCTTGGTGACCATCATGGCTGCGGTGCGGTCGCTCGACAGCGGCGACACTTTCAACCCCTTCTTCGCTGCCCAGATGTTCTGGTAGTGATAGAGCGGCAGCACACCGACTTCGTCCGAAACGATCTTCACCGAGCGGCGCAGAATCGCTTCACGCTTGGCCGGATCGAATTCGGCGGTCGATTCGTCAAGCGCACGGTCCACGCCCGGGCTGCTGTAGTGCCCCCAGTTCGATGCGCCGAGGCCCTTCTTGGCATCGACCGTCGCCAGCACGTTCACCAGCGCATAGCTCGCTTCGCCCGTGCCGTTGCCCCAGGCGAGCATCGACATCGCGTATTCATTCTTGTTCGCGCGGCTCGAATAGACGGCCCAGGGCACCACTTCCACCTGTGTCTTCACGCCAATGCGCGACCAGAACTGTGCGACGGCCTGCGCGGTCTCCGGACCCTGCGGGTAGCGGTCGTTCGGCACGTGCATCGTCAGCTTGAAGCCTTCCGGGAAGCCGGCTTCGGCCAGCAGTTTCTTGGCCTGGGCAGCGTCGAACGGGATGTTCTTCACATCCGGATTGTAGCCGAAGGTATCTTTCGGCATCCACTGGTTCGCGACGCCTGCGGTGTTCTGCATGATGCGCGTGACGATCGCGTCGCGGTTGATGGCGAGCGACAGGGCACGGCGCACGCGCACGTCGAGCAGCGGGTTCTTCGCGAGCGGTTTGCCGCTGTTGTCAGTGATGAACGGGGTCGGACCGTCCTTGAAGCTCGGCTGCAGGAGCATCACGCGCAGGCCCGGATACGGGTAGACGCTGACGTTCGGCGATTGCTTCAGGCGCGCAATGTCCGAGGCGGAAACCTTGTCGATCACGTCGACGTCGCCCGAGAGCAGGGCAGCCGTGCGCGCGGCGCCGTTATTGATGTAACGGTAGTTGACGTGTTCCCAGGGCGACTTGCCATCCCAGTAGTCATCGTTGCGCGCCATGATTACGCGGTCGCCCGGAGTATAGGACACGAATTTGAACGGACCCGTGCCGACAACGGCGCGCCCGGCGTTGTAGTCCTCGGTCGAGGCTTTCTCGCCGACGTGTTTGCTGACGATATGCACCGACGCCAAATTGAGCGGCAGGTCCGGGTTCGGGACGTTGGTCTTGACGATCAGCGTGTACGGGTCCGGCGCGCTGACCGATTCGACGGTGCGCAGGTAGCCGGCGAAGGTCGCGACGCTGCCCGGCACGTTGCGTGCGCGCTGGTACGAAAAGATGACGTCTTCGGCCGTGAACGGCTTGCCGTCAGCCCATTTCACGCCTTTGCGCAATTTGAATTCCCATGTTTTCGGATCGACCGGCTTCCAGGACACGGCGAGACCCGGCTGCAGCTTGTTCCATTTGTTCTCGACGAGCAGATCCCAGAAATGCAGGTCGACGGAACGGTCGCCGGCGTGGTTGTTCAGTTGCGGATCGAGTGACGACAATGGATCGGCAAAGCCGATGCGCAGCGATTCGGCCGAGGCCGTGGCGCCGACGGTCAACAGCGCGGCAGCAAGGGAAGACAAGAGCAAGCGTTTCATGTGCGGCATCCTGGTCAGGAGTGAATGGGGATCGCTTGCGGCGATCTTATGCATTAGGGCGATATGCGTATCGTTGCGGTGTCACTGGCCATCGTTGAGATGGCACGCGCTGACGTGATTGACCGCAATGCCGCGCAATTTAGGCGCTTCGGCACGACAACGCGGCATCGCATTCGGACAGCGCGGATGAAAGTGACAGCCGGCCGGCGGCGCAATCGGGCTGGGAATTTCGCCGCGTATCGACGAGAATGTCTTGTGACGCACGTCGATACGCGGAATCTCTGCCAGCAGCGCCTGCGTGTACGGATGATTCGCCCGGCGGAAGACTTCCTCCACCGGCGCGCTTTCGACCACGCGTCCGAGATACATGATGACGACGCGGTCCGACAAATGTTCCACCACGCCGAGATCGTGGCTGATGAACACGTATGTCAGGTTCAGTTGTTCGCGCAGGTCCATGAACAGATTCAGGATCTGCGCCTGGATCGAGACGTCCAGCGCGGCGACGGCTTCGTCGCAGACGAGCAGATCAGGCCGCACCGCCAACGCGCGAGCGATGCCGATGCGCTGACGCTGCCCGCCGCTGAACTGATGCGGGTAGCGATGGCGCAGGGACGGATCGAGCCCCGCGCGTTCGAGTTGCGCACCGACGTAATCGTCGAACCCGGCGCGGTCGACGAGCCCGTGCACGCGTGCGCCTTCGCCGACGATGCGGTCGACGCGCAGGCGCGGATTCAGGCTCGCGTACGGGTCCTGGAAGATCATCTGGATCTTGAGCCGCGCCTCGCGGCGTTCGGCCTCGGACAACGATTCGGCCGGTCGTCCGCCGATATGCACGTCGCCCGACGTGGGCGCGAGCAGTCCGGCGAGCATGCGGCCGAGCGTCGATTTGCCGCAGCCCGATTCGCCGACGAGGCCGACGACTTCGCCGGGCTTCACGACGAGATCGACGCCGTCAACCGCGCGCACGACCGCCGGAGGCTGCGACAGGCCGACACGTTGCAACAGGCGGCCCGCCGGGCCAACGTGCCGCTCGCCGAAGCGCTTGCTGACGTTATGCAGGGCCACCAGCGGCACCGGCAATGCGGAGGGCGGCGACGGTGCGGCGAAAGCGGTGTTGGCCGCGCTCATACGGTCTCCTTGACGGCAGGGGCCGCGCCGGGATGGAAGCAACGCACAAGGCGCCCCGGCGCGGGTTCAGTGATCTCGGGGCGCACGCGGCAGGCGGGGCTTGCCTGTGCGCAGCGCGCCGCAAACGCGCAGCCCTCAGGCATCGTCAGCAGGTTCGGCGTCATGCCGGGGATCTGGCGCAGACGCTGGCCCCGGCGGTTCAGGCTCGGCAAGCTGCCGATCAGCCCGAGCGTGTACGGATGCAGCGGCGCGTCGAGAACATCGTCCACGCGGCCCTGTTCGACAATGCGGCCTGCATACATCACCGCGAGATCGTCGGCCAGGCCCGCGACCACGGACAGGTCGTGCGTGATCCAGATCAGCGCCGTGCCGTGCTGGCGCGCGAGCTTCTGTACTTCGGACAGGATCTGCGCCTGAATGGTGACGTCGAGCGCGGTGGTCGGTTCGTCCGCAATGATCAGGTCGGGGCGATGCAGCATGGCGATCGCGATGGCGACGCGCTGGCGCATGCCGCCCGACAACTGGTGCGGGTACGCGCGCAGGCGCTCGTCCGGGCTCGGAATGCCCATCAGCCCGAGGGTATCGCGGGCCAGCTCGCGCGCCTGCGCGCGGCTGACGTTCTGATGGGCGCGCACGGTTTCGATCATCTGCGCGTCGACACGCAGCACCGGGTTCAACGTCATCATCGGATCCTGGAAGATCATCGCGATGCGGTTGCCTTGCAGGTGACGCAGTTCGGCGGGCGACAGTTTCGTCAGGTCCCGGCCCCGGAACAGGATCTCGCCGCCGGCAATGCGGCCCGGGGCGTCCACCAGCCCCATGATCGAGAAGCCGGTCACCGACTTGCCCGAGCCAGATTCGCCAACGAGGCCCAGGATGCGGCCGGGCGCGAGGGAAAACGAAACATCGTCAACGGCCGGCAAGACGCCGGCGCGCGTGAAGAAATGCGTGCGCAGGTGGCGCACTTCGAGCGTGGCGGGCACGGCGGCGCTCATTTCTGCAGCCTCGGATTGAGCACGTCGCGCAGACGATCGCCGACCAGATTGATGGCGACGACGGCGATCAGGAGCGCGATGCCGGGATAGAAACTGATCCAGTATTCGCCGGACAGCATGGTTTGATAGCCGTTGGCAATCAACAGGCCGAGCGACGGTTCCGTGATCGGCACGCCGAGGCCGAGGAACGACAGCGTCGCTTCCAGGGTGATGGCGCGCGCGACTTGCAGGGAACCCACGACGATCAGCGGCGGCAGGCAGTTCGGCAGGATGTGGCCGATGACAATGCGCCAGTTCGGAATCGCCTGGCAGCGCGCCGCTTCGACATATTCGCGGCGCGATTCGACGAGTGCCTGTGCGCGCGCGGTCCGTGCGAAATAGGCCCATTCAAGGACCACCAGCGTCAGCACGACATTGCCGATGCCTTTGCCGACGTAGGCGAGGATCATCAGCGCGACGAGAATCGACGGGAACGACAGCAGCAGATCGACGATGCGCATGATGAGCGCGTCGACGCGTCCGCCGGCGTAGGCAGCGACGAGGCCGAGCAGCGTGCCGAGCGCGCCGGCGATCAGCGCCGAGCCGATGCCTACGCCCAGGCTGATGCGCAAGCCGTAGACGATGCCGGACAACAGGTCGCGGCCCTGTCCGTCGGTGCCGAGCCAGTACGCGAAGGTGGCTGCGCCATTGGCCGAGCCGGGCGGCAGGCGCGCGTCCATGACGTCGAGTTGCATCAGGTCATACGGATTCTGCGGTGTGATCCAGGGCGCTGCGATCGCGGCGACGATCAGCAGCGCAAGCAGGAACAGGCCGAGCAACGCCACCTTCGATTGCGCGAACTCGCGCAGCAGGCGGCCCCACGGCGACTCCTGACGCAGCGGCACGGCTTCGGCCGGCGGCGTCTCGGGCGCGGGAGCCACGTTGGGCTGAAGGCTCATGCGGCAGCCTCCAGGCGCACGCGCGGATCGAGCCATTTGTAAAGCACGTCCACGATCAGGTTGAGAGAGACGAACAGGCAGACCACCACGATGAGGTAGGCGACGATCACCGGCCGGTCGAGCGCGTTGATGCTGTCGAGAATCAACTTGCCGGCGCCCGGCCATGAGAAGACGGTTTCCGTTACGACCGCAAACGCGATCGTCGATCCGAATTCCAGGCCCAGCACTGTGACCAGCGGGATCAAGGTATTGCGCAGGACGTGGACAAGCACCACGCGTAGCGGCGACAAGCCTTTCGCGCGGGCGAACTTGACGTAGTCCTGCGGCAGCACCTCTGTCACGCCCGCGCGTGTCAGGCGCAGCACGAGCGAGATCTTGAACAGCGACAGGTTCAGCGCGGGCAGGATCAGGTGGCGCAGTCCGTCGAGGCTCAGGAACGACCAGTCGATGCCGACGACGCTGACGGTCGTGCCGCGTCCGCTGGCCGGCAGCCAACCCAGGTGCACCGAGAACGCCATGATCAGCATCAGGCCGACCCAGAACGTCGGCAGCGAAAAGCCGATGATGCTGCCCGTCATCAATAGCCTGGAGATCGGATTGCGCGGAAACAGGCCGGCGAACAGGCCGAGCGGAATGCCGATCACGATGGCAAGAATCAGCGCCGCGAAGGCAAGCTCGAGCGTCGCGGGCAAGCGCTGCAGGATCAGCTGGATGGCCGGAACGTTATAGACGAAGCTGTTGCCGAGATCGCCATGCAATGCGCCGCCAAGGAACCCAAGGTACTGCCGCCACAACGGCTGATCGAGGCCGAGCTGCGCGATGATGCGCGCACGTTCGACCTGATCGACGTCCTGCCCGATCAGGATGTCGACCGGGTTGCCGATCGCGTGCAGGCCGACGAATACGATGAGCGTCATCAGCCAGACGACAAAGATCGCCTGGAGAACGCGCCGCAGAAGCCAGGCGGTCATCGGGCCGGCTCCATGGCCGGCGGCGGGGCCGGCGTCCATTCGTCGCCGAACACTTCCGGCTCGACGTACGCCTGCATGATCGCGAAATGCTGCTCGGCGTCTTCACGGTAAAGCGTGGCGGCAAGCCCTTGCGCGAGACGTTTGGCGCCTTCGCTGATTGCCGGGATATCACCCGATAACGCGCCGTGCGTGAGGGTTGCCGGGTAGCAGAAGCAATGCACGCGATCGAGCCCCGGGCATGCCCCTGGGGTCTTCTCCTGAAACTCGAACACCGGGCCAAGGTCAGGGGAGTCGGATAGCTCCGTGTCTTCATCGCCGGCCGCAGGCGTGTAGCGATCGCGCCACAGCCGCACGTGCGGCGCCAGTGCGGCGAATTCGTTACGGGCAAACAGGTCGGTCCGGAAGCCGGTCGAAAAAATCAGGAAGTCGAGCACGAACGTGCCTTTCGGCGTGCGCACATGCAGTTCGCCGTCGCGCCGGGTCACGTCGAGAATCGGGCAGCCGAGATTGAAGCGGGCGTTCTCGAAACGCGAGACGCGCAGGGTGCTGCCACGCGGGGGCGGCACTTGCTGGACGTTCACATAGTGACGGATGCGCCATTTCCATTCGTCGGGCAGGGCCAGGTGGCCATGGGTGAGCCCCGGATTGCCGGCGCCCTTGCCCTTGTTCACGCGCGGAATGTCTGCGCGGCGAATCAGCAGATCGACGGATTCGGCGCCGGCTTCCAGCGCCGTGGCGGCGCTGTCCATCGCGGAAGCGCCTGCGCCGATCACGCCGACGCGCTTGCCGCGCAGCGTCGCGTAGTCCATCTCGTCCGACGAGTGCGCCCACACGTTGCGCGGCAGATCGCGGACGAACGGGGGAACGGTGGGGCCGCCGAGGCCGTCGCGGCCGGTGGCGAGCACCAGATGGCGGGCGTAGACGGTGTTGTCGCCGTCAGGACCTGCGACCGCCAGCGCGACGACGCCGTCGCCGCGCGGGGTCACGCGCGTGACGCTGTGGCCGTTGCGGATATCCAGGCCCAGCGCCTGGCGATACCAGCGCAAATAATCCATCCATTGCAGGCGCGGAATCTTGTCGAGCGCTTCCCATGCCCCCGCGCCGAATTGCGCTTCGAACCAGGCGCGGAAAGTGAGCGCCGGCAAACCGAGCGCGGGCCCGGTGAGCTGCTTCGGCGAACGTAGCGTTTCCATGCGCGCAGTAGTCGCCCACGGGCCTTCCAGGCCAGCGGGCGCGCGGTCGAAGATCGGCGCTTCGATACCCAGATGCGTGAGTGCCGTGCTGGCCGCGAGGCCGGCCATGCCGCCGCCGATGATGGCGACGTCGAGGACCGGCAGGCCGTCGCGCGTTTGCGGCGGCACCCAGCGCTTGGCGGGCAAATCGAGCCAGGCGAGGTCCTGCCGCAGGCGGGCTTCAAGGGCGGCCAGGCCGCCGGCGGACGTGGGGGACAGTGTCATGTCGGCGGGATTTCCTTGGGGGCCGGCAGATCGCCGTAAAGGGTCTGCAGAACGATGGCGTGTTCGCTGGCTTCTCTTAGCACGAAGTCGGGCAGCAGCTCGCGGGCAGCCTGCGCGAGCGCATCGACGAGCGCGAGCGCCGCGGGTGACGGCTCTTTGGCCTGACGCGTGATCACGCCGAAAAAGAACGGAATGTTCACATCGATGGGCCGCACGGCGACGTCCGCGAGCGGCATGCCATAGGCCGTCACCGGTTCGAGCACGGACAGCCCCAGCCCTGCGCGCACGGCGGTCAGGGCATTGAGCGACGAATTGGTCTCGATCAGCCCGGCCGGCGTCACCCCGGCTTGCGCGAATGCCTGGTCGAGGCGGCGGCGCAGGCGATACGGGTTCTGCATTGTGATGATGCGTCGTCCCTGGCAGGCGGCAAGCGGCACACGGTCGGCGGCGGCAAGCGGATCGTCAAGCCGCACGGCGGCGACGCACGCCGCTTCTCCGATCCAGTGGACGGTGATGCCGCGATGTTCGAGCGGCAGGCTGGTAACGCCGAGGTCGGCCGCACCGGTCAGCACCGCGTGCACGACCTGTTCGGGCGATGCGCTGCGCAGTTGAATCTGTGCCGCGTCGTGGGCAAGCCCGGGCAGGGCGAGCGCGGCGGGCAGCAGTCCGGCGGCCAGCGCCGACGTGGCGGCCAGATGCAGCGGGCGCACCTCGCCGCGCGCGATTTCGTCGGCGCGGCTGCGGATCTGTTGCAGGCCGTTCAGGGCGTGCTCGACATCCTCATACAGCAGGAAGCCCTGTTCCGTGGGCGTAACGCGTGGGCCGCTGCGGGCGAACAGCGCGTAGCCGATCTCGGCTTCGAGTTCCTGGATCAGACGGCTGATCGCCGGCTGCGAACGGCCGAGCAAACGCCCGGCAGCAGTGATGCTGCCGGTCGACATGACCGCCGCAAAGGCTTCCAGTTGGCGCAGTTCCATCGATGTGGACGAGGGGCGTGGGTTTGTATGCGTTCTGCGTATTCTGTTGGCTCAAGCATGCAGATTGCAAATACTTAATATTTATATCCTCATGCGCCACCGTGCAAAGGCGGGTTTCTCCCTATGTGATGCAGACCGCTTGCCGCTTGCGGTCAGTCGTCGCTGAACGGGAGGCGGCCCTGATTGACGTCGTCGGCGTCGCGCCGCGCGCGCCGCGTCAGGAGCGCGGCGGTGGCGCGGCGTTTCGGTGTGTCCGCTACGTCGGCGGCATCGGGTAACGGCGGCGGGGTCAGCTTGAACGGCGGACGTTCGAGCCGGTGAATGACAAGCGTGTCGCCCGCGAGCCGGCGCCCAAGCAGCTTGTAGATGTCCGGATCGAAACCGGTGACGGGCGGCGCATTGGCCAGCAAGGCTTCCAGTTCGCTCGCATTGCCGACGCTGCCGAGATACTGCCACCGGTCGACCACGTGAAGTTGCATCGGTGGGCCGCCGGGGTTGCGCGATGTTTGCGCTGCACGTTCTTCAAGGGCGATCGGTCCGTCGAACGGCCACGTCTGCAAGCGCAGCGTATCGAGCGCAGCATGCAGACGCGCCGTATGCGCCTCGACCGATTCTTCCCCCACGCAAACGCCATGGCAGCGCTTGACCTGATAGCCGAAGCAGGGCCGCCCCGCGCCGGCTTTTTCCAGACCCAACTGCGCACAGCACAGCGCGTGCGTGTCGGCCAGCCCGCGCAAGGCGTGTTCGGCCTTCACGCGTGACGAAAACGTGCCATACAGTGCAGGCGCCGCAGCAAAGTCGACGGTGCGTGCGTTTACGATTTCGGGGGCATGCGCGCCATCGGGCAGATGCCATGAGCACAGCGTCGAGGTGCGCCGCAGCATGCGGTTGTGCACGGGCTGCAATTGCTTGACGAGCTGCGCTTCGAGCAGCAGCGCGCCGAGTTCGCCGGCGGTGCTGCGCGCCTCCACGCGGCGGATCTCCTGCGAGATGCGCAGATCCTTGGCGACCTGGTGGTCGTTCGAGAAATGCGAACGCACGCGCGAGCGCACGTCGACGCTCTTGCCCACGTACAACAGCGTGTCCTGCTCGCCGTAGAACAGATAGACGCCGGGGCCGTCCGGCAGGGCGTCGATGGCTTCGTCGGGCAACTGTGGCGGCTGGCTCGCGCGCTTGATCACGCGGCGCACCGCCTGTTCGATCAGGTCCGCCGAATAGTACGTGTGGATCTTTTGCCAGAACTGCCAGAGCAGATCGGCGTCGGCGAGCGCCCGGTGACGCCCGATCGGCGCCAGACCGAAGCGCGCGATGAGCGCGTCGAGGCCGTGGCGCGCGGCGGCCGGGAACAGCAGTCGGGACAGGCGTACCGTGCACAGGACGTCCGCCTGGAATGCAATACCCGCGCGACGGAATTCGTTTTTGAGGAAGCCGTAATCGAAGCGCGCGTTATGGGCGACGAACAGCTTGCCCTGCAGCCGCTCGGCGAGACCCTCTGCCAACGTGCTGAAACTCGGCTGGCCGCGCACCATCTCGTTCGTAATGCCGGTGAGCTGCTGGATGAAGGCCGGAATCGACTCGGCCGGATCGAGCAACGTGCTCCATTGTTCGATGCCGTGCGGGCCGACTTCGACCACGCCGATTTCCGTGATGCGGTCCGACAGGGCATTGCCGCCGGTGGTTTCCAGATCGACGAAGACGATCGGCGCGGGCAAGGCGCGCGCGAGGGTGTCGGGGTCCAAGGTGTCCATAGGCGGGGTCTGTCGAATGGACTTCATGATACTGTATGGAATCACAGTATGTGAAGCCCCCTGAATCCCCCTGCCGGCCGGGCGGTTCCCATTGACCCGGTTTTCGGCTCTAATGCACTGTTGCCCTCACATTGGAGTGATCGCATGCTGACCTTGTACACATTCGGCCCGGCGTTCGGATTGCCCGATCCGAGCCCTTTTGTCACGAAGTCCGAAGTCCTGCTCAAGATGGCGGGTGTGCCGTATCAGACGAAAACCGGCAATCTGCGGCGCGCCCCCAAGGGCAAGCTGCCTTATATCGACGATGACGGTGAAATCGTCGCCGATTCCACGCTGATCCGTTTCCATATCGAGCGCAAGTACGGCTTCGATTTCGATGCCGGGCTTACGCCCGCCGAGCGCGGCGCGGCGTGGGCCGTCGACAAGATGTTCGAGGACCATTTTTACTGGATCGTGGTGCGGGCGCGCTGGTGCGAGGACGAAAACTTTGCCAGGGGGCCGGCCAATTTCTTCAAGGCGGTGCCAGCACCGGTGCGTCCGCTCGTGACCCGCATGGTCCGCAAGCAGGTGAGCCGCACGCTGTTCGGCCAGGGCACCAGCCGCTATTCGAACGCCGAGCTTGCCGCGATCGTGGAGCGTGGCGTGCAAAGCGTCGCCGATCTGCTCGGCGACAAGCCCTATCTGTTCGGCGATAAACCCTGCGGCGCCGATGCCACCGCGTTTGCATTCGTCGGCAGCGCGTTGTGCCCGCTGTTCGAGATGCCGATGCGGCACGTCATCGCCCGCCACGCGAACCTGGTGGCCTATGCCGAGCGGCTGGGGCGTCACTATTATCCGGAATTGGCGGCGCGGGCGGCATGATGCCGGGCGCCCCCGCGCAGCCACGGCCGGCCGTGGGGGGCATCAGCCCGCTTCGGGCGCGGTTTCGTCGGCGGGCAGGACGTCCGTCAGCATGAGATTGCGGCCCGAGATCTTGGCTGCGTAGAGCGCGCGGTCGGCGCGCATCGTCAGTTGCTCGAAGGTCTCGCCTTCATGCCAGGTGGCGATGCCGCCGCTAATCGTGTAATGGCAGACGCCGAACGGCCCCGTCACCAGATGCTGGTTCGCGCGCATCCGCAAGCGGTCGGCAATGTGCATCGCGCCGGCCGTGTCTGTGGCCGGTAGAAGCACCGCAAATTCCTCGCCGCCGAGCCGGCCGAGGACATCCGGGTCGCGCAGATTCGCGCGCATCATGCGCACGAATTCGCGCAGCACGGTATCGCCCCCGGCGTGGCCGTGCGTGTCGTTGATGTGCTTGAAGTGATCCAGATCGATGAGAATCAGCGACAGCGGCCAGCCGCGTTGCAGGGCGCGTGTCATTTCCTGACGGGCCAGCGCGTCGAAGTGCTTGCGCGACAGTGCTCCCGTCAGATAGTCCCGATTGGCGGCGTCTTCGGCACTCGCAAGCATTGCGTCGTGGATCATCAAAACAGCCGCCATGGTCATTGCGGGCATCACGATCGCGCCCAGCGTCATGAGCGCGATGCTCAGGGGCGATGACGAGAACACCTGCAGTTCGGGTGTCGTCAAGAACAGGATGCCGCGCAATGTGTGGCCGGCGCCGAACAGCAACGCCAGGGTGCCCGTCAGCCAGTAATTGTAGCGGCGTCGATTGGGGGGGCGATGGCGTAATACCAGCAGCGCGATCGCCAGATCGGCCGTGCCGTGAATCACCGATACCGCCACGACACGCATGGTCTCGTCTTCTGTCACGTATCGCCAGTAGAGCATGGCGGCCGCACCGCCCGCGATGGCCACGCAAAGCGCATGCCAATGGGCCGGCCTGCCGAGAAACCGGGCGCACCCGGCGTAGTAGGCGGCGATCGAAAACATCAGCAAGGCGTTTGCCGCGACAATCGACAGCAGATCGGGAATGATGCCGCGCAAGGCAAACAACGGCAGCGCGCCGAGGACCCCGATATTGGCCCAGACCCATTCGCGCACGCCGGGAACCCGGCTGCGCAGTAGCGATCCGATGACAAACAGCATCATCAGGCTCAAGAGCGCGGTGATGGCGAGCAGGGCGGTGGGGCTCAACATGGGCGTGACGGCCGGCGGCAAGAGGCGGGCATGTTTAGCATTGTAATGTACGGCGCGCGTTGCGCCAGCCGTCGTTGCGCAACCTTTGCACAACCTTGGGGTCACCGTCGCGCGGCCCCGGTAGAATGGCGTGACTGGCCAGTGACGGGCGCATATGAGGAAGACGATGCAGGGTTTGCGAGGATGGCGGATGGCGGCGCTGGGTGTGCTGATGATCGGCGCGGCGGGAACGGTTCTGGCGCAGTCGCCGGCGGCGCCGCGTCAGCGTGGCGGTGCGTTTGTGATGCCCGGGCAGGAAGGTGCCGCGAGCGGCGCGACTGCCCAGCCACAAGACGAAATCGACGCGAAGCCGGCGCTCGACGCGGCGTTGGCCTGGCTGCAACTGACCGACGGCGGCATGGCAGACAAAAGCTGGCGCGAGGCCTCACCGCTGTTCCAGCACACGATGCGTCCAACGGAGTGGTTGCAGACGCTGAGGGCGGCGCGCGCGCCGCTCGGCCGCGTGGTGTCGCGCAAGATTGCGTCCGCCACGTTCACGCGCTCGCTGCCTGGCGCCCCCGATGGCGAGTACGTCGTGATCCAGTACGACACCGTGTTCCAGAACAAGGCGCAGGCAACGGAAACCGTGACGCCGGCGCGCGGCCTGGACGGCCGTTGGCGTGTGGCAGGTTATCTGATCAAGTGACCCCGTGACGGACTGCGCTGGCCAGGGCCATCGTGGGTTCGATGTGCGGGGCAGGGTGGCAAATTCCGTCAACGCGATTGACCGATTCGGCAATGGGCGCCGTAGAGGGGTATCAGTATGCTGGCGACGGGCCATACGGGCCCGCCGCGTAGCGGGGTGCGACACGATCGCGTTCCCGCCTGCATGACACCCTCTTATCAGGATGGATGATGAATTACGACGCCGCCAAACATGTGCTCACCGAATATCCGCAAGCCGCTGAACTGCCCGCCGCCAAGTTGTTCGGCGTGGGCGGAGAGCGCGACCATGAAACCATCGCGCTGCACACCGATCCCGACACCGGTCTGAAGGCCATCGTGGCCATACACAGCCGCGCGCGCGGTCCCGCATTCGGCGGTTGCCGCTATTGGCACTACGTCTCCGACGCCGCCGCGTTGCAAGATGCGCTGCGGCTCTCGCAAGGCATGAGCCTCAAGAACGCGCTCGCCGATCTGCCGTTCGGCGGCGGCAAGTCCGTGATCCTGCGCCCGCATACGGTGCCGCAAGGCGCGCCGCGCGAAGCGCTGTTCGCCGCGTTCGGAAAATTTATCGAATCGCTCAATGGCGCTTACCTCACTGCGGAAGATGTCGGCACGACCGTGACCGACATGGCAGTGGTGCGTCGTCACACGCGCTTCGTGAGCGGCTTGCCGCGCGAGGGTGAATTCGGTGGCGATCCTTCGCCGAAGACGGCGCTCGGCGTGTTTTCCGCAATCGAGGTGTCCGCCCGCAAACTGCTCGGCCGCGCCTCGCTCGAAGGCCTGCGCGTCGGTGTGCAGGGGCTCGGCTCGGTGGGCTGGGCGCTGAGCCAATTGCTCGCCGACGCGGGGGCAGTGCTGACGGTCGCCGATTTGCGCGCCGAGCGCGTGGCGGAGGCACGTGAGCGTTTCGGCGCGACCGTGGCGTGCGTCGACGACATCCTGCGCGCATCGGTCGACGTGATTGCGCCGTGCGCGTTGGGCGGGGCGCTCGATGCCGCATCCGTCGACGCCATGGCCGCGACGATCGTGGCCGGTGCGGCGAACAATCAGCTGCAGCACGCCGGTATCGGCGATCGGCTGCATGCGCGTGGGATTTACTATGCCCCCGATTTCCTGATCAATGCGGGCGGGATCGTCAGCGTGGCGCGCGAGTGGCTCGGCGAGGGCGACGAGACGAACGTGACGCGCGAAGTGCTGCGCATCGGCGATCGCATGGCCGAACTGATCGAACGCACGCGCGCCAACGGCACAACACCCGCGTTCGAAGCGGAATCCTGGGCACGCGCCAAGCTCGTGCGCCCGCAAGCGTAAGCATTTCCTTGTGATGTCACGGACGCACGGCACACGCCGTCGTCCGCGCTCGCGCCCGGGTTTCGCGCGGCTTCCTGATCGGCGCGGCGATGCGGCTTCGAAGCGTTTATCATGGATGACTGAACGAAAAATCGCGTCGTCGAAAAATTATTTAGATTTTCGAAATAATTATATGGAATAAATAAATGGCGATGCAGAGATTCCCGGAGATTGACTGAATCACATTGGATTGCTATTTTTATATTTCCTCCTTCACATTCTGCAGTGGATCGGTTCGTCGTGATGTAGCTGTCCTCGTAGTTCATGCTGCCAATATAAAAAATTGCCTTTGCCCGTCGAATGCACTTGACGCGGCGGGGGCGTTGTCGGCGCGGTGTCCGCAATGGACATCGCAGCTGATGGTCATCGGGGCGTTTGTTGGGTCTGTTGTCGTTCAAATAGTTGAAAAAATGAAAAATTTCACTAGCAAGCGGCCACGATGCTCAAGGAGCCATGATGTCTGCGCTGATCGATCTACTCGAAACGATTCATCAGGATTCACAGCAAGTCGACGATGCCCGCCAGTTATTCACTCGAATCGTCAGCTTTTCCGAAAGAATCGGGTTTGAATATTGCAGTTATGGATTTCGCGGCCTGTGTTCGGCCACGCAGTCGTCGGTGCAGATTTTCGACACCTATCCGGAAGGCTGGATGAAACATTACCAACAGCAGGGTTTTCTGGAGGTCGACCCGACGGTGCAGTCGGGCTTGCACAGCGACAATCTCATTCTCTGGCAGGACACGAAGTTGCCGGCGCATAAGGACTTCTGGCGGGATGCCCACGATTTCGGCGTCAACCACGGTCTGGCCCAGGCGAATTGGGGGCCGCATGGGGAATTCGGATTGCTGAGCTTTGGCCGCAGTGCCGAGGTCGTCAGTGCGGCCGAGGTCAAGGCGCTCGAAGTCGGCATGCGCGCACTGTCCAATTACACTCATGTATCGATGAGCCGCCTTCTGAGGCCAGCGTCGGCGCAGTTGGGCATCGACAAGCTGTCGCTGCGCGAACGGGAAGTCCTGATGTGGACGGCCGAAGGGAAAACCGCGGACGAAATTGGCGACATCCTCTGCATTTCGGCGCGTACCGTCAATTTCCACATTCAGAACTGCCTGGACAAGACGCTCTGCCGCAACAAGGTACAGGCGGCGATCAAACTCATGCTGTGGGGATAGCACCGGTTCAAGGGAGTATCGGGCGGTACTCAGGCGAGGTTCAGGGCGGCGAGGGTCGCCGGGTCGAAATCGATGCGGTAGGCTGCGACCTGGCGCGCATCGATACGTTGCACCGGCCCGAGTCGATGCGCAGTCACGCCGATGCGGCGGAACAGGCGTTCCATGCTGACATAGGTCACGCCGATGAATTGAATGGCGCCGTGCAGGCGCGCCACGCGCACGGATTCGGCGAGCAATGCGTGCAATGCGCAGTGCTGCGTATTTGCGGAAGACGTGGGATTTGCAGGTGACGGCTCGGTGCGTATGGCCAGGACGCGGTGATCGGCCGTAGGCCATACCGCCGCGAGCCGGGACAGTTCCCAGACCGAGGCGTTGCGCGGCACCGGCGTGTCGCCGAGCAAAGCCGGGAAGTTATCGATCAACAAACCCGGCCCTGTACTCGGCAGGAGACGGACGGTGGCCACCACATCGTCGTGACTATCGCGAAACATGATGTACATCGTATCGCCGCGGTCGAACTCATCGCGTTCCTCCCGGGGGCCGGATTCCGGCAGGGACCAGCCAAGCCGCTCTACGAATATCTTGTGACGAAAGCGTGCAATGGCGGCGCTCGTCGCCGGCGGCAGGTCTCTCCCCACATGCACGCTGACTTTCATTGGTGTACGCCCTTTGTGATTCTTTTGGCTTAGCGTATCCAACGGTTTCGGTTGCCGAAACTGTCAACTCTGACAGGTGGGGCGGCGGTACGGGGCGTGCGGTGCGCATCACGTCCACGCGTCTCGCATCAGTCATATGGACCCTCCACCACATCGGCCGGCGCCGGGATGGTGCCGAGCATGGCGGTCCCTTGATCGTCTGGCGAATACGTGAACATCGGTGCGCCGGTCTGGGTCAGGTCGACTTTCAGGATCGGTATGAAACGGCCCGTGGTGTTCATATAGTCCTTTTGAATGTGCTGAGCTCCGGGCAGTCCGCTGCCGATGTAATAGAGGGTGTCTATCGGGAGCTGGGTCGGGATGTCCTGCGGCCAGGCGGCGATAATGATTTCGTTATGCGCGGTGTAATTTCCCCCGCCATAAACGATGCGGGCGTCGCTGGCGCCGAGTTGAAAGTAGGGGGCGTTCGGGTAGAAGGGGCATAGACCTACAGACCCGTGCAGCCTTTGCCAGCTTTCCACGTCGACGACCCCGTATTCGTGGCAGAAGCGATTGTCGCCCGTCTTGTAGCAGCTCTCCGGCCGTGAGCTTGTCCCCGCATTGACGGGGAACGAACAGCGCAGTGTTAGCGGATGCGCCACCGGTGCGGCAAACTCCCGCATGATGAGGCCCTCGCGGCCCACGAGCGCCCGAATGCCGATGTCGGCGCGCAGATACGAAAACGACACGCCGTTGCGAGTCACCGAGTTCGGACTCGGATTCCATGAGTGGAAGGCGGCCCCATATCCGGTCCCGCGAATCAGCACACCGTTGCAGTTGAATGAAGCGCTGCCGTCGGGGCACGCCTTGGCGGTATCGGCGTAGCGCCGGGCGATCCGCGCTGCGACCTCATGGCCGATGTCGAGCTGGTCGCGGTCGTCGAAGCCGAAGATGGCTTTGCCGTCGTCGCCGAAGAAGAGTTTGACGATGGGCAGCCATTGACGGGTGGCGTTGAAATACTGCAGCTGATAGCGTTGCGCCTGCGACAACTGACCGCCGTGCGAGATATCGTAGAACAGCGCCTGTATGGCCAATGCGGCAGGCGCGGTGTCGTCCCAGGCTTCGACCAGCAACGCGTTGGGCTTTTGAGACCAATCCGCCGAAACGGCCTCGTGCGCGACGAGACTGGCCTTGAACTGGAGGACATCCGCCGCACTCAGTGAGCATTGCCGCGAATCGCTAGCACCTTGCTGCTGGAAATGCGTGACCCATGACGCTGCATCGGTCACGCCGTGGGCAGCGCAGGAACTCGGATCGGCTTGTGCGGCAGGACCGGAAAGCAGGTCACAGCCGTGATCGGGCAAGGTGGCGGTGAAGGCGGTATCGAACGGATAGGCGCAGCGCACGTGAAACGGTTTTTCCTGACCGATGGCGGTTAGCGAATCGGCCAGGACAAACCCGGCGCTGGCAGCGAGCGCGTTGGTGCCGAGATCGGCCCGCAGATAGGCGAACGGCACCGAGCCCAGGCCGCGGTCAGTGGGGTCATGTTGCCAGAAGTTGCGGGCATCGCCGCCCGGCAGGGCGCGGATCAGGACGCCGGAGCAGTAATAGGCGGGCTTGCCCACGGCGCAGGCGCCGGCCGTGCTCTGGTAGCGCGTATTGAGTACTTGCGCGACTTCGGCACCGGTCAGCGCCGGCGCGGTCGCAGCGTAGAGCAGGCCGGCCAGCGCAACCGCCCAATGCACCAGGCACTGGCGCTCCCGGAACCAAGTCCACCCGCGCACGAGCAGTGCGGCCGAGGCCGTGTGCCGGACATCTGCGCGAGCGGCCGGTAACCGCCCGGCACGCACGGCTCCCAGGCGCATGGAATACGAAAGTTGGAGATGCATGGATCACCCGAGATAAATGCCGATCACCTGCAGGTAGTCGTCTTCGTGACGCCCCGTGGCATTGCCCTGTGCGTCGGGACCGTTGAGATCGTAGGCCCACGCCGTGCCGGCGCCGATCTGTTCGGCAGTCCAGAACGAATAGCTGAGCCAGCCCTGGTAGGTGGCAACGGGGCCGGTCTCCGGGTAATACCGCTGCCAGAAGCGCCTCACCTGATCGAGCGTGATCGGCTGAACACCTGCGGCATCGCAGACCCGCTTCATGCCGGCCCAGTCAGCCGACGGACTCAGGAAGACAATCTGCAGAATGCCGCTCACCTTGAATGGATAGGCGCGGCGCGCGTTGGTCGCGTCGATGGCGATGATCTGGCATTCGCCATTGCCCATGCACGTGACTACGCCCTCGTCGTCGACGGTGGCGACGGTCTCGTCATCGCTGTGATAGGTGTAGGGCGCCGTCCCCCACATGGCGACCCGCTCGAATTCGACGAAGTCGGGTGAAGTGGGCGGCGGCTTGGGACCGAGCGCGTATCCGTGCACGGTCAAGTCGAGTTCGACGGGGCTCTCGAACAGCCAGCCGACTTTGAAATTCAGCGATTCGGATGAGCGCAACTCGCCGTCCGCAGGCGTGACCGTATACGTCACCTCGACGTCGCTGCCGATATACGGCTCAATCTCGGCAAAGGGAACGGGGAAGACGACTTCCTCGCCGACCCACGAGGCAGGCAGATCGATATAGTTGCCGAAGCTCGGCGTGCCGGATGCCGCGCGCCAGGTAAATGCGACTCTGTCGCGTGCTGCCATGGACACATAGGGTGGAATTCGTACGTTGGTGCCCTCCGGTTTCGGCACGTCGCCCGGTTCGAGCATGCCGTCTTCCACGTAGTCGACCGAGGGCGCGACTAATTCGCCGCCGGGCTGGTCGCCAATCCGCAGGACCCGCGCCGCCGAAGTGTGGATGACATTGCCGTCCCGCTTGACCGTGTAAGTGACCGAAACGGTACCGCCGTCGTTGGCCAGGATGAATTCGTTGTCGACGGTAAACGGAATCGGCTTGTCGAGGAACGCGCTGGTGACCGGAAACCAGTCGGTGGTGCTCCCGGCGGGATCGCTGCCATCCCAGAACATGTCCACGCGGTCTTGCAGCGCCATGCCCGCGTAGGGCGGTACGATGACGGTCGCCTCGGGGGTGGTGGGGTCGAGTTGATCGTCTGCCGCTTCTTCGACGGTCGGCGCCGGCAGCGTGACAAATGTAGAGGTGTCCTTGCGATACATTGTGCGCTCCTTTAACGAGGTGCCCCGATGCGCCAGTTCAAGCATGAAGGCCTTGGATATGCCGCAAGTACGGCATTTGACAATCTCAAGGCGGCAGGCATCGTTACGTCAAAGCGTGGTGCACGAGCGTTCAATCGACGCCGCAATGTCAGCGGCAAGGCACCCGGAGAACCCGGGCACCTTGCCGGACGCTCGACCCTATGCGGTTTCGAGGACGACGGCGCTGGCGGCCTTGGCGCGCGCGCGGTTGATTCTGAGCGCATGTCCGCGCGAAGCCGGCGTGGCCTGGTACGAAATTTTGTTCCTCAGCGGCCCGATCTCGGCGTTGTCCCCGCCGCCACCGGCTGCGCCCCATGCCACCACGCGCCGGTCGGTGGTCAGCGCCACGAACGCTTCGGCGTTGGCGTAGACGGCGCGAACGTCGGTTAGTTGCGCCGCGACTGGCGTGGTATTGCCGCCCGTCGCCGGATCGCCCCAAGCCACCACGGTGCCGTTGCGGCGTGTCGCCGCGAACGACCTGCCCGTGCCGGTCACCTGCACGATGTCGTCCAGGAGCGCGATGTCGGTGGGCACATCACCGCCGCGCGCTGGATCGCCCCACGCCACCACGTGGCCGTTGGCGCGCCGCGCGCAGAAGGCGCCCCAGGTGGCACTGATTTCAACGATGTCGCTCAGTGTCTTGATGTCGTCGGGCACAGTATTGCCGTGATTGGCGCTGTTGCCCCAGGCCATGACGTGGCCGTCACCGGTGCGCACGGCAAAGGCGCGGGCCGTGGCGCACATCTCAAGGATGTCGTTGCGCAGGGCGACGTCGCCGGGCACGGTGGCGCCGTCGGCCGCCCTGCCCCAGGCGACGACATGGCCGTTGCCGCGCAGGGCCAGGAAGCACGTGTAATTGCCGCAAACGTCGACGATGTCGGTGAGCGTGCCGATGTCCGGCGGGACCGTGCCGCCCGCGCCAGCCGTTCCCCAGGCCTTCACCTGGCTGATCTGGCCAGCGCCGTGGATGAGCGCGAAGGCGGAACTGGCCGCGACAATCCGCTTGACGTCACGCAAGGCGCCGATGTCCGGTGGCACCGTGGCGCCGCTGTCCGCTGTGCCCCACGCCGCCACGCCGCCGTTGGTCAGGCGCGCGGCCATCGCGGCGGAGTTCCCCACGACCGCTTCCGCGTCCATGTCATTCGGCACACCCGATCCCCCTGTGTCGGCGACACCCCAGGCGACG
>NZ_CABPRZ010000044.1 GCF_902459695.1 Pandoraea terrae
CGGCCGATCGCCTTGATCACGTCGATGTCGAAACCGACCAGTTCCTTCTGGGCCGTTTCGAATTCGAACGGGCGGTATGTGCCACCGGAGCCGACCACGTAAGTCGGGGCGTCAGCGGCCTGCGACGCCGGCACCGCGGCCACGACTGAAACTAGCGTGACGGCAGCCATCGCCATGGAAAGGAAAGACTTGCGCATGATTTCTCCTGGGGGTAACGAATCGAATCGGTTGAACGAAGCCAACCAGTGAAGCACACCAACAAAACCGGACGACAGGCTCACGCCGCACCGAGCGCCGCCCGCGCATCGGCCACGGCCCGCAAGACCTGTGCAGGCGCTGTGCCGCCAACATGGTCACGCGCCCTGACCGAGCCGTCGACGGTCAATACGTCCGCGACGTCGGCCGCGAAGGCGGTAGAAAAGCCGTGCAACTCGTCGAGCGACAGCGACGCCAACGTCTTGCCGTGCGTGCTGGCATGCCGGACGACGGCTGCGACGACGTGGTGCGCGTCGCGAAACGGCAGCCCGCGGCGCACAAGATAGTCCGCCATATCGGTGGCCGTCGAGTAACCGGCATCTGCCGCGGCGCGCATGGCATCGGTCTGCGCTTGCACCGTGGGCAACATGGCGGCAAACACCCGCACGGCCGCACGCACGGTCTCCAGCGTGTCGATCAACGGCCGCTTCGACTCCTGGTTGTCCTTGTTGTAGGCCAGCGGCTGGCCCTTCATGAGCGCCAGCACCGCCGCGTGATTTCCCATGACGCGGGCCGCCTTGCCGCGCACCAGCTCTGCCAGATCGGGATTCTTCTTCTGCGGCATGATCGACGACCCCGTACAGAATGCGTCGCCGATCTCGATGAAACCCACCAGCGGCGTCGCCCAGAAAATCAATTCCTCGGACAATCGCGACAGGTGTCCCATCAGCATCGCGCCGGCATGGCAGATATCGGCAACGTAATCGCGATCGGATACCGCATCGAGCGAATTGCGGCTGACGTCGCGAAAACCCAGCCGCTGCGCCACGAATTGGCGGTCGATCGGATAGCCGGTACCTGCCAGCGCCGCCGCACCCAGCGGGAGTTCGTTCAGGCGTTCGCGGGCTTCGCCGAAGCGGGCGCGGTCCCGTTGCAGCATGGCGACGTAGGCCATCAGATGATGCCCAAACGTCACCGGCTGGGCCACCTGCAGATGGGTAAAGCCGGGCATGACCGTGTCCGCGTGACGCTCGGCCTGCGCCAGCAACACGCCGCATAGCGCGTCGATTTCGCCACGCAGGCCATCGAGCTGGCTACGCGCATACAGGCGCAGGTCAGTCGCGATTTGATCGTTGCGTGAGCGCGCCGTGTGCAGGCGTTTGCCCGCCTCGCCGACGAGCGCCGTCAGCCGATCCTCGATGTTCATGTGGACGTCTTCGAGCTCCACGCGCCAGACGAACCGGCCGGATTCGATTTCGGCACGAATCTGGTCCAGCCCGCGTTCGATGTCGGCCAGATCGCCATCCGACAGAACGCCCACATGGGCCAGCATCGCCGCGTGGGCAAGCGAGCCGTCGATATCGTGCATGGCGAGCTTGACGTCCTCGGCAAGGCATTGATGAAAATCAACGAAGCTATCTTCCGCAGCCACCGCAAACAAGGGTGACCAGGTTTTCTGAACGGCGTGGGACGGCATTTTTTTGTCTCCGGCAAGCAGATGCATTCGTCAGGTCGGCGCAGGGGATGCCGCACCTCGAGTTCGAACGAAGCTTAGGAGCAAAAAAATAAGGTGTCAGTAAGGTTCGACGGGGATGTCGCAATCCTGAAAGCGATTGTCTGAAATCTGGAAATTTGCCTGTTTGAGGTTGTCGGCGCGACTGGCCGCCCGACCGCGTGACATTGACGGAAACGCGCGCTGCATTTTCCGTTTCTTGCCGCAATTCGATCGGAATTTGCCCAATTTGGTGTCGAACATTGTCTCGAAACACCGGTAGGTGCGTTGCTGCACCTGCAGCAATCGGGCTAGGATTGCTCACACGACCCAGCGGCTGCCAAGGCACCGTTTCGGCGTTCCCCAAACGTTTTCGACAAAGGAGGCATGGCCCGCGACCCCCGGCCCGGGTTTTTTATCGATGCTAGCATCAAGCCATTTCGCAAGTTTCCGCAAATCCACCGCGCAAGGCGCTTCCGCCCTCGAGTCCAACCGACGGCAAGATCTCGAGATTGGCATCGAACTCAAGCAGGTGAGCCAGGCTCCGCCCCCAGGAAGCCCGACGGATGAGGGGTACGCATCGAATTCGCCCTCACTAAAAAGTTCGGTGTCATCACCTGATTCACCCGATCTCGCTTTTGACATCGAGGCAGTGCTTCCCTCCGCCTCGCAAATCAGGACCACGCGGAACGATTCGAAATGGCGTAAGGGGCAGACGCCCGCCACGGATACCTCGCCCCTGGCGGCACGGGCTGCACTCGCCCGAGCAATTTACACCCCATTTGGGGGTAGGGATGCGGTCGCGCAAGACAGGCGTCTGCAGCAATATCTCGACGACATGACGCAAACGCTCTCGAATGCAGCCGTCAGTGCCAAAACATTCAACGAGAAATTGGACGTGCTTGTTCGCCAGGAACGCGACGCACTCACGGTGAGCAACTACGTGAAAGGCGCGCTGAAGGCAGTGCCGTTCTTCGTCGGAACCTATCTGTCCACGCTCATTTCGGAAGCGCCAGATGCCATTACGCCCACGCTCCAAAGCCTGACACTGATGGCGACAGAGTTGGTATTGGGGACCTTGATCGAGCAACTGATCACCTGCGTGCCGGCGCACGTCGGCGTCAGGCCCGCGCCTGCACAAGGGACCGGCACCCGGCCCGACTGCGTCCCCAGCGCATTGCGTACCATCTCCTGTGCGGTGATGTCGCTCTCCTTCTGGTACGGCGCAGTGCGCAACGGGCTGCGCATTGCTGCCGAAGCCGTCCTCGTGTATTGGGGCACGACTCCCGAGCACCTCCGCCGCGCCCATCTGGTGTTCGACGGCTTATTCGGGATCAGCGCCGCCGGTCCCGGCCACCATATGACAACGAAGCGCCAGGAATTCGACGAGGCACGGTGCCGCCGCCACCTGATAACGCGACAGAATTTCATCGATACGCTACTGGTTACGCCCCCGAAGCCCCTGAGCGACCGATGGCTCGATGGCGTGGTTTCCGTGCCCCGAAGCATCCTTGCGAACCTCCCAAAGCCGGCGATCACACTGCCAACGCTGGCGCTATCGGCAGGATTTACGGGACTGGGGCCCGCGCACGCGTATCTCGTTCAATTATCCGGCGCCACCCAACAGGACAGCACTTACGCCGAATGCATGAGGAACGCGCTGCAGATGCCGCCGTTGGCGCTCGTATACGCGATGATCGGCCTCGGGTTGGGCGTGGGACGTCACTACGAATATCATCAGCAGTCCTTGCTGCGGGACGTGTGCACAGTCCTGACGATGCCTTTGCGGCCGCTGCAGTACGTTTGGAACGCCTTTTACCCAGCCACGCCTTGCGTCGCCAGTCACATCCCGCCCGCGCCGGTGCCGGCGATCAGTCCCGGCGTGCCGAATCCGGCATTTTGCGCAAGTGTCTGACGTCGGCCGGACAAGTCCGGCCGCGTTTCCATGAGATACCGCTCATGCTACGATCCCTCGGTACAGGCGCGCGCCTGCGCCGCCTGCCCTCTGGAGCCTGTAATGCTAGCCAATACGCCGAGCGAACTCGCCCGCAACCTGCTGATCATCCTGGTCCTGAGCCTGCTGATGATCGGCACCCTCTGGGTATTGCTCCCGTTTCTGCCCGCGCTGATCTGGGCCGCCACGATCGTCGTGGCGACGTGGCCGTTGCTGATCGGATTGCAACGCCGCATGTGGGGCCGCCGTTGGCTCGCGACGACGGTGCTGATCATCGCCATGCTGATCATCGTGGTCGCGCCGTTGGCCGCGGCCATCGTCACACTCATCAGCCACGCCTCCAACATCAGCGACCAGGTGCAGACCATCGGTCAGCGCGGCCTGCCGTTGCCGCCGGACTGGCTCGCCGGCATTCCCGTGATCGGCCACCGCGCAAGTGAAGAGTGGCAAGCGCTGGCGGCCGCAGGTCCCGGCAGCCTGGTGTCGCGCGTCCAGCCGTACGCCGTCAAGGCCGCCACCTGGGGATTCGCGCGGCTCGGCTCGGTCGGCATCCTGTTCGTCCATCTGGCGCTCACGCTGGTCATTACAGGCATCCTGTTCATGCAGGGCGAGCGCGCGGTGAAAGCGCTGATCCGCACCGCGCGCCGTTTGGGCGGCGATCGTGGAGAAGAGGTCGTGCGCCTGGCGGGCCAATCGATCCGCGCCGTCGCGCTCGGCATCATCGTCACCGCAGTGACCCAATCGCTTCTGGGCGGCGCAGGCCTGTGGCTGACGGGGGTGCCGCTGTCCGGCTTCCTGACCGCCTTGATGCTGGTGCTGTGCATTGCGCAGATCGGCCCGTTCCCGGTCCTGCTTTGCAGCGTGGCGTGGCTCTACTGGCAAGGCAGTCCGACCCTTGCGACCCTGTTGCTGGTGCTGTCGCTGTTCATCGGCATGCTCGACAACATCATGCGCCCGATGCTGATCCGCCGCGGTGCGGATTTGCCGATGATCCTGATTCTCGCGGGGGTCCTCGGCGGCATGCTGGCGTTCGGGATTGTCGGCCTGTTCGTCGGCCCGGTGATTCTCGCCGTCACTTACACCTTGCTCACGGCGTGGATCGACGACGGGCTGAGCGACACGCAGCGCCCCGGTACGCGAACAGGCGCTTCGGGTGGCGCCGCGCCGGCGGCACCGGCTGCACGCGGCGACACGCCCTCGGAGCGCCAAAGGTAAGGCGCCCGGCGCCGCGCCATTTTTCGGATTCCTTCACCTTTGCCCGCCCGCCGGCCTGTGCGTAAATGACGGCTCGTCATTCATTTGCGAATCCAGACATGCCGACACCCAATCCGACACCGAGATCGACCCTGCCGCCTGACGCCGCACCCCCAAAAGAAAAGGCGCGGCGCCCGAAACCTCGGGTGCCGCGCCGTGCGCGACTGGGCGATCCACCGCTGCTCAAGCGCGAAGGCGACCAACTGGTCTACACCACCATGCCTTGCCGGTTGCGCATGCCGTGGGTACCGCCCTCAGCGTGCTTCTGGCGCACATGGCCCGTGTAGCGAATTCCGCGTGAGGCCATCCCCACCTTGACGTGAACAGGCCCCGGGCGCCGGCAGCCCTCGGCTCAACGCGCCTTGGCGGGCAGGATTTTCCCGCTGACTTCGCCGAAGCCGACGCGGTAACCGTTGCCTTGGCACCAGCCGAGCATGCTGACGGTGTCGCCGTCTTCGATGAAGCCGCGCGTGCCGCCGCCGGCCAGCGTCAGCGGCTGCTTGCCGTTCCATGTCAGCTCGAGCATGCTGCCGAACGATTCGGGTGTCGGGCCGCTGATGGTGCCCGAACCCATGAGGTCACCGACGCGCACGTTGCATCCCGAGACCGTGTGATGGGCCAGTTGCTGCGCCATGCTCCAGTACATATGACGGAAGTTGGTACGGCAGATCGTCGTGGGCGTCGCGTCGCCTTCCGCTTGCAGCCGCACTTCGAGTTCCACGTCAAAGGCATGCGCGGCGCCGTCGGTCAGGTAAGACAGCGGCGCCGGGTTCTGTTCCGGTCCCGCGACGCGGAACGGCTCGAGCGCTTCCATCGTCACGATCCACGGCGAGATGGAGGTACCGAACGTCTTGGCGTTGAATGGGCCGAGCGGCACGTATTCCCATTGCTGCAGGTCGCGGGCGCTCCAATCGTTCAACACCACCATGCCGAAGATCGCATCCTCGGCGTGGGCCACGTCGATCGACTCGCCGAGCGCCGTATTGCGGCCAACGATAAACGCCGTCTCGAGTTCGAAATCGAGTTTGCGGCACGCTTCGAGCACCGGGCGCGCGGCATCGGGCAACTTGATCTGTCCGTTCGGACGATGGATCGGCGTACCGCTGACCACGACGGAACTTGCCCGGCCGTTGTAACCAATGGGAATTTCGAGCCAATTCGGCAAAAGCGCGTTGGCCGGATCGCGGAACATGCTGCCGACGTTCGTTGCATGCTCCTTCGAGGAATAGAAGTCGGTATAGCCGGGCACATCGACCGGCAGATGCAACGACACCTCGGACAACGGCACCAGCGCGGCGGCGCGCAACGCTGCGTTATCGCGCAACTTGGCGTCGCCAGCGTCGAGCAACTGCGTCAGACGTGCGCGCGTGGCACGCCAGGCATCGCGTCCGAGCGCAATAAAGGCGTTCAGGCCGGGTTGATCGAACACGCGCGAAGCGGCTGACGGCGTCAGTACGCCGGCGGCCTCGAGCGCGGCGAGATCGAGCACTTGATCGCCGATCGCCACGCCGACACGCGGCTGCGGGTGCGCGGCCGTGCTGAATACCCCATACGGCAGATTTTGCAGCGGGAAGTCGGTAACGCCCGTGTTGGCCGAAGCGACCCAGCTTTGCGCGATGGCGGTCTTGACCGATGAAGATTGCGACATTCGGATTCCTCTCTTGCTTCGCGCCGGCTTACTGCTGGTGCGGATTGAAATGCTTCTGCAGGCCTTGCCAGCAGGTGTAATAGTCGTGTTGCAACTGCTTCGTCTCCAACGCGAAACGCGTCGGACGAATCAATGCAGGGGTCTCGAACATGAAGGCCATCGTGGCGTCGACCTTGTGCGGCTGGCTCGTATCGCCGGCCGATGCCTTTTCAAACGTGTCGGCATCGGGACCATGCCCCGTCATGCAATTGTGCAGACTGGCGCCGCCCGGCACGAAACCTTCGGCCTTGGCGTCGTACACGCCGTGGATCAGGCCCATGAACTCGCTTGCGACGTTGCGATGGAACCAGGGCGGACGGAAGGTGTTTTCCGCAGCCAGCCAACGCGGCGGGAAAATGACGAAATCGATGCTGTCGACGCCCGGCGTGTTGCTCTGCGATTGCAGCACGAGAAAGATCGACGGGTCCGGATGGTCGAAGCTGATCGACCCGATCGTGTTGAAATGACGCAGATCGTATTTGTACGGCGCATAGTTGCCGTGCCATGCCACCACATCGAGCGGCGAATGATCGATCTCGGCGTGCCACATCGCGCCGCCGAACTTGGCGATCAATTCGAAATTCCCCTCGACATCCTCATACGCGGCGACCGGCGTCAGGAAATCGCGCGGATTGGCCAAGCCGTTCGAACCGATGGGGCCGAGATCCGGCAGGCGGAAGAGCGCGCCGTAGTTCTCGCAAACATAACCGCGCGCTTTACCGTCGAGCAGCTCGACACGAAAACGCACGCCACGCGGGATGACCACGACCTCGTGCGGCTCGGCATCGATCACGCCCATTTCGGTGGCGAGGCGCAAACGCCCCTGTTGCGGCACGATCAGCAGTTCGCCGTCGGCATCATAGAAGTAGCGGCCCGTCATCGAACGATTCGCCGCGTACAGGTGAATGCCACAGCCGACCTGCGCGTCCGGGCTGCCATTGCCGGCCATCGTCACCATGCCTTCGACGAAATCGGTCGGCTGCGCCGGCATCGCGAGCGGATCCCAGCGCATCTGATTCGGCGGCGTCGGGACTTCGTCGAAGCGGCTCAACCAACGCGGCAGGGCAAACTCGGCGAACGGCTTGTGCACGGCCGCCGGGCGAATCCGGTACACCCACGAGCGGCGATTATGTCCCCGCGGCGCCGTAAATGCCGTACCCGACAATTGCTCCGCGTACAGACCGTACGGGGCACGTTGCGGCGAATTCCGGCCAACGGGCAGCGCACCGGGCAGCGCCTCGGTGGCGAACTCGTTGGCGAAGCCCGTCAGGTACGCCAGGCCTCCCGGTTGCTGATCAGCGTAACGCATACTTGTTCCCTTGATGTAACCCTGCCGAATGCTCTGCACGACGTCGACGGCCGAGATCCGTGATCGATCGGACTGTCGGACGACGTGCCTCCTGCAACGAATTTTGCGACACTCGACCAAATTTTGCGATATAAATACGTAAATCAATACTATTCATAATGCAAATATTACGCCGCGTCGGGTGCGGTTGCATGAAAAGGACAGGCGTCAGCCATGATCAACTTACGCGATATCGATCTGAACCTGCTGGTTGTCTTTCATGCAGTGTTACAGCACCGGAGCATCTCGCGCGCTGCGCGAGAGTTGGGGTTGTCGCAACCGGCGGTCAGCAACGCGTTGGGGCGCCTGCGCCAGACGTTCGACGACGAACTCCTGACGCGCACGGGCGCCGGAATGCAACCGACGCCGTTCGCCGAAGCGCTGGCCGAACCGGTTGCTGCCGCGCTATCGGGCCTGCTACAGGCGGTGAATCATCGAGAGGAATTCGATCCGGCGCAGAGCTCACGGCAATTCACGCTGGCGATGACGGACGTCGGCGAGGTGTACTTCATGCCAACGCTGATCGACCTGTGCGCACAGCTTGCGCCAAATGTGCGGCTGGTGACGATGCGGGTCCAAATGCCCGAGTTGAAGGAAGCGATGGCGGCGGGCCGCGTCGATCTCGCGGTCGGCGCATTCGACGACCTGACGGGATCGTATTATCAGCGGCGCCTGTTTCGCCAGCAGTACGTGAGCATGTTCCGGGCGGGCCATGCGCTGGACACCGCGCACGTAAGCCTCGCGGCGTTCCAGGCCGCGCGCCACCTGTTCGTGTCGACGGCCGACAATCCGTACGCCAGCGTCAATCAGGCGCTTGAGCAAGCCGGCGTCGGCGCGGCGTCCCACTTCTGGGTGCCGCACTTCATCGCGGTGCCGTATATCGTGAGCGCGAACGACCTCGTCGTGACGGTGCCGCAGAAATTTGCGGAACGGGCGGCCGCCCCGTTTGGCTTGCGATTCATCAAGCCGCCGATCCGTTTGCCCGCCCTGCAGACAAACATTTTCTGGCACCGCCGTTACCACCAGGATGCCGGCAATCAGTGGTTACGGCAGCTGATCTCCGAGCACTTCCTCGAGTGAGCATGATGCCCGCCGCCGGCGATCGTCGATGCGGCCGCCGGCAGACCGTCGTCAGGCGCCGTAGACCGTACGGGTCTTGAACGGGTGGTATTGAAACAACCAGGTTTCGCTGAGCGCCTGCTCCTTCAACCGCAGATGGAGCCGAATGTCGACGGGCTCGTCGCCGTCCGCCGTCAAATCGAATTGGGCGCGCCAGTGCCCGGCCACGCCGTTCGGCACGGCTTCGGTGAACACATACGAGAACTTCCCCCGCGACGATGAAAGCACCGCCTCCGGTTTCACACCGAACGGCAGCTTCGCCAGCGGCCCGCCCTTGAATTCGACCATGAACTTGCGCACACCCTGCGGGCGGGGCTGCCCTGGTTGGCCGCCGTTGCCGAGCCGCGTCGCGACACAGCGCGCCAGTGGCGAGGGATACGGTTCGTCCGCCAGCCAATGCAGACGGTATTTCAAGTGATACGCGTTGCCTGCGCGGGCCGGCGCCTTCGCCACCCACATGGCCACGACGTTGTCGTGAATTTCGTCGTCCGTCGGAATCTCCACCAGTTGCACAGCGCCCTCGCCCCACCCTTCGAGCGGCTCGACCCACAAGCTGGGCCGGCGCTCGTAGTTGACACCGTCCTGATAGTGGTCGAAATTGCGATCGCGCTGCAGCAAGCCGAACCCTTTGGGATTGCGGTCGCTGAATGCAGAAGCCGTGGTATGCGGCGGATTGTTCAACGGCCGCCAGATATGCTCGCCCGCGCCGTTCCAGATGGCGAGACCGTCGGAGTCATGCACTTCCGGACGCCAGTCGGCGCCCGTCGCCTTGACGGTTTCCGAGAACCAGTACATCGACGTCGCGGGCGCAATGCCGAGCCTGCCGACATCCCTGCGCAGGAACAATGCCGAATCGACGTCCATGATCACGCCCTTGCCGCGTTGCATCACAAAACGGTAGGCCCCGCTGATGCTAGGGCCGTCGAGCAGCGCGTGCACAATGACCGTATCGGCCTTGCCGCGAGGCGTCTCGAAGTAGAACTGCGTGAAGTTCGGAAACTCTTCCGGCTTGCCGGCCTGGGCGACATCGATGGCGATGCCGCGCGCCGACAGGCCATATTGATAAAGGTCGCCGATGGCGCGGAAATACGACGCACCGAGAAACGCAACCCAGTCATTCTTGCGCCAATCGCGAGTGTGCGGGTCGCCGTTGCGGCTTTCCTGAAAGCGGAATCCCGCGAAGCCGCTGCCAGCCGGCAGTTGATGCGCGGGACTGTCGGCGGGCATGTCGAAATAGCGCTCGTCGTAGATGATCTCCTGCGCGGACAGTTTGCCCGCGGCGCCATCGACGACAAACATGTGCACCGGTGCCTGAAAGAACCGGCCCAAATGGAAGAAGGTGACGGGGAACTGGCCCGGTCCGTCGGCGAACAAGGCGTAATCGGTGTTGAACCGGATCTTGCCGTGCGCCTCATAGTCAATTTTTTCAAGGATTTCGCGCGGCGGCGTGGGCGCCGGCGCGTATGGCTGCTGTGCCATCGCGCGGGCGCGCTCGACCAGGGCGTCGTAGGAAAATGGCGCCGCGGCGCCCAGCTTGACGCGGCGCGCCGCCATGGCCGACGGCGTGATGCCCAGCGCAGCGAGTGCCACGGAAGCCGTGGCCGAAGTCAGGAATGTGCGACGTTTTACCATGTGCTCTCGAGAGTTCTGAGGAAGCGGCCGCACAGCAGGGGCGCGGCGGAAAATCAATGCTAGCACGTGTGACTCGCGTAATCGTCCCGTGTTCCCGGACCTGCCGGCGATCCCGCGCAGGCACCGCCCACGACTGGGCACGTCGCCGGGAAATATCCGATTCACCGTGAAGCAAGGAACTGTACCGATTTTCGCGCATCAGAACCGCGAACCGATGCCATCCGCGTGAACGACGCGATCGCGTGTGCGCCTCGATACGATGTCGCGCTATCGACTGCAGCCGCAGCGTCAGCGCGACGTGCCTATCCACGTTTCAAGGAGATTCGCCATGGAATCCGCCACTGACGGCAGTCCTTCGCAGGCGGGACGAGGCGACGGACCTCCGGCATCCTGAATTTCACGCGCACGGATCCTTCCCTCCAGATCCGCAAAGCGCCGGATCGCGCGTCCACCGCGTAACGTTCACCGAGACCGGCATTTACCCGTCTCGTTTCGCCTGCCCTCCCCACCCATACGCTTTCGATCGGGCATCGCGAGCGTGACATGCGCGCGCACGTATGTGCCGGCGCATGTCGCGGCGCCCCCCTTCGATTCACGCATTCATTGATTTTCCGTTGAACGGAACGTTTGCCAGTGCCGGCGACGACATGTCACGCGCCCGCGCCGACGACGGGGTGTGGCGTGCTCGCCGGCGCGATCCACGGCGTACGTCCGTATGGAGTTTTCTGCATGACCATTCACGCAACCCCGTTGCAACCCGCTCGCCTGCAGTCTTTGATCCAGCGCGCCGATCATCCGTCCGTCGCCCAAATGCTCGGCGATCTCTCCGCGTCCGCCGTGGCGGGTCTGCTGACGTCGCTGACGGCCGGCGAAGCCGCTTCCGCGCTCAAGACATTACCGCGCGCCCGCCAGATATCGGCGTTTCTGGCCTTGCCGCCGGACTGGCGCTTCACGCTGGCGCGCACCCTCGACCGCGCCTCGCTGATCAACCTGATTGCAAGCATGTCGTCGGAAGCCCGCGACCAGTTGCTGCAACAATTCGACGACGCCCTGGATGTGGCCACGGACGTACCGGCCCAGGAAGCCGCGCGCGACTTTCGCGGCCAGGGCGGCATCACGCAGGTGTTCGGCAGCGTGCGCGACGCCTCGACGTTCTCGCTGTATCGCGCGCGTGTCGTCTGGCTCGTGTTGCTCGTTTTCGGCAATCTGTTTTCCGGGGCCGGCATCGCGGTATTCCAGGAAACGCTCGAGGCCACCATCGCGCTCGTGTTCTTCCTGCCATTGCTGGTGGATTCGGGCGGCAATGCCGGCTCGCAAGCCGCCACGCTCATGGTGCGTGCGCTATCGACGCGCGACGTCCGCCTGTCCGACTGGGGCCGGCTCGCGGGCCGCGACTTCCTCGTATCGCTTGGGCTCGGCTTGACGATGGCGTTCGCGGTTTCGCTTCCGGGGTTCTATCGTGGCGGGGCCGAGCTGGCGCTCGTGGTCGCGTTGTCGATGATCATCATTGTCGTATTCGCCAGCCTTATCGGCCTGTCGATCCCGTTCTTGCTCATGCGCTTCAAGCGTGACCCTACGGTAGCCAGCGCCCCGTTGATCACCTCGATCGTCGATGCGGTAGGTGTGCTGATCTACTTCTCGATCGCCACGGCAATTCTCCATCCGTCGGCCGTCGCGCCGGCCTGACGGGGGATACCGATGACGGCAGGACGATGTCCTGCCGTCATCTCAGGCGGCCACGCCATGTCCCCGACGGCGCAGCCAGTCGGTCCACGCTGCCTCGAGCGCCGTGAAGGCGCCTTCCATCTGGGCGCGCGACGCGTGTGGCGCGCAATGCTCCAGTTGCGCGGCAAACTCTGCCATCCCGCTCAGACCAAACGCCATGAACCCGCCCCGCAGCCGGTGCGCGCAGTGCCGCAAGTGCGCCCGATCCTCCGCGGCGATGGCGATACGGCATTGATCGAGATCGGCGTCCGAAATGACAACGAACGAATCAAGCAAATCCGCGCTCGGCGATGTCCCGATTTCGAACGTCGCGTCGGGCGTCCGTTCCGTCGGCCGGTCCAGCGGCAACATGTCGTTCAGCGCGGGAAACCGCGCCTGCAAGGCATCGACCGCGCGGGCTAACCCACCTGCATCGACCGGCTTGTATAGCACCGCGTCGAACGGCGTGCCCGGCTCTTTGTCCGCGGGGAGCGTGACGTCCGCCGTCACGACGATCACTGGAATGTCGGGCGCGCGCCGCTTCAACTGCACCGCCAGTTCGCGGCCCGAGAGATGGGGCATGTTGGCGTCCGTCATCACAAGCATGTGAGACGCCTCATCGAAGGCATCAAGCGCCTCGCGCGGATCGTGATAGCAGTCCACGACGGCGCCAAGAACTTCAAGTTGACGCGTGAGCAACATGCCGCTGATCGGATGGTCGTCGACGACCAGCACATACCACCCGCCCATGGGCTGTTCACTGGCGTCGGGCGGCTCGCCCGCCTGCACGCCCTCGACGGGCAAGCCGTCCACGGCGCCGGCGCCCGGACCGCGAAGCATCCGCAGTGTGTCGGTCTGTTGCAGCAGCGCAAGGTTGTGCGGCCATGCCATGGCCGGGCGCGTTCGGCGGTCAATCGGCGTGGGGCGCAGCAGATACACGTGGTCGTGCATCATGCCGCGAATGGGCCACTCGTCGCCGAACAACAGCAGTCCGTCGTCGTCGGAAAGCCCTCGACCGCCAGTCCATGCCGTGGGCGATGCATAGCGCACCGGAACGAATCCTGCATGACGCACCAGCGCTTCAAGGAACCACTCGCGGCGCGGATATTCGGTCATGAATCCAAAGGTACGCACGCCTTGCGCGACAGGCAGAATACGCGGCACGTTCACCGCGTGCGCCCACGGCAGCTGCAATACGAAATGCAGTGACGTACCGCGCCCCGATTCGCTTTCGACCGCGATGGCGCCGCCCAGCATTTCGACAAACTGGCGCGATATCGCCAGCCCCAGGCCCGTGCCGTGCTGCATCCCCTGACCCGCCGCAATTTTGCCAAACGGCTGGAACAGGTCCGGCAAATCGTGCGCATCGATGCCGATACCGCTGTCGCTGACGCGAAATTCAACGTCGCAGCCGTTATCGCGTATCGACATGACCCGCGCGCTGAAAGCCACATGGCCGGCCGGCGTGAACTTGATGGCATTGCCAACGAGATTGGTGATGACCTGCCCCAGGCGCGACGCATCCGTGTGCACCGCGTGCGCCAGCGCCGGATCGATCATCCAGTCGAGCGTCAACCCCTGAAGACGCGCACGCCCCGTAAACGACAATCCGACCGACTCCAGTTCCTTGAGCAATACGCAGTCGCGCGGATTCAGCTCGAAGCGGTCGACTTGAATGCGCGAATAGTCGAGCAAGTCGTTGATGAGATCCAGCAGGTTGCGTGTCGAACTTTCCATCACGTCGACGTAATACCGCTTCTCGTCGTCAAGCGCCTGCTTGCCGAGCAATTCCAGAGACGCAAGGGTGCCATAGAGCGGCGTGCGCATCTCGTGGCTCACCGTGGCGAGAAATCCGTCCTTGGCCTTGTTGGCGCTTTCCGCCGCAAGCCGCGCCTTGCGCTGCTCAAGCTCGAAGCGCCGCTGCTCGGTGACGTCCGACACGATGCCGATCAGCACCGGTCGTTCACGAAACACCGCGTCAACGAGATTGACAGCGTAATGACGCTCCCCGTCAGCGTCGGCAGCACTGACAAAGCGGTGAATCGGCCGTGCGGCGACGCCGCTGCTCAGTTGCCGGTAGACACGCAGCAACTCGCCGTCGCTCATTTGTCGAATCAGGTCGACCGTGCCGATGTAGCACGGATTCGCCATGACCACGGAGGGCCCGATCGGGTCGATGATCGCCATGCCGACCGGCGCGGCCTCAATAAGGGTGCGCGTGAACGCGTCGCGCTCGATCAACGCCGCCGTACGCGCTTGCGCAGGCTCGATGATCCGTTGGCGCAAATGCCGTGTCGCCGCCCACACGCCGCAGGCATACAGGAGCAACAGGAGCGTGGCGCCGGCCAGCATCGGACCGTTGTCGCGCAACAGCTTGAGGTTGTCGATGGAATACAGGACATACCATGGATTCGTCGGCAAATGCCGTTCGAAAGTGACACGGGCATGATCGACACTGATCCGCATCAAGGCACTGCCGAACAGCGGCAGATTCACCAGCGGCGTGCTTGGATGCGCCTGACGCAACGCCGGATCGCCCGACCCGGCCAACACGTTGCCTTCGTCGCTCACGAGCAGCAGCGATTCACCGGCACGCGCCGTCGCACGCACTTCGTTCGGGACGATCTTGTCGGGCACGACGTTGGAACCGACGAAGAGAATGACCCGCCCGGCGGGGTCGCGCACGGGAACAAAGCTCGTGACGGTCGATAACCCCGTGTGCGGGTGTGTGTAGGCACGGGTCCAGTAGGGCCCATCCTTGGCGTCGCTCTTTTCCGGAAACACCGCCTGCAATTGCGCGACCAGATGCTTGAGCCCCTGGTCGATTTCCGCGGCGGACAGCCGGCCACGCCCGAGGACCGGACGAAATGCGGCGAAATCTCCTTCCGGCGTCACAACGAAGGCGTCGTCGACGATATCGAAATCCCAGAAATCGGCGTCGAACAACATGAAGCGCGCGGTCAACAGGGCCAATTGGCTGGCACGCGCAGCGCCAATCGGCGCGCGCTTGACCATCTCGAACTCAGGGTCCCATGCCACGCCGGGCACCACGCGCGCGGTGCCGACCGGCATCTTCGACAACTCGGGCAACAGGCGTTCGACGATCGGTGCGGTCCGCACATGTTCCGCTTGCGACCCCAGCAGCGTATCGATCGCGACATTTCTCGCCTGCTGCGAGAACAGCTCCTGATAGCCGATTTCGCGCGCCAACGCCGCGTACAAAGCCTCCGTCTTCTGCCCCCCATGCCACAGCGCCCCGAACAGCGAATACGAGACGATCGCCGCCCATAGCGCGAGACCGAACAGCAGCGCCAGCACGCCTCCGGTACGCAGCAGCCGGCCGGCGATCGCGATATCGCGCGTGATTGGGGTTTGCATCATCGGTGGCCGGCTGCCACGATCGATCCGGCGGACGGCACTCGGTCAGCCCTCGGATTCACGCGTCAGTTCGAGCGGGCTCGACGCATGCAGCTGGAACAGCTCCATGTCGTTACGGCAGCCGAGCTTGGCCATCGCCATGCGCTTCTGATTGTTGATGGTCTTCGCCGAACGGCGCAAGGTTTCCGCGATCTCGGAGACGTTATGCCCGCACAGGTACATACGAAGCACTTCCATTTCCTTCGGCGACAGCGGGCGACGGCTTTGCGGTTTGCGACGCGCCTGATCGTCGAGAATCTGCTCGGCCCGGCCGCCGAGGTAACGCATCCCGCGACGTACGCGCTCGACGGCCACGGTGATTTCGCGCACGTCGTCGCATTTCGTCAATACGCCCAGCACGCCCGAATCGTTCAGTGCATGGATGATCGCCGGTTGTTCCATGGCCGTGAAGACAATGATCTTGATGTCCGGATACAGACGGCGCACGCGCTTGACCATGCCGAGTCCGTCGCCGAACACGCCACCGGGCATCGTGTAGTCGGTAATCAGCACATCGACCGATTGCGTCTCCAATGCCTTGAACAGATCCGTCGAGTCGACAACCGGCGGATAGACGTGAAAGCCGGGGTCCGGCGAGAGCATTTCACGCAGCGTCTGCGCCACGATCGGGTGATCGTCCGCAATCAGAATTTTGACCATCATGGTAATTTAGGGCCCTTTGCAAAAGAGTTCGCCGCTGTGTGCCGCACAGCTTGCGCACAACGGCTACCAAGGGAAATGTGCGTTCACAAACGCACACACGGTCGCCTTGACCGTGCACTCAGTGTCGCCGCCCGCCCCGTTCGGGCATCAGGCCGGCGCTTTCCGCGCGGCGTCGACCGCAGTCCACGCCGAACAGCTCTTGTAACCGGCGAGGCGCTGTTCGCCTGCCCCGGTTACAGGTTTGATGCAGTAGCGCACGCGAACGCCCCGCAAACTTGCCGGCGGCACGAACTCGCGCGCATGCCCAACCAGTCGGATACGCGTGGCGCCGGCCGCCGCTTCCCAACCGTGCACGCTGTCCGATTCGGGCCAATCGGCCATCCAGCGGTATGTGCCGGTCACCGGCTCGCCGACGGTCGGGTTGTGGCTCATGTTGACCATGGCGGCTACCGGCCGCAATCGCGCCTGCACTTCTGCCGGCGCAGCCGCATTGGCGCTCGCGCGCTGCAGCGTCGCCGTGCTGTCGGGCACCGGCGGCGCCACGAGGACAAGCGGTGGCGCACCGCGCTCGCTACAACCGGCCAATCCAGCCAACGCCGTACCCATCACGGCGATAATCGCCATTCGATGCCCTGCTGTTTTCAAACCATCCTATCCTTTGTGACTCCGCACTTTCTTCCGCATCGCGCCGCACTTCGTGAAAATGCGTCTGCAACCGCCTGAAATATAGGAGAAATCTAGAAAGTTGTGCCAACTTGTGCCGATTTTTAGGAAACTACCCAAATAAACGGAAGGTAACCCTAGGACGTTTCCCATCCGATCGAGAACAAAGCGCGAATGGACGCGCCATACGCTGTGGACGGATGCGAAAAATGCAGTTACGTCGGCGTGCGTACATGATCCCGTCTCGAGGTTGGACGCTATTCATGGACCGCAGCACGCGGGAAAGATTCAGGATGCGCGTGCAAGCACGACAAATTCCGGCGAGGAATCGGAAAACCGTGACATCACGGCGTCGACAGCGGGGCGCGCCGGTGTGACCGAGTCCGGCGCGGCGCGATGGAGCAAAACGAGGGGCCGGTATCAGGCGCCGACAGCCTTGTCGAGCATGCCCAGCGCCACGACAAACATCAGGATGGCGAAAAGTTGTTGCAGCCGCGATGCCGGCAGATGTGGCGCGATGCGCCGCCCGCCGATCATGCCGGCGATCGCACCCGCCACGAACGTCCAGCCGACGTTGCCCGGGTGCATGCCATGCCACCAGGCGTTGGCGACCGTGCCCGCCGCGATGAGTGCGATCACGAACAACGACGTCGCAACAATGCCATGCACGGTGATATCGGAGTAGCGCCTGAGCGCCGGGACGATCACAAAGCCCCCGCCGACGCCCAGCAGGCCGGACGCGAATCCTGACACTGCGCCGATGGCGCCGAGCGTCGCCGCGACGCGCTGCGTCCAGTGAAGGCGCCCGGTGGCCGGATCGAGCCGGCACGGCGGCAACGCTGCCGGGATTTCCGACGATGCGCCGCCGCGCGATCCAAGATACATGCGCGTGGCGACCACAATCATCGCCGCGGCGAACAGGCCGACGAGCCAGGGTTCAGGCAAGCGATGCGCGGCAAAAGTGCCCAGCGGCGCCATCGCCACGCCGATGGCCGCCATCAGGGCTGCGGCGCGGTAGCGCACCAGTCCCGCGCGCAACCCTTGCGCACTGCCTACCGCCGCACTCGCGCCGACGGCCAGCAACGCGACAGGCCCCGCCTGCGGGACACCCCAACCCAATCCGAAGACCAACGCCGGAACCGCAAAAATGCCGCCGCCGGCGCCGGTCAGCCCGAGTACCACGCCGACGGCCCCGCCCAGAAGTGCCGCCAGTAACGTCGGGTCCAATGTCTGAAAAATCATGGTTGATGGCCGTCAAGCAAGGAGGTTATCACTCAAATCACATTAAGTAATAAGCTTATGACGGATAATTATATAGGATTTTTTTCAGAACGCCCATGCGCGCCTGAGCAAAAAAAAAGCGGCGGCCGTTGCGCAGGCCGCCGCTCAGTTGTGTAACGGGTGGCTAGGGCCGGTTCACGAAGACGATCCCGTATCGGCGCTGCGCGTTGCAATTTCGGCAAACACATCGTCGTTGTGCTCGCCGCGCGCAGGCGGACGCAGGCGAATTTCGGGCGCCGTGCCGTTGAATCGCAGGGGCGAGCCGAACGTCTGGGTAGTGCCGCCGGACGGCAGTTCCAGCGAGCGGACCCATCCCATGTAGGCCACTTGGGGATCTGTCAGGGCCTGTGAATACATGCTGATCGGCGCGCACGGCACCCCTGCCGCCCGCAGGCGGGCAAGCCACACGGCTGCGTCGTCGTGGGCGAACACGCCTTCAAGCTCCTCGCGGAGGATGCCCTGGTGACGGGCGCGATCCGACGCATTCGAAAAACGTGGATCGCCCAACAAATCGACGCGATGCACCACTGCGCAAGCCGCACGCCATCCGGCGGTGTTGTCCGTGGCCATGCTGAAGAAGCCGTCGCGCGCCCGGAACGTCGGATACGGCGTCGTGCGTGCGCCTGAACGGGCGCCGGGTGCAGAAGCCGCAGGCGCTTCCGCTACGTTCGCAACGGCGGCCGGTTGGCGCAGCGACGCGATCGCAAGGGTCGCGCCAAGCATCGGCACGTCGACGTGCGCCCCGCGCGCGGTCCGTTCAGCTTCACGCAACGCCGAGACTACCGCGAAGGCGGCATACAGGCCGGCCGAGAAATCGGCCAGCGGTACGTCGCATGGCAGATCGTGACGATGCGCGTGCCCCGAATCGTGCGGCGGCAACCCCGGCATCGACGGCGCCAGGACCGCCCGCAGCGCATGAACCGTCAGGTCGTGCGCGCCGTCCTGCGCGCGCGGTCCGTCCTGACCGAACGCCGAAATGGACGCGTAGACCAGCGCCGGGTGAACGGCGTTCAATGCCTCGAAGCCCAGTCCCTGCCCCGCGAGGAGGCCCGGCCGGAAGCTTTCGATGAGGACGTGAGCGTCGCGCACCAGTGCATGCGCGCGGTGACGGTCGTCAGGCAATGTCAGGTCAAGTGTGACGGAACGTTTGTTGCGATGCAGCGTCGTGAGCGTGTCGTCGTGTGCGTGCCCGGTCAATGCGCCCGGCGGGGCATCGACCGTGACAACATCCGCGCCCATGTCTGCAAGGAGCATGCCGCAGTATGCGCCCGCCGTGCCGTGGCAAAACTCGATGACGCGAATCCCCGTAAGTGGTGTGTTCAAGATCTGACCCTTTATTATGGTTCTGGGTGACGGAGACCTTCCGGAGTCTTCGCAGAAGTCACGGCCGTCTGATGCGGCGTTGACGCATTCTAGAGCAGTTTCTCTACGCCGTCCGGGGCAGCCAAAAAAACCGTCCCCCGACCGGCAGAACACGTTGGCGAGCCCGATATTGGCGTGAGCAGGCCCTAGAGCCAGCCGATCTTCCGGAACCGCCAGAAAAGGAAGATGTCGATCGCGACCATGGACACGATACATATCGGATAGCCGTACGGGAACTTCAACTCAGGGATGTCGCTGAAGTTCATGCCGTAGATGCCGGCAATCATCGTTGGCACCGCAAACAGTGCGGCGAACGCCCCCAGACGCTTTGTCGTCTCGTTCTCGGCGAGCGAAATCATCCCGAGGTTGACCTGAATCGCCGTATTCACCATTTCGCGCAGCAGATCAATGTTTCTCACAATGCGCTGCAAATGGTCGTACACGTCGCGGAAATACTCCTGCATGCCGCCACAGAGCTTCGGCGCCACCGCACCGAACAGTTTGCTGACCGACTCCATAAGCGGTACGCACGCATGCTGCAAGGTCACCAGCCGGCGTTTCAAACCATACAGATCCTCGATGATCAGGCGGCCCTTCGAGGTGTTGGTCGGCTGGAAGATGTGCGCTTCGATAGCTTCGAGTTCCGCCTCCAGCACATCGAACAAGGGGAAATAACGGTCGACCACGCTGTCCATCAACGCGTACAGGACGAAGACCGGACCCTGGCGCAGCAGATGCGGCTCGCGCTCGCACCTTGCGCGAACGTCCGCAAAACCGCGCTCCGAGTGTTGGCGCACCGACAGCACATAGTTATGCCCCGCGAAGATCGCAACTTCGCCGGTGTTGAGTTCTCCGTCGCCGTCTGCGTCCTCCTCGATGACGTGGAGGACCGTGAAGAGCGAGTCGCCGTAGGTTTCGATCTTGGGGCGCTGGTGCCCGTGGCGCGCGTCTTCGACGGCCAATTCGTGCAGCCGGAATTGGTGTTGCAGGGCCGACAATTCGCCCGGCCCCGGGTCCTTGAGCGCGACCCATACAAAGCAGCCCGGGCGGGCGAGGTATCGGCCGATTTCGTCCGGCGTGATATCGGCAATCTTGCGGCCGTCTTCATATGCCGCGCAGTTCACTAGCATTGGCGTCCTGTTCTCACGTGCTTGTCTACCGTACCCCCGTCACGCAAGCCGGAAAGCGCCGGTTACGCTTGCAGCGGCAGGCGGATGTGCCAAACGCGGGCAACATCATCGATCGGGCCGTGTGCACGTGCGTGCACGCCTTCGTAAAGCACAAACCGGCGCAACGCCGGCTGGCACGCTTGGCAGCGAGGCTCACTCCCCGCGCAGGTGCGCTTCGACCTTCCAGAGATATTCGTCGACGCCGCGCGAGACCTCCGTGAACAGATCGGCCGTGGTGGCGTCGCCGATCTCATCCGCCTTGTCGATCAAGCCACGCACAATCTCCCCATAACTGGCCAGCGTCTCCGCAAGCATCGAGGCGTGATCAAGGCCGCGCTTGAACTCGTTCTTGTACTGCGCGAGTTCCGTCTTCGCTGCCACCGTCTGCACACGGCCGTCGGCCACGCCGCCAAGCGCAACCAACCGTTCGGCGCACAGATCGGACCATTCAGTCGCTGCCTCGAAGACCTCGTCGAACAGCAAGTGCAGTGCGATGAAGCTCGGCCCGTGCACGTTCCAGTGCGCCTGCTTGGCCTGCCGCTGAACGTCGATGCCGTTGATGAGCCCCCGGTTCAGCATATTGACCGACTCGATACGAATTTTTTCGGACAAGGTGTTGCGGGTAGGATTAAGAGCCATTTGACACTCCTGACGTCAGGCGGCCGGAGGGCCGCCGAGGAACTGGCCGTGACAAGGCGAACCTGCCGCCTCGCCCGGCGGCGAAAGCGATGCTGGAGCGATGCCCCGCACTGGCGCCGCATCAAGTGGCCATTCTAGAGACGGCCTTGGGCCCGGATCAAGTGAAATATGCGCGAACGCATACCCCCGCCGTTCAGTCCTGCATCGGCGCCTGAGGCTTGAGCGCGAGCACCTGGACACGGTCCCCGCCGGTAACGCCAAGCGCGTTCGCGACGGCTGGCGAAAGCGGCATGGCGTCATCCGCCGGCGCGCCGCTGACCAGCGTCGCACGAAACGAAGCGAGGCCGAGTGTGGCGATCAAATAGGGCTCGCCATCGTGTACCGCGTCGGGCGAGATGACCACGGGCAAATAGCGGCTTTCACGCGCCGCGCGCAGGTCGGCGACGCGGGCCTCGAGCACCGGGCCGCTGTCGAAGATGTCAACGTGCGAGCCGGCTCGCAGGCCTTCCTGTTCGAGCATGCGACGCGCGGGCAAGGTGTCCCTGTGCGTAACCCCGATCGCGGCTTGCGCTTCGGCCGACAGGAAATCGGCGTAGATCGGATATTTCGGCATCAGTTCCGCGACAAACGACTTCTTGCCGATGGACGTCAGGTAATCGGCCTGATCGAAGTCGATCTTGAAAAAGTTCTGACCGAGCGAACGCCAGAACGGGCTGTGGCCTTCGTCGTCGAAATAGCCGCGCAACTCCGCGCACACGTGCGAGCTGAAGCGTTCCGGAAATTGTGCGAGAAAAAGAAAGCGCGCCTTGGACAGCAGCGCGCCGTTGCCGTGTCCCCGCCAAGCGGGGTCGAGCAGCAGGGAGCATAGTTCGCTGTTGCCGGTGAGATCGTTCGACAACGACAGGGTCAGCATGCGCGACCAGACATTCAGCTCGCGGCTCGCATGGACGATCGTGTCCTTGCGGTAGGTGTAGAACGGCTGATCCAGGCCGACGGCGGCCTCGATGCCGCAAACACCCGCGACGGCGCCCGTGGACGCATCTTCCATGACGAACAGATAGCCCTGCTCCGCCGTCGGCGCCCGGTCTTCGAGCGTCGCCCGGACACGTGCAAGGCGCGCGCGCAGCGAAGCTTCGTCGGGCTTGAACGACGTCAGGCCCGGCCCGGCTTGCGCCGCGAGCGCAAGCAGCGCGGGCAGGTCGTTTTCGTTCGCGAGCCGGACCACGCGCGGTGATGCGCAGGCAGCGGGCGCCGCAGGGCCCGCCGCCGCGGGCCGTGTACGTTCCGGCGCGTTCATGCGGCGCGGCATCAGGTCACGGCCCTGTGAGCGCGTCGCGATGCTCAGGCCGCCTTCGCAGTCGCACAGACCGCAGCCACGGCCTTGTCGAGTGCCGCGAGACCCGCATCGATGTCAGATTCCGGAATGTTCAGCGGCGGCGCGAAGCGAACTACGTCGGGGCCTGCCACCAACACCATCAGACCGGCCTTCTCGGCTTCGGTCACGACGTCCTTGGCCTTGCCCGCATAGGCCGGCTTGAGCACCGCGCCGAGCAGCAGGCCCAGGCCGCGGATCTCCTCGAACAC
>NZ_CABPRZ010000045.1 GCF_902459695.1 Pandoraea terrae
CGAACGTCGTGAGCCTGTTCAAGGAGAGCGCGCTCATTTCGTCGGTCGGCGTCGCGGATCTGATGTTCGTTGGACAGAACATCTCGAACAGCACCGCGCATCCCGTCGAATTCCTGACGACCGTCGCGATCGTCTATTTCGTCGTCGCGTTTCCGCTGACGCGCCTCGTCGGCGTCGTGGAATCGCGGCTGCTCAGGCGCTTTGCCTATTAATCCCTGTTGTCACGCTGGAGACATCCCCATGCAACTGAAAGGTATCCTGCCCGCCCTCGTCACGCCGTTCAATGCGTCGGGCGCCGTCGATCACGACACGCTCGCCGACATCCTCGAGTTTCAGCTCAAGGCTGGCGTCAAAGGTTTTGTTCCGCTCGGGTCGACGGGCGAATACTACGCGCTGACGAACGAAGAGCGTCGCGCGGTGATGAAGACCGTGCGCGAAGTCGTCGGCGATCGCGGCATCCTGATCGCGGGCGCGAACGGCTCGTCCACGCGCGAAGTGATCGAGCAGGTGCAGCAGACGCGCGACGCGGGCTACATGAACGTGCTGATCGCGCCGCCATACTACGCGCTGCCGTCGCAGGACGAACTGATCGGCCACTATCAGGCGATTCTCGCCGCGGTGCCGGATGTGAACGTGATCCTGTACAACTACCCGGTTCGGACCAACGTCGAAGTCGGCTACGGCGTGCTCGACGCGTTCAAGGACAATCCGCGCGTGATTGGCATCAAGGAAAGCAGCGGCAACCTGCTGCGCGCGATCGAGATCGGCACGAAGTACCAGGATCACTATCAGCTGTCGTGCGGCTCGGACGACCAGGCGCTCGACTTCTTCCTGTGGGGGGCGAGCAGCTGGATCTGCGGGCCGGCGAACTGCTTCGCGAAGCAAGTCGTCGACTTCTACGACACGTTCACGGCCGGCGACATCCGTGGCGCGCAGGAAGTGATGATCTCGCTGTTCCCGGTGATGGCCAGCATGGAAGCGGGCAAGTTCATCCAGAAGGTGAAGTATGGCTGCGAACTCGCGGGCTTCAAGGTCGGCAACGCGCGCGCGCCGCTGCAGCCGCTGAGCGATGTGGAAAAGGCTGAGTTTCGCAAGGTTTTCGAGGCTTCGCAGGCGTAATGCCGGTGGCGCCGGCACGGTTAGGTGTCGGCGCCGGCCAAATGAGACGAGCGAAATGACGAGACGGAATCGTCGGGCGTGTCGAGTCGCTTATGCGTCTGCAAAGCGGCCAGGATGCCGTCTAACCGAACATCGAGGGGCGTTGGGCCACAGGCAGCTCGGGCTCACCCGCGGCGCGACGACTGGCCGCCTGATCGGTGATCTGGTCGCGGAGCGCCAGACGAAACCGGATCTCGCGCCGTTCAGCGCATATCGCTTTGCTTGAAGAGAGTGAATTCATGAATTCGTACGACCAGCTTTTCATTGACGGCCGCTGGGTCGCGCCGGTCAAAGGCGGCGCGTTTCAGACGATCAACCCTAGCAACGAAACCGTGATTGCGGATGTCGCCGCGGCGACGGCGGAGGACATCGATCTGGCGGTCAAAGCCGCTCGGCGGGCATTCGACGAAGGTCCGTGGCCGCGCATGAGCGGTGCCGAGCGCGGCGCCATCCTGAGGAAGATCGGGAAAGGCATCCGCGACCGTCTCGACGAGCTCGCGACGATCGAAGTGCGCGACAACGGCAAGCCGCTGCCGGAAGCGCTGTGGGATCTCGGGGATGCCGCGGGCTGCTTCGAGTTCTATGCGGACCTCGCGGAGCAGCTCGACGCGAATGCGGAGCAGCCCGTGAAGCTTGCCGACGACCGCTTCAGTTCGGTCGCGCGCAAGGAACCGGTCGGTGTCGCCGGCGCGATCATCCCGTGGAATTTCCCGATGCTAATGGCCGCGTGGAAGGTCGCGCCTGCGCTGGCCGCAGGCTGCACGATGGTGCTGAAACCGTCCGAGCTGACGCCGCTGACCTCGCTCGAGCTGGCCGACATCGCATCGAAAGCCGAACTCCCCTCAGGCGTGCTGAACGTCGTCCCAGGCCTCGGGCCGGACGCGGGCGCGCCGCTGGCCGAGCACCCGGACATCGACAAGCTCGCGTTTACCGGCAGCGTGCCGACCGGCAGCCGGGTCATGCAGGCCGCCGCGCGCGACATCAAGAACGTGAGTCTCGAGCTGGGCGGGAAGTCGCCGTTCATCGTGTTCGACGACAGCGAAATCGACACCGCGGTCGAGTGGATCATGTTCGGCATTTTCTGGAATCAGGGCGAGGTGTGCTCGGCGACATCGCGCGTGCTCGTGCAGCGCGGCCTCTACGACCGGCTGCTCGCGCGGCTCGAAGAGGAAACGCGCAAGATCGCGATCGGCGATGGTCTGACGGAAGGCGTGTTGCTTGGTCCGATCGTCAGCGGGGGGCAGTACGAGAAGGTGCTGGCCGCCGTCGAGCGCGGCAAGGCGGAAGGCGCGCGGCTCGTGACCGGCGGCGCGCGGCCCGCGCATCTCGACAGCGGCTATTTTATGGAGCCGGTCGTGTTTGCCGACGTGCCGGAAAATAGCTGGATCTGGCGCGAGGAAATCTTCGGGCCGGTCGTCTGCATCCGGCCGTTCGACGACGAGGCCGAAGCGGTGCGTTCGGCGAACGATTCGCGCTTCGGGCTTGCCGCGGCGGTGATGTCGCGTGACGCCGCGCGCTGCGAACGCGTAGCGCACGCACTGCGCGCCGGCATCGTGTGGATCAACTGCTCGCAGCCGACCTTCACCGAAGCGCCGTGGGGCGGCTACAAGCATAGCGGCATCGGCCGTGAGCTCGGTGAGTGGGGCTTGAACAACTATCTGGAGATCAAGCAGATCACGCGCTACGACAGTGACAAGCCATGGGGCTGGTATATCAAGTAACGGTCGGGAGACATCGTGCGCTGGAAGAAAACGCTGCAGATCGTCGACGTGCATTGCGAAGGTGAAGTCGGCAAGGTCATCAACGGGCTGTCTGGCTTCGGCGATTAGGCACGATGATAAATCCGACATCAAATCCGGCGTTCCAGAGTAGAAACAAGGGGGATGACATCATGAACAAATCGGTCGACGGAGGGGAAGGGGGGACGCGCCGACATGGCGGGAGGTATGTCTACGAGGAGCTGCGCAGGCAGATCCTGACGCTGAAGCTGAAGCCCGGTGCGCCATTGGACGAAATCTCGCTCGCCGCCCAGTTCGGCCTGTCCCGCTCGCCGGTGCGTGACGCGCTGGCTCGATTGATCAGCGAGGGGTTGGTCACGATCCTGCCGAACCGGACGACGCTCGTCACGCCGTTTGAAATCGAGGAGTTCCCGAAATACGTCTCCGCGCTCGACCTGATTCAGCGGGCAGTGACGCGTCTCGCGGCCACTCACCGGACGGACGCGGACCTCGCGCGGATTCGTCACGCTGACGACGTCTACATGAAGGCGATCGACAGCGGCGATTTCCAGGCGATGTCCGAGACGAACAAGGCGTTTCACATTGCGATCGCTCAGGCGGCGAACAATCCTTATTTCCTCGGTTACTACGAACGGTTGTTGGGGGAAGGGCAGCGCCTGCTTCATCTGCACTTCGACTACACCGTCAATTCACCTACCGCATCGAAGCTCGATCGTGACCACCTCGAGATCATCGACGCCATTGCGAAGCGCGACGCCGATGGTGCCGAGCGAGCGGCGCACGAACATACGATGCTGTTCCAGAAGCGCTTCCTCGATTACATGAAGCAAAACACGCTGGAGTCGATGGCGGTTTAGTCACGCAAACTGGATAATCGACTGAGGGTTTCTTCGATCGTTCCTCCGAACGCATTGATGGAGAGAGAAATGACGCAACGAAAAGTAGCGCTCATCACGGCGGCAGGCAAGGGTATGGGTGCCGCCATCGCGAGAGAGCTCGCTGCGACGGGCTATCAGGTGGCACTGATGTCACCATCGAATAGCGCTGTTGCACTCGCAGATGAACTTGGTGGTTTCGGCATCCAGGGGTCCGTGACTCAGGAGGCCGATCTCGATCGGCTGGTGCGCCAGGCACTCGAGAAGTACGGTCGAATAGACGCGGTCGTCAATAATACCGGCCATCCTCCCAAAGGCGATCTGCTGTCGATCGAGGACGCATCGTGGCATGCGGCTCTCGACCTGATCGTTCTGAATGTCGCGCGCCTGCTGCGTCGTGTGACGCCCGTTTTTCAGGCCCACGGGGGCGGGGCTGTCGTGAATATTTCCAGCTTCGCTGCCGATGCGCCGGAGCAGGCAATGCCGATGTCGTCCGTGCTGCGTGCCGCGCTGAGTTCGTTCACCCGCCTCTACGCGGAGCGCTACGCGGCCGAGAACATCCGCATCAATTCAATTCTCCCGGGCTTCATCGACAGTTGGCCGGAGACCCGCGAGATCGTGGCCCGGATTCCGATGCAGCGTTTCGGGAAGGTCCAGGAAGTGGCCAAAACGGTAGGGTTTCTGTTGTCGGACGGGGCTGGGTACATCACCGGACAAAACATCCGCGTGGACGGCGGTATTGTTCGGGCGCTGTAGTCGATTGTAATGACCCACTGAATTCCTGCTCAGGTGTTAACCGTAGAGGACTGACACATGAGCACGAAGATGGAAGAAGAAATCAAACGATGGGCGGCCAAGTGCGATTGAACGTCAGCGCTTGTTCAATCGCATACTGGTTAGTCTGTGCTTACCGGGAAGGCGCGGCGGCCGATTGATCCGACGTGTGTCATCGCGATGCCAACCGCGATCATCGCAAGGGCCGGGACGACATACCAGTGCAACGGCTCGCCGAGCAGTAACGACGAAAGCGAAACACCGAATATTGGAACAAGAAGCAAATAGACGGAAACGGTCCCTGCCTTGTTATAGGACATCAAGTTGTTCCAAAGCAAAAAGCTCACTGCAGACACGACTGCGAGATAGCCGAGCACAAGACCAGACTGGACCGAGAACCTGAATGGCATAATGCCCGTCTTCCATGCACCGACTACGACAAGTCCAATGCCGCCAAGCAGCATTTGAATTGCTGTAAGCGACAACACGGGAAGAATCGCAGGCGCAGCCTGTTTGCTTAGCATGTTACCCAATGCCCCGGAGAACATCGCAAGCAACATCAGCGCTTCACCCCAACCTAATGTGAACACGTCACCGTTTGCCATCACGTGATAGAGCACAATTCCGGAAAATCCTATCACAGCTGCCGTTGCCTTGGACGCGGTCATGCGATCGTCGGCATGCATCAGGTGAGCCAAGCCCAACTGAAAGAATGTGACTGTACCTGCAATGATCGCTCCTTCTGTGCCGGTACTAAGCGCGATGCCTGCATAGAAAAATGTGTATTGCAAGAACGTTTGAGCGAATCCCACGCGGACGACAGCACAGAACGTCCGTCGGTCAAAAGTAGGCAGCGAACGATGAGAGAAAAGCGTAAGTGCCAGCAGGAATATCGATGCGATCACAAAGCGATAGCCTGCGAACTCGATCTGTAGAAACGTATTGCCGCGAGGAATGCTAAGTAATCGATAGCCGACCTTGACGACTGGGAACGCACTTCCCCATAGACAGGTCGCAAGCAACGCCGTCGTAGGGCGCCCGAGGGGCGTGGCAAAGAATGGAGCTGGGCGATGCGTCTCCCTGCTCGTAGTGACACCTTTGTTCTTATGCAGCACAGCTTCCCCAACGATGGACAGATATGAGGGGCTTGCAGAGGTAACGCTTGCAAGCGCCACATTATACGAACACCTCACTTTGTGAGAGACGTCGGCTGTCGATCGCTTACGATGAAGCCAACTTATCGTGTTTTCCTGGCACAGGCACTGGCGATGTGTATTCCCGTTCGAGCTTATTGCGATAGGTAGGCTGTCAAGCGATAACTGTCAAGCCCGCTCATTGAATGCCGAATTACGCTTCTGCTCGGGGTAGGAAAGTGCCAGCGCGCATCCGAGCAGCATGCACAGACCGAACCCGCACAGCCCTACACTCTGGGAGTGAAACTCATCTTTTAGCCAGCCCAGAAGATACGTTCCAATGAATCCGCCCAGGTTTGCGAGTGAAGTGATCATGGCGATACCGCCAGCCGCGCCGGTCCCCGTGAGAAAGGTTGGCGGTAACGTCCAGAGGACCGGTATCGTTGCAGCCGCGCCTGCGTTGATCAGCGTGAAGAGAAGCACCGTCATACCGGTAGTGTGAGGAGCGACTGCGGCCAGAAACAGTCCGCAGCCTGCAACGAGGCAAGGAACGGCCATGTGCCATCGACGCTCGCGTGCGCGATCGGAACTGAGCCCACAAAGCAACATGCCGATCACCGCCGCCGCGTTCGGAATCACCATCCACAGGCCGATCTCAAGCGGATCATGTACACCTGTGTCGTGCAGTATCGACGGCAGCCAGAAGCCGGTAGCGTACACGCCGATCATCACGCAAACGTCGATGAGACCGAGTGTCCACAGCCGCCTGTCAATGAATACGTGGGGCAGCGACGAGAGTTTCTCGCCGGCCGCGTCGCGATCGAGGTTCGCGCGGAGAATACGTTTCTCGCCGATGTCGAGCCACGAGGTCCTTTCAATGTTGTTCGGAAGCCACCAAAGAACGAAGAAGCCGAGTGCTATGGACGGTAATGCCTCCAGGAGGAACAGCCACTGCCAGCCACCGAGGCCACGCAAGCCATTCATGGCATTCATAATCCACCCGGAGACTGGATTGCCGATCATGCTCGATAGCGGCATGGCAATCATGAATAGCGCAACGATGCGACCCCGCCGATCATAGGGGAACCACTGCGACAGATACAGCAAGACGCCCGGAACAAATCCGGCCTCGGCGACGCCCAGCAGGAAGCGGACGACGTAGAACTGGACCGGCGTTTTCACCAGCATGGTTGCACCGGACAGGACGCCCCACGTGATCATGACGCGCGCGATCCAGACCTTGGCGCCGACCTTTTGCAGGATTAAGTTGCTCGGTATTTCGAATGCGATGTAGCCGGCGAAGAAGAGTCCTGCCCCAAGGCCGTAGATGCTGTCGCTGAAACTGAGGGCATCGAGCATCTGGAGTTTTGCCAGGCCGATGTTGATCCGATCCAGGTAGGCAGCGAAAAAGCAGAGTAAGAAGAGCGTAATCAGGCGTGCGGTGACCTTGCGATACAGGTCATCGTGATGGGCACGGTCGATCGCGACCACGCAGGATTGACTTGCTTGATCGACTGACATGAGACCTTATATTCGAAAGTGGGGCGTGATATTGCTGTGGGCGGTGCTCGTCAGAGGTACGTAGTGCAACAGACTGGTCGAGAGCTTCGTCAGCAAGCAAATTCACCGAACTAGCGTGACTACGTATTCGGGCGTGCGCGGGCGAATACGGTAGCCCCCTGGAGAAGCCGGGAGCTACCGGGGGAGGTCAAGTCAAAATCCGCTGGGTTTTTCCCAGAGATTCAAGGATTGACCGATCCCCTGTTGCGTCGCGTTCTTGTACATTTCGAAGCCCCAACTGATGTCGAAAACGGACATGCCGCAGGCGATGAAAATCACCCGTTCTTTCGCGTTTTCCCGGCCGGGTTTCACGCCATTGACGACGTCGCCGAGACCAGTCGAATCCGCCAGTGCGGGCAATTTTCCGGCATCGATCAGTCGGTAGAACGGGCCGCCGATAACTCCGTTGTAGTAGGCTTCCTTGTTGCCCGACGCAATGGCATCCTCGACATACGCCTCCTGCAGCGGAGTGTGGTCGAAGACGATCTTGCAACTGGTCAGGAAGGATTCATCGGTGTTGAACGGACCCGATACCAGAATGGTCGCGCCGTCCTTGATCCACTCGTCCTTGAAGTAGAGCGGCTTCAGGCGCGAGGCGGCAACGGTGATGACGTCGGCATCACGGAAGCCCTTTTCGGCCTCGTCGACGCCGATCGCGCTGATGCCGTATTTCTCCTCGACCCAGCGGGCAAACTCGTTTGCCTTGTCCAGGAAAACGTCAAAGCAGATCACCTTCTCGACCGCGCCGAGTTGGGTCATTATCGCAGTGAAGCATGCTTTGTTGATCGGTCCGCAGCCGATGACCGATACGGTTTTCGCATCCTTGTTGGCCAGGTACTTCGCACCGACGCCGGGTACAGCGCCGGTTCGTGCGGCACTCAGGAGGTTCGCCGACATGAGCGCCAGGGGCGCGCCGGTGTCCTTGTCGTTCAACATCATCGTGAGAATCGAGCGGGGCAATCCCTTCTCGGCATTGGCGTGATTCGAGCCGTACCATTTATTGCCGCAGACGTCGAAACGTCCACCCAGATATCCAGGCATTGCGGCGAAGCGGCGGTCCGGACCTGCGACGGGCATGTTGGGAAACTTCGTCTCCTTCGGAAAAACGATGTTTATCCCGTGGTTGTTGTGATTCGCGCCGCCCATCAAATAATCGCCTTTGCCGAGCAGGCTGAAGGTTTCCTCACATACGGAGACGCAACGCGCGGCGTCCAGCACGCCGGCTGCGATCATGTCGGGTTCGGAAAGATAGAGAAAGTCGATCTTCGGGTACATTTGGCTAACCTCTTTCAAGGGGGATATTAGGTGTAAATCGCTGACGCGAATTCGTCACATCAGAATCTCAGCAGCGGTGAAATGTCATAGAGGCGGCAACCGGGGATTCGTGCATTCGCCCGCATCAGGAAATTCAGCTTTTCAATGCGTTCGCCCGAGCGCGGCGCACCATTTTTTTGAAACGGGACGCGGAGCCCGACTGAAAAATCCATCACGACGTCGTCCACGACGCCACCCGAGCGGCCGGAAGGCACCGCGATCATTCCGTGCTCTTCGGCAAATCGATATGCATCCATCGCCTCGGTGATCGTGCCGACCTGATTGGGTTTCAGAATGAAGCCATCCACCGCGCGCATTTCGTGAGCCTTCTGAAGCAATTCCAGGTTGGTCACCGTGAGATCGTCGCCCAGCACGAGGGTGCGCCCGAGTTCGCGAACCGCGTTGCTGTAGCCGGTCCAGTCGTTCTCATCGAGCAGATCCTCGATAAAGACCAGGTTGAACCTTTCGGTCAGGAATTTCGCGTAGGCGATCAGTTCGTCAGATGACACCCGTTTGCCTTTCAGCAGGTAGGTGCCGGTTTCCTTGTCATACATTTCGCTCGATGCGCAATCGAGCGCGAAGGCAATCCTGCCCGTATAGCCACACTCGTCAATGGCCTTCTGCATCAGCGTCAAGACAATTTCGGGGTCGTCGGAGGGCGCGGCGTAGCCGTAGGAACTGGCGGTGTGCGGCTTGTGCCCCAGATAATCCGCCAGCACATCGGCGAGTTTCTGAAAGACAGCTACTGCCATCTCGATGGAGAAATCGACGGAATCGGTGCCGTAGGGTACGATCAGGAACTCGTTGAATGCCTGAGTCAGCTTGTCGTATCGCCCGCCATTGATCACGTTGAAGCAGGGGACCGGCACGGTTCGGATATCGCCATTCGCAATATGGTTGTAAAGCGGGATCGAGCGGGCATCCGCCGCTGCACGGAAAGCGGCAATCGATACCGAGTAGATCGTGTTGCCGCCGAGTCGCCTTTTGTCCGGTGTGCCGTCGAGGGCGATCATCTTTTCATCGATCGCGCGCTGGTCAAACACGTTCATACCGGTCAGCGCCGGACCAATGACGTTCACAGCGATGTCGACGGCCTTATGAACGCTGAGCCCCTTGTACGTCGATGAGTCGTCGTCACGCAGGACGAATGACTCGTGCATGCCCACCGAGGTACCGGTCGGCGCCGCGCCCCGGCCGATCGCACCACTTTCGGTGCGTATCTCGACTTCGACAGCGGGGCGGCATTTGCAGTCGATGATCTGTTGGGCCCGGACGGATACGATCTTGTCTTCCATATGACTTACCCTTTGTTCGGTTCCGGAACGTAAAGAATGTTCAGGTCGCACAAGTTGGTCCCTGTGTTGCCGGTAAAGACCGTAGAACCAATCGCGTCGAGCGCCTCGAAGCAACTATGCTCGCGCAGCGTCTGATACAGACTGATCCCGTTTTGGGCGGCGACGTCGAAGCTGGTGGAATCGGTGATGCCGCCGGCGACCTTGGCCGTGCCATCCGTGCCTTCGCTATCGATCGACAACAGGCAGGCACCCTTGGTCTTGGCCGCCGTGATCGCAAAGCTCACGGTCATTTCCTGGCCCGGGCCGCCATGGCCCTTGATCACACTGTTGTCGCCGATGAGCGTCGTGACCTCGCCGGAACTGAGCAGGACACAGGGAGGCTTGATCGGGTTACCGTATGTCTGGATCTCGCGCGCGATCGATGCAAAGAATGTCCCGGCGTCACGGCTTTCGCCCTCGAGGAAGGACGACACGATCATCGCCGGAATACCCATCTCTTCACAAACTTCCTTCGCGTAAATACAGGAATCCGGCAGCGTATTGAGCAGGAAATAGGTGTTGTCGGGAAACGCCTTGGGCGTTTCCGCTTCCGGGCCTGCGCTCATCAAATAGTCGACGACACTCTTGGGCAGGCGATCCGCGACATTGCGATTGATGATCGTCGCGCGCGCGTCGTCCAGCGTCGTCATGTCGGGGCCGATCGGCGTGCTCTTATAGGCCGCATACGGTACGGCGATATCGCCCGTGGCAGGCGAGCCCACCGCGTCGCTGATGCCGAAACCGATCAGTTCGGCGCCGACAGCTTGGATACGCTTCGCCAACATCCCGCCGTTGAGGGCCGAGATATGGCGACGCACGGCATTGATTTCGTAAATGCCCGCACCGGATTTCAGCAGTACGTCCGTGGTGTCGATCTCATCCTGCAGGGTGATGCCGTCGATCGGACAGGACATCAGTGCCGAGCTGCCGCCGCTGATTACTGCAATGAACAGATCGTCGGGGCCAGCCTGATCGACGAGATCGATGATCTTCTTCGATGCGCGATGACCTTCTTCGTTCGGCAGCGGATGCCCGCCAACGAATACTTCGGTCTTATTGAACTGGTCTGTTTCTTCGCTGATTTTGACGATGGCGATCCCTCGTGTCAGGCGGTCGCCCAACACGTGATCGACTGCCATTGCCATATGATTGCAGGCCTTGCCCGCGCCGATCAGATAAACGTTGCGCTTCTTCGCCAGATCCCACGAGCGCGTGCCGATATGCAGGACGCCGCCCTCCATGCGCATGATGCTTCGGATCCGCTGATAGCTGTCCAGCCTTTCGAGCGTCCGGTCGGCAATCTCGACCACGATTCGCTTGGACGCCACATCGCCATGCGAGAGGATTTCATTGGTATTTCGAATCTTCTTCATGCTAGGACACTCGGTTTTTTTCCGGTGAGAAAATAACTTTGGATGGTCGGTACCTGTCTGCGGCCATTCGTGTGAGGGGCGTCGGGGTGGAGCTGTTCAGCAACAGCTCCACTTGGCAGACACTACCGGCTAGCGAGTTCGAAGATCGCGTCAACCTCCACGGCTACGCCGCGAGGAAGGGAGTTGCATCCGACCGCGGCGCGTGTATGGCGGCCAGCGTCTCCCAGGACCGCGATAATCAGATCCGATGCGCCATTCAGGACCTTGGGGTGGTCCTTGAAATCAGCGGCCGCATTGACAAACCCGCCGAGCCGGACGCAACCGACGACGTGATCAAAATCTCCGCCGACCGCCTGATTGACCTGCGACAAAATATTGATCGCACAGATTTGTGCGGCTGCCTGCCCTTCTTCGAGGGAAAGATCTGCACCAAGCTTGCCGACGTGTTGGTCTACGCCGCCGGACACCGGAACCTGGCCGGATACGTAGAGCAGATTGCCCACCCGCTTGGTCGCGGCAAAATTGGCCCCCGGGGTGACGGGAGGGGAAGGTTCGATGCCGAGATTGCGCAACCGCTGTTCGAGACTAGCGCCCATCATTGACCTCCACGAGTATTGATCTGCTGCACGTACGGACCGCATCGCTCGATGGCAATGCGCGTGGTTTCCTCGGGCGGCCGCTCCCACCAGTCGAGCTCGGAGAAGATCTCGAGTTCGAACGGTCCCGTGTAGCCGATGTCGTCAAGCCACCCCTTGATGCTTTGAATGTCGACCACACCGTCGCCGACCATGCCGCGGTCGCGGAGGTTTCGCGTCGGCACCAGCCAGTCGCAATAGTGAAACGTGAGAATCCGGCCGGGGCCTGCACGTCTCACTTCTGTCTCGAACATCGGATCCCACCAGCAGTGGTAGACGTCCGGCACAAGTCCCGCAGCGTCACCGAGTTCATCGCAGAGGTCGTTTGCCACCTTGATGGAATTGAGGACGCTACGGTCACCTGCGTACATCGGATGCAGCGGCTCGAGGCCAAGCTTCACGCCGACTTTCCGCGCATGAGGGGCAAGCTCGAGGAGTGCATCGCGTACCCGCGCGCGCTGGCCCGCGATGTCCTTGCTATCCGGAGGCATCCCGCCGACCACCATCATCAGGCAGCCGGCGCCGATTTCAGCCGCTGCGTCGAGCAATCGCCGGTTGGTATCGATCGCGTCGGACATGCTGCTGGCGACCGAGACGTTGAGCCATTCGCTCGTACACAGCGACGGCACCCACATTTCCAATTCCCGAAGATGCTTGCGTGTCTGTGCCACGCCGTAGTCTTCCAGGAAGTGGCGCCAGACAGCGATGCCGCTCACGCCCTGGCGCTTGTATCCTTCCAGCGCCTCGGGCATCGACCACTTTGGCGTCGTGATCTGGTTGATTGCAAATCGCGAAAGATCAAAGCTCATCTCGGGCCTCGTCACACCTGTGCGCCGCGCAATTTCGCGGACGCGCCATGATCGAGTTTTTCACCCTTGAACGCGACCTTGTGGAACTTCTGCGCGTACTCTCGCGTGATTTTTCCGTTTGCAAGATCGGCCTCGATCAGATCGAGTGAGCGCTTTGCCGGGTCGCCGTAGCCACCTCCGCCAGCCTGTTCGTGACGGATCGTCGCGCCTCGATGGAGCGTCATCGTAAATTTGCTTGGGAGCGGCTCCGTTTTTCCTTCCGTTCGAAGGAAGTTCTTCGACGGGGCGCCCGTGCACCCGCCAAAGAGGCCATAGGGTGCGTGGTCGCTGCGATCGGAGCGGATCTGGGCGACGACTTCTTCGGCAAGAATTCGGTATTCCCGGACGAGGCCGAGTCCGCCGCGATACTCGCCTGCGCCGCCAGAGTCGTCGGCGAAACCGTACGCTTCCATGACGATCGGGTAGCGGGCTTCCAGCGTTTCGATTGGCATGTTCGACATGTTCTGAGACGGATTCGTCACGCCTTCGATACCGTCCTTGTTGAAGCGCCCGCCCCAGGCACCGTTGATCATGTCCACCAGGATGAACGGCTCGCTGGCCTGCTTGTCGTACCCGCTGAGCGCAATGACGGTGTTTCCGCCTTCACCAGCGGCCATGACTTTGGTCGGTGCGATTTGCGACAGGGCGCCGAACACGCAGTCGACCACGCGGTAGCCGGTCAGTGCACGGGCGGCAACGGGCGCGGGCAGCCGCGGATTCAGAATCGACCCTTCGGGTGCCGTGATATCGATACATCGATAGACGCCGGCATTGTTCGGCACATCTGCTTCGAGTGCGCAGCGGATGGCAAGATAGGTTGCAGATTTCACGAAGGACAGCGTCGAGTTGATCGCGCCTCGCACCTGTGCAGACGAACCGGCAAAGTCCACCGACACGCTTGATCCTTTCACCGTGATCGCGCACTTGATCGGAATCGCGTCTTTGGAGAAACCGTCGTTGTCGATGTAGTCCGTGAACTCGTAGACGCCGTCTGGCCACGCCGTGATGGCCTGCCGGGTCAGACGTTCACCGTAGTCCAGCAATTCATCGAAATACTGGCGGAGGTCTTCCTCGCCGTAGCGCCGGATCATCTTCACGAGTTCACGCTCGCCGATGTTGCACGTGGCCAGCTGTGCGTCCAGGTCGCCAAGCACCAGGTCGGGAAGACGTACGTTCTTCTTGATGATGTTGACCAGGGTCTCGTTCACGTCGCCCCGCGTATACAGCTTCGTCGGCGGAATACGCAAACCTTCCTGGAAAATTTCGGTGGAGTCGGCAGCGTTGGAACCCGGAACGCGACCGCCCACGTCGCAATGGTGCGCGATGACGACGGAGAAGCCTTGAAGCCTGTCTTCAAAGAAGATCGGCTTGAACATGAAAATGTCCGGAAGGTGCATGCCGCCTTCGTACGGGTCATTGAAAATGATCACGTCGCCTGGCTGGACATTGTTCGAAAACTTCTTGATGACCACATCGACAGCGTCCGGCACCGCGCCGAGGTGCAGCGCGACAGTCTTGGCCTGCGCGAGAATCCGGCCGGCTGCATCGCACATCGTCACGGAATAGTCAAGGACGTCGCGGATGATCGGTGACCGTGCGGTGCGCATCACGGCAAATGCCATGTCGTCGACGATCGTATCCAGTGCATTCTTGACGACAGCAAATGTGATGGGGTCGACCTTACGTTGTGTCATGTTCTACTCCTTTGGGGTTCAGTCGAGCGATGCGATTACACTGCCGACCTTGTCAGTGCTGACGCGCCAGCCGGGCGGAATGACAATCGTCGTATCCGAGCTTTCGAGAATGACCGGGCCGATGATTTCCTTGTCGAGGAGGGCGCGCGGAACGATCGGCGTATCGACCCAACCCGACTCGCGGCTGAAATAGACGCGACGGCTGGTACGGTTATGCTCTGCGGCTGAATATGCTGCGCTCCGTATGTCGCGGAAGTCGAGCGTTTTGGTCGCGATTCCGCGGGCGAGGAGGCGCACGTTCGCACACTCGATCGCGTCGTTCGACGCATATCCGTACATCGCCGTATAGGCGTCGAGGAAACAATTGCGCAGTTGTTCCCGTGTGCTTTCGTCCGGGGTTGCGGGGATATGTACGGGGATTTCATAGTCCTGACCGCGGAAGCGCATGTCCAGTTCGAACACGCACTGGATGCGATCGGCGGTGTACCCTTCGTCTGCGAGCGCCTTGGCCGCTTCCTCCCGCATTCCCGAGACGTTCAGCGCCAGCGCATCCAGATCGAGCGTATCGAGAAGATCGAGGAACGGGCGTACGAAGTAGCGCTCCACGGCGCCTGCGAGCATGCCCATCGCGGTGAACACGCCCGGCGCGGCGGGGAACACGACGCGCTTCATCTCGAGCGTGCGGGCGAGGTCACAGGCGTGAACGGGACCGGAGCCGCCGAAGGCCATCAGCGTGAAGTCGCGCGGGTCCACACCGCGCTCCACGGTGACCGCTTTGATGGTGCGCGCCATGTTCACGTTGACGACTTCGCGAATGCCGACCGCCGCCTCTTCGATCGAGATGCCGAGCGGCTTGGCCAGGGTCTCGCCGATCGCATCACGCGCGGCCATCAGATTGAGTTCCATCGTTCCGCCGGCAAGCCGTTGTGGCAGGAAGCCCAGGACTGCGTTCGCGTCGGTCACAGTTGGACGATCCCCGCCGATGCCATAGCACACAGGACCCGGATACGCGCCTGCCGAAATCGGACCGACATTCAGGAGCCCACCTGCATCGATCCAGGCGATCGAGCCGGCGCCGCTGCCGACCTCGGCGACGTCGATTGTCGGGACGCGCATCATGTAACCGCCGGCCTTGATGAAGCGGCTCGGCGTGGAGATGCCGGCACGGAACTCGTATTCGTTGGTCCGCGCCAACTGGCCATCATGGATGAGCGACGCCGATGCGGTCGTGCCGCCCATGTCGAAGACGACGAGATCGGTGTCGTGACGCGCTTCGCCGAGGCGTCCGGCGCCAACCACGCCGGCGGATCGGCCGGACGAGATAAAAAACACTGGCGTATCCTGCGCGATGCGGGCGCTGGACAAACCGCCGTTCGAGTTGCTCACCAGCAGCGGAGCCTTCACGCCGATACGCTTGAGGCCGCTCTCGAGCCGCTGAAGATAGGTCCGCAGCGCAGGCAGAACATAGGCATTGACGACCGTCGTGGACGTGCGTTCGTACTCGCGAAGCTCGGGCAGCACGGAGATCGACGCTGTGACGCTGATCTCGGGAAAGTGCTCCTGGAATGCGGCCAGTGCAACCGCCTCGTTTTCCCGATTCTTGTACGAGTTGATGAAGCAGATCGCGACGGACTCGACACCTTCGCTTTTGAAAAATTCACCGGCCTTCAGCACCTCATCGACAGGCGTCTGGCGATCCACTTCCCCGGAAGCGAGCGTGCGTTCGTCGATTTCGAGTCGATAACGACGCTCCACGAGCGGAACGGGCTTGTCCCACGTCAAATCGAACATCGTGGGAGTGCGGACGCGACCAATCTCCAGGACATCGCGAAATCCCTTTGTGGTGATCAGGCCGCACTTCGCTCCGACCTTCTGGAGCATGGTGTTCGATCCGACTGTGGTGCCGTGGAGAATTTCCGTGACATCGTCAGTCTTGAGACCCGCCTGCTTCAGAATGCGTTCGACACCCGTCAAAACGGCCTCTTCGGGGGCCGCGGGGGTCGACGAAACCTTCGTGAAGGCAACCTGACCTTTGTCGTCGAGCAGTACGAGGTCAGTAAACGTGCCGCCGATATCTACGCCGATGCGTGCGCTTGCCATAATTTCATCCGTCCAGTGTTTGCGCAGTATTGATGCGAAAGGTAATTCGTTATGGATGCCGAATTGTAAAAATGGATGCCAGTACGAACATCTTGGGTTGCCGCGTCCAGTTGCTGCTTTGATTTCGGTGCCGCGATCCCTGCATGCAGGACTTGTCTCGCGTCGTACGAAACTGGTCGGCAGCTGTGCTGCCAGCTAGGGCAATCGCTGTCTCAGCCTCGTGGACGTTGCTGAGAGACATGCATGCCGCTTGGAACTTCGAGTTGCCCCGATCGTGAAGCACCTCGATCTCGTAGTGCCAAGCTGGGCGGGGATAAACCACGGCCGTCCCGCGCACGGATAACAGACTGGCGACGAAGCGTTTCCAGATCTCGCGGACCATCTCGCCTCTTCCGCTAAAGGCCTTTGTGCCGAATCGACGCCGAAGGTCCGCACATATCACGCTGTTCCGAACCTTTCGGATGACTCCGATCAGATATGGCGCCACGATGACAACGCTACGACGTAGACCCGCACGTTTCACCCCGTCTTGCCGACAGCCGGACGTGTTCGCCAGAGCATTGACCCGGCCGCCGGCCACGAGTGCTGCGATGGGCGTAATAAGCATCCACTTAACAACTGCCACGATCGCCCTCCATACGGTAGACAACGATGTGGTCACATTGTCGACTAAATGACGACAATGTCAACCGGTCAAAAATCGAAAGACGGGGTGTGGTAGCCTAAAACGCCCGTGTTTAAAGGATTATCGGCGCAGTGTAGTGGTAAACCATGCTGTGATTTTTCATGCGAACCGGCCGACATTTCTTGACATCCAGTGGCCGAAGTTCGAGTATTGTCGACATATGATCGACTGTGGTTGTGCAAAAATCGTCTGAGTGTGAAGTGGCCCGACGAGACCTGATTGGTTGTGCGGATATCTATCGGGACTGGCCGTAGCCGATGCACGCAGGCACTTACTGAGGTTCAAACATGAGCACTAATTCGCATCTTGTTGTTGTGACTGGCGGGGCTAGCGGTATAGGCGAGGCTACGGCTCGCCGCTTTGCGGCGGCCGGCTCGAGGGTTGTCGTTGGCGACCTCAATGCCGACCGGGGACAGCTGGTTGTCAGCGAGTTACGTGAGGCGGGACACGACGTTGTCTTTTATCCGGTGGATCTCGCGAGCGATGAATCGATCAAGCAGTTTGCGGGTGCTGTGCTTGAATCTTATGGTGTGCCGGATGCGTTGGTGAATTCGGGCGGCATCCTTCAGAACGCGGTGCGCCTGCTGGAGATGGATTTGGCCGAGTTCGATCGGCTGATGAATGTCAATGTCCGGGGAACTCTCGTGGCTTCGCGCGCGTTTGGCGCTGCGATGTGTGAACGCGGAAGGGGATCGATTATCAACCTGTGTTCTTTGACGACGTTCAGGGCGTCTGCACAGATCGGTTATGGAGTCGGGAAGGCGGGGCTCAAGATGCTTACGGAAATCATGGCGGCGGAGTGGGGGCCTAAAGGCGTGCGCGTTAATGCCGTGGCACCGGGTTACACGCTGACTCCTGCAATGCAGGCCCGGATTGATTCAGGAGAGCGCGATCCGGATGCGGTTATCCAGAATTCGGCGCTGCGTCGCTTTGTCAGTCCTGCGGATGCAGCAAACGCCATCTTCTTCCTGTGTTCTTCAGAGGCGTCCGCCATTACCGGGGTGACCCTGCCGATCGATTGTGGCTGGCTTGTCACGACAGCATACTCGTCGTACGCTGCCCAGCCCTGACAAAGCGGGCGCGGATATCTTGGGGGCGACGTTAAGCTGATTCCGGCGGGTACGCGCGCGTCGTTTTTCCAGTATCTCAGGGCCGATTGGCAGGATGTGCTAGGATGGCCAATTCGAGCTGATGCGGGCATCACCAAAGTGAGCTTGTGGGTGCCGAACACCTCACGTTGATGGGGCACAGTGTCACTTCATCGCGAGCCGAATTTCAGGAAACGCAACATGGCCAGGTCACCAGTCCCAAATCAGACAGGTAAAGAAACAGGCGCAGCCCGGGTTTACACGACTCTGCGGAACGAGATCCTTACGATGAGGCTTGCGCCGGGTACGCCGTTGGACGAGGTAGGGCTGGCCGAACGTTTTGACATGTCGCGTTCGCCAGTTCGGGAGGCTTTGGTCCGCCTTTCCGGAGACGGGTTGGTAACGATTCTTGCCAATCGAAGCACCGTGGTGACGCCGATGGACTTCGCTCGTGTCCCAGAATTTCTCGATGCGCTCGATTTGTTGCAACGCGTCACGACGCGTCTTGCCGCGCTGCATCGTACTGCAGCCGATCTCGCCAAGATCCAGGAAAAACAAAAAGCCTATGAGAAAGCAATCGCTGCAAGCATCAAGTTGCGCGATAGCCTTCCGATGATCGAGGCCAATTACGACTTTCACATGACAATCGCGCGGGCGGGAAGAAATCTATATTTCGCCGACCTCTACCGACGGCTACTCGACGAAGGGCGGCGGATGCTGCACCTTCACTTCCAATTCAAGGCGCTGGATCCGGATATTAGCGTCGAGGAGATGGCGAGAGACCATACCGATATCGTCGATGCGATTGAACGGGGCGATGCGGACAAAGCTGAGGAGTGTGCGCATCGGCACGCAGAGCAGTTCAAGGGGCGATTCATGCAATTCATGGACCGTAACCTTACCGCAGGTGTGCCCCTTACCTACAACCGTCGGGTCTCTCGAGAAAAGTCGACAACGACTGCCGAATGAGCAGCCTTCGACATTAACGTTCTTGGGTGCGGCGGTTTCGGCTGCGACGTCGGTGTGTCAGCTGGACGAGGCAGAACCATGCAAGTCTTGGTGACTGCGGAGCCCGTAGCAAACAACCAGCACGATTAGCCGCGTCGTGTGATCCTTGCGCGTCGCATTCCACTGCGACGCGCAAGGGTTTACCGTGCAGTCGAACGTATCGGGTTCGGCTCCGCCAGTGTTCCTCCCACCGACCACATCGAGCGGTCTACCTCGGTAATCACAAGCTGCACGTCCGAAAGCGCGCATTTCGCAATGCGCGCTGTTTCGCGCGTCAAGACCTCCGCGAGTTCAGACTTCTGCTCGTGAGTTCTACCAGTAAGCATTTCAAGGCGAATGATCGGCATCTAGCCTCCAGTGTGTCAAATGATGATTTGCTACGGGGCAGTCGTGAGCAACTGAATCTTCGGGCGGGTCGATGCTCGCAAACGAGATACATCGACCGCACGAGCCGGCCGCATTCGATTCTGTCAGCCCCGGCCGTTAGGACGGCCAGCCAGCTTCCACGCTTTGTCAACGTGACGACCTCAGTCGGTTGAGCCTGCTTTTTCGCTAGTCGTGCGCGAGCGAATGACGTGTCTTTTGAATCCGTAGCGCGGCCCTATCTGCCGATTTATGGTCGACTTAATGTCGACATATCCTTGCATCGTACCGAAAAAGTGTCAAGCAAAGGGCGCTGATATAGGGATATTTTCGCATCGGGTTTTCCCTAAAATCGACGGCAGAGGCTTATCCAGGAAGGATGTGGAGCGTTTGACGAGGAAGCCAGCTTATTTTTCCGGTTGACTATGTCGTCATTTGGTCGACAATATGCATATGGCTGGAGGTCACATGCAAGTACCGCGTCAGTCTGCAGACCGGTACGCAGATCGTACGGATTGGCTGCTCCTTATCCCGGTCTTGCTCCTTGGCGGTCAGTGGAGGTTGAGTGGTTTGGCGGGCGCTGTGCCGAGGAGGCGATGCGCTTTTGAAAGATGGCTTGGTTCTTATTCGTCAGTCGTAAGACAGCGAGGGCCATCGGGGAAGGAAAGCGACTGATTGAAAGCATGATGTCGATGCCCATCACTGAATGATCGGCATCTCCACAGAAGTGAATTTCGCTCGACGTTGGTGCGGCGAATCACTGGGCAAATGATCGTTGATGGCGAGAGTTTTGTCCTTCTATGTTGCGTGCAACACTGCACACCTATTTGGTGTTTGACGATTTGCTACGGGCTCATCCAAGTAACTACCTTTAATCGAGAGGTTGATAATGATTCGGATATCTAAGTCGGTGTGTCGAGCGGCTGTATGCTTTTCCATGTTCGGTGCGCTTTTCGCAAGTGCCCCGTCGCATGCAGAGGATGGTGGAGCATGGCAAAGCGTTAAGAAAGCAGGTGTGCTGCGCTGTGGTGCAGCCGTTGCGCCTCCGTACGTGATAAAGGATCCCAAGACCGGCGAATATAGCGGGGCTTTTTCGGAGTTGTGCCGGAATTTTGGGCAAAACGTCCTGAAGGTGAAGGTCGTATTCGTCGACACGACTTGGGACAACATTGTCGCGGGTCTGCAGTCCGACAAGTGGGATCTCGCTCTGGCGCTCAACGATACGCCGGAGCGTCGGAAGGCTATCTCCTTCTCGACGGCCGTGACGGACTATAACGTCACCTTCACCTACAACAAGAAGAATTCGAAGCTCCCGAAATCGATCTCGTCGATTTCGGATATCGACAAGCCGAATTTTTCCGTTGCGGTGATGTCCGGCACTGCGCAGGACAAGGCTATTTCGGGAGCGCTCAAGCAGGCAAACATCATGCGTTTACCGGGTAATGACGAGACGCGTCTGGCGCTGATGTCGAAGCGGGCTGATCTGCTTGCCGACGACAATTCGACCAACATGCTCCTGGCTGAGGCGCACCATGACTGGGTGTCCACCTTCCAGCCTATGCCGCACCTCGCCCAGCAGTCCATCTGCCTTGGGATCCAAAAGGATACGCCGGCCACCGATGTCAAAGTGCTTGATGACTACATCAAGCAGCAGATTAAGTCGGGTGAGGTGGATCGAATGATCAAGACCTCGGTGCAAGCAGTGCTTGCGCAGAGCAAGTAAGCCATTGCAATGATGCAAAGCGGCGAGCGCGGAAGCCTCGCCGTTTGGCAACAGAATCACCGCTCGACCGGCGATGCGCGTCGCGAGCGGACGGTGTTGAATGTCGACGAGTTTGGGCCGTACATCGAGCGCTGTTTGCGCACTCCGTTGGAGAGAGTTCTCATGTCGTTTTCCGGAAGCACCGCAACTCAGTCCCACGCCCGGTCAGTTACCCGCCCGGTTCCCACGGTGCGCGATTTCGTCCAGTTGAGGGATGTTTATAAGTCGTACGGCGAGAAACTCGTCGTTATGGACAAGCTGAATCTGAGCATGCGCGCAGATGACCGACTCGTGATCATTGGCCCGAGCGGCAGCGGCAAAAGCTCGCTCCTGCGCGTGATGATGGGGCTCGAAGGCATTCAGGG
>NZ_CABPRZ010000046.1 GCF_902459695.1 Pandoraea terrae
AGACCGACCCGGCAAGACGCGCCGCGCTCGATCAGGAACTGCAAGAAGCGCGCAAGTGGGCTCCGGGCGGCGACTACCGGAGAGTCGCAACTGCCATCACGGCAGCGGCAGGCGGCAACGTGACCGGCGGCATGGCCGATTTGTTGACTAAAGCCACGATCAACTACATCCAGAGCCTGGGTGCCGAAAAGGTCAAGGCGATTGCCGATGAGATGAAGAGCGAGTCGGCGCGGGCGGCCCTGCAAGGCATCGTGGGGTGTGCCGGGGCGGCGGCGTCAGGTGGTAACTGCGGGGCGGGTGCGCTGGGCGGATCGGCCAGCGTGGTGCTGAACAACCTGCTCGACAAGGCGGGCGGGAAATCAGGTGGAGACCTGAGTCAGGAGGAAAAGCAGGCGCGCACGAATTTGGTGACGAGCATCGTCGCGGGGATTGCGGGCGCGGCAGGTTCAGGTGGGGGTGCGGCGACCGCGAGCACCAGCGCGAAGATCGAAACCGAGAACAACGCGGTGTTCGTGGCGCCGATTGTCGCCGCGGCGGGTGAGGCAATCGCTGGAGGGGCAGCGTTCTGTGCCACGCGCGTGAATTTCTGCAAAGCGGGGCTGGAGGCGGCCAAGGGCGCGGGAATTGCCTTCGGGGCATGGCTCGCGGCGCGGATGACATCGAGCGAACCGGATCAAGACCACGGCATCACTGCAACGCCGAATCCGGGGCCGCGCGGCGGCACCGTGACGACAACACCGGGCACGGGCAAGAAAGGGCCGACGATCACGGGAACCCCCGACCAGGGCGAGCGCGGCGCTACAATTACCGGGACACCGAATCAGGGCATCAAAGGCCCGACCATTACGGCAACACCGAATGATGGGCCGAAGGTGTTTGATCCGATGTTCGCCAGAAACACGGGCTCCTTGACAACTGCCGAGCAGATTGGGATTTTGCAGGACGCGGCAGCCGGTGGTGCTCTTGGGAAAGGGAACTTCGGCCTCGGCCAAGCGACCGCCGCGGAGGCAAATCAGCTTGGTGAGGCATGGGTTGGTCCCGGGTACCGGGTATCTAGCGACGGCTCGTCATGGGTCAGTAGCGATGGTCTTCGGATTTATCGGCCGCCGTCGGCAAAACCAAACAGTCCGTACGCCACTACCGGTGTCCAGGCCAATTTCGAATCGAAACTCACGCCCGGTAGTCGGCCCATTAGCAATGGACACTTGAATATCACACCATGAAAGCGGAAATTAAATCACTGCATTCCTTGCAGGTGGAGGACAGCCTAATTAACTACCAGCCGGAGGACGAGAAAAATTTCGGTACATGGATTCGTGCCTCTATCGGGCCAGAGGCGGAAGCCGGTTCGGAATCTTTTGACATCTTGGTCTGCACCCCGGACTGGCTTAAATTGCAATGTGCAATCGAGGGTCCGATGTGGGGTAGACACATGCTCATCGTGGAGACCTATGACTACGATGCGATCAAATCGGCCATTGCCCGCTATGTTGCGCAAGTTGCGGAAACCGAATGGGCAGCAATTGCCGCGAAGCTGAGCAGAATAGGCGCATGGGAATTTGAGGATTATCGGGATCGATAGGAATTGATGCGATAGCCGGATTGAGTGGGATTTCCCGAGAAGATGCACGCGTGGTCGAGCAAGTGACAATAATCGGTTTGGTGGCATAGGCGTCATTGCTCCCGATGGCGGAGGCACCCGATTTGATGCGAGCGGCGGCTTTCGGGGCTTCTTTGAACCTCCTCAAAAATGAATACCATTTCCAGCTTGAAGATCGTTGTCGCAAGCGATCTCGATCATGAATGCCTTGTCGCAGAAATTTATTGTGATGAGAAATACGTTGCGCTACTCAGCCAAGACGATGGGCTCGAAAATCTCATGGTAGTATTCCCCGACGCAGCGGCAAATCAAGCCGCTGTAATTCGGGATATCGACTTGAAGTGGCTGCGGCACGCATTAGAGAGGGCGGAACGCGTGCTGCTGCAAAAGAGTTTCGAAGCAGGGGATTAATTGTGAGCGATAACCCAAACAACCAGCCAATTGGCGTCACCAGACACGTTGTCTCTGGGACGACTCAGTTCATGGTGATGACCGAAACCGAAAGCACGCTGGGGCATCGGCTGGTGAAATGCCGTGGGCAAGGCCAAACCCGCATCGGGGGCGAAATTAAGCAAGCCAAAGGCCCGTCTGCCGACGCGCTGTTGGCCAAGGCTTGCGGCATAAGGCGTTCGCCGCGTCGACAACGGTGAACGCGTCAGAAGCAACTGTTGGCAAGATCTTTAACGAGGAGGAAATCCGGGCCGGCTTCGAGATCGTCGAGCCGCTGCAGCGCGAGGTTGGCGTCTTCGTGAACCACCGGGCGCGGGAGGCGGGTGCGCTCGGGAAGGCACGCGACGCGGAGCAGGACCCGGCAATACGAGCGCAGCTCGATGCCCAGTTGACCGAAGCGCAGAAGTGGGGGCCCGGGCGGGAATCACGTCACGCAGACCAAGCGAACGGACTCCCCGCGGACGACACGCGTGGGAGGTATTTCAACAACCTCCCACGGCATGTTCACGCCAATCTCGGCCTCGCGTCGCCTAACCGCGCGGCCAGAGTTCGGCGCGATGCGCCGTGATGGCCGCCACGACGATCTCGCGCATGCCCTGGCCGTCCGTCGCCTCCAGATGTTCGAGGATCGTCATGCGCATGCGTGGCGCCCAGAAGCGGCGCAGGTGGCCGGCGATGTTATCGAGCGCCTCGCCGCGATCCGGCATCGTCTCGAAAAAATCGCCGATCTGATTGGCCATCTTGACCAGATTGTCGGTATCCATCGTGAATCCCCTCTTCGTTATCGCGTTCGTTGCCGCGTCAGTTGCTGTTATCCGGCGTTGACTTCCGTGCGGGCCTGGTCGAGCAACTCGATCTGCGTCTTGTTGAACGCGGAGTATTGCTGCTGCCATTCCGACGGCTGCGCCACCGGCAGCACCTGCACCGCCGTCACCTTGTACTCGGGGCAGTTCGTCGCCCAGTCCGAATTGTCCGTGGTGATGACGTTCGCGCCGGACTCCGGAAAGTGGAACGTCGTATAGACGACGCCCGGCTGCACACGATCACTGATGATCGCGCGCAGCACTGTTTCGCCGGCGCGGCTCTGGATACCGACCCAGTCGCCTTCACGGATGCCGCGCTCCTCCGCGTCGTGGGCGTGGATCTCCAGCCGATCCTCGTCATGCCAGTGCACGTTTTCCGTGCGGCGGGTCTGCGCGCCCACGTTGTATTGCGAAAGGATCCGGCCCGTGGTCAGGATCAGCGGGAATTTGCGCGTGACCTTTTCGTCCGTCGGCACGTACTGCGTGAGCATGAACTTGCCCTTGCCACGTACGAATTCGTCGATATGCATCGTCGGCGTGCCTTCCGGGGCTTCCTCGTTGCACGGCCATTGAATCGAGCCGAGTTCATCGAGGCGTTGGTAGCTGACACCGGCGAATGTAGGCGTGAGCGCGGCGATCTCGTCCATGATCTCGGACGGATGCTTGTAGTTCATCTCGTAACCCATGCGGCGGGCCAGCTCGATCGTGACTTCCCAGTCGGCGTAGCCGGCGCGCGGCGGCATGACTTGACGCACGCGCGAGATGCGGCGTTCGGCGTTGGTGAACGTGCCGTCCTTTTCCAGGAACGACGAGCCCGGCAGCAGCACGTGCGCGTACTTGGCCGTTTCGTTCAGGAAGATATCCTGCACGACGATGCACTCCATCGCTTCCATCGCGGCGGCCGTGTGCTGCGTATTCGGATCCGACTGGACGATGTCCTCGCCCTGGCAGTACAGGCCCAGGAACGAGCCGGCGATGGCCGCGTCGAACATGTTCGGGATACGCAGGCCCGGTTCGGCCTGGAGTTCCACCCCCCACGCAGCTTCGAACATCGCGCGCGTGGCCGAATCGGACACGTGACGATAGCCCGGCAGTTCGTGCGGGAACGAGCCCATGTCGCACGACCCCTGCACATTGTTCTGGCCGCGCAGCGGGTTCACGCCGACACCTTCGCGGCCGATGTTGCCGGTGGCCATCGCGAGGTTGGCAATGCCCATGACGGTGGTCGAGCCTTGCGCGTGTTCCGTCACGCCGAGCCCGTAATAGATCGCGGCGTTGCCGCCGGTGGCATACAGGCGGGCGGCTTCGCGCACCAGATGCGCAGGCACGCCGGTATGGACTTCCGTCGCTTCGGGCGAATTCTCCGCACGGGCGATGAAATCGCGCCATTGACCGAACGCACGGTCTTCGCAGCGTTCGGCAATGAACGCGTCGGCCATCAACCCTTCCGTGACGATCACGTGCGCGAGCGCGTTGATGATGGCGACGTTCGTGCCAGGGCGCAGTTGCAGGTGATAGTCCGCCTTGATGTGCGGGCTTTGCACGAGGTCGATCCGGCGGGGATCGATGACGATCAGCTTGGCGCCGGCGCGCAGGCGCTTTTTCATGCGCGAGCCGAATACCGGGTGGCCGTCGGTCGGGTTCGCGCCCATCACGAGGATGACGTCCGACTTCTCGACCGACTTGAAGGTCTGCGTGCCGGCCGATTCGCCGAGCGTCTGCTTCAGGCCGTAACCGGTCGGCGAGTGGCAAACGCGGGCGCACGTATCGACGTTGTTGTTGCCGAACGCGGCGCGCACGAGTTTCTGCACCAGATAGTCTTCTTCGTTGGTGCAGCGCGACGACACGATGCCGCCGATCGAATCGCGGCCGTACTTGGCCTGAATGCGCTTGAACTCCGAGGCGGCGTAGTCGAGGGCTTCGTCCCACGACACTTCTTTCCACGGATCCGTGATCTTGCTGCGGATCATCGGTTTGAGAATGCGGTCCTTATGCGTGGCGTAGCCCCAGGCGAAACGGCCCTTCACGCAGGCGTGGCCTTCGTTGGCCTTGCCATCCTTGTGCGGCACCATGCGCACGACCTCATTGCCCTTCATCTCCGCCTTGAAGCTGCAACCGACGCCGCAATACGCGCAAGTCGTGATCTTGGCGTGTTCGGCCTGACCGATGTGGATGACGGACTTTTCCTGCAGCGTAGCGGTCGGACACGCCGCGACGCACGCACCGCAGGAGACGCACTCCGAATCCATGAACGCTTCATCCTGGCCCGGCGAGACGCGCGCCTCGAAGCCGCGCCCGGAGATGGTCAGCGCGAACGTGCCCTGCGTTTCCTCGCATGCGCGCACGCAGCGGTTGCAGACGATGCATTTGGAAGCGTCGTACGTGAAATACGGATTCGACTCGTCCTTGACGCTGTCGAAGTGGTTGGCGCCGTCGAAACCGTAGCGCACTTCGCGCAAACCGGTGACGCCGGCCATGTCCTGCAGTTCACAGTCGCCGTTGGCCGCGCAGGTCAGGCAGTCGAGCGGGTGATCGGAGATATACAGTTCCATCACGCCTTTGCGCAGTTCCTGAAGTTTCGGGCTCTGCGTGCGCACCTTCATGCCGTTCTCGACAGGCGTCGTGCACGAGGCGGGATAGCCGCGCCGGCCTTCGATTTCGACCAGGCACAGGCGGCACGAGCCGAACGGCTCCAGGCTGTCGGTGGCGCACAGCTTGGGTACGTTGACACCGCCTTCGGACGCGGCGCGCATGATCGACGTGCCGGCAGGCACCGTCACCAGTTCGCCATCGATCTCCAGCGTGACTTCCTGTGCCGACTCGCGGCGCGGCGTGCCGAAATCCTGTTCTTGCAACAACGGGTTCATGTGGTTCTCCAGTCTTCAGGCAGCCTTGGTCGACGTATCGGCGGCGCCGAAGTCTTCGGGGAAATGGTTGAGGGCGGACAGCACGGGGTAGGGCGTCATGCCGCCCATGGCACACAGCGAGCCGTTCAACATCGTGTCGCACAGATCGCGCAGCAGCCGGATTTGCTTCGGACGGTCCTGATTCGCGATGATCTTGTCCATCACTTCGACGCCGCGCGTCGAGCCGATGCGGCATGGCGTGCATTTGCCGCATGATTCGATGGTGCAGAACTCCATGGCATAGCGGGCGTACTTCGCCAGATCGGCGGTGTCGTCATGAGCGACGATGCCGCCGTGGCCGAGCACGGCCCACAGCGCAGCGAACGCTTCGTAATCGAGAGGCGTGTCCCATTGCGATTCCGGCAGATACGAACCGAGCGGGCCGCCGACCTGCACGGCTTTCAACGGCCGTCCTGTGGCGGCGCCGCCGCCGTAGTCGTAAAGGATCTCGCGCAGCGTCACGCCGAACGCTTTCTCGATCAAGCCGCCATATTTGATGTTGCCGGCGAGCTGGATCGGCAGCGTGCCGCGCGAGCGCCCCATGCCGTAGTTTTTGTAAAAGTCGGCGCCGCGATCCATGATGATCGGCACGGAAGCGAGCGAGATCACGTTGTTGATGACCGTCGGTTGGCCGAACAGCCCTTCGATGGCGGGCAATGGCGGCTTTGCGCGAACGACGCCGCGCTTGCCCTCGAGGCTTTCGAGGAGGGCGGTCTCCTCGCCGCAGACATAGGCGCCGGCGGCCTTGCGGACTTCGAGGTGGAACGCCTTGCCCGAGCCGAGGATGTTTTCGCCGAGGAAGCCGGCGGCATTGGCGTTCGCAATCGCTTCGTCCAGCACGTCGATCGAGTGCGGATATTCACTGCGCACATAGATATAGCCGCGCGTGGCGCCGACCGCGATGCCGGCGATCGTCATGCCTTCGACGAGCACCAGCGGATCGCCTTCCATCAGCATGCGGTCGGCGAAGGTGCCCGAGTCGCCTTCGTCCGCATTGCAGACGATGTACTTCTGCGCGGCGGCCGTGTTCAGCACAGTCTTCCACTTGATGCCGGTCGGGAACGCCGCGCCGCCACGGCCGCGCAGGCCGGAATCCGTCACTTGCTGGACGATCGCGGCGCCGTCGAGCGCGAGCGCGCGGCGCAGGCCCTTGAAGCCGTCGTGCGCTTCATAGTCGGCGACCGACACCGGGTCGGTGATGCCGACGCGCGCGAAGGTCAGGCGTTCCTGCTTTTTGAGATAGGGGATCGCTTCCGTGAGACCGAGCGACAGCGCGTGATTGCCGCCGGCGGCGAAGCCGGCGTCGAACAGGCTTGCCACATCGGCTTCGTCGACCGGGCCGTAGGCGACGCGGCCCTGTTCCGTGACGACTTCGACAAGCGGTTCGAGCCACAGCATGCCGCGTGTGCCGTTGCGCACGAGGTCGACGGACACGCCGCGTGCGGCGGCCTCGCGCACAATGGCGTCGGCAACCTCGTCGGCGCCAAGCGCCAAGGCCGCCGAATCGCGCGGCACGTAGATCGTGATCGTTTGGGCGGAGCTCATGCGTTTTCCTTGGCGCGGGCGACCAGGCGGTCGAATTTCTCGGGGGTGACGCGCGCGTGCAGCTTGTCGTCGATCATGATGGCCGGCGACGTTGCGCACTGGCCGAGGCAATAGACCGGCTCAAGGCCGATGTCGCCATGCGTGTGCTCATGCATCTTGCAGCCGAGCGTGCGTTCCGCATGTTCGACGAGCGCGTCCGCGCCCATGCTCTGGCACGCTTCCGCACGGCATATCTGCACCACGTGGCGCGGCGGCGGGCTGGTGCGGAAATGGTGGTAGAACGTGATGACGCCGTGCACTTCGGCGCGCGACAGATTCAATGCGGTGGCGATGGTGGCGACGGCGTCGGGGGGGACGTAGCCGAAGGCGGCCTGCACGTCGTGCAGGATGGGCAGCAGTGCACCCTCGCGCGCCGCATGGGCGGTGAGGATCGTCTGGACCGCCGCGGCGGAATAGGTCTCGCTCATGGCTGTTTGTCTCCTTACTTCTCGAGCCGGTGTGTTGGGGCCACACCGGCGATGTGGCTCTTGGGGTTGTTCGACTGTCACAGCCTCGGGGCGAGAGGCCCGATATCACGTCCGGCGATCGCGTTTCGGGTCTAGCGATGTTGCGCGATGCCGGCCGAGTGTGCGGCACATAGCCCCCACCATCTGCCGCACGAGCATGGCCTCTCGCCCGTTGCTTGCTACCGTTAAAACCATTACAACCAATACAAATCCTGATGCTGTAAAACCGATGTTGCTGTCCTGCCTTGGGAGTGCATCGCGGGTTGCCGCTTATCGTTCCCGCATCGCGGCGGCCATGGCCGTGCCGAGCGCGGCGGGCGAACTGGCGATCTTCACGCCGGCGCTCTGCATCGCCTCGATCTTGGCCGAGGCCGTGCCTTTGCCGCCCGAGATGATGGCGCCCGCATGGCCCATGCGGCGGCCCGGCGGCGCCGTCGTGCCGGCAATGAACCCGACCACGGGCTTGCGGCGCGACGATGCCTTCAAAAACGCTGCGGCGTCTTCCTCGGCCGAACCGCCGATTTCGCCGATCATGATGATTCCTTCGGTTTCGTCATCGGCCAGGAACAATTCGAGGCAATCGATGAAGTCCGTGCCGTTGACCGGATCCCCGCCGATGCCGATGCAGGTCGTTTGGCCGAGACCGGCAGCAGTGGTCTGCGCGACCGCTTCGTAGGTCAGCGTGCCCGAGCGCGAGACCACGCCGATTTTGCCGCGCCGATGAATATGGCCAGGCATGATGCCGATCTTGCAGCCGCCCGGCGTGATGATGCCGGGGCAGTTCGGTCCGATCAGGCGGCTGTTCGCACCCGCGAGCGCACGCTTGACGCGCACCATGTCGATCACCGGGATGCCTTCCGTGATGCAGACAATCAGCGGCACTTGCGCGTCGACGGCTTCGAGGATCGCGTCTGCGGCGAACGGCGGCGGCACATAGATCACGGAGGCGTCGGCGCCGGTCTGCTCGACCGCTTGCGCGACCGTGTCGAACACCGGCAGGCCGAGATGTTGCGACCCGCCCTTGCCGGGCGTGACGCCGCCGACCATTCGCGTGCCGTACGCAATGGCTTGTTCGGTGTGGAAGGTGCCCTGCGCGCCGGTAAAGCCCTGGCAGATGACCTTTGTATGCTTGTCGACGAGCACGGCCATTTAGCGGGCCTCCTTGACTGCGTTGACGATTCTCTCGGCGGCTTCGGCGAGATTGTCGGCGGACAGGATGGGCAGGCCCGAATCGCGCAGGATCTGCTTGCCCAGGGCGACGTTCGTGCCTTCCAGGCGGACCACGAGCGGCACGCCGATGGCGACATCGCGCGCGGCGGCGACCACGCCTTCGGCGATGATGTCGCAGCGCATGATGCCGCCGAAGATGTTGACGAGAATGCCTTCGACTTTCTTGTCGGCCAGGATCAGCTTGAAGGCGGCCGTCACGCGTTCCTTCGTGGCGCCGCCGCCGACGTCGAGGAAATTGGCCGGCTCGCCGCCGTAAAGCTTGATGATGTCCATCGTCGCCATGGCGAGGCCGGCGCCGTTGACCATGCAGCCGATGCTGCCGTCGAGCTTGACGTAATTGAGCTGATGCTTGCTCGCTTCGCGTTCGGCGGGGTCTTCTTCCGCTTCATCGCGCAGCGATTCGATCTCGGCGTGGCGGAAGAGGGCGTTGTCGTCAAAATTGACCTTCGCGTCGAGCGCGATGACGTCGCCGCTGCCGGTCACGACGAGCGGATTGATTTCGATGATCGCAGCGTCGAGGTCGGTGAATGCGCGATACGTCGCCAGGATGAACTTCACGGCGGCGCTGACCTGCTTGCCGTCGAGCCCGAGACCGAAGGCGATCCTGCGGGCGTGGTAGGCCTGGATGCCCGTGGCCGGATCGATCGACACCTTGAGAATCTTCTCCGGGTGCGCCTCGGCGACTTCCTCGATTTCCATGCCGCCTTCGGTCGATGCCATGATCGTGATGCGCGACGTCGCGCGGTCGATCAGCATGCCGAGGTACAGTTCGCGGCGGATGTCGCAGCCTTCTTCTATATAGAGGCGCTTGACTTCACGGCCCGCGGCGCCCGTCTGCCGGGTCACGAGCGTGTGGCCCAGCATGGCGGCTGCGTTTTCGCGGACTTCCTCGACGGATTTGACGACGCGTACGCCACCCTTGCCGTCCGGATCATCCTGGAAACGGCCGGCGCCACGCCCGCCCGCGTGGATTTGCGACTTGACGACCCAGACCGGGCCGCCGAGGGTCTTGGCGACCTGCTCGGCTTCATGCGGTGTAAAGGCGACGCCGCCGCGAGGCACGGCAACGCCGTACGTCTTGAACAAGGCCTTGGCCTGGTACTCGTGAATGTTCATGCCTGCGCCTCCTGCGCAGCCGGGCTTTGCCGGCGTTCTCACGGGCGGGCGTGTACGACTGACGACTGCGCTGCCCGTCCCTCCTTATGTGAAACACGATATATGATATATCGTATACTTGCAAGCGCTTGACGAGGCGTTTGATAGGCTCGTTAACCCGAATTCGACGGGGATGCGGGGGAGGGAAGCGGGAGGCAACAAAAAAGCCAGCCGGACTGTGCCTGGCTGGCTTTTCGGAAATTTCTGCCGGCGCGATGTTTCAAACGGCGCGCGGCGAGGATTTCGGCTTAATCGAGGAAGTCGCAGTGTTCCTCGACAAACGCGGCGAGGCCGAGCGTATGGTCACGTGCCAGACGTTCCGCCAGTTCGGTGTCGCGTTTTTCCAGTGCCGTGATGATCTTGAGGTGATCGACGATCGAGCGCGCGGCCCGGTCGTTCTGGGCGATCGTGACCTTGCGGATCGCGCGGACATGGATGAACAGATTCTTGATTGTATTCGAGATGACTTGCGAACCGCCGAGATTGATCAGGGCCTGGTGGAAGTCGATATTGGCGTCCGAATACTCTTCGATGTGATCGGTGGGCGGCGCGTTGACGAATTCGTCGAACAAATGACGCAGCTTGGCGATTTCCTCGTCGGTGGCGTGCAGCGTGGCCAGACGGGCGGACATGCCCTCAAGCGCGGCCCACATCTGGATCATTTCGACGATTTCACGCTTGGTCTTGCGGATGATGAAAATCCCGCGGCGTGGCACGGTGCGCAGGAAGCCTTCCTGCTCAAGCAGGGTCATGGCTTCGCGAATCGGCGTGCGCGAGACGCCCAGTACCTGGATCAGTTGGCGCTCATCGAGCCGGATTTCTTCTTTCTGATTGTAAATATCGGCGTCGGCGATTGCTTTCTTGAGCAAGGCATACGCTTGATTGCGAAAACTCGTGGTCGTGTCGATCGGCGCCAGCGCGAGGGGAGCCAAGCGCGCCGGAGCTGGGGTGATCAGGGACATTAAAGCAGTCTCCTCAGGGTTCTGGGCGACGCGTCAGAGGCGCAATGCATGCTGCCCCATGACGGTTGCCGGCTTGTTGTGGAGTTTACCCGATTCATTCGCCTGCGTGGTTTCCGTCAGATACGCGTAACGGCCGTTCGTTTCAGCTTTTTCCAATACCGACAGCGGCATGGCTGCAATCAGATGGACAAAAGCAACACCGGCAGCCAGCGAAGACGCAAGGGCAAGAAGGGTAAGGCCGAGGACAAGCATGATGACTCCAGAAAAGTGATGTGTTAGGGGAGAAACTGATTGACATTGTATGGCGCAACGCAGCATCTCGCAAGATATATCAAATATCAGATATGCAAAAAGCAACACTTTCCGGGACGAAATCGAGGTCATCCTCGAATTTCACATGCCTGTCTGGGGCACGCGTGCTCAGTCTCCTTTTTTGGGCAGGCCGGATCCGGCCTGCATCCACACACTCAAGCGGCCTTTGCCAAGCGGGCTTGCGCGGCCGCCACGGCATCGGGTTGGGTCATGAACTCGCGTTGCTTGATCAGCGCGAGCACCACGTCGAGCGTCGGCGTCGGCACCTCGGCGAGCCGGCCCATTTCCTGGACGACGGTCACGAGCGGATCGATTTCCATTGCGCGGTTGCGCTCGAGATCCTGCAGCATGGACGTCTTGTGCGCGCCGACTGCGCCCGCGCCATTGATCCGGCGTTCCACGTCCACTCGGAAATGCACGCCGAGCTTGTCGCCGATCGCCTTGGCTTCGAGCATCATGGCTTTCGCGATGGCACGCGTGCCCGGATCGCTCGCGATAATGTCGAGCGTACCGTGGGTGAGGGCGGAAATCGGATTGAAGCAGAGGTTGCCCCAGAGTTTCAGCCAGATCTCATCGCGGATGCTTTCGCGGATCGGCGCGTCGAGGCCGCCGGCTGTCATCACCTCGTGCAGTTTCTGAATCCGGTCGGTGCGCTCGCCGCTCGATTCGCCAAGCGGGAATTTGTTGCCGTACACATGCTGGATCACGCCCGGTTCGATCACTTCGGTCGCGGGATAAACCACGCAACCGATCGCGCGCTCCGGTCCGAGCGCCTTCCACTGCGCGCCGCCCGGGTCGATAGATTCCAGCGTGCGCCCTTCGAGTGTGCCGCCGTGCTTATAGAAATACCAATACGGAATGCCGTTCACCGCCGTGACCACCGCCGTATTCGGACCAATCAGCGGTTTCATCGCGTCGAGCACCGCGGGCACGGCGTGCGCCTTTAACGCGATAATCACGTAATCCTGATGGCCGAGTTCGTTCGGATTGTCAGTGCAGCGCAGGCGTGCGACGCGTGTTTCGCCGTCGATCAGCAGCTTCAGGCCACTGGCCTGCATGGCCGCCAAGTGCGGCCCGCGCGCCACGAGGCTGACGTCGGCCCCGGCCTGCGCAAGCTGCACACCCAAGTAGCCGCCGATCGCGCCGGCGCCGTATATACAAATCTTCATGAAGACTCCCTCCACTTGATGGTCAATCGAGAAATCGTGTTGATGTTCTTTTTATAATATCAAATGTGGTATATCGTATATCAACATTCGCGATTGAGCCAAGCAGCAATGCAGGGATGAGGCTCATGGTTTCCCCGGACAAGGGTCTGCTTCCACCAATTTCGGGTTCGAAATTGGCGAAAGCAGACCCTAGGTAAACCCCTGATGATTTTGGGATTGCCTTGTTGCGCCGCTCCAGCCTACAGTTTGGCTTGCCGAACCTGCCAGGACTTGGGGCGGTACATCGTCTGCCGCAGCCTTTACGGGCAGTGCAATGGACGGAAGCTTCTACGGTACGCGATGAGACAACGACGTGTTCGTGAAATTATTGTTGACTTGTTTCTGATATATCGTATATTACGTTCAGTATATTTATGAGAGCGCAGGCTCTCGGGGAAGTCGGAAGCTGGATCGATTCAATGTCGCGCGATTCGACCCAGGCTGAATGGCGCGACGCAGAAGTGAAGTATCGGAAAGCAAATCAATCGTCAGACAAGACGACGCAACACTGAAACCGGAAAAATTGGAGGAAAGCATTATGTCCATTGCGATGACCGTGCCAGTCGGCAAGGCGGAAACCAACACCGCGGACGACACGCTCAAACAGACCAGCCGAGACGCGAGCGTCGTGTCCGAGGCAGAAACGACCGATGGTTTTCATCTGGTCATCGATGCCCTGAAAGCGAACGATATCGACACCATCTTTGGTCTGGTGGGTATTCCTATCACCGACTTGGCTCGCCTCGCGCAAGCAGAAGGAATGCGCTTCATCGGCTTCCGTCATGAACAGCACGCGGGCAACGCGGCGGCCATCGCCGGCTACATGACCCAAAAGCCCGGGATCTGCCTGACCGTGTCTGCGCCGGGCTTCCTGAATGGTCTGACGGCACTTGCCAATGCGACCACCAACTGCTTCCCGATGATCCTGATCAGCGGCTCCAGCGAGCGCGAGATTGTCGATCTGCAGCAGGGTGACTACGAGGAAATGGATCAGCTCAACGCTGCCAAGCCTTACTGCAAGGCCGCCTATCGCGTTCTGCATGCCGAAGATATCGGTGTCGGCGTGGCGCGTGCGATTCGCGCGGCAGTGTCTGGCCGTCCTGGCGGCGTCTATCTGGATCTTCCGGCAAAACTGCTGGCCCAGACGATCGACGCACAGAAGGCGAAGAATTCCCTGATTCGTGTGATCGACGCGGCACCGCGTCAGATCCCGGCGCCCGATGCGGTCCAACGCGCGCTCGACGTGATCAAGGGTGCCAAGCGTCCGCTGATTCTGCTGGGCAAGGGCGCGGCCTACGCTCAGGCCGACGCCGACATTCGCGCCCTGGTGGAAAAGTCCGGCATTCCGTACCTGCCGATGTCCATGGCCAAGGGGCTCCTGCCCGACACCCATGAACAGTCGGCAGCGGCCGCTCGCTCGTTCGTGCTGCAAGAGGCCGACGTCGTGGTGCTGATCGGCGCCCGCCTGAACTGGCTGCTCGCGCACGGCAAGGGCAAGACGTGGGGCTCGGCACCGAAGAAATTCGTGCAGATCGACATCTCGCCGACGGAAATCGACAGCAATGTGGCGATTGCCGCGCCGGTCATCGGCGACATCGGCTCCTGCGTGTCGGCCCTGCTGGCAGGCATCGATTCGAGCTTTGGCAAGCCTGACGCCGCGTGGACCGGGGCAATTGCCGAGCGCAAGAACAAGAATCTGGCGAAGATGGCGGCGACGCTCGACCAGAATCCGTCGCCGATGAATTTCCACAGCGCACTGCGCGCGATCCGGGACGTGCTGAAGACCCGCCCGGACATCAACGTCGTCAATGAAGGCGCGAACACCCTCGACTACGCCCGCAGCATTATCGACATGTACGAACCGCGCAAGCGTTTCGACTCCGGTACGTGGGGCATCATGGGCATCGGCATGGGGTTTGCCATCGGCGCGGCGGTGGTTAGCGGCAAACCGGTCGTCGCCATCGAAGGCGACAGCGCCTTCGGCTTCAGCGGCATGGAACTCGAGACCATCTGCCGCTACGACCTGCCGGTCTGCACCGTGATCTTCAACAACAACGGCGTGTACCGGGGCACGGATGTCAATCCGACCGGTGGCAAGGACGTCGCCCCGACCGTTTTCGTCAAGGGCGCGCGCTACGACAAGATGATTGAAGCCTTCGGCGGCATTGGCTACAACGCCACGACGCCGGCGGAACTGACAAAGGCCCTGCAGGAAGCCATCGCGTCGGGCAAGCCGACGCTCATCAATGCTGTCATCGACGAAGCAGCGGGTACCGAGAGCGGTCGCTTGACGAACCTCAATCCGCAAAGCGCGGCGATGAAAAAGTAATCCCAGCCAATCAAGGAGACATCAAATGAGCAAACCCCTCGACGGCATCAAAATCATCGACTTCACGCACGTGCAGGCCGGTCCCGCCTGCACCCAGATGCTGGCCTGGTTCGGCGCCGACGTGATCAAGGTCGAACGTCCCGGTTCGGGCGACGTGACCCGCACGCAGCTGCGCGACATTCCCGATGTCGATGCGCTGTACTTCACCATGCTTAACAGCAACAAGCGTTCGCTGACGCTCGACACCAAGACGCAAGCCGGCAAGGAAGTGCTGGAGAAGCTGGTGCGCGAATCCGATGTGCTAGTGGAAAATTTCGGCCCGGGCGCACTCGACCGGATGGGGTTTTCCTGGGAGCGCCTGAACGAGTTGAACCCGAAGATGATCGTCGCCTCGGTCAAGGGTTTCTCGGACGGGCACCACTATGACGACCTGAAGGTCTACGAGAACGTCGCGCAGTGCGCGGGCGGCGCCGCCTCGACGACCGGCTTCTGGGACGGCCCGCCGACCATCTCGGCCGCAGCACTTGGTGACAGCAACACCGGCATGCATCTGGCGATCGGCATCCTGACCGCCCTGATCGGCCGTGACAAGACGGGCAAGGGCCAGAAGGTCGCCGTCTCAATGCAGGACAGCGTGCTGAACCTTTGCCGCGTCAAGCTGCGCGACCAGCAGCGCCTGGATCGCCTTGGTTTTCTGGAGGAGTACCCGCAATACCCGCACGGTGAGTTTTCCGACGTGGTGCCGCGCGGCGGCAACGCGGGCGGCGGTGGCCAGCCGGGCTGGGTACTCAAATGCAAGGGTTGGGAGACCGATCCGAACGCCTACATCTACTTCACGATCCAGGGCCATGCCTGGGCGCCGATCTGCAACGCGATCGGCAAACCGGAGTGGGTCGAAGACCCGGCTTACAATACGGCGCAGGCGCGTCAGCCGCACATCTTCGACATCTTCAACACGATCGAAGCGTGGCTGGCCGACAAGACGAAGTTCGAGGCGGTCGACATCCTGCGCAAGTTCGATATCCCGTGCGCGCCGGTGTTGACGATGAAGGAGCTCGCCAACGATCCGTCGTTGCGTGCGAGCGGCACGATCGCGGAGGTGCCGCACAAGGAGCGCGGCACGTACCTGACGGTCGGCAGCCCGATCAAGTTCTCGGACTTGAAGCCGGAGATCACGGCGTCGCCGCTGTTGGGCGAGCATACCGACGAGATTCTGGCGGGCCTTGGCTACAACGAAGAGCAGATCGCCGCGTTGAAGGACGCCCGCGCGGTCTGACGTGATTGATCGGCTGTCTCGTCGATTCGCGGCGGGATGGCTGGTGTATCGCGGCGCGGCGTCCGTGATGGACGTCGCGCCGTCCGCATTGGGTGGGTCGAGAAGACAAGGAGAGCAGACATGAGCGGCACGGTCGATACAGAGCAGTTGGTGCGCGCCGTTGGCGACGCGATCATCGTATCGGATGCACGTGGCAGGATTACGCTATGGAATCCTGCGGCCGAGCGCATGTTCGGCTTCACGGAGGCGGAAGCGTTGGGCAACACATTGGATCTGATCATCCCGGAACGCTTGCGCGCGCGCCATAACGAGGGATATGAAAAGACCATGGCGACGGGCATCACGCGCTACGGCCATGACCTGCTGCGAGTCCCGGCGGCGCACAAGGATGGCCGCACCTTGTCGATCGCATTCACGGTGGCGTTGTTGCACGACGCGGAACAGAAGGTCAAGGCGATCGTGGCGGTGATTCGCGACGAGACGGCGCGTTTCCAGGAGGACCGTGCCCTGCGCAAGCGCCTGACTGAGCTGGAAGCCCAGGTCAGCGCATAGAACACATCCCCCCAGAAACACATCTGAGCGCCCGCAAAGCCTTGCGGGCGCCTGTCACGCCAGCAAGCGGGCCACTCGCGCCCCCTGAGCAACCCCATCCAGCGCATTGATGACTGCACCGAACGTCGACAGTCAATCTCATCAGATTTTGCGTGTATTTGATATCTTGTATATCACAAGCATCGCATCGCATTGAGAGCGCGCATTGCCCCAGATCCCTTGATTTTCCTCGGGAAAACCCGGGAGCGGAGGCCAAGAGTAAAAAATCGCTGACTTCTCAGTCGCTGGTTTGCGGTGCACAAAATCTCAAGTCTCATATAGAGAGCGCCGGCCTGGCATCATTTTGCGACGCAACAAATCCAAGAAATTTTCAAAAAGTCGTTGAAAAAATATGGTGTATGAAATACTGTATATCACAATGACCGATCGACAAAATGCACGACGCGCAGACGCAATGGCAACACGTCAGGTCGGGATGAATCCTTTACCCATACCAACATATAACGCCGTTGCACCAGGAGGAGACAGCCATGGGAAAAGCACTCGAAGGCGTGCGCATCCTCGATTTCACGCACGTCCAGTCCGGACCGACCTGCACGCAGTTGCTGGCCTGGTTCGGCGCCGATGTGATCAAGATCGAGCGGGCCGGCGCCGGTGACGTCACCCGCGATCAGTTGCGCGATATCCCGGGCGTGGACAGCTTGTATTTCACCATGCTCAACAGCAACAAGCGCTCGATCACGCTCGACACGAAAAACCCCGAGGGCAAGCGCGTGCTCGAGCAGATGATCGAGCAGGCCGACGTCCTCGTCGAGAACTTCGCGCCGGGCGCGCTCGACCGCATGGGCTTCACCTGGGAGCATATCCACAAGCTCAATCCGAAGATGATCGTCGCCTCGGTCAAGGGCTTCGGCCCGGGGCCCTATGAGGATTGCAAGGTCTATGAAAACGTCGCGCAGTGCGTCGGCGGCTCGGCCTCGACGACCGGCTTCGACGACGGCCCGCCGATGGTCACCGGCGCGCAGATTGGTGACTCCGGCACGGGCCTGCACTTGGCGCTCGGCATCGTCACGGCGCTCTATCAGCGCACCATGACGGGCCGTGGCCAGCGCGTGCTGACAGCGATGCAGGACGGCGTGCTGAACCTGTGCCGCGTCAAGCTGCGCGACCAGCAGCGCCTCGATCGCAACGGTGTGATGGAAGAGTATCCGCAATACCCGAACAGCGAGTTCGGCGAGGCTGTGCCGCGTGCCGGCAACGCGTCAGGCGGCGGCCAGCCAGGCTGGATCCTCAAGTGCAAGGGGTGGGAGACCGATCCGAATGCGTATATCTACTTCATCACGCAGGCACCTGTGTGGGGCTCGATCTGCAAGGTGATCGGCAAGCCCGAGTGGGTCGAGCATCCGGATTACGCGACGCCCAAGGCACGTCTGCCGCGTCTGAAGCAAATCTTCGCGACGATCGAGCATTGGACCGAGACCAAGACCAAGTTCGAAGTCATGGCGATCCTCAACGAGTACCACATCCCGTGCGGACCGATCCTGTCGATGAAGGAAATCGCGGAAGAGCCGTCGCTGCGCGAGACCGGCACGATCGTCGAGGTCGATCACCCCGAGCGTGGCAAGTACCTGACGGTCGGCAATCCGATCAAGCTGTCGGACAGCCCGACCCACGTCGAACGATCGCCGCTGCTGGGCGAACACACCGACGAGGTGCTGGCCGAATTCGGTTTCAATCGTCAGCAGGTCACCGCATTGCGCGAAGTCGGCGCGATCTGAGTGGACACCTCTTTAGTTCATGGGCGGGTGCGGCGCGAGCCGTCGCCCCGGACCGGTCACGCCGTTGCGGGCGAGGGCCGCCGCCCGCCATACCGGATATCACGCAAATGAAGCTCTGGACCCGATTCAAGACCGCCCATGGCCGCTTCGGCTTCGGGGTTCTGCAAAACGATCAGATTCTCGAGTATCGCGGGGATATGTTCGCGCATCCGCTGCCAACCGGGGCAACGATTGCCCTGACCGCCGTGGAGCTGCTGCCGCCGTGCGAGCCGACGAAAATCGTCGCGCTGTGGAACAACTATCACGCGCTCGGCGCAAAGCTCGGCAAGTCGGCGCCGGTCCATCCGCTGTTCCTGATCAAACCGGCATCGTCGCTGGCCGGCCCCGGCGAGACGATTCGCCGCCCGCAGGCGTACGCCGGCAAGATCGTCTATGAAGGCGAACTCGGCATTGTGATCGGCAAGCGCGCAACGAATGTGTCGGTCGAAGCGGCCAAGGATTACATCCTGGGCTACACGATCGTCAACGATGTGACGGCCGCGGAGTTGATCGAGCAGGACCCGAATTTTGCGCAATGGACGCGCGCCAAGGGCTGCGACACGTTTGGCTGCATCGGCCCGGTCATCGCGCAAGGGTTTGATTGGCGCGAAGGGGCGGTCGTCACACGCCTGGACGGCGTGGAGCGTCAGAATTATCCGCTCGCCGACATGATTTTCAATCCGTGGGAACAGGTCAGCCGCATATCGCAGGATATGACGCTGCTGCCGGGCGACGTCATCGCCGTCGGGACGTCGATCGGCGTGGGATCGATGAAGGAGGGCGCCACGGTGGAAGTGTCGATCGAAGGCATCGGCACGTTGACGAACCGCATGGGCTGAGCACAACAGCGCCAGACAGATTTCGTGGCGATCGGCCCGGGTGGCAATGGCCTGGCCGATCGCTTTTTTTATTTCCATCGCCGTCCGATTTCAGTGATTCAGTGGACTACGTCGTCAAATGATCATCGGGCGGCGGCAGCGGGCTCTTGTAAGCCATCATGCCGTTGATGAGACGTGCGCCGTCGGCGAGCAGGAAGTGTTTGAAGGCCAGGGCGACAGGCGGCAGACGTTTGCTGCGCCGATGCACGACGTACCAGCTTTGCCATGCCGGAAAGCCTTGTACGTCGAGCACGGTCAACTGGCCGGCCTGCAGCTCCATGCCAATGGTATGCGCGGACAGAAAGCTCACCCCCATGCCCGCGATGACGGCTTGCTTGATGGTCTCGGTGCTCGATATCTCCATCGTGACCTTGAGTTGGTTGATGCGGTTGCCGAAGGCGTCCTGCAGGGAGTTCCAGGTGTCGGAGCCGCGCTCGCGGCTGATGAACGGTTCGGCCGCCAGGCGCGAGAACGGAATCTGGCGCTGGTTCGCCAACGGATGGTTGGGTGGCGCGACGATCACATAAGGGTGCGGGGCAAACGCCTCGTTGACGGTATCGGCCTCACGCGGCGGACGCACCATCACCGCGAGGTCGGTCAGGTTCTCGGTCAGCTGGTGCAACAGTTCTTCGCGGTTGTGAACGGTGAGATTGAGCGTGACGCCAGCGTGCTGCGCAGTGAAGGCGGCGAGCAGGCGGGGAAAGAAGTAGTCGCCGGCGCTGATGACCGCGACGTTGAGCTTGCCCCCGGAAATGCCCTTGAGGTGATCCATCGCCTCTTCGGTTTCGCGAAAGAGCGCAATGATCGCGCGGCTGTAGTGCAGCATTTCGCTGCCGGCAGGCGTGAGGAAGATTTTTTTGCCGAGTTGCTCGAACAAGGGCAATCCGGCGTGATTTTCGAGCTGCTTGACCTGCGTGGAGACAGCCGGCTGTGTCAGGTGCAGTTCTTCGGCCGCACGTGAAAAACTGAGATGGCGCGCGACGGTTTCAAAAACCTTGAGCTGGCGCAGTGTGGCGTTTTTCATGGGGTTCAGCGAGCGAAAAAGGACGCGTGGGGAAGCGTCGGGACGGTGTGTTTAAGTATAAGTAATCATGGATGGTTTGCATAATAAACTTTAACTGTTTTTTATGGATTGGACTGCGTAATCTCTAACCGTAGCTTGACTCGCACGCACCATCGGACCGACGGCCGCCGCACGCCGACGAAGCCGGATTCGATGGATTGGCTAGACGATCACCGTTTGGGAGAGCGCAACATGTCCATCATCGAATCGCAAATCAAATCCGCTGCGCTGGGCCCGGTGGCCGACGCGCATCTGCATGCTTACAACAACGCTTTTGTCGAACTTGGGCTCGAATGGCATTGGGACAATGTGACGTACCAGACGCTCCTGCGCAAGACCGGCAACGAGGATCTGGCGATGGCATATCTGGAAGGACAGTCGCCGCAGGCGTTGCGCCGCGCAGAGCTGCTGATCATCGGGGCGTATCTCGATCATCATCAGCCGCATCTGCTGCGCGCATACGAGCCGGAATTCCTGTGCGACCTGATTTATTGCACGAAGTCGCGCTGCTATGACGCGGCGGCAGAAGGCCGGTCGCTGATTCTCTCAGGCGCGGCGTTGATGTAAGCGGCCGTTGGGCCAAGGCCGTCTGTTTTGGATTTCATAACAAAGAGGGGCTGATACCCCGTACCACAACTATGCATATTGGAATACCCAAGGAGACGGCTGCCGGCGAAACCCGCGTCGCAGCCACACCGGAGACGGTGAAAAAGCTGGTGGCTGCCGGTCATCGTGTGACGGTCGAGCACGGTGCAGGGCTCACCGCCAGCGTCCCCGACGAGGCCTTCGTTGCCGCCGGCGCGGAAATCGGCTCGGCTGACACAGCTTTCGGCGCGCAACTCGTGCTGAAGGTGCGCGCGCCGTCCGTCGCGGAGTTGCCGCGCATTGCGCGCGGCGCCGCGCTCGTCGGCATGCTCAACCCGTTCGACACCGAGAACAACGCGCGCATGGCCGCCGCCGGCATTCACGCGTTCGCGCTCGAAGCGGCGCCGCGCACCACGCGCGCGCAGAGCATGGACGTGCTCTCGTCGCAGGCCAACATCGC
>NZ_CABPRZ010000047.1 GCF_902459695.1 Pandoraea terrae
AGCGCTGGTAGAGATTGGCGGCGAGCATCACCGCCTTGTAGCCGGCGATGTTGGCCTGCGACGAGAGCACGTCCATGTTCTGCGCGCGCGTGGTGCGCGGTGCGGCCTCAAGCGCGAACGCATTGATGCCCGCAGTAGCCATGCGCGCGTTGTTCTCCGTGTCGAACGGATTGAGCATGCCAGCGAGCACCGTGCCTGGCTTCATCTGGGCCAGTTCTTCGGACGACGGCGCGCGAACCTTGAGCACGACACCACAGCCGAAGGCCACCGCACCATCCACCACCTCGGCGCCGGCGGCCAGATACGCCTCGTCCGTCACGGAGGCAGCCCGTCCGGCGCCAGCTTGCACGCGCACTGTGTGTCCTTGGGCCGTGAGCTTTTTGACTGTCTCTGGCGTCACGGCGACGCGAGTCTCGCCGATCGCTGTTTCGGCTGGAACTCCTATTTGCATTTTTGTATGCCTCTCTTCGCTCATGTCCGGCGTGGAGTGCCGGGTATCGACTCGAACTTGTACGTCACGGTTACGGGGCTCGAGACTTCGTCACGTGAGCACACTTCCTTGCCGTGCATAGCCGCTCATCGGATCCTGTGCACGCTCCAACGCGCAATAGGCGTAATAAGTCGCAACGATGAAGTACGCCCAGGTAAGCAGTGCCATGAAAAAGAAGTTGAACAGCACGTTATGTTCATCTCCGGGGATCTTGTAAAAGTCATAAACACATGCAATGACCTGCGAAGTAACCAGGGCCACGGTCGTGGTCATCGCATGAAATTTTTCTCCGACGCCCAGCAGCCTCTTGACAAAATAGGCGACATAGATCGAAAAGCAGGTCCACGTCACCACGTAGAAGTAGGGCAAGGCCGGAGCGATGGAACCGACAGTTTCCAGGACGGCCGCTCCCCCGAAGGCGAGCGCGAACAGCGCGACATCCTGGCGAACCGATGGCTTGTAGCCGTGCGTCACAGTCATAAAACCCAAGACGCCGATGACCGGCACGCCAAAAGCCCTGGTAAACGCATCGAAAAAATGCGCGACATGGTACAAAGGCGGCCATTCAATCAAGAGATACACCGCCAGGTTCGTAGCCGAAAGCGAAATGATCAACCATTCTGCCGCGAGAAGATAATTGCGCTTCTTCAAGAACTTCGTTCCATAGGTCGCCCCGCTCACTGCCAATACGAAACTGGCAAAGCAGATCAAATGGTTTCTGACAAGGTCCATGATTATTTCCTCACTGACGATTGCAATTGATTCATCATTTCTTCTCCGGATCAAGGCTCGCAAGATAATTGGCAATAGCCTTGCGGTCTTCCGGTGATGTGGCAGCAGCGATGCTTTTCATCGTGCCGGTGGCCTCGCTCCGCGTGCCGGCGGCAAACGCGTCGAGCTGTTTCAGGATGTAGTCATACCCTTGGCCAGCGAGGCGCGGGAATTGGTCATGGCCCATCAGTCGCGCGCCGTGACACGCCGCGCAACTTCCTCCCGTCACCAATTGCTCCCCTTTCGCCCGCAATTTCGGATCCGGCTCGAAGAAGCGATTCTCGGCAACTGCCTGCCTCGCGTAGTAGTCAGACAGGAGCGTGATCTGGACATCGCTCAAGGTCATCGCCAGCGGGCCCATGGTCGGATTGGCCCGCTGTCCGTTGGCAAAATTGTGGAGCTGGACCGCCACGTATGGAGCCGGCTGCCCCGCCAGGCTCGGAAAGCCTTGATTGAGCGAATTGCCTTTGACTCCGTGGCAATTGAGGCACACATCGGTCAGGCGTGGCCAGGTGCCTCCGTCGGCCTGGTAGGCCTCCGCCGACGTCGTGACAAAGTGCTGAAGGCGATAGAGGTCGAGCAGACTCGGGCCGAACACGACAAGCAGCACGACAACAACGACGGAAATGGCGAGCAATATGAGTTTCTTCATCTCCGCGCTCCTATGCCTGACGCAGCGCATTGAGCGCCTGGAGAGCGCCATGATGGCCCGAGCGTACGGCGCCATCCATGTAGCCGGCCCAAATATCCGCGGTTTCGGTACCCGACCAGATCAGATTGCCGCACGGTGGGCGTAGCGCATCGCCGTGGGCACTCCAGAAGCCGGGAGGGATGGCGGAGATGCATGTTATCGTCCAGGAATCGGCCTGGCCCCAGTCGCGATCGTGATACGACACGGGGGACAATGCTTCGCGGCCCCACGCTTGCGCATAGAGTTCCGCCTGCAAGCGCTTGGCCGCCTGCAAGTCCGAGGGAACCATTGCATTCGAGACGAAGGCGTTGATGACACCGATTTCTCCACCCGGAGGAGAGTTGTCGTAGGCCCAGAGGATCGGCCCCTTGATTTGAAAGATGTGGCCGTTCAGTCCTTTGTCGCGCCAGAACGGGCGGGAATAGACCATGGCCGTCTTGCGCGCCGGGGAATGGGCAGGCCAGGCGCGCTGCAGAGCGGTACGTTTATCCGGCAGCGGGGGATCGTATTGCACCTGATTACACAACGCCGGATGGATGGCCATGATGACTTTTCGGGCGCGTACCTCTCCGTGATCGGTATGCAACGTGACGACCTCGCGATCCCAATTGGAAATTTGGCGGACCGGAGTCGACAGGCGTACCTTGTCGCCCAGCTGCTGCGCGATCTTGGTGCTGAGGATTTGCGAGCCGCCGACAAACCGGGTTTCCTGGGCGCTGTGCTTGATGCCGTCGAGCTGAGAGTAGTCACGATTGGCTGAATTGATCATCGAAAGGAAATGCAGAAGCCCCATCTTCGCTGGCGTTGCGCCGCCGGAAAGGAGGATCCCTGCGTCCCATCCCACTTGATCTCCCGCTTCGATGTTCTGTTTGGCGAGCCAATCGCCGACCGAGAGCTTGTCAAGCTCGCCGACACTCGGAGATTTCCAGGGCGCTCCCGAAGGCACCTCGCGCGACAGCTTGCTGAGCTTTTCGCCGATGGCTTCTTCGGTGCCGAAGGTACCCTTCAGATCGACCTCCGCTCGGCCATCGCCGCCAAGAATGATCGTCTTTCCTTCGTAGTAACTTGGGAAGGTACCGACATCCAGTTCGCGCGCGAGATCCGCGATGGCGGTCTGACCGGGTCCGATCCACTGCCCCCCGACTTCGGTGATGTGCCCCCCGCCAACATCGTAATTGAGCGTCCGCCCCCCTACACGGTCTCGCGCTTCCAGGACAAGATAGGACTTGCAGCCGGCCCGACACAGGTCCCGAGCAGCGGTCAAGCCGGCCAGCCCGGCACCTACGATGACCACGTCGAGGACATCGCCTGAGTTGCCCGCAGTCTTGGCGGCCTCAGCATTTGCCTGCCCAACGCTGATCGCAAAACCGCCCAAGGCAGCTGACGCGCCAGCGTATTTGAGCAATTGCCTGCGCTGCATATTGGCTGAAGTGCCAGAGGAAGACTTCTGTGCCATGGTGTCCGTCACTCTTATGAAAGTAGCTACTCGTCATCAGTCCATCGAGGCCGCGCACGACGGACGCTTGCTCGGTGCACGACCGCTATTGATTTGACGTCCGCCGATGCATCCGACAGGAGATGACGGGTGGTCGCCAGGTATTCCGCGTCGAGCCGGGTATTCGGCTAGATCGCAGCCGTCAACTCCGGCACCAGCGTGAACAGGTCACCGACGAGACCGTAATCGGCCACGCCGAAGATCGGCGCCTCTTCGTCCTTGTTGATCGCGACGATCACTTTCGAGCCCTTCATCCCGGCGAGGTGCTGGATCGCGCCCGAAATGCCAATCGCGATGTACAGCTGCGGCGCGACGATCTTGCCGGTCTGGCCAACCTGATAGTCGTTCGGCGCGAAGCCGGCGTCGACTGCCGCTCGCGATGCACCGAGGGCAGCTTGCAGCTTGTCGGCCAGTGGCTCCAGCACCTTCGCGTAGTTCTCGGCGCTTCCAAGGCCGCGACCGCCCGACACAATGATCTTCGCGCTCGTCAGCTCCGGACGATTAAGCTTCGTCACTTCGCGGCTCACGAATTGCGACACGCCGGCGTCCGCTGCGGCTTCGATCTTTTCGATCGATGCGCTACCGCATTCGGCTGCGACTGCGTCGAAACCTGTCGCACGCACCGTGAGCACCTTGATCGAATCCGACGATTGCACCGTCGCGATCGCGTTGCCAGCGTAGATCGGGCGTTCGAACGTGTCGGCACTGTCCACGGCTGTGATGTCGCTGATCTGCGCGACGTCGAGCTTCGCGGCGATACGCGGCGCGATGTTTTTCCCGTACGCGGTCGCCGGTACAAGGATGTGCGAATAGCCCTTGGCGATGTTCAGCACGGTCGCTTCGACATTTTCCGCGAGGCCATCGGCCAGTTGTGCCGCGTCGGCCACCAACACCTTCGCGACGCCGGCGATCTTCGCCGCTGCGTTTGCCGCATTGCTCACGTTGTGGCCCGCGACCATCACATGGATCTCCGTGTGCGTTAACGTAGCGACGACAGCCGCGGCCGCCACGGTATTCAGCGTTGCTGCCTTGATCGACTCGGCGTCGTGTTCGGCAATTACCAAAATCGTCATTTCTTTCCGCTCCCCTCTTACAGCACCTTCGCTTCGGACTTCAGCTTCTCGACCAGCGTCTTCACGTCCGGCACCTTCACGCCGGCCGCGCGCTTTGGCGGCTCCGTCACCTTCAGCGTCTTCAGACGCGGCGTCACATCCACGCCGAGGTCTTCCGGCTTGATCGTCTCGAGCGCCTTCTTCTTCGCCTTCATGATGTTGGGAAGCGTCACGTAGCGCGGCTCATTCAGGCGCAGGTCGGTCGTCACCACCGCCGGCAGCTTCAGCGACAGCGTCTGCGCACCGCCGTCCACCTCACGCGCGACCGTCGCTCGGCCGTCCGCGATCGTCACCTTCGACGCGAACGTCGCTTGCGGCAGGCCTGCGAGCGCGGCGAGCATCTGACCGGTTTGATTGGAGTCGTCGTCGATCGCCTGCTTGCCGAGGATTACGAGCTGAGGCTGCTCCTTAGCGACCAGCGCCTTCAGGATCTTCGCGACCGCGAGCGGCTCGACGCCGTCGTTCGACTCGACGTGGATCGCACGATCCGCGCCGATCGCCAGCGCGGTGCGCAGCGTTTCCTGACAGGCGCTCGCGCCACACGATACAACGACCACTTCCGTCGCCACGCCCGCCTCCTTCAAGCGCACCGCCTCTTCGACGGCGATTTCGTCGAACGGATTGATGCTCATCTTGACGTTCGCGAGATCGACGCCCGATCCATCCGCCTTGACGCGAACTTTCACGTTCGCATCCACGACACGCTTTACCGCTACCAGCACTTTCATTGTTTCTCCAGATTTACATCACCGTGTGCTCGATTCCATTGGGCCGCGGTCGCTTCTCGAACAAATACGACTCACGGACACCCGCCCGACGATCTGATCAGGGCCCTCGAGCACATCGCATCCCGAGTCTCGCGACCACCGTCGGCGGCAACGCTTACTCCTTCGTCCACCCGTTCTGATAGAGCTTGCCTGCCAGCACGCCCAGACGCGACGTGAGCACGTAGTTCTCGCCGTCTTCGATCAACGAGGAGCGAATGTCGCGGAAGATCTTCTCGATCGGGAATTCGCGCGTGGTGCCGTTGCCTCCGAACAGCTGGAATGCCTCGTGCGCGATCTTCATCGCCTCTTCCGTCACGCTGACCTTGCCCATCGACGTCACGTACGGGTGACTCTGCGGCGACAGGCGCGAGTACGCCAGCGTACGGCGGGCGATCGCTCGCGCCGTCTCCAGACGGCGCAGCATTTCACCCAGGCGCAAATGCGTCATTTGGTGGTCGATCAACAGCGCACCGCCCTGCTTGCGATCGTGGCAATACGCAAGCGCCAATTCGAACGCAGAACGGGCCGCTCCAACGAAGGTCTGAGCCATGTGCGTCCCGGCGTACGACCATGCCGAAGTGAGGTTGCCGAGATATTCGTCCTTCAGCGCAATGGCGAAGCGCTTCGGCACCTTGACGTTGTCGAAATAGATCTCGCCCTGTGGCATCGAGCGCTGGCCGATCTTGTCCAGCGGCTTGCCCCGCGAGATCCCTGGCAAATCCAGCGGCAGGATCATCGCGATGCCATTGGTGAACGCGCCTCGCTCCCCTGTGCCGTAGAAGCCATCGCCGTAATCCGCTGCCATGTAAGCGAGCCCGACCTGCGCCACCGGCCCGTTCGACACCCACGACGAGTACTGCCCGTTGATGACAATTTCGTCGGCGCCAACCTTTGCCGTGATGTTCCCGGTCGGCTGCTTTCCGCTCGCGCTGAGCTCTTCGCGGTTCAGGATCGCGCCATCCGAGCCACGGTCCGGCTGCGTGTTCATCCAGCACCCGATCTTGCCCGCGCACATGTCGATCAGCTCCTGATTGCCGACCGATTGGGCCACCACCATCGGCATCGTTGATGCGCCAATACCGATGGAGAAGCCCGCGTCGCCCCAACCAAATTCTTCGCCAATGATCGATTCGATGCGGATGGCAACCTCCGGCGGAAACTGGGCAATCAGTTGTGGATCGAGCCCGAGCTTCGCGCTCTCGCTAATGGCAGTCCAGTATGGCGAGCCAGGGGCAATCACCTCCTCCGGCGTCATGCGGTCGAGCTCCCGGCCGATCGGCCGCAACACATCGCGCGCGAAGCGGTGAACGGTGCTCTGGATCGCACTTTCCTCTTCGGTCAACGGCGTCTCAAAACCACTCATTCCGACCAACGGCAACTCGACGGACTTGCGCAGACGAATCATTTCGATGCTCCTCCTCTCCTGGACGCATACCGACCGGCCTACTGGGTATCCGGCCGTTTCGGTTAAAGACTTTAAAAAATGAGCTGAAGGGGCTGCTAACCAGCATCGCATTCACCCGACCTACAATAAACGTATTAATGACCTAATAATAGCGTCGACTTGACCTATAATCAAGGCGCTTGGAGTCAGGGAAAACACCAACTGGCGCGACGATATTTCCGGCAATGCGCGGCAGGATTCGGCCCTGCACCGGCGGTTTCCCTCACCTCATCTGAACTCGATAGCGAGCCGACGCTGACGTCAATCACGACCTCATTGCAGGACCAAGCCGAATATGGGAGGACACGATGACGTTTCATCGAAGCGACCTATAACTGCGGCAGGTCGATGTAAGCTTTTTGGGAGAGCCCACGTGCAACAGAAGGCAGTAGAGCGAAGAACCTTGGACGATCTTGTGGGGGCAAGGCCCGATAGCGGCCCGGTTGCGCGGCGAAACCGGGAACTGCGCCTTACGCAGATTATTTCTGGTCGACGCTGACGCCGAGCGTGCCCCCCTGCACGATGTAATTGACGGTCGCAATGTATCTCTCGTCGAGCCCCCGCATATAAGCGTGCTTGCGGCGGCCCGTGCCGAGCTGCATTGGCAATCCGTCGGCCATCGCGATGAGTAGCGCGGCGACGTGCATGCTGTCGGCCGTCCCGAATTTCGGATTGACGGCACGGATCAGCTTTGCGAGTTCGTGCGTCAGTGTGCTGTACCACTCGTCGCACAGTTTGGCGCACTCGGGATCGGTCGACGCGAACGAAAAGAAGTGCCGCCACAACGCCGTGTATGTGGCATCGTTCGCGTCACGAAGCGACCGCTGCACGATCGCGTCATGCACTTCTTGGGGCGGCACACAGCTGGCGAGCATGCGCTTCACTTCATCCAGATACGCGTTGATTTCTGGTTCCATCACCGCCCGCAATACTGCCAGCCTGGTCGGAAAGTAGTACTGGAGATTGCTGACGCTGATTCCGGCGCGAAGCGCCACCGCGCGCAGCGAGAATTCCAGCGGGCCGCTTTCAAGCAGGAGTTTTCTTGCAACCCGAACGATCGCATTGCGAGTACGTAAGCCTTGGGCTCGCAATCCGTCGGGGGCCGCCCCTGCGGCGGCTTCGCCCGATGTGCGCCGCCCCCTGATGCCGCGCTGGTCGGTAGGCACTTTCGTGGTTTCCATCATGATTCAGGTATTCAAACCTCTCCGAAGCGAAGTCATTGCAACAGCGTTTCGCCGGACGCGTCATCGTAAATGGCAGTCAATGCGCTTGCCGCTATACGCGTCGGGCAGCGGCATCGCGCACCTTACTGTTCACCCGGTCGTCGAGCATGTTCGTTACGCCTAATGCCCCATTGACGACGCACCATCGCAGCGGTTCAGGCAGCGTCGACGGCGTGTCGTGGCGCAGCGCCGCAAGCAGCGGATCCTCGGTACCACGAATTCGTTCGGCAATCATATGCCCCACCAGTGACTGCCCGCCGACGCCATGCCCGGAACACCCGGCGGCATAGTAGATATTCTGATGCGCTCCAGTTGCGCCGACGACCGGCAGCGCGTCGCCGGCGAAGCTGATATAGCCGCTCCAGCATGCTCGGAGGGCGATATCTTTCAAGGTCGGAAAACGGTCGTGCAGGGCCATCCTCAGCTCACCATACTGGTCGTAGTCGGGCACATTCGGTGTCTTCGAACCGTATGGGTAGTGGATTCGCTTGGTCGTCACCACGAGCGTGTTGTTTGCCGTCAAGCGATGGCTTTCCATGGTGAAGTGCGCGGTCACGATGCCTTCGCGTCGCGGCCAACCCAAAGCCGCCAGCTGCGCCGCTGACAGGGGTTCGGTCTCGATCGCGGAGATCCGCAACGGCATGACCTTGTCTGCGAGCAGGCCAAGCTGCGGCGTATAGGCGTTGGTGGCGAGCACCATGACCGGAGCACTCGCGCTGCCTCGCGGCGTTTGCACCTTGATGATCGGGCCTTCGGTGTAAGACACCAGGGGCGTCTTCTCGTAGATCTTCACGCCCGCCCGAATGGCCCTGCGCCGCAGTCCCATCACGTACTTGCCAGGATTGAGCGTGCCGCCGCGCGGCACGTAGTTGCCGAACAGAAAGGCCGGCGGGATCCCGCGCGCGCGCATTTGGGCCTGATCCAGGAACTCCGATTGGCAGCCCAGCTCCGCGGCAATCCGCATACCCTCGCGCACGTTCTCTTCCTGAGAGGGATGAATTCCCGCGCGGATCAATCCCGACTGGTTGTAGTCGCAGTCGATCTCGTATTCTTTGAGCTTCCTTTCGACGAAGTTGACGGCCTCTTCGTAGAAGCTGACGATCTTCCTCGCCTTCTCGTTACCTACGTTCTTGAGGAAAAGGTCGTATTCGAGCCCCAGGGCGCCGGCAAGATAGCCCGCGTTGCGCCCGCTCGCACCAAAACCGGCAAACTCACGCTCGAGGACGACCACTTTCGCTCCGCGCGCGGCGAGTCCCAGCGCAGCGGAAAGGCCGGCGAAGCCTGCACCAACGATGATCACATCCGCGTGGACATCGCCCTCGAGCTGAGGTTGCGGGTCATCCGGCTTTTCCACCCATCCGCCGAGCGCTCGATACTTCTCCAGGTCAGCGGTGATTTTAGCCTCCTTCACCGATTCGGCACGCGCCCCGCCCGCGGCTGCCATTGCCGGCACGACGGCCGCTGCGACCGCCGCGCCCTTGACGAAAGTGCGCCGGGTCATTCCGGAATGACCCGCCCCCCCGCCCTGTTTTGCTTCCGATCCCTTGACCATACCTACCTCGATCATTGCTTGCTCAAAATGTGGATGGCAAGCGCAGCCTCTTCGACGCCCTGCAATCCCCCGCCGTTTTCCTGAATCGCATGGCTGGCGCCCGGCACCTGCCGCGCGCCAGCTTCCCCGCGCAGCTGCGTGACCAGTTCGTAAAGCTGACCGATGCCCGTCGCACCGAGCGGATGGCCCTTGGATTCGAGGCCGCCGGACGTGTTGATGGGGATGCGCCCGCCGAGCGTGAATTCGCCGCGCTCGGCAGCAGGGCCGCCCTGGCCCAACGGCACCAGTCCGAGGTTTTCGGCCTGGATGATTTCACCCATCGCCGACGCATCGTGCACCTCGGCGACATCCATGTCCTCGGGGCCCAGGCTCGCCTGCTCGTATGCCTGCAGCGCTGCGAGGCGGCCGATGTTCTTTTCCGGCTCGTCGATACGCCGATGCGTAAAGCTGCGGATCACGCTGGCCGCAATCCTGATGCAACGGCTGCGGTCGGCCCCGATGCGCCGCAGGCCCTCTTCGGTGCAGAGGATCGCCGCGGCCGCGCCGTCCGTTACCGGCGCGCACATCGGCAGCGTGATCGGATAGGTGATCGGCGGCGCGGCAAGCACCTCGTCGATCGTGAACGGTTTGCGGAACTGCGAATGCGAGTTGTGTACCGAATGCAGATGGTTCTTCGACGATACTGCGGCGATCTGGCGCTGCGTGGTGCCGTAGGTCTTCATGTGATGCCGGCACAGGGCCGCATAGATCGCCATGAAACGGCTGTAGGGCCGATCGGATTCCGATCCGGGAGGCGGCACGATGCCTTCGCCCAGCTTCGCCAGCGTCGCGAAGTTCTCGTCGACGCGGGACACGTCCCACCCCGTCTCGAACAACGCGAGCGACCTCGCCTTGTCTGCGACGTTCATCTTTTCCGCCCCGAGCGCCAGCGCGACGTCGCAGGCGCCCGCCGCGAGACGCTGTACGGCCAAATGAACCGCGGTGCTGCCGGAGGCGCAGGCATTCTCGACGTTGAACACCGGAATGCCTTCGATCCCGATCTTGCTGAACACGACCTGCCCCGGGATCGACAACTGGCCCTGCAGCGCGCCATTGGTGATGCCGGAGTAGAACGCCGCGCCGATGGCGTCGGCGCGGCAGCCTGCGTCCTGCAACGCGCCGTGCAGCGCCTCGCCTGCGAGATCCTCAACGCTACGCTCGATGTGCCGACCGAACACGGTCATGGCGATACCAGCGATGTAAATGTTGCTCATGGTGTGCCTTTCGTAAAGGGCAAGCTCAGATCTTGCGTTGCTGATCGTGCCAGTACCGCTCGCGCAGGTCTTTCTTCAACACCTTGCCGACCGTGCTCCGCGGCAGCGCGGCGACGAAGTCGACGCTCTTCGGTGCCTTGACCGAGCCGAGCTTCTCCTTGCACAGCGCGACGAGCTCCTCGGCACTCACGCTATGGCCTGCATTGAGCTCCACGACCGCCTTCACCGCCTCGCCCCACTTCTCGTCCGGCACGCCGATCACCGCGCAGTCCTGCACCGCCGGATGCGCCCAGATCACCTGCTCGACTTCGCTCGGGTACACGTTGAAGCCGCCGCTGATGATCATGTCCTTCTTGCGGTCCGTGATGTGCAGGTAGCCGTCGGCATCGATATGACCGATGTCGCCGGTGTGCAGCCAGCCGTCGACGATGGTCTCAGCGGTCTTGTCCGGCGCCTTGTAGTAGCCCTTCATCACGAGGTCGCCGCGCACGCAGATTTCGCCGGTCTCGCCTTGCGGCAGCATCTCGCCCTGGTCGTTCATGATCTCGACGCGAATGAGCGGGTTCGGACGGCCGACCGATGACAGCCGTTCGTCCGACGCAACCTCGCCCTCGACGAAATGCTCGGCCGGCGTCAGATAGGCAATCGATGCCGCGGCTTCGGTCTGGCCGTAGCCGCCGGACATCACCGGACCAAATACCCCGATCGCGCGCTTGAGTTTCTCCACCGACATCGGCGCGGCGCCATAAAGGAAGTATTTGAGCGACGAGAAATCCTGCTTCTCGATACCGGGGATATCGAGCAGGCGGTAGATGACCGTCGGCGGCAGGAAGAACTCGGTGACCCGGTGCTTGGCGATCGCGCCAAGCAGCAGCGCAGGATCGGGCTTCGTGAGCACGACGACCGTGCCGCCACGTGCGGTGCACGGCAGCGACAGCATCCCCGCGGTATGCGTCATCGGCGCCGCGGCGAGATTCACGGGGCGTTCCGCTACATAGGGGAACGCCATCATGTATTGCGCGAAGTAGGTCTGAAACACGCGGTGCGTGTTCATCACGCCCTTCGGCGCACCCGTCGTGCCTCCCGTCGCCGAAAGCGTCACGACGTCATCCATGTCGTAATCGACGAGCGGCATGGTCGTCGGCTGGCCCGCGCTCCACGTCGCCAGCGACGGCGCCCACGCCAGGTCGGCATCGATGCACACCCAGAGCTTGACCTTCGGCAAGCTGGCGCGCACGGCTTCGATGGCCGGCGCGAACGCCTGCTGGAAAAACAGCACTTCGCAGTCGAAAAAATCGAGGACGAACTGGTTCTCCGCGGGCGTGCTGCGCCCATTGGTGGGTATATACGCCAGCCCCGCACGCCATAGCCCCAGCGCGCAGATCCAGGCCGTGACGTCGTTATCCGCCCAGACTGCCGCTTTCGCTTCCTTTGCGAATCCGGCTGCAATCAGCCCGTTCGCGATGCGGCAGGAAAGCTCCCCGACCTCCTGGAACGAGTAGTTGCGATCGTTCTGGATATAGGCGATGCCGTGAGGGTTGATGCGCCACCCGCGGTCGAAAAAATCAATGATTGCCATTTCACGTATTCCTGAATCCGTACCTGTCCGATAGCTGCGATTACAGCTGGGACACCGTCGCGCGCGCAAGACCACGCTGCTCGAGGAACCCCAGTAGGTAGCGATGACCGAACGCCTTCGAGCCGGACGCGAAGCCAACCTTGGCGGTCTCGCCATCGAGCAGCTTGATGACGCCGGCTGTCTGGACAGCTCCAGTTGAGATGTATGGCGTGACGCCGTACATGGTCGCGCGCACCGACGCAAGCTGGCCGCGCCCGATCGCAACGTCGACGGTGCGCTGCATCGTCGTCCGCTCGCGCGGGGGCATCGTGGGCGAGGTCGAATCGACAAGCTGCTTCACAATTGCGTCCTGTTGCGCACTTGGCAGGTCCTTGTACTCGGCTTCCCATTTCTGCCCGAACGCATGCACCGTCCGCATCGCGTTGGTGTCGTAGAAGCCCACGCACGAGACGCAGCTGCGCACGCGCGCATCGTGCTCGAAGTAGACGGGCAGCGACGTACCGCCCCACGGCAAGCAAAACACCGGTTGCATCAAGTCGGGCGTCGCAACGGTGAACGATGCATCCGCAGAATGCCGCTCCAGTTTCTTATCCCACAGGTAGCAGGCTTCCTGGCGATAGCCCTCGAAAATCGTCGCTGCCGAGCCCACGGTTATCCCAGCGTTGCCACGCGGGCTGCGCGTCAATGTCGCCGTTTCCAGCACATCGATGCCGGGCGTCTCGAGCGCCAGCTCGGCGGCGATTTCCGCAAACGTGTACATGTAGGCATTCGACGGAGACACCAGCAGCCCGGCTTGTCGATACAGTTCGCCAAACTGCTCGCGCACGTTGCGGAGGTGGTGTTGCTCGCCAGCGGGGTCGAGGTAATGGCACCCTGCCTTGAGCGCCGCTTCGACGGCCACGAGCCCGAAATTGAAGAACGGTCCGACGGTGTTACAGACCACCTTCGCACCACGGAACGCGTTGGTAAGCGCGTCGACGTTGTGTTCCGCTTCGATGATCTCGTAGTTCGCCGATTCGAGGCGCACGACGCGCTGCGCCATCATTTCCTTCGTCCGGCCTGCATTGCGGGCCACGGCCGTGAATGGAATGTTCTGGTCGATCAGCCAGTCCATGATCAACATGCCGGTGTAGCCGCTTGCGCCATAGATGACGACGGGGTGCTTTGCCATGATTGTCTCCTGATACGTGGTGGTTAAAAGTTGAATCGCTCAAACTTGGGTGGTTAAACGTCGAATGGCTCGAATCAGTTGGCGGTGGCGGCGTGCCCGGGTGAGATTCGAGCCAGGTAGTGGGCTACCGCGCCGATGTCGTCCTGCGACAACGTGGTGGCAACGCCATTCATCGCGCCGGTCAGGTCATGGCGTTCGCCCGACTTGAACGCGGCAAGCTGATTCGCGAGATAAGCCTCCCCTTGCCCCGCGAGACGTGGCGCCTGATCCTTGCCCATCAGTGTCGCACCGTGGCACGCCTGGCAGCTCCGGGCCTGGACCAAGGACATTCCCTGTTTGTCGAGTTCCGCATCAGCCGGAACATCTTCGCTTTTTGTCGCCGTCTGCTTCGCGAAATAGGCCGCCAGCGCCTTGATCTGCCCGTCGTCGAGGTCCCTGGCGAGCGGTCCCATGTACGGGTTGTGGCGCTGGTCGCTGGCGAATGCACGCAGCTGAGCCGCGATATACCTTTCGGGCTGGCCGGACAACGCCGGATACCCTGAATTGAGGGACTGGCCGCGCGGACCGTGACAGAAAAAGCAGGTCTCCACCGGCTGCGGCCAGGAGCCGGCGTCGGCCTTGTTCGTTTCGTCGATGTGATTCATTGCCTTCTCGAAACGGAGAGCGTCCAGGTAATCGCGTCCGTAGAACGCGCCCGCTCCTACCGTTGCGGCAACCGCAATGACAGCCCCGATAATCATTGCTCGCTTCATTCAGGCCTCCGCGCTGCGATGCGCCATTGCGCCCAGTGCCTGCAAGGCTGCCCGGTGACCGGAACGCACGGCACCATCCATCGCGCCAGCCCAGATGTCGGCAGTTTCGGTTCCCGACCAGATCAACCGGCCCACCGCGGGATGGAGGAATTCGCCCCATTTCGTCCAGAAACCAGGTGGTATCGGATGAATGCACTGCAGTGTCCACTGATCGACCCTGCCCCAGTCCAGGTCGTGGAACTGCGTCGGACGCTGTGCCTTGTCTCCGAGTGCCCGGGCATAGATAGCTGACAGCGTCCGCTCGGCGGCCTTAGAGTCGCTGGGCAGCGCACCGGGCGCGACGAACGCGCTCAGCACGCCGACCGAACCGTCCTGCGGCGAGTTGTCGTAGGCAAAGAGGACAGGGCCCTCGACCTGATAGATCTGACCGCAATACCCGTCATCTCGCCAGAATGGCCGCTCATAAACGTGAACTGTCTTGCGCATCGGCGCAGTCGTGGGCCAATGGCGCTGTAACTGCGCTCGTCCGTCCGGCAGCGGCGGTTCGAAAACGATCTGGTTGCACAGGGCAGGATTCAGCGCGAGGATCGCGCGGCGCGCACGCACAACGCCGCGATCAGTATGAAGCTCGACGACGTCACGATCCCAGCCGGAGATCTTGCGCACCGGGCAAGACAAGTTAACCTTGTTGCCGAGCTCGCTCGCCATCTTGTTACTGAGAATCTGCGAGCCCCCGACGAAGCGCGTTTCCTGTGCGCCGCCCTTGAACGACTCGAGCTGATCGAAACTGCAGCCAGCGCTGTTGAGCAGCGAGAGGTAGTGCAACAATCCAAGCTGCGCCGGCGCCCCACCGAGCGTCAGTTTCGCGGCCAGCCCGAGGAAGTGTTCCTCCTCATAGTTCAAACCTTGCTGCACCAACCAATCGCCGTATGTCAGCTTGTCGAGTTCCGCCGCGTTCTGCGCTTTCCACGGTGCCTCAGAAGGTACACCTCTCGCCAATTCGCCAAGCTTGGCACCGATCGATTCGTCGCCGCCGCCTTTACCATGGAAATCCTGCGCCACTCTGGCGTCGCCCGCCAGAATGACGGTCTTGCCGTCGTAGTAGGACGGGAAGCTCTCGACCTGCAGCTCGCGCGCCAGGTCCGCAATAGCCGTCTGGCCGGGGCCGATCCACTGGCCTCCGGCTTCCGAAATGACACCGTGCCCCAGATCGTGGTTGTACGTGCGTCCGCCTACGCGGTTGCGCGCCTCAAGGACAACGAATGATTCACAACCGGCGCGATTCAAGTCGCGCGCGGCTGTCATTCCTGCCAAGCCGGCGCCGATGATCGCGACGTCCAGCACGTCGCGATCCGCGGATTTCGCTACGCCGCCCGCTGCCAGCGACACCTCGCCAGCCGCGAGCGACACGGCGCCCACCGCCGCAAGACGGAGAAGTTGGCGCCGCGTCTCCGCATCTGGTTTGCGTTTCCGATCCATCTCAGGTACCCCATCAACTTTCATCGAGGCTTTCCATCTCTCGATTATTATCAGTACAACTTATTACTGAAAGCATGAATCAAGAACATGCTCATGGCGTCGAAAGCACACCGTCCTGCGAAAACAGAATCGGCTTTCCTCTTGCATCAATCACGGTTGCGGTCAGTGCCGCCCGATCCGGACGTTGAGAGACCTCTAACGGCGCGCCGCCGGCGCGCTGCGTCAAGACCAGTCCGTCGAGCCCGACCGCGACCAGTCCTTTCCCGGTTGCGACGAGATTGGTGATCGAGTTCTTCGTTTCCGCCTTCAGCGGCGACCACGTCGTCCCCCCATCGCTGCTTTGAAACAGGCTGCCGAGCAGGCCCCCCACAACGATCCGGCCGTCGGG
>NZ_CABPRZ010000048.1 GCF_902459695.1 Pandoraea terrae
TCCCGTGGCGGCGATGCGACGGACTAGAGCGATGCCCGGTAAAAGTGGCGCGGTCCTGCTTGCTGAGCGGCAGACTGAAGGCTTGCTGCGTTGTTGACAGCGGAAAGCTTTGCGGTTGGCGAGGTATTGGCGCCTGCGCCTCCCGCGTTGGATGGGGATTGGCCAGCGCCTGGCTGGTTGCCCATCCCGATATAATTAGTATTACTAACAATACAATTGATGCCATACTCAACCAATTTCTCACAATCCTTACCCCAATTTCACAAAGCAATATTTACGGAATGAAAATTTCGGCCAAAACGTCTGCGCCGGACCTCATCTCTATTCCGAATGCGCCAGCTTGCCAGTCATGTCTGTATTGCGGACCCACTCGCTAAACTCCCGCTCATATCGGTCGCCGATATAGGTGATGTAGCTTTCATAGCCGTCGTAATCTCCCGCCCGGAATCTGGACAAGATCGATTCCAGTTCGCGGCGGTGGCGCTCGAACAGGAAGCGTGTTGCCATGTAGCCCCAATGATACGCACGCGTTTTCCAGTCATTGGACGAGTAACGGGTCTGAAATATTTCCGAGAGCCGGTACGTCATGTTCGACTGCACCTTGCCGATCGCATCCTTATTGTCGTTCGCCTTTGCCAAATATTCCGCGACGCCTTCGATCCACCATACCGTAGGTTTGGCCGTGCTCGCACCGAAATCGCCGGCCATGTTATATCTACCGTCCAGGTAATGAATAAACTCGTGCTCCAGATTCCAGACCTTGAATCGAGGCCTCAACCACGACGCTTCGTGGGCAACGATACGCGCCTGATTGCCGCGCGCTGCGGGATCTCCCTCGAGGTAAATGCCGCCATTGTCGGTTCTGATGTCATGGATGACAGGCGCGTACTTCCTGTAGCTTTCATATCCATCGAACAATACCAACTCGATCGAATCGTTGTAATCTGCTGACACGGGTTTGTGCCCTGTATCCAGCATCCAATGAAAAAGGTCCTTGACTTCGATAGCCCTCGTGCAAATTTTCTCCATTTGCGCAATCGTCATATTCTGAGCGACGATCCTGATTTTTGCATTGCAGTCATGTCGGCTTGGAAGTATGGCGGCAGCCACCTTTTCTTTATAGTCGCATACGCCGTAGTCGTCGCAATGCGCCGGGTCGCCATGCTGCACGGATTCCGCCGCTGACAGCCACAAATCGCTGTCAGGGCCGCGCATTCCCGTTGTCGCCAGCGTGCGCTGGACCATCCGCTTGACTCTGCCCCGCTGCTTCGGATATTGCAGAAACCGGTAGCTTTCCCGGGCAGCGTCGGCCAATTGGTAAGCAGCGCTCGTGCCCGACAAGCTTTCGCGGTTTTTCATCACAAACCGGTTGAGGGTCTCAGGCCAGGACTTGTCGTTCTGCAATATTTGTCGAGCGCTATCACGGCTGTGGGCATAGTAGAACACTGTTAGCAGCCCGGTGAACCCATCCGCCGCGCTCCGATGCAATAGCGCGCGCGGGCCCTCCGGATTATTTCGGCTCGCCGTATAGCGCTCAACAAGTTGTTTGAGCGTACCCAGGTAGTAAGCCTCGTCCTCCATATTGGTGATGAGCTTCATTAGCTCAGCTGCCGTGCTTGGCGCAAGCGCGTTTTCTTTGAACAAAGCATCGCCCGCCAAGCCTTGCTTGATATAGGGACGCAGCCAGATTTTCAACTCGGGCAACGGATTCGCCAGATTTTTCGTGGCAAACACATAATACGCAGCGCGCAAGTAGATAAGCAGGTTGACCAGCTTCAAATTGCTGGCATCGTACTCATATATCTCATCGATTAAGCGGAGGGCCACGCCATGAAGATTTTCCGCGCTGAACACATCATTGGCGAGTGCTCCGTCGAGACTGAACAATCCGTAGTGACATTCATATTCCGGGAGATTTGCAACAAAATTGGCGAGATCCAAGTGTTCATATTCCGTCATCTGAGACAAATCGCGGCAATTCCTGTTACCTGCACCTCTCTTGCTTCGGCGATGTGAACGATGCGAGCGATCCAGCGGAAAAAACGCGGCGCGGTCCTGCTCGCTCAGCGGCAGATTGAAGGCTATTTGGGCCGCCGACAGCGGCAAGCTTTGAGGCGGGCGAGGCATTCGCGCCTGCGTTTCCGGAGCTGGATACTCACTGGCCAACGCTTGAGTTGGCCAAATTCCAATAATAATAAGTACTACGAATAATACAAACGGCGCCAAAAGACGTCTTTCCAAAATTCTCACAACGGATACTCCAATCTCACCAAGGAATGCAGACGGAATGCGAAATTCCGTCAGTGAGATATGCTACATGCGCACCGTTTGGGAAAGGTCACGGGCGATGTGGGAAACGCCGTGCACCAAGGCACTGCGAATGGCCGCGACCTCCCTACGCGTACCGGCTACGCCGGATCCCGGCACTCCATCGGCGTCGATGTTATCGCCGTCAAATATGCGCCTTTTCCTTGAGCTCACGCACGCGCGGCGCCGATCAGGTATCGGAAGCCCCCGAAATCGGCATGGCTGATGCCATGTGATCGGTCATTTCGGCGCCGATCACGCCATCCGCAGCGAGGCGGACGATCTGGTCATCGCCGTAGCCGATTTCACGCAAGATCGCTTCAGTCTGCTCGCCGATCTTCGGCAACGGCATGCGGGGCGGCAGGCGGTGCCCGCCCATGGCGATCGGCAGCAGCGGCACTTGCGTAACCGTGCCGTCCTCCGTTGCCAATTCGCCCAGGCCGCCGCTGTCGCGCAGATGCGGATCGTCGAACAGTGACTCTGGCGCGACGATCGGCGCGTACGGCAAGCCATGCCGGTCGAACGCCGCCGCCAGATACGCCGCGTCGTAACCGGCCACCAGCGTGCGCAGCGCCGGGATCAACCAGTCGCGGGCGCGCACCCGATCGTTGTTGGTGGCCAGGCGCGGATCGACTTGCCAGTCGGTCTTGCCGAACACATCGCAGAAAATACGCCACTGGCTGTCGCTGACCACGGCGAGAAATATCTGCTCACCGTCGCGTGCGGTAAAGACGTCGTAGATACCCCATGCGGAAATACGCGACGGCATCGGCGACGGCGCCTCCCCCGTCACCGCGAACTGCTGCATATGCTGGGCGGCGAGCAGCACGCAGTTCTCGAACAGCGCGCCCTGCACTTCCTGGCCTTTGTCCGTCTGGTGGCGCTCGAACAGCGCCGCCAGCGCGGCCAGCGCGCCGAACACGCCGCCCATGATGTCGTTGACGGACGCACCCGCACGCAACGGCTGCCCCACAGGCCCCGTCATGTAAGCCAGGCCGGCCATCATCTGCACGACCTCGTCGAGCGCCGTGCGCGATTGATACGGTCCGGGCAGGAATCCCTTCAACGAAACGTACACCAGGCGCGGATTCAGCTTCGCCAATGTCGCGTAGTCGAGCCCCGCCTGCTTCATGCGCCCCGGCTTGAAATTTTCCGTCAGCACGTCTGCGGTGCCCAACAGGCGCAACACGACCTCCCGCCCCTCGGGCCGCGACACATCCACCGCAAGACTGCGCTTATTGCGGTTGAAGGCACGAAAAAAGCCGGCGCCGGTGCCAAGCAGATGCCGGGTCGCATCGCCCGCCAACGGTTCGATCTTGATCACGTCGGCGCCGAGGTCGCCGAGCACCATGCCACAGGTCGGCCCCATGACCATATGGGAAAACTCGACCACGCGAATACCCCGCAGCGGCATCGGTGCCGCTTGGGAATCTGCTTGCATGCCTACCCCCTGATGAACATCCGCAATGCCCGTCAATCGATAAATTGTGCCCTGCCGGCGGCCGGGTCACCGATGCGGGGCAGCCGCCGCGGGAGGCGTCGAACCCACCGCCCGCGCGCATTGCGCGAATTCCTGCTGCAACTGCTTGAAACTTACGATGCGCCCGGCCAGCGCGCTGGCCGCGACCGTCGCAGGACTGCCGAGCCACATTTGGCCCGGTCCCGAGCGCCCGGGGAAATTGCGGTTCTGCGCACTGATGACAACCTCCTCGGCACACCGCGACGCCCCCGGCCCGGCGTTGACGCACGCGCCGCAACTTGGCGCGACGAGCGTGACGCCGGCTGCCTCGAACACGTCGAGCAAGCCCGCCCGCGCGCAATATTCGCGCACGTCCTGGCTACCGAACTGGAGAAAGAAGCGCACGCCGTTTGCCACGTGCAGTCCATGCGCGAGTCCCCAGGCGAGCACGTCGTGATAGGCGCGAAGATCGTCGCGCTTGCCGCCCGTGCACGATCCTCCATAGGCGATGTCGATGCGCACCGGGGCACGCAGCGCCCCGACGGGCAGGCCGTTGCCCGGATCTCCGGGGCTGGCCAGCATGGCGGACATCTTGCCGCAATCGATCTCGATCACATGGGCGTAGGAAGCGTCGGGATCGCTCTTCATCCAATCCTCGAGCACGACATCGGCCCCGCGGCGTTCGCGCAGGTAGCGCACCGTCTCGGCGTCGGGCACGACAATGCCGGTCAGTCCGCCGATCTCGGCCACCATGTTCGTGAGAGTGGCCCGCTCGTCAATCGACATCGCCGCGACGGCCGGCCCCGCGAATTCGACGATCTGGCCGATGGCGCGTCCGTCGCGGATATAGGGCAAATGCAGCAGATGCAGCGCCAAATCCTTGGCGCTGACCCCCTCGGGCAAGCGTCCGTGCAATTGAATCAGGCAACTTGACGGCACCGCCAGCCGGGCGTCGCCCGTGACCCACGCATTGGCCATTTCGGTCGTGCCGACACCGAACGCGAAGGCGCCGATGGCGCCGCAATGCGGGGTATGCGAATCCGTGCCGACAACAATCTGCCCCGGCAACGCGTAGCGCTCCAGCATGATCGCGTGGCAAATGCCCTCCGAGCCGCCCGATGCCGCACGGCCATGCAGACGAATGCCATGCCGTGCGCAGAAGTCGCGTTGCACCTGGCCCAATCGCTGCGCGGCGTCGAGCAAGCCGAGCGCACGGCGTTTGTCGTCCATCACGGCGTCTAGCTGCGTCAGGTGATCCTCGAAGCAAAGGATCGTGTCCGTGCGGTACAGCGCCGGGTCCGGCCCTATCGCATGGTGCAGGAAGCTGACGGCCATCGGCGTCACATACTCGTGCGAAAAGCGCCAGTCGGCGCGCAAGAACACGCTGTCGCCCGAACGCACGCGTGGCACGCCAAGCGCGCGCGCGAGCACCTTTTCGCCGTAGGTCATCGGTCCGGGCGCATGCCGGGGCAACGGCGCCGACAACTCGCCAGACAAACGCCGCCGCGTGTAGCCAAATAACCCGCCGCTGCGCACAATCTCCTCGCCGAGCGCATCGCAGTCCTCGAGGAAGGTTTCGATCGGAATGTCCTCGCCCGCCTGCAGGCGCTCGACCAAGCCGGCATCGGTCGCGGTCAGGAGCCCCAGATTCTGGCAATTCTGCTGGTAAATCCGATCGAAACTTTCCGCGATCACGAGACGAATTCCCGCCGACAATTCCGCGAACGGGCTCGCTTCACGCGACGACCCCTTGCCTCGCCGCGCGCCGGCCACGCTGACTTCAAACCCGCCGCGACGCACAGCGCCGGCCGTCACCGGAAACGTGCCGGCACCGCCAAGCAGGGCGTCGCATTGCAAGCCGACATAGGCGTACTCGGCAAGGGTTTCGTCGTAATGCATGCAGGCCCACGCCGGCGTGATCTCGTCGGTCGACAATTGATCACGCAGCGGGCTCGCGTCCTCCCGCCCCAGGTTTTCGCCGGCGAGCTGGCGCGTGATGGCGTCGGCGCACTCGCTGAGCCACAGCACCCGCCCGGTCAGCCGAACGGTGGTTCGCATCGGTTCACTCCTTTGCGTCATTCAACGGGATCCCCCGTCAGCGCCGCGATCAGGGATACGATCGATTCGCCTTCTCGGCAAAGGCGTTGGTATACGTCTTGTCCAGCTTGATTTGTGCCGGCTTGACCTCCGGACTGAACGAAGCGAGCGCGCGCAACGCGGTCGGCGGACCGTCGGCCGGCATCAGGCCGTCTTTCGAGAAGGCGTCGCGGCAGTTGTCGAAGGCTTTCAGATACAAGGTCTTGTCGCCCAGCAGGTAGTTTTCCGGGACCGCCTTCAGCAACTCCGCGCCGGTCGCCTTCTGCAACCATTTGTCGGCGCGCACGATCGCATTGGCCAACGCCTGTACCGTCCGGGGATTCTTCTGGATGAACGATTCGGAGGCATACATCACGGCAGCCGGCATCGGGCCGCCGAAAACGGCACGCGAGCCTGCCTGCGTGCGCGTATCGATCAGCACGCGGATGTCGCCCGACTGCTGCAGTAACGTTATCATGGGGTCGACGTTCGAGATGGCGTCGATCTGTCCGCCGCGCACACCCGCCACCACCGTGGTGCTGCTGCCGACGCCCACGATCGAGACATCCGTCGGCTTGAGGCCGACCTTGCCGAGCGCCACGTTGACGAGCATATGGGTGCTCGACCCCGGCGCGCTCACACCGATGCGCATGCCCTTGAGGTCCTTGACCGACTTGACGGACGCTTCCTTCGCGCGAACCACCGCCAGCACCAGTTGTGGGGCCGCGCCCAGCACGACGAACGATTGGTACACCATGCCCTTGGCCTGCATCAGCAAGGTATGTTCGAAGGCGCCCGTGCCGACATCGGCGCTGCCGCCGACGACCGCCTGCAAGGCCTTCGAGCCGCCGGCGAAGTCGTCGATGGTCACGTCGAGGCCTTCGTCCTTGAAGTAACCGAGCTGCTCGGCAATGGTCAGGGGGAGATAGTAGAGGCCGGGCTTGCCGCCGACCGCAATGGAGAGTTTCGGCTTTTCCAGCGGCTCACGCGGCGCGGCAGCGGCTGGCGCGGGAGCCAACCCCGCACCCAGCCCGGCCAGCAGCGTAATCGTGGTGCCATAGATCGTCAGTGCGCGGCGCGTGCGTGCGTGTCGCGTCAAGGCGTCCTTCATGGTGTGTCTCCCCTTCGGTTTGGCATCGCCGGACCCCCGGCGCGTCCGCTATCGGGCTCACAGGATCGCGCCACCTGCGTCCGTCGGCAAGTCATGTTTCGGCATGCGTGCCATCGCTAACCACGATGGCTCGAACCTCCAGGCCTTCATCCAGTCCGTCGTCGAGGTGTTCCCTCAACGCGGGCTGCCGACGCGCTTGGCAGATTCAGCGGGGCCCGCCGCTTCGGCGCCGCTGCGCAGGTGATCGACGAGCAACCGCGAGGCGACCGGCAACGCATCGTAGTTGCGCACGCATACGATGAGCCGTCGTTCGGCCCAATCGTCGGTCAGGGGAACCACGCGGAGCACGTCGCCACTTGGCGTCGCGGAATAAAGGCCCACTGCTTCGCGGGGCGCCACGGCCAGCCCGAGATTGGCGCGCACCATCCGGCACACGGCCTCGAACGTCGACACATGGATCCGGAACTTGATGGTCTTCCCTTCCTGCGCGGCGAGCGCACGCAGCACAGCGTACATCGCGCTGTCGGGATGCACGCCGACCTGATCGTAGTCCAGGGTTTCGGCAAAGGCCAACTGCGCGCGCCCGGCCAGCGGGTGATCGCGGTGCAGCACGACCACGATCCGGTCGCGGCGGTACGGAAACACCTGGACATCGCGGGTATCGACACGGTCCCAGCAGATGCCGATATCGGTCAACCCTTCCTCGACGGCGCGCACGACCTGCGCGCTGGTATGTTCTTCCAGGTCGATCTTGACGCCGTCATGACGCTTCAGGAATGCGCCGATTTCGTCGGGCAGCGACTCGACGATCGAGGAGACGTTCGCGAAGATACGGATGTGTCCGCGCACCCCGCTCGTATATTCACTCAGCTCGCCCTGCATTTTCTCCAGGCTGCGCAGCACGTTACGGGCGTGATGCAGCAGCGCATCGCCGGCCGGCGTGGCGCGAACGCCCCATTTGTGGCGTTGCAACAGCGGGGTGCCCACCAGGCTTTCGAGGTCGTTGATACGTTTGCTGACCGCCGAGGGCGCGATGAACTCGCGTTCGGCGGCGCGCGCGATACTGCTCTCCTCGCACACCGCGACAAACAAGCGCAGGGACACCAGGTCGATCCGCCACATGGCCATCAGGCCTCCGCAGAGGGGGTCATCTGACGATTTTCCAACGCCAGCGCAAAAAAATCCATCGGACGCTGACGTGCATGCGCACAGAAAACAACGAAATAGGGGAGAGAATCTTCCGAACACACTGCCCAATGGCGACCGGACGGTTCGGAAAAAGATACAAAATCACGACTGCGGGTGTCGAGCACCCGCTTGCGGCGGCCTGCTGTCGTCGCGCCTGTTACGGCTGACGGCCTCCGGGCCCGGGGCGGCGCATCCTGCCCGAACCCCCCCTGTCTAGCGCACCGCACCCGCCATCAGTACGGCGCTCCAGCCCCCGTCGGCCGAGTCGAACTGCACCACCGGCGGTGGCGCTGACGTCATGGCCATGATCAGCCAACATTTGCAAATGACGATCGCAATCATCATCTTGACTCGCAATTGCCCGATGCAAACGACCGGGTCTAATTGCAATATAGTCGATTGGCGCGTCGCAACAAATACGGAGTGTTACGGAATCCTGCAATGCCAGCCCGGCACGCCCTGGCGATCCGCACGAGATCGGGGCTGCGGGCGTCTATCGCCCTCTGGCGATCGCGCGCGCAAGCACCAGCACGGGCACGAGCCCGACCGCCACAAGCGTCAACGCGGGGATAGCGGCTTCGCCGAGCCGCTCGTCCGCCGCCAGATGGCTCGCGACGACCGCCAACGTGTCCATGTTGAACGGGCGAAGCGCGAGCGTGGCGGGCAGCTCCTTCATGACGTCGACGAATACGAGCAAGGCCGCCGTGAGCACACTGCCGCGCAACAAGGGCAGATGGATCCGGCGCAGCATCGCCCAGCCGCCAACGCCGAGGCTGCGTGCGCTGGCGTCGAGACTCGGGGGAATTCTCGCAAGCCCGGCCTCGACGCTTTGCAGCGCCGCCGGCAGGAAACGCACGAGATAGGCGTAGACCACCACGCCCGCCGTGCCCGAGAAGACCAGCCCCCGAGCGCCGAAGATGTCGCCAAGCCAGGTGTCGAGCCCGAGCACCGGCCCGAGAATGCCGAGCGCGATCACGGCGCCGGGGATGGCGTAGCCGACCGACACCAACCGTGCCGCGATCCGTCCCAGGCGGCCGGGCGCCTGGCGTTGCGCATAGCCCAGCAGCACCGCGGCAAACGCCGCCACCAGCGCGGCGGCACCGGCCAGCCGAACCGTATTCCAGACCCAGCCGCCGTAGCGCTCCCACGGCACCTGATCCAGCTCCTGCAAAGCGAGCCGCGCCATGATGGCGGTCGGTATCAGGAAACCCAGCAGCAGCGGCACCACACACGCGGCGACAGCCGCTGCCGCCCGCGCGCCGCGCAAGGTTACGCGCGTTTCCAGCCCGCCGCGCCGCGCACCCGCGCCGTAATAACGCAGGCGCGAACGGCTGCGCGCCTCGAACACCAGGAGCAGCAGGACGGCCAACATCAACATGGCGGCGAGTTGCGCCGCCGCGACCCGATCCCCCATCGACAGCCATGCGCGGTAAATCCCGGTGGTGAACGTCGGCACGCCGAAATAGGCCACCGCGCCATAGTCCGCGAGCGTTTCCATCAGCACCAGCGCGACGCCGGCCACCCACGCCGGCCGTGCCATCGGCAGCGCCACGCGGGCAAACGCCTGCCACGGGGAGCAGCCGAGCGTGCGCGCGGCGTCGAACAGCCGGCGGCCACGCTCGATGAACGCCGTGCGCACCAGCAGATAGACGTAGGGATAGAACGCGCCGATAAACACGAGCGCCGCGCCATACCACGAGCGGATCTCCGGAAACCAAGGCAGGCGGTCCACGCCGGACGCCGCCCGCAAGGCGCTTTGCACCGGCCCGGAGAATTGCAGAAAGTCCGTGTACGCATACGCGGTGACATAAGCCGGCACGGCGAGCGGCAGAATGAGCGCCCATTCGAACAGGCGCCGTCCCGGAAAGGCGCAGTGTGCGACGAGCCAGGCCGTGCCGACGCCCAGCACGGATACGCCGGCCGCCACGACCGCCGTGATGCGCAGCGAGTTGAGGAGATATTCCGGCAGCACCGTGCCGAGCATGTGGGCCAGCACGGCACGCGTGCCGGCATCGCCCGCGCCCAGCGCGGCCACGATGCCGAACATCGGCACGAGCACGATCAGCGCGGGCACGACCGCCGCCCATTGCCAGAGCCACGCGGTCCCTCTCGCGCGCACGCGCTGCCGCCACGATGCCGCCTCGACATGCCGAACGGAGGACGCAAGTTCCTGCATTTCGGCGGGGGTGTCGGTGGACAACGGGGGCGGCATCGACGACATCAGTGGCGGGATTCGGTGGTTGGGATGAACGACGTTGGCGGCGAGGGTCAATCACGGACTGTCCGGCATGGCACCTCATGGCGACGAAAAATCGGTTCCCGGGAACCTGCCGCGCACGGTGGGTCAAAGGTCAGTGTAAATTATAAGCATTCTCAACGGCGGGTCTGACCGTGGTTTTGCGCGAAAGTGCCGCGTCACGTGACGGCAACGACAGATGAGAGGCGAAACGCTTTGTCGCTTGTCGTCCTCCCGCCCTCAAACGAACTTTGAATTGACTGCGCTTCCCAGCGCCTAGCCGATGCCCGACGCCTTTTCCCAGAACGTCACACCTGCGGCCGGTGCCGTTGCCGCAGCGCCATTCCTGTCGCTGGATCGCATCCGGGTGACCTACGCCAACGCCGGGCGGCCGCATACGGTCGTGCAAGACTTGTCGCTCGCGCTGGCGCGCGGGGAGATCGGCTGTCTGCTGGGCCCGTCGGGCTGCGGCAAGACGACCGTGCTCAAAGCCGTCTGCGGCTTCGAGCCGGTCAGCGCCGGCCGTATCGTGCTGGGCGGCCGGGAAGTCGCCAGCGCCGCCCTGAGCGAGCCGCCGGAACACCGGCACGTGGGCGTCGTGTTTCAGGATTACGCGCTTTTTCCCCATCTCGACGTGGCGCAGAACATCGGCTTCGGTCTGCACGCGACGGCACGCCGGGAGCGTCAGGCCAAAGTGTCCGAACTCGCCGAGTTGGTCGGCCTGAGCGAGGTCTTGCGTAAATATCCGCACGAACTCTCCGGCGGCCAGCAGCAGCGCGTGGCGCTGGCGCGCGCGCTGGCGCCCTCGCCCGCCCTGCTGTTGCTCGACGAGCCCTTTTCCAATCTCGACCTCGATCTGCGCGAACGGCTGGCGGTGGAAGTCCGCGACATCGTCAAGGCAAGCGGCACGACCGCGATTCTCGTCACGCACGACCAGCACGAGGCGTTCGCCATGGCCGACGCGATCGGCGTCATGCACGAGGGCCGGCTGGCCCAGTGGGCGGATGCCTACACCCTGTACCACGCGCCGGCGAGCCGAGTGGTCGCGGACTTCATCGGCCTGGGCGCAGTGCTGCCTGGCGCGTACCGGCCGGCGGACAACGGTGCTGGCACCGTGTCACTCGAATTGGGCGAATTGCCCTTGCCGCCAGGGCGTGCGGTGTCGTGGCACGCGCCGCATGACGCGCGGCATCATGGACGCGTCGACGTGTTGCTGCGCGCGGATGACATCGTCGTGGATGGCGCGAGCCCGCACGCTGCCCTGCTGGTCCGGCGGGCGTTTCGCGGCGCCGACGCCTTGTATACCTTGCGGCTCGACTCCGGGCGGGAAGTGCTCGCACGCGTCGGGTCAGACGAAGACCACGCCGGATATGCCGTCGGCGATCGGATCGGCATCCGGCTTGTGGCCCGCCACGCCGTCGCATTCCCGTCTACCGAGTGACGAAACGGGCCCATTCCGGCCCGGGCTGGTAAAATCCCTGAAAACGGATGGGCTTATGAAACAGTACCTCGACTTCATGCGCCATGTGCTCGAACATGGCACCGAAAAGACCGATCGCACCGGCACTGGAACGCGCTCGGTTTTCGGCTATCAGATGCGCTTCGACCTGCAGGAAGGGTTTCCGCTCGTCACGACGAAGAAACTGCACCTGAAGTCGATCATTCACGAACTGTTGTGGTTCCTGCAGGGCAGCACCAACGTGCGCTACCTGCAAGAGAACGGCGTGACGATCTGGAACGAGTGGGCCGACGCAAACGGCGAACTCGGGCCGGTGTACGGGTCGCAATGGCGTTCGTGGCCGACCCCCGACGGCGGGCACATCGACCAGATCACGCAACTCGTCAGCCAGATCCGCAACAATCCGGACTCGCGCCGCCTGATCGTGTCGGCGTGGAACGTCGCGGACATTCCGCGCATGAAGCTGCCGCCCTGCCATGTTTCTCTGACTTCCAACCGTTACGGACAAGCGGGAAAGCCCCGTCAACTGGCCCGCTCGGCGTTTTCGTGCGTCCGTAACGTTATCAACGGCCTCGTCCATCATCTGCGCCCCTCTTCCTCAGCCAATGAGTTCGGGCAATTTGCAACCGCCGCACGCTGAGAATTTGGAGAGCAATTAGATATGCAGCAATATCACGACCTTATCCGCGACATCCTGAAGAACGGCTCGCGGAAAATGGACCGAACTGGGACGGGCACCGTCAGCGTGTTCGGCCGGCAAATGCGGTTTGACTTGAAAGAGGGCTTCCCTCTGGTCACTACCAAGCGAATCCACCTGAAAAGCGTGATTCACGAACTGCTGTGGTTCATCGCCGGCGACACCAACGTTAAGTACCTCAATGACAACGGGGTGACGATTTGGGACGAATGGGCCGACGAGAACGGCAACTTGGGGCCTGTATATGGCCACCAATGGCGCTTCTGGCCCAAGTCGAATGGTGAGACCATCGACCAGATTTCGAACCTTGTTACGCAGATTCGCGCTCGCCCGAATTCGCGACGCCTGATGTTGACAGCCATGAACGTTGCGGAATTCCCCGACGAGTCGATGTCGCCGGTAGATAACGTACACGCTGGTCGCATGGCCTTGGCCCCGTGCCACGCCTTCGCACAGGTCGCAGTGAACGATGGCAAACTCAGTTGCTTGCTTTACTGCCGGAGCCAGGACGTGTTTTTGGGGACCCCCTTCAACATTGCGAGCTATGCTCTGTTCACCCACATGCTGGCGCAGCAGTGCGGCCTAGATGTGGGAGAGTTGATTTGGACTGGCGGCGACTGCCATCTGTATCTAAATCACTTGGAGCAAGTGAATATCCAGCTTGAGCGTGAGCCGTTCCCGCTGCCAAAACTGAAAATTCTGCGCAAGCCAGATAGCATTCTCGACTACCGGTACGAGGACTTCGAGATTGAGAATTATCAGTACCACCCGGGAATTAAGGCACCCATCGCGGTGTGAGTGCACGCGTTAGCAGGCGATTCCGATTGGCCCTAAGAATGTATGCTTAGGGCCATTTTCATTTCTGTGCCCCAAAAACGCATGCACATCTTGGTTGAAGGAACACAGAATTGCGGTCGTTGTGGCCGGAGGTCAGGCATTGCCGCATCACCAAACTTGGCAAGCTTTTCAGCTTGAATTCGAGGAGCCTACATGAGGCCAGCACCGAACGAATCCCTCGAATGGCGTGGGTAGTGTCCTCACGCAAAGTCGCCAGAAAATAACAAGCGGGGTTGAGAAAATGGCAAAGAACTACCAACTTCATACGCTAGGTTGGAAAGCATTCCAGGACCTGTGCCTAGCCGTGGCGCAGGAGTGCCTCAAGCGCCCCGTACAACAATTCCTCCCTTCTCATGATGGGGGGCGTGACGGCGCATTTGTCGGTACTTGGACGGATAGTGGCGTGACCAAATCATCCACCATTCAGTGCAAGTTCACTTCCAACTCAAATAGCAAGCTGACCCTGCCGATGTTGACCGATGAGTTAGGCAAGGTGAGTCGCCTCGTGCAGCAGGGACTTGCCGAAGACTATGTGCTCATCACAAATCATTTCGTTTCCGGTGCAGCTGAAGCGAACATCGTCATGGCTTTCAAGAAGGCCGGTGCAACACAATGTCGAGTTCTTTCCGCCGACTGGCTAATCGACCAAATCGAGCAATCTGCCCGTCTCCGTATGCTAGTTCCACGCCTTTACGGGTTGGGGGACCTCAGTAACATTCTCGATGAGAGAGCGTACGAACAGGCAAGCATGATTCTGAGTTCGATGGGAAATGACCTCAAGAAGCTAGTCGTAACTGAAGCGCATCGTCGCAGCGTAGAAGCAATCAACCGACACGGCTTTGTACTCTTACTTGGAGCACCTGCCTCAGGGAAATCGACCATCGGCGCAAGCTTGGCCGTAGGAGCTGCCGACCTGTGGGGATGTTTGACATTGAAGCCAACCTCACCGGCAGAACTAAGAGACCGCATCAACCCGAACGAAAAACAGTTCTTCTGGATTGACGACGCTTGGGGAGCCACCCAGTTTCAACGGTCATCCATGGATGTTTGGAACCAAGTTCTGCCGCTAATTGCGGGCGCGCTACACAATGGCAGCAAGTTCCTCATCACGTCACGAACCTATATCTGGTCAGCAGCCAAAGATGGATTGAAACTAGGCGCTCTCCCCCTACTTACCAAGAGTAGTGTGACAATTCACGTCGAGAAACTCACCGCCGATGAGAAGGCTCAGATTCTGTACAACCATCTCAAGTTTGGTGACCAAGGCACTGGATTTCGTCGAAAGGTAAAGACTTTCTTACCCCAGGTCGCGGCCAACGAGCATTTCCTCCCTGAATCCGCTCGACGCCTGGGAAGCTCGTTGCTGTCAAATGGAATAACGCTCACCAGCAGAGGAGTACTGGATTTTTTCGAAAAACCCTCCGACTTCCTCTTGGAAACCGTTAGGTCGTTGGAGTCGCCAAACAAGGCTGCTTTGGCTTTTCTGTTCGTGAGCTCCGGCAAAACCCCATCCCCAATCCTAGACGGCACAGAACTATCACTAGCCAGCCAAGCATTCGGGGTCAGCAGCTCGGCCATACGGAATTCGCTAAATGAGTTAGACGAAACTCTGGTGCTTCGAGCACATGATACAAACGGGGCATATTGGCGTTTTAAGCACCCGACAATCGCTGAAGCGTTCGGTCGACTCGTGGCACAAAACCCAGAGCTTGTGGAACTGTATTTGACCGGGGCCAAGCCTGAGTGGCTTATGAGCGAAGTAGTATGCTCCGGCATGCACGTAAAGGGTGCCCTCGTTGTTGTACCGCCCACGTACTACCCATTATTAGCGAAACGTTTGGCCGTCTGCGACAGCTCCAGTCTTCGTAGCTTCCTCTCGCTTCGGGCCAGCGCTGATTTCTCACGAAAACTCATCGAGTTGCGGCCTACGCTTATAGCTGAAAAATTCTCGTACTACCGGCGAATTGCCGATGAAGTCGGCGCCCACTTCCTGGCGCGCATGTACGAATTTGGCCTCCTTCCCGAAGAGAATCGCTTGACTTTCGTGAAGGCATTACACGATGCCGCCATCAAGGAAGCCGACTCCAGCGTAGTGGAGAAGGACTACCTAAGGAACATCCTCACTGCCGATGAAATCGAGGAGCTCTGGTCTAACATC
>NZ_CABPRZ010000049.1 GCF_902459695.1 Pandoraea terrae
CCGATTTCCGCGCCGGCGGCAACGAAGGCCTCGTCGGGGACGCTGGCGGTGAGCCCTGCACCGTGCTCGACCGTCACGCGATGGCCGGCAGCCACCAGTTTCTTCACCGTTTCCGGCGTGGCTGCGACGCGGGTTTCGCCTGCGGCGCTCTCCTTCGGAATGCCAATTCCCAATGCCATGATGTCCTCGACCGATTTGTATACGGCACGCGGCGCTTGACCCACCGCCTCCCCAATGCCCTTTGCCAACGCAAGCGATCACGGTAGAATCACCTGAATCCGTGATTATGTGATCACACTATGTGATCATAATCTACGATCAATTTCGATTTGTCAAGACGATGCGAGGAGGAATCCATATGCGTTCAAGAACGAGTGCGGAAACGGGAGCGGGATCAGCCACGAAAATTGCGGCGAGAATCGAGATGAGTGCGACAGTGAGCGCAGAGACGACGATGAAAACGGAAACGGACATGAAGACCGACGCAGCCGAAGAAACGCCAGCGATGCACCTTGCAGTGGCGATGGATCGCTACGCCCATACACAGCCGTTGTTCGACGGTACGATCCGGATGCCCGGCCTGGCACTTGAACGAGTGGAGGTGCCGCTAGGCCAAGTGTTCAAGCGCTTCTGGCAGGACGCGCCCTGGCCCGTCGTGGAAATGTCGCTCGGGAAATTTGTGGCCCTGCTCTCGCGCCAGACGCTGGACTGTATTGCCTTACCAATATTTCCGTACCGGGTCTTCCGCCACGGGGCGTGGTACGTGCTGCACGACAACCCGCTCACGCCCACGCAATTGCGCGGCAAGCGCGTGGGCCTGTCAGACTGGCCGCTGACAGCGGCGATCTACGCACGCGCATTGCTCACGCAACAGTATGGTGTCGCGCTCGAGGATATTCATTGGGTGGAAGCAGGCCTGGAAGCACCTTCGCGAATCACGGCCGAGCCGACCGCTGTCGATGGAATGGACATCACGCGCGTGGCCGATCGCTCGCTCGTCGACTTGCTGCGCACAGGCGACCTCGACGCAATCATCGCGCCGCACCTGAGCGCGGTATCGAGCGAAGGCCTGCGGCACCTGCTGCCCGACCATGCCCGCGACGCCAGGCGTGACTGGCGAGCCACCGGCGTCTTTCCGATCATGCACGTCATGTTACTGCGAGGTGACGTGGAACGCGATCGTCCCGGCACAGCCGCGCAACTCATGGCAGGCTTTCATGCCGCCAAGGTGCATTGCATGGCAGAGTTCGACGCGGCGGGCGCAACGCCGTATCCGCTGCCTCTGCTCGACGCGCACTTGGCAGACCTGCGCGCGATCATGGGACATGACGTATGGCCATATGGCGTCGAACCCAATCGCGTCACGCTCGATGCGTTTCTCAACTTCGCCCACGCGCAGGGCGTCACACCCTATCGGATGTCGATCGAAGAAGTGTTCCCCCTGGCGTGCGAACCGGCCCCTCCTGCCGGCAACTCAACCGCTAACTGAACCCGCAGGGCCGGCGCGATCGCCGGCCCTGCGGCATCAAGCAATCAGGCGCCTGCGCCCGTCTGGTACAGCTCGATCTTGTTGCCATCCGGATCGCTGACGTAGATCGTGAGCCCGTAAGGCCCGTCGTGCGGCCCCTGGACGAACAGCACCTCGGCCTGCTCGAGCCGGCCGGCCAGCGCGCGCACGTCGTTGACCTCGAACGCCATGTGATCGATCTGGCGCGCCTGGCGCCCTGGCTCGGGACCGCCGGCGGTCAGTGCGATGCCTTGCTTGAATGCCGTAAACGGCCTGCCGTCGGCCAGCGGCTTCGCCGGTCGCACAGTGAAGCCCAACAGGTTGATGTAGAAGTGCTCGGACGCCTTGATGTCGGCCACCTGCATCAGCAGATGCCCGAAGCCGAGTGTCCTCGGCGCGACCTGCGCCTCGATCCAGTCCAGCACCTCCCCCGAGTCGGTCAGCTGGCACAGGTAGTGGCTCCACACCTTCTGCGCCGTCTGCTCCCACTCCTCGTTGACACCCGCGATGCAATCGCGCACGGCAAGCACGTCGTAGTCGCGCAAGTAAGCCTCACGAATCGACGTTTCGACACAGGCATTCGTTGTGGTGCCTGTGACCATGAGCGTCTGCGTGCCCAGCATCTTGAGCATCATTTCCAATCGCGTCTCGTAGAACGCGCCGAAGCGATGCTTGCGGATCACGTAAGACGGATTCACCTCCGAGAGCGGCTTCAGTTCGTCGAGGATCTGTTCGTCCCATGTGCCAGCGAGCGCCGATACCTGCTTGCGCTTGGCGGTGTGGCCCGCGAGTTGCTTGCGCGCCCGGCTGTGGTCGATCGCGAAGTGCTCCTGCACCGTCCAGATCACGGGGATGCCGACGGCCTGGCAACGCGCGATCAGCCGCGCAAGCGGCTTGACCGGGGCCGAGAGGCGTTTCGTATCGAGTCCCGAGAGGCCCAACGTGCCGTCCTCGTGGCAGAAAGCATTCTGCATATCGATCACAAGCAGCGCGGCATGGCGCATGTCCAATGCTTCGAGTGCCATGGTCAGACGTCCTTTCGATCGATGCCGAGCACGCCGGCGCGCGCCCAGTTTTCCTTGGGAATCTCCTGGATGATGACGTGCAACCCGTCGGGCTTGACGTCGGCGTGCGTCACCATCGCGTCGGTAATGGCACGCGTCAGCGCGCGTTTCTGTTCGACCGTGCGGCCGGTCCACATCTGGATAGTCACTACAGGCATGCTCCACCTCCTCTCGGTTATCGATTGGCGACATCCTCGCGCACGAGGGCATCGTCGACATTCGACGGCGACCAATTCGGCGCCGCCACATCAAATCCAGTCACGAAATCATTGCCGGCACGGTTCTCGCCGCGCACCAGCCACAAGGGCCGCCCGGCGTAGTTGATCAGCGGGTCGTGCCGCGCCATCGCGCGATGGGCCGGGTGTGTCGGCGCGCGCACGAACAATGATGTCGCCGGCATGTATCTCACCCACAACTGCGCGCCGTGCGCGGCTTCAGCGTCCACCGACATGCTGGTCACGTCGTGGAGCGCAACGTCAACTTCGTTCGCAGCGCCTGACAAGTCGATCACCGCGACGATGCCGGCCAGCGGCTCCACGGGCCAGCAACGCGCTTCGCCGAGGGTGCGCCGCGCCGGTGCCCGGCCCGCAAGACGCAGTTCGCTGTCCCACAACACCACGTCGGGCCCGAGCCGGACCGCGACCGCGTCGACGAGCGCGTCCGATTCGCACAGGTCGAGCACTTGCCACGCGTCGAGGAAGCGCTGCGCGTAGCCCCACGGGTTATGAACGCCCGACAGCAACGCCACCGGCCAATGGCCCCGCTGCGCCGCCAGCCTCGCTGCCGCTTCCCGCACGCGCCCAAGCGGCACCGCAGGCAGCGCGACGCGGCATCGCGTCGTACCGCAGGCGTCGACCGTCACGGCGGCCCCCATCGTCACGCCGGCACAGTGACGCAGCGCGCACGTCCTGCCGCACCCGTCACCTCGCCGTCCTCGTATACGACTTCTCCGCGCGAGATCGTCATCACGGGCCACCCCTTGAGCTTCCACCCGGTATAGATGCAAGTGCCCTTGCCGGTATGCTCGACTTCGCGCGTCTCATCGAGATCGACCAGCACAAGGTCGGCATCCGCGCCTGCGCGCAACGAACCCTTTTTCGGCCACAGCCCGAACCGCTGCGCCGCGTGGGCCGACGTGAGTTCGACCAGACGGGGCAACGGCAGGCCGCGCTGATGCACACCGAAATGCAGCAGCAGCGCGAGCTCCCATGGAAAGCTGACCACCCCGGGCAGTTCAGCCCACAGGTCCTCGCCCTTCTTGGGAAGGAACGGCACGTGGTCACTGCCGAGGCTCCACACGCCCCCGTTGGCGACGCCCTCCCACAACCCGGCCTGCTCGGTGGCATCGCGCAACGGCGGTGAGATCTTCGCCTTCATGTCGAGGTCGGGATCGTAGGCAGTGCGCGTAAGGTAGTGTGGGCAGGTCTCGACGGTCACATCGATGCCGCGCGCGCGCGCCTCGGCCGCCAGCACCGGCCCCATGCCGACGCTCGTGTGCACGAGATGCAGCGGGCAGCCCGTGCGCTCGGCCAGGAACAGCATGCGACGGATGGTCTCCACCTCGCAAAAGGCCGGACGCGATTCGGTGTAGGCCCCCAAGTCCTGGCGGCCCGTCGCCTGGATCTCCTTCTTGATCCAGGCGGCGATCGCCGTGTTTTCGCAATGGACCGACACGACGCCGCCCGAAATCGGCTTGACCTGCCGCATTGCGGCGTAGACCCAACCGTCGGTGGCCGGCACGATGCCGATCGGGTTGTCGGGTTCGTAGCCGAAGTAGAGCTTGAACGACTTGACGCCCGTATGCGCAACGATCTTCGGGATTTCGTGAATGTGCTCTTCGCGCTGGATACCGAAGTGAAAGCCGAAATCGATGACGGCATTCGCTTCGCCTAGCGCGCGGCGCTCGTCATAGAACGGCAGATACGATTCCTTCGTATTGCGCGCGTACAGCAGCACTGTCGTGATACCGCCTGAGGCGGCCGCCTTCGTCTCAGTCTGCATGTCTTCGGGATACGGATACTTCACGCCCAGATGGCAATGCGGATCGATCAGGCCCGGCATCAGCACCCGGCCACCGGCGTCGATGACGCGCCGCGCTTCGGGCAGCGCGTCGCTCGTGCCGGTCATCACGATGCGGCCGCCCTGGATCGCCACCCCGCCATCGAATTCCCCCGTCGCGTCGACAACGCGCGCATGCTTGATCACCAGTTCCACTTTCATCGCGTCTCCTTCAGAATTGCTTCGATGCGCGGGCGAATGCCGCTCCATTGGCTTGCCCCGACGGTCACCGGCGCCCGTCGGCCAAGTCCGCGCGCCCATAATGCGCGCCGGCCCAGCGCGCTCGCCGCCTCGAAATCGACGCCGCCCGGGGGGGCCGCCATGTCGACCACCAGCGCGTGCGCCGGCAGGCGGGCAAGTACGTCCTCGCCGATGACGCGCGCCGGCACGGTGGAAAACAGCATGTCGAGTTCGGCGGCTTGCGCTGGCAGCGCCGCCAGCGCATGCGCATTCGCATTCGCGGCATGCGCTGCCGCGCGCTGGACGGCGTTGCGGGCAAATACATGCGTCTGCGCGCCCAGGGCGACCATGTAGCGCGTGAGCAGGAAGCCGATCGTGCCCTGCCCCACGATTCCGACACGGGACTTGTGAATCGTGATCCGGGTGTTCTCGATCACCACCTTCAGCAAACCTTCTATGATCGCCGGCCCTCGCAACAGCATCAGGTCCTCGTCCCACTCGTATTCATGAAGGCCGATACCCGTGGCTTCGGCGTGCCGCTTCAGGTTGGCGTCGGCCCAGCCGAGGATGATGTGCGCGCCGGGGCGCATGTGACCGAGCAGTGCGGCGTCGGGAATGATCGGCGCCGGTGCCTCGGGGGCGAACAGGGCGCCATTCGGCGCGATGCCCGGAATCGGGAACAGCGCGAAGTCGGCACCGTCGAAGGCATCCGCTGCACATTCGGCTTGCGTCACTCCGGCGATGCCGCCAGCCGGCCACGGGAAGCCATAGCCCCGCACTTGTGCGCCGGTCAAGGCGGCCAGGCGGGCGATCTCCTGCTCGCGCTCGTCACCGCCGACCACGGCGATCACGGTATTGCGCCATACGTCCTGCGAGACGGCTTCAGTCATGTCCATGCTCCCTGACGAGTGCCAGCAGGCCGGCACGGTCCAGTTGATCGATACCCATGCGCTGCGCCGTGCGCCCGGTCTGCCGGAATGGCGTCCCGGTCAGCGCCTCGCCGAGGCCCAGCAGGGCGTCGGCCGTCGGGGTCGGTACCCCGGCCACCCGCGAGAGCGCGATGAACGGCACCAGCCCGTGGCCAAAGTCCTCCAGGTAGTAGCGATGCTGCAGCGAATCAGGCGCCTTGATGCGCTGGTTCGCCTGCCCGCCGGCAATCGCCGTGACCAGATCCGCGGCAGGATCGTCGGCTCGCCCCACCCGGTTCGCCTCGCCTTCGACGGTGCCGATGAGACGCATCTCGTCGACGAGCGACGGCATCTCATGACCGAACGCGCGCGCTGTGGCGCGCCGCTCGTCGTCCAGGCGCGCCATCACGCGTGCCACGCCCGGCGTCATGCCTTGCACGTAAAACGTGAAATCACCCTGCGTTGCCTCGACCCACGCCGCACCGAGCACGGCGCCCGGCGGATGCAGCACGAGATTGGCGTTGGCGAGATCGGCGGCGAGCACGTCCGCCACCGGCGACGCGTTCGGGAACATGGCTTGCGCGGCGACCAAGGCCTCGGCGCCGCCAGGCAACGCCCCCACGCGCACCTGCTTCGCGCGCCCCGTCACCCTCACTGTCGCGCCGTCGCACTTGCGCGCCACGTAGGTGAGCGTAGAGAACTCAGCCACCGGCGGCAGGCGCCGATCGACCTCGGTAAACGCGTGCCTAAACTCGAGCGCCCCACCGGTATGCCCGGGGTTCATCACCACTGGAAGATGGCGGATGCCGGCCTCGGCAAGCTGGCGGGCGATCTCGCCATGAGTGAAGGTCGGCAGGCACACCAGAATGGCCTGCGCGCCCGCCACGGCCTCCTGCAAGTCGGCGGTGATGCGCGACAGCGGCACGAAACCTTCGCCGAGCACGCCCTCGTGCACCACGCCGCCGCGCGCCTGAAACGGCGCCAGCGTGCGCTCGGAACGATTCCACAGCGCCACATCGAAGCCGCGCTGTGTCAACTCCACGGCAGCGGCCGCACCGCCGGCCCCCGCGCCCAGTACTGCGATTCTTGACATGTCGATCTCCCGGAATTACTGGTGCAGGACGCCTTTCGCCTCGAAGATTCTCCGAACCGTCTGCATGTATTCTATGAATTTCGGATCCCGATGCATCTCCCAGGTCCGCGGGCGCGGCAGGTCGATCGTCAGGTCGAGATCGATACGCCCCGGGCGCGGCGACATCACCAGCACGCGGTCCGCCAGGAACACGGCTTCTTCGATGCCGTGGGTGATGAAAATGACCGTGTTCTTGACCGACAGCCACAAGCTTTGCAGGTCCATGATCATCTGCTCGCGGGTGAGCGCGTCGAGCGCGCCGAACGGCTCGTCCATCAGCAACAGGCCCGGGGTCTGGATCAGCGCCCGGCAGATCGCCACGCGCTGGCGCATGCCGCCTGACAGTTCCGCCGGGTACTTGGCGCCGAAGCCCTTGAGGCCGACGGCCTCGAGCAATTGCTCCGCCTTCGGCACGAAGGCCGCGCGATCGCGCTTCTTGATCTCGATCGGCAGCAGGATGTTGTCGAGCACCGTACGCCAGTAGAGTAGCAGGTCCGACTGGAAAACGACCCCGGTCTTGGGGTGGGCTCGGCGGATTTCCTCGCCGTCGATCGCGATACGTCCGGCGCTGACTTTGGCGAGGCCGGCCACCAGGCTCAGCAGCGTGCTCTTGCCGCAGCCGCTGGGGCCGACGACCGCAATGAACTCGCCGGGATTGACGTTGATGTCGGTGCGGTCGAGCGCAAGGATCTCCTGGCCTTCGCGCGTTTCATAGCGCTTCATGACCTGCTGGATGTTGACCGACACGCTTGTCTGGGAAATGGGATTGGCGTTCATGGACAGGTTCCGCATGCGTTGGGATCGTCTGGATCGACGCGCGTCAGACGGCGCTTTCCTTCTGGTACACGACACGCCGCTCGACAATGCCGAGGAGGACGTAGAGCACGATGCCGATCATCGAGATCATCACCACCGTGGCGAAGTTCAGCGTCGTGTCGAACTGGGAATTGGCCTGCAGCTGCAGATAGCCCAAGCCCTTTTCCGCCGCGACGTATTCGCCGATAACCGCGCCGATGACGGCCAGGCTAATGCCGACTTTCAAGCCGCCGAAAATGTTCGGCAACGCCGCCGGCAGGCGGATCTTGAAGAAGGTCTGCCATTCCGACGCACCCATCGAGCGTGCGAGGTTGATCATGCCCTTGTCGAGCGCCTGGAGACCGACAACAGTCGAGATCACGATTGGGAAGAACGAGATCAGGAAGGCGAGGAAAACCTTGGGCGCCCAGCCGTAACCGAGATACAGCACGAGCAGCGGTGCGAGTGCCGCCTTCGGGATCGTCTGCAGCCCCACGAGCACCGGGTAGACCGCCTTTTCAAAGAGGCGCGAATAAAAGATCGCCAGCGCGATCGGAATGCCTGTGACGATGGCGGCGCCGAAGCCGAACACCACCTCAAGCAGGGTCACCTGCGTGTGCGTCCATAAGAGGGCGTAGTCGGTCACGGTCCGCTTGAGCACGTCGAGCGGTGTCGGCAGCACGAAAGTCGAGATGCCGAACAGCGGCACGCTGAACTGCCATACGATGAGAAGCAGCACAACGAGGGCCGGCGCGGCGGTCGCTTCGAGCACGGCACGCCGCACGCGCCGGTACTTGATAGCCGGCACCGGCAGGTCGCCCGTGGGTCGATCGATCAAGGGAGTCATCGGGGGTTCTCCAGTCAGGTGAGTGAGCGTGTTGGAACGGGGTGCCTGCGGTGATTCGTACGGTGCGCCCGGTCGCGGGGACTCGGCTGCGAACAGCGGTACGGCACCCGGCGGCATGCCGGCCATCGACATGACCAGTCCGTACATGCAACCATCCCACAGAGCGAGCAGGCGGATTCGGCTGACTAGCGCGGCATCGGCGTCGCCACGCCGGGCACGTTCGCCTTCGGCGCCGCGCCTCATTTGGCCCCCGCCAACAGGTCGTTGGTGTAATAGGTGCTCGCCGGCTTGTCGGGCACGGGCTGCCCCGCCCACTTGAGCAGGCCGAGCGCAGCACTCACGTTGGGCGCATCGATCCAACCCAGTGGGTGATTGGCAGGCTTCGGCGTGGCCGCCTGACTGGCCTTGACCTGGCGGGTAATGATGCCGAGCTTGGGTGCGGCGGGCCAACGTGCAGCCACGGCGCGCGCGCCTGCCTCGGGATCCTTGTCGGCATCGGCAAAGCCCTTAGCCGTCGCCTGCAGAAAGCGGGCAAGCACGTCCCGCTTGGCTGCGATAATGCGATCGCTCGACACGAGCGCCAGACCCGGAATGGTCAGGCCGTATTGCGCGAGGTCCATGCGCACGAGATTCGGCCCCATGGTGTCCTCTAGCATCGGCAAGTCATTGTTGGCATAGACGCCGATCACGTCGACCTGCTTGGCCAGAAACTGCGTTGTGCGCGCTTGGCCATTGACCTGGACCCGCTTGACGTTGCCGCAGTTGACACGATTGACACTGCACAGGGCTTCCAAATATTCGGTGGTCGTATCGCCGACCGCGGTCACGATCGACTTTCCTTCCATATCCTTCGGCACCCTTACCGCCTTTTCTGGATAAGACAGAAAGCTGATGGGCGCCTTGGGTTCGTACAGCGCGATGAGCTTGACGGGCATTCCGCGCGCGATGGCCGACAGCGCGTAGATGCCCGGCAGCACAACGATGTCTTCTTGCCCCTGCAGCAGCGCGCCCAGTGCACCTTGCGCGCCTGCTCCCTCGCCGATCGTGACGGACAGTCCGGCCTGCCGGTAGTAGTCGCGCTCCTGAGCAAGATACAGCGGCGCGTATTCCCCCTTGAGCTTCCAGCTCAGCCTCACCTTGACCGTATCTTCGGCGTGCAGCGGCGCACTTGTCGCCGCCGCGAAGCCGGCGGCGAGCATGCATACGGGAAGGACCGAAACGATTCGCGCCAGCCACCGCGCCATCCGGCGCGGTGTGCGCAAACATTGCCTGGTTGCCTGTTCCACCATTGTCTCCTTGGGTTTGCGTGACGCTTCAAAGCGAGAAACCGGCACTGCCCATTACTGCCTGACTGCCATGGCTTGCGTGCCGTTGCTCACCATGCAATTTCTTGATTATTATGATCACATATTGTGATCACGAATTTCGGGGGTGTCAAGGTGAAAATATTCGACGACGTACGACGCTGGCAGCCGGGCCAACTCGGCTGGTCGGTGCCTGGAAACACCGTTCCGCGGAGACTCGACCGCTGGGCGAAAGGCGCTGCTGACATGGCCTCGCAATCGCGAGGATGGCGATTCCCGCGCGTGGCATTGCCATTAGCGCCCGGGGTCTTCGATCTGTCGGTGCACGATGGGCGCGTGACTGAGTGGCGGGCGGCTGCGGGACCGGCGCAAAGCCTCTGGCTACCGCCCTTGGTCGAGCGGCACGCGCATGCCGACCGCGCGTTCCAGGCGAACGCAGCGATGCCGGCGTCACTCCCGGATGCGATCGGTCTGGCGGAAAGTATGCGTGGCATTTCGAGTGAGGACGAGTTCTACCACCGCGCGGCGAGGTATTTCGATTGTGCCCTAATGCATGGCGCAACGCGCGTCCGAACTCACACCGATGTTGACGACCTTGTGGGCGAGCGGGCCTTGCGGGGGGTGGTGGCCGCCGCGCGCGACCGTGCGGACAAGATGGACGTCGAGATTGTGGCCTTTGCCAATGCGCGCACCGACCCGGCGAGCTCCGCTGGCCGGGCGCATCTAACACGCGCCTTGGCGCTCGGCGCAGGATGGCTGGGTGCCGTGCCGGCCTTTTGCCGGTCGCCCGCCAAGGCCGTCGACGCGCTGCTCGATCTGGCCAGCGAAACGGGCGCACCGGTCGACCTGCATCTCGACGAACACGGCGACGCCGACGCATCGCTAACAGCATGGGTTGCGCACAGTGCACGCGAGCGCGGCCTGCAAGGGCGTGTCACGATCAGTCACGCGTGTGCGCTGGCCGCCCTGCCGCACGCCGAGCGCGCGCGCATTTGCGAGGCGCTTGCCGAGTCGGACATCGCGGTCGTCGTTCTTCCTGCCACAAACCTGTTCCTGCAAGGCCGTGGCGAGGGCACCCCGCGCGAACGCGGCGTCACGATCGCGCGTGAATTGCTCACTGCAGGCGTTCGCGTGGGCTGGGGCAGCGACAATGTGCGCGACGCATTCTTTCCCTACGGCAACGCCGATCCGCTCGAGGCGGCCTTCCTGGCCGCGCTCGCGGCGCACGTCGACGATGTCGCGCAGTTGCTGGCAGGCATCAGCGATCACGCGAGTGCGCCGCGCGTCGGCGAGCCGGCGAACTTCGTGCTGGTGCCCGCCGACTCCTGGCGCGATGCGCTCGCGCGACGTCCCGGCGGACGCCTCGTCTTTCGTAACGGTGTACCGGTCACCGGCGATGCCGCTTCGGCAGACCTATGCAAGACATGATGATGACGCGGGCCTGCAGATGACGCGCCACAAACGAGATTGCCTTCAGGCTGGTTGAAGTATCATCGCTTCAGGTCAGATCATCCAGTAGCGTCTTGGCTTGTTGCCAGTCAGCGCAGTCGAAGCCCTCAGTGAATGTGCCATGGATCGTAGCCAGGGTCTGGCGCGCAGCGTCCACCTTTGCCTGCCGTCGCCATAACCGGGCCAGGCTCAGCACGGCCTGCAACTCCAGTGACCTGGCGCCCTGTTCACGGGCAACGGCGATTGCCTTGTGAAAGCAAGCCTCAGCTTCTTCGTCGCAGGTGAACGCGCGAGGTCCCACGCTTGGCTGCTGGAGTATCAGTTCCCCCTTTAACCGATGCAGCGTCGCTTCGTCTATCCGCTCCCCCGTTTCCTCCACCGCGGCTAGCGCCTCAGTCAGGACCTCCAGTCCGGTGTGGGCGTCCCCGGCTTTCTCATAGGCTTCAGCGAGCAAGGCCAGAAGGTTCGGCCTTCCCAGTGCCGCGCCAGCCGCCGCGTAGGCAGCGAGGCCCTGGCGTATCTGGGTAACCCCCGCCTCATGACTGCCTTGCTCGGCCAGCACCCAGCCTTGCAGGACGGTTCCCCACGCCAAATAGATGGGAAACCCTTGCTCGCCCGAAATCGCGGTAGCGGCCTCCGCGTACTCGCGGGTCAACCACGCCTCACGCCGACATCGGTGCACTTCGGCTGCGAAGACAAGGCAAAGCGCGAGGTTGGAGGCGTCGGGACGGTTCCTGGCCAGAACTAATGCCTCCTGGCAGCGCGTGCGGGCCAGATCCGGCAGGCCCTGATACCACAGGATCCAACCTAACGTACTCATGGCATGTACGGCCGGGTCTCGCCCGTAACCCAGAAGAAAGTCGCAGTCCGGCTGGTCCGGGCGCTGCAGTGCCAGCACCTGCTCCATATGGGTGCGAGCCACACCGATCTGGCCCAGACGTAACGCGGTAGCCCCGAGTGCACGATGCCCCTCCGCGAGCTGCTCCGGCTTCTGCGTATCCAGCGCCATGCCAAGCAGCCGCTCCGCTAGCGGGCGCGAAATCTTGTACTGCGCCCGCAATTGATAGAACGTCCACAGTCCTAGCTGCGCCGAGAAGAAATACGGTGTTTGCCCACCCTGATCGCACAATGCCAGCACGCGACGGTAAGTGGCCTCGACTTCCGGGGCAGCCTGACCTCGGGTGGCGATCAAGGCCGGCCCGAGCGTTAGCAGTAATTCAAGTTCCTGGCACGTGCGCTCCGGCGTATCGGGCAGTCGTTTGAGCAGTTCGAGGGCTGTGCCGAGGTGACGGATCGCTTCGATCTGAGCGGAACGCTGGAGGGCCTGCCGGCCGGCACAGTGCAGGTAATTGACGGCCTTCGGAAGGTTGCCGCTGTGA
>NZ_CABPRZ010000050.1 GCF_902459695.1 Pandoraea terrae
ATGTCCGCCACCAAGGTCGACAAACGTGCCCTGCGGCAACGCCTGCTCGACATCGAACAGCAGCCAGCTTGCGATTGTCGCTAAAGACCAACCGGGTAGGAGCGCGATCATGGCAACGAGCCTCGCCGCAACCAACGAATCGATCGTCAGGGAGTTTCTCGAAGTACTCTCCGCGGGCGATGTGGCCGCCGTCGTCGAGCGCTTCCATGACGACGGAAGCTGGCGGGTTTCGGGCCCCCTCGCCATGCTGTCCGGAAACTACTCAAGGCAGGAACTTGGCCCTCTCCTGAGGGGCCTCACCACGCTTTACGAGCACGGTACCTTGCGCATCACGCCGCTCGCGATGATTGCGCAAGGCGACAGCGTCGCGGTGGAGGCCGAATCCCATGCGAAGCTCCGAAACGGCAAAGTGCACAGCAATCCGTATCACTTCGTTTTCGAACTCGACCAAGGCAGGATCAAGCGGGTCATCGAATACATGGATGCACAGCCCCTTGCCTGAGCCCAGAATCCCTTCATCAGTCTGAACCATGACCACGACCTCTTCCGCCTCACCTGTGCGCCTTGAAATGTCAGAGTCTGTGGCGCGCCTTACATTCAATCGCCCCGATGCGCTGAATGCGATCAACCCGGCACTGGCAAATGCTTTCCTGTCTGCGATCCAGACCGTCGCGTCCTCCCCACGTATCCGCGTCTTGCTCTTGCGGGGTGACGGTCGCGCCTTCATGGCGGGAGGCGATTTGACAGGATTTCGCGACGGTGACCCCGTCGGCATGGCGGACAGCCTCATCAAACCGATTCATGCGGGGATAGCACTCCTGGCGCAACTACCCATGCCCGTCGTGGCAAGCGTGCACGGCGCCGTGGCGGGTGCGGGCCTGAGCATCACGTTGGCGGCAGATCTCGCGATCGCGGCCGATGACACAACGTTTAGCACGGCCTACATAAAGATTGGCGCAAGCCCGGACGCATCAAGTTCCTGGCACCTGCCCCGCATCGTCGGACTGCGCAAGGCAATGGAAATTTGCCTGTTGGGAGAACGCATCGACGCGCACGAGGCGCTGCGCCTGTCCTTGGTGAATAGGGTTGTGCCCACTGCCGACTTGGTCGCGCAGACCGAAGCACTGGTACAACGCCTTGCCGCCGGCCCCACGGTCGCACTGGCCCGAACCAAGCAATTGCTGCGCGCGGCCCAGACCAGCGACCTTGCGTCGCAACTGAGCGCCGAGCATGAGGCGTTCCGATCCTGCGCCGCATTGGAGGACTTCCGGGAAGGGGTCAATGCGTTCTTCGACAGGCGCAAACCCCAATATCGCGGTTACTGAGTTTTTACCCCACTTCAACTTTCGAGAAAACGATGCGATTGAATCATTCCACATTCCTCATCACGGGCGGCGCGTCGGGTCTGGGCGCTGCCACGGCGCGCCTGTTTGTCAAGAACGGGGGAAAGGTCGTCATTGCCGACCTCAATGCCTCCGCTGGCCAGGCACTCGCGACCGAGTTGGGAGACAACGCCCGCTTTGCACAAACCGACGTCACCTCCGAGGCCAGCGTACAGTCGGCGATTCAGATGGCGCAGCAGGCATTTGGCGCGATGCACGGCGTCATCAATTGCGCGGGCATCGCCCCGGGTGAACGCGTCGCCGGCAAGGACGGGCCGCATCGCCTGGAAAGTTTCCGGCGGGCAATCGACATCAATCTGATCGGCACGTTCAACCTCATTCGTCTGGCTGCAGATGCCATGATCAAGGGTCAGCCGAACGAGGAAGGCGAGCGTGGCATCATCATCAACACCGCCTCCGTCGCCGCTTTCGACGGACAAATTGGTCAGGCCGCCTATTCCGCATCCAAAGGCGGCGTCGTTGCGATGACGCTTCCGATTGCCCGTGAGTTGGCACGCTACGGCATCCGCGTCATGACGATCGCTCCGGGGATATTTGAAACGCCGATGCTGCTGGGGCTGCCTCAGGAAGTGCAGGATTCGCTCGGGAAAAGTGTCCCGTTCCCTGCACGGCTTGGCCGCCCCGCCGAATTCGCGGCACTGGCGCAACACATCGCTGAGAACGTCATGCTCAACGGTGAGGTGATACGCCTCGATGGCGCGATTCGCATGGCCGCTAAATAGTTCGCGTCGAGTCCGAGCCGGCACACGGCTTCCGCCGTGCCGGCCCGAGCCTTTTCGATTGCTCGGCCAATTCTCCGATGCGCTCCTACCGCGCGCGCCGCGCGAACGCCGCTACCACTGAGGATTGGCGATGTGGACGGTGATCCCGTCGAGCTGCTCCGTCATGACGATTTGACAACTGAGCCGGCTGTTGGGACGGCGCTCCGCTGCGGTGCTCTGGAGCATCCCTTCCTCGGCTGGACTGATCGCGGGGCACTTGCCGACATAAGGCTCGTCAATGTAGACATGGCAAGTCGCGCAACTGGCGCTGCCGCCACAATCACCGACGATCTCGTGTATACCATTCGAGACAGCGGCGTGCATCAAACTCGTCCCGGCCCGAACGTCCAACTCGGTCCGTGTTCCCTCGTCAGTGGTAAATATTGCTTTCGGCATCTTTCGAACTTCCTATAGGTTTGTCCGCGGCCCACAAGCCGTCGGGATTGATGACATTGACGCCGCGCCGCGGCAGCCTTTTTGTCCAACTCAATTCAGGGGAAATACCCCGTCCACCAGAGTCGCATCCTGCAAACGATCGAGTGGAATGGATTCATCCTCGAGCCGCGCGGCATCCACTTGCGCTCGTCGCGCCACCCATTGCTTCGCGACGTTGAAATCCAACGGCCGATTCACAGTATCGGCCGCGAGCACGCGGTTCCCGGCCAGATAGAACGCACTGAAGGAGCGCGCTTGCATGGAGCCGCGAATAACGACTCGGTCGTACCCTTGAGAGAGTCCCGCGATCTTCAGATTCAGGTCGTATTGATTTGACCAGAACCAGGGGGCGGCCGGTGCTCGAGGCGGCTTGCCGCAAAGAAGTGCCGCAATTTTTCGCGCCTGCTCCAGGGCGTTGGGCACCGATTCTATCCGTACCGGCCGTTCATAGATGTCGCTATGAAAGCATGCACAGTCGCCCGCTGAGACTACGTTTTCGTCGCTTGTCCGGAGCTGCGAGTTAACGACAATACCGTTGTCGACCACCAGGCCGGCCTCGCTGGCCAATTCGCTGTTGGGTATGAGACCGATTCCGACGACAAGCCAATCCGCAGCGACCCGCGCACCACTCGAGCAACGGACGGCGGTGACCTTCGTCCCGTCGGGGGACAGTTCGACGGACTCGACTTGCTCGCGTGTCCTGAGGTCGACACCCGCCTGGCGGTGAACATTTTCGTAGAACGCCGATACCGGCGGCGCCGTCACTCTTTCCAGAACCCGCGCTTCGGCCTGCAGCACGGTCACCTGAACGCCCGACTTGACTGCCGCCGCGGCCACCTCCAGGCCAATGTACCCACCGCCGACAATGACGAGCCGGCCGCAAGCGCCAAGATTCCGCCGGATGGCATCGGCATCGGCGAGCGTCCTCAAGTAGTGCAAATTGGTGACACCCCCCCCGGCCGCGACAGCCGCCGGAAGGGGGCGCGGGCGTCCGCCGGTGGTCAAGGCGAGGTGGTCATACGGTAGTTCCCGACCGTCTTCAAGCTCGACTCGCATGCGCTTGCGATCGATTGCCGCAACGCGGGCTCCGGTGCACAGGGCAATGTTTGACTTGTCGTAAGTCGACACCGCTTTCAAGCACAGATCATCCGCGCTCATCTCCCCCAGGAGGTACCCTTTGGACAAGGGCGGACGCTGGTAAGGCGTTGCCGGATCGTCCCCGATCAACGTAATCGCCCCCTCCCATCCGCCCGCACGCGCCCCAAACGCCAGTTCCACGCCGGCGCAACCCGTGCCGACGATGACCAAGTTGTCGGTATTCTTCATGCTGGCTTTCGCTCCTGCCGTTCTATCGAATTCCGGTCACGCCGCATAGTCGCGACGCGGCGATACGCGCGTGGAATCCGTATTCCAAACGAGCGGCAATGCCTTGACAGCGCCTACGACGCCCCCTTGGTGCGAGATCACGGCTCCCGGCGCCACCTCGAAATCGGGAATTCTCGCCAGCCATTCGCGCAGTGTCACGGCCACCTCAAGGCGCGCGAGATGCGCTCCGGCACAGTGATGCGGTCCGTACCCGAACGTCGTATGCGTGATTTTCTCGCGACCGAAATCCACGTGCATGGGGCATGCGTTCTCCCGCTCGTCGAGCCCTGTGAGCAATTGGGGGATGAGCACCATATCTCCTTGCTTGAGCAAGACCCCGTCCACCTCGATTTCGCGCTTGACGATGCGTCCGTCGGCAACCAGGGAAAAGCGGCGCAACAACTCTTCCGTGGCCGCCGGAATCACTTCCGGACGATCGATCAAGGCCTTCCGGTGCGCCGGACTGCCGGCAAGGAATTGCATCACAAAGCTCAGGAAATTCACGACAGTGTCGAGCCCGCCAACCAGCAGAAGCCCGCACATCCGTTCGGCTTCCTCCTTGGTTATCGCACGGCCATTGACCTTGCCATGAACAATGGCGCTGATCGCATCATCTCCCGGCTGCTGCAGCCGTTGATCAATGATCGGAGAGAGGTAGTCGTACAGGTGCCGGGTGGCTTGGCCCAAACTCATCGATCCGTCCGGCCGGGTTATCTGGTCGGAGAGGTACTTGAGCCTCGGCGCATCTTCATGGGGCAGATTCACCAGCTTCATGAAGATCCGGATAGGAAAGGGTTCCGCATAGTCTTTCGTGAAATTGCATTGCCCTCTGCCCCGAATACCTTCGATGAGCTCTCCCGCAATCTCCGTAATCGCGCCTTCGAGGCGCTCGACCACGGGAAGGCTGACCACACTGCTGATGATGGCACGGTAGGGACGGTGCTCCGGGGGGTCCATCGAAGTCGGTATGAAGTCGTACTCTTCACCGGCCTCTCTCGGAATAAAGGGACACTCGCTCGAAAAATGTTCGGTGTCGGTGAACATTTGTCTAATCAGATTGCCACGGGTCGCGATCCAGTGGCCGCCATTGTGCGGTGTCCAGACCAGGTCCGGCACACCCGGGGCTTGCAAGCGCTTCCATGCCACTTGCAGTCCGTCGGAAATACCCTGCGGGTTGTACATGTCGAAGTCCACGACCCGCTCCGCGGGTATGTGGGACGGGACCGCCGCGCCGGGTTTCCCGAGCGATTCATTTGACACTTCAGCGTTTGATTCCATAGACGTCTCCTGTTCATTTTTGAGTCAGTGTCACTACCGCTTGATCTTTTCAGTTGGCGCCGATCTCACAGACGATGCGGAACGTGATCGGCACCATCAGGTTCACGCCTGCGCTTTCGTCGCGGGCCAGCCTGCCTCGGGCGGGAACACGCACCAGGACCCGTCATCGTGGCGAAAGAAAAAAATGGCCAGTGGCCCGGACGGTCGCAGTGCCCCGACACAGACATAGCGCGCGCCTGAGGGCATGCGACTGAATCGGGTGACACGGGCCGGGCTCACGTGCGTTAGCTCGAGCCATTTTTCAATCAGCAAACGCAAGGATTTTTCGCCGGACCCCATGATCGTCTCCGCCATCGACGGCCGCCCGATTGATCTGATGCATCGCCGTGGCTCGCCTACGCTATAGGTTTCTTTTCACTCGATTATAGGTTGAAAAACCTATAAATCAACAAAAAAATACACCGAAGCGGCGGCCACAAGGAAGGGTTTTCCCGAGATATTACGGGGATTTATCAAATTTCTGCACGTGCTCCGTCAATTAAATAGGTCGATAAACCTACAACTGAAATAGGTTTTTAAACCAATAATGGTAAGATGCGATCATGACCCCACAAGCGTATGAGTGACCGATGAAGGCGTTGACCATCCCGCTCAACAGGATTCTCGAAGCCGACGCCGCGGCGCCTGCCAGGCGGCGCGGCAACAGGGCAAGCCGAGTGCCACAGATCATTGAGGTGTCGCTCGACGTGCTGGCGTCCGAGGGGTACGCCGGGTACACCGTCACACGCGTTGCCAAGGATTCCGGCATTCGCCTGAGTACGTTGCAGCACTACTTTCCCAACCGCGAGGAATTGCTGCGCGCGACGATGCGCGAAGTGGTCAACCGATATTTCGCCCGCTACAGGAAAACGATTGAGAACAAGGCCCTTACGCCCGAAGCGCGCCTCGATGCCGTTGTCGATGACTTTATTGTCGAGTTCAGCAAACCCGGGCTCGCGGCCTTCCTCCTTCAGTTCTGGGCCCTGACCGAACGTGAGAAGTTTGCGAGCGACTTGCTGGCAGAACTGCAAAAGCAGTTCTGCCACCTGAACGCCAGTTTGATCGCGGAAATCAACCCGGGACTTTCGCCGGAAGATTGCTACTTGCGCGCCACGCTGATCGCGGCGCATGGCGAAGGCCTGATCGTTCTTATTCGTCGTGGACCGGATGACCTGCCGTCGCTCGACACTCTGCGGAGCGCAACGAAATTCATCTGGAATGCGATCAGCAACGCAGCGGCGTAGAAGCGCGGAACTGCTTCACGCTCGCACCATGGTATCCAAGGAGCGGCGCGCGCGATCGCCCCAATGCTCGACCGTCAATTCCGCGCGGACGCGCCCAACCGGAAACGGGTGGCTGATATGAGGTATTACTATAGATCTTTAGCCTTTCGTTTCGGTAATTCCGACGGAAGTGGTGCGTATCCAGGCCAGCGTACGGTTAGATCCGAAGTGAATGAAGATCCGACATCTTCCCAAGGGCTTATATGGATGATCAACATCGACCGTGCTCGTATCTTCCATTCGTTATCGAGCTTGATGTATTCATCGATGTAGCGGACTGCGCCAAATAGCGCTTTCCCACTGCGCGAAAGCTCCAAATGAGCGCCCACCTGCCCTTTCGCCCGGTCTTCGGCCAGTTCGTCCATGAGCAGGTAGTTCGGCGTGTGGACCGTCAGTCCCATCTGTTTGCGGCTCGAGATGAGAAATTCCATCACGGCTTCGCGACCCACGGCGTCCCCAAACCCAGAAGCGCTGAAAATGACATCGGGCGCGAGCGTGGCTTCGAGTCCGGGGTAATCGTCGTTGTCGGCGCAGACAAAATATCGCGTGATCAAATCTTGCAGCGCGAAGCGATCTTCAAGGGACTGCAGGCGTCGATTGACATCCATGGCCCTAAATCCTCCATCTCTTTTGTCGGTGGATATCACAGTCGTCACATACCATCAACCATGCTGTTGACAGCATAGCGTGGAAAAATTTCTTTATCAAGGAACACCCAACTCAGGACACTAGCGCCCGGCAATCAGAGACGCTCAAACACTGCCGCGATCCCTTGTCCGCCGCCGATGCACAGCGTCGCCAGCGCATATCGGCCGCCGATGCGTTGCAATTCATAGAGCGCCTTGACCGTAATGAGCGCACCGGTGGCGCCGACCGGGTGACCGAGCGAAATGCCGGAGCCGTTCGGGTTGACTTTGGCGGGATCGAACCCGAGTTCCTGCGCGACTGCGCACGCCTGCGCGGCGAACGCTTCATTTGCCTCAATGACATCCAGATCGTCGACGCTCAGTCCGGCCTTCTCCAGCACCTTGCGGGTCGCCGGCACAGGACCGAGGCCCATATATCGCGGATCAACACCGGCATGCGCATATGCGACGAGCCGCGCCAGGGGCTTCGCCCCACGCTTCTCAGCCTCGCGGGCCTCCATCAGCAACACCCCGGCAGCGCCGTCGTTCAAGCTCGACGCGTTTCCCGCGGTGACAGAACCGTCCTTCTTGAAGGCGGGACGCAGCTTCGCAAGGTCCTGGGCGATCGTCGCGCCACGTACATGCTCATCGACCGTAAAAAGCGTCTCGCCTTGCTTCGTGCGCAGCGCCACGGGCAGGATCTGTTCGGCAAAGTAACCTGCCTCGATCGCATGGGCCGCACGCCGGTGCGATTCAAGCGCGAGCGCGTCCTGCGCTTCGCGCGAGATGCCGAACTTCTCTGCCACGTTCTCGGCGGTAATGCCCATGTGCACCGTGTCGAACGGGTCGGTCAGCGCGCCAAGCATCATGTCGACCATCCGCATGTCGCCCATTCGCGCGCCCCAGCGTGCGCCCGCCGCGATGTACGGAGCTCGGGTCATGCTTTCCGCGCCACCAGCAATCGCGACGTCGGCGTCGCCCAGAAGAATCGACTGCGCCGCCGACACGATGGCCTGCAAGCCCGAGCCGCACAGCCGGTTCAATGTCATCGCCGGCGCATTCTGTGTCACGCCGCCGTCGAGCGCGGCGACACGCGCGAGGTACATGTCCTTCGGCTCAGTGTGGATCACGTTGCCGAACACCACATGCTCGACGTCGTTGCCGTCCACGCGGGCACGGCTCAGAAGCTCGCGCACGACCGCGGCACCCAGCGCGGTCGGCGAGAAATCCTTCAGGCTGCCGCCGAAATCGCCGATGGCTGTGCGCACACCGCTAACCACTACCACTTCACGTGTCATTAGTCTCTCCGTTTTGGGAAGCCCCGCCCGACAGGCCATGCGCCATATCGATCAAACAAACGTACCTTCGTCGTCCTTGCTCGAGAACCTCGGGGCGACCAGCCGCATGAACTTCTCCAGTTCCTCATTGTTCTGTTC
>NZ_CABPRZ010000051.1 GCF_902459695.1 Pandoraea terrae
AGCGCGTCCTGCGCGTCGTGCGCCTTCGCGTTATCCACCGTCGTCGCCTTGACACCCCGAAGCGCCGCAAACGAATCGACCCACCGCGCGTGATAGCCACGCGTAAACCCCACGAACAGCCGACCCTGCAGCATGTGGTCGAGCGTCGCAATCTCCTCGGCCACCCGCACCGGGTTGTGCGTGGGCAGCGTGTAGCCCATGATCCCGGCCTTCATGCGCTTCGAGTGCATCCCCACATAGAGACTGAACATCCCCGGGTGGTTGTTGATCTCGAAACCCTCGATCTGCAAATGGTGCTCCGGCTGGCAATAGCCCGCGAACCCCAACTCATCGGCCAGCTGCACGTACTGCCGCACCTCCGACAGAAAGCGCTGGTACAACTCCGGCCTCTGGCCCGCCATGCCGGCCTCGATCTCATAACGACGGCCTATCACACCGGTCTGCATCAAATGGAATTTCATCGGTTTCCTCGGCTTGTCTGTTTGCGTGTGACCTAGTATGTGACGCCAGACAAGCTCTGTCAACATCAATGTTGAAAATTGATTATCAGCCCCCACGTCCCGCAACCTCATGGCCGGAGATGACAGTCAACGTTTGCGTTGACACATTGCCGCAGGGCTCGGATAATGCGGCCCATGATCATCAGCAAACGGGGTGAACGACCCTATCCGACCTTGACTCCGCAGGAAGAAATAGTCGGGCCCCTGGAAGCTCAATCTGGCGGCGTGCGAAGCGCCACTCCCGGCGTCATTGCGACGCCTATCGGCCGGGCGCAATAGCAAATCGGCACATGACAGGATTGAAAATGTACAGCACACCAGCACATCGCTCTTGGGATGGCGAAGCGCGTTGCGACACCAGGCCGAGCTTCAAATTCAACAGTATCGACGAGATCATCAACGACATCCGCCACGGCAAAATGGTCGTGTTGATGGACGATGAGGGCCGCGAGAACGAGGGGGATGTGATCATCGCTGCCGAATGCGTCACGGCGAATGACATCAACTTCATGGCACGCCATGCGCGCGGCTTGATCTGCATGCCCATGAGCCGGGCCCGCAGCCAGCGATTGGGGCTACGCCCGATGGTCGAGCGCAACGGCTCCGGCTTCGGCACCAACTTTACGAATTCGATAGAGGCAGCCTCCGGCGTTACGACCGGCATTTCGGCGGCGGATCGGGCCCGCACGGTGCAAGTAGCGGCAGCCCAAACGGCCACTGCCAACGATATCGTGCAGCCGGGGCACATCTTCCCGTTGATTGCCGAACCGGGAGGCGTGCTGGTGCGAGCGGGGCACACCGAAGCAGCGTGCGATCTTGCACGTCTGGCCGGCTTTGACGAGTCCGCGGTCATTTGCGAAGTGATGAACGACGATGGCAGCATGGCCCGGCGCCCCGACCTCGAGCGCTTTGCCCGCGAACATGATCTGAAGATCGGGACCATCGCCGATCTGATCAATTACCGGGTCGTGCACGAAAGCACCATCGAGAAACTGAACGAAGCGCCTGTGCAAACCGCCCATGGCGAATTCGTGCTCCACGCTTATCGTGATCGCATCACCGGTAACATGCACCTCGCCATGGTGCGCGGCTGCCTCGATCCATCGAATCCCGTGCTGGCACGGGTGCAGATGGCGGGCGCGGTACGCGACGTGCTCGGCATTCAGGCACCAGGCAGCAGCGGCTGGGACATCCGTCGCTGCCTCGCCCGCGTGGCGGCCGAAGGCGCCGGCGTAGTCGTGTTGCTCGCAGGCACCGAGTCGCCGCCGGATCTGCTCAAAAGTATTTACGTGGCCGAAGGCAAGCAGGCGGATGCTTCTCCGAAGGTGGCCGGAGGCCCCCAGACCCTCCTCAATATCGGAGTCGGGTCGCAGATCCTGCGTTCTCTCGGTTTGCGCAAGCTGCGCCTGATGAGTTCGCCGGTCAAATACAAAGCCATCTCCGGGTTCGACCTGGAAGTGATGGAATATGTCAGCCCGACGTAGTTTTCTGGAGCGATAGAATCTCGCTTACCGCGACTTGGCGCGTGTGGACGTGCTCCGCACGCGCTCTTCTGCGCCGGGCCGGGTCTTTTTCTGCTGCATGCCGTCACAGAAAATCTTGCAGAAAGCTTCAGCGATATTCCGTGCGGTCTGTTTGCCACCAGGCTTATACCATCGGTGTGTCCAGTTGAACATGCCAAATAACGCGTTGGCGGCAAGGTCAACCGGCACGTCGTCCCGAAAAACAGCGTCTGCCACGCATTGATTGATGAGCGTCATGACGATGCCCTCGAAGCGATGCGTCTGCTTCGCCATGTCTTTCGCCCAAGGCGTGGGATCGACATCAACCTTTTGCATCAATTCCTGGATGTACACGTAGGTGTGCGGGTAGTTCTCCTCGTACGAGGCCATGAGGATTTCGAAGATCCGCAGCAACTTTTCCCGGGCATCCAGTGTTTTCGTGCGCAAAAGACGCTCGGCCTCGGCGAGATTGTTATCGAGCACGCCCTTGACCGCTTCCTGGAGCAGCTCTTCCTTGCTGCTGATGTAGTAGTACAGCGTGGCTCGGTCCAGGCCCGAATGCTTGGCAACGTCGCCAAGCGTCGTGGCTCGGTACCCCTTCTGCTTGAACAACTTTGCGGCGACCCCTACCAACTCGTCCCGCTTGACCTTGTAATCGGCACTCCCATCGGTAAGCGCCGTCTTGCGTCTACGAGAAATGACGCTATCTTCATTCATAATAAGCTGGATAATAAGAAATAACACGCGCATGCAGCAGCGGCCAGCAAAAATGCTAGCCTGCTCCGGCGAATCTGTCAACACCTACGTTGAGCAGAAGAGGGGGACACGGAGCCTCGAAACAAGTCGCCGCTCCGGTCCATGCGGTCGTGTGATCCGGTTATTCCTGCGAGCCGCCACCGGAGACGCCGCCGAGCTTTTGCGTGACCCGCGCCGCGGCTTCACGGACGCGGTCGATATACGGGCCAACGCCGGCTCCGCCATCCGGTCTCGGGAACTCGTACAAAGTGAGCGCGAGCACCACGTCCCCCGCTGGTCCGAACACCGGGACCGAGATCAGCCGGACATCTTTGTGCACCTCCGGATTCAGCTCGACCGGGTCGTAAGAGAGGTTCTGTATCAGCTCACGAAGCGCCAGGTCCGGCGCGCGCGGGTTTGCGTTCTGAGCCAGTGTCGTGACAAACAGACGCTGCGCCTCATTGATCAAGCCCAACGAATATCCACGCTCTCGAACGACCTTCAGCGAGGACTTGAACCGGTCGCGTGCGGCCGGTGCGCTGGTTGCGTTCAGCCAGGCATCGATTTCAGCGTCGCTTTGCCAGGCAGCGAAGACGGAGCCGGTCGGTGGCATGAAGGGCAACCGCTGGCCGACAAATGTCGATACGGAGGCTTTCGCGGTCTGCCCGGCACTTGCGGCAATGACAAGCTCATCGTCCACGCGCGCTGTGGCAATGCAGCGTGCAGAGAGGTCCGACGCAAGGCGATCCATTTCGAGGCGGGCCATATCGACGTGACGAAGTTGCTCCGTGATAGTGCCCAGTGTGTCCGGCGCGGCCAGTGAGAAGGGAGAAAATCGTCCGTAGCCGCCCTGGAAAAACAGCAGCGGGAGATCGGCCGACTCGATCTGGAGCTCCCGAACGAGCCCCACGACAATGTAGTGATCCCCGGCTTCCTGTACAGAATGCAGATCGCAATCGATCCACGCGACCGAGTCATCGATGATCGGTGACCCGGCTCCCGACATCCGGTATGAAAGTCCCTCAAACTTGTCCGCGGCCTTCGATGCGAAGCGCCGGCACACAGCCTCCTGTTCGGCCGAGAGGATATTGACGCAGAAGCGGCCCGCGCTTTCGATTTTTGGCCAGCTCGTCGAACTGCGATCCGGCAGGAATGCGACAAGCGGGGGGTCCAGCGAGACCGACGTGAACGATCCGACAGCCATGCCCGCAGCCCGCCCGCCCGGTTCGGTTGCCGTAATCACGCACACGCCCGTCGGATACTGCCCCAGCACTTGCCGAAACCACTTCTGGTTTGTCGGTTCGCGGGACATCTGATCCTCCCCCGCGCGCGCTCCGTGTTCCATGCCGGCATCGCGCCGGATGTGCCCTGAATTGGTTCCAGACATGATTTACCTCCCAACCGTCGCTCTCAACCGCCCCAGTCCGGCGGGACGGGGGCCGCTACGGACTCCCGTACGGCATCTCCCGCGCCCACCTCAGAAAGTGGCTCGCCCAACGCATTTCACGCCTGCGTGGGCACGTTTTTCACCGCCCTCGCCATTCAGGCTTTCGCTTTTCGGCGAATGCCTTGCGCCCCTCGATCCGGTCCTCGCTATATGCGTACGCCTCGATCGGCTCGAAACGAGTCGCCAGCGCAACGTCCAGAGGCCAATCCAGCCGCCCGAGCACGGCGTCCTTGGCGGCTTGAACCGCGAGCGGCGATGCCGAGACGATCTTCTCCGCCCAGCGGGCAGCCGTTTCGAGCAGCGCTTCCTGCTCGACGACTTCGTTGACCAGTCCGTAGCCGAGCGCGTCCTTTGCGCCCATTCGATCGCCGGTGAGGATCATCGCCAATGCGACGCGGTGCGGCAGTTGACGGATGGCCCGATGCATAATGCCGGCCTCTCCCATGATGCCCACCTTGGTCTCCGGCAATCCAAACTGCGTCGTGGTCGCCGCCACGATGACGTCGGCACACATGGCGAGCTCGAAGCCGCCGCCCAGGACATAGCCCTGCACCGCAACCACCAGGGGTTTCTTGAGCGTTACCATTGGTCCTCCGACGCCAGTGAGTCCGCCCCCCAACGCCATTCGCGACGGGCGCTCCGCACCGCCGCTGACGTCCGCACCGACACAGAACGCACGCTCCCCTTCGGCCGAGAGGATGGCCACCCAGATATCCGGATTACGGTTGATCTCCTGCCACGCCTCCAGCAAGGCTTGATCCATACCGGCGTTGATGGCGTTAAGCGCTTTGGGGCGATTGAGTCGCACATGGGCGACGTGACCCTCGATGGAAAATTCGATATCCGACATATTAAGATTGCTCCTTTCGATTCAACAAACCGGTAACGGTGAGGGGAGTTGTCGACGGCACGCTGTAGGTCGCAATGGCCTCTTTCAGACCGACCTCGCCGATCCAGTGCTTGAGTTCCACGACAGCGGGCGCCAGGTGAAGCAAAGCGTCCATCTCCGAGACCGCGGCGGCCGCGTCCCTGAATCCCATCGATTCGGCGGCGCGATTTATTGACAGCTTTTTGATGCGCAGCACCTCGGGGGGAATCCTGGCGATGCGCGCGGCAAGATCTTCCACCACCGTGACGAGCTGATCGGCCGGCACGCAATGATTGGCCCAGCCCCACTCGACGGCAGTCGGTCCATCGATGCTGTTCCCGGGCACAAAGGCCAGCTCCTTCGCGCGCTTGGGCCCGACGAGCGGCACCCAGAGCGGCGCGATGTAACCGCCGCCGATCGGCAGCTTCGGCTCGCTGATGCGAACGTCGTCGGCCACCACCGTGATATCCGCGAAAACGCACATCTGGGTTGCCCCGGCGATACAGAATCCATGGACCGCCGCGATGATCGGCTTTGGGTGATCCCACATGGCCAGGTAACGCTCGACGTTGCGCCTGAGGCGCTCCCGGTCGGCCACCGGGTCGACGCTGGCTCCCAGTTTGCCAACCTGATCGAGATCGTAACCCGACGAGAACCCCCGGCCTTCGCCACGAATGGCAATTACGGGGCCGCCCTCGTGCGCCAATCGCCGCAGCGCGTCGGAGAATTCATCGAGCATCTCGTTCGAGAGCGCGTTCGCCTTGTCGGGACGATTGAGAATCAGCCACGTCACCGGCCCACGGTGCTCCACGCGAATGCTGCGGTATTGGGGAATGGTCTGGTTTTCCATGTCAGGCTCGTCCGATCGGGATCATTTCCTTGACGTGAAAATCCTGCACACCCGTCGTGCGCAGCTCACGCCGCTTGAAGCGCCACTGGCCGTCGACGCGAACGACCACATCGTGGTACTGCCCCCACAGGATCCCGTCAGGCCGCTGCTTGCGGTAGCGGTGCCACGCGTAGAGCACCGAGCGCACGCTCGCCTCGTTCTCGCCCGTGAAGTCGATACTGATGTTCGAGACGTGGTGACTCGTCGCCTCAAAGAACGTCCCGATGCCCTCCAGCGTCTTCGCATACGCCTCGCGCCCCGCGGCCCCGAAGTTCGGGCCATAGACCACAAGGCAGTCCTCCTCGAACAGGCTCGCGAGCTCCTTCGGGTGATTCATGTCCAGGTGAAACGCGTAGTCAAAAAGCAGCCGCCGAATCTGCTCGGCGAAGATGAGCTGCTGCACGTTCGCATCATTCGTTTGAAGATTCATCGGGGCCTCCACCCTCAGTCAACATTTGTGTTGAGAATAAGCGCAGTCAACACAAGTGTCAACAAAATCGCGCAATCAACACACATGTTGACCGCACCCCATGGCCATCGTATGATGTTCCGCGAAAAGCACTTGAGGAGACTTTCAATGACCGAGCCTGTTTCGTGGTGTGAGGCGTCGCCCCTGGGCGATTTACTGGTGCGCGCCGCGGCGCTTCATCCGCAGCGCGACGCGGTGGTGTTCCCCGACCGGCGCCACACCTATGCGCAACTCCTGCATGGCGCAACCCGGGTCGCACGCGCACTGCTCGCACTCGGCGTGCGCCCCGGCCAGCACGTCGGCCTCATGACCACCAACAGCGGCGAGTTCATCGAGGCGCTCTTCGGCATCGCCTTGCTCGGCTGCGTGGTCGTGCCCCTCAATGCCCGCCACAAGGCCGCCGAACTCGGCTACATCGTCGCCAACGCCGAACTCACGGCCCTGCTGACCACCGCCGATGACGACGCCTACGTCGATTTCAGCGAGGTCTTCCGCAGCGCCCTGCCCTCTCTGGCGCACGCCCCCGATCCCGTGAACCTCGCGCTGCCCGAGGCCCCCCATCTGCGCTGCGCCATCCTGCTGCGCGGGGGCAATCGACAGGGTTTCCTCGGGCGCGACGCATTCGATCGCCTCGCAAGCCAATCCGAGCCCGCGCACGTCGAAGCCGCCCGCTGCCGCG
>NZ_CABPRZ010000052.1 GCF_902459695.1 Pandoraea terrae
CGCGCTGCGGATGAAGCGCCGCGGCGCGCACCAGTAAATCGCCCAGGGGCGACGCCTCACACCACGAAACAGGCTCGCTCATTGGAAGTCTCCTCAAGTGCTTGTGATTGCTGTCAGGAAGGGCGACGGTCCGACACGGGACGTGGAATATCCGCACCGTCGGCATCTCGTCTCCGCGAACCACTGCCGCCGGATTGATGCTGCGCACAATCGAGGCGTACGTATCGCGGGGGGATTTGTCGATGATTATAGGTTTTGTAACCTATAAATGAAATCGAGAATTGTACCGATGCTCCCCATCAGCCGGGAGAGGGGGTTGGCCAAGTGACAGCGTAGACATATGGAATGCGGCGGCCAACGAATACAAGCGTCGTAGCCGCACCCGTTTTGAATACGATAGATATAGGTAATTTAACCTATAATGAAACGAACATTTGACTGACGTCCGAGGGGGGGCGTGCTGGACGACAACGTGCTTGAGGCCGCTACGGCGTGCGGCCACCGGGCTAATAAACGGATACCATCGGAAAGCGACGCGCTTGTGCGACCCCGACTCTCCGATGAACGCTCGTCCTGCGAAGAAACCACGACATGAAAATGACGACTGACCGATGAAAGCATTGAAGATTCCTCTCAAAAGGATTCCCGAAACCGCGGTTGCGGCGCCTGCCCGGCGACGCGGCAACAGGGCAAGCCGCGTGCCCCAGATTATTGAGGTGTCCCTCAGGGTGTTGGTTTCCGAGGGTTATGCCGGGTATACGATTACTCGTGTCGCCAAGGAGGCCGGTATTCGCCTGAGTACCTTGCAGCACTACTTCGGCAATCGCGAGGAATTGCTTCGTGCGACGATGCACGAGGTCGCCAGTCGATACTTCGAGCGTTACAGGAAAACCATCGAAAACAGGGCCCTCGCACCGGAAGCGCGACTCGATGCCGTTGCTGATGATTTCATCGTCGAGTTCAGCAAACCCGAAGTCGCGGCCTTCATTCTCGAGTTCTGGGCTTTGACCGAACATGAGCCGTTCGCGAGCGAGTTATTGGCGGAGCTGCAGAAACAGTTCTGCCATCTGAACGCCGATTTGATCGCGGAAATCAACCCGGCGCTGTCGACGGAAGATTGCTACTTGCGCGGCACGCTGATCGCGGCGCACGGCGAAGGGCTGATCGTTCTCATTCGCCGAGGGCCGGACGACCTGCCGCCTTTGACCGCCTTGCGAAGCGCCACGAAAGTCATTTGGCGGGCGATAAGCAAGGCGGCGTAGCTCGCCGGTGGGAAAGCGCACGCGGGTTGGTAGCTCCGCCCGGGAGTCGAGCCGTAACCCGCCGGTCGGACGGGTTACCGTACGCAGGGCGCTTTATTGGGCCAACATGCCGGCATCCACGAGATGCTCGCTGCCGGTAATGTACGACGCCTCGTCGGACGCAAGGAAAAGTACGAGGTTGGTCACCTCGCCGGGTTGGGCGATACGTCCCAATGGAATCAGCGACGTGGCATCGCCACCCTCGTCGTCCGTCGCTTCGACCATCATGGGCGTGAAGATAAAGCCGGGATGGACGGAATTGACCCGGATGTTGTTCTTCCCGTATTCGACGGCAGTTGCTTTGGTCATCCCCCGTACCGCGAACTTGCTTGCCACGTAAGCGAGACTCGGGAAGCCGTAGTTCGCTGCCATGCCGGCGATGGACGAGATATTGACGATGGAGCCGATGCCGGCCTTGAGCATGGAGGGGATAATCGCACGCATGCCGAGGAAGACCGAATGCTGGTTGATTGCGCAGACTTTCAGATAATCCGCTTCGCTCAACGTCTCTGTGTTGACGACCGGCCCGAGGATCCCGGCGTTGTTCACCAGGACCGTGACCGGGCCGAAGGTAGCCTCCGCCTGCGCGACCACTTTCGTCCAGTCGTCGGCATTTGTCACGTCGTGGCGAATGAAACACGCATTCGGACCCAGTTCCTTCGCCAAGGACTGCCCCCCCGCCTCGTTGACATCGGTCAGGATGACCTTGGCGCCCTCTGCCACGAAACGCGCGGCGTGGGATGCGCCCATGCCGCGCGCAGCCCCGGTGATCAGCGCCACCTTACCCGTAAGTCTGCTCATCTCTCACTCCTCATCCCTGTTGGTAATACTCAAAATGGACCCGCCAGGCCAGGCTACTGCGCCGAAGGGGCCAGAAAAGTTTCATAGGCATGGACGGTGTCCATGTATTCCCGGACACGCATGATCTTGTCGCCTGCAAGCTCGAAGACGAAGTGGTAGCGGTTGTTGTAGACCTTGCCGTTCTTCAGTTCCGCATAGGATTCTGCTTCGACGGCTACCCGGTCACCCTCGGCGATCATGGACAGGGGTACGATACGCAGTGCACCTGTCTTGTAAAGTTCCGTCGCGCCCAGAAGCAGTGGCGCCAACTGGATCTTCGTATAGGTTCCCGACAAACCCTTCAGACGACCCGACACCCACCAGGTCGCGTCGTCGTGAAGCTGCTCCAGGATTCCGGGAACGTTGCCGGTAGAAAACACCTCGAGGAAGCGCACGACAACTGCTTTGCTCGATTCGTTCGTATTGCTCGCCACGTGGTGGTCCTCCCATTTCTGCGCAACAATGAATCGGGAATCGGTCAGCGAACTGAAACAAGTCCGCCGTCGACCGGGAAAAGCTGCCCCGTGATGAAGCGGGAGGCATCACTGGCAAGAAACACCATTACAGGTGCCAGATCACGTGTGGCGTCGCCGAACTTGCCACCGAGTGGAATGGCCAATCGGGTTTCAGCGTCATGTGCAGCCAAATCTTCGGGTGTCAACGCATTACGGAAGTTGACGTACATGGGCGTGACCATGTACGGGAGCACCGCGTTGACCCGAACCCCTTCGGGCCCCCACTGTCTGGCGACGGTGCGAGTCCAGGTATGAACGGCGGCTTTCGTTGCGGCGTAAAGCGCGTTGTTCTTTTCACCGGTCAATCCGGATTCCGACTCGAAATTGATGATGTTGCCGGAGCCATGCTTGCGCATGTACTTGTAGGCAACGCCATTCGTATTCATTGTGCCGAAGACGTTGGTCTTGAAAAGAAAATCATGGAGATCCTCACCGATGTCTTCCGGCGGCGCATGCCGCTGCACTCCGGCGATATTGACCATTACGTCGAGCCCGCCCATGGCATCAATCGCTTCAGCGAATGCCGACTCGACTTCAGCGCGCTTGCTGACGTCGCAATGGAAATAGTTTGCTGTTCCCTGACCATGGCGACTTGCTTCGGCCGCGACGTTCCTGCCAAGGGTGTCGTTCATATCCAGAGAAGCCACGGCGGCCCCCTCGACAACATAGGCGCGAACCACCGCTTCGCCGATTCCTTGCGCGCCACCGGTCACGATGATCTTCTTTCCTTGAAGATTCATACGATAGTCTCCTTTGTGAATCAATACACGGGTGCAACGGTCTGAGATCAGTGCGAGGGACGTGCTGGTTGACTCGTGTGACCGTCTCCAGCAGACCTCGCGAACAGTTCACTACGCGACTCCAGGGAGTTCGATCTTCGGCGCCACTTCCTTGGCAATGAGTTCGAGCGAGTGGAACCAGGGAGACGGATCGTCGTAGTAGTCGTGGGATTCGACCTGCAAGGTTCCCCATCCGCCGCAGGCATGGAAAAGCGTATTGATCTTTTCGGTGACCGTTTCCGGAGAGCCGACAATAAACACGTGATCCACCAGGAACTCGAGGTCGGCCTTGGAGGGATCGATCCCTGCATCCTTGGCAAAGCCATCCATCATCCCGAAGCGGTGCCATATCGGAATCAGATAATGCTGGAAGCAGTAACCAATGGGCCCCTCCATGACGAGGCGCTTGGCTTCCTTATCCGTATCGGCGACGAATACGGTTTGTGACACGGCCCACCGCGAGCGGTCGGGGGTATGCCCCGCGGCGATCGCGGCTTCCGAATACGTCTCCCAGTGCTTCTTCAGGGCATCGAGGCCGGAAAAGATGGATACCGGCTTGAAGTTGCGCTCGCCCGCCAACTTCATCGATGGCGACTTATAGCTGAAACCCGTTACCGCGATTTCGGGGGCGACGCCACCCCAGGGAGCGAAGTTCGCGAGCTTGTGCTGCTCATCGCTTTCGTCGTGGGCCACGGCTTCTTCCGGATAGCCCGCGTTCCAGAACTTTCCTTCGTAAAAGAACGGATCGCGCTTCCAGATCTTTTCCATGATGGACAAGGATTCGCGCACCATTTCATTCAGGAAAGCCGTGTCCTGGCCGCCCTTGATGCCGTGCATATAGGAAGCCTGGGGATAAGCCCCGGCGCCGATGCCCAGGAAATAGCGCCCCTCCAGAATCTGCGACAGCCACCCCACCATGATTGCCAGCTTGGTCGGATGCTGGTGGGGCAGCAGGTGGGCCATGGGTGCAAACTTGATGTTCTTCGTCAGCAGCGCCGCGGCGGACATGATCAATTCCGGGTTGGGAATGTTCTCCCAAATCTGCGACGCGTGTTCGGAGATCATCATCGTCGTAAAGCCCGCTTTGTCGCAGGCGACCGAGCTTTGCACCCCCCATTCGAACGTCTGTCGAGCTGTGCGGCCGGGCCGCATGTACGGGTGGAAAATCAAACCGGTTTCCATTGCCATGGGTTGTCTCCTCTGTCGTGCGAACGACGAATTCAAGCGTTATTGAATGGTCAGCGATGAACTGCGAATTGACTATAACGTTGCTATAGAATGCAAGTCAACTACTGTGTTGACAAAATACGTGGTTCCCCCAATATGGTGGTAATGGTCCCTTTCTGAGGATGGATCTTGAGACGACAATCTCCAAAAAACGGCAGGCCGGCGCCCGAGAATGACGGGCAAGTCAAGCGGGACTTGCTGAAGGCCGCCATGCGCCTGTTGAGTACCCAGGGCCGTGAGGGAGCGACGTCACGGGCGATTTGTGCCGAGGCAGGCGTGAGTGCGCCCACGATGTATCACCACTACGGCGACCTCACGGGCTTGCACAAGGCTGCGATAGATGAAACATATGTCCAGGTGGCGGAGGCCTATCGGCGCGGAGCGCGGGAAAAGGGCCCGCAGCAAGGGTTGCGGGCTGGCTGGGCGATGTTCAACCACTTCGCGCGCGAGGAGCCGCGCATGTGCCGCATCGTCATCCAGCAGATTCTCGCGGGGGAGCCGCCGAGCTCGGTCGCCGGGACGCTGGACACTGTCGCCGAGGACCTGGAAAGTCTGCACGCACAGGGTTTGCTGAACGTCAGCCCGTACTTTGCCGTTCAGATGCTGTGGCTCGCCACGCTGGGCAGCATTTGCTTCACTGCGCGCGAGGATGGCGACAAAGCGCTGTATCCCTCGCTACAGAACTCAATGATCGACATGATTCTTCGCTCGCTATTCAAGGAATGCGGTACCGACGAAAAGGTGCTGAAAGAAAACGATCAACACGTTCGTGGATAGTCAACATTTGTGTTGACACGGCTTGTCTGGCGTCACATACTAGGCCACACGCAAACAGACAAGCCGAGGAAACCGATGAAATTCCATTTGATGCAGACCGGTGTGATAGGCCGTCGTTATGA
>NZ_CABPRZ010000053.1 GCF_902459695.1 Pandoraea terrae
GATCTGCCGATCTCGGACCTGAACAAAATCGGGCAACAGCCGAACCTCCAGGAATGGACGGACGGTCGTACCTGGGATCAGGCGGTGGAAAGCGGTGCGCGGGTTGCCAAGAAGAAAGTGAGCAACGTGATAACTGCCGTAGGCGAGGTATGGGACGCCACGAAAGCCGAGATGGGCGATCCGGTTGGTCACGCCCTCGGCCGCTTGCTGGCGAAATGACCATGACTCGCCCACGACGCTGGAAATTCATCATTGGCGCGATCATCGCGCTCGCTGCAACTGTCTATGGATATCAGAGCATGACACCAAGCTGGGAAACCGTCACGATGACCTACGGGAAAAACGATAAACCCTATGGCGGCGGAGCGTTTCGTATTCGCAATAACGATGTGATATCGCTCAAGATCGTGGGACCGGAAATCAAGTTCAAGCCGAAAAGCGAACGCAAAAATCCGGAAGTTGCGGAGCCAACCGAGCCTTGGATGTACATCTCTGCCGAACGACTGAATCGTATGGAAGTTCGACTCCTGCGTGGCACACTCGATGGCGATCTGACCCGCGTGTTCGAGCAGCGCGGACAGACCGGCGCGTGGTGGTATTCGAAGGACTGGCGCACGCTGTACGTGAGCACGGGGTGGCTGGATTACAAAGCGCCGGTGCGGAAAGATGTGCTGAAGCCACAAATCACCAAGCTCTGGCGCTCACAGGACGGCGGCAAGACGTGGGCGCAGTTGAGCTGGCCGGAGCTCCAGGACATTGATCGCCTGCTATTCCTCGATCCGATGCGCGGCTATGCGATCGGCTGGGGACCGCACGTGTGGCGCACCACCGACGGCGGCCAATCGTGGCAGGAAATCAAGGTGCCGCCGCAGGCTAGAAACGCGCTACAACCGCGCAAGAAGTTCGAGGCGGTCGACCTGGGCCCGGACGGCACGCTGCGGGTGGCGTACTACGTTGGGCAACTGGGCGAGCACGAAGCCTCGAGCGTGGTCTATCGGCTGGCCCGGGACCAACAGGATTTCGAACTGGATGTCGTGCTGCCGCAGCAGGTGGTGGTCGGTTTGCAATCGTCACAAGAGACGACGGGCCGTTACTCCATCTATGCGCTTTCGCGCCTGGGCGCGCCGCGCAACCGGGCCGATCGCGAGGACAAGGGGCATCGCCCTGGCGTCCTTTCGAGTTGGGTGAGTTACCCGCAGCCCAGGGTCGAGCAATTGCACACCTTCGACGACCGGCTCTCGGTTGACGGACTGGATGTCGGCAAACGCGGCGTGTTGCTGGTCTATGCGACCGACCGCCGGCGTGCCGGCGCATCCCACGACTACACCCTGATCAGCACCGACTTCGGCAAGTCATGGCGCGAGACCAACGACAAGGTCATCCAAGGGGGATATTTCGATCCCGAAACGAACACGCAGTATGGCCTGTACGCCTACACGCTCAAGAAGCGGTCTTTCTGACACGCCGTATGAACATGAATCATCCAACGTTTGCGACCTTCCTCGTCGACCCAGACACGATTTCTGTCGAACCCATCCCACTATTCGGGGAAAGCCAATGATCCGACGTCCCTATATCCGCAACGGTGACAAGACCGATGTTGACGGTGTCGTGGAGACGCCGTTGCGCAACGATCTGCTCGATGGCCGGGTGGCGGCGTACGAAAACGATCCGGTGTGGTGTCCACAGTGCAAGACTTACGGCCGGATCGGGTGCACGGGCCCTCGTTCGTCGAACATGGGCGCCGACGGACGCGAAGCGGCGCTTGCCGGCGACCTGTGTCTTTGCAACTGCCACCCCTATCCCGTTCTGATCGCCTCGCAAACCGATTCCTTTTCCGAGGCATGACGGGAATGCGTTCGATGATGGATGCGTGCAAGGCGGCCTACCACAGAGCCCGTCACGGCTGGCGCCAGGGTGTGAAGGCCGTCCGTGATCGCTCATTGCTGATGGCACATGCATATCGGACCTGACGATGCCGATTGATCTTTCACAAATCGGGCCACCGCGCCCGTATCCGGCGCATGGGCCACAGTTTCGCAGGTGGCTGCTCGCGTGGGCGGGATGTTGCATCATCGGTGCAACGCTTGTGCTGTTGCTCTGGCCGAATGGATCGCCGGCCAGCGGGGCATGGTTCTGGCTGTGGATGATCGGTGCGCCAAACGCGGTGTTTCTGGTTCTGCTAGGTTTGCGCCGCGCGGCTTACGAGACCGAATACCTGCACGCGTTGTACTACAACCAACATTGGGAAAATCGTCGTCACGAACTGATCGAGCGTGGGCAACAGCCATTACACGTTCTGGCTTATTCATACCGGTTTCCGCTCGAAGGACAGGCGCTTGCGCAAACGATCCTGGACGGCCCCGCCGTGCTCAGGGCCCAACCGCTACGCGATAGCAGCGCAGTCGTGCGGCATACGCGCCTGCCGGACGCGGAACCGGATAGCGGGCAGGTTGACCCGCTGCTCGCCAAAGTGCTGCAACAGGTGCCTCTGACCCCACACGGCAATCTCTACGCCCATCTGCTGGTACCGCTTGTCAAGGTGCTGCGCGATCTGTCGCAAACCGGATCGGGACACTTGCCGAAGGTTCGGCTTGTCACCGACGCGACGAGTGTCACACCGGACCCTCTTGAACCGCTGCGCGCGGTGATCAACGCTTGCGGTTTGCCGTCGCTGGATTGCGAGATTGCACCCGCTTCGCAGGGACTCATGCTCGCCGATGCCTGGCTCGACGGCGGCGCATCGCGGCCAGTACTGCTTATTGCGGCGCAACTGCGCGACGTACCCCCAGCCGACAGCACGGAAGGCGGGGTTGCCGTTTTGCTTGCCCGGCCGTCGTTGCAGTTACCTGACTCGATCGGACCTTGCGCCACCCTGCATCGTCCGGTGACGGCGGATCCGGGCACGATGGCCGATGGACTCGCAACTGCCGTTTGCTGGGGCAAAGCCGACGCCGATACGGTGCAACACGTATGGATGACAGGATTCCATGCTGACGAGAACAGGCTTCTCGCCGGTACGTTCAGGGATATCGGGCTAGCGGGCCTTTCCAGTCAGGAGGCAAAGCATCTGCCCGATCATGCATTGGGTCATGCCGGCGTCGCTGCCGGCTGGTTATCGGTTGCCGCAGCGGTCGAATCCGGTACGGATGGCCCCCAACTCGTCATGACTCGCGCAGAGAACATCCAAATGGCAGTTCTGTACGCCCACAAACAACCTTCGCATGAATATCGAACCGAACAACACGCGGGCTGAGGTCGTCGCCCCGCCACCCGATGGCAAACCAATCGCAGTATGGGGTCTTGCTTTGCTTGCAATGATCGTTGCGGCGTTCGCGCTTGCGGTGGTCTGGATCAAGGGTGACGTCGTCAATGCGCCAAACGTCGAGGCACAAAAAACGGCGTCGTTGTGGATACTGAGTGGGGTGATCGGCCTGCTATTTTTGCACGCCGCTGCTTCACGAGCCGGCGCGTATCGAGCGATGGGTTCGGTGTTTCGCCTGCAGGACAGGAGTCGCTCCGCCGGGGCGAATACCGCCAAAGTGCCGAAACACGATATGCGGCTGACAGTGTTGCGCGACGAACTTCGCCTCCAGCACGGCTACTGCTGGCGTTACCGCCTTCCGTGGCTGCTCGTCACCGGCGACGACGCGCTGACGGAGGCCGTCGCGCCGGGCCTGCGCCAGACAGGCTTCGCCCTGACCGAGCACGCCGTACTGCTGCATGCGGCCCCGCAAGACATCGACGCCGGCACCTGGCGTTCGCAGATCCGCCGCCTGCGCCGCCGCCGGCCGGTCGACACCGTGATCCAGGTCATGCGCGCCGACCGCCCCAGCCCCACCGATGGCGAACTCCCACGCACGCTCGCCGCCATCGCAACCGACCTGGGCTGGGCCGCGCCGGTGACGCTCCTGCATCCGGTGCCGACGACTGGCAGACAACCCGAGGCATTCCAGGCCATCGGCGCCTTCATTTCGGGTTCAGGCCGACGCCCGGCGCAAGATTGCGCCGATGCACTGGCGCGCCAGCTCACCACGCTCGAACTGCACGCGGGCACGCGTGGCGTGTGGCTGTGCGGCGAGACAAATCGCATGCCGTACCTCGCGCAGGTGTCGGCGTACATCGGCGAGCAGCGTGAGCGCATTGTCAAGGGCTGGGAAGCGCTGACGGCCTCGAAGTGGCTGCGCGCACCCTTGGAAGGCGTGATGTTCGCGCCGGTGTTTGCGGGACCCGCAGCGTTGGGCGGTGTGGCAGAGCTCGAGCCCAATGCCGACTCATACGAAGGACTGCCTCTGCGGCAACCGCCATCGATGCAACCCACCTGGCAGCATATCGGCGGCATCGCACACCGGCTGCGCGGCAAACGCATCGGCTTCCACTGGCCTAACGCGCTCGCCACGCTGATCACGGTGGCCGCCATCGCATGGTGCGTGGCTTTGATCGTCTCGTTCGCCGGCAATCGGCAACTGGTTTCGCACGCGCGCACCATCGCCGGCGTCGCGCTCAAAGCCGCGCCCGGCTCGGCCAACGCCCTGCGCGCCCAGTTGGCCTTGCAGCAGACCATCGTCATGCTCCAATACCGCCAGGCGCATGGCGCGCCGTGGCACCTGCGCGCCGGCCTGTCGCGCCTGGACGACGTGCTCGCGGCGCTCTGGCAGCCCTACCGGATCGTCAGCGAGCGCAACCTGCAACGCCCGGCCGCACGCATGCTCGGCCTCGTCCTCACCGACCTCGGCGAATTGCCGGACGACAGCGTGCACGACGGCGACACCCTCCAGCGCGGCTACGATGCGCTCAAGGCCTACCTGATGCTGGCCGAACCCGCGCGCACCGAGCCGGCGTTCCTCGCGCAACAATTGCTCGCCGCGTGGTCCGCACCGGCCGGCATGCCGCCGGG
>NZ_CABPRZ010000054.1 GCF_902459695.1 Pandoraea terrae
GGGCACGATGCTCGGGTCGAGCACGTCGTTGCCATCCGCCTCATCGACTTCGGGCCGGGCCAGCTTGGCGTTGGTGGTCTCGCCCACGCGGAAGTCCAGTCGTCTCGATGGCTGTGGTGCCATGCCGTCGCGCTCGACCTGATAACGCGCCGTGACATAAGTGTTGACGTTGGCGTCAATGATCTCCTTCGATACAGTGAACTCGAGCGGCACGGCGACGTCTCTTACCGGCAGCCAATTCTCGTATGCCCCGCCGCTCGCCGAGCTGTCCCAGTAGACGCGCACCACATCGCCGACCTCGATGCCGGGATAGGGCTGTACGCGCATCCTGGTGCCGGCCGGCACATCGGCGGGATCAAGCACGCCGTCGACGATGCCGTCGACTTCCGGCGGCGGCAGGGCGAATTCCCCCGCGACGTTCAGGTGCACATGCGGCGACTCCAGCAGTGCCCGGACCGATGCCGTGTTTATTCTGTAGTAGACCTCGACATTGCCGCCGGCGAGGATGTCAATATGCTCCGCCGGGACGATGAACTCCATCGGTTTGCCGACCATATTGCCTTCGACCATCTTCATTTCCATGTACAGTTTGGGCACGCCGGTGGCGGTGGTGCCTTTCCAGTACAACGTAATCTCGTCGTACGGCGCCATCACCGTGTATGGCGGCACCAGCACGTGGGCGCCGTTCGTGGTGTCGTCGGGATCCAGTGTGCCGTCCTGCGCCTCCACGACCTCCGGCGGGGCGAGTTCCAGTGCCGTGCCGATCACATCGATGACGGTGCGGCGCGAGCGGCCCTTGTCGGCGTTGGCGGGGTCTTCGACCGTATACGAGACGGTGGCGACCCCCTGCGCGATGGCGGCTGCGGCCGCATACGGCACCGTGAACGCGAGATCCGCAGCCCCCTGGACATTCTGCGTTTCCTGGTAAGGCGGGACCGGGGTACCCTCGGCCGTGCGTCCATCCCAGGTCAGCGTGACGCGATCATCGACGACCATGCCGTTATTGGGGGGGACGGTGACCGCCACATCGCGTCCGCCCAGATTGTCCAAATCGAGTTGGCCATTTTCGGCATCGACCACGGTCGGCGGGTCGAAGACGGTGATGCCGATGTCGACCTCGACGGTGGCGGGCGGAGCCCACAGCGACCAGTTGTTGACGACGTCGCGGATCCAGTAGGTTACCGTAAGGTTGACGGCGTCTCCGGCGTGCTCGATGGTCTCTCGGCCCACCGTGATCACAACATCCTGCCCGATCTCGCCCGGGTCGCCAATGGTCACGATCGGCAGGTATACACCGCCCCAGGTGAGTTGGAGCCGGTCGCCCAGCGACATGTGTTCCCACGGGGAGATGGTGACATCCACGCCTTGCGCGGCCTCGTCATCGCCGATCAAATCGAACTCGACCTCGGGCGGCGCGAGATTCTCGTTGATCATGTCCGTGATGGGGTCGGGGTCGAGCCCGCCGGGCGGCGTGAGCTTGACGACCACGGTGCTCCCGCGCGAAGGTATGACATCGCCGGAGAAGACCAGTTCGACGTCGTACCACACGCGGGCAGTGCCGACTTCGCCCTTGACGAATTTGATGTCGCCAGACCGGACGGACAGGGTGACGAAACCGTTGTCGTTCTGCTGCACGACATAGAACGCGACCGGCACCGGATTCGGATCGGTGCTGTCGCTTTTTTCCCAATACAGCCGGAAGACGTCGCCGGCCACCATGTCCCGGTATGGGCCGGCCAATACATCGATGGAGCGGGTATCGTCGGCGATGTCGATCAGTCCGATGCCGCCGTAGGCGTCACTGACGGGGATGGAGGGGGCAGGCAGGTCGTCGAACGTCTCGCCATCGCGCCCCCTGCTGCGGGGGCGGGCGCCGCCGTAGGACGGCCAATTCGTGACGGTGGCGGGAGGGTTGGGCGCTACGATTGCGTCGGACGAGTTCATGGAAGTCTCCACTGAGAACGATCGGGACGGCATCGGCCGAAACGCCGTCCGGCGAGAACGACAGCTGGGAGTCCATCAAGCCACGTGGCGGCGAACACGGCAACTGACAGAGTTGACAGGTCCGGCGGCGCGGGGCGCCCGACCTGCGTTCCGGTTGCGCGGCCCTAGGCAGTTTCCAGGATGGCGCTGGCGGCCTTGGCGCGCGCGCGGTTGATCCTGAGTGCATGTCCGCGCGAAGCCGGCGTGGCCTGGTACGAAATTTTGCCCCTCAGCGGCCAGATCTCGGCGTTGTCCCCGCCGCCACCCGCTGTGCCCCATGCCACCACGCGCCGGTCGGTGGTCAGCGCCACGAACGCTTCGGTGTTGGCGTAGACGGCGCGAACGTCGGTCAGTTGCGCCGCGACCGGCGTGGTATCGCCGCCCCTCAGCGGGTCGCCCCATGCCACCACGGTGCCGTTGCGGCGTGTCGCCGCGAACGCCCCGCCTGAACCGGTCACCTGCACGATGTCGTCCAGGAGCGCGATGTCGGTGGGCATCTTGCCGCCGGCATTAGGAGAGCCCCACGCCACCACGTGGCCATTGGCGCGCCTTGCGCAGAAGGCGCCCCAGGTGGCGCTGAGTTCAACGATGTCGCTCAGTGTCTTGATGTCGTCGGGCACGATATTGTCTTGATAGGTGGGGTTGCCCCAGGCCATGACATGGCCGTCACCGGTGCGCACGGCAAAGACGTGGGTCGAGGCGCACATCTCAAGGATGTCGTTGCGCACGGCGACGTCGCCGGGCACGGTGGCGCCGTAGTCCGCCCTGCCCCAGGCGACGACATGGCCGTTGCCGCGCAGGGCCAGGAAGCACGTGCCATTGCCGCAAACGTCGACGATGTCGGTGAGCGTGCCGATGTCCGGCGGGACCGTGCCGCCCGCGTCAGCGTTTCCCCAGGCCTTCACCTGGCTGATCTGGCCAGCGCCGTGGATGAGCGCGAAGGCGGCACCGGCCGCGACAATCCGCTTGACGTCACGCAAGGCGCCGATGTCCGGCGGCACCGTGACGCCGTGGGTAACTGAGCCCCATGCCGCCACACTACCGTTGGTCAGGCGCGCGGCCATCGCGCCGAAGTTCCCCACGACCGCTTCCGCGTCCATGTCATTCGGCACACCCGATCCCCCTGTGTCGGCGACACCCCAGGCGACGACGCGGTGGTTGATGCGTCTGGCCGAACAGGCGCTCGAGGTCGAAGTCACTTCGACGATGTCGTCCATGGTGATGATGGTGGACGGGATATCGCCGCCGTTGGTGGCGTTGCCCCAACCATACACGTTGCCTGCGTCGAGATGGGCCACGAACGCGGCAAGGTCGGCCGTGGTGCTGTCCGAGCCGGTGCCGATGAAGTTGGCCGGGTTGATCGTGCCCTCGTCGGTGGCCGAGCGTACCCGCAGCAGCAAATGCGGCTGCGTGTCGCGGAACGTCGTGCCGGCCGTCCAGTTCGTCTCGCCGTCGTATTGCCATTCGGCGCGCAGCGGCGCGTGGGTCTGCCGGTTCAAGGCGCTCAGGTAGCGCGGCGCGCTCGATGCACGGTACATGCTGCGGTTAAAGCGCGCGCCCATCACGAGCAAGTCGCCCGAGCCGAGTTCGCGCCTGACATCGTAGACCGATGGCGGCGATTCCTCGTCGTCGGTGAGGGCGCGATCGATGGCATACTCGAGCGTGACGGTGCCGCCCACATTGGCTTGCACGTAGCGCAGCGCGACGGTTTCGGTGAGGTCACGGCCGACATCCTCCGGCCTGATTGTCCTGCTCACCGTGGTGGTGCCGTCGTCTTCCGAGCCGGTCCATTGGATGATAACGACGTCGCCGGCCCGCAACCTGGCCGCTACCGGGATGCGCACGGTGGCGCCGCCCGGCATGTCGTCGGGATTGAGGAGGTCATTGGCGGCCTCGTCGACCGACGCCGCCGGCAAGGCGGGCTGTACGACCGCCAGATCGAGCACCTCTGAATCGGCAATGACGTTATCGTCGTGCTCGACCCGATACGAGACCTGCACCGTGGTGCCGTCGTTGGGCTTGACCTTGGCATACGGCACGGTGAACCGGATCGGATGGCCGACGTCGTTGCCGAAGAGAAGCTTTTCCTGCGTATCCGAGCCGGGTTCGCCGGCGCCCTGCCATTCGAGCACGACCGTGTCGCCGGCTTGCATGAGGCTGTGCCACGCGATGACGACCTCCGCACCGTTGGGCGCATCGCGTGGATCGAGCACGTCGTTGACGGCTTCGGTGACCGTCGCTTTCGGCAGCGAGGCAGCGGTGCGGTTGACCTCCAGCGTCAGCGGTATCGACGGCTCGGGCGGCCCGCCGGCCGCGCGCTGCAGCACGTAGTCGAGCGTGACGGTGCCGTTGATGTGCGGCAAGATGTTGGCATGCGGCACGACTCTGGTGAGATCCTTGCCCACCATGCTGCCCGAGACGGGCAGCGTGTAGGTGTATTCGCCCGCGCCGGTGCCCAGACCCCAGCGGATCTCGACACTGTCGCCGG
>NZ_CABPRZ010000055.1 GCF_902459695.1 Pandoraea terrae
CTGCATGTACGCGTACAGGCTGCCCGTGCGCCCCACCCCCGTTTGCACTTCGTCGAAAATCAGCAGCGCCGCGTGCTGGTCGCACAGCGCGCGCAGCCCCTTCAGGAACGCCGCGTCGGCCGGCAGCACCCCGCCCTCGCCTTGCACCGGCTCCACGATCACCGCGCACGTCTTCTCCGAGATCGCCGCCTGCACCGCCCCCAGGTCGTTGTATGCCAGGTGACGGATACCCCCCGGCAACGGACCGAACCCTTCCGTGTACTTCGCCTGTCCGCCCACGCTCACCGTGAACAGCGAACGCCCGTGAAATGCGTTATAGAACGCGATGATCTCGTGCTTGTGCGCCCCATGGTGGTCCGACGCGTAGCGGCGCGCCAGCTTCAGCGCCGCTTCGTTGGCCTCCAGCCCCGAGTTGCAGAAAAATGCCTTGTCGGCAAACGTCGCCTGCGTGAGCGCCGTGGCCAGGCGCAGCACCGGCTCGTTCGTGTAGCCGTTGCCGATGTGCCAGACCTTCTCGCTCTGCTCACGCATCACCTTGACCAGCTCCGGATGCGCATGGCCCAGGCTGTTGACCGCAATGCCGCCCGTGAAATCGATGTACTCCTTGCCGTTCTGGTCCCACATGCGCGAGCCCGCGCCCTTGACCGGAATCATCCCCGCTGGCGCGTAATTCGGAACCATCACTTCATCGAACGTCTGGCGGGTCACTGCGATTGGCTGGGTCATGATGTTCTCTTGAATCGGATACGGAAAAGCGCGACGTACCGGGTTGGCGGATACGCCAGGCGACACAGGCATTCTAGACGCGCCGCGCCGAGGCTGAATCCGGCAATGCGACATCGAGGTACAGGAACTCGTCATCGGCCGGCATCCCGTTCGACCGGCGCGCCAACGGCGGCGTCCGGCCCGCCGAACTGCGAATATTGGGCACGCTCTTCGCGCGGCGTGATGCCGAACCGCGCGCGATAGGCCGTGGAAAAATGCGGCCCCGACGAGAAACCGCACGACAGGCCGATCTGCACGACCGAACGGTCCGTGCGTTGCAGGAACCGCTGCGCGCGCATCAAGCGCAGTTCGAGGTAATACTTGGACGGCAGCGCATTCAGAAACTGCTTGAATAGCCGCTCGAGCTGCCGGCGCGACAGACCGACATAGCGCGAGATCTCGTCGGTGGTCAGCGGCTCTTCGAGGTTGGCCTCCATGAGCTGAATCGCTTCGGTCAGCTTCGGCTGCTGCCCGCCCAGTTGCGCGGCGAGCGGCACGCGCTGGCGCTCCGTCGCCGGACGGACGCGCTCCAGGCACAGCCGTTCCGACAACCGAAGCGCCAGATCGCGGCCGACCCATTGCTCGATCAGCGTCAGCGTCATGTCGAGCGTGGCCATGCCCCCGCTGCTGGTAAAGCGGTCGCGGTCGATTTCGAACAACTGCTGCGAGGCGATCACGGCGTCGAAACGCTCGACAAAATCCCCCAGCGCCTCCCAATGGACGGTCGCGCGATACCCATCGAGCACACCCGCGCGGGCCAGCCAGTGGCCGCCCGCGTGCACGCCGCCAAGCGCCACGCGCCGGCCGGCCAGCGCCGCAAGCCAAGGGAGCAACGTCGTGTCGTGTACGGACGATTCCGCGCGCTCGGCAGCGACGAACATCGCGTGGCCGGAGAAATCGGCGGGCAAGCCGCCATGCACCGGCAACGGCAGTCCCCCTGGTGATGTGACCGGCTTTCCGTCACAGGAAAAAACACGGCACTCGAAAACGGTTTCGCCGCGCGCGGCATTGGCCAACGAGAACGGCTCGATGAGCGCCCCGAGTGTGAGGGGCGAGCAAGGTGACAGCAGCAGTACGCCGATCTCGAGCGGCGCCCCTGCCAGGCGGACGGTGTTCGACATCGGATGCCCACAACGAGGAAGTGCGGCCAATGATGGCAGGATTCCAGGGGACGAACAATCCACCAGCGCTTCAGATTTGCGACATTCTCATGCAGATTCCGTGGCACGCCTTGTCACACCTGGCGCTGTGCGCGCAAGCACCGCTTAAAATACGGTTTTTTCCGATGCGTTCCCGGAGATTTCTTCATGACAGCAGTGCCCTCCCCCTTGCAAGACTGGCTCGCAGCCGCGTTGGCCGGCCGGCGTCCCGATCGCGATACCGGCGCCACGGCACACGGGGTTACGTGGCGATGGCATGCCGAGGGCATCCTGGAACTGCTTCCCGCCGCGCCGCAGGCTCGCCGGTACGACGCTGTCCTGTCGTGCGGCGTGCATGGCGATGAAACCGCGCCCATTGAATTGGTCGACGGCATGCTGCGCGACATCGATGCCGGCGCGTTGACATTGCGTGAGCGCATTCTGGTCATCCTCGGCAATCCGGCCGCCATGCGTGCCGGCAAGCGTTATCTGGAGTTCGATTTGAATCGGCTCTTCTGCGGCGCGCACACGCGCCGCGCCGAGTTGCCCGCTGCCCGGCGCGCCGCCGAACTCGAGCGAATCGTTACGGCATTCTTCAATGAATCGCCGGCCGCTGCGACGTCCGTCAAGCGCCGTCACTTCGACATGCATACGGCCATTCGCCCCTCGCATTTCCGCCGTTTCGCCGTTGTGCCGTCCGCGCAGGGGCGATCTCCCGAGCCGCGCTGGCTGGCTGATCTTGCCGCGGCCGACATCGCGGCGATCCTGCTCACGAACCAGCCGGCCGTCACGTTCTCGTATTTCACCTGCGCCACCTTTGGCGCCGAAAGCTGCACGCTCGAATTGGGCAAGGTCGAACCGTTCGGCCGAAACCGGCTCGAGGATTTCAGCGGCATCGACACGGGATTGCGGCGTTGGCTCGCCGGAGGCGAGATGATGGCCAGTGCCGATGACACGCACGCCCCGGCGCAACTGTTTCGCGTGGCCGCCGAAATCGTCCGCCAGTCCGACGCCTTTGACATGCATGTCCCGGACGACACGCCGAACTTCACCCCCTACCCGCGCGGCACCGTGCTCGCGAACGACGGCAGTTACGCCTACACGGTGTCGCATGAGGTCGAGCGTATCGTGTTTCCAAACCGGAATGTCGCCAACGGCCTGCGCGCCGGCGTGATGGTCGTGCCGTGCGACTTGAGCGAATTCGCTCGCATGGTCACAAGCGGTTGAGCCTCGACGGCCCTGGGGCGCCCGCACCGCGCGGCGGGCGCCCGCCCGGCCCTCATGGCGTCGTTACAGCACCTTGCGCAGGAACTCGCGCGTGCGTTCGTGCCTGGGCGCGCTGAAGATCTGCTCCGGCGGCCCTTCCTCCATGATCACGCCCTGGTCGATGAACAGCACCCGGTCGGCCACTTCCCGCGC
>NZ_CABPRZ010000056.1 GCF_902459695.1 Pandoraea terrae
AAGACACACTCGTTATAGGGTCAAGCGAATAAGTGCATGTGGTGGATGCCTTGGCGATTACAGGCGACGAAGGACGTGATAGCCTGCGAAAAGTTGTGGGGAGCTGGCAAATGAGCATTGATCCACAAATGTCCGAATGGGGAAACCCGGCCCGAATGGGTCATCCTGAGCTGAATACATAGGCTCAGCGAAGCGAACGCGGCGAACTGAAACATCTAAGTAGCTGCAGGAAAAGAAATCAACCGAGATTCCCAGAGTAGTGGCGAGCGAAATGGGAACAGCCTTCAAGATTTAGCACCGGTGTTAGCAAAGCGGCATGGAAAGGCCGACCATAGTGGGTGATAGTCCCGTATGCGAAAACCCTGGTGTGGAACCAAGCTTGAGAAAAGTAGGGCGGGACACGTGAAATCCTGTCTGAAGATGGGGGGACCATCCTCCAAGGCTAAATACTCGTAATCGACCGATAGTGAACCAGTACCGTGAGGGAAAGGCGAAAAGAACCCCGGGAGGGGAGTGAAATAGATCCTGAAACCGCATGCATACAAACAGTCGGAGCCTGGAAACGGGTGACGGCGTACCTTTTGTATAATGGGTCAGCGACTTACATTCAGTGGCAAGCTTAACCGAATAGGGCAGGCGTAGCGAAAGCGAGTCCGAACAGGGCGTTCAGTCGCTGGGTGTAGACCCGAAACCAGACGATCTATCCATGGCCAGGATGAAGGTGCGGTAACACGTACTGGAGGTCCGAACCCACTAATGTTGAAAAATTAGGGGATGAGCTGTGGATAGGGGTGAAAGGCTAAACAAGTCTGGAAATAGCTGGTTCTCTCCGAAAACTATTTAGGTAGTGCCTCGTGTATCACCTTCGGGGGTAGAGCACTGTCATGGTTGTGGGGTCCATTGCGGATTACTACGCCATAGCAAACTCCGAATACCGAAGAGTGCAATCACGGGAGACAGACATCGGGTGCTAACGTCCGGTGTCAAGAGGGAAACAACCCAGACCGCCAGCTAAGGTCCCTAAATATTGCTAAGTGGGAAACGAAGTGGGAAGGCTAAAACAGTCAGGAGGTTGGCTTAGAAGCAGCCACCCTTTAAAGAAAGCGTAATAGCTCACTGATCGAGTCGTCCTGCGCGGAAGATGTAACGGGGCTAAGCAATATACCGAAGCTGCGGATGCGAGCTTGCTCGCATGGTAGGAGAGCGTTCTGTAAGCCTGTGAAGGTGTCTTGTAAAGGATGCTGGAGGTATCAGAAGTGCGAATGCTGACATGAGTAGCGATAAAGGGGGTGAAAGGCCCCCTCGCCGTAAGCCCAAGGTTTCCTACGCAACGTTCATCGGCGTAGGGTGAGTCGGCCCCTAAGGCGAGGCAGAGATGCGTAGCTGATGGGAAGCAGGTTAATATTCCTGCACCGTCGTATGATGCGATGGGGGGACGGATCGCGGAAGGTTGTCCGGGTGTTGGAAGTCCCGGTCCCTGCAGTGGAGAAGGCGCTTAGGCAAATCCGGGCGCGTAATTCAAGGCTGTGGGGCGAGCGAACTTGTTCGCGAAGCAATTGGAAGTGGTTCCAAGAAAAGCCTCTAAGCTTCAGTCATACGAGACCGTACCGCAAACCGACACAGGTGGGCGAGATGAGTATTCTAAGGCGCTTGAGAGAACTCGGGAGAAGGAACTCGGCAAATTGGTACCGTAACTTCGGGATAAGGTACGCCCTTGTAGCTTGACTGGCCTGCGCCAGAAGGGTGAAGGGGTTGCAAAAAAATGGTGGCTGCGACTGTTTAATAAAAACACAGCACTCTGCAAACACGAAAGTGGACGTATAGGGTGTGACGCCTGCCCGGTGCCGGAAGATTAAATGATGGGGTGCAAGCTCTTGATTGAAGTCCCGGTAAACGGCGGCCGTAACTATAACGGTCCTAAGGTAGCGAAATTCCTTGTCGGGTAAGTTCCGACCTGCACGAATGGCGTAACGATGGCCACACTGTCTCCTCCCGAGACTCAGCGAAGTTGAAGTGTTTGTGATGATGCAATCTACCCGCGGCTAGACGGAAAGACCCCATGAACCTTTACTGTAGCTTTGCATTGGACTTTGAACCGGTCTGTGTAGGATAGGTGGGAGGCTTTGAAGCTGGAACGCTAGTTTCAGTGGAGCCGTCCTTGAAATACCACCCTGGCTTGTTTGAGGTTCTAACCTTGGTCCGTTATCCGGATCGGGGACAGTGCATGGTAGGCAGTTTGACTGGGGCGGTCTCCTCCCAAAGTGTAACGGAGGAGTACGAAGGTACGCTAGGTACGGTCGGAAATCGTGCTGATAGTGCAATGGCAAAAGCGTGCTTAACTGCGAGACTGACAAGTCGAGCAGGTGCGAAAGCAGGTCATAGTGATCCGGTGGTTCTGTATGGAAGGGCCATCGCTCAACGGATAAAAGGTACTCTGGGGATAACAGGCTGATACCGCCCAAGAGTTCATATCGACGGCGGTGTTTGGCACCTCGATGTCGGCTCATCTCATCCTGGGGCTGTAGCCGGTCCCAAGGGTATGGCTGTTCGCCATTTAAAGAGGTACGTGAGCTGGGTTTAAAACGTCGTGAGACAGTTTGGTCCCTATCTGCCGTGGGCGTTGGAAGTTTGAAGGGGGCTGCTCCTAGTACGAGAGGACCGGAGTGGACGAACCTCTGGTGTACCGGTTGTCACGCCAGTGGCATCGCCGGGTAGCTATGTTCGGAAGAGATAACCGCTGAAAGCATCTAAGCGGGAAACTCGCCTTAAGATGAGACTTCCCTGGGAACTCGATTCCCCTTAAGGGTCGTTCAAGACCAGGACGTTGATAGGTCAGGTGTGGAAGCGCAGTAATGCGTTAAGCTAACTGATACTAATTGCCCGTGAGGCTTGATCCTATAACCAGTGTGTTTTTTTACGGCCAGTGTTAGCGCTTGAGCTGTCGGCT
>NZ_CABPRZ010000057.1 GCF_902459695.1 Pandoraea terrae
GTAAGCGCGAATTTACGCACACCGCAGAGAGTTGGCCGGTGGGCTGTGGCTAGATCAGGCAGGTGCCGGTACTTGGTTCGGCTTCGCGAAGTTGAACGGCAGCAGGTCGCTGATATCAGCATCCGGTGCGCGCTGCGGCAGTTCGGTCAGCACGTGCATCAGATACGCATACGGTTCGACGTTGCACGCACGACATGTGAGCATCAAGCTGTAAATGACCGCGCTAGCCTTCGCCCCGGCAACAGTGTCACTGAACAGCCACGCCTTTCTTCCGGTCGTAAATGGCCGGATGTCTCGTTCGAGAACGTTGTTGTCGATGGGCGCACGACCGTCTTCGACGTAGCGCCGCAAGTATTCCCATTGATTGCGCATGTAGCTGATGGCCTTGCCGGTCAGGCTTTCGGGCAGCACCTGTGGCGCCTGTTCATCGAGCCAGATTTTGAATGCGTCCAGCAGTGGCACGCTGTGCTCCTGGCGCAGCCGGTACGTGTAGGCTTCCCGGGTTTGCCCCTCGGGTAACTTGCCATGCGCAAGGGTCTCGACCCGGTACAGTGCCTTGAAGTATTCGAGCGCCTTGCGTGCGCGACCGTCAGGTTTCTTGAGCGCCTTGTACGCTTCATCAAACGCCCGGCGCGCATGGGCCATGCATCCGAGGTGCGTGACACCTTCAAGCGTGCGCCACGCACTGTAGCCGTCGGTCATCAGCGTGCCGGCATAGCCTTTCAGGAAGGCCTGAGGATACTGCTGTCCGCGTCCGGGCTGGTATTCGAACAGCACCACCGGCTCGACACTTTCCTCGGCGCAGCGATAGACCCACATGTACGACTTGCTCTGCGCGGTCTTGCCATCTTCCTTGAGCACCTGCACCGTCGTCTCGTCGCCGTGGATCAGTGACTGCGAGCGCAGCGTGCGACGCATGGCCTCGTACAGCCGGGACAGGTGCAATTCGGCGGGCCGGATGATCCAGTGCGCCAGCGTGCCGCGACCGACTGCGATGTTCGAACGGCCCAGCGCGTCTTCCATGCGGTAAAGCGGTGTGCCATCCGCGTACTTGGCGGTCATCACCGTGGCGATCATCGCCGGGCTCGCGTTGCTGCCCGGCAGCGGCTGCGCCGGCATGGGGGCGACCACGATGGGTGTGCGCTCCGCGTGGCGCTCGCAATGGCGGCACGCATACTTGAAGCGCACGTGCTGCAGCACCGACGCCTTCACCTCGATATGCAACTGCTCACACGTTTGCTCGCCCATCCGGTGCATGACGCCCTGGCAGCACGGGCAGACCTTCTGATCGTCGGCCAGGTCGTATTCGATACGCGTACGGGGCAGATCGGCCGGCAGCGGCTTGCGTCCCCGTTTCTGGCGGCCCGGGCCGTCAACTGCTGGCAGGCCCGTGTCGGGCAGCGCAAAGACGCCGTCCGGATCGTCTTCAACGGGTTCGGTCGCGCCAGCCTGTTCGGCTTCGTCGAACACACGATCCTTGAGCTTCTCGCTGCTCGGTGCGAAGCGCTTCAATTGCGCGAGACGAAACTGCTCCTCGAGCTGCTCAATACGCTGGGCAAGCTGCTGGTTGCGGGTCTGAAGTTCGCGGTTGCTGGCCTCGAGTTCGCGGATATAGGCGCGAACCTCTGGCGGCAAGCCGGCGGCGGGATCGTGTGCTGGCATGACGCTCACGATAGCGAAACCGCCAGACCAATGGGTTTACCGAATTTGTAACATCCAGCCCGAGCGTTGCATCCCGGCACCTTCAGCCTGCGTGCTGGTATTGCCGCGAAGGATGACGGCGCACCGCCTCGATATCGATGCCGTCGAGCAGCCAATGAAGCTGCTCGGTCGTGATCTCCATCACCGCCTGCTGCCGGCGCGGCCAGACGAAGCGGTCTTCTTCCAGGCGCTTCATCAGCAGCCAGAAGCCCGTGCGGTCATACAACAGCAGCTTGATCCGGTCGTGCCGCCGGTTGCTGAACGCATAGACCGCCGGTGCAAACGGGTCCAGCCCCAGGGCCTGTTCGACCAGTGTCGCCAGGCCGTTGATCGACTTCCTGAAGTCGACGGCTTCGCGATGAAGGTACACCTTGAGTCTAGCGTCTAGCCTGAACATCGCAGCGCCCCAGTGTCTCGATCATCGCCGATACCAGCGGCGCATCCTGCCCCGTACAGTCGAGCCGTAGCGTGATGCCGTTGGGCATTTCCACCGTCAATTGCGAGCGCACGGGCGCGCGGGGCGATGGCCGCGCGGGCTTGGGACAGGTCTGCACGATGCCCGTCCGCTCGACCACCGCGCGGTGCTGGATCTCGACGAACGGCGACGGCACGACAAGCGTCGGCGTATCCTCGACGACTTCCCTCGCCACTGTCATGCCGCAGCGTTGTTGATGCAGCTTGATCCACCGGCGCAGCAAGTTCGCGTTGACGCCTGCCTTCAGCGCCAACCCCGCCACTGACACGCCCGGCTGCAGGCAGGCCTCGACGAGCCTGCGCTTGGACTGCGAGTCGTAACGCCGTTTGCCGTCGCGGCCTACAAGGGTAACGGCGAGATATGCCGTATCTGAGTCTGTCTGAGTCATGGGATGTGTCCACTGTTAATCAGTGGACACATCTTGCCCCGCCCTCAGGCCCGAGGATACGTGCTGATAAATTCGCGCTTAC
>NZ_CABPRZ010000058.1 GCF_902459695.1 Pandoraea terrae
GAACCGCGGATCGGTCACCACCAGGTAGGGGTGCGCGGGCGCGGCGACGATTGCGAACAGCCCGATGCTCGGCAGCTTCAGGTCCGGCAGCGCCGGCGCCGGCACGGCGACGGTATCAACTTCGCCGAACGCATCGGCGCTGCCGGCGCTGTCGGAGATGGCGCGCGTGCCGGCCACGGTCTCGCCGTCCGGGTTGACCGTGGTCACAGCCACGTCGCGCCCGGCGATGCTCACCCGCTGGTTCGACGACACGATCGCCGGCAGGCCGCCTGCGACCTCGCGGCGCTGCGCCACCGAGAAGTCATGCGCGCGCACCTCGCGCGCACTGTTGCCGCGCTTCTCGTGCCAGTAGACCCAGCTCGTCTGCGTCTGGTTCACGCGCCGCTCGAGCTCAAGGCCCTTGACCGTGATCGCGCCGCCCCCACTCGCGCCCTCATTGCCGCGCACCTCGAGGTTGCCGCCCGCCGCGATGGTCGAGGCGTCATTGAGTGCCTCGCCACCGTCGACGTTGATGCGCATGGCCCGTTGCGACGCGATGCGCGCCGCCGGGGCCGCGCCAATCAGGCGGTCGATCGTCGCGCTCTCGCGGAACTCGCGCCGCACCTCGTTGTAGTCGCGCCCGTCGCGCATGCCCGGCCGGTAGCGCAGGATGCGCACGCCCTCGTCCGCCGCGCCCGTGAGGTGGCCGCCGGCCTCGTCGACCACGCCCGGGCGCAGGTGCGTCCCGGGATCGAAATCCGGATAGAACTCGATGACGTAGTTGCCCTGGCCGTCCTCCGCCAGTCGCTCGAAATGCTGGATCGCGTGGTGCGTGATGGTGCGCTTCTGGAATTCCGCGGCGCCGGCGGCTTGCCAGGCGGCGCTGGCTTGATACACCTCTTCGATCGGATGCGCGAGGCGGAAGGTCTTGCCGTTGGCGTCGAGCGCGCGCACGCCCGACTTCGGGATCACCACCCGCACCGGGGCGGCGACCGCCTGCAGCTTCTCCTCGGACAACGCCGCCTTGGCCTCGTGCCAGGTCCATTGGGTGAACGACTGATTCTTCGGATTCGGCTTCCTGACCTTGACGCGCCGGGGTGGCTCGCCCCGCTCGCCCCGGACTTCGATCTCCTGCAGGATGAACGCCGGCTCGCCGTTGACCGCCAGGCTATGGCTGCGGTGCGTCGTCGGCAGGTTGGTGTTCAGGTCCTGCGCGTCGCCGGGCCGGATGTCGACGTGGTACCCCGCCACCCAGACGCGGCGGCTGAAGGTCCTGGTGCCTTGCGGCACCGCCTTCTCGATATGGATGAAGCTGCGCTCGTTCACCAGCTTGCGCGTGGCGATATCCAGATCGCCGCCGGCCTCAAGGGTGGCCGAGCGGTTGGTGAGGCTCGCCGTCTGGCGCGCCAGGTACCCCTGCGCGTCGCGCTCGTCGCCCGCGCCAATGCGCAATGCCCCGAGGCTATACAGCACCGCGCCGTCGTCGTTGAGCACGTCGCCGCCGGCCCACAGGTCGAGCGCGGAGGTGGCCGCCATCACCGCGCGGCTGCCCTGGTTGACGATGTCGGTGGCGGCAACAGTGATGCGGTCACCAAGCACCGTGGCCGCGTTGTGCACGCGCCGCGCGCTGAGGCTCACCTCCTGGCCGTCGATGCGGCCGTCGTTACGGATCTCGTCGGTGGCGGCCAGCGCCGTCGTGCCGCCGCGCAGCGCGCCACCGCTCATGTTGTGAATCGAGGCCGCATTGACCGCCAGGCGCTTGACCGCCGACAAACTGCCGGCGTTGGTGAAGACGCCGCCGGCCGTGAAGCTCAGGTCGCCGTCGGCGCGGTAGTCGCGCCCGGCCGCGTGGGTGTAGTCGCCGGTGACCGCGACAAGCAGGTCGCGGCCCGCCTGCATCCCGCCGTCACCGGCGAGCGTCCCGGCCTGAAGGGCCAGGCTGCCATTGAAGGCGAGCCTGCCGGCGTGCGTGAGCGTTGCGGCGTGAATCCATGCATCACCCATGCCGTGGATCTCGCCACTGTTTTGCACGCGCAGTTGCGACGCGGCGGCGAAGGGCGCGTCACCGGCCAAGGCGCGGGAGAGGACTTCGGTGACTGCCGTGGCGCGGGCGTCGGCCTTGCCGAGCCACAGGTGGTGGCCCGCGAACAGCGTGCCGCCGTTGGCGAGGCGCCGGGCGATCGCCAGCACCAGCTCGCCGCCGGACTGGAGGCGCGCCGAAGTGGCGTTCTCGAGCACGTTGGCAGCGATCTGCACCGCGCCATTGCCGCCGATGAAGCCCACGGCGGAGTTCTTCGCGGTGTCCTTCGAGGCAGCGTCGCCGCCATCTGTACTGGAAGCCGGCGTCTCGGCCTCCGATGCCGCGTTCGTCACGGCATTGGTCTGGGCATTGGTCTGGGCATTGGTCACGGCATTCGTCACGGAGTCCGCAACGATGCGCGTGAGCCCCGTGCCGGTATTGACGATGCGGCCAT
>NZ_CABPRZ010000059.1 GCF_902459695.1 Pandoraea terrae
GCCGTGCAGTATCAGGCGCACTCGGGGCGTCCATCGCAATCCCTGTCCGACACACTGGTGCGCCGGGCACAGGACCTCTTGCAGGGTGCGGACCCCGATCCGGCGGAACTTGTCCCGTCGGGCATCGCTACGGCCCCGCTCGATGAATCGTTCGGGCCGCTCCTCGCCCTGATGGGCGATGCCGGCAACGCCGCCGCCGTCCCCGGCGCGACACCTCGCCCGGCGCCCGCCAACGACGTCAGCCTCGCGCGCTATCTCACGCGAGTGACCACGGTGCGCCTGAAGCTCCAGCAGATCGCGGCCAGCCCGCAGCCGCAGGCGATGGCCCGGTCGCTTGCGCAGGCGGTGTTTCAGGGGCAGCTCTCGGACCTGATGCAGGCACGTGACGACGCGGGCGTGACGGCGGCCAGCCTGGGCCAGCAATGGGCCGGTTTCGGCCATGCCCTGTTCGCGCAGCCGCTCGATATGGCCTGGCAAACCATCCTGGCGCCAGCCGCCGCAAGCCTGAATGCATCCTGGAGAGAAGGCATCGCCATGCCGTTTTCCATCGCCTTCAACGGCCGATATCCCTTCGCCGATACCACAGCCGATGCGTCGTTCGCCGAACTCGGGCGCTACGTGCGGCCCGACACCGGCCTGATCGCCAGGTTCGTGGCCACGCAACTGGCCGGCGTGCTCGTGCCGCAAGGCGAGCGCTGGGTGCCCAATCCGTTGGTGCCGCAGTCCCTGCGCATCGATCCGGCGTTTCTCGCGGCACTGAACCAGTTGTCGGCGCTGGGCGCGCAGGGCTATCTGCGCGGCGACGCCGGTTACCGGTTCGAGCTGATGGCGTTGCCGGCGGTCGACGTCACGCGCACCGAGCTGGTGATCGACGGGCGGCCGATCGTCTACTTCAACCAGCGCGAAAGCTGGACGCCGATCGCCTGGCCAGGCGACGGCCTGAACGGCCGCGCGAGCCTGCGCTGGCACACGGTCAACGCCGGCGCGCGGCAGGCCTTCGACGCGACCGGCGACTGGGCCTTCCTGCGCCTGCTGGAGAAAGCGCAAACGACGCCGCTCGACAGCACGCGCTACGCGCTCACCTGGCAGCAGCCCGGCGCGCAGGACTTGCAGTATGTCCTGCGCACGCAAACGGGGGCAGGGCCGCTCGACCTGCTGGGGCTGCGCGGTTTCAAGATGCCTGAGCGCATTTTTGCGGTCGACCCATCCGCAGGCGCGCATGCAACGGCGTCTACGCCGTCACCGGGAGCCGCCCGATGAGCGGCCCGAGGCACGGCCCCAACCGGCCGCCGGTCTTGCGCGAATTCGAAGCGGAGATGCGCTACCTGCGCGAGGCCGCCAAGGAATTCGCGCAGTCGCATCCGCAGGCGGCGGCGCGTCTGGGCCTGACCCGCTTCGGGGGCCGGGGCGACGCGGTCGAGCAGCTGTTCCAGGGGTTCGCGTTCCTGAGTGCGCGCATGGGCGGCAAGCTGGCCGACGAACTGCCCGAGCTGACTGAACCGCTGACCGGCATGCTGTGGCCGCACACGGTGCGCACGATCCCGTCGCTGACGATCCTCGAACTCCTGCCGCACGCCGAGCGCCCGGCAGGGCAAGTGTTGCCGGCCGGGCTGACGGTGCGCTCGACGCCGGTGGGCGATGCGCAGACGGTATGCACCTACCGCACCACACAGTTCGTGAACGTACTGCCGCTGACGCTGCGCGACGCCGCGCAGCAGTTGCGGCCCGATGGACGCAGCGCCATCCGGCTCGCGTTCGAGGTGCGGCGCTTCGATCGGCGCTCGCCGGGGGTCCTGTCGCGCATCCGCCTGTATCTGCACGGTGACCGGATCGTGGCCTCGACCCTGTACGCCGCGCTCACGCGTGACGCGTACGCGATCGAGGTGCGCATGCCGTCGTTTCACGATGGCCGGGCGCAACCGCAGCCGAAGATGACGCTGCAAGCGGCAGGCTTTGGACCGGCGACGCGCCTGTGGCCGCAAGACGAGCGCAAGCCGGGCGAATCGCT
>NZ_CABPRZ010000060.1 GCF_902459695.1 Pandoraea terrae
GGAACCGAAAAACAGTAACAGGTTTGAACTGAAGAGTTTGATCCTGGCTCAGATTGAACGCTGGCGGCATGCCTTACACATGCAAGTCGAACGGCAGCACGGGTGCTTGCACCTGGTGGCGAGTGGCGAACGGGTGAGTAATATATCGGAACGTGCCTTGTAGTGGGGGATAGCTCGGCGAAAGCCGGATTAATACCGCATACGATCTACGGATGAAAGCGGGGGACCTTCGGGCCTCGTGCTATAAGAGCGGCCGATATCAGATTAGCTAGTTGGTGAGGTAAAGGCTCACCAAGGCGACGATCTGTAGCTGGTCTGAGAGGACGACCAGCCACACTGGGACTGAGACACGGCCCAGACTCCTACGGGAGGCAGCAGTGGGGAATTTTGGACAATGGGCGAAAGCCTGATCCAGCAATGCCGCGTGTGTGAAGAAGGCCTTCGGGTTGTAAAGCACTTTTGTTCGGGAAGAAATCCCTTGGGCTAATACCTCGGGGGGATGACGGTACCGGAAGAATAAGCACCGGCTAACTACGTGCCAGCAGCCGCGGTAATACGTAGGGTGCAAGCGTTAATCGGAATTACTGGGCGTAAAGCGTGCGCAGGCGGTTTTGTAAGACGGATGTGAAATCCCCGGGCTTAACCTGGGAACTGCATTCGTGACTGCAAGGCTAGAGTATGGCAGAGGGGGGTAGAATTCCACGTGTAGCAGTGAAATGCGTAGAGATGTGGAGGAATACCGATGGCGAAGGCAGCCCCCTGGGCCAATACTGACGCTCATGCACGAAAGCGTGGGGAGCAAACAGGATTAGATACCCTGGTAGTCCACGCCCTAAACGATGTCAACTAGTTGTTGGGGATTCATTTCCTTAGTAACGAAGCTAACGCGTGAAGTTGACCGCCTGGGGAGTACGGTCGCAAGATTAAAACTCAAAGGAATTGACGGGGACCCGCACAAGCGGTGGATGATGTGGATTAATTCGATGCAACGCGAAAAACCTTACCTACCCTTGACATGTACGGAATCCTGCTGAGAGGTGGGAGTGCTCGAAAGAGAACCGTAACACAGGTGCTGCATGGCTGTCGTCAGCTCGTGTCGTGAGATGTTGGGTTAAGTCCCGCAACGAGCGCAACCCTTGTCCTTAGTTGCTACGCAAGAGCACTCTAGGGAGACTGCCGGTGACAAACCGGAGGAAGGTGGGGATGACGTCAAGTCCTCATGGCCCTTATGGGTAGGGCTTCACACGTCATACAATGGTCGGTACAGAGGGCTGCCAAACCGCGAGGTGGAGCTAACCCCAGAAAACCGATCGTAGTCCGGATCGCAGTCTGCAACTCGACTGCGTGAAGCTGGAATCGCTAGTAATCGCGGATCAGCATGTCGCGGTGAATACGTTCCCGGGTCTTGTACACACCGCCCGTCACACCATGGGAGTGGGTTTTGCCAGAAGTAGGTAGCCTAACCGCAAGGAGGGCGCTTACCACGGCAGGATTCATGACTGGGGTGAAGTCGTAACAAGGTAGCCGTAGGGGAACCTGCGGCTGGATCACCTCCTTTCTAGAGCATGCACTGAAGTTGAGTGTTCACGCTTATCGGTTGTTCCTGCAAGATCTAAGTAGGGTCTGTAGCTCAGGTGGTTAGAGCACCGTCTTGATAAGGCGGGGGTCGAAGGTTCAAGTCCTTCCAGACCCACCAATTCTCCCCATCTGAACGGCACGCCTGATCAGAACGGCAAGCCTCCCA
>NZ_CABPRZ010000061.1 GCF_902459695.1 Pandoraea terrae
AAGATCTGCTCCGGCGGCCCTTCCTCCATGATCACGCCCTGGTCGATGAACAGCACCCGGTCGGCCACTTCCCGCGCGAACCCCATCTCGTGCGTGACCACCACCATCGTCATGCCCTCCTCGGCCAGCGACTTCATCACCGCCAGCACCTCGCCCACCAGCTCCGGGTCCAGCGCCGAGGTCGGCTCGTCGAACAGCATCACCTTGGGCGACATCGCCAGCGCCCGCGCGATCGCCACCCGCTGCTGCTGCCCGCCCGAGAGCTGGTTCGGATACGCATCGATCTTGTCGATCAGCCCCACCTTGCGCAGCAACTGCTCGGCCACCACGATCGCATCCGCGCGTGACAGTTTCCTGACCTGCATCGGCGCGAGCACCAGATTCTCCAGCACCGACATGTGCGGAAACAGGTTAAAGCGCTGGAACACCATCCCCACGCTCTCGCGCATCTCGTTCAGGTTCGTCTTCAGGTCCTGCACCGCATACCCGTTGACCTCCACCTGCCCGCCCGAGATCTCCTCCAGCGCGTTCAGACATCGCAGGAACGTGCTCTTGCCCGAGCCCGACGGCCCGATCACGCACACCACTTCCCGCTCCTCGATGCGGCAATCGATGCCGCGCAGCACGTGCGTCTGCCCGTACTGCTTTTGCAAGCCCTTAACGACGATCACCTTGGCCGTACCTCGTTTCCAGATGTTGTACAAACGCCGACAGTATCAGCGTGATCGCCCAGTAAATGAGCGAAATCGTCAGATACGGCTCCCAGTAGCGCGCATACGCCCCAGACACCGTACGCGCGGCATACGCCAGCTCCGCCAATCCAATGGCCGAGGCCAGCGACGAGTCCTTCACGATCGCGATCGCATTGTTGCCCAGCGGCGGCAGCATGCGCCGGAACGCCTGCGGCAGCACGATCTTGCGCAGCGTCTGCAGGTACGTCATGCCCAGCGAGCGCGCCGCCTCCGTCTGCCCCCGGTCGATCGACTGGATCCCCGCGCGGAAAATCTCCGACACGTACGCCCCCGCGTTCAGCGAAATCGCCAGCACCGCCGACATGAACGCCCCGTACTGCGAGCGGATCTCGCGCGCCAGGTCGCCGCTGATCACCAGGCCGCCCGACGGATTGATCAGCACCGGCATCAGTGCGAAGTGGATCAGCAGGATCTGCACGAACAGCGGCGTGCCCCGGAAGAAACTCACATAAAAGCGCACCGGCAACTGCACCGCGTAGCGCAGGAAATACTTGTAGAACCCGTGCCGGGCCTCGGCCAGGCGGCCGACCCCCAACATGAGCCCGAGCAATGTGCCGGCGATCACGCAGATCACCGTGCACTTGAGCGTCATCAGCGTGCCTTCCACGAACAAAGGCATGTA
>NZ_CABPRZ010000062.1 GCF_902459695.1 Pandoraea terrae
TGTAGTGGTCAACTCATCCCGGACACTGCGTTAAGTTTTTCTTCCGCAACAGCCGGTGCCAGTCCGTCATTGAACTGATGCGGCCGTATCCAGTTGTACCGGTGCATCAGGTAGTGGCTGATATCCCGGTTTGCTTCCTGCGCCGACATGTAACCCACTGACGGCAGCCATTCCGTCTTGAAGCTGCGAAACAGCCTTTCCATCGGGGAGTTATCCCAACAATTTCCGCGACGGCTCATGCTCTGCTGTATCCGATAGCGCCATAGGCGCTGACGGAATTTCCGGCTCGCATACTGGCCGCCTTGATCCGAGTGGAACAGCAACCCTTGCGGTCGGCCACGCTGCTCATAGGCCATGTCCAACGCCTGCACGACCAGATCCGCATCCGGACGTGTCGAGAACGCCCAGCCAACAACCCGCCGCGTGAACAGGTCGAGCACCGCCGCCAGATAATGCCAACGGCCTTGCGCCCAGACGTACGTGATATCACCACACCAGACCTGATTCGGCGCACCAACCTCGAACTGACGATTGAGATGATTCGGGATATCGATCCGCTCGACCGTGGCCTGCTTGTAGGCATGGCTGCCAGGCTGCTTGCAGATCAACCCCAGCTCTTCCATCAAGCGGCTGACCTTGAATCGGCCAATCACCGTACCTTCCTCGCGCATCATGCCCAGGATGCTGCGGCTGCCAGCAGAGCTTCGACTCTCGATGAACAGATCGTGTACTCGGCTACGCAACGCCATACGCTCGGCATCAACGCGCTGGGCACGCTCCCGGTACGCATACAGACAGGACCGCGATACGTCGAATACCGCGCAGATCAGTTCGACCGATTCGCTTGCGCAGATCTGATCGATTACTTCGTACGTTCGATGCCTTCCGACATCAAGAGCGCGGTAGCCTTTTTTAAAATGGCCTTCTCACGCTCGAGGCGTTCGATACGCGCCTCGAGTTCCTGAATACGTTGCTGATCCGGCGTGATTGCCTTGCCCTGCGGCGTGACGCCTTGGCGTTCCATCTGAAGCTGTTGCACCCAGCGACGCAGCACCGTCTCGCCGACGCCGACCGAGCGACTCGCCTCCATATGGCTATAGCCCTGGTCGAGCACCAGACAGGCGGCTTGCTGTTTGAACTCCGGGGAAAACGTACGACGTTGCTTGGTCATCAGACACCTCTTCATGGCGAGTATTCTCGCCTAAATCAGTGTCCGGGTTCATTAGACCACTACA
>NZ_CABPRZ010000063.1 GCF_902459695.1 Pandoraea terrae
TGGTGCGATGGATCGTCCACGGCATCTTGCCGCCCAGCAGCTTCTGCTCGATGCCGGTCATGAGCGTGGCGACGGTGCGGCCCTTCTTGAACCACTGCTTGAAGTTGCGCGACTTCTGCAGCTCTTCATGCAGCCACGATTGCTCGAACGCGGCCGGGTAGGCGGTGAGCTCGTCGCGCTCACGGCCGCTGCCCAGCGCCGCGAACGCGGCCTCGGCGGCCAGCATGCCGGTCTTGAGCGCGGCGTGGCTGCCCTTGATGCGCGAGACGTTCAGAAAGCCCGCCTCGCAGCCGACCAGCGCGCCGCCGTTGAACACGAGCTTGGGCAGCGACAGGATGCCGCCGGCGGTGATCGCGCGCGCGCCGTAGGAGATGCGCTTGCCGCCTTCGAGGAAATGGCGGATCTGCGGATGGGTCTTGTAGCGCTGGAATTCCTCGAACGGCGACAGGTACGGGTTCTCGTAGTCGAGGCCGACCACGAAACCGAGCGTGACGAGGTTGTTGCCCATGTGATACAGGAACGAGCCGCCGTAGGTGTCCTTGTCGAGCGGCCAGCCGGCGGTGTGGATGACGAGGCCTTCCTGGTGCTTGGCCGGATCGATCTCCCACAGCTCCTTCAGGCCGATGCCGTAGGCCTGCGGATCGCGCCCGGCGTCGAGCGCGAACTTGCTGATCAGCTGGCGGCCCAGATGGCCGCGCGCGCCTTCGCAGAACAGCGTGTACTTGGCGTGCAGTTCCATGCCGAGCTGGAAGTTCTCGGTGGGCTGGCCGTCGCGGCCCACGCCCATGTTGCCGGTGGCCACCCCCATGACCGCGCCGTTCTCGTCATAGAGGATCTCGGCGGCGGCAAAGCCGGGGAAGATCTCCACGCCCAGGGCCTCGGCCTGTTGGCCGAGCCAGCGCACCACGTTGGCCAGGCTGATGACGTAGTTGCCGTGGTTCTGGAAGCAGGCAGGCAGCAGCCAGTTGGGGGTGGCTTTGGCGCCGGTCTCCGACAGGAACAGGAAACGGTCTTCGGTGACGGCGGTCTCGAGCGGCGCGCCGCGCGCCTTCCAGTCGGGGAACAGCTCGTTCATGGCGCGGGGGTCCATGACGGCGCCGGAGAGGATATGGGCGCCGACTTCCGAGCCTTTTTCGAGTACGCAGACCGAGACTTCACGGCCCGCCTCCTGCGCCAGCTGCTTCAGGCGGATCGCCGCGGCCAGGCCGGCCGG
>NZ_CABPRZ010000064.1 GCF_902459695.1 Pandoraea terrae
TCCGTAACCGCCGCCAGTGCGGCACTCCCAGCGACGGTCCCTACAGCCAAAGTGTCGTGAGGCCCCGTCGTTCATCGACCCGGGTCCAGCGTCGCAATCACTGTCAGCATGGCTTGTCTCGCAGGTGCTCCCCTTGATGCATGACGACGGCAATGGAGCTGGTTTTGCGAAGCAAAAGTAGCTCCGTTGGCGGCCCCGGGCGCCGGAGAGGGCGCGAGCCGTGCAAGTTTAGACGATTGCCAGGCTTCCGCCTCGAGTTTTCCCGGAACGCCCTCGGCGAGCCTCGTGGGAGGCCCTCCGGTGAAACGCAAAACCATGCCAGATCGGCGCACAAAAATGCCAGAGTGTCGTTGGGAAAGTCAATGAAAGTCCAGGCACCCGCCCGGACTAACGTCGACAGTGCGCCTCACTTTCAAGGCGATTTGGGCCTGGTGAGGCGTCATCTTGACGTTCCTGTTGCGTCGCACAATCGAAAACATCAAAAAACATGCCAGCAGAGCGTTGAAGGTGTTGACAACAAAGGGCGACATCTCCATAATCTTGAATTCTCTGCGGAGGGGTGCCCGAGTGGCTAAAGGGGGCAGACTGTAAATCTGTTGGCTTACGCCTACGTTGGTTCGAATCCAACCTCCTCCACCAGAATGCGGTAATGACTTGCGGTAAGTGACTTTGCCGCAAGTTATCAAAAAGGAAATTGGAGCCTCAATCCAAAGCGGGTGTAGCTCAATGGTAGAGCAGAAGCCTTCCAAGCTTATGACGAGGGTTCGATTCCCTTCACCCGCTCCAGGTGATCGCGCAGAAGTACCAGGTTTCGCCCATGTGGCTCAGTGGTAGAGCACTCCCTTGGTAAGGGAGAGGTCGGCAGTTCGATCCTGCCCATGGGCACCAAAAGATAGTGTTAAGCGCGGCAGTCATTGTGCCGAGCGATTCGGCAAATAGATAACCCGTTAGGAGTCTGACATGGCAAAGGAAAAATTCGAGCGGACTAAGCCGCACGTGAACGTCGGTACCATTGGTCACGTTGACCACGGTAAGACGACCCTGACGGCTGCTATCGCTACGGTTCTGTCGGCCAAGTTCGGCGGCACCGCCAAGAAGTACGACGAAATCGACGCAGCGCCGGAAGAAAAGGCACGCGGTATTACCATCAATACCGCCCACGTCGAGTACGAAACGGCTAACCGCCACTACGCGCACGTTGACTGCCCGGG
>NZ_CABPRZ010000065.1 GCF_902459695.1 Pandoraea terrae
CCTGTTCGCGAAAAGCCCCGCGAAACCGGGTGAAGCCTTCGGCGCCCCCGGTCAGGGCCAGAGCCTGCTGATCAGCGTGATCACGGTGGCGGCGCTGCTGCTGATCTGGATTGCGATCACGTCGTCGGGCATGATCAAGCCACTGTTCCTGCCGGGTCCGCGTGCGATCTTCGAGAAGTTCATACAGGTCTCGACGGACGGCTTCGCCGGATCGACGCTGTGGCAGCACACGCTGATCAGCCTGGGCCGCGTATTCGGCGCGTTTGCGCTCGCGTGCGTGACGGCGATTCCCATCGGCATCATGATGGGGGTGTCGCGTATCGCGCGCGGGGTGTTCGATCCGCCGATCGAGTTCTACCGGCCGTTGCCGCCGCTGGCGTACTTGCCGCTCGTGATCATCTGGTTCGGCATCGGCGAGTTCTCGAAAATGTTCCTGATCTATCTGGCGATCTTCGCGCCGCTGGCCATCGCGGCCCGCGCCGGTGTGCGTTCGGTGTCGATGGAACAGATTCATGCGGCGTACTCGATGGGGGCGTCGCCACGGCAGATTGTGATGCACGTGATCGTCAAGTCGGCGTTGCCGGAGATCTTCACGGGCATGCGCATCGGCATCGGCGTGGGCTGGACGACACTCGTTGCCGCGGAAATGGTGGCCTCGAGCAGCGGCTTAGGCTTCATGGTGCTCAACGCCGCCGAGTTCCTTGCATCGGACGTTGTCATCATGGGCATCATCGTGATCGGCGTCTTCGCGTTCAGCTTCGACTTGCTGATGCGGTATCTGGAAAAGGTGCTGGTGCCTTGGAAGGGCAAGGTGTAAGGCGCGACCGAAACGAGCGAGACTACCCGGCACTGCCAAGGTCCCCCGCACGATGTTGTGCGGGGGACTTTGTTTTGGGGGCGCTGCTCGCGAAACGAAAAGAATCGTGCGCCGGCCCCCTTCCATTTACAGTCCCGGTCCGTCGTATTCAATGCGTGCAAACTCGATACGCGCCGCCGACGCCCTGTCGAAGTCGGACGGCGCCACGCACAGCACCAGCTGAACGAAGTGCTGCACACTGGCGTAGCGCCCGATGAACCGGTTCAGCACGTCGCCGAACAATGCGATATCCCCCGACCCCATGAAGCCGCTCGGGTCGAGCGTGACCTCGATCTCGACGCCGCGCCGCAGCCCGCCGCGCTCGAGCTT
>NZ_CABPRZ010000066.1 GCF_902459695.1 Pandoraea terrae
CGTCGCGGCGCTGCGCATCGGCCGCGCCTGCCTGCCGGCCGGCGTTGACGTACGAGCCCTGCACCTTGAGCTCGCCGCTTCGGGACGCGGCCCTGCTGTCGCTGCCGCTGCTACTGTCGGTGTCAACGTAGGCCGTCACGCCCAAGGTATCAAGCACCTGCGTGACGGCTTGCGCCTGGCCCGCGCCGAAGCTGATGTCGCCCCCCGCCTGCACCTCGCTGCCGCGCACCGTCTCGTGATACGCGTCGGTGGTGTGTTTGAGCGTGCCGCCGAACGACTTGCCCTCGAAGCGGTGCGTGTCCTTGACCGCGCCCACCGTGACGTCGCGCGCCGCCGCGACGGTGGTGTCGCCGCCCGACGCGAGGGTCGAGCCCAGCAGCGCCGCATCGCGGCCCGCGACCACCGTCACGCTGCCCTGTGCGTCGATCGATGTGCCCAGATGCTCGCGGCGCTCGGTCCAGCCGGTGGCATCAACTACGCTACCTGCGCCACCTGCGCCGTCGCCCCGGCTGCCGAACGTGTGCTCCAGCGCCGTGGCGCCTATCACCACGTCGCGGCCCGCCGCCATTTGCGCGTCGCCTCCGGCGCTCACCTGCGCGCCCTCGAGCTTTGCGTCGCGCTGCGCCACCAGCTGCAACGCTTCATCCGCGTGGATCGCCCCTGCCCCGTCGATGAGCGTGTTCGACACGGCATTGGTCTGCCCTGCACGCCCGGATGCCTGCGCGATGCGGCGCGTCTTTGAGCCGACCACCACATCCCGCCCCGCGCGGATGTCGACACCTCTGCCCGCGATCTCGCCGCCGAGGTTCACCACGTCGCGCGCGGCGCGCACCACCACGTTGCCCCTGATGCCTTGCCCGCCCTGTGAATTCTCGGGCCCCGCCGAGCCCCCCGAAACCAACGAGCCCACAGAAGCTATCGCGCCCGTATTCACCACGTCGCGCGCGGCGACGTTCACGTTTGTATCGCCCGCGATCCGGCCGCTGTTGGTCAGCGCGTCCTGCGCCTCGATCAGCA
>NZ_CABPRZ010000067.1 GCF_902459695.1 Pandoraea terrae
CTGAGCAGTCCCTGGGCTTCGGCCGGGCCCAGAGGCTCCAGATGCAATTGGACGTAGTCGCTTTTGGGGCCCCAGTCATGGGCGTATTCCGGACGATAGTTGACGAGCAGGACGATCCTCGCACCCGGAACGTGGTCGAAGAGGATATTGAGGAATGCCTCGGTTTCGCTGTCCAGCCATTGCAGGTCTTCGAAAACGAGCTCGAGCGGCTGGTTGAGGCTTTCGCGGACCAACAGACGTGCAATGGCTTCGAACGTGCGCTGGCGCCGGATGGCAGCGTCCATGGTCGGCAATGCCGAGCCGGGCTCGACGGACCCAAGCAGATAGAGCAGGTAGGGCAAATAGTCTTCCAGCGCCCGCTCCAGGGTGAGTAGCCTGCCGGTGACCTTCTCGCGGCAGATTCGGTCGTTGTCGCGCGGGGTGATTTGAAAGTAATTCCTCAGAAGCTCGATGAGCGGCAAATAGGCGAAGGCCTTGCCGTGCGAAACCGAGAAGGTCTCCAGCACCAGGCAGCCTTGCTGTGATCGTGCCTTGAACTCGTGGAAAAGCCGCGATTTTCCGACGCCGGCCTCGCCCACGACCCCGACGACTTGCCCATGCCCCGCCTTGGCCAACGCCAGGGCGTTGTGCAATTGTTCCATCTCGGCCTGGCGCCCCACAAAGCGGGCCAGACCGCGGTGCGCAGCCACTTGCAGGCGCGTACGCAACGCCCCGAGGCCCAGCACCTCATACACAGCGAGTGGATCCCGTACGCCCTTTACGTGGGTGGTCCCGAGCGCCTTGAATTCGAAATACCCCTCGGTGAGCTTATGGGTAGACTCGCTGACGAGGATGGACGCCGGTGTGGCAACACCTTCCATGCGCGAGGCGATGTGGATCGTGTGTCCCACAGGATCATAGTCCGTGTGCAGGTCGTCCTTCCGGATCGAGCGCACCAACACCTCGCCCGTGTGGATTCCGACGCGGATCTGAAGCGCAATGCCTTGGTCCAGACGCACTCGGTCACTATGA
>NZ_CABPRZ010000068.1 GCF_902459695.1 Pandoraea terrae
CTGCCCGTGGGCGGTCTGCTGCTGCTGGCGTCGTTCCTTGTGCCGGGCGGCGCGACCGCGGCCGGCTGGACCATGTACGCACCGCTGTCGGTGCAGATGGGCCCGGGCCAGGATCTGGCGATCTTCGGCGCGCACATTCTCGGCGCCTCGTCGATCATGGGCTCGATCAACATCATCGTGACCATCCTGAACATGCGCGCACCGGGCATGACGCTCATGAAGATGCCGATGTTCGTGTGGACGTGGCTGATCACCGCCTACCTGCTGATCGCCGTGATGCCGGTGCTCGCGGGCGCGATCACGATGCTGCTGACCGACCGCCACTTCGGCACGTCGTTCTTCAACGCGGCTGGCGGCGGCGACCCGGTGATGTACCAGCATATTTTCTGGTTCTTCGGGCACCCCGAGGTGTACATCATGATCTTGCCGGCGTTCGGCATCGTGTCGCAGGTGATCCCGGCGTTCTCGCGCAAGAAGCTGTTCGGCTACAGCTCGATGGTCTACGCCACGGCATCGATCGCGATCCTGTCGTTCATGGTTTGGGCGCACCACATGTTCGTGACGGGCATGCCGGTCACGGGCCAGCTGTTCTTCATGTACGCGACGATGCTGATCTCCGTGCCGACCGGCGTGAAGGTCTTCAACTGGGTCGCCACGATGTGGAAGGGCTCGCTCAGCTTCGAGACGCCGATGCTGTTCGCCGTCGGCTTCCTGTTCGTGTTCACGATGGGCGGCTTCACCGGCCTGATCCTGTCGCTGGCGCCGCTCGACATCCAGATGCACGGCACTTATTACGTGGTGGCGCACTTCCATTACGTGTTGGTCGCGGGTTCCCTGTTCGCGCTGTTCTCAGGTTTCTATTACTGGGTGCCGAAGTGGTCGGG
>NZ_CABPRZ010000069.1 GCF_902459695.1 Pandoraea terrae
TTCTTCTTGAACATTTCCAGCATGCGCTGCGTGACGAGGAAGCCCCCGAACACGTTCACCGCGGCCAGCGCCACGGCCAGCACGCCCATGGTCTTGCCCAGCCCGCCTTCGGTGAGGCCCGCCGCGAGCATGGCGCCGACGATCACGATCGCCGAGATCGCGTTGGTCACCGCCATCAGCGGCGTGTGCAGTGCGGGCGTGACGTTCCACACCACGTGATAGCCGACGTACACCGCCAGCACGAAGATGATCAGATTGATCACCGTGTGATTGATCATTTCCATGATTTCTGTCTCCCTGGTCCGGTCAAGCTGCGCGAAGTACCTGGCCATCACGGCACATCAGGCATGCGGCGACGATGTCGTCGTTGGTGTCGATCACGAGCTGGCCTTCGCGGTCGATGACGAGCTTGAGGAAGTCGAGCACGTTGCGCGCGTAGAGCGCGGAGGCGTCGGCTGCGACCATGCCGGCCAGGTTCGTGTAGCCGGCGATGACCACGCCATGCACGTTCACGACCTCGTCGGCCTTCGACAGCGGACAGTTGCCGCCACCGTGGGCGCCGCGACCGGCGGCCAGGTCGATGATCACCGAGCCGGGCTTCATCGCCTTGACGGTATCTTCCGAGATCAGGGTCGGCGCCGGGCGCCCCGGAATCAGCGCGGTCGTGATCACGATGTCGGCCTGCGCGATGCGCGCGTGCACCAGCTGCGCCTGGCGCGCGAGCCACGCGGCCGGCATCGGCCGGGCGTAGCCGCCCACGCCCTGCGCGATCTCGCGCTC
>NZ_CABPRZ010000070.1 GCF_902459695.1 Pandoraea terrae
GCCGTGGCGCTGGCCGCGGTGAACGTGTTCGGGGGCTTCCTCGTCACGCAGCGCATGCTGGAAATGTTCAAGAAGAAGGACAAGGCGCCCGCGAAGGTTGCCGAAGACGCGAAGGGAGCCCACTAACATGAGCATGAATCTCGTGACGCTGCTGTACCTGATCGCGTCGATCTGTTTCATCCAGGCTTTGAAGGGCCTGTCCAATCCGAAGATGGCACGGCGCGGCAATGCGTTCGGCATGATCGGCATGACGATTGCCGCGCTGACCACGGTCGCGCTGATCCTCGAGCTGCGCAAGCGCATGGGCGGGGACTACTCGGGCCTCGCCCTGATCCTGGCCGGTCTGGTCGTCGGCGGCGGCGTGGGGGCCTATGTGGCCCGCAAGGTCGAGATGACCAAGATGCCGGAACTGGTCGCGGCGATGCACTCGCTGATCGGCCTGGCTGCCGTGTGCATCGCGGTCGCGGCCGTGGCCGAACCGGCGGCACTGGGCATCGTGCCGGCCGGAGAGACGATATTGCCCGCCGGCAACCGCATCGAGCTGTTCATCGGCACCTTCGTCGGTGCGATCACCTTCTCGGGCTCGGTCATCGCCTTCGGCAAGCTCTCGGGCAAGTACAAGTTCCGCCTGTTCCAGGGCGCGCCGGTGGTGTTCGCCGGCCAGCACATGCTCAACCTGATGCTGGCCATCGCGATGCTCGGCTTCGGCATCATCTTCTTCCTGTCGCAAAGCTGGCTGCCGTTCGTG
>NZ_CABPRZ010000071.1 GCF_902459695.1 Pandoraea terrae
ACGACGATGAAGTCCGACGTCTCGTGCAGCGCCAGCAGCGGGTGATGCCACACGCCGCGCGCGTAGTTCACCCCCTGCCAGCCGAGCTCTCCGCACGCGAGGAACGCGCGCATCTGCGACACGTCCAACTCGCCGGCTGGCGCCACCACCACCAGATACGGCACCGTGGACAGCGGAAGAAATGCCTGGCTGCCCAGCGGATGACGCTCGAGCATCTTCACCTCGTACGGCAGCGTGCGCGCCTGGCCGCGAAACACGTTCACCAGCGTGCGCCCGCCGTCCGGGCCCAGATCGACTTGCGCCAGATCGTGGAACCGCTCGGTGGTGCCGCCGTTGATCGGGAAGTGCTTGGCGCCGGCGAGTTCGATCACGTCACCGAACGGCGCGAACGCCTCGCGCGTGAGCACCTCGATCGGCAACTCATGCAGTGCGTGCTGGACGTTGCTCATAGCCCGGTTTCCTTTCCCGTTTTCTTTCCCGTTTCCGTTCCCATTACGCCTGCTTGTCCGCCAGGCGGCCCCACAGACGCAGGCGCGAGACGCCGCCGTCCGGGATGATGTTGAAGCGGATGTGCGTGATCGGGCCGACCTTCTGGATCTGCTCGGCGAAGTGGAACTGCTTGTCCATCGCCAGCTTCTGCTCGGGCAGCAGCACCGGCCAGAACATCGACTGCGTGATCAGCGACTGCTCCGTGCC
>NZ_CABPRZ010000072.1 GCF_902459695.1 Pandoraea terrae
CGAAGGTTCAAGTCCTTCCAGACCCACCAATTCTCCCCATCTGAACGGCACGCCTGATCAGAACGGCAAGCCTCCCACGGTATTAGCAGCGGTCATCACTGACCACGCTAAATCAGGACGAGGCAAGGAACAAAAGACCGCCGCATACACCCGTATGCAAGGTTTTTTGTGACGCCGCATCGTTCCGATTTGGGGGCATAGCTCAGCTGGGAGAGCACCTGCTTTGCAAGCAGGGGGTCGTCGGTTCGATCCCGTCTGCCTCCACCAACACCTTAGATCACATCGATGTCAGCCAAAAGACCTTAAGCAATTGAGATTTTTTGAATGACAGCAATGTCATGCAGTATTTGTTCTTTAACAATTTGGAAGAAGAAGTAGTACAACGGAAGCGCGTTAGAGATGGCGCGTGGAAATTGTACGGGTTGTGATTGTATCAACCAGTATTTAAGTGATCGAAAGATGACTTGGAATACGGCATAAACGCGAAACTCAAACCTGTAATGAATATGACTTTCTATCCCCTACGGGGATGGGATCAGAGTAAGCGCTAAAGCGCCAACTCTGATCGACAAAGACACACTCGTTATAGGGTCAAGCGAATAAGTGCATGTGGTGGATGCCTTGGCGATTACAGGCGACGAAGGACGT
>NZ_CABPRZ010000073.1 GCF_902459695.1 Pandoraea terrae
TCTGAGCGGAACGCTGGAGGGCCTGCCGGCCGGCACAGTGCAGGTAATTGACGGCCTTCGGAAGGTTGCCGCTGTGACTGTAATGGTGTGCGAGCTCGCTGCAGTAATCATTGAGCCGACTCTGGAACAGGGTCTCGATGGCCTGGGCGGTGCGCTCGTGCAGCGCGCTGCGCCGCTCGGTAAGCAGCGAGTTGCCGGCGACTTCCTGAGTGAGGGCGTGCTTGAACGCGTATTCCACCTCCGGGAATGCGGGTCGCTCGTAAATGAAATCGCCCGCCTGCAAGTTCGCGAGCAGCGGGCGAAGCTTGTCGTCAGTCAGCGAAGTGACGTGCTGAACAAGACTCAAAGGAAACTCCTTGCCGATCACGGCCAGGCTTTGCAACAGTTCCTTCTGCACGAGGGGGAGCCGATCGATGCGTGCGGCGAGCACGCCCTGGACGGTGGTGGGGATGTGAAGTTCGGTAGGCGCCTTCTCAATGCGGTAGGCCCCGGGCAGGCCAACCAGGGTTTTCTCCTCGATCAGGGTCTGGACCACTTCCTCCATGAAGAATGGGTTGCCTTCGGTCTTGTCCAGGATGAGCCGTTTCAGGGGCGCGAGCGCGCGATCGTCGCCGAGCAGCGC
>NZ_CABPRZ010000074.1 GCF_902459695.1 Pandoraea terrae
GCCCGAGACGGGCAGCGTGTAGGTGTATTCGCCCGCGCCGGTGCCCAGACCCCAGCGGATCTCGACACTGTCGCCGGCGGCCATGCCTTCGTAGGCCTTGACTCGGAAGGTCGCGCCGGTTGGCACGTGGTCCGGGTTCAGCACGCCGTCGACGGCTTCGTCAATCTGCGGCGGCGGCAGCCCATCCTCATCGACTTCGCCGACCTTCAGGCGCAGGACTGCCGAATTTCGCTGCTCGCCGGCGAGTGGCACGACATGGTACTCGACCGGGACGCGCTGGTTCTCGAACGGCGTGACGTATTCGGCGGGCACGGTAAAGGGGATGTCGCGCCCGACCGTATTGGGGTTGACCGGGAAGAAGTCGGTATATTCGTCGGCTGTGCCGCGCGCCCAGGTCATGTGGATCACGTCCTTGTCGGCCATGCCGTCGTAGCTGGCGACCACCACGGTGATGCCGCCCGGCGGGACAGGCAGATCGAGCTGGTCGCCGTTGGCTTCCTCGACGCTTGGCGGGGGCAGCAGATCGCCTTCGTCGACGCCGACGGTGAGCACAAGCGCTTCCGATTCGGCCTGCGAGCCGTCCGCGCGATCGACGCGATAC
>NZ_CABPRZ010000075.1 GCF_902459695.1 Pandoraea terrae
GAGGGCGTCGAGGAGCGTCACGACACGGCGAAGTGGAGCCACGACACGCGCTCGGGCGTGCTCTCGCGCAGCACCAAAGAGACGCGGCGCGACGCGCATGACGTGCTCGCGCAGGGCAGCACGGTCTCGGGCAACGCCGTCGAGGTCGGCGCGGCGCGCGACGTGCGCGTTGCCGGCGCGAACGTGGTGGGCGAGGGCGACGTCACGGTCAAAGCGGGACGCAACCTCGAGATCGCGGGCGCGCAGAACCGGCACGCCTCGTCGGAGTACCGCCGCGAGACGACCTCCGGGGTGTTCGGCAACGGCGGCGCGGGCGTGACCATCGGCCGGCGCGCGGAGCAAGAGACCACGCGGCGCAGCGAGACCACGCACACCGGCAGCGTGCTCGGCTCGGTCACGGGCGACGTGACGCTCGTCGCGGGCGAGCAGTACCGCCAGGCGGGCAGCCAGGTGGTGGCGCGCGCGGGCGACGTGGACATCGCCGGCCAACGCGTGGCGATCGTCGAGTCGACGGACACGGCGCGCAGCGAGCGCGAGTTTGAAGTGCGCCAGTCGGGCGTGACGGTCGCGGTATCGAGCCCGGTGCTCGCCGCCGCGCAGA
>NZ_CABPRZ010000076.1 GCF_902459695.1 Pandoraea terrae
TTTCCTCGGGCGCGACGCATTCGATCGCCTCGCAAGCCAATCCGAGCCCGCGCACGTCGAAGCCGCCCGCTGCCGCGTGCGCGTGCGCGACACCGCGGCCATCCTCTACACCTCCGGCACCACCGCCAATCCAAAGGGCTGTGTGCTCTCGCACGAGGCGCTCACGCGCGGCCCGCTCGAGCGCGCTCGCAGACGCCTGGCCAGCAGCGAGCATGACGTCACCTGGGGCGCCGGCCCGCTGTTTCACATCGGCTCGCTCGCGCCGTTCATCGGCTCGATCGGCGCCGCGGGCACTTACCTGACCGATACGTATTTCGAGCCCGGCCGCGCCCTGGCGCTCATGACGCGCGAGCGCGTGACCACCGCCTGGCCGTGGTTTCCCGCCATCGTGCAGGCCCTGCTCGACCACGCCTCGTTCGACCCCGCCAGGCTCGACGCGCTGCACTCGCTTATCCTGATCGGCCCGCAAACCTTGATCGAGCGCGTACAGCGTCTTTTCCCCGCCGCGGAAATCCTGCAGGCCTGTGGCATGACCGAGACCGCCGGCATCTACGCCTTGAGCGAGCGCGCCGACTCAGCGCTCGAACGCGCCACCAACCA
>NZ_CABPRZ010000077.1 GCF_902459695.1 Pandoraea terrae
GCCGGCCGCTTCGATCGAGGGCTGCTACAGCCCGGACGGCGCCCCGGCCGAGAGCACCGAGTGGTTCGATGTGCTGGGCTCGGTCACGCTGCAAGGCAACAGCCACCACTATCACGCGCTCGCCGGCGAGCGCCCGGTCACGCACGTGCGGGTGAATCTGTATCCGGACGGCGGTCTGGCGCGCCTGCGCCTGTACGGCCAGCCGCAATGCGACTGGGCGCGCCGCTCGCGCGAGGAACTGGTCGACCTGATCGCGATGGAAAACGGCGGCTATGTGGTCGCGGCCAACAATCAGCATTTCGGGCCGGCCTCGACGCTGCTCATGCCGGGCCGCGGGGTGAACATGGGCGACGGCTGGGAGACGCGCCGGCGCCGCGAGCCGGGCAACGACTGGGCCATCATCGCGCTGGCGCACCCGGGCGAGATCGAGAAGATCGAGGTCGACACGGCGCACTTCAAGGGCAATTTCCCGGACCGCTGCTCGGTCCAGGCGGCCTTTGTCACGGGCGGCACGGAGCAGTCGCTGATCACGCAGTCGATGTTCTGGCCGGTGCTGCTGCCCGAGCAGAAGCTGGCGATGGACAA
>NZ_CABPRZ010000078.1 GCF_902459695.1 Pandoraea terrae
GCGCGCGGCGACGTTCACGTTTGTATCGCCCGCGATCCGGCCGCTGTTGGTCAGCGCGTCCTGCGCCTCGATCAGCACGTCGTGGCCGCTTATCATCGCGCCCCCCGTCACGGCGCCGGTGGCGTCGAGCCGCACTCGACGGCCATGCGCGAGGTAGAGCTTGGGCACCAGCACCTCCTGCGTGCTGCCGTCGGCCAGCGTCACGGTCTGCCTGACCAGCCAGACGATGTCGCTGGTGAGCGCCTTCATCTGCGCTGCGGTCAGCGCCACGCCCACGCGCAACTGGAACGCCCGCGCGTAGCGTGCGCCCGAGGCCATCAGCGCCTTGAACTCGTCATCCGCTTGCGTGTGTTCTGCGAGCAAGGTGCGCCCCGTCGCCTTCAGCACCTGCTCGCGCAGCAGGCGGGCCTCGTAGAAGCCGTCGCCCACGCGCTTGTCCACCCGCGCCGGGTCCAGCCCCAGCAGCCCCAGCAGGTAATCGCTCGACACGAAGTTGCCGTAGTCGGTGAACCGCGGATCGGTCACCACCAGGTAGGGGTGCGCGGGCGCGGCGACGATTGCGAACAGCCCGATGCTCGGCAGCT
>NZ_CABPRZ010000079.1 GCF_902459695.1 Pandoraea terrae
TGGTCACATCGATCACGACGGCGCCGAAACCGTGGCCGCACATCTCGAGGTGGCCGGCGTGTCGCTGTCGAACCGGGGCGGGCGGCTGGCGCAGCACGGCAGCGGCGATGCGCGCTTCGATCTTGCCGGCGCGCTTGACAACACCGGCGGCAAGCTCGAGAGCAACGCCGCGACGTTCACGCTGGCCGCAGGCAGCCTCGACAACACGCGCGGCACGATCACGCATGCCGGCGCCGGGCGGTTCGACCTCACGAGCGGCGTGGTGACGAACACCGGCGGGTTGCTGGCCGGCAACGGCGCAGTCGATATCGCGGCGCATGACTTCGCCAATACGCAAGGGCGGGTGACGGCAGGCAGCACGTTGACGGTCGCGGCCCAAGGCACGCTCGCCAACGACGAGGGCGAGTTGACGGCAGGCGCCGGCGTACATCTCACGGCGGGCGATGCGCTCGCCAATCGCGGCGGCAAGGTGTCGGCACGGGGCGAGCTCGAGATCACGGCAGGCGGTGCGCTCGATAACCGCGCCGGCAGTATCGAGGCTGCCGGCGCGCACGGGTCGATTGCGCTGA
>NZ_CABPRZ010000080.1 GCF_902459695.1 Pandoraea terrae
TCAACCTGATGCTGGCCATCGCGATGCTCGGCTTCGGCATCCTCTTCTTCCTGTCGCAAAGCTGGCTGCCGTTCGTGATCATGGCCGCCATCGCCTTCGTGCTGGGCGTGCTGATCATCATCCCGATCGGCGGCGCAGACATGCCGGTGGTGGTGTCGATGCTGAACTCGTACTCGGGCTGGGCGGCCGCGGGCATCGGCTTCTCGCTGAACAACCCGATGCTGATCATCGCCGGTTCGCTGGTGGGTTCGTCGGGTGCGATCCTGTCGTACATCATGTGCCGCGCGATGAACCGCTCGTTCTTCAACGTGCTGCTCGGCGGCTTCGGCGCCACGGCCGGGGCGGCTGCAGCCGCGGGCGAACAGCAGCAACGTCCGGTCAAGTCGGGCTCGCCCGACGACGCGGCATTCCTGATGGGCAACGCCGAGACGCTGGTGATCGTGCCGGGCTACGGCCTGGCGGTGGCGCGCGCGCAGCATGCCCTCAAGGAGCTGACCGACAAGCTCACGGAAAAGGGTGTGCAGGTGCGCTA
>NZ_CABPRZ010000081.1 GCF_902459695.1 Pandoraea terrae
AAACGCAGACCTTCTTCCATGGCGATCGGGTGGATCAGCTTGACCGTGATCGACACGTTGTCACCCGGCATGACCATTTCCTTGTCGGCCGGCAGGGCGATCGAGCCCGTCACGTCCGTCGTACGGAAGTAGAACTGCGGACGATAGTTGTTGAAGAACGGGGTGTGACGACCACCTTCATCCTTCGACAGCACGTACACTTCGGCGGTGAATTCCGTGTGCGGCGTGATCGAGCCCGGCTTGGCCAGCACTTGACCGCGCTGGACGTCTTCACGCTTCGTGCCGCGCAGCAGGATACCGACGTTGTCGCCTGCCTGACCTTGGTCGAGCAGCTTGCGGAACATTTCGACGCCCGTGCAAGTCGTCTTTTGCGTCGGTGCGATACCAACGATTTCGATTTCTTCGCCGACCTTGACGATGCCGCGCTCAACGCGACCCGTCACGACCGTGCCACGGCCCGAGATCGAGAACACGTCTTCGACCGGCATCAGGAAGGCGCCGTCAACGGCACGTTCCGGCGTCGGGAT